>NZ_CP107575.1:0-1200000 GCF_025854375.1 Glutamicibacter sp. JL.03c | reverse complement strand
CCCCGAGTCCCCGGTCAGGTAGCATCCCTCGATTTGCGCCAGATACGTGTCGATAAAGCGCTGGTCGTTGCCCCACAGCGTGGTCAAGGCACCGGGTGGCAACGGCAGGCGGACAACAATATTTCCCTCCTGGCCCGCCGGCAGCTGCTCGCCCAGGCCATCGCGAATCTGCACCGTGAAACCAGGCACCGGGGTGGTGGGCGATCCCGCCTTGGCCGGCAGGGCTTCCAGCCCCAGCGGATTCGCGGCGATCGGCCAGCCGGTCTCGGTCTGCCACCAGTTGTCCACCACGGGAATCCGCAGAAGATCGGAGGCGAAGTGGAAGGTTTCCGGGTCCAGGCGCTCTCCGGCGACAAACAGCGCCCGCAGGCTGGACAGGTCATGGCTGGCGATCAGCGCCCCCTGCGGATCCGCCTTGCGCACGGCCCGCAAAGCAGTTGGCGCGGTGAACATCGTTGTGACCCCGTGGTCCTCGATAATGCGCCCAATAGCTCCGGCATCGGGCGTGCCCACCGGCTTGCCTTCATAGAGCACCGTGGTGGCTCCGGCGATCAGCGGCGCGTACACGATGTAGGAGTGGCCGACGACCCAGCCGACATCGGAGGCGGTGAACATGGTGTCCCCGGGATGCACATCATAGATGGCGTTCATCGAGTATTGCAGCGCTGTGCCGTAGCCACCGGTATCACGGACCACTCCCTTGGGCGCACCGGTGGTGCCCGAGGTATACAGCACATAGAGCGGATGGGTCGATGGCACTGGCACGGCCGCGGCGGGAGCTGCCTGCTGCGCCTGCTCATCCCAGTCCAGCCAGGTGATCTGCTGGCCGTTGATCGGCTGATTCCGGTATTCGGCGAGGCCATGCTCGAACCCGTCGCGGTGGGCCACGATCACGTCCTTAACCGCTGGTTCTGCCAGCGACAGCGCCTCGGCCACCGCCGGCAGGTATTCGATGCGCCTGCTCGGCTCGATGCCGCCGGAGGCGGTGACCACCGCGACCGGCGCGCAGTCGGTAATACGGGCCGCCAGTTCCTTCGGGGCAAAGCCGCCAAAGACCACCGAATGCACGGCGCCGAGTCGAGCGCAAGCGAGCATGGCGATCACGGCCTGCGGGATCATCGGCAAGTAGATCAGCACGCGGTCCCCCGTCGTGACACCGCGTCCGGCCAGCACGCCGGCGAAGGTCTCGACTTCACTGAGCAGCTGGGCATAGGTGTACGATTCGACGCTGCCGAGCATGGCGGAATCGTAGATCAGTGCGGTGTTCTCCCCGCGGCCTGCGGCGACGTGGCGATCCAGCGCGTTGACCGAGAGGTTGAGCTTCCCGTCGGGGAACCATGAATACAGCGGCTTGCGCGAGTCGTCGATGGCCGCCTGCGGAGCAACGTCCCATTGGAGATCCTGGGCCGCTTGCAGCCAGAAAGCAGCGGGGTCATGGGTGGCTTGGGCAAAGGCCCGACGGTATTCCTGTGCCATTGTACTTTCCTCCTGGCACCGGGCGTCATTACCCGGCATCTGCGTGGTGACTGAGGTCGTCCTCTGCCTCAACTTTATGAGGGCAATCACACCACCGCAAGGTTTGTGTATACATGGATTGAAAATCTATGCGGATTTTTCGCCACATCTCTCGCTTTTGCCAGTTCCATGTATACAATTGCAGCATGAGAGCAAGCGACAAGGTCTACGAGAGCCTGCGCGCCGACATTGTCGAATGGCGCTTGGCCCCGGGTACCGTACTTGCCGAAGTTGAGCAGTCAGAACGCCTGGGGGTGTCGCGGACGCCCGTTCGAGAAGCGCTGGGGCGGCTGGTTGCCGACGGACTGGCAGTACAGCAACGCGGACGCGGCACGGTCGTCTCGGAGGTCAGCGAAGACCATGTGGAAGACCTGTTCGTCCTGCGCGTGGCACTGGAATGCGCCAGCGCTCGGCAAGCTGCCGGCTCTGCGCAACGCGCAAGCTTCGCAGTACTGGCGCAGCGTTTCGAGCTTGCCGCCCACGAGGTCGAGATCCCGGGAACCCGCGAGGCCTACTACCGGCTAGTGCAGCTGCTCGATGATTCCATCGACGAAGCAGCGAACAACAAATACCTGTCCAACGCACTGCGCACCCTGCGAGTCCACCTGCAAAGGGTGAGGCGCATGGCCAAGGACAATCCGGAACGGCTCAAGGCCTCCGCCGGCGAACACGCCGCCATAGCGCGAGCGATTGCCAGCGGGAATCCCGAGGTTGCCGCGGCGGCCACCACAGTTCACCTGCACCAATCCCTCACCCACATCATGGCCCACGCGGCCGGATCAGAAAGGCAATGATTATGATCAAGCACCCTGTACGCGTATACCGCTCCGAGGAGAACCTGGCTCGCGAAGACCAGCTGGCACATAAGATCGCTGCCGTCGCCGCCGATCCGGTAGAGGTCACCGCCGAAGTGACCGACATGATCATCAACCGCATCATCGACAATGCCTCGGTGGCCATCGCTTCGCTGAACCGAGGCCCCATCGTGGCCGCCCGCGCGCAAGCGCTGACCCACGCGCCATCCACCGGCGGATCCGGCGCCTCGGTCTTCGGCATCACCGAAAAAGTCTCCCCCGAATGGGCCGCCTGGGCCAACGGCGTGGCCGTGCGCGAACTGGACTACCACGACACCTTCCTGGCTGCCGAATACTCCCACCCGGGCGATAACATCCCGCCGATCCTGGCCGTAGCCCAGCACGCAGGAGCTTCGGGCAAGGAGTTGATCCGCGGCATCGCCACCGGCTACGAAATCCAGGTGGATCTGGTCAAGGCCATCTGCCTGCACAAGCACAAGATCGACCACGTCGCGCACCTGGGCCCATCGGCGGCCGCTGGCATCGGCACCCTGCTGGGTCTGGATGTCGAGACCATCTTCCAGGCCGTTGGCCAGGGGCTGCACACCACCACCGCTACCCGCCAGTCGCGCAAGGGCGAAATCTCCACCTGGAAGGCCCATGCCCCGGCCTTCGCCGGCAAGATGGCTGTCGAAGCTGCCGACCGCGCCATGCGCGGCCAGACCTCCCCAGTGCCGATCTACGAAGGCGAAGACGGCGTGATCGCATGGATGCTCGATGGCAAGGACGCCGCCTACGAGGTTCCGCTGCCAGAGGCTGGCGAAGCCAAGCGCGCCATCCTCGACACCTACACCAAGGAACACTCGGCCGAATACCAGGCCCAGGCCTGGATCGACCTGGCTCGCAAGCTGCACAACGAGCACCCGGAAGCTGCCGATCCGAAGAACGTGGCCTCGGTGCTGATCAAGACCAGCCACCACACCCACTACGTCATCGGCTCCGGCGCCAACGACCCGCAGAAGTACGATCCGACCGCCAGCCGCGAGACCCTGGACCACTCGATTCCATATATCTTCACCGTCGCATTGCAGGACGGCGCTTGGCATCACGTGGATTCCTACTCGCCAGCGCGTGCCGGCCGTGCCGACACCGTCGAGCTGTGGCACAAGGTCACCACCGAGGAAGACCCGGAGTGGACCCGCCGCTACCACTCGCTGGACATCGCGGAGAAGGCCTTCGGCGGCTCGGTGGAAATCACCTTGGCCGACGGCACCGTGATCACCGATGAGATTGCAGTGGCCGACGCGCACCCGCTGGGCGCACGTCCCTTCGCCCGCGAACAGTACATCAACAAGTTCCGCACGCTGGCCACCGGCCTAGTGGACGACGCTGAAATCGACCGCTTCATCGCGGCCGCCGAAAACCTGGAAAACCTCGCCGCCGGTGAACTGGACCAGTTGAACATCATTGCCGCAGCCGGCGTGATCGATCCTGCGGCCGCACCGAAGGGCCTGTTCTAATATGTTGTACTCAACGAAGACTCCTGCCGCGAAGCGGCAAGCGCTGCGCGAATTGCTCACCCCGGGGGCTGCCCGCCAGTTCCCCGGCGCCTTCAACCCGCTCTCGGCCAAGCTGATCAGCGAGAAGCAGTTTGACGGCATCTACATCTCCGGCGCAGTGCTCGCCAACGATCTGGGCCTGCCCGATATCGGGCTGACCTCGTTGACAGAGGTAGCCACGCGTGCCGGGCAGATCGCCCGCATGTCCGACTTGCCGGCGATCGTGGATGCCGACACCGGCTTCGGCGAACCCATGAACGTGGCCCGCACCATCCAAGAGCTGGAATACGCCGGGCTGGCTGGCTGCCATATCGAGGACCAGTTCAACCCGAAGCGTTGCGGCCACCTGGACGGCAAGAATGTGGTGGATACCGCCACCATGCTCAAGCGCATCGCTGCCGCCGCCGACGCGCGCATCGATGAGAACTTCCTGATCATGGCCCGCACCGACATCCGCGCGGTGGAAGGCCTGGACGCTGCAATCGACCGGGCCAAGGCCATGGTGGATGCCGGCGCCGACGCGATCTTCCCCGAAGCGATGAAGAACGTCGCCGAGTTCGAGGCCGTGTGCAACGCGGTGGACGTACCGGTTTTGGCGAATATGACCGAGTTCGGCAAGTCCGAACTGTTCAACCGCCAGGAGCTGGCCGACGCCGGTGTCGCGTTGATCATCTACCCGGTCACGTTGCTGCGCAGCGCCATGGGCGCGGCCGAACGTGTGCTGGATGCGATCAGCGAAGATGGCACCCAGCAGCGCGAGGTGGATAACATGTTAACCAGGTCACGTCTCTACGAGCTCGTGGACTACGAAGCCTACAACCGCTTTGACACCGGAATTTTCAATTTCCAGGTCCCGACCTTGGACATTGATTCCAATAGCGCGAACCTCTAGGTTCTCGCGAGATAACTACCCCGTGCGCCGGTCGGCCCGCCCGGCCGGCGCACTCCCAATGCATTAGTTCTCCGCCAATGAAGAGGAGCAAGAATGACTACCACCGAGGAAATCAAAAAAGGCCTGGCAGGCGTCGTCGTTGACTACACCGCCGTCTCCAAGGTCAACCCGGAAACCAACTCGCTGCTGTACCGCGGCTACCCGGTCCAGGATCTAGCGGCCAACAAGTCGTTCGAAGAAGTCGCGCTGCTGCTGTGGACCGGCGAGCTGCCGACCCAAAGCGAACTCACCGAGTTCACCGCCTTTGAACGAGCCAACCGGGCGCTGGATCCCCGAGTCAAGGCCGCGATCGACTTGCTCCCCACCGACTGCCACCCGATGGACGTTGGACGCACCGCGGTCTCGGTGATCGGCGCAAACCACCCAGAAGCCGAGAACTCCTCCCCCGAAGCCGAGCTGCTCAAGGCCAAGGAGCTCTTTGCCGCCTTCCCGGCTGTCGTCGCTTACGATCAGCGCCGACGCCGTGGACTGGAGCTCGTCGCTCCCCGCGAGGACTTGGACTATTCCTCCAACTTCCTGTGGATGACCTTCGGCGAAGAAGCCGCCCCAGCGGTGGTTGATGCGTTCCGCGTCTCGATGGTGCTCTACGCGGAGCACTCGTTCAATGCCTCGACCTTCACCGCCCGCGTAATCACCTCAACCCTGTCGGACCTGCACTCGGCGGTCACCGGCGCCATCGGAGCCTTGAAAGGCCCGTTGCATGGCGGTGCCAACGAAGCGGTGATGCATACCTTCACCGAGATCGGCATCAACAAGGACGAATCCCGCGAAGACGCGGCACAGCGCGCCAAGGCATGGATGGAAGAAGCGCTAGCTGCCAAGCAGAAAGTCATGGGCTTCGGACACCGCGTGTACAAGCATGGCGACTCCCGCGTGCCAACCATGAAAGCCGCTTTGGATCGGATGATCGAGCATTATGGCCGCCATGAGATGCTGGGGCTGTATGACGGGCTGGAAGCCGCCATGGACGAAGCGAAGTCCATCAAGCCGAATCTGGATTACCCGGCCGGCCCAACCTATCACCTGATGGGCTTCGACACCGAGATGTTCACGCCGATCTTCATCGCGGCTCGCATTACCGGCTGGACGAGCCACATCTTCGAACAGCGCGCGGCGAATGCGCTGATCCGCCCGCTCTCTGCCTACAACGGCTCAGAGCAGCGCGCACTGTAGCACGCGTTCAGCGAGCAACGATGGCCACGCGGCCGGCAACTAACTACCGGCCCCGTGGCCATCGTTATTTGCTGGCCGCTGGCACCGGTGCGACTCGGAGACCAAGGTTGCGGTTTCGAAACGAGCAACCTATCGTTTAACGATAGAAACATTTCGAAGAACGATAAGGTCTAGCGCTATGGGAAAATTCAGCATTGTCGGCCTCAAGGTAGTTTTGGCCCTGATTCTGGCTGGCACTCTTTTCGTGCAGCTATTCATGATCCCGATGATCTTGATTCACGAAGCACCTGGAAACGGTACCGATAAATTCTTTCAGGCTTCGTTCCTCGGCTACCTGTTCGTGGCTGGACTCATTATTGAAACTTGCGTCTACTGCGTCTGGAAGCTAGCAACCAGGGTTAAGCGAGGCACCGTATTCGACCCCGCATCGCTGGGTTTTGTCACTCCAATCATCATTGCCTTTGCCATCGGCTCGGTGGCAACGCTGGCATTGGGCGTCATCTTCGCGGCCAGCACCGAAATCGCGCCGGGAGCAGTTCTCCTCGTTGGCGGCGCTGGATTACTGATGGTCGGCATCAGCATTATCGTGCTCGTCTTGCGGCAGCTGCTGGAGCAAGCAGCGATGACCCAGGCGCAAGCTGCCGAACTTCGCGACGAATTGGGTGGCGTGATCTAGTGGGGATACGTGTTGAGGTCGATGTCATGCTGGCCAAGCGAAAAATGGGGGTGGGCGAGCTATCAGAGAAAATCGGCATCACTCCAGCGAATCTTGCAGTGCTGAAAAACGGCCGGGCTAAAGCCGTCAGATTCAGCACCCTAGAAGCATTGTGCCGTGAATTGGAATGCCAGCCAGGGGATTTGCTGATGTTCGAGGAGGACAGCGATGGCGAAAGCACAAACTAATGACCAGAGCTAGTCCCACGCTTCAAAATTGATTGATCGTACTGACGCATTATCGGTGGCTAATACTATAGTTGCCGTGAACCGCTGACCCGCTGCCAGTTGCGGCAGCCACATGCTGGAGTCTTGCCACATCTGATCGACTGGCAACTGGTCCACACGCGACCACAGCGGCTCGAGTTCGTCGCTAATGTGCACCTCGCCCGAGGCTGAACGCGCAATATAGGCCGTGCAGTCCATGTCGGCGTCAGGCAGGGCGCTGAACCTGAAATTAATCTGAGCAGTGTGCGTCAGTTCTGCTGCCGTAACCCGCAGTCCGGTTTCCTCGAAGAACTCTCGTATGGCCGCGTCCATCACCGGCTCCCCCGGTTCTGCTTTGCCGCCAGGCAAGACGATTTTGCCTCGCCCAAATCCTCTCAGCTTTCGCCCCAGGAGAATGTGCGGGCTGCCTTCTCGCTCAGCAATCAACGCCACCAGTGCCACCGGACGGGCAGCCGTCGACTGGTTCTCCCCACCCATAGCTACTTGACCCTTGGATGGGCCAATTGATAAGCCTCACGCAACGAATCAACCGTCACTTTGGTATAGATCTGAGTCGTGGTTACCGATGCATGTCCGAGGAGTTCTTGAACTACGCGGACGTCCGCGCCACCTTCCAGCAGGTGAGTGGCGAAAGAGTGGCGCAGCGTATGTGGCGATACTTCCACATTGATCCCGGAACGCTCCGCCGCCTTGCTGATTAGTAGCCAAACGGACTGACGGGAAAGCCGACCACCGCGCTGGTTCAGAAACAGTGCGGGTGTGCCCTTGCCCTTCAAGGCCAGTCCAGGGCGCGAACGCACCAAATAGTCGCTGACTGCCCTCTGGGCATACCCGCCAACGGGAACGATGCGCTCTTTAGAACCTTTTCCGAAGAGCCGGACTACTGCGTCTTCGGCAAAATGAAGGTCGTCCACATCGAGATCAACGACCTCCGAAATTCGTGCTCCCGTGGCGTACAGGAATTCAAGGATGGCCTTATCGCGCAGTCCCGCGGGTGTGTCGGTATTGATCGAATCAAGCAGCCGGCTAACTTGCGCAATTGAGACGGCTTTGGGCAAGGATTGCCCAATGGCTGGTGGCTGAATCTCGCGTGCAGGATTCGGAGCACACATTCCTTCGAGCTCCCAATACTTGTGCAGTTGCCGAATCGCCACAGCATGACGAGCCACGGACCGCGCTGCCAGCGGCTTGTGTGTCTCGTCCCCGCGAGAGAGATCCTGCAGATATCCGCTGATTGTGGCCGCAGTAATCTGCTGCAGATCTGTTAGCTGGTAAGCCTGCAGGGCGTGGACGTAACGGGAGAGATCGCGCCGGTACGATGCCAAGGTATTCTCAGCCAGGCCACGCTCGATAGCCAGGTGCTGCAAGTAGCGTTTGACCGCCCGCTCAAAAGATTCACTCATCCTTCGCGCAAATAAGGGTGAACGTCGAACGGCTCGTTCGCGTCGCGCAGATTGGTGTAGTTGCTTGATCGCGCGGCTTGAGCCGCCAGGATGGCGATCATTGCCGTTGGATTGTGGATTTTTCCGGCCAGAACCGCGGCAACCGCTTCCTCAAGGGGTACCCAGGTGCTGATCATTTCGGCTTCTTCTTCGGTGCGCTCGTGCTGCTGATCTTCGGGAACGAGCCGCGGTTCACGAGCCAGATAGACTCGCACGGCTTCCGCTGAAGAACCCGGGGTCAGGAAGACGTCGGTCAAAATAGCCCAATGCTCGGCTGTTCGATCTGCTTCTTCCCACAGTTCTCGCTTTGCTGCATCCAGAGGTGCCTCGCCGTCGACATCCAATAGCCCTGCTGGGATCTCCCATAAACGCATGCCAACTGGATGACGGTACTGATTGACCATGAGCACGCGCTCTTCATCGTCCATCACCAGGACACTGACTGCGCCAGGGTGGCTGATGTAATCACGCTCGATAGTCCCACCGGTATCCGAAAGCTTCACCGAGTCGTGAATGACGTTCCAGATACGCCCTTCATACACAGTTTCCCGGCTCAGCAGTTCGCGGGGAGAGAATTCGTCAGAAATCGGAGGCATCGGCACCGGATTCATCCTTTGGTAGGTAAGAGCTGTCCTTCATTTTCAAGCTTAAACAGCTGCGCGCCGGTCAAGAGTGACCGGCGCGCTAGCGCTTGCAGAGAATTCACTCTGCTCGGGTATATCTAGCTACGCTGCTCCAGAGCTGCAGCAACCAGACCCGCGAACATCGGGTGAGGTCGGGTTGGGCGGCTGGAGAGTTCAGGGTGCGCCTGGGTGGAAACGTAGTAAGGGTGCACGTCCTTTGGCAGCTCAACGAATTCTACGAGGCTGCCATCCGGCGAGGTGCCGGAGAAGACCAGGCCTGCTTCTTCAAGCTGCGCACGGTACGAGTTGTTGACTTCGTAACGGTGGCGGTGACGTTCTGCAACATCGGTCGTGCCGTAAGTTTCGGCGAGGACCGAACCTGCGGCCAATTTGGCTTCATAGAGGCCGAGGCGCATGGTGCCACCCAAGTCGCCCTTGCCGTCGACGATCTCCAGCTGCTCCTCCATGGTCGCAATGACCGGGGTGGTGGTTTCTGGATCGAATTCAGTCGATGAGGCGCCTTCGAGGCCTGCCACGTTTCGTGCGTATTCAATGACCATGGACTGCAACCCCAGGCACAGGCCCAAGGTAGGCAGCTTGTTCTCGCGAGCAAAACGCAGAGCGCCCAGTTTGCCCTCTAGGCCACGGATACCGAAACCGCCGGGAACGCAAATCGCTTCAGCACCAGCAAGGGCCTTGGCAGCCCCAGCTTCGGTTGCGCAGTCGTCAGCTGGAACCCAGCGGATGTTGACCTTAGCGTTGTTGGCGAAACCGCCAGCACGCAGTGCTTCGGTCACCGACAGGTAGGCGTCAGGAAGGTCGATGTACTTGCCAACCAGGGCAACCGTCAGTTCGGTGCTGGGGTTGTGCACGACGTCGAGCAGTCGATCCCACGAGGTCCAATCAACATCGCGGAACTTCAGTTCGAGAGTCTGAACGATGTAAGCATCCAGGCCCTGTGCGTGGATGACCTTAGGAATGTCATAGATGCTTGGTGCATCTGCGCAGTTGATGACGGCTTCGGTGTCCACGTCACAGGTGCGGCCGAGCTTGGCGCGCATTTCAGCTGGAATCGGACGGTCCGAACGGATCACCAGGGAGTCCGGCTGGATACCGATGGAACGCAACGCAGCGACTGAGTGCTGGGTTGGCTTGGTCTTCAATTCATGGCTTGGGCCGATGAAAGGCACCAGGGAAACGTGGACGAAGAAGGCGTTCTTGCGGCCGATGTCCTGGCGGACCTGGCGAGCTGCTTCCAAGAACGGCTGGGACTCGATATCGCCGACGGTTCCACCGATTTCGGTGATAATCACGTCTGGAGCCGGCTTCCCAGGAGCAGGATCGGTGGCTGCCAAACGCATGCGGCGCTTGATTTCATCAGTAATGTGAGGGATCACCTGAACGGTATCGCCCAGGTACTCGCCACGACGTTCACGTTCAAGAACGGTTGAGTAAACCTGACCGGTGGTCACGTTGGCGGTACCTGGAAGGTTTTCATCCAGGAAACGCTCGTAGTGTCCGATATCCAGATCGGTTTCGGCGCCATCATCGGTCACGAAGACTTCGCCGTGCTGGAATGGGTTCATGGTACCTGGATCGACGTTCAGGTACGGGTCGAGCTTCTGCATGGTCACGGAGAGACCACGAGCTCGAAGTAGATGTCCAAGGCTGGATGCCGTCAAACCCTTACCCAGGGATGAGGCCACACCGCCGGTGACGAAGATATGCTTTGTCGTTTCAGACGACCGAGAATCACGAGTTGAATTACGCTGCACCACGGGATTTCATCCTATCACCATTCCAATATTTCGCATCCTTCTAGAACTCTAGTGCACCTTGACCCGAAGCCCTAGCGTCGGCGCAATTCAGCCATTCATCAAGACTTTTAGCCCGAAAATCAATTTGCAGTGGTGAGCGATGACACTAGAATCTGGGCTTCGGAAAGCAGTTCCTCGGCATGCGCCTGAGCTGTGTCCGATTCCTCTTGGCCCGCCAGCATTCGCGCCAATTCCTTGACGCGCGCATCTTGATCAAGGCTGATCACATCGCTTGCGGTGTACCCGGCGCCTGATTTTGATTTCGCGTCCGAATTCTTGATCACCCTGATATGGCGATCCGCATATGCGGCGACCTGAGGCAGATGCGTCACGACGATGACCTGCACGTGTCGGGCTAACATTGCCAGGCGTTCGCCAATGGCCACGGCAGCCTTGCCGCCAACACCCTGGTCGACTTCGTCAAAGACAAAGGTCGGCACCGGGTCAACCGCTGCCAAGACGACTTCAATGGCCAGCATGACACGCGATAGCTCGCCGCCGCTGGCACCCTTCCCCAAGGGGCGAGGGGACGCGCCTGCATGAGGCGAGAGCAACATCGAGATGGCGTCCTGGCCGAATGCCCCTGGCTCATCCAATTCGTTGACCTCGATGACGAGTTTGGCGTCGGGCATCGCCAAGACCTTCAATTCAGCCGAGACCTGCGCGGAAAGTTTCTTTGCTGCCTTGCGGCGTGACTCGGATAATTCCGAAGCCAGGGACGCGACATGGTGCTCTTGCTCAACGACTTGGCCTTCAAGTTCTTCGATCCGCGAATCGTCACCGCCGAGTTGTTCCAGCCTGGAACGGGCTTCGGCCGCCCAAGCGATCACGTCATCAATGCTCGGAGCGTATTTGCGCATGAGCTTGCTGAGGTCGGCGCGGCGCGCTTCGATTTGCGCGAGCCGCTCCGGGCCTTCTTCGTCCAGATCGGCGGCATAGGCGGCAAGATCGCTGGAAAGTTCTGAAGCGAGGATCCCCAATTCAGCGGCGCGTTCGGCAAATGAAGACAGCACGGGGTCATCACCGCTGGCCTGCGCGAGCACTCCCCTGGCGGTTTCCACCAGAGTGGTGACGCCAGGGTTTTCAAAGTCCTCGGAGTCGATCACGGCCTGTGCTTGCTGGCTGGCCGATCGCAGCGACTCGACGTTGCCCAGCTTGATGGACTGCTCACGCAGAGTTTCGTCTTCACCGGGTTGCGGATCAAGAGAATCAATCTCGTCCAGGGCTAGACGCAGGTTTTCGGCTTCGCGTACACGGTTGCGCGATTCGGTTTTCAGGCTTGAAAGTTCTTTGACCGCCGAGCGCCACTGTCGGTACGAACGCTGGTAGCTGCTCAACAGGCGGCTGAGCGACTGGCCGGCGTAGCGATCCAGCGCGTCACGTTGGGCGACCGGTTCCTTGAGCCGGATCTGGTCGGATTGGCCATGGACCGCAACGAGGTCATGGCCCAGTTCAGCAAGCAAACCCACAGGGGCGCCGCGCCCGCCGATAGTAGCCCGGGAACGCCCTTGCGCCGAGAGCGATCGTGAAAGCAATAATTCGCTTTGTTCGCCGGCAGGTTCGATGAAGGCGCCCGCCTGGCTTGCCGCGTCAAGAACGTGATGGTCAGGTGGCAGATGCACCACGGCTTCGGCCAGCGCATGCTTGGCGCCATTGCGAACCGCTCCGGCATCCGCACGTCGCCCCAGCAGCAACGACAGGGCGGTAATCACCATCGTCTTGCCAGCACCGGTCTCACCGGTGACCACCGTGAGCCCCGGGCCCAGAGGTAAGGTGGCCTCGGTGATTACACCAAGGTTGGAGATCTGGATTTCCTGAATCATTGCCTGCTCCCGAGTCTCGAGTTCAAGTCGTACCGTGCGAGTTTAGTATATGTGTTCTAACCTCTTTTTCGTAACTTTGTTCGACCCTGTGGAAAATTTTTCGAGAAACTCGTTGCCTACGCGTTGTCCTCAGGCCGAGCGACCATCGGAATTCCCGGTTCATCACGGTGATGCGGCTCGACGCTTTGCAAGCCAGGCCCAACGATCGGAAGGGCGGTGGTAGCAGGGCGGCGAGTATCTTCCTTGGCTGGCCCGCGCCACCCTGTGATCGGCAATTCGAACTTGTTGACAAGTCGTTCAGAAAACGGAGTGGTGTTAAGGCGAGCCAGATACACCGGCCGGCTGCTTCGCGTGACTTCCACGCGCGCTCCGGGCGGCAGTTCAATCGTGCGCCGGCCATCGCACCAGAGCACGGCACCGGCATCGGTTCGGGTGAGGATTTCCACGGCCATCACCGAATCCGGGGAAACTACCAACGGCTTGGCGAACAACGCATGGGCTGAAATGGGCACCATGATCAGCGCGGCCACATCTGGCCATACCACGGGTCCGCCAGCGGAGAAGGAATATGCGGTAGAACCGGTAGGGGTTGCCATCACCACTCCGTCGCAGCCGAAAGTGGAAATCGGGCGACCGTCAACTTCGATCACGACCTCGATCATGCGCTCTCGGTTGGCCTTTTCCACGGCTGCTTCGTTGAGGGCCCACGTCTGCGCAAGGCAAACATTGTCGAGCCAGACCTTGACCTCGATGGTCATGCGCTCTTCCACGGTGTAGGCCTGGTTCACCAGCGCATCTACGGTGGCTGCGAGCTCACTGCGTTCAGCTTCGGCTAGGAAGCCCACATGCCCGAGGTTCACGCCGACCAGTGGCAGCGGGGCTTCGCGGACAAGTTCGGCGGCACGAAGCACCGATCCGTCTCCCCCGAGCACGACGCCCAGATCCACGTCATCGATCTGGCAGTCTTCGCCCAGGATCTCGATGGCGTCCATGGGCTTGCCGATGGCCTCGGTCATGGCCTCATGGTCTTTACGCCGCATCACCGTTATGGCACCGGCAGACTTGAGCAGGGAACAAGTTTCTATGGCCGCGGCAATCGCTTCTTGGCGTCCGGTATGGGTGAAAACTAGGATTCGGCGCAAGGCGGGCGGCCCCTCTCAGGATTGTGAGGTGCAAAATGACCAAGGCGTTCGACCCCAGCTAATGCACGTCACTTCTAAGAATAGTCAACGTTCTGCTCGATCAGCGGAACATCTGCAGGCAGTGCATTCTCGCTGGCCATGAGCCAGAGGAAGAATTCGACATTGCCGTCTTGGCCGGGCAGCGGACTGCGTGCCAGGCCTCGCAAATTCAGCCCCGCTGCCCGTGCGCTGGCAATAACGGCCTGGACTGATGATTGGCGCAGTTGCGGATCGGTGACCACGCCGGTGCGGATCAGATGTTCGCGACCGACCTCGAACTGGGGCTTGACCATCAGAACCAGCGACCCGCCAGGCTTGGTGGCGCCGGCCAAGGCATCAATCACCAGCCGCAGCGAGATGAAGGACAAGTCGGCTACTACCAGGTCGACAACTCCCCCAATATCATCGAGCGTGAGGTAGCGGACATTCAGCCCCTCATGAACTGAGACCCGGGGGTTTTCGCGAATTTCTGCGACGAGCTGGCCATGGCCGACATCGGCTGCGACCACATGTTCTGCACCTCTGCGCAATAGCACGTCGGTAAAGCCGCCGGTGGATGCCCCGGCATCCAGGCAGCGCAGCCCGGCGGGATCGATACTGGTAAATACATCTAGTGCGCCAGCCAGTTTATGTCCGGCGCGGGACACGTACTCTTCGCCTTCGCTGGGCAGCACTTTCAGCTCATCCGTTGGCGCAACCTTCTTCGAAGCCTTGGTCACCGCGGTGCCATCGAGCAAGACGCGTCCGGAGGCGAGCAGCTTGGCCGCCTCGGTGCGCGAACGCGCCAGGGCACGGGTAACGAGTTCTTGATCAAGCCGATTCACCGGCCATGCTCCGTACGGTTGAGTTCTTGCTGCAGTCCATCGAGCAGCCGCTCATAGATGCCTGCATGTTCGGTAATGTCGTGATCGGCCAGCGATGACAGCGCCTGCTCCACCTGCGCATCGTCCATGCCAAGCGGGCCGGGAGCCGGCTGGGGGTTCTGCGAGTTCATCGCTAGCCCCGAACCCGGCGCAGGGTGTCCAGTCCGCGCTCGGTAAACCGGATTTCGGGATCTTCATGCCCGCTTTGTCGCGGATGGGCCAGCCACCAGGCATGGCTGGCTGCCCGCCATGCGTTCAAGTCCGATTCGCTGCCCGAAACCTCAATGGAACCGGCGTCGACCTTGGCCACTGCATCGCCGACCTGCACGCCATAGCCCAGCACCTTGATGGTCGGGTATGGCCGGTACAAGTCAGCGAGCGTGTTGATGAGGTAGTTGGGCCGCTGTTCGACCGGAGCACCCAGGGCTGTCCGCGGCGAATCGACGCCGGTCAGCACCAAGGCGGTAGAGAATCCAGCGCGGAAGCCACCGAGAATGTCGGTATCCAGCCGGTCGCCGACCACCAGCGGGCGATGCGAATCCAATCGATCAGCGGCCCGGGCAAAGAGGTAGGACTCCGGCTTGCCTGCGACCTTGGGTTCGGCACCCGTGGCAAGCTTCACCGCGTTGACCAGTGAGCCGTTGCCCGGGGCAATGCCCTCGGCACGCGGGATGGTCAGATCGGAATTGGTGGCGACCCAGGACGCGCCATTGTTGATGGCGTAGCTGGCTTCCGCGAGGTTCTTCCATGACAGATCGGGGTCAAACCCCTGGATGACTGCTACCGGTTCATCGGCGTGGGACTCGACGACCTCCAGGCCGCGCACCGCGATGCATTCACGCAGGTAGGGGGAACCCACCACCAGGACCTTGGCCCCGGGATTCAGCTCGCGCGCGAGCAACTCGGCGCCAGCGTCCGCTGAACCGAAAACCTGCTCTGCGCTGGTCTTGACTCCGAGCTGGCGCAGGTGCGCTGCGACAGACATCGGTGAACGCCCCGCATTGTTGGTAATGAACGCCAAAGTAACGTTCACTTCCGCAAGGGTGTTCAGCGACTCTACAGCGTCGTCGATGGCGTTGGCGCCAGCGTATACGACCCCGTCGAGATCGGAGAGGACAGAATCAAATCCAGAAATCAGCATTCGGTGGTGGTTCCTACTACTTGTAGTTTTTGGCTGCTACTGCCACAGCTTACTTAGATGATTCGTCCTCTGCGTCAGCTGGCCCGGCCTCCGTGTCGGATTCGGCGATCTCTACTAGGCCGTCTTCCTCGTCGATTCCGCTCTCAGCGACCTCGGCTTCTTCAGCCTTTTCCTCGTCCTGGCCCGATTCAATCAGGTCCTTGGCACGAGGAGCTTCTTCCTCTTCATCCATTTCCGGAGCCAGATCCATGATGAATGATTCGGTTTCCTGCTCGATGCCCAACGCGCGTTCGGCAACCTCGACCTGCTGGTTCCAGCGCTTCGCGTCTTCTG
This sequence comes from Glutamicibacter sp. JL.03c, assembly GCF_025854375.1. Lineage (NCBI taxonomy): Bacteria > Bacillati > Actinomycetota > Actinomycetes > Micrococcales > Micrococcaceae > Glutamicibacter > Glutamicibacter sp. JL.03c. The sequence continues at coordinate 1,183,842 of NZ_CP107575.1, read as the reverse complement.
CACGGCCTGCAGCGGACAGCAGGTCAGCATAGGCGGTGAACAATCGAGGGCTGAAGGAGAATGCACGGTTGAAGTTCAACTGCTCTAGCGACTCCAACTCGGCCAATGCTTCGTTCAGCTTGCCCTGGTCGCCGTAGGCGCCGGCAGCGACGATCTGCATTTCGACCTTGACGGCAGCTTCCAGGTTCGCCGACTCCTCAGAGTGCGCCAATTCGATGGCCTTCTCCGGGCGGCCCAGCGCGCGCAGCGAATCAGCGATCAACGGCAGGTTGTAATCGGAACCGGAAATGCGACGGTGGGTCCGCAATTCGCGCAGGGCATCGGCGTACTTGCCAGCGTGGTAGGCAGCAATGCCGACAGCTTCGCGAACCACAGCTACGCGACCGCCACGACGGGATGCTGCCAAGGTGTGCTCGTAGGCCAGCTCTGGATCTTCTTCCAGTAGACGGCCAGCCATGACCAGGTGCTTGGCAACCCAGCTTGCCGAACGCTCTTCGAGGTATCGAAGCTGAGCGCGAGCAACGCGATCCAGCTCCTTGCCAGTGACATCTTCATCGATGTCTGGAGACTGTGAACGATCTGCGCGGTTGGAGATTCGCAGATCGCCTGGGTTGTGAGGACGCGCAGCCTCGGCCCGTGGATCGTCGAAGCGCTGGCCGCGTGCCGGGCGGTCGCCCTTTGAACGGTCATCCTTGCGGAAATTGCCGCGGTCCTCATTGCGCTTGAAACCACCACGGTTGTCGTCACGGTCCTCGCGGAAGCCACCACGGTCTTCATTGCGCTTGAAACCACCACGGTTGTCGTCACGGCGATCGTTGCGGAAACCACCACGGTCTTCATTGCGCTTGAAGCCACCGCGGTTGTCGTCACGGCGATCGTTACGGAAGCCACCGCGGTCTTCGTTGCGCTTGAAGCCGCCACGGTTGTCGTCACGGTCTTGGCGGAAGCCGCCACGGTTGTCATCGCGGCGATCGTTACGGAAGCCACCGCGGTCTTCGTTGCGCTTGAAGCCGCCACGGTTATCGTCACGGCGATCATTGCGGAAGCCACCACGGTCATCATTGCGCTTGAAGCCGCCACGGTCATCATTGTGCTTGAAGCCGCCACGGTTGTCGTCACGGCGATCGTTGCGGAAGCCACCGCGGTCTTCGTTGCGCTTGAAACCACCGCGGTTGTCGTCACGGCGATCGTTACGGAAGCCAGCGCGGTCTTCGTTGCGCTTGAAACCGCCACGGTTGTCGTCACGGTCTTGGCGGAAGCCGCCACGGTTGTCATCGCGGCGATCGTTACGGAAGCCACCGCGGTCTTCGTTGCGCTTGAAGCCACCACGGTCATCATTGCGCTTGAAGCCGCCACGGTTATCGTCACGGCGATCATTGCGGAAGCCACCACGGTCATCATTGCGTTTGAAGCCGCCACGGTTATCGTCACGGCGATCGTTACGGAAGCCACCACGGTCATCATTGCGCTTGAAGCCGCCACGGTTATCTTCGCGACGATCGTTACGGAAGCCACCACGGTCATCGTTGCGCTTGAATTCGCCTCGATCGTCACGGCGCTTGAAGCCATCGCGCGAATTGTTGCGGTTTGAATCTGAGTTCCGGAAGTCGCCTCGCCCGTTATCGGAACTACGGCGGAAATCGTTAGACATTTAATGTCCCCTTCAGCGGCAATCTCAATACCGCAACCTTCGTGATCGCTTGCGCAATGCACTTCACTATTAACTAATCAGCGTGCTCCAAAGGCACGAACAACTACCCTCAAGTCTACGGGAGCAAAGAGCCATACCATAGGGAATAAGGGGCAATGTGGTCAGACACTCAGTTCAATGAACTTTCCAGCCAGATTGATGTTGAAGATTACGGTTACGGGCGGCCGGCGGGCACGCGCCCCTTAAACACGACAAGGGAGCCAGGCCACCAGCCCCAACACCAACACCAACACCAAGCCGGCAACCAGCCCACCACCAAACTACTGGTTAAACAGGTGAGGCCCTGACACACACCGTGTGCCAGGGCCTCAAACCATCATCTCAAGTTAAGTCCGGCGGTGACCTACTCTCCCACACCCTCACGAGTGCAGTACCATCGGCGCAATGGGCCTTAGCTTCCGGGTTCGGTATGGGACCGGGCGTTTCCCCCACGCTATGACCGCCGTAACAATCACGAAGCACACAAACCAACTCATGGTGAACGTGTATTCGGTGCTACCAGCAAGACCACCAAGGGTCCTGCCTCAAACCTCATGTTTTCCGGTAAGAGGTTGTTGTCTCGTAACCGCATAGTGAACGCGAACAGCAATAATAATTGCTAGTAAAATATTGTTTTATTGTGTGTTGAAAGTCATCGGCCTATTAGTACAGGTCAGCTACACAAGTCTTCAGTCCTTGCTTCCACATCCTGCCTATCAACCCAGTGGTCTAGCTGGGGGCCTCACACACACAAGGTGCATGGAAATCTCATCTCGAAGCAGGCTTCCCGCTTAGATGCTTTCAGCGGTTATCCCTTCCCAACGTAGCTAATCAGCGATGCACTTGGCAGTACAACTGACACACCAGAGGTTAGTCCGTCCCGGTCCTCTCGTACTAAGGACAGCCCTTCTCAAATTTCCAACGCGCGCAGCGGATAGGGACCGAACTGTCTCACGACGTTCTAAACCCAGCTCGCGTACCGCTTTAATGGGCGAACAGCCCAACCCTTGGGACCTACTCCAGCCCCAGGATGCGACGAGCCGACATCGAGGTGCCAAACCATGCCGTCGATATGGACTCTTGGGCAAGATCAGCCTGTTATCCCCGAGGTACCTTTTATCCGTTGAGCGACGGCCCTTCCACGAGGTGCCGCCGGATCACTAGTCCCGACTTTCGTCCCTGCTCGAGCTGTCACTCTCACAGTCAAGCTCCCTTGTGCACTTACACTCGACACCTGATTGCCAACCAGGCTGAGGGAACCTTTGGGCGCCTCCGTTACATTTTAGGAGGCAACCGCCCCAGTTAAACTACCCATCAGGCACTGTCCCTGAACCAGATCATGGTCCGAAGTTAGGTGACCGGTACAGCCAGAGTGGTATTTCAACGATGACTCCACCTGAACTAGCGTCCAAGCTTCACAGTCTCCCACCTATCCTACACAAGCTGCACCGAACACCAATACCAAACTATAGTAAAGGTCTCGGGGTCTTTCCGTCCTGCTGCGCGTAACGAGCATCTTTACTCGTACTGCAATTTCGCCGAGTTCATGGTTGAGACAGCGGGGAAGTCGTTACTCCATTCGTGCAGGTCGGAACTTACCCGACAAGGAATTTCGCTACCTTAGGATGGTTATAGTTACCACCGCCGTTTACTGGGGCTTAAATTCTCAGCTTCGCCACAAGGGCTAACCAGTCCTCTTAACCTTCCAGCACCGGGCAGGAGTCAGTCCGTATACATCGTCTTGCGACTTCGCACGGACCTGTGTTTTTAGTAAACAGTCGCTTCCCCCTGGTCTCTGCGGCCCACACCCGCTCAAAGAAGCAAGTTCTCATCACGAGGCAGGCCCCCCTTCTTCCGAAGTTACGGGGGCATTTTGCCGAGTTCCTTAACCATGATTCTCTCGATCGCCTTAGTATTCTCTACCTGATCACCTGTGTCGGTTTGGGGTACGGGCGGACTGGGACCTCGCGCCGATGCTTTTCTAGGCAGCATAGGATCACCGAATCACCCGCCAAAGCGGGCGCCTATCAGGTCTCAGAACATATGAGCGGCGGATTTGCCAACCACTCTTCCTACACCCTTGGACCAGGTCAATTCCATTGCCTGGCTCGGCTACCTTCCTGCGTCACACCTGTTAATACGCTGACCTCACTGCATCGGTTCCCACCACACCACCAGCAACCATTCCCGAAGGAACACATCACCGGATCCGTCATGGTTAGCATCCACAGCTCAGTATGGGCGGTCCTTCGCCGGTACGGGAATATCAACCCGTTATCCATCGACTACGCCTGTCGGCCTCGCCTTAGGCCCCGACTAACCCAGGGCAGATTAGCTTAACCCTGGAACCCTTGATCATTCGGCGGACGGGTTTCCCACCCGTCATTCGCTACTCATGCCTGCATTCTCACTCGTATAGCGTCCACCGCTGGTTTCCACCGCGACTTCACCCGCTATACGACGCTCCCCTACCCATCCAAACACCCAATCGAAACCGGGCAAAAATTTGAATGACGCAACTTCGGCGGTGTGCTTGAGCCCCGCTACATTATCGGCGCGGAATCACTTGACCAGTGAGCTATTACGCACTCTTTCAAGGGTGGCTGCTTCTAAGCCAACCTCCTGGTTGTCACAGCAACTCCACATCCTTTCCCACTTAGCACACGCTTAGGGGCCTTAGTTGGCGTTCTGGGCTGTTTCCCTCTCGACTATGAAGCTTATCCCCCACAGTCTCACTGCTACGCTCTCACTTACCGGCATTCGGAGTTTGGCTAAGGTCAGTAACCTTGTAGGGCCCATCGCCTATCCAGTAGCTCTACCTCCAGCAAGAAACACGTAACGCTGCACCTAAATGCATTTCGGGGAGAACCAGCTATCACGAAGTTTGATTGGCCTTTCACCCCTACCCACAGCTCATCCCCTCCATTTTCAACTGAAGTGGGTTCGGTCCTCCACACGCTCTTACACGCGCTTCAACCTGGCCATGGGTAGATCACTTCGCTTCGGGTCTAGACCGTGCCACTCAAACGCCCTATTCAGACTCGCTTTCGCTACGGCTACCCCACACGGGTTAACCTCGCGACACAGCACTAACTCGCAGGCTCATTCTTCAAAAGGCACGCCATCACCCAGGAACAAGTCCCAGGCCCTGACGGATTGTAAGCGCACGGTTTCAGGTACTATTTCACTCCCCTCCCGGGGTACTTTTCACCATTCCCTCACGGTACTGATTCACTATCGGTCATCAAGTAGTATTCAGGCTTACCAGGTGGTCCTGGCAGATTCACACAAGGTTTCACGGGCCCCGTGCTACTCGGGTATCAACACTAGAACGGCAGACACGCATTACACCTACGGGACTATCACCCTCTATGGTCCGGCATTCCAACCGATTCACCTATACGCCTGCACCTCATCCCGCCAGCAAGATAGCACTGGCACATGTCAACCCCACAACCCCGATGATGCAACGCCTATCCGCTATCACACACCAACCGGTTTAGCCCCATCCGCGTTCGCTCGCCACTACTAACGGAATCACTATTGTTTTCTCTTCCTGCGGGTACTGAGATGTTTCACTTCCCCGCGTTCCCTCCACACAGCCTATACATTCAGCTGCAGGTCACACCACATAACATGGTGCGGGGTTCCCCCATTCGGAAATCCTGGCCTCAACGTCCGGTTATCGACTCCACCAGGCTTATCGCAGATTCCCACGTCCTTCATCGGCTCTTGATGCCAAGGCATCCACCGTGCGCCCTTAAAAACTTCAACACAACATCAAAGTCTCAAAAGTATGAGCAATAAAACAATCTAACAAAATCACGCAGACAAGACTCAAACACCAGGCAACCCCAGGAAAAGGGCCACCCGACTCATCTCATCCGCAAGATGCTCGCGTTCACTATACAGTTCCCAAACAACAACCCCGCACCCCCGCAACCACACCACCGGCAAAGGCAGCACGACCACGGCAAACACAGGACAAACACCGAAACACCAAGAACCCCACACCACAACAACAACCCCCACAAAAAAGGGGCCATCACCGCGGCCTGGAGGCTTGTTGCCTCAAAACCCAACAGCATGCCAAACCATACAAACCACACAACACCACCACCGCTTTTCCAACACCACAACAACCCCGAAAGATCATCATGCTGCGTACTCACCAGCAACAACACCATGCAGCCACAGCCAGTACCCCACACACACCACACAACCCCACAAAGGATCGAACAGCATGCATGCCTTCCAGTACTGAGTCCATTGATATTCCACCCATGAGCAACCCACCCGCACCACACTCGGGCACAGACATGGGCAACCAAAAATGGTTAGCTCCTTAGAAAGGAGGTGATCCAGCCGCACCTTCCGGTACGGCTACCTTGTTACGACTTAGTCCCAATCGCCAGTCCCACCTTCGACGACTCCCCCCACACAAGGTGGTTAGGCCATCGGCTTCGGGTGTTACCAACTTTCGTGACTTGACGGGCGGTGTGTACAAGGCCCGGGAACGTATTCACCGCAGCGTTGCTGATCTGCGATTACTAGCGACTCCGACTTCATGGGGTCGAGTTGCAGACCCCAATCCGAACTGAGACCGGCTTTTAGGGATTAGCTCCACCTCACAGTATCGCAACCCATTGTACCGGCCATTGTAGCATGCGTGAAGCCCAAGACATAAGGGGCATGATGATTTGACGTCATCCCCACCTTCCTCCGAGTTGACCCCGGCAGTCTCCCATGAGTCCCCACCACTACGTGCTGGCAACATGGAACGAGGGTTGCGCTCGTTGCGGGACTTAACCCAACATCTCACGACACGAGCTGACGACAACCATGCACCACCTGTGAACCAGCCCCGAAGGGAAACCCCATCTCTGGAGCGGTCTGGCACATGTCAAGCCTTGGTAAGGTTCTTCGCGTTGCATCGAATTAATCCGCATGCTCCGCCGCTTGTGCGGGCCCCCGTCAATTCCTTTGAGTTTTAGCCTTGCGGCCGTACTCCCCAGGCGGGGCACTTAATGCGTTAGCTACGGCGCGGAAAACGTGGAATGTCCCCCACACCTAGTGCCCAACGTTTACGGCATGGACTACCAGGGTATCTAATCCTGTTCGCTCCCCATGCTTTCGCTCCTCAGCGTCAGTAAATGCCCAGAGACCTGCCTTCGCCATCGGTGTTCCTCCTGATATCTGCGCATTTCACCGCTACACCAGGAATTCCAGTCTCCCCTACATCACTCTAGTCTGCCCGTACCCACCGCAGATCCGAGGTTGAGCCTCGGACTTTCACGGCAGACGCGACAAACCGCCTACGAGCTCTTTACGCCCAATAAATCCGGATAACGCTTGCGCCCTACGTATTACCGCGGCTGCTGGCACGTAGTTAGCCGGCGCTTCTTCTGCAGGTACCGTCACTTTCGCTTCTTCCCTACTGAAAGAGGTTTACAACCCGAAGGCCGTCATCCCTCACGCGGCGTCGCTGCATCAGGCTTCCGCCCATTGTGCAATATTCCCCACTGCTGCCTCCCGTAGGAGTCTGGGCCGTGTCTCAGTCCCAGTGTGGCCGGTCACCCTCTCAGGCCGGCTACCCGTCGTCGCCTTGGTGAGCCATTACCTCACCAACAAGCTGATAGGCCGCGAGTCCATCCCCCACCGATAAATCTTTCAACAACCCACCATGCAGTAGGAAGTCATATCCGGTATTAGACCCAGTTTCCCGGGCTTATCCCAGAGTCGGGGGCAGGTTACTCACGTGTTACTCACCCGTTCGCCACTAATCCACCCTGCAAGCAGGGCTTCATCGTTCGACTTGCATGTGTTAAGCACGCCGCCAGCGTTCATCCTGAGCCAGGATCAAACTCTCCATAAAAAACAAAAAGCCACCGAAACCCCTCGGAAAATAAGGGAGAATCAATGAAAAAATCCTGGCGAATAAAAAACACTCAAGAACACTGCACGGGGGTGCAATGCCTCAAGCAAATGTTATGTATTCACCAAATAAAATAATTCGGTATCAACAAACTTGGCACACTATTGAGTTCTCAAACAACAAACACTCTCGACACCACAACCACCACAACACGGTGACTGCTTCGCTCCGGAGCAACTTTTCAAGCTTACCACCAAGTCAACCAAAGTCAACTCGATGTTTTCCGCTTGTTCACCCCGCTGCTTCTTCCGGGCTCTTTCGGCCCGTCCGGATCAGCGGCGCGAGATAAAACTTTACACGGGTTCCCACCAGACGCAAAATCGGCAAACAAGTCGCATGCGTGCGCGCATTTGCTGCTTGACTTGGGGTTTCCTTCGGCGAGTACAACAAAACCACCAAAAAAGTGTGCTGCTTCACAACATTTTTTGGTGGTTTCGTGTAGTGCGTCGGTTTTCAGGCCTACTGGGCCAGTTCGATCACTGCCATATTCTTCTTACCGCGACGCACGATGGCGTATCGGCCATGCAGGAAATCAGACTCGCTGAGTAAAGTGTCGATACCCTCGACCTTTTCGTTATTGACGTAGGCGCCGCCCTCGTTTACCGTGCGCCGGGCCTCGGACTGCGACTTGCTCAGTCCGGAAGCCTGCAAAACGTTCAGGATTCCTAGATCTTCTGCAGACACCTTGGCGGTTGGCAGTTCAGCAATCACCGATTCCAACGTAGAAAGGTCGATCGCGCTCAGATCGCCATTGCCGAATACCGCAGCCGAAGCGGCGATAACCTGCTCGGTTGCCTGCTCACCGTGAACCAGCGCGGTGACTTCCCAAGCCAAGGTGCGCTGGGCGACACGCTTGAATGGGCTCTCGGCTACCTCGATCTCCAGCTGCGCGATCTGTTCGCGGGTCAAGAAGGTGAACACCTTCAAGCGGTCGATCACGTCGGCGTCGGCAGTGTTCAGCCAGAACTGGTAGAAGGTGTACGGGCTGCACATGTCGGCATCCAGCCAGATGGCATTTCCTTCGGACTTGCCGAACTTGGTGCCATCCGAATTGGTGATCAGCGGGGTGCCGTAGGCGTGCACCGAATTGCCCTGGACCTTGCGGATCAGGTCGGCGCCGCTGGTCAGGTTGCCCCACTGGTCCGAACCGCCGGTTTGCAGGGTGCAGCCGTACTGGCGGTTCAGCTCCAGGAAGTCGTAGCCCTGCAGCACCTGGTAGGAGAACTCCGTGTAGCTGATGCCTTCGTCCGAGTTCAGGCGCGCGGCGACAATCTCCTTCTTGACCATGGTGCCCACGCGGAAGTACTTGCCCACATCGCGAAGGAAGTCCAGCGCGGACAATTGCTGGGTCCAATCCAGGTTGTTGACCAGGCGCACCGCGTTCTGCCCCTCAGCCGAAAGGAAACGCGAAACCTGGGCCTGCAGCTTGGAGACCCATTCGTTGACGGTCTCCTTGGTGTTCAAGGTGCGCTCGGCGGTCTGGCGCGGATCGCCGATCAAGCCGGTGGAACCGCCGACCAGGGCCAGGGGCTTGTGGCCGGCCAACTGGAGTCGGCGCATATTCAGCAGCTGCACCAGGTTGCCCAGGTGCAGGGAAGGTGCGGTGGGGTCGAACCCGCAATAGTAGGTCACAGTCTCTTCAGACAGGGCTCGCTCCAGCTCGGTTTCGTCGGTGGAAACGTGCACCAGGCCGCGCCACTTCAGTTCCTGCCAGACGTTCTCGAAAGATGCGTCGTTGCTCTGTCCCGCAATGACGGGATTCTGCTTGGTATCAGACATGCTCACTGTGACCATTTTCTGTCTTCGTTCTGCCCCTGGCGCGCGCAATAAATTCACGCGCTGATGCTTTGGCGCCGTGAGTCGGGGTTGCCTTCCCGGCGCGCAGGTTCCAGATTATCGCTTGGCCATGGACAAGTGCCAGTTGGGCCTCTTCGCCCTTGGTCACATCCGGCCAGGCTTAGCCCAGGCCCTGCGGCAGCGGCTGGCTGTGGACCACATGCAAGCGCTGGGTCGTACGGGTCATGGCCACATACAAATCGCCCACGCCGCCATCGACCTCCGCCACCAGCTGCGCCGGTTCGAGAATCAGCACGCCGTCGAATTCCAGGCCCTTGGACTCCCGGGCGGAAATCACCACGATGTCCTGGCTCAAGCCGCCCGATCCGGACCCCACGCGATCGCCATAGACCTCTGCCACCGCCGAGCGGACCCGCGGAAGATCCTGCTGCGGGACGATCACCGCTTGCAAGCCACCAGCCGAATGCTCCAGTTCCTGATCGAGCGCTGACAGCAGGGCCGCATCGATATTCTCCTGTGCGGCGCTGGTCATCACCGGCGGCCAATCGCCCTCGCGTACCGCCCGAGGGGTGGTGATGCGCAGCCCCGCAGCCTGGGCGACCCGCGCCGCGGCATCGGCGATCTGGGCCGGGGTGCGGTAGTTCACCGTCAGCTCTTCAAGCTCAAAACGCTCCCCGAAGAATGGTTCCAGGGCCTGCGACCAGCTGCTGGCGCCCGATGCGGCCGAAGTCTGCGCGATATCACCGACAATGGTGAAGGACTTCATCGGGCAGCGACGCACCAGCAGGCGCCACTGCATCGGTGATAGCTCCTGGGCCTCGTCAACAACGATGTGGCCATAGGCCCAGGTGCGATCGGCGACCGCCCGTTCTGCGGCGGTGAGCTTCGCAGCGGTTTCCTGGTTCACCCCGGCCACCTGCTCGGCGGTGATCACCCCATCGATGCCGGCGTTCTCCAGCATGGTGTGCATATTGCGCAATGCCGCCTTGGCATTTTCGACATCCGCTTCGTATTGGGCGGTATGGGCTGCGGCATTCGGGTCGGCGAACTCGCCCAGCAGCTGGGCTGCCTCATCGAGCAGCGGCACATCGGCCTCGGTGAACGGTGCGCCGGCCCGGCGGTAGAGCGCGTCGCGCTCGGCTTCCTTCAAATGCGGCGCGGCGGCTGCCAGCAGGTGCGGCTTGGCGAAAAGCTCGGCGACCAGCTGCTGCGGGCTCATGGGCATCCAGCACAGGTTCAGCAGCACGCGCACATCCTGGGATTCGCGGACTTCCTGCGGCAGGTAGGAACGATCGGTGGTCGAAGACTGGCCTGCGGATTCCTCCAGCTTGCGGCGCAGCTGCTCCGCCAGGTCTCCGACGAGGACCTTCACGAAGGTTTCGCGGGCCTCGTTGTAGGGCTTGTGCGCATGGCGGGCGCGCTCCCGGGCGTTCTTGACCATCTTGGGGGTGAGCGTCAGGCGCGTGCCCTCAACCACCACGGTGCGATCATCCGGGATCAAACGCTGGCGGTTGCGCACTGCGTTGGCGATGACCTTGGCCATGGACAGCTGGCCCTTGAGCCGGGCCACAGTGCGATTGGATTCCGGCACGGCATGCACCCCGTGGTAGAGATCGCCCACCGAGGACATCACCACGCCGGTTTCGCCCAGCGACGGGAGCACGCGCTCGATGTAGCGCATGAAGGAGTTGGAAGGGCCGACGATCAGCACGCCGGCGTTCTTCAGCCGTTCGCGGTACTCGTAGAGCAGGAAGGCGGCGCGGTGCAGGGCGACCGCGGTCTTGCCGGTGCCCGGACCGCCCTGGACCACCACCGCACCTGGAAGTTCGGCACGGATGATCGCATCCTGCTCGGCTTGGATGGTGCCGACGATATCGCCCATGCGGCCCGTGCGCTTTTCCCGCAGGGCAGCCATCAGGGCGCCCTCGCCATGATGGGTGTGGCCCTCGTCGAGCCAAGTCTCATCGAGCACGTCGTCTTCGATGCCGGCAACCGAACGGCCCTTGAGCATCAAGTGGCGGCGACGGCGCACCCCGCGCGGATTCAGCGCGGTGGCCTGGTAGAACGGGGCGGCCTCGGTGGCCCGCCAGTCGATCATCAGCCGGTTCAGGTCCTCGTCGGACAAGCCGATGCGCCCGATGTAGCGTGGTCCCTGCTCCTGGTCCTTGCCGGCCATGTCGAGACGGCCGAACACCAGCCGGTCCTGGACCGCATCCAATTGGGCAATCCGGTCCTCATACAAGGTGGCGAAGGAATCGCGCTCGGACATGTTCTGGAAGGTTCCCACGGCGCCTTGGGCCCGGGTGCGCTCCAGCTGCTCGACCTTTTCTGCGCGCAGCTCATCGAGCCGCTGGTACAAGCGCCCGACATACTCGGATTCAGCCAACAAGTCGCGTTCGATCGTCTCGGTCACCCTGGTCCCCCTCGCGCTCACAATCTGCTCCTGCGCAAAATCACAGGACAGACAATGATACGCGCCTTTGACCGTGCCGAGGTAATCCTCCGGTTGCCGGACCCCGCGTCCCGGGGCTGGCCGTGCCCGTTGTTCGCCAGCGGCGTGAAACACTGCGCACTATTACCGCGCGGGCAACGCGATCCGCGGCAAATTTCAGGAGTGGACGACCTGCAGGCAGTGCACGCGATGCCCTTCGAGCTTTCCGCGGCCATCAAGCCCGTCAAGCTCCAGAACCACGCCGACCCCGGCCACCACGGCGCCGGTTTTCTCGATCAAGCGCACCGAGGAGCCGACCGTGCCGCCGGTGGCAAGCACGTCGTCGAGGATCAGCACTCGCGTGTCCGGGGCGATCTCGTTCTTGTGCACTTCCAGGCAGCTGGTCCCGTACTCCAGGGTGTACTCATCCCGGTACACCTCGCGCGGCAGCTTGCCGGCCTTGCGGATGGTGAGCATGCCCTTGCCCGAAGCGTAGGCCGCGGCCGCGGCCAGCACGAAGCCGCGGGCTTCCAGGCCGGCGACAATGTCGAATTGCCCTTCAAAGGGGGCGATCAATTCGTCAACCATGCGGCGCAGGCCCACCGGATCGGCGAAGACCGGGGTCAGGTCCTTGAAGGAGATCCCGGGCTGCGGATAGTCGGGGACGATCTTGCTCAGTCGGTCCAGCAGGTCGCTAATGCTCTCAGAAGTACTCACGCCTAGCAATTTTAGTCCTTTTGACCGCCTGATGATGCGCCAGCGTGCATAATCATGAGCACACTTTGGGTGCAGGCCATGCACGCGGGAGGTTAACGTGGCATCAATCGGTCGCTGGGCCACGGCAGCAATTGCGGGTCGGCGGCCCCATCGGCAGCCGCAGTCACGCGGATCGATCCGGGGATCCCCCGCCCGGCAAGCCAGGCCGCCAACTCGAAATCCGTACCCGACAAGACCCACGACTTCTCGCCTTGGCCCAAGACAGTGCGGGTTTTTCCATGTGGTTGCAGAACCAGCCGGGTCCCTCGCGGCACGCGGGCTTCCAGGGCGCGGAAGAGATGGGCGCAAAATTCGGCCGGCCAGGAAGCTGGCGGACGCGCCATCTGGTCGAGGTCCGTGGCGTGGATCAGCATTTCCCGCCACGTGGCATACATCATGTCGGCGGCCTTCGCGCCGGGGCGGTAGCCGACGGCTGCTTCCCAATTAGCCGCGGCGGCGGGCAGCGAAGCCCGCAGCTTCGCCAGCGCGTCGAGGACAAGTGCCTGCAGCGACTGAGGCCGCATCAATGCGGTCATGTTGATCGCCTCGATCCGCCCCTCGGCTCCCCCGTCGTACATGGGCGGCAGATTAGCAGCGCCTGCGTTCTCGAACTGGCGTACCGCCGCCTTGGCAAGGGATGCCAGATGCGCGATCAGCTGGGCGGTGCTCCACCCCGGCAGTGAACTGGGCTTGGAGTATTCGGTCAGCGGGACCCGGCGCAGCTGTTCGGACAGCTCGTCCAATGCGGTGGTGACTTGCGCGATCAGCTGCGCCGGAGCCAGAAGTTGTGCCATAGCACACACTTTAGCGCGGATGTCCGGTTAACGCGCAAGCGGCCGCCGCGCTGATTCTTCCGCGCGGCGGCCGCTAAGGCAGGCAGATTTGAAGCCAGATGGCTATCTGGCCCAGAAGCCTACTGCGCCCACGCCTTGATGTCGGCAAGCTGGCGTTCGAATTCCACCAGCTGGGCAGCGACGGCACTCGGGGCGGTGCCGCCCTGGCCGTTGCGCGCATTCAGCGAACCTTCGGTGGACAGCACTTCGCGGACCTGCGGAGTCAGGTGCTCGGAAATGCCGGCGTATTCCTCGTCGGTCAGATCCCACAGCTCCACCCCGCGCGATTCAGCCAGCTGCACGGCCGCGCCGGATAGTTCGTGCGCGTCGCGGAATGGAACACCCTGGCGAACCAGCCATTCGGCGATGTCGGTGGCCAAGGCGAAGCCCTGCGGAGCCAGCTGCGCCATGCGCTCGGTATTAAAAGTCAGCGTGCCCATCATGCCGGCAACCGCCGGCAACAGGATCTCCAAGGTGTCAGCGGCGTCGAAGACCGGCTCCTTGTCCTCCTGCAGATCGCGGTTGTAGGCCAACGGCAGCGCCTTGAGTGTGGCCAGCAGGCCGGTCAGGTCGCCGATCAAGCGGCCCGCTTTGCCACGGGCCAGCTCGGCGATGTCCGGATTCTTCTTCTGCGGCATGATCGAGGAACCGGTGGAGAAGGAATCGTGCAGCTTCACGAAGCTGAATTCCTTGGTGGCCCAGAGGATCACTTCCTCCGAGACGCGCGAGAGGTCCACGCCGATCATCGCGGCGATCCAGGAGAATTCTGCGAACACGTCGCGGGCGGCGGTGCCGTCGATCGAGTTGTGCACCGCGGAGTCGAAGCCCAGCTCAGCGGCGACGAAGTTCGGGTCCAGGCCCAAGGTCTGGCCGGCCAGGGCGCCGGAGCCATAAGGGGAAATCGCGGCGCGCTTATCCCAGTCGATCAGGCGCTGCACGTCGCGCAGCAGTGGCCAGGAGTAGGCCAGCAGAAGGTGCGAGAGCAGGATCGGCTGGGCATGCTGCAGGTGGGTGCGCCCTGGCATGGGCGCGTATGGGTGCGCCTTGACCTGTTCGAGCATGGCGTCGAGGGTGTCGATCACGCCGCGGGCGATGATGCGAGCGTGATCTCGCAGGAACATGCGGCCCAAGGTGGCGATCTGGTCGTTGCGGGAACGGCCGGCGCGCAGCTTGCCTCCAAGCTGGGTGCCAGCGCGTTCGAGCAATCCGCGTTCGAGCGAGCCATGGACGTCTTCGTCGCTTTCCGCTGCGACATAGGCTTCGGATTTCACGTCGGCTTCCAGCTGGTCCAGGGCCGCGATCATGTCGGTGAGTTCGGCGTCGGTGAGCAGGCCAGCGCGGTTCAGGACCTTGGCGTGGGCTCGGGAACCGGCAATATCGTAGCTGGCCAGGCGCCAGTCGAAGTGGGTTGACTTGCTCAGCGCAGCCATTGCGTCCGCGGGGCCGCCGGAGAAGCGACCGCCCCAGAGCGATCCTTCATTTGTTGACGAGGCCATGGCCTGTTCCTTTCTGCCGGTGAAAATTTGCACTGCACCCTACTCTAGCAAAGGTTTATGCAATGTTGCTCATAAATATTCATTGTTGTGTCGATTCATGCATTTCCGCGTCACAAGCCCAGGGCAAGCGACCCGCGGGAAACTCGAAGATTAACCTCTTCCAGTCCACGGCGCCCGGGCGTATGGTGTTGCCATAACCGAATCGGAACTATCTTCGGAGGTACGAAATGGAAATCCAGTTGTACCGTGGTGACATCACCACCCTGCACGTAGATGCCATTGTGAACGCTGCCAATCCTTCACTTTTAGGTGGCGGCGGTGTTGATGGAGCGATTCATGAAGCCGCCGGTCCCAGCCTGCTGGCCGCATGCCGGGAAGTCCGCGCGCAGCGCTATCCGGACGGAATCCCATCGGGCATTGCCGTAGCAACGAAAGCCGGCGAGCTCGACGCAAAGTGGGTCATCCATACGGCTGCGCCAAATCTAGCGCTGATCAAGCCAAACCCAAAAATTTTGAGCGACTGCTTTGTGAATTCGCTCTACGTAGCCGCTCGCCACGATGCCCACTCGATCGCCTTCCCCGCCGTTGGCGCGGGCGCTTTCGGCTGGGACCCACAGCAGGTGGCCGATATTGCCCGCGAAGCGATCGACCGGTGGATCGAGACCAACAAGCACATTTCGCCGATTCACAAGATCGTCATGGTGGCGCATACCAACGAGGTCCAGGCTGCCTTTGAAAAGGCCTTCAACCTCGACGCTGTTCAGGACATCGCCGCTTAATCAGACGAGACCAGAACGCATGAGTCTGCCGCGCCCGTAATTACGGGCGCGGCAGACTCATGCCCTGGCTGGGGACAGCTGGGCACGGCGGATCGTGTCGGCGCTCAGCCGGACCGCGCGAAGTAGGTATTGCGCTGTGGCCGTTGATCGGGATCCAGGTGCTTGGGCAGAATGACGTACGGCAGTTTCCTGATCTTCACCATTTTCAGATGCCCGGCATGAACCATGACATGATGTGCGGTGCATAGCGGACAGCAGTCCTGCAATCGCGTGTGCCCGCCTTTGGACCACGGCATGAAGTGGTGGTATTCGAGCAGGGCCGGTTCCTCGGTGCAGCCTGGCACCAGACAGCCGCCGTCGCGGTCGCGCGCGGCGAGTTTCATCCAGCGCGGGAACAACCTGGCATCCCGGCCGATGTCCATGATCACCCCGTCGGCGTTGTAGATCGGGCTGAGGACTTTCGCCTCGCAGAGCATCGTGCGTAGTTCAGGTGCGGAGAGCTTGACCCCATGTGCGGTGATCCCGCTGATCGAAGCGAGGTCGGCGAGGTCCTGGTAGCTGGCATGCACCACTATTTCCGGGGTAATGCGCTTGGCGCTGTTGTTCGGATCGATATTTCGCAGGATGGCATTGAGCGCGTTGAGCCTTCGTTCCGGAACGGTGCATGTCGTTGGCACGATGGGCACCGAAGCTTCCGGTGGGGCGCTAGGCGAAGCACTTGTTCCTTCGCCCGCCGGCTGCGGACCCCGGGCCCAGTCAGGAATCGGCTCGTCGCTATGCCAAAGATCGTCTTGTACCGGCTCATCGGTGCAGGTTTCGGCGCGGGACGATTCGCGGCCGGTCCGCTCCGGCTCATCGGAAGGCTCCGGGTCATCAGACCGCTCCGGCTCATCAGGTGGTGCACTGTGGGCGGCTTGGCGGGCGGCTGCGCCAGCCCGGGTGCGCTTGTTGTCAGCCTGGGCGATCAACGAGTTCCACAGCTCGGCGTCCAGGGCACGCACACGGACAATGAATTCGTGGACGCCATTGACGACGCGGCCGCGGAAAAGGCCCAACGGAGGCGTGCGGGTTTCGCTATGCGCCTCTTTGTAGTCCTTGACCAGCGTGTTCAGCTGCTTTTGGCGGGTTCGCAACGGTGTTTCGGCCAGCAGCGCTGCGGCTTGCTCCTCCAGCAGCGTGCCATCGGCAGCCGTGGCGGTCGCCGAGGTGGGGATGCCGTCGAAGGTGGTGTCTGCCGGTTCGAACTTGTTCAATGCCCGGGCGGTTTTCAGCACTTCGCGGGGGTCGCGCACATGATGCAGGTCCGGTGGAGCCCAGGGCGCGGACGCGCAACGGGCAGCGTCGAGCGGGTCGGCAGCGGCGGCAAAATGCCCGGCCAATGCGGTGAAACGCGGAGCGCAGGCGGTGCCGGAGCTATCGCGCCGGGCGTGGACCAGGTGCGCATCCTCGACGCGGCGCGCGGCGTCAAAGTAGTTCAGATCGAGTACCGCGGCCAGGAGGCTGGCGGCGTCGGGGTAAACCGTGCGGCCGGCGGCGAGGCGCGGTTCGGCGCTGAAGTCGGTGCGGCCCGCGCGCAGATCGTCGAGTTCATCCAGGTGCAGCGCGTGGGCGCCGGTGGTTTCCACGAGGCTGGCAGCAATGACGGTCCCGCGGGTGGCCTGGCGGCCCAGGGCTTCCGCGAACTGCGCATTGGCCACGGCGGCCCGCGGGTCGGTCAGCTGTTCGGCCTGCCGGGACAGATTCCCGATCAGTTGCAGGAGGATGGCTTGGGCCTGCAGCAGTTGCGGCGTGCTGGGGGCAGGCTCACCGGAGCCCTGATCGGCCATGTGGCCGGCCAGCGCGGTGAGCGAGTGCGCGAGCTGCTGGAGATCCATGGATCGATCATGCGCCGCCGCCAAGGGCTTGGGCACGGCACCGCCACGCTCTGTGGAAAAGCGCGTGGCGGTGCGGGGCAGGGGCGGTATGCGGTTAGCGCGGCTCGGCCAGCTGCAGGAAGCGGGCGGCGACTTCCGCGCCGCCGTCGACCTCGCGGGTGGTGACCATGATGGTGTCATCTCCCGCGATGCAGCCCAGGATCGAGGGCATCTGCGAATGGTCGATGGCCAGGGCCAGCAGGTTCGCTGCACCCGGCGGGGTGCGCAGCACCACGATATTCCCGGAGGCTTCGGCGGTGACCAGCTGTTCGGCGCAGATCTTCGCCAGGCGCGCGTCGAGCACCTCCTGGGTGATGACGGTCTGCGGGGAACGGTCCCCGCCCTCCTGGCGCACCGCGTAGATCAGCTGGCCGGAGTGGTCGCGGATGCGCACCGCACCGATTTCCACCAGGTCGCGCGAGAGCGTGGCCTGGGTGACTTCCAGCCCGTCATCCTTGAGCAGCCCGAGCAGTTCGGCCTGGGATTTGACCGAGTTGTTGCCCAAAAATGCGCGGATGCGGGCCTGGCGGGCGGTTTTGGTGCTTGGCTGCGAGGACATGCTAGAGCTCCACTCGTGGATCTTCGGCAAGCCCGGAGGCGACCATGAGCCAGGTCATGATGGCCTTCTGGGCGTGGACGCGGTTCTCGGCTTCGTCGAAGACTACCGACTGCGGACCATCAATGACCTCGGCGGAAATTTCGTAGCCGCGGTAGGCAGGAAGGCAATGCAGCACGATCGCATCCTCCTTGGCCAGCTTCATCGCCTCGGAAGTTACCGAGTAGTCGGTGAACAGCTTCAGCCGTGCTTCCTTTTCATCTTCCTGGCCCATGGATACCCAGGTGTCGGTGACCACCACATCGGCGTTGTTCAACGCGGCGGCGGCATCGGTGGTGATGGTGACCGATCCCCCGGTGAGCTTCGCCCGCTCTTGCGCTGCGGCAATGATCGATTCGGCCGGCAGGTAGCCTTCGGGGCCGGCGATGCGCACGTGCATGCCGGCGGTCACGCCTGCAAGCAGGTAGGAGTTGGCCATGTTGTTGGCCGCATCGCCCAGGTAGCTCATGGTCAGCCCCTGGGTGGCTCCCTTGTGCTCGCGCACGGTGAGCAGATCGGCGATCAGCTGGCACGGGTGGTAGTCATCGCTCAATGCGTTGATCACCGGCACCGAGGAATTCGCGGCCATGTCCTCCAGCCCGGACTGTGCATAGGTGCGCCAGACGATGGTGGAGACCATGCGTTCGAGCACCTTGGCGGAGTCGGCGATGGATTCCTTGTGGCCCAGCTGGGATTCGCCGGAGTTGATGACCAGCGGGGAACCGCCGAGCTCGGCGATGCCGGCGTGGAAGGAAACGCGGGTACGGGTGCTGGTCTTGTCGAAGAAGACCGCGACGGTCTGCGGGCCTGCGTAGGGCTGGTAGCCGAACTTGTCGGCTTTCATGGCGGCGGCCAGATCGAGCACCTTGGACTGCTCGTCGGGGGTGAAATCCAGGTCGGTCAGGAAGTGGCGGGTTGCGCTCATCAGTTGGTTCCTTAGAGTTGTGCGAAGTTCTAGGCGGCGGCGATCAGCTGCGGCAGGGCGGCCAGGAAGCTGCCCAGTTGCTCTTGGGTGATCACCAGTGGCGGGGCCAGGCGGATGGTCTTCTCATCGGTGGCGTTGACGATGAACCCGGCATCCAGGGCGGCGGCCACCAGTTTCGGCGCGTTCGCTTCGGCCAGTTCGAAGGCGGTGAGCATGCCTGCCCCGCGCACCTGGCTGACCCCGGCGATGCCGGAGAGCTGTTCGCGCAGCCAGATGCCGTTCTCCCGGACCTTGTCGAGCAGGTTCTGCGATTCGATGGTGTGGATGACGGCCAGTCCGGCGGCGCAGGCCACCGGGTTGCCGCCGAAGGTGGTGCCGTGATCGCCCGGGGTCAGCCACGCGGTGTTCGCTTCACCGAAGACGATCATCGCGCCGATCGGGAAGCCGCCTCCCAGGCCCTTGGCCAGGGTCATCACATCGGGAATCACCGGTGCGGAGGCGAAGAAGGAGCCGGTGCGGCCCATGCCGGTCTGCACCTCGTCGAAGACCAGCAGGGCGCCGGCCTGAGCCGTGATCTCGCGTGCGGCCTGCAGATACTGCGCGGAGAGCATCTTCACCCCGGCTTCGCCCTGGATCGGCTCGATGAATACGGCCGAGACGGTATCGTCCACCGCGTTGCGCAAGGCGTCGATATCGCCGGCCGGAATCCAGGTGACATTCTGCGGCAGCGGCGCAAAAGGCGTCCGGTACTTTTCCTTGTAGGTCAGCGACAGCGCGCCCAGGGTGCGGCCGTGGAAGGCGTGCTCCAGTGCGATCACGCGGGTTCGCGGGGCAGCTTCGGTGCCGGCGTTGCGGCGGGTGAGCTTCAGCGCGGCCTCATTGGCTTCGGTGCCGGAGTTGGCGAAAAAGACCTTGGACCCGGCCGGGGCGGCGGAGATTTCCAGCAGCTTTTCGGCCAGGGCGATCTGGCTCGGGGAGGTGAAGAAGTTCGACACGTGCCCCAAGGTGGCCAGCTGGCTGGTGATCACCGAGGTCAGCAGCGGGTTGGCGTGGCCCAGGGTATTCACCGCGATGCCGCCGAGCAGATCCAGATACTGGTGGCCATCGGCATCCCAGACGTGGCAGCCGGCCCCGCGCACCAGAACACGCTGCGGGGCGCCGAAAACGCCCAGCAGGGATTGCTGGTAGCGCTCGGACAGCGCCGAGGAGGAGAGCTGCGCGAGCTCTTGCACCTCGTCGGTGGCCAGCTCGGAAGCGCCGGTGGTTTCTGCGGTGTGCGCGGTCTGCTCGCTCACTTGATGTCCTTCGAGTCGGTGTGGGACGCCGGGAGCACCTGGGTGCCCACGCCGGCGGTGGTGAAGATTTCCAGCAGCATCGAGTGCGGGGCCCGGCCATCGACGATGTGGGCCTGTGCCACGCCTTCGTCCACGGCTTTGAGGCAGGCCCCCATCTTGGGGATCATGCCCGATTCGAGGCTGGGCAGCATGCCGCGCAGCTCGTCGTTGGTGATCGAGCTGATCAGCGAGGACTTGTCCGGCCAGGCAGCGTACAGGCCCTCCACATCCGTGAGGATCACCAGCTTGGTGGCGCCCAGCGCGCTGGCCAGCGCGGCCGCTGCGGTATCCGCGTTGACGTTGAGCACCGCGCCGGTGGGATCGCCGTGTGCGTCGAATTCCGGGGCGACGGTGGAGATGACCGGGATCATGCCGGCCTCCACCAGCGAGTCCACCTGGTCGGTGCGCACCCGGGTGACCTCGCCGACCAGTCCCAGATCCACCGGCAGCCCGTCGACCACGGTGCCGGTGCGGATGGCCTGCAAGGTGGCGCCGTCTTCTCCTGACATGCCCACGGAGTAGGGGCCGTGCGAGTTGATCAGGCCGACCAGATCGCGCTGCACCTGGCCAGTGAGCACCATGCGCACCACGTCCATGGCCTCGGGGGTGGTCACGCGCAGCCCGCCGCGGAATTCGGAGTTGATCCCCAGGGTGTCGAGCATCTTGTTGATTTGCGGTCCGCCGCCATGCACGACCACCGGGTTGACCCCGGCATGGCGCAGGAACACGATGTCTTCGGCGAAGGCGCGGCGCAGCTCGTCGTTGACCATGGCATTGCCGCCGTATTTGATGACCATTGTGGTTCCGGCGAAGCGCTGGATCCACGGCAATGCTTCGATCAGCGCTTCGGCCTTGGCTTGGGCGATGTCCAGATTGGTGCGGATGGTTTGGGCCATGGGGTGATTCCTCAAGTGCTGCCTAGCTGGAGTAGGCGGAGTTTTCGTGGACGTAGTCGTGGGTCAGGTCGTTGGTCAGCACGGTGGCTTCCTCGCTGCCCGCGTTCAGGTCGATCTCGATCACGACGTTGCGTTCTTCGAGGCTGACCAGGTTGCGGTCTTCCCCGACCCCGCCGTTCTTGCAGACCATCACGGAGTTGATCGACACGTTGAGCTCATCGGCTTCGAAGGCGGCCTTGGTGGTGCCCACTTCGGAGAGCACGCGTCCCCAGTTCGGATCCTTGCCGAACACCGCGGTCTTCACCAGGTTGGAGCGGGAGACGGCCTTGGAGACTTCCAGGGCGTCGGCTTCGGTGGCGGCGTTGTAGGTGCGGATCGCGATGGTGTGATCGGCCCCTTCGGCATCCTCGATGAGCTTGGCGGCCAGTTCGCAGCAGGCGTCGGTGAGCGCAGCGGTGAATTCGCCGATATCCGGGGTGGCACCCGAGGCGCCGGAGGCCAGCAGCAGCACCGTGTCGTTGGTGGACATGCAGCCATCGGAGTCGGCGCGGTCAAAGCTCATGGCGGTGGCCGCACGCAGTGCGGTGTCGGCCTGCTCTTTGGAGAGCACGGCGTCGGTGGTAAGCACAACGAGCATGGTGGCCAGCGCCGGGGCGAGCATGCCCGCGCCCTTGGCCATGCCGCCGATGGCGACCTGATCGGAGCCATCGGGGCCCACCAGGCGCGAGACCAGCTTCGGCACGGTGTCGGTGGTCATGATGCCGGCGGCAGCCTGGTCGGCGGCGTTCTGGTCGTCGGCCATCAGCTCGGCGGCGGCTTTCATGCCGGGCAGCAGCTTGTCCATGGGCAGCTGCACGCCGATCAGCCCGGTGGAGGCTACAGCCACGTCCGAAGCGGAGACGCCCAGCAGCTCAGCGGCATATTCGGCGCTGCGGTGGGTGTTGCCAAATCCTTCGGCGCCGGTGCAGGCATTAGCTCCGCCGGAGTTCAGCAACACCGCGTCAACACGGCCGTCGGCGAGCACCTGCCTGGACCAGTGCACCGGGGCGGCGGCGACGCGGTTGGAGGTGAAAACCCCGGCGGCGGTGAACTGCGGGCCGAGGTTCTTCACCAGGACGACATCGTTCTTGCCGGTGGATTTCAGGCCTGCCGGCACGCCGGCCGCGGTGAATCCTGCCGGCGCGGTGACGCCGGTTGCGGCGGCCGACGGGTGGGCGGGGGTGTAGGCGAGACTCACGGTGCGACTCCTTGCATGAGCAATCCGGTATTTTCTTCCAGGCCCAAGGCGATGTTCATCGACTGGACTGCGGCACCTGCGGTGCCTTTGGTGAGGTTATCCAGCGCGGCGGTGACGATCACGCGGTTGGCGTGGGTATCGAAGGCCAGCTGGAGCTGGACGTGGTTGGAGCCTTGGACCGCGCTGGTGGTTGGCCATTGGCCCTCGGGCAGCAGGTGCACAAATTGCTCATCGGCGTAGGCCTGTTCCCAGGCGGCGCGCAACTGCGCTTCGCTCACGCCGGCCTTGGCCTTCGCGGTGGCGGTGGTGAGGATGCCGCGGGGCATCGGGGCCAGGGTCGGGGTGAAGGAGACGGTGACCGGTTCGCCGGCGAGCTTGGAGAATCCCTGCTCCATTTCCGGGATGTGCCGGTGGATGCCGCCCACGCCGTAGGTACTCATCGAGCCCATGACTTCACTGCCCAGCAGGTTGGGCTTCAGCGACTTGCCGGCCCCGGAGGTGCCGGAGGCTGAAACGATGACCACGTCGTCGGCTTCGAGCAATCCCGCGCCGAAGCCCGGGGCCAGGGCCAGCTGGCCACCGGTTGGGTAGCAGCCTGGGACGGCAACACGCTTGGTGCCGACCAGCTTCTCGCGCTGGCCAGGAAGCTCGGGCAAGCCATAGGGCCAGAATCCGGCATGCTCCGAACCATAGAACTTTTCCCAGGCGGCGGCTGATTCAAGACGGTGGTCCGCACCGGCGTCGATGACCAGGGTGTTTTCCGGCAGGGCCGCGGCAACGGCGGCCGAGGCGCCGTGCGGCAGGGCCAGGAACACGACGTCATGCCCGGCGAGGTTTTCCACGGTCGTGTCGACCAGGACGCGGTCGGCGAGCGCGTGCAGGTGCGGTGCGATCGAACCGAGTCGCTGCCCGGCCTGGGAGTGCGCGGTGATCGCGCCAATCTCTACTTCTGGATGGGCCGCAAGGATGCGAAGGACCTCACCGCCGGCGTATCCGCTGGCGCCGGAGACAGCTACTGAAATCGTCATGACCAGATTCTATCGCGAAATATTCACGCACGCTAATAAATATTCATAAAATACTTCGTCACGTAACCCGACATCCATCCGGCCCTTCCCCCACCTTGGCGGGCGAAGTCCTAAACTGGCGATAGAGACCCGCCCGAAGACCCCGGGACACCGCGTATTTCAGGAGCACCGCATCATGCAGCAACAAGCCATCGTGGTCAACGAACCCACCGACGCCACCGGATTGCAGCCAACCCGCCTCCCGGTCCCCACCCCGGGCCCCGGCCAGCTGCTGGTCAAGGTCGCGGCCACCGGCGTGAACTTCATCGAAACCTATCAGCGCAGCGGCGTCTACACCGTGGACTACCCCTTCGTCCCGGGCTCCGAATTCGCCGGAGTGGTGGAGCAGATTGGCGAAGGCGTCCAGAACTTCAAGCTGGGCGATCGGGTGGCCACCGCCTCCGGCGAGGCCGGCTACTCGCAGTATGCCCTGGTGGATGCCGACCTGACCGCCAAGGTCCCCGACTCCGTGAACCTGCACATCGCCGCCGCCTTGCCGCTGCAGGGGATGACCGCCCACTATCTGGTCCACTCCAGCTACATGGTGCACGACGGCGATGTCATCCTCACCTACGCCGGCGCCGGCGGCGTTGGGCTGATCCTCACCCAGCTGCTCAAGCTCAAGGGAGCTACCGTCATCACCACAGCCTCCACCCAGGAGAAGAAGGACCTGGCCAAGGCAGCCGGGGCCGACTACGTGGTGGACTACGAGCAGGTCGCCGAGACCGTCGAGAAGGTCACCGGCGGCCAAGGCGTCAACGCGGTCTACGACGGCATCGGCAAGGACACCTTCGAAACCTCGCTGGCGGCCCTGCGCCGCCGCGGCACGCTGGTGCTCTTCGGCGGAGCCAGCGGCCAGGTGCCGCCTTTCGACCTGCAGCGCCTGAACGCCGGCGGATCGTTGACGGTCACCCGTCCGAAGCTCGCGGACTTCCTCACCTCGCAGCAGGAGATGCATTGGCGCTTCGGGGATATGGTCGGCTGGGTGGCCACCGGAAAGATCGATGTGCGCATCGGCGCCCAATACCCGCTGGCCGAGGCAGGTGCCGCCCACGCCGCGCTGGAATCGCGTGCCACCACCGGCAAGGTCATTTTGCTGCCCTAACTAGCAGTTACATGTCCGGGGCACAACATCGAGCACGGTGCCCCGGGCCTGCGGCGTAGCAGTAGCGAAATCTATGAGACTTAGCCGACAATTCAGCCAAGACAGCCCCTGCGATTCACCGATTCCGTATTAAATAGCTATCGGATCCCCGATCCGCCCCTCCAGCATCCATTTCCTTTTTTGGGCCGCGCTCCCCCAGCGCCCCGAAGACCATTTACGCAGTTAAGTGAAGGGATGGATCCGTTCATCATGGACAACGATCAAACTCTTGCGCCGGATCGAGAAATCTACGCCCCCCAGTTTCCTTCCGGCGCTCTGGCCCCGGCCGCCCGCACGCTGGTAGACATCCTGCAGGCCACCGCCGAGGCCCACCCTGACGCGCCCGCCATCGATGACGGCGAGCGCGCAGAAAGCTACGCCGAGCTAATCGAAGAGGTCAAGGCCAAGGCCCGCCGCCTGCACGAGCACGGCCTCGGTGCCGGCGACCGCATCGGCGTGCGCGTTGAATCGGGCACGCGCCACCTCTACGAGTGGATCCTGGCCATCATCTGGGTCGGCGCCGCCTATGTCCCGGTGGATGCGGACGATCCCGACGAGCGAGCCAAAACGGTGTTCACCGAAGCCGAAGTGGCCGGCATCGTCAAGGGCATCGATACCATCGTGGTGGATGCCGCACGGCCCAAGCCGTTCGCGTCCCCGCGCCTGCCGAACCTGTCCGATGACGCCTGGATCATCTTCACCTCCGGCTCCACCGGCAAACCCAAGGGCGTCGCGGTCTCCCATCGTTCCGCGGCGGCCTTCGTCGATGCCGAAGCGCAGATGTTCCTGGCCAGCGACCCGCTGAACACCACCGACCGGGTCCTGGCCGGGCTCTCGGTCGCCTTCGACGCCTCCTGCGAGGAAATGTGGATCGCCTGGCGCAATGGCGCCTGCCTGGTACCCGCCCCGCGCGCCCTGGTGCGCAGCGGCATGGACCTCGGCCCTTGGCTGATTGCCCGCTCGATCACCGCGGTCTCCACCGTCCCCACCTTGGCGGCCCTGTGGCCAGCCCAGGCCCTGGACTCGGTGCGCCTGCTCATTTTCGGTGGCGAGGCCTGCCCGCCAGAACTGGCCGGCCGCCTGGCTACCGAGGGCCGCGAAGTCTGGAATACCTACGGGCCAACCGAAGCGACCGTAGTGGCCTGCGGAGCCACCATGGACGGCAGCCTGCCGGTGCGCATCGGATTGCCGCTGGCCGGCTGGGATCTGGCCGTGGTCGACCCCCAGGGCATTCCGGTGGCCGAGGGCGAATCCGGCGAGCTGATCATCGGCGGCGTGGGCTTGGCCCGCTACCTGGATCCAGAAAAGGATGCCGAAAAGTACGCGCCGATGCCCACCCTGGGCTGGGAGCGCGCCTACCGCTCCGGCGACATGGTGGTCAACGACAGCCAAGGCCTGATCTTCATCGGCCGTGTTGACGACCAGGTGAAGATCGGCGGCCGACGGATCGAGCTGGGCGAAATCGATGCCGCGCTCAACTCGCTGGCCGGGGTTACCGCCGGCGCGGTGGCCGTGCGCGAAACCGCCACCGGAAACAAGATCCTGGTCGGCTACCTCCAGGCGCCTGAAGACTACGACTTGTCCGCGGCCCGCACCGCCTTGCTGGAGGACCTGCCGGCGCCCATGGTGCCGATCCTGGCCGTCATGGACAACCTGCCGATGAAAACCAGCGGCAAGGTCGACCGCAATGCCCTGCCCTGGCCACTGCCCGGTGCCGAGCAGAATGAATCCTCCGGCGAGCTGCCGCCACTGGATGAGGTGGGAGAATTCATTGCCGAAGCATGGCAGGGAGCGCTCGGCGCACCTGTATCCGGGGTAGACGCCGACTTCTTCGCCGCCGGCGGCGGTTCCCTCTCGGCCGCCCAGCTCGTCTCCGCCTTGCGCGTGCGCTATCCGGATCTGACGGTGGCCGAACTCTATGACTACCCGCGCTTCGGAGCCCTGGTTGAATTCCTCGGCGGCCAGCAAGCCACGAGCGAGCCGGTGGAACCGCGGACCGTGGCGCGCACCAAGCGCATCACCCAAGTGGCGCAGACCCTGGTGGCTTTCCCGCTGTTCATCCTTTCGGGGCTGCGCTGGTTCACCTATTTGATGATCGGGCACGTGGCCCTGGCGGCCATGGGAATTTTTGACGACCCATTGCCCACCCCGTGGTACGTGATCGCCGGATTATGGCTTCTCTTCGCCACCCCGCTCGGGCGCATGGCGCTGTCCATCCTGGCCACGAGGCTGCTGCTGCGCGGGCTGGAGCCCGGGGTCTATCCGCGCTCTGGTTCGGTCCACCTGCGCCTGTGGCTGGCGCAGCACGCAGCCGATGTAGTGGATCCGATTTCGCTCTCCAGCGCGCCGCTGCTGCCGTGGTACGCACGCATGCTTGGCGCGAAGATCGACCGCACAGCCACCTTGCACACCCTGCCGCCGGTGACCGGAATGCTCACCGTGGGCCCGGGCGCCACCATCGAGCCCGAGGTGGATGTCAGCGGTTACTGGATTGACGGCGACAAGGTGCACGTGGGGGCCATCGAGGTTGGCGCCCGCGCATCGATCGGCGCGCGCAGCACCTTGGCCCCCGGAGCGGTGATCGGCGAGGGCACGATCGTCGAGGCCGGTTCGGCCGTCTACGGAAGTGCCCGCGGCAGCTCCCGGTACGCCGGCTCCCCTGCGACCCGGCAGTCCAAGGCCAAGCCCAAGTGGCCCGAAGCAGAACCGGCCTACCGCAGGATGCCTCGCGTGCTCGCCGGCTTCGCCTCGATCCTGCTGAACCTGTGGCAGTGGATCCCGGTGGTTCTCGCTTTCCTCTCGGTCACCCCGATCCTGCGGCCGGCCCAGTCGCTGGCAGAAATCGGCTGGCGTTTCATCCCGGCGGTGATCGTGGCGGCAATGGTCTGGTTCCTGTCGAGCATGATCCTGACGGTCATCGTGGTGCGCTTGCTGTCGATCGGCTTGGTCGAAGGATGGCATCCGGTCACCTCGCGCGTGGGCTGGCAGGCCTGGGCGACCGAGCGGGTCCTGGATGCCGCCCGCGATCAGCTCTTCCCGCTCTACGCTTCGCTGTTCACCCCGATCTGGCTTCGCCTCTTGGGAGCCAAGGTGGGACGCGATGTGGAAATTTCCACGGTCCTGCTGATCCCGAAGATGACCACCATCTCCTCCGGCGCCTTCCTGGCCGATGACACCATGGTGGCCTCCTACGAACTGGGCGGCGGATGGATGCATATCGCGCCGGTGCGCGTGGGCAAGAAGGCCTTTTTGGGCAACTCCGGCATCCTGCATGCAGGACGCCGCGTGCCAAAGCGATCGCTGATTGCGGTGCTCTCGGCCACGCCGAAGAAGATGAAGGCCGGGACGTCGTGGATCGGTTCCCCGCCGAACAAGCTGCGCCGCACCACGGTGGAAGCCGAGTCGGAGCGCACCTACCGTCCGGCCCCGAAATTGAAGATCATGCGTTCCTTCTGGGAGCTGGCCCGTTCCCTGGCGGTCTTCACGACCGTGGCCATCGCCGGTGGCGTGCTGTGGGCCCTTGCCGCCCTGGCCACCTACGCCGGCGTGTGGGCCAGCATGCTGCTCTCCGGCGCGGTGCTGGTGCTTGCCGGCGCGTTGGCTGCCGTCATCGCGGTCGCCGCCAAATGGCTGGTGGTCGGCGCGATCCGCCCCGGCGAGCACACCCTGTGGAGCTCGTTCATCTGGCGCACCGAAATGGTCGATTCCTTCACCGAACTGGTGTGCGCCCAGTGGTTCGCCCGCCTCGCTAGCGGAACCCCGGCCTTGGTCTGGTTCCTGCGCGCCCAGGGCGCCACGATCGGCCATGGAGTGTGGTGCGAAAGCTACTGGCTGCCGGAGGCCGACCTGGTCACCCTGGAGGATCACTCCACGGTCAACCGCGGCTCGGTGCTGCAAACCCACCTGTTCCACGACCGCATCATGTCCATTGACGCGGTCACCCTGGGAGCAGGGGCGACGCTCGGCCCGCATAGCGTGATCCTGCCAGCGGCGCGGATCTCCGAGGGCACCACCACCGGCCCGGCCAGCTTGGTCCTTCGCGGCGAGGTTCTGCCTGCCAATACCTACTGGCGCGGCAATCCGGCAGTACGCTGGAACACCACCCCGGATACACAATGTACGAAGCCCATCGCACAGGAAGCCTGAGGCAACGCACCGATGCACCATCGCATACTGGATGAGTACACCAAGCACTACGGCTCCCCGACCTACACCGTGGAACATTACGATGTGAACCTCGTGGTGAAGCTCGCGAGCAACCACCTCGATGGCCGAGCCATGCTGCGCATTCGCGCGCTCGAAGATCTCAACGAGATCCCGCTGAACCTCAATGGGCTGAAGATCATGAAGGCCACTTGCCAGGGACGCAAGGTCTCGGTCAGCAAAAAGCACCACCGTGTGGTCATCTCGACCCCGAACCGGATCCAAGCCGGGGATTATATCGAATTGAACCTGCGCTACGGTGGAAATCCCAGCGTCGATAACGGGCAATGGGGCGAGGTGGGCTGGGAAGAGCTCACCGACGGCATCCTCGTTTCGGGCCAGCCGGTGGGAGCTTCGACCTGGTTCCCCTGCAATGACCATCCAAGCCACAAGTCCTCCTACCGTTTCGAGGTATCCACCGATGCGGGCTACCGCGTGGTGGCCAATGGAGACTTGATCTCGCACAGCCGCTCGGCCAGCCGCAATACCTGGGTGTACGAACAGCGCGAGCCCATGGCCACCTATCTGGCGACCTTGCAGATCGGGCGCTACATCGAAATCGCCTTTGACCGCGGGCACCACCTGCTGGCCTACTCGGTTCCAGGCAATGATCTGCCGGTGCGCGGAGCCTTCGCGAAGCAAAGCCAGATGGCCGAGATCTTCGAGCGCAAATTCGGCCCCTACCCCTTCGGGAATTACAAGATCGTCGTGGTCGACGACGAATTGGAGATTCCGCTGGAAGCCCAGGGAATGAGCATTTTCGGGCGCAATCATCTCTCGCTTCAGTGGGAGGCCCAGCGCCTGATCGCCCATGAGTTCGCGCACCAGTGGTTCGGCAATTCGCTGACTCCCTCACAATGGCAGGACATCTGGCTGAACGAGGGCTTCGCCTGCTTCAGCGAGTGGGTGTACTCGGAACACGCCGGGGTCATGCCGATCAAGCAGCGAGCCCGCGCGGCCTGGGAGAAGCTCAAGTCCCTGCCCCAGGATCTGCAGATCGGGGACCCCGGCCCGAAGGACATGTTCGACGATCGGGTCTACAAGCGCGGGGCGCTGACCCTGTACGCATTGCTCATTGCGCTAGGCGAAGAGGCCTTCTACGAGATGCTGCGCGATTGGACGGCGAGCTACGCGCACGGCAGCGTTGATACGAAGAAGTTCACGAGCCATCTGAAGAAGCATGCTTCTGGCATCGATGTGGATCAGATTCTGCAATCCTGGCTCACCGATCTTGAACTGCCGGGCTTCCCGGCCTAAGAGTTCGGCTGGCCTGTTGTCCAGTTCACGATCCATTCATTATCAGTTCATCCACGAAATTTAGGCTTGCCACCATGAGTGTAGAAATGCCCCTGCTCGATGATGCCTTCCGCGGCTATTCGGTGCTCGACGATGATGACGATGATCCGTTGCTGCTGCGCGCCGATGGCACCGTCGTTGACACCTGGCGCGAAGACTACCCCTACGCCCTGAAACTCGACCGCGAAACCTACGAGATTGAAAAGCGGGCCCTGCAGATCGAGCTCCTGAAGCTCCAGAAATGGGTCAAGGCCAACGGCCGGCGCATCATGATCGTTTTCGAGGGCCGTGATGCCGCAGGCAAGGGGGGAACGATCAAGCGCTTCACCGAGCATCTGAACCCTCGTGGCGCCCGCGTTGTCGCGTTGGAAAAACCCAGCGAACGCGAATCCTCCCAGTGGTACTACCAGCGCTATGTGCAGCACTTCCCCTCAGCCGGGGAAATCGTGCTCTTCGACCGTTCCTGGTACAACCGTGCCGGCGTGGAACGGGTCATGGGCTTTTGCTCCCCGGAACAGGTGGACCACTTCCTGGACCAGACCCCGCTCTTCGAAAAGCTCGTGGTCGATGAGGGCATCGATTTGGTGAAGTTCTGGTTCTCTGTCTCTGCTAGCGAGCAGCTCACCCGCTTCACCATTCGGCGAATCGACCCGGTGCGCCAGTGGAAGCTCTCCCCGATGGATCTCGAGTCCCTGGATAAATGGGAGAAGTACACGGAAGCCAAGAAGGAAATGTTCCTCAAGACCGACACCGATCACGCTCCGTGGACAGTGGTGAAGTCCAATGACAAGAAGCGCGCCCGGCTTCAGGCGATGCGCCACGTGCTGAACCTGTTTGACTACAAGGGCAAGGATCATGAGCTGATCGGATCCCCCGATCCCCAAATCGTGGGACGCGCTGCAAACGTCATCACCCACGGCGAAGAGTTCTAGGGCGTTACGAGTTTCATCGCACGGTGATCGCCGTGGCCAGCAGGCCACGGCCCACTGGGGATTCGCTCATCCATGTCCCGCAGAGCACTGACAGGTCAACGCCGCCGTGCACGGGGCTGGCCTGCAGGATCCGGGCGGTGAAGGCTCCTGGCTCGTGGCCGACCGTAATCTCGCATTCAAGAAAATCAAGCCAGCGCCGGGCCAGCGGATACCACGTTTTGAAGACGCTCTCCTTGGCGCTGAACATCAGTTTGTCCCAAGCGATGCCGGGATCTTCTGCTTGGAGGCGAGCGGCCAAGCGCTGTTCTTCCGGCAACAGGATCAGGCCGGCCACTTCTGCTGGCAACGCCTGATGCGGCTCTGCGTCGATGCCGATACCGCTGAAATCACCGGTGCTGGCCACGGCGGAGGCTCGCAGTCCGACTGCATGCGTCATGCTGCCCACGATATTCGGGGGCCACACCGGCGCACGGTGCTCATCGGGAACGAGGATGTAATCGCCGTACCCGAATTCGGCGAGCGCTTGACGGGCGCAAATGCGCACGGTGCGGAACTCCCGTTGACGGGATTGGACCGCGTCGGCCACATACTGATCCTCTTGCCAGAATCTAGGCCCGTCATCAAGCTCGGTACGCGTCTCGGCCACGCGTACGGCCCCGGGCAGGAGTTTGGAAAAAATCTGCATGGGTTTCCGTTTAGAACCGCGACGATCCGCCGGAGCCCGAGAAGCTGCCGCCACCGGAGTATCCGGTTGAGACCGACCCGGACGAACTAGAGGACGCGCGGGATTGATCCACCGAGTTGGTTCCCGCAGTGTAGCCAGCGTTGTAGCCGCCCACGCTCCAGTACAGCGATGCGGGATTCACAACGTCCAGGATGGTCCCTCCTCGCGGGCCCTGGCCCGCCGTGGAATAGCGGGAGCGTTCCATTTC
This sequence comes from Glutamicibacter sp. JL.03c, assembly GCF_025854375.1. Lineage (NCBI taxonomy): Bacteria > Bacillati > Actinomycetota > Actinomycetes > Micrococcales > Micrococcaceae > Glutamicibacter > Glutamicibacter sp. JL.03c. Next base: position 1,151,651 of record NZ_CP107575.1, on the reverse strand, counting down.
CCTGCGCATCTGCTCCTTCTCTTCATCGTTCTCCGCGTAGGCTTCGATCTGGGCCTTGGCAAAGTCGTCCAAGCGCTCTGTCAGCCCGCGTCGAAGATCGGAGAGCTCATCCAAGGCCGCATCGACGTCGATTTGTCCGGCCTTCAATTGGGTTCCCAGCGATTCCAGCGATTGTGTTGCCGACTCACGGTACGAGGCGAGCGCCGCCGCGCTGCCCATCAGCTCAGGCTCCACGTCATCGATCAGCGTGGAGATTTGGGCGAGATCGCCTGCCAGCGGCTTCGTCTGCGCGCGCCAGGCCTCTTCCCACGAGGCTGAACGGGTGTAGAGCGCGGCGGCAGCGATGATGGCGTCATCGGTGAGATCAAGGTTTTGCGCTTCGGCCTTGAACTCCTTGGCGGCGTCCACGCCACGGCTAGAGGAACGGTATTTCTTCTCCGCTGCTTCAAGCTTGGCTTGCGAATCGAAGGATTCACGATACTTCGACATGAAGTCGGCAAATCGGCGTTCAAGTTCCGCGGCGTGGGTTGACCCGGTGGGCAGCGTCTTAGCGGCGAGCTCGGTTTCTTCCAAGTCCATCGTGACATTGGTCAGATGCTCTCGTCCCGCGTAAAAATCCTTGGCAAAATTCTTGCGTCGCGAAGACCGCACTGCGGCGGTGGCCGCCAGGACAACACCGGTGCCGCCGCCACCTGCCGCAACGGTCCACCATAGGGCGGGACTTTTGTACCACGGCCGATTCATGATTGCCGATGCCTTGTCGGCAACCGCGATCACGCCGTCGGTCCACCGCGACAGGTTGAAGTCGTCATACCCTGCCTCGTGGATGCTTTCCATCTGGCTAGTGGTCACTTTGCGATCCTCGCCAAAATACGTGCCAATTTGACCGTCCCCGCTGCCTTCGACCGACAAGGTGATGATCAGCATCCCGTCGGCCCAATAGTCGCCATAGTCCTCGGCCTCTGCCGAGATCCATTCTGGATGGCTCTTGCGCGCGAATTCGAGCGTTTTGGTATTGATGTCATCGGAATACTCGCCGTCGCGTGTATACACCGCGATGTTGGTCGGTTCGTTGAAATCCAGTTCATCCAAGGCGTCCATGAGCCGGTCGCGATTGATCACGCCCGCCGTGTCGTCAATGCTGACCTCCCCCAGATTCTCACCTGCGTGGATCTGCGCTCCCGACACCGCCTGGGCCGGGACTACCACGTTCAACAGGCCGAAGGACAGGACCGCTGCTGCGCTGACCACTCGCCTGGACAGATTGCTTCGTGCCATGTTCGCTTCTCCTCGGGACCGATGCTGGATGGCTGGTGAACGACTGCTCGCACCAGTTTATCGATCAAAAGTGATTTTTTGGCGCAACCGGTAGTGACCTGTCGTGCAGCCCACCATCACTGCGTTAGCTTTTCCAACGCAGTTCTTCGAGTTCCTTGCCTTCGGCAGAGGTGTCGATGACGTGATGAATTGCTCAGACTAGGGGTCTCTTCTCGGATTCTTGCCTGATCAATAAGCGTTAAACGCTCCAGACTAGTGATGTAAAACAGGACCAGGTCATTGCTTCCTGCACGACTACGCCGAAAACGGCGGTAAAATTGCAGAATGACTAGCATTGACGATTCCGGGGCATCCGTCCTTTCAGAGCCAGAGCGCGAAATTCTCACCTGGGACACCTTCGGTGAAGCCTCCCGCGAACTTGCACAGACCATCGTAGACAGCGGCTTCGAGCCCGACATCGTCTTGGCGGTAGCACGCGGCGGCCTGCTCTTGGCCGGATCGATCTCCTACGCACTGGGTGTCAAGGCTTGCGGCGCCCTGAACGTCGAGTTCTACACCGGGATCGGCACCGTTCTCCCGGAGCCAGTTGTGCTGCCACCGATGCTGGATGACGGCCACCTGCGCGACAAGAAGATCCTGATCGTTGACGACGTTTCCGACTCGGGCCGCACCTTGGAAAAGGTCGTCGACCTGGTTTCGGCATGGGGCGCGGATGTCAAGACCGTTTGCCTCTACACCAAGCCACGCACCATCATGGTCCCGGACTACGAATGGCGCCGCACCGACAAGTGGATCACCTTCCCATGGTCCGATCTTCCACCTGTCACCGCAGGCGGAGCAAAGTAAATTATCATTCTTCAGCGGGGAACGATGCGAATCGTTTCCCGCTGTTGTTTGCCCTTTTGGCGCCGTTCGTTTGATCAGACACAGATTTTTTAGTGGGCTGAGTTCATCCCATAGGCTGATGGTATGAGTTCCTCAGTACAACTAAGGGCAATTGACGGAACCGATACGGATTTCATCGTGGGTCTCAGCGCGGATGAGCGCGTCACCGCGTTCATTGGCGATGGCCAGCCATGGAGCCGCGAATACGCGCTACAGCGAGTAAATCAAGCGATCGACAGCAATGGGATTTCATGGTTCATCGTATGGCTCGATGGCGTGCGAATAGGCTTGTTCACTGCCACGGACCGTGCCCATGCCACAGAGATCGGCTATTGGCTTGCGCCCGCAATGTGGGGCCAGGGCTTGGCCAAGGCCATCGTCGCCCAAGGATTGCAGCATCTGCAAGAATCCGGAATCACGGATCTCATGGCCAGGGTGGCACCAGAAAATATCGCATCACTCAAAGTCCTGGAGCGGCACGGATTCATCCGCCAAAGCCACGATGCAGCGCTGGTGACCCTGACCCGGGCAACACCGCAGGCCTAGGCTGCAGTCGCTTCCTGCGGCAGCCCGAAGCTGCTTGGCCGCATGGGATCCGGTGCTTCCTCTTCTGGCTGGTAGGTCGGGGTAGGCTCATCTTGCAAATGCGCTCCGGCGCCGCGTTCGATGAAGACAATCACTCCCCAACCTGCTGCAATCAAGGCAGCGACAGCCAGGAAGCCAAGGAATAACACCAACAGCACAGCGCCGCAAGATCGCAGTCCCTTCACGGCTCACCACTTCCCTGATCGTCATTAGTTATTGAGGAATCCCAGAAACAAGTGTAGTCGCCCTTCGGGAGTTCGACGTTGCGACTATGCAGCAATGCCCCGCTGATCGCCTTGGGGTCAAGGCACGCAGCGGGGCATCGCGGGTTTCAGCTAGCGCTGGGTGGCGCCAAACTTCTCGGCAGCCACGGCGACTGCCGCGGCGCGCGCCTCGGAGGCCTCGTCAGCGGTCAGGGTGCGGTCGGTGGCGCGGAAGCGCAGGCCGAAGGCCAGCGACTTCTTGCCATCCTCGATGCCCTTGCCCTGGTACACATCGAAGAGTGCAATGTCTTCCAGCAGGTCTCCGGCACCTTCGCGCAGAGCCGCCAGGACGTCGCCGGCGACAACATCCTGATCCACGACCAGGGCGACGTCCTGGGTGGCCACTGGCTGGGTGGACAGGTGCTCGGCAACGACCACGGCAGGAGCCGCGACCATCAGGGCCGCAGCGTTCAGCTCCATGGCCACGGTGCGCGCTGGCAGGTCCTGGTCCTTGAGCAGCTGCGGGTGCAGTTCACCGGCGTAGCCGACGACTTCCCCGGCAACCTTCAAGGTCGCGGCACGGCCAGGGTGGAACGCCTGGTGGCTGCCCTGGGCGATCTCCAGCTCGACGCCGAGGATACCGGCAACCGTACGTGCTGCCTCCAGTGCGTCGGCCCAATCCCAGGCACGCGGCGCAAAGCCGGCAGCGGCGGAAGCCTCGTTGCCGGTCAGCACAGCAGCCAAATGCCACGGCTGGTTCGGAACTCCGTTGAACAGTTCGGCCAGCACCTCGTCACTTGGCTTGGCGCCCAGTGGAGGGAGCACGCTGGAACCCAGCTGCTCGCCTGGCTGGAAGACCAGTCCGCCCTCGTAGAGGGCCAGATCGCGGAAGCCGCGTCCGATGTTGCGGCGCGCGGTTTCCAGCAGGCCTGGCAGCAGGCTGGTGCGCAGGAAGCGGAATTCCTTGGAGATCGGATTGGCCAGGGAAATGGCCTTGACCTCGGTGCCGGCCTGGGCTGCGCCGAAGGTGCTGTTCTGCAGCTCGGAGACAAACGGGTAGGAGAGGATCTCGGTCAATCCCGCGTCGGCCAAGCCCTGGAGCAGGCGGCGGCGCTGGGACTGGACGCGGGTCAAGCCGCGGCCCGGAGGAGCCACCGGCAAGGTAGCCGGGATCTTGTCGTAGCCGACGACTCGGGCTACTTCTTCGACCAGGTCTTCCTTGATGGCCAGGTCCGGACGCCAGCCTGGCGCGGTGACCAGGAAGCCGGTGCCGTTCTGCTCGACGCTCGCGCCGATGCCTTCCAGCGACGCGACGGTCTGCTCGTCGGTGTAGTCCACGCCGATCAGGGAGCTGGCGAAACCCGATGGCAGCTGGATCTGGGTATCAGCTGGCTGGGCGCCGGTATCGGTGATCTTGGTGGTTTCGGTACCGCCGGCCAGCTCGACGAGCAGGTTCACCGCACGCTGGGCCGCGATCTGCATGATCTGCGGATCCACGCCGCGTTCGAAGCGCTTAGAGGCTTCGGACGGCAGCTTGTGGCGGCGGCGCGAACGGCCGATGGATACCGCATCGAAGTGCGCTGCTTCGATCAGCACGCGGGTGGTCGAATCGGTGACTTCGGTGGCGGCTCCGCCCATGACGCCGGCGATGCCCAGGGCACCTGACTCGTCGGTGATCAGCAGGTCTTCGACCGACAGTTCGCGTTCCTTGTCGTCCAAAGTCGTCAACTTCTCGCCGGCGTGGGCGCGGCGCACGGTGATGGCACCGGTGAGCTTGTCAGCGTCGTAGAAGTGCAGCGGCGCGCCGAGTTCCAGCATCACGTAGTTCGAGATGTCCACGGGCAGCGAGATGGAGCGCATGCCGGCCAGCTGCAGGCGCGAAGCCATCCAGCGCGGGGTCGGCAGGCACGGGTTGATGCCGGTGACCTCGCGGGTCACGAAGCGGGTGCAGCCTGGAACATCGTAGATCGGTGACTGGTCAGCCAGGACCACGTCGTGGCCGGCCTCGGTGGCTTCGGAGACCGCAACGGTGGTGGCCGGGTCGGTGAAGGAGGTTCCGGTAGCCAGCGCGTACTCGCGGGCCACGCCGCGGATCGAGAAGCAGTAGCCGCGGTCCGGGGTCACGTTGATCTCCGCGGCCTGGTCATCGAGTCCGAAGAGCTCGAAGATATCGGTGCCCAGTTCCGGGTCCAGCCCGTAGTTGGAGAGCACGATGATGCCGTCGTGGTCATCGCCGATGCCCAGTTCGCGCGAGGAGGCGATCATGCCGGCCGAGGTGTGGCCGTAGGTCTTGCGCGGGGAGATCTTGAAGTCCCCGGGCAGCACGGCGCCGGGCAGGGTGACAACAACTTTGTCGCCCTCAACGAAGTTGTGCGCACCGCACACGATGCCCTGCACGCCGGAGGGGTCGATGCCCTTGCCGGCCAGGGTCTGCTCGGCGCCTTCCGGGACCACGCGGACCTGGCACCAGTTGATGGTCTTGCCGTTGGAGGCGACCTCCTTTTCCAAGGAGAGCACCTGGCCCACCACGATCGGGCCTGAAAGCTCATCGGAGGGACGGTGCACGTCTTCTTCTTCGAGGCCGACCTTGACCAGGTCCGCCATCACGTCTTCAGCCGAGGCGTCGGCTGGTACCTGCGCGTACTCGCGCAGCCAAGATAGTGGAATACGCATAACTTAGATCTCCATCCCGAAGTGCTGGCTGAAACGGATGTCGCCCTCGATCATGTCGTGCATGTCCGGGACGTCGTTGCGGAACATGAGCGTGCGCTCGATGCCCATGCCGAAGGCAAAGCCGGAGTACTCATCCGGGTCGATGCCGGCAGCGCGCAGCACGTTCGGGTTGATCATGCCGCAGCCGCCCCATTCGATCCAGCGCGGGCCGCCCTTGGCACCCGGGTGCCAGATATCCAGCTCGGCGGATGGCTCGGTGAACGGGAAGTAGGCTGGGCGCAAGCGGATCTGGGCTTCTTCGCCGAACATCTGGCGGGCGAAGTGCTCCAGGGTGCCGCGCAGGTCGGCCATGGTCAGGCCCTTGTCCACGGCCAGGCCTTCGAACTGGTGGAAGACCGGGGTGTGGGTGGCATCGAGCTCATCGGTGCGGAAGGTGCGTCCAGGGCACAGCACGTAGACCGGCAGGTCGCGTTCGAGCAGGGAGCGGACCTGCACCGGGGAGGTGTGGGTGCGCAGCACGAGGTGGGCGTCGGCAGGCTCGATGAAGAAGGTGTCCTGCATTTCGCGGGCCGGGTGGTCCGGCTTGAAGTTCAGCGCGTCGAAGTTGAACCATTCGGATTCGACTTCCGGGCCTTCTGCAATTTCCCAGCCCATGCCGACGAAAATGTCGGCTACGCGGTCCTGCAGGACCGAGAGCGGGTGGCGAGCGCCGACCGGGCGGCGGCGTGGGGCCGCGGTGACATCAACGGTCTCTTCGATGAGGATGCGGGCTGCTTCGGCTTCTTCCAGCACCGTGGTGCGGGCCGCGAGGGCCTTGTTGACGCGGCCGCGAGCCGAGCCGACCAGCTTGCCGGCGATGGCCTTGTCCGATTTGTCGAGCTTGCCGATCTGCCGGTTGGCCAATGACAGGGCCGACTTTTCGCCGGTGTGCGCTAGTCGGGCATCCTTCAGCTCGTTCAGGTCTCCGGCAGCCTCGATGGCGGCCAAGGCGGCGCCAACGGCCGCCTGGATGCCTGCTTCGTCGGTTGGGTGCGGAACGTTGGACTCCCCGTCGGGAGCTTGTCCAGTTGTCTGATCAGACATGGGATCGATCGATCCTTACTCTTATCTTGTACTTACGCGTAGAACACTTTGGTTCCATTCTATTGCCAAGGGCCCGTGATCGTTTCACCGATGACGGGCCCTTGGCGTGAAGCTTCTTACCTCGAAGCTGGTTATTGCTGCTTAGTGCTCTTCTTTGGCTCCCTTGGGGGCGAAGGCCAGCACGAAGACCAGGGTCAGCACGAGCAGTGCGCCGCCGAAGATCGAGGCGTAGAACAGCGTGTGGTCGAACTTGCCGGTGGCCTGGTAGACCTGGGCGCCCTTGATCATGTCAAAGGTGACCGAGTGGTGCTCGACTTCGCCCGGAGCGTGCGAGGTGACTTCACCCGGGAAGTTCACGTGCAGGTTCGCTTCGGTGAAGGAGGAATCAACGGCAGCCTTGTCCCCTGGCATGGAGAAGGTCACTTCCTTGCCATCGTCGGCGAGGTTGATCTCGAAGCCGAAGACCTTGAAGGCGTCCTTGAGCTGGGTGTAGGTCTTCACGCCATCGGTGTCGAAGCGCAGTCCGACGTTCTCGCCCTCTTCGATCTTCGAGTAGGTCCACTTGCCATCAAGCTGCTGTTCCATGGCCGCGGTGTCGACCTGGGTTGCCAGAAGCTCGTCGAGGCTCATGCCTTGGAGGTTCTCCTTGTTGATGGTGACTTCTACCGAACCGGTTGTCTTGTCAGGGCCCTGGACGTTGACGTCTGCGTTCATGTTGACGCAGCCGGACAACGCTAGGACGGCGGCAAAGGCCAGTGCGATCACGCTCAAAAGTCGCTTCACGGAAAAGGGCTCCTCAAAAAGTGTTCGGGTGCAAATAATGGTGCCAAGCCTCAAAAGGCGCTGCTTCAAGCTTACGCGTCTTTAATGGGCCGATCCTGCATGTACCTGTTCAAGGCATGCCGCGACGATGGGCGCGTCGGCCGGAATCCATTCGACGATCCCGGGCAGCGAGTCGTCGAGGTCGAGCCAGGCCAGCTGGTCGTGGCCGTCCAGGGTATCCGGTTCGCCCTCGGTGATCTGGGCGAACCACATGCGCATGGCGGCTTTCTCGTTCAGCGGCCATCCTTGCGGGTGCGGCCCGGGGATCATTGCGCCCAGGGTGACGGCCACGCCCAGCTCTTCGCTGAGTTCACGGTGCACCGCGGCAATTTCGCTCTCCCCCGGCTCGACCTTCCCTCCGGGGAATTCCCACAATCCGGCGAGGGCCGCAGGCCGGTTGCGCCGGGCGGCCAAGAGCTTGGCGGGAGCTGCCAGATCATCGACGATCGCTACGGCCACAATTTGCTTCAGGACTGATGCTTCAGCCACGGGCTAGCCCTGCTTTGCCGTGTGCTGGGCTCGTGCCGAGGCGTAGAGGCACACGGTTGCGGCGGTGCCAACATTCAGCGACTCGGCTACGCCGTAGAGCGGAACAGCCACTGCATGGTCAGCCGCCTGTTTTTCGTGTTCGTCCAGGCCCTGTCCTTCATTGCCGAAGAGCCATAGCGTGGGCGCTTCAAGGACCGGCTGGCCTTCGGGGGCCGGTGCGTCGGCGGCCGGCTGGTGGGCGCGCAAAACCGCGGCATCCTGCAACGAGTCCAGGTTCAAGGCCCCGTAGCCGTCGGCGGCGAGGATTTGGTTTCCGGTGGTTTTCGCCGCCTCGATCAGGTGGTCGAATTCGAGGTTGTTAAGCACCGGCAGGTGGAATAGCGATCCGACCGTGGAGCGCACGGCCTTCGGGTTATAGATGTCGACGCTGCCCTTGGTCAGGATGACGGCATCAGCTCCGGCGGCGTCTGCGGCGCGGAGCACCGTGCCCGCGTTTCCGGGGTCCTGGACCCGGCACAGGACCGCGATGAGCCGCGGCTTGGCGGCGAGCACTTCGCTCAGTTGCGGCTGGGCGATCGCGGCAACGGCGAGAATCCCCTGCGGGGTCTGGGTGTCGGCCATGGCATGCAGCACTTCGCCGGTGACGATGCGTGTTGGCACCTGTGTTTGATCGAGCAGTTCCGCGAACTCGTCGTGGCTTTCGAGGAATCCGCCGACAACGTAGACGGCCTGCACGAGGTTGTCGTCGTCCAGGTGCGCCTTGAGCGCTTCGCGCACGGCCTGCGGGCCTTCGACGAGGAATTCCCCTGTGGCTTCACGGCCCTTGCGGTTGGCAAGCCGGGCGACCGACTTGACTCGTTCGGCACGTGGGTTGGTCATCACTTCAGCGGAAAAACTGCTCATACTTCGAGAATACCGGTAGAAACACTAATGGGTGGGTTCCGCGTGATCGCGGGACCCACCCATCGGTGTGATCTGTCCTACCTGAGCTTTAGCTCAAAGGGAGAAAAGATTTACTTCATCTGCTGGCGGGATTCCCCGCCAGCTGGCTCGAAGCCGGCAGCCTTGGCTGCTTCAACCGAGTTGAACCAGTATTCGGCTTCGGTCTGCTCGTACCAGGTCGAGCCTGGAACGTGGTACTTGTTCGAGCCAGCGTTGCCCTTGATGATGAAGCCCTCAGGAGCGTCTTCGCCTTCAACAGCCTTGATTACGCCTTCGCCCTCGATGGCCTTTTCAGCAGCCTTTGGAGCGGCAGCCTTAGGAGCCTTGGCAGCCTTTGGAGCAGCAACCTCAGCAGCAGCGCGTGGAGCGTTGACGTCAGCTGGAAGAGCTTCCTTTGCAACCTTAACCAAGGTTGCGAATGCGTTGGAGTCCGATACAGCCAGCTCGGCCAGCATGCGGCGGTCAACCTCGATCTCAGCAGCCTTCAGGCCCTGGATCAGACGGTTGTAGGTCATGCCGTTGGCGCGGGATGCAGCGTTGATGCGCTGGATCCACAGGCGACGGAAGTCACCCTTGCGCTTACGGCGGTCGTTGAAGCTGTAAACGAACGAGTGGAGCAGCTGCTCCTTGGCCTTACGGTACAGGCGCGAACGCTGACCGCGGTAACCCTTTGCGCGTTCCAGAACGACGCGACGCTTCTTGTGGGCGTTTACTGCCCGCTTCACACGTGCCACGTGTGTACTCCTTCAAGTCGGTTCCCCAGTGCTCGCGGTTTTGCGAGATGGGAGAAATCTATGGGTGGTGGGGTATTGCTTCCCCGAATTGCGAAAGGGAGAGCTTAGAGGCCCAGCATCCGCTTGATGGTCTTTACATCGGCCTTAGCGACGATCTGGTCAGAAGCCAGGCGACGGGTAACGCGCGAGGACTTGTGCTCCAGGTAGTGGCGACGGTTGGCCTGCTGGCGAGCGAGCTTACCGCTACCGGTGAGCTTGAAGCGCTTCTTGGCGCCACTGTGAGTCTTGAACTTCGGCATAGCTGCCGTTCTCCTTACGTGCTCCACGCGGCGAAAGTACCGCGTGGGGATCATCCGAAGCGGGCCCCATTCAAGGTGACCGCTGTTGTTCTCTTGTAGTTGGATCTTCCTTGCGAGAAGATCCTTCACCGTAAACGGTGACGGGCTCGAAAGCCCAACAGGCTTGGCTAGGCGTCGCCTTCAGCTGCTTGGCGAGCCTGCTCCAACTTGGCGCGGGCTTCGTCATCCATGGCTGCTGCGACGTTCTGGCCCTCGGTCTCAGCTGGAGCGTCGGTGCGGATCTTGCGCTTGGCCGAGTTGCGGCCACCGGACTTCTGCTGCTGTTCGCGGCGAGCCTCTGCCTTGTTCTTCAGCGGACCAACAACCATGACCATATTCCGGCCATCGATGCGCGGGCTGGACTCGATGATTCCAACCTCAGCTACGTCTGCTGCAAACTTTTCCAGCAAGCGGATACCCATCTCTGGACGCTGCTGTTCACGACCGCGGAACTGGATCATGGCTTTCACCTTGTCGCCAGCGCCCAGGAAGCGCAATGCGTGCCCGACCTTGGTCTCGTAGTCGTGAGTATCAATCTTCAGGCGGAAGCGAACTTCCTTCAAGACCGTGTTGGTCTGGTTCTTACGAGCCTCGCGAGCCTTGACAGCGGCTTCGTACTTGTACTTGCCGAAGTCCATCAGTTTGCACACTGGAGGCTTGGCGTTGGGTGCCACCTCGACCAAGTCCAGATCGGACTCGTGAGCCAAACGAAGCGCGTCCTCGATGCGGACGATGCCTACCTGCTCACCATTGGGGCCGACGAGACGTACCTCTGGCACGCGAATGCGCTCATTAATGCGTGGATCGCTGATGTGTCACTCCTGAAATTCGTAATCCATAACCGCAAACGAAGAAGGCCCCCGTCTGCGATTGCAGGCGAAGGCCAAAGAGAAACGACACGACGAAAGGCGCAAAATCATTGCGCCTGCATCTGGGGAGCACCCGAAGGAGTTCCTGCCGAATTACCCGGAAGCCTGGAAACGGCGACAGCGGGTGGGAGTTGGCCTCCACTTGCATGGCTCAATACTAGTACGAATCCCTTGCCCAGAGCTAACTGGACGTCATGAGAAGTACCGGCATCGAGTCGGTCTGTGACAAGCTTAGCAGTATGAGTACCGAAGACACCAACTCGCATCAGCACCTCGTCGACCAGCAGGTGCGCGACATCGCCGAAGTTCCGGCAGTAGAAATCATCACCACCGCAGCTGTTCACCTGATGAGCGCGGCCGCCGTCAAATGTGGTCTGGCCGAGGGCGAAGACGCTGCTGAGCTGAAAGATCTGGACGAAGCACGCAAGCTCATCACCGCCCTTGCAGGCCTAGTCACCGCGGGCGCACCTGAGATCGGTTCGCAGCACGCAGCACCGCTGCGCGATGGCCTGCGCAGCCTGCAGCTGGCATTCCGCGAAGCCTCGTTGATTCCTGACGCACCCGGCAAGGGCCCAGGCGAAAAGTTCACCGGCGCTGTCAACTAAGCAATCATCCTAGTTTCTTAAGAGATTAACATCATGGGCTCGACTCCTTCGGGAGCGGGCCCATGGTTGTTGAGATCACACAGTTCCCGGCTGTCCGGCAAACAGGCTTCTTCGGGCTAATGTTGTGCCCATGGAACTGATCGAGCAGCCTGTCTTGAACGCAACGCCCTATTATTTGCGCCCGTTTTCCCTTCAGGACATCCCGCTCATCAAGCAGGCTTCGACGGATCCCTACATCACGCAGATCACCACCGTGCCTCCACAGGGCGAGCATCAACAATGCGTTGACTTCATCCACCGCCAATGGAGCCGGACCACGGATGGGACCGGATACTCCTTCTCCATAGCGGATTCGGCCACTGAACAGGCCGTCGGGCAGATGGGGCTATGGTTCCACGACGCCCGCCACGGACGGGCAAGCATCGGCTACTGGGTGGGACCGGGGCATCGCCGGCAAGGCATTGCCAGCTGCGCCCTGGGCATCCTCGCGGATTGGGCTCTGGAATATCCAGGCATCCATCGTGTCGAGTTGTACGTCGAACCGTGGAACGTAGGGTCCTGGCGCGCTGCCGAACGCTGCGGGTTCCAACGCGAAGGGTTGTTGCGCCGGTGGGAGCTGATCGGCAACGAGCCAAAGGACATGTACATGTACTCGCGCATCGCCCAGCGGGTGCAGAACTAGGCAGTGGTTTCCCAGCGCTGGCGGCGCGAGCGGCGCACGCGACGGCGAATTTGCTGCGCCACCAAGGCTGACAACACCACGATGGCCGCCATGATGCCAATACCGACAAAGGCATAAGCCGGACCCACGTTGTCTACGAACAACCCGGTGACCGGCGAACCCAAGGCGGTGCCGGCAGTCATCGCCGATCCGTACCAGCCCATGGCCTCGCCGCGGCGCTTCTCAGCCACCAGATCGGTGAGCCATTCCGAGGCGGCCGAGAGCGTTGGCGCGCAGAGGAAACCTGGCAGGGCGGAGAACAGGGCCAGCGACCAGGTATCCCAGGCGAAGTACATCGGGATCGTCAAGATCGCCATGAACAACAACAGGAGCAGTGGCGAAATGACACGCTTCATGGAGCCGTAGATCAGACCGCCGATCAGCGATGCGCCGCACCAGAAGAAGAACACCAGCCCCAGCCGGTGGCTTTGCATGGCCGCATCAAGCTCCGCGACAATCGCCACCTCGGTACCGGTGAGCAACATGCCGGCCCCGGCCGAAGCAATGAATACCGCCAAGACGGAGGCGCTGATCCAGCTGAACCGGCTTTTGAATGCCCGGCCTCGTTTCTTGATCCTGGCGCGGGCTGATTTCCAGCCGGCGACAATCAGTTCGCCTTCGACTTCCTGCACGCCAATCGGCGCGGCAGCGATGAAGCTTGCCTCCGCGCCCAGGCGTTCTTCGTGGGCGTTGGCCTGCATGGCGATGGCTTTAGGGTCATCGCTGCGCGTGGGCGGGTTCAGAAGCATCAAGGCCAAGCCGGCCAGTGAGGCGGTGACGCCGATGACGCTCAGTCCGATGACGCTGCTGATCTGCGTGGCGACAATGCCAGCTGTGGCCGGTCCGACAATGAACACCAGCTCCGTGGCCGTGGCATCCAAGGCGAATGCGGTTCGACGTTGCTCACCGGTGGTCATGATGCCAAGCGCCGTGCGCACCACGGAGAATACCGGCAGAGCGAAGAGGCCTCCGACGAAGGCCAGCGGATAGACCCATACGAGTGGTACGTGCGGAATGGTGCACCATACGAAGGTTTCAACGACGACCGAGGGCAGCATAGCCCTGCGCAATCCCCAGGAGTCAACGCGCGCTCCACGCCACGGGGCGCCAATGGCGATACCGAGGGTCATCAGCGCGGTCACCAAGCCGGCCGAGACCCAGCTCTGGTCGAGGTGGTTGACCAGATGAAGCAGCAGGAGCATGCTCAGCGCGGAGTGCGGAAGGCGGGCAATCATGCCGATAAGCAGCAGCATCGCGATCTGCGGCTGACGCAAAATCTGCCAATAGCTTTTCATGCCCGAACTGTTCCTTACTGTTTCAAGGAGCCCGCCGAGATCAACTTGGCGCGCTGTGCAAACTGAGTTCTAGAGAATCCACTGCTTCAGTGAATTCAGTGTTCTGGGACAAGCGTCCCTGAATTGCGCTGGTAATTTCCTGCGCTTGGTTCTGGCTTGTTCCCGGTGCGAAAACAAACTGCAAATTAAGTTCCGGTCCGGAGCCACCGCCTGGAACCATCTGGCCGTCACGTGATCTTGACCCTACTCCCCTGCCGGGGGCTAGCTGCACGGCCTGCAGTTGGCTAAAGCCTTCGGTGGCATCGTGCACGAGATTGGCGATCTGCTGGTTCTGATAGCTCGGAATCCAGTCGACCTGTTTGGCGAGGTTCCAGACCCCCGGTCGTCGCAGGACAAAGGTGAAGTCGCTGCCCGGGTCGAGTACCAGCAGCTGGCATTCTTCGCTGACTGCCGACAGCGCGGCTCGCGGAGCGAAGACCGCCACTGGACGAGCTTCCTTGTGCCAGGCTTGCAGGCGTTCGACGGTGGTAAAGACCGGGAGCGCCATGCGTCCGTCCGGTGCCTTGATTTTCACCAGCGCCATGTCGGCTTCCTTGTCCGAGGCGAATCCGTGATCGGTCATAGCTTCTTCACCCAATTGCGCCACGACGGCAACGAATACTCGCGCGGTGGCCAGGGCCTTGTGGACTTCGGTTTCAGAGCCTTTGCCTTCGCGCAGTCGCGCGAGGGCGGCCATGGTTGGAGCGTCGGCGCTGCCGTCGTCCTTGTCGAAGTTGTGCAGCGGGTTGCCTTCGCCGCTGAGGTCGCGGCCATCCCAACTCTGTCCTGCAGAGTCGGCGGGTGAACCGGCCTGAGCCAGTGCCGCGACAATATGTCCTGGCAGGTGGCGTTTTGGCGCTGATTCAGAATGCTCCGTACTCATACATCCATGCTATCGGTGGTTTTGGGTCTGGTGGAGGGAAGAGTTGATTCTTCTCTCATGAGCTTGAACACCACCGTCAAGGTGTTTCAGATCTTTTTTGCGTCATTCTGCAGGGAACAGCGGAATCGGTAACGGTTGGACGTTGTTCCTGCTTCAGAAAACAGTTGACGGCTTGAAAGCCGTTGGGCTTTCAAGCCGTCAATTGTGTGGCTTGGCGAATCTAGCGACGCCCAGCGACGTCCAATGCTTCTTGCAAGGTGAATTGACCCGAGTACAGAGCCTTGCCCATAATGGCTCCTTCGATTCCTTCAGGCACAAGTTCACGCAGGACACGGAGATCCTCGAGCGATGAGATGCCGCCGGAGGCGACAACAGGCTTGTTGGTCTTGGCGGCGATTTCGCGCAGCAGATCCACGTTCGGCCCGCGAAGGGTGCCATCTTTGGTCACGTCGGTGACGACATAGCGTGCGCAACCGGCATCTTCCAGACGGGCGAGAACATCCCACAGGTCTCCGCCGTCTTTGGTCCAGCCGTGACCTGACAACGTGGTGCCGCGAACGTCCAGGCCCACTGCGATCTTGTCGCCGTGCCGGGCAATAGCCTGCTTGGTCCATTCTGGATTCTCCAGCGCAGCGGTGCCCAAGTTGACCCGGGTGGCGCCAAATTCCAAGGCGCGGTCCAGGGAGGCATCGTCGCGGATGCCACCGGAGAGTTCCACCTTGATATTCAGTTCTTTGGCGATACGCTGCACGATCTCGACGTTGCTGCCGCGGTCGAACGCCGCGTCCAAGTCAACGAGGTGAAGCCATTCGGCACCGGCGTTCTGCCAGGAAAGCGCCGCTTCCAGCGGGTCGCCGTAGCCGGTTTCGGATCCGGCCTCGCCCTGTACCAGTCGAACGGCTTGTCCCCCGGCGATGTCTACTGCAGGCAATAGTTCGAGAATTGGTTGCTCGCTCATGATGTCCTTAGTGAAGTAATGATTTTTAGAGGGTCAAGACCCATGCGGCAATAATGCTCATAGCCGCGAGTACCCATAGCGCGATAACCCATGAAATATGGGCCTTCTGGCTTTTGAGCGAGATCGCTCCACCTGCCAGAAATGCGCCGACGAACCCAAGCACGATGGTCCACATGCTTACAAGGTGCCCAACCAGTTGCGCAGAAGCTGCGCGCCGGCTTCCCCGGATTTTTCCGGATGGAACTGCACCGCCGAGAGCGGGCCGTTTTCCACTGCCGCGACAAAAGGCGTCCCATGGGTGCTCCACGTAACTTGCGGTGGAGTCATCGCTGGCTGAGTCACATCGAATTCCCACTTCTGCACGGCGTAGGAGTGCACAAAGTAAAAACGCTCGTTCTCAACGCCGGCGAATAGCTTGCTGCTTTCTGGCGGCTGAACGGTATTCCATCCCATATGCGGGATGACATCGGACTTCAGACGCTCCACGGTGCCGGGCCATTCGCCGATACCGGCGGTCTTGACTCCGTGCTCAACGCCTTCCTCGAAGAAGACCTGGTGGCCAACGCAGATTCCCAATACCGGTTGCCCACCAGCAATGCGGCGGCCGATCCAGCGCAGTGCGCCGATCTTGGTCAGCTGTTCCATCACCGAAGCGTAGGCGCCAACGCCGGGGACAACGAGCCCATCCGCATTCATGACCTTCTCTGGGTCCGCGGTCAGTTCAACCGAGGCACCTGCGGCTTCGAGCGCTCGTACCGCAGAACGGACGTTGCCCGAACCGTAGTCGAAAACAACTACATTCTTCTGTCCCACTTACAGTGCACCTTTCGTGGATGGAATCTTGTCGCCCATGCGTTCGTCGAACTCGACAGCTTCGCGCAGTGCTCGTGCAAAGGACTTGAATTGGGCCTCGACAATATGATGAGGATCGCGGCCCGATAGCACCTCGATATGTGCACAAATTTGTGCGTGGAAGGTGATGGCTTCGAAGACGTGGCGAGTCATCGAGCCAGTGAAGTGGCCGCCGATCAAATGGTATTCCTGCCCTGCCGGTTCACCGGAGTGAACCAGGTATGGGCGGCCCGAAACGTCCACGACCGAGCGCGCGAGCGCTTCATCCAAAGGAGCGTATGCGGTGCCGAAGCGTCGGATTCCCGCCTTGTTGCCCAGGGCTACGCGCAGCACTTCGCCAATAGTGATCGCGGTGTCTTCGACGGTGTGGTGCACGTCGATGTGGGTATCACCCGTGGCTCGGACTGTCAGGTCGATCAGGGAGTGCTTCGACAGCGCGGTGAGCATGTGGTCGTAGAACGGCACCGAAGTGCTGATCTCTGACACGCCGGTGCCGTCGAGATCTAGTTCCACGAATACAGACGATTCGCTGGTGACGCGTTCCATGCGGGCGCGACGTGCGCCAATCAATTCGGCAGACATGTCTTCCTTCGCTTGTTCTTGCTTACTTTTCCGCGCCGAGCAGCTCGGCTAGGCGATTCAAGAACGCAGTAGTTTCTGATTCGGTTCCGGCAGTTACACGCAGAGTCCCCGGGATCCCATTGTCGCGGACAATAATGCCAGCTTCCAATAGGCCTTCCCATACCGCGTGAGGGTTCTCCAGCCCGCTGAAGAAGACGAAATTGGAGTCTGAGACTGAAGGATTGAGCCCCAGCTCTTTGAGACGGACAACAATTCGGTCTCGCTGGGACTTAATGTCTTCTACCTGGGCCAGCAAAAGATCAATGTTTTTCAGCGCCGCAATTGCTGTTGCCTGGGTGACAGCCGACAGGTGGTAAGGCAATCGCACGAGGCGGATCGCATCGGTGACTTCGGGCGCTGCTGCGAGGTATCCAACGCGGGCGCCGGCCAGGCCGAAGGCCTTGGACATGGTCCGCGAGACGATCAGGCGCTGCCGTCCTTCAAGCAGGGTCAGCGCTGATTTTGTGCTCGACAGGGAAAATTCGGCGTAGGCCTCATCCACAATGACCATGCCGTTGTGCTCGCTCATGGCATCGTAGACAGCGGTGATCACGTCGAGGCCGAGCGCAGTACCTGTGGGGTTGTTGGGGGAACACAGGAAGACGATGTTCGGCTTGTGTTCGCGGACCTGTTGCGCGGCTGATTCTGCGGAGAGGGTGAAGTCCTCTGAACGTTCGCCGGCGATGTAAGCCGTATCAGTCCCGCTAGCGAGCAACGGATACATGGAATAGGTAGGGCCGAAGCTCATGAGGCTCCGCCCAGGTCCGCCAAAGGCTTGTAGGATCTGCTGCAGGATTTCATTGGATCCGTTCGCCGCCCAGATATTCTCGGCGGTCAGGGAATGACCGAGATAATCGGCAAGAAGTTCTCGCAGTTCGGTGAATTCACGATCTGGATATCTGTTCAGGCTAGTCGCCGCTTTAGCGACTTCCTGCGCAATGGCTTCTACGACAGTTTGAGGAAGCGGATGGGTGTTCTCGTTGACATTCAGCTGGATGGGCACGTCGATTTGCGGTGCGCCATATGGGGATAGCCCGCGGAGATTCTCACGCAAGGGCAGCTGACTCAAAAGTTCACTGCGGTCATTCACGCAATTAGTCTACGTGGGGACCAGCTTCGCGGGTGAATCCGCTACGAGTGAAGGTAACAATCCCCCGACTCACTTCGAGTCCTTAGCCAGCGAGGACTGGAATCGACAGCGAGTCGCCCACGTGGATTTCGCTCCCCTGCAGGGAATTGAGTTCCGAGATGTGGTTGACTGCCGAAGTGACGTCATAGCCCTGCGAGTACTCCTTGGCAAGGCTCCAGACGGTGTCACCAGGAATAACAGTCACGTCAATTGTTTCGACACCCGTTGGCAGTTCAGAGGATGCGTGAGCATTGGAGGCAAACATCGAGAAGAAGAATGCGGCTGCAACAGTGAGTGCAAATACGGGAATGCCTACCAATACCGCCCAACCACGGCGGTTGATGCGGATCTTCATTGGAGTCCGGGTTTGATTTGAGTCAAGCGCGACAGTTGCCATGACCTTATCTCCTCAAGTTTATCGAGTGGTGCGAAGTTGTATTCGATATCTACGCTTCGAAGAAGTGTTCGAAACTAGTACATCTGTTCTAACAGAGCTTCGTCCGACTTGTCCAGAAGTTTTCGAACAAATCTTTGAAAGAAGCTCGCTTATCCACTAAGATTTCGAAGTAGACGAGCAATGAAAACATCACACCATCTGGCTCCGACAGTTTGGACCACTGAACTTTCGTCAGATAGCTAGGGAAGGCAAAATCTCATGTCAGCTTCACAACGCACTCCCCGATCGAATGCACGCTCGCTGACGATTCGCCAAAAGAAGATCCTGGAAACCATCCAGCGAGCAATCGGCAAGAACGGCTATCCACCATCCATGCGTGAGATTGGCGACTCTGTAGGACTCAAGAGCCTCTCAAGCGTCACTCACCAGTTGAGCCAGCTCGAAAAGCTTGGATACATTCGCCGAGATCCACGCCGTCCGCGCGCCATGGAAATTCTGTTGCCACTACAGCTCGCGGATGATGCAGAGAATCCGGCGACCGCAGAGGCTGCTGACACCAAGGCCGCCGAGGATGCGATGGTGATCGAGCTCAGCACGTCCGCTGACACCACGATGGTCCCACTGGTAGGACGAATCGCCGCCGGTGGTCCGATCCTTGCCGATCAGTCCGTTGAAGATGTTTTCTCGTTGCCTCGCCAGTTGGTCGGACACGGCGAACTATTCATGCTCAAGGTTTCTGGTGATTCCATGGTTGATGCAGCCATCTGTGATGGGGACTGGGTGGTCGTCCGACGTCAGCAAAATGCAGAGAACGGTGATATCGTCGCTGCGCTGCTCGATGAGGAAGCTACCGTCAAGACCTTCCGGCAGCGCGATGGGCACACCTGGCTGCTTCCGCAGAACTCGCGCTACGAGCCGATTCTTGGCGATGCTGCAAAGATCATGGGTCGTGTTGTTTCCGTGATGCGCTCGCTCTAACCACATCTCAAAACGGCGCCGATGCATGAGCATCGGCGCCGTTTCCGTGTTTGCTATCTACAGGTTTTCACTTCGAATCGCATCGATCCGCAGCGCTGAAGACCATCCATCGCTGAACTGCTGCTGAGAGCCGCCGGGGCTCGTCATCGACAAGACTGCCTGCGGTTGACGAAATCATCTGCTGAGCCATATCTCGAACTTCATGATCCAAGCGCTCGTCATTCACGCACAGGGCCAAATAGCGGCAGAGAATTCCGGCAAACAGATTACCGTCTCCTCCTCCGTTTACCGGCAGAATCCCGGATTCATCAGCCAGGTGCCGACGAGTAGCCCGAACCAGCGTTGCGGCGTGGTCCAAATCGACGGCAGTGCCCAGCTCAAGCAACGCTCCAAGTATTGGCCCCTGGTTGTAGGTGTACAGCGCTTCTTCCATCTTGTGCCCTGAGGAAGTAATTCGCAGTCCGTCCAAATACAGTCCCTGGTGGCCGCTAAAAAGCTTAGTCCGCATCCAGTCGAGGAGCCTTCGGGACTGATCGCGGTCACCGCTGCGCGCGAAAAATAGCGCGGCCGGAGCATTGGCCGGAACATTCTTGAAGTCTCGCTTACGCGACCAGTACAGGCCACCGTCCAAGACGTCATCAATGCCGCCTTCGAGTTGCTTGCGCAAGGTTGTCACGGCCTGTTTGGCACGGCGATGGCTGCGTCCTTCAACCTGTCGCGAAAAACCAACCAGCCGTTGGCAAGCCAAAGCCAGCCATGCCATATCGTCAAAGAAATAGTTGGGGAGTACCCCGAAGTTCCGCACTCGGATGCCAGCCAGCAAGTCTTTGGCCCGGCGTAATTCGTTCTGGGCAGCACCGTGGTCGCCATCGGCCAAATAAGCCAACCCGTCATCGATTATGGCATCCAAGTAGTGGGCCTGCCACCAGTAGTTCCACTCAACAAACGGATGCGAAAAACCGTTGATATCGCTGAGCATGCTTCCGTCGCGCAACTGGTGCCGAAGACTATACGGACGGCCGATCCACGTACCTGGCAGGCTAAATAGCCTATGGCCAAAACGGGCGTGCGTATCTTCGGCCGCGGCACGCGCCAGCTCCTTCATGGACTTCATCTTGCCTTCCGGTTCTCGGACTTCCCCGTGGCACAGACATTAGTACACTCAGCTAGCCATGGACACCAGATTCGGGGCCCACAAGCTGAAGCCTACTTTTCAGCGGGCTTCAACCGCTCCAGAACCCCGGAGATAACCTTCTTGTCCACGGTCGGCCACATCGGAGGCAGAGTAGCCTTCAGGAAGCTGCCATAACGCGCCGTAGCCATTCGCGAATCAAGGATGGCAACCACGCCACGGTCGTTGACCGAACGGATCAATCGACCGGCTCCCTGAGCTAAGCGAATCGCGGCATGCGTGGCAGAGACCTGCATGAATCCATTGCCACCATGTTTGGCGACGTCCTCGGTTCGAGCCTTCGAAATTGGATCGTCAGGTCTCGGGAATGGAATCTTGTCGATGATGACCAAACGGCAGGAATCCCCTGGAACATCGACTCCCTGCCACAGCGTCATCGTGCCGAAAAGACAGGTATCGCGCTCGGCCGCAAACTGCTCCACCAAGGATTTCATGCTCGCTTCGCCCTGGCACAAGATGTCTACGTCCAGGCGCTCCCGCAAAATGCTTGCAGCTTCTTCAGCCGAACGCTTCGATGTGAAGAGCGCCAAAGCTCCACCACCGGACGCTTTGATCAGATCTTCAATTTCGTCCAGCGTCTCGGCTGCGAGTTGGCGGCCCGGTTTTGGCAGGTGCTTGGCGACGTACAAGATGCCCTGCTTCGGATAATCAAATGGGCTGCCCACATCAACACCGGTCCATGACGGAGCGCCGGCCCCCATCAGCCCTAGCGAACCGGCCACCGCATCAAACTGGGATCCGATGGCCAAGGTCGCGCTGGTGAGCACCACGGTACGGCCATCAAAAAGGCCTTCGCGGAGTTTTCCTGCCACCGATAGCGGTGCTACGTTCAACGTTGCAGGTTGGGACTCTTCCGCCTCAACATAGCCACGGCCTTCGACAAATTCCCGAGGGCGCGTCGTATAGAGAACTTCTCGTCGTTCTTCGGATTCAAGCATTCGAATGGCGTCATCCATGACGGCCTGCAGCTGGGAGCGTGCCGTCTGACGTCCGCCGTCAGCAGGCGCATTGGCTTCTGGCTTGGACAAGGCCAAGGCCAGCCGCGCCTGTTCAACGATGTCGTTAAGCGCGATTCCCATATCTTCACGCAGGCCATGTTCCAACAACCCAGTAGGAATCCCAGTCAGGGACTTCTCCAGTCGGTTCGCTGCCTTGACCATTTCATCAACGTTCACACCGCAGTGCCGTTTGGCGCCACCAGCAGCAGTCATCACCGTTCGCGCGGACAGAGCACCAGATACGGAACTGGTCACACGATCCTGAAGCT
This sequence comes from Glutamicibacter sp. JL.03c, assembly GCF_025854375.1. Taxonomy (NCBI): domain Bacteria; kingdom Bacillati; phylum Actinomycetota; class Actinomycetes; order Micrococcales; family Micrococcaceae; genus Glutamicibacter; species Glutamicibacter sp. JL.03c. The sequence continues at coordinate 1,129,813 of NZ_CP107575.1, read as the reverse complement.
CATGGGCCTCGTCAATAATCGCGACATCAAAATCAGGCAGTACCGACAACCCCTCAAAGGCAGAAACCGCCAGCAATGCGTGATTCGTGATCACCACATCGGATTCTGCCGCACGAGCGCGTGCCATCTCCGAAAAGCATTCGTCGGCCATGGGGCACTTTTGAGAACCCAAGCACTCCATCGCGGATACCGAGACTTGCTTCCACGCTTTGTCGCTGACGCCGGGCACCAGCTCGTCCCGGTCACCGGTATCCGTGCGCTCAGCCCAGTCTCGAAGCTTCATCACTTCGCTTGCCAGTGGCGAATACGTCGTGCTTGCGGGGACCGCTGGCTCGTCCATCGAGAACAATGTGCCTTCATCGTCGGGGTATCCCCCGCCGAGCTTGTATTGGCACAGGTAGTTGGAGCGGCCCTTAAGCAGGGCAACATCCATGGGCCGGGAGAGCTTGCCCTTGAGCGATTCAAGTAACCGCGGCACATCGCGACCGACAATCTGCGATTGCAATGCGAGAGTTGCGGTGGAAACAATGACCGGCTTGGCGCTAGTTTGCGCATGCGCGAGCGCTGGAATGAGATAGCCCATGGACTTTCCCGTTCCGGTACCGGCTTGAACCAGCAAATGCTCTTCGTCTTCCAGGGCAGTCACCACGTGCTTGACCATTTCCTGCTGGCCGGTGCGCATGGCACCGCCCATGGAAGTTACCGCGGCCTCAAGAAGCTCAAGGGCCTGCTCTTGCTTATCCATGAATGTTGAAAGTCTCCAACTCTGCAGCGAGTGAATCGCGAACCTTCACGATCAGTCGAGTGCCGTTTTCCAGGTGTTCGCTCTGCAAGATCTCAGATTCGCTCTGGTGCAACTTGGCGATCAGATCCCCGCGGTTATACGGGATGAGGACCTCCAGCTGAATGCCAGGGCGTGGAATCGAAGTGCTGATCTTCTCCAGCAGCTCTTCGATACCCTCACCCGTGTGCGCGGACACTACTGAGGTATTCGATTCGCGATTACGGATGCGCTCAATGACGCATGGATCCGCAACATCTGCCTTGTTCAGGACGATGATTTCAGGGATATTCAATGCATCGACTTCGCCAAGTACTGTTCGAACAGCCTGGATCTGTCCCTCTGGGTCGGGGTGCGAGGCATCCACGACGTGCAAGATGAGATCCGAATCGGCGATTTCTTCCAAAGTTGAACGGAAGGCTTCGACCAACTGAGTGGGAAGGTTCGAAACGAACCCGACGGTGTCCGCCAGCGTGTAGGTCAGCCCGTCTTCAGTCGAGGACTGGCGCACGGTCGGATCCAGCGTTGCGAACAATGCGTTTTCCACCAGCACGCCGGCGTTGGTCAGGCGGTTGAGCAAAGAGGACTTGCCAGCGTTGGTATACCCGGCGATAGCCACGGCAGGTACTTCATTGCGCTTGCGATTGGCTCGTTTTGCTTCACGCGCAGGCTTCATGGCCTTGATTTCACGACGCAGCTTCGCCATGCGGTCACGAATGCGACGACGGTCCATTTCGATCTTGGTTTCACCGGGACCACGCGAACCGATACCGCCACCGGCCGCACCGACGCGTCCACCAGCCTGACGGGACATCGATTCACCCCAACCACGAAGACGTGGCAGGAGGTATTCAAGCTGGGCTAGCTCGACCTGTGCTTTACCTTCACGGGACTTCGCATGCTGGGCGAAAATATCCAGGATCAAGCTGGTGCGGTCAATGACCTTGACCTTCACGATATCTTCGAGGGCACGACGTTGTGAGGGTGCCAATTCGGCATCAACCACCACAGTATCGGCACCGTTGGAGGCAACGATTCCTCGCAGCTCCTCGGCTTTGCCTGATCCCAGGAATGTGGATGGATCCGGCTTGCTGCGTCGCTGAACGACGCCGTCGAGAACCTCGGAACCTGCGGTTTCTGCCAAAGCGGCAAGCTCACGCAGGGAATTTTCCGCGTCCGTGACGGTACCTTCGCTCCAGATGCCAGCCAAGACAACGCGTTCAAGGCGAAGCTGGCGGTATTCGACTTCGGTAACGTCTTCCAGCTCGGTGGATAAACCGGCAACACGACGAAGAGCGCGGCGTTCCGCGAGGTCGTCTTGGTCCCCATCGTATTGGGTGAAACCTGAGGAGAAGCGGTTCAGTGCGGTGGCTTGTCCGGAGAAGATCGAGGAATCTTCTTCTCCGAAATGTTGCACTTGCGGGCTTTGGGCTTCATCAGCTTCGAGGATCCGGTCGATTGCGGCCTGGATCTGGGCATCATCCATTGATGCCGAATCGTGCTCGTGTGACTCGGAGTTAGTCATGGTCTCCTTAGAAGTACTTCGCATTCCAGAATAGTGCGGGTGACCCCCAGTTCGCGACGTGACGCGATGGGGTTCAGTCGGTTCATCAAACATTCGTGGTCCTTTTGACGGCGCTCAAAACTACAGGCAGGCAGGTGAATGCGGGGTTACCGAGGAGCAAAGGCGAATGGCAAGTGTGTGATGCACGACTTGCAGAAATTAAAAATGACTTCGCTGCCTATGGATCGTTCAAGGCGGGCACGGCAAAATGGCGCGCCGGCGCAGAAGATCTCGTGGTAACCACGGCGGTTACGGATTAGACGAAAACGAAAGTCATAGGGAAAACTCTATCAGTCATGGCCTTAGCTGCCTATATCGCTTTGCTCACGTTGATTGCACTGGTCTTTGGCCTCGGGATGCACAAGGATAAACTTTGGCTATGACCTCGGATCACTACTTCACCGCCAGCCCGGCTTCGGCAGACGAACGACGCATTATCGACGTAGAACTCAACGGCACGGTACGCAAGGTTGAAACTGCCGCAGGGATTTTCTCGCCGGCCGGTTTGGATAAAGGCACCGCGGTGTTGCTGCAGCATGTACCGACGCCCCGCGGACGGGTATTGGATATCGGGTGCGGTTGGGGTCCCATCACCTTGACTGCCGCTGAACAGTCGCCGGCGTCTACGGTCCATGGAGTCGATGTCAATGAACGTTCCATCGAGTTGACTCGGCTCAATGCTCGGCGTCTGGGCCTGGACAACGTCGTTGTCGGGGCCCCCGATTCCGTAGATGCAGCACTCGAATTCGATACGATCTGGTCCAATCCGCCCATCCGCATCGGCAAGGAAGCCTTGCACGAGCTGCTGATGCTTTGGCTGCCTCGACTTGCAGCCGGCGGAGAAGCTTGGCTGGTCGTGCAAAAGAATCTGGGAAGTGATTCGCTGCAGAAATGGCTGATCGGCCAGCTTCCCTCCGATTGGTCCGTGACGCGTGAGGCCACGGCCAAGGCCTTCCGCGTATTGAAGGTTTCGCGCCCCGCTTAGTTCACCTTTTAGACGACTGCAGGCATCCGTCCAGAGGACAGATGCCTGCAGTTTTTGGCTCTACCTGCTATTTGGAGCCAATATCGCCCCGAGCCACTATCTCCGCGGGACCCGAAAGGATCGTGTCTTCGCCGCCACGTTCGTTGGCGCGGAATTCAACGCCGACCACGCCGCCTGGAACCGACACGGCCCACTGGTTGATCAGCGCGGTGCCACGGGCCCAATAGCGAACGGCAGCAGCTGCCGCACAGGCACCGGTACCGCAGGACAGCGTCTCCCCTACGCCACGTTCGTGAACGCGCATCGTCACCTGTGCCACGCCGTCTTCCTCGATCAGGGGCTCATTGGGAACCACGAACTCGACGTTGGTGCCATTCTCCGGCTTGGGCGCGACTTCTGGTTCGACAAACAGGTCAAGGCTTTCAAGCATGTCGAGATCGGGCAGGGCTACTACCGTGTGCGGGTTGCCCATGGTGATGCTCAAGGCTGGAACGGCTTGCTCCCAGCCACGAGGCTTGACCATGGAATCGATGGAGTCTGCTTCGGCCTTGTCCTCGAAGATCAGTCCCCACGGCCCCAGATTCACCGCGTAGCCTTCGACAAGCCTGGTGATGGTCTTGACACCAGCGCGGCTCCCGATGAAGATGCTCTGGCCAATCTGGAGATCCACCAGGCCTTCAGCAATCAGGAAATGGGCGAAGGCGCGCACCCCATTGCCGCACATTTCGGCGATGGACCCATCGCTGTTGCGGTAGTCCATGAACCAGTAGGCCTCAGGATTCTCGGTCACCTGCTGTTCGTATCCGGGCACTTTGGCGGTCGGAACTGCGCGGATGAGCCCGTCGCCGCCAATGCCGAAGCGTCGATGGCACAGCGCTGCGACCTGCTCAGCGGTCAGCTCAACCGCGGCCTCCGGGTCCGCTATCAAAACGAAGTCGTTTCCGGTGGCGTGCCCCTTGGCGAAGGTCTGTCCCGCCAGTTGGCCCAGTTCGGTGCTGTACATCGATGCTCCTTGCATGGTGGTTCCTCTTACGACTTGCCGATCAAGGCAAGTGCCTTGCCAATGAGGTCCGGCTCGGTGGGGTTCAACCAGCTGACCCGTGGGTCTGCGTTGAACCATGTGATCTGGCGTCGGGCAAATTTCCTGGTAGCTATCACCGTCTGGCTGATGGCTTCAGCCCTGGTAATGGTCCCGTCTAGATAATCTGTGTACTGCTGGTATCCAATGGCACGAGAGGCTGTCTTGCCGTCGCGCAAGCCGCGTTCGAGCAATCCGGCTACTTCTTCAGCCAGTCCCATCGCATCCATTTTGTACACACGTGCTTCCAATGCTTCATGTAACGCTGGACGATCATAATTTAGTCCGATCTGCAGTGCCGGGGCGATGTACTCGCGCTGTGGCATGTAGGAGCTGAACGGACGCGCGGAGATTTCATAGACTTCCAGCGCCCTGATGGCCCGGCGCAAATCCAGGTTGCGTGCCGCCGACTCCGGGTCCACAGCGGCGAGGCGGCGGCGAAGCTCCCCATCGCCCTGCCGCTCCACTTCTGCTTCCAGCTTCTTCCTGACGTCCGGATCAGTAGGCGGAAAATCGATGACATCCAGCGCTGCGCGGACATAGAGCCCTGACCCGCCAACCATCACCGGCATTTTGCCTCGAGCACGAATGCGGCTGAATTGTGCTCGCGCTTGCTCCTGGAAGGCAGCGACTGAAGCCTCTTCCGTAATGTCCAGGATATCCATCAAATGGTGCTCTACGCCCCCGCGTTCGGAGACCGACAGTTTCGCTGTGCCGATATCCATTCCGCGATAGAACTGCAGTGCGTCGGAATTGACAATTTCCCCGCCCAGTTCCTGGGCCAGTGCAATCGCCAGGTCCGATTTACCGGTTCCGGTGGGCCCGACGATGGCGATGACCGGCAAGTTAGTAGCGGCCATCGGGTTAGCTGCGCACCTTGAGGGTCGGCATGCCAAGGTTCGTTCGCCCCGCTGCGTTGCTGGTTCCTGGAGTTGGAACGCCACAGCTCTCTGCCTGGGATCGATCCCACGCATCGCCGGCACGGGAACGGCGCAACGAGTATTGGTCAATGCTTGGATCCGAGATCAGGTGGAAGGCCGCAACCTCAGTCACCGGCAACGTCACCAGATCGCCTGGTCGCGGCGCTTCTGCGCCTTCAGGCACAGAGAAATGCACGAGTCGCTGATCCTGCGCACGGCCAGCGAGGCGATGGGTTTCCTCAGCCTTGCGCCCGGACTGTTCGGTCACCATGACCTCCACGGTGCGTCCCAGTTGCCTCGCGTTTTCTTCCTTGGCGATTCGATCCTGCAATGCGGTAAGACGCTCGTAGCGCTCTTGGACGACAGCCTTTGGCAGCTGATCTTCAAGGCTGGCCGCTGGAGTCCCAGGGCGCTTGGAGTACTGGAAGGTGAATGCCGAGGAAAAGCGCGAAGCCTCAACGACATCCAAGGTCGCCTGGAAGTCTTCTTCGGTTTCCCCAGGGAAACCGACAATGATGTCGGTGGTGATCGCGGCATGGGGAATGCGCTCTCGCACCTTGTCCAGGATTCCCAGGAACTTCTTGGAACGGTAGGAGCGGCGCATGTCCTTGAGCACCTTGTCGGAGCCGGACTGCAATGGCATATGCAGCTGCGGCATCACATTGGGCGTTTCGGCCATGGTCTCAATGACGTCGTCGGTGAATGCAGCCGGGTGCGGGCTGGTGAAGCGAACGCGTTCGAGCCCTTCGATTTCGCCGCAAGCGCGCAGGAGCTTGCCGAAGGCTAGTCGATCACCGAATTCAACGCCGTATGAGTTCACGTTCTGACCCAGCAGGGTTACTTCGATGGCTCCGTCATCAACCAGTGCTTGGATCTCAGCCAGTATCTCGCCGGGACGGCGGTCCCGTTCCTTGCCTCGCAAGGAGGGGACGATGCAGAAAGTGCAGGTGTTGTTGCAGCCCACCGAGATGGATACCCAGCCTGCGTATACCGACTCGCGTCGTGTTGGCAACGTTGATGGGAACACATCCAGGGACTCGAGGATCTCTAGTTCTGCCTTCTTGTTGTGCTCGGAACGTGCCAGCAAGGTAGGCAATGAGCCGATGTTGTGTGTACCGAATACCACGTCGACCCAAGGGGCCTTTTTCAAGATGGTGTCTCGGTCTTTCTGCGCCAGGCAGCCTCCGACGGCGATCTGCATTCCGGGGCGTTCGGCTTTGATGTTCTTGAGGATACCGAGGTTTCCGTAGAGCTTGTTATCCGCATTTTCCCGAACGGCGCAGGTGTTGAAGACGACAACGTCAGCAACATCATCCTTGAGCTCTTCGGGCTTGCGGCTTAGCCCGGCGTCTTCCAGAAGGCCCGAAAGACGCTCGGAATCATGGACGTTCATCTGGCAGCCGAAGGTGCGTACTTCATAGGTACGCGACGATTCTTCAGTTGCCGGGTTGCTCACGGTTTGTTGCTCAGTCACCCTTCAAGATTACCGAAATTTTCAAGGAGCTGAAATGTAGGCAACCCTAGGGAGAATGCTTTCCTATCGGAGCCTGATGCTCGTGGATAAACCCATGCCTGTCGTCGACAATTTCCGATAGAGTCGAGTTGTTCCACCTGTTGATGATACAAAGGATTGCGCTGCCCCATGGGAGAAAACTCTGGAGGACAAGCCAGCAGGCCTTCAAAGCGGGCTTCGCTTCCCCTGTCGCGCTCAATGAAGGTATTCCACTGGTGGATGGCTTCGCTCACTGCCCTATTCCTCTTTGCCATTCCGATCATCATCGGCGTCATCCCGCCAATCGATTACAAAACAGATGATCTGCTTTTCAACGTTGGCGTGGGTTCTGCATTAGTTGGAATTACCGCGATCTGCCTATGGGTATACCAAAGTTTCGACGACTGGCTATTCCGCCTGGGCAAGGGGCCGACACGAGGCCGGAAGAAACGCTAGTCAACAGACCTGAATCGCTCTTCCCACTCCTCACGGGCTACCTTGAACGCCATAGAACCGTTATAGCCTTTGCGCCCCAGCATTCCGACCAGGCGGCGCAGCGCCTTATCCCGGTCCACTCCCATTGATTCCGGACGAAGCTTGGCGCGCACCAGTTCCCTGGCTCGCCGTTCCTCGGCTTCATCATCAATTTGTTCCAGGGCCTCGGCCGCGAGCTCATCGTCTACGCCTTTGGAACGCAGTTCATGTTTGATTGCACCACGTGCGAGTCCTCGAGAGCGGGCCCGGGTGACGACCCAGGACTTGGCAAAACGCTGGTCGTCAACGAGGCTGATTTCTGCATATCGCTCGATGACTTCGTCGGCGATATCCTCCGGGCAGTCTTTTTCCAGCAGCTTGTCCTTGAGCTGCTTTGCGGTCTTATCGCTTGCGGTGAGCTGGCGCAGCAGGATGCCTCGTGCCTTCTCCCGCCATTGCTCGCCAGTCAGCTCTTCAGACTCCCCAGATTCCCGGGCAACCTTGCGGGCTTCGCGCGCCTCGCGTCGTTCCTTTTTCGAGGGCTTCTCTGGGGCCGGAGCGGCAACGATGCGTTCCATCGCCGCGCGCAGTTCATCAACGCTCTCCTGCTTTTTGCTCTCTGCCGGCGCAGGAATAATGATGCGGCGATTACCGTGTTCAGGAAGTCTCGATTCGGTTGATCCACCGCTTCTCGGCTTTTCACCGCGGTCCTGCATTTCTTGTGGATCAGGCTTCGCCCAATCCGGCATGTCGTCAAAGCTTCCTTGAAACTCTTTCGAAACGGACGTAGCGTCCGACCCGGATTTGCTTCCGGGGCGGACGCTACGTCGTTGGAAGTTTGAGGACACTACTTGTCGCCCTCGACAACTCGCAGTTCTGTCTCGTCTTCTTCAACTTCGTCCTTTGGCAGGACGCCAAGCTTCTGCAAGATCTGACGCTCGAGTTCGTCAGACAGGTCTGGGTTATCGCGCAGGAAGCGACGGGCATTTTCCTTGCCCTGGCCCAGCTGGTCTCCATCGTAGGTGAACCATGCACCGGACTTCTTGACCAGGTTATGCTCAACACCCATGTCAATCAGCGAGCCTTCGCGCGAGATTCCGTGACCGTAGAGGATGTCGAATTCAGCCTGCTTGAAAGGAGGAGCCATCTTGTTCTTGACGACCTTGCAGCGGGTACGGTTACCCACCGGGTTGGTGCCCTCTTTCAGGGTTTCAATACGGCGAATATCGATACGAACCGAAGCGTAGAACTTCAGGGCCTTACCACCGGTGGTGGTCTCAGGGCTGCCGAAGAAGACGCCGATCTTTTCACGCAGCTGGTTGATGAAGATCGCGGTGGTCTTGGATGCCGACAGGCGACCGGTGATCTTGCGCAGAGCCTGCGACATCAGTCGAGCCTGAAGACCGACGTGGCTATCGCCCATTTCGCCTTCGATTTCGGCACGTGGTACCAGTGCTGCCACGGAGTCGATAACGATGATGTCCAACGCGCCGGAGCCTACGAGCATATCCATGATTTCCAGTGCCTGTTCACCGGTATCTGGCTGGGAAACCAGAAGCGCATCGGTATCTACGCCGAGCTTCTTGGCGTATTCCGGATCCAAGGCGTGCTCAGCATCGATGAAGGCGGCGACGCCGCCAGCCTTCTGCGCGCTGGCAACAGCATGAAGTGCCACGGTGGTCTTACCCGAAGATTCCGGGCCGTAGATTTCTACGACGCGTCCGCGTGGCAGGCCGCCAATTCCCAGAGCGACATCCAATGCGACCGAACCGGTTGGGATCACTTCAATAGGCGCACGGGTTTCATCGCCCAGGCGCATGACCGAGCCCTTGCCATAGGCCTTGTCAATTTGGCCGAGGACAGCCTCTAGTGCCTTTTCTCGATCATTATTTGCTGCCATGGTTCACCTTTGCTCGTGCAAGCCGATAGCGACCTGCTCATGATTTATGTCCTGCTGTAGACAGTATGCTCGTCCACCGACACTTTGGACCCCGATAGCCCGCCAGTGTGGACAATCTCAGTGCTTAAGTTTTTGGTGCAGTTTCCTGCGTTGTTTCTAGGATAACCATATCCGAACAGATGTTCGAAATCCAACACGGCATTTTCGAAGTTTCGAAAACACAATTTTCGAGTTGTATGGCTAGGAATCCTTGGGTTCGATATCCACGCCGAGCCAGCGCTCTGCGGGAACATCCTGGGCGCGGCATAGCGCTTCCCAGATTTGCTTGGGCTTGATGCCCTTGTTCAATGCCTCGGAAGGCGTAAGGCTCTCAAGTTCGGTCAGCGCCATGGAGTCGGCCAGGACGTGCGAGTACCGCGGCCCGAACTCGGCCTCCATGTTGCGCCAGAAATCGCTGATCTTCACCTAGTTATTCTCCCATGACATAGACAAGGAGCCCACGCGGTGAGCGTGGGCTCCTTGTGCGGTTCCGGAAAACTCGATTACTGAGTAGCGGACACCATAAGATTTTTTGGACTTAGACCGAAGCCAATGGCTTTCCGGCGCTCTTGTCAGCGAACTCGTTGGCCATGTCGGTAGGCACGGTATCAGGGATGGCGATACCTTCGGCCAGTGCTACACGCTCGGATACCTCACGGAGCATCAGGGACAGGGGGATTTCTAGCGCCACGCAAATCGAGGAAAGCAGCTCCGAGGATGCTTCTTTCTGACCGCGTTCAACTTCGGAAAGATATCCGAGGGAAACTCGGGCGCTATGTGAAACCTCGCGAAGGGTGCGTCCTTGGCGCTGACGGACGTCGCGCAGAACATCGCCGATTTCATGACGGAGTACTACCATTTTGTGCTCCTCCTTCTCGGGCTGGACCGTATGGGCTTCTCCCATATCGCGCCAACGGACAACACCATTGACAGTAACGGGTTGCTTGACCATAAATTTAGCCTTTGCTCCTAGGTCCATCTCGAAGATCTGTTTAATACGGGGGCCATCCTTGTGGCCCTGTAATTCGTACAACGGCGGGTCATACGATTTTGTTCCCCGATCCTCAGCCTAATCTGAAAAATGAGACACATTCCACATAAAGCACGATTTTTGCGAAATATCTCGGGAATCATAGTCTTGCGCGTCTTACTGTGAAGAAGCTTTATTCAAGATGGCAGCCAACTGCTGAAGTGCCGCCGTGGCGCTTTGCTCGCGAATCTGGGCTCGGTCACCAACAAAGTGATGAACTTTGGATCCCGATTCTTCGCCCGTGGCCCAGCCGATGTAGACCGTCCCAACAGCCTTGCCGTCGTGTGCATCCGGTCCGGCGACGCCCGTGGCCGAGACGGCCAGGTCCGCACCGCAAGCTTGCAGCGCGCCAACCGCCATCTGCCGAGCGACCTCGGGATCAACCGACCCCTGGGCTTCAAGCAGCTGCGCGTCAACGCCGAGCAGCTGCCGCTTCACGTCGGAGGAATAGCTGACAACTCCCCCGCGCAACACAGCCGATGCGCCAGGCACTTCAGCCAAGCGGGCGGCGATCATCCCAGCCGTGAGGGACTCTGCCGTGGCCAGCTGAACGCCCCGTTCGATAGCTGTTGCAATGACGATGGGAGCCTGCGGCTTCATCATGGCCTGGAACCTACTTCTGCTTCTTGGAAGCGGCGACCAGCTGGCCTGCCTTGATCAGGTACTCCACACCGGTCACTACCGTCACCGCCACGGTCAGCAGCATCAGGTACCAGGCAACAGTGTGCAGCCATTCGATGGTCTGCGTGTATGGAAGCAGGTAAAGGCCGATCACGACCGACTGCAAAACGGTCTTGACCTTGCCGCCCATATTCGCGGCAATGACCCCATAACGGATGACCACAACGCGCAGCAGGGTGATGCCCCACTCCCGAACCAGAATCACGATGGTGACCCACCATGGAAGCTCGGCCAGGATCGAGAAGCAGACGAGCGCGGATCCAGTGAGCAGCTTGTCGGCGATCGGGTCGGCGATCTTGCCGAAGTTGGTGATCAGCCCGCGGCTGCGTGCCAGGTCCCCATCCAGCTTGTCCGTGTACATGGCCAGGACGAACAGCACCAGGGCAACCCAGCGCCATAAGCCCTGCTGCGAATCATCGGCCAGCAGCGCCCAGACGAAGAAAGGCACTATGATGATGCGGATGGTCGTGAGCACATTGGCGATGTTCAGCGTCGGTACCGGTGGCTGGGCGCCGTGGCCAGCTTGCTCGCTCATGGTTTCTAGTTTCTTCCTGTCAGGTCCCAGGCGTCTTCGCCGGGTTCGTCGGAGCCGTCGAAGTAGTCAACGGCTTGCGGGCGATCATCCAGATCCTTGGCCACCAGGTCTTCGGCGTACTCGGCCACCGGATCCGCGTGGTTCACCTTGGCTTCCTGCACCAGCGCGGCTTCGGTGGCTGACGGCGCGGTAGTGGCAGGATCGTCGCCGCGCATGGCGGCCAGCACCATCGGCAGGTCATCGGGCTGGATGAGCACGTCGCGGGCCTTGGAGCCCTCGGAAGGTCCTACGACTCCGCGCGATTCCATCAAGTCCATCAGGCGTCCTGCCTTGGCGAAGCCGACACGCAGCTTGCGCTGCAGCATCGAGGTGGAACCGAACTGGCTGGTGACCACCAATTCGGTGGCCTGCAGCAGCAGGTCCAGATCGTCTCCGATGTCCTCGTCGATCTGCTTCTTCTTCTCGGCGGCCGGAATGACATCTTCGCGGTATTCCGGGGCCAGCTGCGTCTTGACGTGTTCGACCACGCGCTGGATCTCGGACTCGGTCACCCAGGCGCCCTGCACACGCATCGGCTTGGAGGTGCCCATGGGCAGGAACAGGGCGTCACCCTGGCCCAGCAGCTTCTCGGCGCCCGGCTGGTCCAGGACCACGCGGGAGTCGGTGACCGAGGAGGTCGCGAAGGCCATGCGCGAAGGCACGTTGGCCTTGATCAAACCGGTGACAACATCCACCGATGGACGCTGGGTCGCGAGCACCAGGTGGATACCGGCGGCACGAGCCAGCTGGGTGATGCGCACGATCGACTCTTCCACATCGCGCGGTGCGACCATCATCAAATCGGCGAGCTCGTCCACGATCACCAAGAGGTACGGGTACGGCTTGAGCACGCGCTGCGAGCCCTCAGGCGGATGGACCTTGCCCGCCTTGACGGCCTTGTTGAAGTCGTCGATGTGCTTGTACCCGAAGTTCGCCAGATCGTCGTAGCGGGTGTCCATTTCGCGAACCACCCATTGCAGGGCTTCGGCGGCCTTCTTGGGGTTGGTGATGATCGGGGTGATCAGGTGCGGCACGCCCTCATAGGCGGTGAGTTCCACGCGCTTGGGGTCGACCATGACCATGCGCACCTCATCCGGGGTGGCGCGCATCAGGATCGAGGTGATCATCGAGTTCACGAACGAGGACTTGCCGGCACCGGTGGCGCCTGCCACCAACAGGTGCGGCATCTTGGCAAGATTGGCGACAACAAAGCCGCCTTCCACGTCCTTGCCCACGCCCATCACCATCGGATGCTCGGTCTTGCGGGCGTTGTTGCTGCGCAGCACGTCGCCGAGGGCGACAACTTCCTTGTCGGTGTTCGGGATCTCGATGCCGATGGCGGACTTGCCGGGGATCGGCGAAAGGATGCGGACATCCGATGAGGCCACCGCGTAGGAGATGTTCTTGGCCAGGGCCGTGACCTTTTCCACCTTGGTGCCCGGGGACAGCTCGATTTCGTAGCGTGTCACCGTCGGGCCACGGGAGAATCCGGTGACCTGGGCGTCGACTTTGAACTGCTGCAGGGTGTTGGTCAGCGCGTCGACTACCACCTGGTTGGCTTCCGAGGCTTCCTTGGCCGGCGGGCCGGCGGGCAGGTAGCTGTCTTCTGGCAGGGTGTAGGTGACGTCGCCCGAGAGCTGCAGCTGCTCGCTGCGCGCCGGGATTGGTGCCTGCGGGCTGGCCGAGAGGCCGGCGGCCCGCGAGGAAACCTGGTCCATGGCGGAGGTGGTGGCCTCTGGCTCGGCCTTCAGGCCGATGTTGGCCATGATCTCGGCCATGTCGCTTTCGGCCTTGGTGGGGCGCTTCACCCCTGGAGGCGGGCCGGCAGGCTTGGGCGTCGACGCGGCCGGGATGGCCTGGGTGGCTGCTTCGCTGGCGTCGGGGCCATCGAAGTCCGGACGGGCGATGGCCTGCGTAGCCGCTTCATCGGCGTCGAAGATCTTGCCGGAATTGCGGTTGCTGACCGGCAGCGAGGTCGTCGAGGCTTCGGAGAAGTCTTCTGGTCCGATGACCGCCTTGTCGTAGGCGACATCGCCTGGGCGCTCGGTGCTTTCACGTCCGTCCACGTCGTAGACCTCGGTGACCTGGCGGGCAGCGGCGGCGCGGCGTTCGAAGAATCCTGGCTTCTTCTTCGGGGCCGGGGCCACCGGCTCGTCCTCGGGATAGAGGTAGGACTGGTCGTGCTGTTCGCGCGTCGGATCCAATTCGGCCGGGGTGCTCTGGCGTGCAGGCTTCGGTGCCTGCGGGTCCTGGCCCAGCAGGCGGTTGTAGCCGGCGCGGATTCGCTGTGGAATCTGGGTAAATGGCGTCGCGGTGACAATCAGGATGGACATGAAGGCCAGGAAGATGAACACGGCCATGGCGCCGGGGACCGTGATCAACAGTCCCAGCGGCGTTCCGAGAATGGAGCCAGCCATTCCGCCGGCACTCCACAAGACCTCGAAATCATCGCTCACCGCTGGCGATCCTTGCGCCAGCGACGCGATGGATGAGCCGGAGAGCGTCATGATCAGCAGGCCGATGCCGATGCGGTTATTAGCCGTCACTGCTTCCGGGTAGCGGAAGAGCCGAAAGGCCCCGATGAACAAGATCACCGGCAGCAGCACGGCCATGAAGCCCAGGGTGCCGCCGACGACGGCATGCACTCCTTGGCCGAACCAGCCCGATTCGCGCAGTCCCCACCATTCGATGATGGCAACAGTAATGGCGATCAGGGCGAGGAAAAGTCCTGTGCCGTCACGGCGCAGTTTGTAGTCAGGGCTGACAGTCCCGCCGATGCGGCGGAAGGCGCCACCAAAAATCCGGGCGATGCCCATCCATACGCTGCGCAGGGCGCGTAAGGGCAGGGCGAGTTCCTGTTCCGGATTCTCGGGCGTTTTCTTGGAGGACGAAGAGCTGGACGCCTTGGGTTTACGCGTCGCCGGCTTCTTCGTCCCCTGAGACTGAGTACGTGGGGCCATAGTTCAAGGGTATCGCCAACAGCTGTATGCGCCCCGAATTTACACGTCTGCACGGGGTTTGGCGAGAGCTAGAGAATGATCACGTGATTGGCAGCTGGCCTATTTCGAATAGCCGATCACCAGGGTGTAGCCACCAGCGCTTTGCAGGCAAGCGTGTTTTCTGACTTTGTAGCCCGATGACTTGAATGCCGCGACGGTGGCGGTTTCCATTGTGGTGCAGGTACCGGCACTGGCCACCGGTTGGGTGTAGGTCTTGTTGTTTGCCTGGGCCGCCGGCATGGCGGATAATCCCATCACGCAGGCCAGGAGGCCGGCCATCGCAGACCTGCCTAGGCGACTGTTCAGCGTCATTTTTCCTCCTCGGCTTTGTCCCCGATGCCTCTCGCGCAGCCTTCGCCCACTGATCCGCGGCGGTTATATCCCGCCGACCCCGGCAGGCTCCATGTCCACACCCCAAAACATATGTTGGCTAGGCGTCATTTACAACTGCTCGCATCCAATCCAGGCTACGAGAAGTCCAGTCCCAAGAGGGCATTTTCCGTGACCTCCGGTAGTGCAGGGTGGATCCAGTATTGCTCGGTGGCGACTTCCCGCACGTCCAAATCGAACGCCATCACCGTGATCATCTGCTGGATCAACGTCGAGGCCTGCGGCCCCATGTAGTGGGCACCAAGCAGTTTGCCGGTGTTCCTATCAGCGATCAGCTTGGCCAGCCCGCTGTGATCTTCCATTGCCCAGCCATAGGCCACATCACCGAACTTTTGCACTTTGACCGTGATTTCATGCCCTGCTTGGCGGGCTTCGTCCTCGGTCATGCCCACATAGGCGATTTGCGGATGGGTGAACACGGCCGCAGGGACATGGTCATGTGGCATCTTTTTCATGTTCTGCGGGTTGAGCAGGTTGTGCCGCACTGCGCGCATTTCCGCGTTAGCCACGTGCTTGAGCATGTACGGAGATGAGACATCGCCCAATGCCCAGATGCCCTGGGCCGAGGTGGACCGGCCAAATTCATCAACGCTGATGCGACCGTCCTCGGCTTCGATGCCGGCGCGTTCCACGTCGAGTTCGTCGCCGTTGGGAATGCGGCCTGTGGCGACCAACAGCACCTCGGCGCTAACGGTTGATTCATCATCCAGTGTCACGGTGACCCCGTGGCCGTCCTGGCTGACCCCCGCGATGGTTTTGCCGGAGTGCACATCGTAGCGTTGCGCGGCCAGGTCATTAAAGGGTTCACGCAGGTCGGTATCCAGATGGCGCAGCAGTTCGGAGCGGGCAATGATACTCACCTTGGTGCCCAGGGCTTCGAAGACATGGGCGAATTCCATGGCGATATATCCGCCACCGACGATCACTATCGATGCTGGTTGCCCGGCCAGGCGCATGATGTCGTCATTGGTATGGAAATGGACACCGCTCTGGGCAATCACGTCGGGGATGAAGGGACGGGAGCCAGCGGCCAGAACGATCTGATCCGCGCTGATAGTCAGCTGTTTCGACCCCTGCCCGGTCGTGAGGGTCCGTTCCGCGACGAACCGGGCGTGCTGGTCATAAACGTCGATGTTCGGGGTCTGATCCCCTCGGCGATATTCTTCTCCGCCTCTGGCGATGAGGTCGATCCGCTGATCAAAAACTCGATTGACGATGCCTGGCCAATCCACCGAGTTCACTTGGGCGTCAATTCCCAGGCGCGAGGACTCGCGGGTTTCCAATGCGGTATCGGCGGCGTAGACGTACATCTTGGTTGGGATGCAGCCCACGTTGAGGCAGGTGCCTCCGAAGGTTCCCTTTTCGATGATGGCAATGGATTTGTCATCGAATTCGGGGCCGGGAATCGAATTGCCCGAGCCTGTACCGAGAATGATCAAATCGTAGTGCTTGTCTACCGAAACAGCAGTGGAATTCATCTTGGCAAGTCCCTTTCACGGTAACGGATCGCTCTTCCCGGAGGTTATCACCCTGGAAATGATTCGTCGGTTGTAGATCGTGTTAAAGCGATTCAGCGGCCTGCCACAGTTCTCTGATCCGGTGGTTGGCCGCTGAATAAAATGGCTTCACGCAGCGCCGCTGCGCCTACAGCCCCTGCTCCGAGAGCCACGATTTAGCGATATCAGCAGCCGATTTCTTATCGACAGTGCTTTGGACGTTCAGGTCAATCAGCTCTTGGGCGGTGAGCTTTTCGCTGACCGGGTTCAAGACCTCCCCGAGCTTCGAGGATTGATCCGCGGTGACCACCGGAACGACATTCGAGGCCAGGAAGAGGGACTTGGGGTCCTCAAGGACGACAAGGTCTTCGGTCTTGATGCGTGGATCAGCGGTGAACACATTGGCCACGTTGACCGTACCGGCCACAAGATCTTCCACCGTGGTGTCACCGGTCGCTGAGAACTCGGTCTTCACGCCATAGGTGCTCTCCAGGCCCTTCGGTCCGTACGGGCGCTCTGCCAGCTCAGGTGGGCCGCCAAGGGTCAGCTGTTCCTTGGCCTTCGCTAGATCTTCGATGCTCTTCAGGTTGTTGTCCTGCGCAAATTTGCGGGTCACCGTGTAGGAGTCCTGGTCAGAAGCTTCAGCCTCGTCGAGGACTGCCAGCGACTCAGGAAGCTCCTGCTCCAGTTCCTTGTAGACTTCCTCGGATGAGCGGGCATTGGTGTCTTCCTTGAAGAACTGGAGCAGGTTGCCGGTGTACTCGGGGAAGACATTGATGCTGCCGTTCTCCAGCTGAGGCATGTAGGCGTCGCGCTGTCCGATGTTGAACTGGCGATCGACTTGCAAGCCTGAATTCTCCAGAGCCTGCGCGTAGATTTCAGCTACGATCTCGTTGGAATAATAGGCCTGCGAACCCACAACGACTGTCTCGGAGCCCGACTTCTCCGAACTGCTCTGCGTCGCTAGCGGATCCGAGCTGGAGCATCCGGCCAAAGCCAACGACCCCGCCGTCACCACTGCTGCCACGCGTGCCACCTGTTTGATTTTCATGTCAGTTCCTTATCTTCCGCTTTTGAGTGATCTGCTTCGTGCTTTTTGGTTGTCGTCTTTGGGAAGCCTAGCCCACGCGGGATCGAGGCCTTCTGTGCTAGTGCAAGTAGCAAATCAAGCAGCAGGGCCAGCACCGCGACCAGCAATGCGCCGCCAAGCACCATGTCGAATCGGCGCAGGTTCAACCCGGTAATGATCGGAAGTCCCAGTCCCCCAAGGTTCACATAGGCTGCGATTGTTACCGTCGCTACCACTTGCAAGGTCGCCGCCCGGATTCCTCCGACCAGCAAGGACAGCCCCAGAGGGATCTCAACCTTCAACAAGATCTGCCATTCGGTCATTCCCATGGCCCGGGCTGCGTCGACA
This sequence comes from Glutamicibacter sp. JL.03c, assembly GCF_025854375.1. NCBI lineage: Bacteria > Bacillati > Actinomycetota > Actinomycetes > Micrococcales > Micrococcaceae > Glutamicibacter > Glutamicibacter sp. JL.03c. The sequence goes on along the minus strand of NZ_CP107575.1, from coordinate 1,111,993 downwards.
GTTTTGCGATCGATGGCCTCGAATCCGGTATAAGCTCCGGCGAGCAACGAAGGTATGGCGAGGACGACGAACGCCACGAGCGCCGCTGCCGGCTTATGGGTGACACCGAAGAGCAGCACCAACAAAATCAGCAGGCCGAAGGAAGGCACAGCGCGGGCAATGCCGGCGGCTGCCACCGCGATCTCGCGCCCCCTGCCGGTATGGCCGATGGCCCATCCGACAGGGATGGCGATGATGCCGGCGATGACAACCGAGAACAGGGTGAAGAGCAGATGCGCTCCCAGCAGCGCCTGCAGCCCGTCTTTGCCCTCCCACTGTTCGGGGGCGAATAACCATGTGAATGCTTCAACCAGCAAGTTCATGAGGCGACCGCCTGCGAACTCGTCGCCGTGCTTTTGGCTTTCTGCTGCGGATCTTTCCGGATCCAGGGCATGAGCCAGCGTCCTAGCAGAACCAGGAGCAGGTCAACGATCAAGGCAATGAGAGCCACCGCCACCAGCCCCGAAAACACCTCGACGATGATGCGCCGCTGCAGGCCATTGGTGAACAAGTAGCCAAGGTTCGTGACACCGACCAGGATTCCCACGGTGGCGAGCGAAATCGTGCTCACCGCGGTCACTCGAAGCCCCGCCAGGATGACCGGTCCAGCCAATGGCAGGTCCACGGCGAAGAACCGGCGGGCGCTGCCGTAGCCCATGGCCGTGGCTGCCGAGCGTGTTGCGGAATCCACCGAGTTCAGTCCGTCCACGACGCCCCGGACCATGATGGCCACCGCATAGATGCTCAGGGCGACAATCAAGTTCGCTTCGCTGATGGCGCTCATTCCGGTGATCACCGGAAGAATCATCAGCAAGGCCAGCGAGGGAATGGTGTAGAGCAATCCTGTCAGCGTGACGAGCGGTCCGCCGACCAATCTGTAGCGCCAGGCGATCCACCCCAACGGAACGGACAGCACGAATCCGATGACTATCGCGATCAAGGACTGGCGCAAATGCTCGATGGACAGTGAAGCAATCAACGCCAGATTGTCTGAAATCCAGGTCATGGACGCGGTCCGTCCTCAATCAGCCGGCCTTGCGTGCGTCCCTGCGCGTCGACCAGCACCGGGCCGTGCGCCGTCTGCTTGACGCTCAATGCCCTGGATCCGCGCTGAGCGCCGATGAAGGAAGCGACAAAGTCGTTGGCGGGATTCTCGATGATGTCGCTCGGGCTACCCACTTGGAGTTTCTGGGCGCCTGCGGCGAGGATGACTACCTGGTCCCCCAGCAAGAACGCTTCGTCGATGTCGTGCGTGACAAAAACGATGGTCTTATCCAGTTCCTTCTGCAATCTGAGCAGCTCGTTTTGCAATTCGGTGCGGACGATGGGGTCCACTGCTCCGAAAGGCTCATCCATCAGCAAGATGTTGGGGTCCGAGGCCAAGCCGCGGGCTACGCCCACGCGCTGCTGCTGGCCTCCAGATAGCTGGTGCGGGTACCTGTCGGCCATGGAATCGGAAAGCCCGACAGTTTCCATCAATTCCAGCGCCCTGCGGCGAGAGGACTTCCTTGGCTCCCCCATCAGCCGGGGAACGGTCGCGATATTCTCTGCCACGGTGAAGTGCGGGAGAAGCCCCGAGTTCTGCATGACGTAGCCAATGCTCCGGCGCAATTCCACAGCATTCTTGGCTGAAATGTCTTCGCCATCGATGCGTACCGCGCCCGCACTGGGGTCCACCATGCGGTTGATCATCCGCAGCAGGGTCGTCTTGCCGCAACCGGACGATCCGACAAAAACGGTTGAGCTGTGGGCGGGGATCTGCAGGTTGAAGTCGCTGACCGCAACGGTGCCATCAGGATAGTGCTTGGAAATATTTTCGAATTCGATCACTTCTCGACTCCTCAAGATGGCTCTACGGTCATTCTGCCTCATCGAAGTACTTCCCGATACACGGCACAGGCTCAACACTGCACCCAAGTGGCTGGGAATTTAAAGGCAAATTAATAGATCAACAGTAGGATTGGTTACAATGCCCGACACTCCTGGAGGAATATTGTGAAGCGTCGTACTCTGCTGGTTCTCTGCCCATCATTACTTGCCGCAACTGTGGCATTTGCCGCTGCCGCGTCGGCGAGTGAAGTTTTTCCTGCCCCATCGGATGATTGGAAATCCGTGAAACTGCTAGATGTGGGCACGGGCAAGGAACTGGGCCATTGGGTGCCCGCCCAGTCGGATACGGTGATTGAAATGGAAGTGGAAACCGGGCGCGTGCTGCGACGCATTCAGTGCGATGGGTGGCAGGATGGCAGTGCTCCAGAAGCCTGCGAGGGCCACGTAGTCGGCATGGTGCCGTATCGGCCCGCGCATTTGCCCGGAGTGCAGGGACTGCTCTAGGCATAGCGGGCCCGACAAGCCCGGAGACAAGCAATGCCCCAAACCAGTCACTGGGTTTGGGGCATTCTTGGTTGAAGCCTAGGCTTCGAGAACTACCGGAACGATCATCGGGCGGCGACGCAGTTTGCGCGAAACCCACGAGCCGATCACACGACGGGTGATCTGCTGCAGCTGGTGCGTGGAGTGGTTCGGGTTATTCGATACCGCTTCCACAATCGCCGCTGCGATCTTCGGCTTGATTTCGTTGAAGACCGAGTCTTCTTCAGCCACACCGCGGGCGTGGATGTCCGGGCCGGAGATGATGGTGCCATTCTGGCGATTGATCACGGTGATCACCGAGATGAAGCCTTCTTCGCCCAGGGTGACGCGGTCCTTGAGGTCGTCATCGGTAATGGTGCCGACCTTGGAACCGTCAACGTAGACGTAGCCGCATTCAACCTGGCCGACAAGCTGGGCAACTCCGTCCTTCATGTCGATGACTGATCCGTCTTCTGCCAGCAGCACGTTCTCTTCCGGCACGCCGGACTGCGCAGCCAGGCGGCCGTTGGCGATCAGGTGGCGGGTTTCGCCGTGTACCGGCAATACATTCTTCGGGCGAAGGATGTTGTAGCAGTAGAGCAGCTCGCCAGCCGATGCGTGGCCGGAAACGTGGACCTTGGCCATGCCCTTGTGGATGACCTCGGCGCCCAAGCGCATCAGGCCATTGATCACGCGGAAGACCGAGTTCTCATTGCCCGGGATCAGGCTGGAGGCCAGGATGACGGTGTCGCCCGGGTTGATCTGCACCTTGTGCTCGCCGTTGGCCATGCGCGACAGCGCGGCCATTGGCTCGCCCTGGGAACCGGTGGACATCAATACGACCTTGTGGTCCGGCAGCGAATCGATCTGCTTGAGATCAACCAGCACACCCTGGGGGATATCCAGGTAGCCAAGGCGTTCGGCGATGCCCATGTTGCGCACCATCGAGCGGCCGATGAAGGCCACCTTGCGGCCATGCATGGCGGCGGCATCCAGGACCTGCTGCACGCGGTGAACGTGCGAGGAGAAGGAGGCGACGATGATGCGGCGGCGGGCGCGAGCGAACTTGGCTTCGAGCACTGGGCCGATTTCGCGTTCTGCCACGGTGAAGCCCGGCACTTCTGCGTTGGTCGAGTCAGGCAGGAACAGGTCCACGCCTTCCTCGCCCAAACGCGCGAAGTGGCGAAGGTCGGTGATGCGGCCGTCAAGCGGCAGCTGATCCATCTTGAAGTCGCCAGTGTGCAGCACGGTGCCGGCTTCGGTGCGCAGGAACACAGCCAGCGCGTCAGGGATCGAGTGGTTCACGGCGACGAATTCGCATTCGAAGTTGCCGATCTGCGCGATCTCGCCTTCCACCACGATGTTGGTGTTGGCCTTGATCCGGTGCTCTGCCAGCTTCGCTTCGACGAAGGCCAAGGTCAGCTTGGACCCATACAGCGGGATGTCTTCGCGCAGGCGCAGCAGGTATGGCACCGCACCGATGTGGTCTTCGTGGCCGTGGGTGAGCACAACGCCCACCACATCGTCCAAGCGGTCCTTGATGTATGAGAAGTCCGGCAGGATCAGATCCACGCCAGGCTGGTGTTCCTCGGGGAAGAGCACACCGCAGTCGACGATCAACAGTTTCCCGTTGAGTTCGAAGACGGTCATGTTTCGGCCGACTTCGCCCAGGCCGCCGAGGGGAACAATGCGCATTGTCCCCTTCTTCAGCCGAGCCGGCGTCTGCAAGCGGGCAGAGTCGGCCTTACCTACTGAACTCTCAGTCATATGTAGTTAGTCCCTTTCGTTACAGATCCCATCCACCTTCACGAAGGTCCGCGCGGATGGCATCGAGCTCTGCGTCCGACGGTGCCACAAGCGGCAGCCGGACGACGGTGTTCGGCAGGACACCCTGCCAGTGAAGTCCATATTTTGCGGCAACGGCGCCCTGAATGTGGCCCATGATGCCGCGCTGGATCGCGTCCAGCTCAAAGTGTGTGGTGCGTGCAGTGGCCAAATCGCCTGCATGCATTGCATTAACAAGCGTACGGTACTTCGCGGCCGCAACGTGAGCCGTGACCGAAACCACGCCGACAGCACCGGCTGCCATGAGTGGCAAAGTCAGTGAATCGTCGCCCGAGTAAACGTGCAGGTCGGTGTTGGCCAGCACGGTGGTGGTGGACTGGTAATCGGCCTTGGCATCCTTCAACGCGATGACCTGAGGAATCTTGGCGAGTTCGATAATCGTTTCCGGCGCCAGCGCGATTCCGGTGCGACCTGGAATGTCATAGAGCATGATGGGCAGCTCGACAGCTTCGGCGATGGCCTTGACGTGCGCAATGACGCCTGCCTGGCTTGGCTTGTTGTAGTACGGGGTGGTCAACAGCACACCGTCAACGCCAGCGTCCTTTGCTGCGAGCGAGAGCTTGATCGAGTGGCGGGTGTCGTTGGTGGTGGAGCCGGCCAGCACGGCAGCGCGGTCACCGACAGCTGCGACCACAGTGCGGAACATCTGGATATTCTCTTCGTCGCTCAACGTCGAAGTCTCGCCGGTCGTGCCGGTGACGACCAATCCGTCGCAACCATCGTCGACGAGCTTCTGGGCCAATTTTGCTGCGAGCGCGTAGTCGACTTCCCCCGCATCATTGAAGGGGGTAACCATTGCAGTGAGCACGGTGCCAAACGGGTATGCCTGATTATCAATTGCACTTGTAGCCATGGTTTTAAATCTACACTCGCGCATGTTGCAATGGCATCCTCCCCCACTTCCGTGGTGCGATGTTTCCATGCATATTTTGGGGAAGCCGCAACGCGTTCTGGCTGTAGACGTTGCCCGACTTGTGGCCATCCTGGGAATGTTCGCCGCGCATGTTTTCCCGCTGTATAGATACACCGTTCCCGAGGCCTACTCCCCAACATTTACCGGGGCAGTAGCTTCTGGACGGGCTTCGGTTTTGTTCATGGTGCTGGCCGGATTGTCGCTGGCTTTGATGAGCAATTCGCTGGCGCGCAAAGGCTTTTCCCACCCTAAGATTTACTCAGTCCTTGCCCGGAGAGCATTAATTATTGCCGTGCTCGGAATGGCGATTGGGACGGTAAATGAAGGCATCGCAGTCATACTTGTCCACTATGGGCTACTGTTTCTGTTGCTTCCTCTGTCCCTCAAGCTCTCAAGGCCAACCATTTTGGTAGTCTCGGCGTCCTGGCTGGTCTTCGCCCCCATTATTTGGCGCCCGCTGGCGGCCGACGCGTTAGGGCAGTCCCTAGGACATAATCCCGGCTTTGGCGACCTGCTGCACCCGGCGCTTCTCCTCCAGGATTTGGCCGTCTCCGGCTACTACCCACTTCTTATTTGGATTGGCTACGGGTTGCTGGGGGTCGCCCTGGGCAAATGCGATCTGGAAAGCAGGAATACAGCAAGCGTCTTGGCACTGGTTGGTGGTCTCGTGGCAGTTGCCAGCTACGTTGCCGGTCGCATCCTGAGCCTCGGGCATGTCGAGCAAATCGCCGCTGCCGCCCAAACGGATCCTTCCCTCGTGCCAACGTTGATTACTACAGGACGGCTTCCCGGGAAATCCCTCGACCCATATCTGGCAGATGCCGCTTACCTCTGGCTCCCTACCGGGCACAGCAACGGGCTGCTCGCCACGGTGCATGCCGCAGCCTGTGCCGTGGCAGTTATCGGGTTGCTATTGCTTATCGTGCCTCGCCTCGGACTGCTCGGCCAGTTTCTTGCCGGCGCGGGACGAGCCCCGCTGACCTTGTATGCAGGCCACTTGGTGCTGCTGCCGGCGCTGGATAATTTCCTCGAGCCGTCGACGATTTGGTGGATCTTATGCGCGTTCACCGCCTGCTGCGGACTGTGGCTCGGATTTTCCAAGGCATCGGGCCCACTTGAATTCTGCGTTAGAGTACTCAGCGGCGCCGGCACGAAGCCGGACCCGACCAATCTGGCTGACCGGAACTAGCCGAGGAAGAACCGCATCGGTAGACAAAAAGCCCACGTTCAGCCGCGGTGAACGCAAAAATCCGCTGGATCCCTGTACCCAATTTGTATTTGGCGACCAGGTTCCAGCGGATCAGCCAAGCGCATCCCTCAGTCTTGCTTGAAGGCAGCATCAAATGAAGTCGATGATGCAGGGAAATCCAACTTTTTCAGCGCGGCTAGCGCCTGTGGAGCCCCATAGAGCCGGTCCATTCCAGCGTCTTCCCACTCGATTGAAATTGGGCCGTCGTAGCCGATTGCTGTCAGTGCCCTAAACGCATCTTCCCATGGCACATCACCTCGTCCCGCGGAGACGAAGTCCCAACCACGTCGAGGATCGCCCCAGGGCAGATGCGATCCCAAACCACCATTGCGGCCGTTGCCCATCCGCATTCGGGTGTCCTTGCAATCCACGTGATAGATCCGGTCAGCGAAGTCGGAGATGAATCCGACTGTATCGATGCCTTGCCACACCATGTGGCTTGGATCCCAGTTCAGGCCAAAAGCCTCGCGATGCCCGATGGCCTCAAGGGTCTTGACCGTCGACCAGTAATCATAGGCAATCTCCGATGGGTGGACTTCATGTGCAAAGCGCACACCGCATTCGTCAAAAACATCCAAGATCGGGTTCCAGCGGTCAGCAAAATCTTGGTACCCGGCGTCGATGACCTCTGCCGGCACAGGCGGGAACATGGCGACATACTGCCAAATCGAGGATCCGGTGAATCCGACGACGGTTTCTACGCCCAGGCGCTTGGCCAGCCGTGCGGTGTTCTTCATTTCCTCGGCAGCCCGCAGGCGCACTCCCTCGGGGTCTCCATCGCCCCAGACCCTGTCTCCCACAATGGCCTGATGACGGAAGTCGATCGGGTTGTCGCACACTGCCTGCCCCTTGAGGTGATTGGAGATGGCCCATACCTTCAAGCCATATTTTTCCAGGATCCCCAGGCGCTCGGCGATGTAGTCGTCATCATCCCACCGCCACGCGTCGAGATGCTCACCGGAGACCGCGATCTCCAGGCCGTCATATCCCCACTCAGAAGCTAGTCGAGCTACTTTTTCCAGGGGCAGGTCGGCCCACTGGCCGGTAAATAGGGTGAAATCGCGTGCCATCCGTTGGCTCCTTATTCGTTTGGTTTGTTTTTGCTGTCTTGGGGTGTTCCTTATGCCGTGGTGGTCCATGTGCTGTTGTTGGCCGCACTGCGCTGGACCGCGTCCAAGACGCACTGCACTTGATGCCCGTCATCGAAAGACGGCTTTGGCTGCTGGCCGGCCCCGATGGCATCAATGAAGTCCTTGGCCTGGTGGACAAATCCGTGCTCATACCCCAGCGTATGTCCAGTGGGCCACCAGGCAGAGATGTAGGGATGCTCCGGTTCAGTCACCATAATTTGTGTGAATCCTTGACGGGTGGCGGTTGCAGTTGCATCGTAGTAGCCCAGCGAATTGTAGTTCTCCAGGTCAAAGGAAATTGCCCCCTTGGAGCCCGAGACCTCAATGCGCAATGAATTCTTGCGCCCGGTGGCCATGCGGGTCGCCTCGAATGTGCCGAGAATTCCGCCATCAAATCGAGCCGTGAACGCTGCAGCGTCATCCACGCTCACCGGTCCCAGCTGCGTGGGTGCATCGAGCAACGGGCGTTCGTCGACAAAAGTCTGCAGCAGGCCGCTTACTCCAACAACCTTCTGGCCGGTGATGAACTGGGAAAGGTCCACGGCATGGGCCCCGATGTCCCCCAGGGCGCCGGTGCCGGCGTGCTCCTTTTGCAGCCGCCAAGTCAACGGCGAACGATCATCGTGCAGCCAATCTTGCAGATAGGCGGCGCGCACCTGGCGCACTTGCCCGATCGCTCCGCTGGCCACCAGGTCACGGGCAAAGGTAGCAGCGGGCACCCTGCGGTAGGTGAATCCGACCATCGCCTGGACACCCTTATCTGCGTTGCGGGCTGCGGCAGCCATGGCTTCGGCCTCTTCAAGGGTGTTGGCCAAAGGCTTTTCGCACAGGACGTGCTTGCCGGCAGCCAAGGCGGCAATGGCTATTTCCGCATGAGAATTTCCCGGCGTGACAATATCGACTACGTCAATGTCTTCGCGTTCTACGGCTGTGCGCCAGTCTGTTGACGTTTCAGCCCAGCCCCATTTTTCCGCAGCAGCGTCGACGCCGGCTGGGTTGCGGCCAACCAGCAGTGTCATTTCTGGTTGAAATGGAAGGTCAAAAAACCTTGGCGCGACTCGCCATCCTTGTGAATGCGCAGCACCCATGAATCCGTGCCCGATGAGGGCGATTTTGAGGGCTGGCTTTTGGTTGGGCATGTGTTTCCTCCTGCTGTGGATCTTCATGGGATAGCGTTCGGGGCAGCGTGGTGCATGACGTCCGTTGCCCCGAACCCAATTGTTTTCTAGCTAGGAGGTGAATGCCGTCGGCAGATACTGGTCGACATTTTCCGAAGTTACGACGGGCGCGTTCAGAACGATGCGCTTGGGCACCTCTACTTCGACCAGATCGCTCATGGCCTTGTTCTGCGCGATCAGTCGTGCCAGGCGAACACCGTCTGCGGCCTGGGTGGATGGGTAGAGAACCGTGGCTTCCAGCACTGATTCACCGCCCTTGATCAGATCCATGGCATTTTTGGAACCAGCACCACCGACCATGAAGAATTCATCGCGGCCAGCGCTGTCGATGGCCGCGAGCACGCCATGGCCCTGGTCATCATCGTGATTCCAGATGGCATCGATCTTCGGTGCCGCGGAGAGCAACTGCGATGCCGCTGCTTCGCCACCGGCGACCGTGAAGTCAGCAGGCACGCGGTTATCGACGTCCAAGCCACAGGTCTTCAGCGCGTCAGCAAAGCCTTTGCTGCGGTCCTGGGTCAGGGGCAGAGAATCCACTCCAGGAATTTCTGCCACGACTGCATCCGGCTTGTCCCCCAGGCGCTCGCAGATGTATTCGCCTGCGCTTCGGCCCATACCGTAGTTGTCACCCAAAATTGTGGTGCGGGCGGCCGCTGGGTTCGAGAACTCTCGGTCTACATTGATCACCGGAATCCCGGCTTCCATGGCTTTGGTTGCGACAGCAGTCAAGGCAGCGCCATCGGTAGGCAGAAGCACAATCGCATCGACCTTGTCGTTGATGAACTGCTCTACCTGACTAATCTGCAGGTTTGCGTCATTTGTTCCCTCCGCCACGCGCAGGTCGACGTCTTCCAGCGAATCGCCTTGCGCAATGGCTGCAGAGTTGATTGCGCCAAGCCAACCATGGTCGGCCGCAGGGCCAGAGAATCCAATGACGACTTCATCGCCAGCCGCCGCGTTTCCTTCGCTCGAAGCATTTGAAGGCTGGGCACTTGAGTCGCTTGAGCCCGACGAGCAGCCGGTGATCAACGCGCCTGCCGCCAGAAGGGCGCCAGTTGTGACAAGCATTTTCCGTCCTGAACGAACCGCAAACATGTCTCTCTCCTCAGTGAGTTAGGTGCAGCGCCGCTGTGTGAAGCCGACCAATTCGGCCACTAGCAAGCGTGACTATTGTCACAATAACAGAAGTTCGAAGATAATCGACGAACTTCTACCGATTGCCGACATAATGTGTTAGTTTCATCACATGATGCAAGATGAAAACACCCGTCCGCTCCTAGAGGTACGCGGTCTCACGAAGCGATTCGGAGCCGTTCAAGCACTCAAGGGCGTCAATTTATCCGTGCTCCCAGGTGAAGTTCACTGCGTCATGGGACAAAACGGCGCTGGCAAATCCACCCTGATCAAAACCCTGTCCGGCGTGCACACGCCCGATACTGGGGAAATCTTGTGGGAAGGCGAGAAAGTAGAACTTTCCAACCCAACTGCCGCTTTGTCTTTAGGTATTGCAACCATGTATCAGGAACTTGACGTGGTCGACGGTCTAAGCATTGCCGAGAACATTTTCCTCGGACATGAACAGGCAACCGGTGGTGTTCTGCACGTCAAGAAGGCCAACTCAATAGCCCGGTCGCTCTTGCAAAGGCTGGGCCACGGCAAGCTATCCCCATCACGCGAAGTTGGTTCCCTCTCGGCGGCCAATAAGCAAATCGTGAGTATGGCTCGGGCTCTGTCGCGAGACACGAAGCTGATCATTATGGATGAACCTAGCGCCATTCTTGATGCTGGCGAAGTGCAGAATTTGTTCAGAGTGGTACGCGAACTGACGTCACAAGGCATCGCGGTGGTCTACATTTCTCATCGTCTGGAAGAGATCCGAGAAATCGGCGACCGAATTTCGGTAATCAAGGACGGTCAAAGTACCGCCAATAATCTTGATGTTGAGCAAACTCCGAAGGCTGAACTGATTCGCAGAATGACCGGCCGCGATGTCGCAAATGCCTTCCCGGAACGTGCCTCTCTGGCAGCCGATGCTCAAGTGGTTCTGGAAGTTGCCGATCTAGAACTTGCAGGTCATTTCGAAAAGCTCAGTTTTGACGTGCGAGCTGGTGAAATCCTTGGCTTTGCTGGCCTTGTCGGATCACAGCGATCGGAAATTATCGAAACCATCTATGGAGCACGCAAAGCTACCTCTGGACAGGTGTCGGTCAACGGCAAACAACTCGTGCCTGGATCCGTCGCTTCGGCCGTGGATGCAGGAATCGGTTTGTCGCCGGAAGAGCGAAAGAGCCAGGGGCTCATCCTGGATGAACCTATCTATAAAAATGTCACGCTATCCACCTTCGAGCGTTTCGCGCGCACCGGATTACTGGATGAAGCGGCAGAGCGGCGGGCAGCCCTCGAGCAAATTGATGCCCTGGAACTCCGTCCAGCCGACCCGCAGCGACCCGCGAGAACCCTTTCTGGCGGAAACCAACAAAAAATCCTATTGGCCCGTTGGCTGGTGCACGGTACGACCGTCCTGCTACTCGATGAGCCTACTCGGGGCGTTGATGTGGGAGCTCGTGCAGAAATCTATACACTCATCCGGCGACTGGCCGATGCCGGGACGGCCATCATTATCATTTCCAGCGAGATTGAAGAGGTTCTTGGTCTCTCAAATAATGTCTTGGTCATTGATAACGGTCAGGTCCTGGCCCAGAAAACAGCAACCGAAATTGACGAGCACGGTGTGCTCGACCTAGTCATGAAGGGAAGTGCCGCGTGAGCAAGCAAGAGGCGCAGGTCGCTCAGCAACCACAAGACCAGCCGGCTTCGGCATCAACCAAGGGCGCCGATGGCTCTGCCGAATCCGGTGGGATAGCGCAGTTTCTGCTCCACGGTGCGGCAGGGCGCAGCCTGGGCCTAGTTGTAGCACTGGTGGTACTGGTACTGATCGGCATTATCACCAGTGGCGACAGGTTCGCTTCATCCGAAAATTTGCTTGTCATTTTGCGGCATGCTTCGATCATCGGCGTGTTGAGCATCGGGGTCACCTTCGTGATTACGGCCGGCGGTATCGACCTCTCCGTGGGGTCGGTCCTGGGTCTGACCTCCGTTGTCGGCAGCCTCACCGCTGTACAAGCTGCAGCCTCCGAATCCACATGGCTCCTTATGGTTCTCGCCGCCCTTCTGGTAGGCGCATTGGCCGGACTCATCAACGGAGTGGTCATCGCCTACGGCAACGTTGTGGCCTTCATTGCTACTCTGGCGACGCTTGTTGCCGCACGCGGACTAGCTGAGATCATCTCGGAACGCCGTACCCTGTTGGTGACGAACACCGACTTCACCAAATTCATGCGGGCAGATTTCCTGGGAATTCCTGTACTCGTCTGGATCTTTGCAGTAACGGCTGCAGCAGGTTGGTTCCTCCTGAACCGCACGACCTTTGGCCGGCGGACCGTCGCCATCGGTGGAAATTTGGAAGCCTCCCGTTTGGCAGGTATTAAAGTCAAAAGGCATATTGTCTCCCTTTACGTACTTGTTGGTATCACCGCCGGTATCGCCGGAGTGATGATGATGGGGCGCACAACTTCGGGTACTTCAACGCATGGCTACCTCTATGAGCTTGACGCGATCGCGGCTGTCGTAGTCGGTGGAACACTGCTCATCGGCGGCCGTGGAACCATCATCGGGACTGTCATTGGTGTTCTGATATTCAGCACACTGACCAATGTGTTTACCCAGAACAACATGGACACCTCTGTCCAGGCTTTGGCCAAGGGCGCCATCATTGTGCTCGCGGTCTTGCTCCAGCAGCGTTTTGCGTCACGCAAGGCACGTAGTGCAAGGAAACAACCCTCGGCGTAGTAGTAACCTCTCCTCATTCAGTGGAGCCTCGCGACATGTATGCCAACTTCATCCCCCTTGCGAATCCGTGATTACGCAGTGCCGGCGGGCCCAGGATCAAGATCGAGAATCCTTCGACCCGTACTGGGCCCGCTGCCTGTGCTTGCCCAACGGGCTGCGACAGCTTGCGAAGTCTGGACCGCGTAAACGGTGCTTTTTCACTGGTGTTCCCAGGCAGTCTTGGAATAGGACGTGAAATTCAGTCAATGGCGTGCTCAGGACACAGTTGTGTCGATTTGTATGGTGTAATGAGTCGATGAATGACATAAGCAACTTCAGTGGCCTGAGCGGCTCAGGCGCCAGCGAGCTATTCCAACTTCTGCGAGACGGCCGCCCCCGTACGCGAACCGAACTTGCCGATGCCATGGGCTTGGCCCGCTCGACGGTAACCCTTCGAATCGAAGCCCTCATGGATATTGGCCTCGTAGGATATGTAGATGACGCGGTCTCGACCGGTGGTCGCCCCTCCACCCGGATTGCACTGAAGTCTGGTAGCAAAGTCGTGCTAGGTATCGATATTGGCGCCTCGCACGTACGAGTTGCCCTTACAGACCTGCTGGGCCACCGAATAAAAGAAGGCGGCCAGTCCATCGAGGTCTCCAAAGGACCTGAAACTGTCTTGGAAGCGGCGGTCAAGCTCGGAAAGAAACTACTCAAGGAATCGGCGCATTCGCTGGACGACCTGCTGTCCGTCGGCGTTGGCGTGCCTGGTCCGGTTGAACACCGTACCGGCCGTCCATTTAATCCCCCCATCATGCCTGGATGGAATGGTTTCGATGTTCCAGGACTGCTCAAAGAACAGTTTCATGTCCCCGTTCTGGTGGATAACGACGTCAATATCATGGCCTTGGGAGAACGCAACGCGTCATGGCCAGACGTGGACAACATGCTCTTCGTCAAAATTGCCACCGGCATCGGTTCGGGGATTATTTCCAGCGGCCGATTGCAACGTGGCGCCGACGGTGTTGCCGGCGACATCGGCCATATTCGGATTCATAACGGGACCGGAGCCCCCTGCCATTGTGGAAATCTGGATTGCTTAGAGGCCGTCGCTTCGGGCCCCGCAGTGGCAGCAAAATTACGAGCTCAGGGCCATGAAGCGAATACCAGCGAAGACGTAATCAAGTTGGTCAAATCAGGAAACGCGCAGGCCGTCCAGGCAGTCCGGCAGGCCGGGCGCGATGTAGGCGAGGTACTGTCCTCCTGCATTAGCCTCATCAATCCCTCGGTAATCGTTATCGGTGGCTCAATGACTCTTACCGGCGAGCACTTCATTGCAGGAATTCGCGAAATGGTTTACTCGCGAGCCATACCCGTTGCAACCCAGCATCTGCGAATCGTGCAGTCAGGCTCCGGACTTGATGCAGGCGTTCTGGGCGCTTGCATGCTTGCGATTCATCATGCCATGTCACCAGAACATATTGATTCACTGGTGAATGCGGGAAAACCGCTCTAGGCATCGGAAATCGACGAACTTTCGTCGAAAATCGACAACTTTTGCTTGACAGGCAACAGAGTCCGAAAATAGTGTTGTGTGCGTCACATGACGAAAGCGCTGATGCTGGTTGCATCTAGCGTTAACCGCACGCTAGAAAGGCGTCACTATGTGCTTCGGTTTTAATGGCTCTGCTGCTCTCAAGCGCTCCCTCGAACAAAAGGAAGTAGGCCGACGCGGCTTCCTCGCCGGCGCTGCAGCGTTGGGTGCCACCATGGGGTTGGCGGGCATGGGAATGGCCCCTGCCACCGCTTCACCTGTCGGCCGTCGTCCCGTGCCACCGGGGCAGATCAGTATCCAGCTGTACACCCTTCGCTCCATCATGAATGGTGCAGGAGTTGATCGGACTTTCAAGGCCCTTGCCGATTACGGCTACACCAAGGTTGAGCTAGCTGGATTCTATGGACGCAGCGCCAAAGAACTTCGTGCAACGCTGGACTCGCTTGGGATCACACCTTCATCCAGCCACACAGGAATCACCGACTCCGCGGCAGCGCTTGATGCCAAGCTATCTGATGCCCTCACCCTGGGGCAGAAATACATCAACGTTCCGTACCTTGTTTCCAGCAACGGCGACGATTGGCGTCGTTGGGCAGATCAAATGAATGTTGAAGCGGCGGCAGCCAAGAGCGCCGGCTTGAAATACGGCTACCACAACCATGCACACGAATTCACCACGGACCTTGGCAACGGCGAAACCCCATGGGATATTTTCACCAGTCGACTGGATCCAAATCTGGTCCACCTCGAAGTCGACTTGTACTGGGCCGTAACTGCTGGTGTAGGCGTTGGGGCTACCGACCCAATTCAGTTCGCCATCGACACGATCGCCCAGGCTCCGCAGCAAACCTTGCAATACCACGTCAAGGATCGGGACCTCGCTGGCGGCTTCGCGGACCTGGGCACGGGAGCCATCGACTTCTCGCGAATCTTTGCGGCTCATCGCCCCAAGGAATTCATTGTCGAGAACGACCAGCCAGACGTCACTCCCCTTCAAACGGCAGAGGTCGGCTACAACTTCCTGAGGAAAGCGCGCTTCTAGAATGCTCGGTGCAGCGCACTGCACACAATGATCAATACCAAATGCAGAAGTGGCCAGGCCCCGAGGGGTACCTGGCCACTTTGCTTGATTCGAGTTTCAGATCCTCTAGCCGTTGACCTTCGTGTCCTGCAGCCAGTAGCGGATCGCGGTGCGCATGGATTTGCGAGCCCGGGTCTTATCGCCGCAGGCCTCATAGGCCAACGCCAATCGATACCAGGACTTCCAGGATTCCGGGTTCTCTTCCACGTCGCGCTGGTGGTTTGGAAAATCCTCATCAGCGGCTGCTCGAACAAAACGTCCCGAAGGCATCCGAGGCAGGTCCATCGGGAGCTCACCGGCGGCGGCAAGGGACTTGCCCATCTTTTCGGTGCGCAGCCCGAAGAGAACTTCGCGAATCAAAACCCATGTGCAAAAGGCCGGAATCACCAAAATGGCCACTCCCATGACCTGGGCGATCAGTTCGCCGGTGCTCAAGAAACGGACGGCCTGGGTGAAAGTCATGCCGATGTACAGTGCAAAAAGCAGCAGGATTCCGCAGACCCAGAGTTTGGTTTTCACTGGCCAAGCTCCAGATAGCCGTCCAACCCATAGGTAAGCCCAGGACGCGACGCCACCGTGCGCAAGCCCAAGAGGACACCAGGCATGAAGGAGGCGCGGTCAAAGGAATCATGCCGCAGGGTCAGTTGCTCCCCGGGGCCGCCAAGGAGGACTTCCTGGTGCGCCACCAGGCCGCGCAGTCGCACGGAGTGAACGTGGATTCCATCGACGACCGAGCCGCGGGCTCCATCCAATTGGGTTTCCGTGGCATCCGGGCTGGCAGGGACGCCGGCTGCTTCACGAGACTTGGCAACAAGCTCTGCGGTGCGCACCGCAGTACCGCTAGGCGCGTCGACCTTGTTCGGATGATGCAGCTCGATGATTTCCACGGATTCAAAATATTTCGACGCAGTCGCTGCGAAAGCGCTGGCCAGCACGGACCCCAAAGCGAAATTGGGTGCAATCAAGACACCGGCTTCTGGGTGCTCATTGAGCAGCGAATCGAGCTCGGCTCGACGGTCATCATCCCAACCGGTTGTTCCGACCACTGCGTGAAGACCGTTTTCCACTGCGAACCGGACGTTGGCTTCAGTAGCGGCAGGGACCGAAAGGTCAACCACGTGGGTTGCCCCTGCTTCGAGAATTTGAGCGAGGTCATCGCCTCGGCCCAGGCTGGCCACCAACTCCATATCGGGAGCTTCGGAAACAGCCTTGACCGCTTCAGCTCCCATTCGTCCGGCCGCACCGAGCACGGCCACCTTGATCTGTGCACTCATGGGGTTAAGCCTATCGTTCCTCCGGGTTCCTCCTTGCCAACGATGACGTGAAATCCGCCCTGTTTGACTCAACGCAACTCCAACATCAATCCGCTATTTTTGAATACCTCATCGCGCTACGGCCAGTCCGGCTTGTATTGCCTGAGGACACGGGGAAAAATAAATTCCAGGAGTCTCCAAGTAGTTAGCAGGGCCATGGGTCAGAAAATTGGGCGTTTCAGTCTGGGCATCAGTGTCATGCTGGCCATGGGTCTTGCCGTGACATCGTGCGGTTCAGGCAACGAACCTATCTCCCTGTCGGATCAAGAGCTGGCAGACGTTGTCAACATCGTTCAGGCACATGGGACAGTCCTAGAGTCCGCTTCCTGCCAAGTTGAAGTCTTCCGCATTGAAGGTTCCACGACTTACGGCTGGGCCACGTGCGCTCCAACAAGCGAGAGCGCCTCTGATGCGGCTGCTCAAGTGGATGCCTTCCCGTTCCGACTCGATGGCGAAGACCTTCGCCGCCCAGACGAGGGCAAGAATTACCAGAAGGACGTTGAGGAGCTCTTCCCGGAAGATCTGCGCTCGGCTATCAACCAGCACACCACGGGTTTGGCTAAATAGGCTTGTTCTCCCGATCCGCTTTTCTCTTGCGCAGATTCAGCAACGAGCATCTGGTTGAGCGCACGATGGGCGCAATGAAGGGCCACCGTGCGCCACGAACATTTCGGGCATCGGCCTGAAACTTGAATTACACGCTTGTCGGTGCGCATCGCAGGGCCAAGGACCGGAGGTCGCACTCATTCATGGTTTGGGTGCCTCCCACCGATACTTCACTCCACTGGCCAATATTCTGGCAAAGAAATACCGAGTGCGCGTTCCGGATCTTCCCGGCCATGGCACGAAACTTGATGATGACCGGCCTGTCACGGTAGCTCGTTTCGCCCACAAGGATGCACTGGCCTTGCGTGAACTGAAAGTGGCCCATGCGATTGTGCTGGGGCATCCTCTGGGGGCACAAGTCTCTACCGAACTAGCTCGAACATGGCTCGCTCTGGTAAAGCACCTGCCTATTGCAGCACTCGCGGTCAACGATCGGGAGGCGACGCTATTCCGGCAGGCTCGCCGATTGCTCCGGGCTTTCCCAACGAGCTGAATTCAGTCAAGGCGATTTTGCTGGCGTTGAACACGCGAAGCTCACCACCATGGATCATGGGCCCACAGCTTCAATTTCTTGCATGCCCCAGAGCTTGCGAAGATGATCGACGACGCCATATGGGCGGTCCGGATCTTTAATCCACGGCGGGATGGCATCGTCTGTGGGATGCCACCCCGTACTGGTTTCGGCTACAGTCCGAGAGCCGCTTCGTTTGCGAAAGGACCGACCACGGTGATCACTCGGTCCCTGGCGGCCAATTCTTGAGCGAGCTCCTGCACCTGCTTCGTGGTCACGGCATTGACTCGATCCAGCGCTTCATCGATGTCTTGGAACTCGCCGGTCACCATCTCGGCCCGTCCCAGTCGGGACATGCGGCTTCCGGGATCTTCGAGGGCGAGCACGGTGCCGCCAGCCAGCTGCCCCTTGGCCTGGGTCAGTTCCTGCTCGGTGATGCCATCGCTGGCGAGTCTGTCGAGTTCGGCACCAAGCAAGGTGATGACCTCTGCGGCCTTGGAGGGCGCGCATCCGGCGTACATGCCGAAGTATCCAGCGTCTGTATAGGCTGCCGAGAACGAATAGGTGGAGTACACCAGTCCGCGCTTCTCGCGGATTTCCTGGAACAAGCGCGAGCTCATGCCGCCACCCAGAACAGCGTTGAGCACTGCTAGCACCTGCCGGCGATCATCATGGCCGGTGATGCCAGCGCAACCCATGATGATATTCGCCTGCTCTACTGGCCGATTGATCACTTCGATCCCGGCCTTGGAGGTAATCTGCGCTGGCTCTTCCCCGCGGCGTGGCTGCGGTACTGCCAGCGGGTCCAGTTCCCAGCCGGCTTCGCTCAGGGCGTTGAGCACCATGGAGCACAATTTCTCATGTTCCAGCGACCCGGCTGCGGTGATGATGAGTTCGCTGGGGCGGTAGTGGGCCCGGTAGTGTTCCATCACCGCTTCACGGCTGATCTTGTTGATTTCATCGGGGGTGCCGCCGATAGGGCGCCCCAGAGGGTGATCGCCCAAGACCCGTGCTACGAATCGTTCGTGGGCGACGTCGGTGGCGTCATCAGCATCCATCGCGAGTTCTTCGATGATCACCCCGCGCTCCTGCTCCAGCTCCTGGGGATCGATGACTGCGGAGGTCACCATGTCGGCGATGACATCCAGGGCCATTGGCAGATCGGTATCCAGCACGCGGGCGTAGTAGCAGGTGGATTCCTTCGCCGTTGCGGCATTGGATTCGCCGCCAACGGCGTCGAAGGACTGGGCAATATCCAAGGCCGAGCGCTTTTTGGTGCCCTTGAACAGCAAGTGCTCAAGGAAGTGAGTGGAACCGTAGTGTCCGGCTTCTTCGTCGCGCGAGCCTACTGGCACCCAAAAACCGACGGTAGTGGATCGTTGCCCGGGCATGGCTTCGGTGAGCACGCGAACGCCGCCGGGCAGAATGCTTCGCCGGACTTCCGAGCCGCCTTCGCCGCGGTGAACCAGCGTGGGGTCCGCCGGGTCGATCGGAGAGAACTGAGTTGTCTCCACCGAATGCAACGGCAATGGAATCATGGCCACGAAATACGTCCTTAAATCTTTAGTGTTGAGCCAACCTGAGGCCCGGAACATTGCCCTCATTCTCCCACAGAACCGTTGGCGTAGGGCAACAGTCCACTCAGTCGCCAAGGCTCAATTCTCCGGGCATCACACGACGGGCGCTGCGGTTCAAGGCAATTCTCGTTCCCGATCTCATCGAGATCAGCGCGCAGTACATCCAAGGTCGATGGATCGCAGACGCCGGCTTGTCGCAGCCTGCAGAGCACCCGGTCGATGAACTGTTCGGCGTGGCTTGCGCAGCAGGGAGGAAACCAAAAATCGAAGAACCGATCCTAGGATTCGTCGAGGTACCCGCGCTGGCCGGCATCGGCGCACACCGGGGTGCTGCGTTCGGCATCCACCGACGAGCAAGCGAGATAAATTGAGTTCGCGGCTTCTTCGAGGCTCAATTCCTCGTAGCCCACGGAACCCGGATTGTACGAAACCGCCGTGCTCCACTCATCCAAGTCCTTGCACTCGTTCAGTCCCTTGGTTTCGGCTTCCCGGATTTTCTCTTCCGAAGCGTCGTGATCCGACCACGCTTCGTTTTGCTCTTGTATCGCCTTTTGGCAGGCGTCGCCAATGGTCGTGGTGCGCGCCGAGTCCAGATCTGCACATCCGCTGGTTGAACAAATAATGAACGCGACAACGGCGGCTGTGGAAAGAACTTTGCGCATATCAATCATGCTACCTAGGACAGATATGGTTTTGCTGAGACGCCCTCGGCGCTTCGAGCCTTTGTGTCTCAAAAGCCAATGACCTCGCACTTCAAAAGTGAAACGCGAGGTCATTTGTCCCCCTGAGTCGGCCTAGGCGAGCTTTGAACGCTTGAAGGCGTCCAGGCTAATGCCCTGCTCAAGAATCACCTTGGCCCACTCGCGCGCGGAATGCAGCGAGTGGTCCCGGTAGTTGCCGCAGCTCTTGGCTTCGGTACCCGGAACGTCTTCCCAAGTAATGCGCTCGGCGATGTCCTCCAGCGAGCTTTTCACTGCTGCGGCGACCTCGGCCGGCTCTGGCTCGCCCCAAAGGATCATATGGAAACCGGTTCGGCAACCAAACGGTGAGAAATCGATCAGGCCATCAATGCGGGTGCGCAACAGCCCAGCCATGGTGTGCTCGATGGTGTGCAGTCCTGCGGTAGGGATTTCACCGTGGTTAGGCTGCACAAAACGGATGTCATAGTTGGTGATGGCGTCGCCCTTTGGGCCGCGTTCCACACCAATCTTGCGGACATAAGGCGCCTTGACCTTGGTGTGATCCAAGGCAAAGCTTTCAACTTCGGCAAGTTCGATATCACTCATGAATAAAGTGTATCGGTTTGGTCAACGGCGAATCGACGTTCGTAAATGCGACGTAACCGGTAGACTTCTTAGGACGTCCGGGACCAGGAAATTTCCCGGACTGACTTCTTTAGAAGGGAAATTCATGTCGGAACAGAAGTCCTTGCTCGTCTTTGCGCATGCAGACGAAGCAGTCGCCTTCGCAGATGTTGACCACCTGATTTCGGGCGTCGGCAAAATCAACGCTTCGGTCGCTTTGGCTGGCGCCATCGCCGACGGCAATATCAAAAACGTCATCGTGCTTGGTACCGCCGGAGTCGTTGGACATGCGGGCGAAGACCGCCCCAGCCTGGACACCATCTACCAGGTCACCAAGCTGATCCAGCACGATTTCCCCTTGCCATCGGCTGACGTTGATCCGACAGGCGAAGTCCTTCTGGAGGATTACCAGGTCACCATGGCCACCGGCGATGTCTTCGTTTCAGACGACCGGCAGCGCGCCCATGTCAAGAGCCTCGGCGCATCGCTGGTGGATATGGAAGGCTATGCCTACGCCAGCGTCTGCCAGCGCTTTGATGTGCCTCTGCAGATCTTCAAGATCCCTTCTGATTATGCCGACGATTCTGCCTCGATCGATGAATGGGACGACATCGCCAAGGCGAAGAGCGTCCAGCTTCGCGAATTCTACGATGAGCACCTGCGCTAAGCGCGCAGCATCTGCAATCTCCCAAACGCCTGACCGGTCTGCCGGTCGGGCGTTTGCTTTTCCTCGGCTTCTGGAAGTGGCGACCCGCACCACAGCCCCTGCATGGCCGAACCGAATCCGCTGGCTACTATGGTGCACGTCACCATACGACACTCGCAACCGTTGCACGTCCCTAGTCAATGATGATTTGAGGTAGCAGAAAACATGAGTGTTCCTACAGCAAAACACGGCGGTACGGCCGCCTCCAGGGCAATGCGCCCGATCAATAGTCTTGTCGAGAAGTTCATCCCTTCGGCATTGGTCTTCGCCATCGCGCTGACCTTCTTCGTAGCCATTCTCGCCTTGATCGCCACGGATTCGTCCCCGGCGCTCATCGTGCAAAGCTGGGGTGATGGCCTGTCCGGGCTGCTCAGCTTCATCACCCAAATGGCGCTGGTGCTCATGCTGGGATTCATCCTGGCCAATACCCGTCCAGTACGCAAGATGCTTCGAGCTCTGAGCAGCATCCCCAAAACTGCGCTGGCCAGCTACATCTTCGTGTTTCTCGTTGCCGCCATCGCCTCGTTGATCACCTGGGGACTCGGGCTTGTGGTCGGCGGGCTGCTGGCGCGCGAGGTCGCGGCCCAGGCTCGTGCACGCAATGTCCGCGTCCACTTCCCTCTGCTGGTCGCCTCCGGCTTTGCTGGATTTGTCATCTGGCATATGGGCTACTCGGGTTCCGGGCCGCTCACCGCCGCCACTCCGGATTCGTTCATCGCCAAGCAGCTCGGCGCTCCCCTGCCCATCTCCGAAACGATCTTCGCGCCGTGGAACCTGATCGCGATCGTCGCGACCATCGTACTGGTGGGGCTGGCCCTGTACCTCGTTGCCCCACGCGGCCACGATGAGATCCATGAGCTGCGCACCGATGCACGGGAAAAGCTCGTGGACCTCGATGATGAGGTCAGCACCCCCGCTGACCGGGTAGATGCCAGCCGCCTGCCGACCTTGCTGCTGGGGCTGATGCTCCTGGCATATCTGGTCATTCATTTTGCCAAGGGCGGGACGCTGACCTTGGACATCGTGAATTGGTCGTTCTTATGCCTGATCCTGCTGCTGGTGCGCAATCCTTTCGAACTGATGGCCCTGACCAAGCACTCGGCATCCAACGTCGGCGAGATCCTCCTGCAATTCCCGCTCTATGCCGGCATCTTGGGGATCATGACCGGCACCGGGCTCATCGAGGCGATCTCCGAGGTGATGATTGCCGTGTCCACGCCGCAGACCTTTGGCCTGCTGGCCTTCCTGTCGGCCGGAGTAGTGAATTTCTTCGTGCCATCCGGGGGCGGGCAGTTCGCGGTGCAGGCCCCGATCATGCTGACCGCAGCCGCAGAGCTGGGAGTTGACCCGTCGATTCCTATTATGGCGGTCGCCTACGGGGATCAGTGGACAAATATGATCCAGCCGTTCTGGGCCCTGCCGCTCTTGGCCATCGCAGGGCTGAAGATGCGAGACATCCTCGGCTACACCACGATCGTGCTGATCGCTTCGGGCATTGTCTTCGCCGCCACCATGGTTGTTGTCTCGCGCTAGATCAGTCTTCAATCCTGATTCCGGGTAATCGAGTAGGTGGGGGTGTCTAGCCCCCACCTCTCACACCACCAGGACATGCGGGCCCGCATCCGGCGGTTCGCTAGGTCACTGAAAACGCTCCCAAGCCCGGCGAAAGAACACCACACCCAACTCCTCCCAATAGGAAGTCGGCAAGGCACGGTGAAGAATCGGGGACTTCGCCACGCGCCAAAAGGCACGCGAGCTGTTCCCCCACTGATAAGCCTTATCCTTAACAATCCCCAGACGGCGAAGATTCGCCACCCGAGTACGAGGAAGCTTCCACTCCTTCCAGCGGATCTGACGTAAACGGCGCCTGAACCATTCATCAAGATCAGAGAACTTCCCCGGCGTCACAGACAACCGGAAGTAGCCCATCCAACCCCGAACAAAACGATTCAACTGCTCGATACGGTAGTCCATCGACACACTCCACCGCCGAGAAGTCAGATCTCGGATCCGTTGCTTCATGCGTTTGAACGCCTTCGGAGCAACCTTGATCCTGACTTTCGACCCTTTGACGAAGTAGAAACCAAAACCCAGCAACGTAGCTACACTCGCCGGATTGATCACTGATTTCTGCCGATTGACCCTCAACTTCAAACGCTGTTCAAGGACTTTCGTCGCCTGATCCAGCACCCGTTGAGCTGCCCGTTTCGACTTCACAAAAATTCTGATGTCATCGGCATACCGCACGAAACGGTGATCCCTCGACCAGAACTCCTGATCAAAATCATCCAACATGATATTCGAGAGCAACGGCGACAAAGGAGACCCCTGCGGGGTTCCCTCCACCGTTTCCCGGCGAACACCCTGCGCCATGATCCCAGCCGTCAAATACTTGCGAACAAGCTTCAGAACTCGCTTGTCTTTCACCTTCCGCGCAACCCTGGACATCAGCACGTCATGGTTCACCCGATCAAAGAACGCATCAAGATCAACCTCCACAACCCACCGATACCCCTGCTCGATGGCCTCACGAGCCATCGAAGCAGCGTCGTGGGCGCTTTTGCCCGGCCGGAACCCGTAGGAGACCGGCACGAACCCCTCATCGAAAATCGGGGACAAGACTTGCGCGAGAGCCTGTTGAATCAACCGATCCAACACGGACGGAACACCCAGCATCCGTTCCCCAGCGTCAGGCTTCGGAATCATCACCTGACGCACCGGCAACGGCGCATACGTTCCAGCATCAAGCGCCTTCCGAGTCTCCATCCAATGCTCATGGCACCATGCGCGCAACTCATGCGCTTCAAGGCCGTCAACACCGGCAGAACCCTTATTCCGCTCAACACGTTTCAATGCAACCAACAAGTTCCCTCGCGAGAACACCTGCTCCCACAGATCGACTTGTTGATCCCTGATGTCTTCCCCATCAGCCACCGGTTCAACGCTACGCGCAAGAAAATACTCTCCCGGATTCACCGGTACCATCCTCCCTCTGCCCCACCACGTCCGTGGGTTTTCTGCGATGATCGCGTGAGCACGAGAACTCATGCTTCAGTCCATCAATTCCCAGCGTTCAGCCCTTCCCTGCCTCCCTCATCAACCACAACGGGTCTCGGGCAAACGATCGGGTTCCTCACCCGACGCGATTCCCAGGCAGGTACTATGACCTCTGCTGACTTCTGCCCCATCAGTATCTGACCTCACGACCAGAACCGCCCCACCCGTCCAAGGACTGGTGGTGCACTGGGACAGACCTCCCCAGATAAGAACATTCACTTTCACCCTGCGCCTGCCACATTTACACACCTGCCGTTTTGATGGAGCGGGCTTCACCATCTCTTGCTGGCTTACCCCGACAAACATGCCTTATATGTGATTCGTGTTCCTCAGTGCAGAGGTTTGCCTCCGGCTTCCTTCCCACCCCACCTCGCGGTGACGCAGTTGCCTTCAGCTAAGCCTTAAACCACCTTCTCGGCCAGAGGACTTTCACCTCCAAGTAAATGCCCATGCTGGGCGTACAAGAAAACCCCGGCCCACCAAGTGGACCGGGGTTTCTTGCAGCGTCTAAAGACTACTCAGCAGCAGCTTCTTCTTCAGCCTCGTCGATGACTGGAGCCAGCGACAGCTTGCCGCGGTCATCAATCTTGGTGATCTCCACCTGCAGCTTCTGGCCAACGCCGACAACGTCTTCAACGTCCTCGACACGCTTGCCATCGTTGATCTTGCGCAGCTCGGAGATGTGCAGCAGACCGTCCTTGCCAGGGGTCAGCGAAACGAACGCACCGAAGGTGGTCAGCTTCACGACGGTACCCAGGTAGCGCTCGCCGACCTCAGGAACCTGAGGGTTGGCAATAGCATTGATGGCCGAGCGGGCAGCCTCGGCGGACTCGCCGTTGGTTGCGCCGATCAGCACGGTGCCGTCATCCTCGATCGAGATGTCCGCGCCGGTGTCTTCCTGGATCTGGTTGATCATCTTGCCCTTAGGGCCGATGACCTCGCCGATCTTGTCCACTGGGATCTTCACGGAGATGATGCGCGGAGCGTTGACGTTCAGCTCATCCGGGGTGTCGATGGCCTGGTTCAGGACGTTCAGAATGTGCAGGCGGGCTTCGCGAGCCTGGGTCAGCGCGGCGGCGAGAACCGAAGCTGGAATGCCATCCAGCTTGGTGTCCAGCTGGATTGCGGTGACGAACTCGGAAGTACCGGCAACCTTGAAGTCCATGTCGCCCATGGCATCTTCAGCACCGAGGATATCGGTCAGGGCAGCGTAACGGGTTTCACCATTGACGGTGTCCGAAACCAGGCCCATGGCGATACCGGCTACCGGTGCCTTCAGCGGCACGCCAGCGTTCAGCAGCGACAGGGTCGAAGCGCACACCGAGCCCATGGAGGTCGAGCCGTTGGAGCCCAACGCCTCGGAGACCTGGCGGATTGCGTACGGGAATTCCTCGCGGCTTGGCAACACTGGTACCAGTGCGCGCTCGGCCAGTGCGCCGTGGCCGATTTCGCGGCGCTTTGGCGAACCCACACGGCCGGTCTCGCCGGTCGAGTATGGAGGGAAGTTGTAGTTGTGCATGTAGCGCTTGGACTTCACTGGGGACAGCGAGTCGATCTGCTGTTCCATCTTCAGCATGTTCAAGGTGGTCACGCCCATGATCTGGGTTTCGCCACGCTCGAAGATTGCCGAACCGTGAACGCGAGGCAGAACCTCGACCTCGGCGGAGAGCTGGCGGATGTCAGCCAGTCCACGTCCATCGATACGGATCTGGTCGGTCAGGATGCGCTGGCGCACGATGTGCTTGGTGACAGCGCCGAAGGCCTTGGAGATCTCACCCTCGCGGCCTTCGAAGGTGTTGCCTTCGCCGGCCAGCGATGCCAGGACTTCGTCCTTGTAGGCGCCGGCAGCGTTGTCGCGCTCCTGCTTGTCAGCGATGGTGTAGATCTCAGCCAGGCGGGTCGAAGCGGCAGCCTCGACAGCAGCGAAGGCGTCTTCTTCGTAATCGCGGAAGACTGGGAATTCAACGGTTTCCTTGGCAGCGCGAGCAGCCAGGTCGGCCTGGGCCTCGCACAGGACCTTGATGAACGGCTTGGCAGCCTCAAGGCCTTCTGCAACAACCTCTTCGGTTGGAGCAACAGCGCCGCGGTCCTTGATCAGTTCCCACGCGTTGTCGGTAGCTTCAGCTTCCACCATCATGATGGCAACGTCGTCGCCAGCGATACGGCCGGCAACAACCATGTTGAAGACAGCGTTCTTCAGCTCGGAGTGGCGTGGGAAAGCAACCCACTGTGCGCCGTTTCCGTCGTCAACCAGTGCAACGCGAACGCCACCGATTGGGCCGGAGAATGGCAGGCCCGAAAGCTGGGTGGACATCGAGGAAGCGTTGATTGCTACAACGTCGTACAGTTCATCTGGCTCGATGGACAGTACGGTGACAACAACCTGGACCTCGTTGCGCAGGCCCTTCACGAACGCGGGGCGCAGGGGGCGGTCCATCAGGCGGCAAGCCAGGATGGCTTCGGTCGATGGGCGGCCTTCGCGGCGGAAGAAGCTGCCTGGGATGCGGCCGGCGGCGTACATGCGCTCTTCAACGTCCACGGTCAGTGGGAAGAAGTCGAAGCCTTCGCGTGGGTGCTTGCCTGCGGTGGTTGCCGAGAGCAGTGCGGTTTCGTCATCGATATAGACCATGGCCGAACCTGCAGCCTGCTTGGCTAGGCGGCCGGTTTCGAAGCGGATGGTGCGGGTGCCGTAGCGACCGTTGTCGATCTGCGCTTCGGCGAATTGGATTTCTGGACCCTCCATTAAGGGGGTGCTCCTTTCGATCGCTCCCAGCTAGGTGGATGAGCGAACCGCGTGGCCCTACCCAGATCTGGTCTTCGATCGAGACCCGCGCTGGAACCAGAAATGGCCCTAGCGAAAGTCACTACCGAGGACCGCGAAACTGGCGGTCGGGACCAACGGTCAGTCAGCCCTGGGAGTTATTTTCATTCGGGACCCGCATAGAACATGCAGACCCAGGTACTAGCCTACCGGGAATTGGCCCGAGGTGCAGATCCCGGCTATCCGGCCGCGTCCTGTGCCCCTGATGCCCACCACCGAGATTTCGCTGCCGGCAGCAGCTCTGAAGCCTATTTCCACCACGCACTCAGGCGATGGTAGTTGGAGCGACGTGTGGGGCCGTAGCCCAGCTGGAGAGCATTTTGAGGCCTTCTTCGCTCGGGCTGCCGGGCTTGGCCACATAGATGCTCATTTCGTGGGTCGCCCGCGGCAACTGGTTGATATCGAAGGAACGATAATCCAAATCCAGCCTTCCCACCACTGGGTGCTGGATCCGTTTGGTGCCCTCATGGGTGAATCGGATGTTGTGGGTGGCCCAAAGGGTGCGGAATTCTTCGCTGAGCGTGGAAAGCTCGCCGATCAAATCATGCAGCGCCTTGTCGTTCGGTTCCCGTCCGGCTTCGGCCCGCAGCAACGCAGCAGTAGCCGCGGCTCCACCTTTCCAATCGAGGAAGAACTCTTTGGCGGCTGGATCAAGAAAATGGAATCGGGCAAAATTCGCGTTGCCATTGGCCAGCGTTGTTTCGCTGCTCATCATCGGCGCGTGCAGGGCGCGGCCGAGCTGGTTCGAAGCGACCACATCCAATCGGCCGTTGCGGACAAAACCGGCTGACAGAGTGGCTGAATCCAGGAACCACTGCACCGATTCGGCAATAGGCTCGGCTTTTTTGCGGCGCGCCGGCTTCCGCGCGCTGCCACGTGCGGCGTGCGCCAGCTCGAAGAGATAGGTGCGTTCCTCTTCATTCAATCGCAGGGCCGTAGCTACTGCCACGAGGACATCCTCGGAGACGCCGGCAATATTCCCTTTTTCCAACCGCGTGTACCACTCTGGACTGACCCCGGCGAGCACGGCGACTTCTTCCCTGCGCAATCCAGGCACTCGTCGACGATTGCCTGCCGGCAATCCGACATCCCCGGGGCGCAGCCTCGCCCTGCGACTGGTGAGGAAATCGTTGATGTTACTGCGCTGGGCGTCGGGTTCGTTCATGGTTCCACGGTAAAGCACATTCGATGATTTTCAGGGGTA
Source organism: Glutamicibacter sp. JL.03c (assembly GCF_025854375.1). Classification (NCBI taxonomy): domain Bacteria; kingdom Bacillati; phylum Actinomycetota; class Actinomycetes; order Micrococcales; family Micrococcaceae; genus Glutamicibacter; species Glutamicibacter sp. JL.03c. The sequence continues at coordinate 1,083,724 of NZ_CP107575.1, read as the reverse complement.
CCAGTGGTACCCCCATAAACTCACCCTTTTTGGCGGTTGCCGCTCGGGATGTAATGGATGGGCAAGCAAAAGAAGTTAGAAGAATAGGAACTTGATGAACGTCGACGAACGTCGTCTTCCTGTGCCATCCGGCACCACTGCACGTAGGACAACCGGCAGGCGGATCCCGCTGGTCGTATACATCCTTGCTGCCGGCACCTTCACGATGCTCACCACGGAGTTCATCGTCGCTGGAATCCTCACCCAACTTGCGGCTGACCTGGAAATCAGCATTTCCCAAGCCGGCCTGCTCATCACGGTGTTTGCCGCGGGCATGGTCATCGGCGCCCCGCTGATGGCCCTGCTCACCTTGCGGTTGCCCAAACGGCTTACGCTGCTCCTGGCTTTGGCGGTTTTCGCCACTGGGCACGTCGTTGTCGCTCTTGGTTCGAACCTCCAGCTGTTGCTCATGGCGCGATTCATCACGGCACTGGCCACTGGCGCGTTCTGGGCTATCGCCGGTGTGGTCGCGGCCAAAAGCGCTGGCCCGGGCATGGCTTCACGGGCCTTGGGAATCATCAATGCCGGTGGCATGCTCGCCACGGTCCTCGGGGTGCCCTTGGGCGCCTTTGCTACGCAATATTTCGGCTGGCGCGGATCGTTCTGGGGCCTGGCAGCGCTTGCTGTAGTTTCCGCCGTGCTTATCGCCCGCTTCGTGCCGCAGGATAAAGCGAAACACTCCGGTGTTTCGGTACGCAATGAGATAGCCGGCCTTGCCTCGGGCCCAATGTGGCTCACTCTGGCGGCCTGCGCCACTACGACCGGCGGTGTCCTGGCTGCTTATTCGTATATCTCGCCTCTGCTCGTTGATGCCACGGGGTTCAGCGAAATATCCATACCTCTGGTGTTGATCGGCTTTGGCATCGGTTCACTAGTTGGTTCGCTAGTGGGTGGCAGACTTGGTGATGCTCATCCGCATCTGCTCACCATCATCGCTCCAGCGGTCTCGACCCTGATCCTGCTGGCAATCTGCCTGCTTTCGGACCAGAAGCTGCCAACGATCGCATTGATTGCCCTGCTTGGGTTCTTCGGTCTCGGAGCGAATCCGATCCTCGCTTCCCTGGCCATTGCCTACGGCAAGAAAGCGCCAACAATGGCTTCCTCGCTAACCGTTGCTGGTTTCAACGCCGGCACGGTCCTCGCTTCGTGGGCCGGAGGCAAGGCGCTGGAATCCTCAATGGGCACCACTGGCCCGATGCTCCTTGGCGCCTGTGTGGCCGTGCTGACCTTGATTCCTGTGACCATTCTGGCCATTCTGGCCCGGAGGTCCGCACGGCACGAACCGCTTCGAGCTGGCAACGATTTGAATCCGGCCCGACTCCCCTGCCGGAACTGAAAAAGCAAGAAATTTCGTCGGGTTGGGATTATTTACCCATCGGACGCTGTTGTCGCTAGAGGGAATAAGTCATATTTCTCCCGCTAAGCATCAAATCTCACAAGAATCGCTTGCGACAATGCGCGAAAATCTGGATTCGCCAGTAACTGAATACCTCCGTAAGCCGGCACCGGCTGACGGTGACAAGTAAACAGATAAACAAAGGAAGAACACTCCTATGACAACTATCGCCAATGCATATGCAGCCCCATCAGCAACTGAGCCACTGGCTCCGATCCAGATCGAGCGTCGGGCAGTGGGTCCAAAGGACGTTCTGATCGACATCAAGTTCGCCGGCATCTGCCACTCCGACATCCACACCGTTAAGGGCGATTGGGGACCGCAGTCCTACCCCCTGGCTCCAGGGCACGAAATCGCTGGCATCGTTGCAGAGGTCGGCTCCGAGGTCACCAAGCACAAGGTCGGCGACCGTGTCGGCGTGGGCTGCATGGTCAACTCCTGCGGCAAGTGCGAATACTGTGTTGCCGGGGAAGAACAGTTCTGCGTTGAGGGCATGGTTGGCACCTACGGTGCCACCGACCGCGACGGCACCATCACCCAGGGTGGCTACACCACCAACGTGGTTGTCACCGAAGACTTTGTCCTGAGCATCCCTGATGGCATCGAGCTTGATGTTGCGGCTCCCCTGCTTTGCGCCGGCATCACCACCTACTCGCCGCTGCACCATTGGAACGCAGGCCCGGGCAAGAAGGTTGCTGTCGTAGGTTTGGGCGGCTTGGGCCACATGGCAGTGAAGATCGCCAGCGCCATGGGCGCCGACGTGACCGTTCTGTCCCAGTCGCTGAAGAAGAAGGAAGACGGCTTGAAGCTCGGCGCTAGCGACTACCGCGCTACCAGCGACGAGAGCACCTTCAAGGATCTGCACAAGACCTTCGACCTCATCATCAACACGGTCAGCGCCTCGATCGACATCAGTTCCTACCTGCAGTTGCTGCGTGTTGATGGCACCTTGGTCAATGTTGGTGCTCCCGCTGAGCCGCTTCCCGTGAACGCGTTCGCCCTGATCGGTGGACGCCGCTCCTTCGCTGGTTCCAGCATTGGTGGAATCAAGGAGACCCAGGAAATGCTGGACTTCTGCGGCGAGCACGGTATCGGCGCAGAAATTGAAATCATTTCTGCAGACCAGATCAACGAGGCTTACGAGCGCGTCCTGAAGTCGGATGTCCGCTACCGCTTCGTGATTGACACCGCGACGATGGCCTAGTCATTGAACTCTTGGCGGCGTCCGATTCATCAACTGATAGGTTGGTGGATCGGACGCCGCTCGTCCTTGAAGTCTTCCCGTTCATCAGAAAGTTTCCTCGTGACCGAACCAAATTTCGCAGAATACTCTTGGGAACATCTAGAGCGAGGCAGCGTCTTGGTGGTGACTCTCAGCGGACTAGCCAATGTCAGGCTGATGGATCCAGAGAATTTCGCGTCCTTCGAAGACGGTGAAAAATACGACTTTCACGGCGGCGTCGCCCGCCGAGCGCCCTACCGGGTCAAAGTACCGCATTCAGGGCCCTGGTTCTTAGTCATCGATCTTGAGGGTCTGCCCGGCCGTGGCGTTCGCCATGAGGTCATCGTTGCACCACCGCAAAAGCTTGAAGAACGAAGGTCCTAGACAGCCGATGGCGATCTGCCGAACGGCTCAACGCGCGTACACCCCTGACACTCATCAGTACACGCGCGCTGCCTTGCCTTAATTCCAGTGCGGTCGTCCTGTTGGCCAGGAACCCTCAGCTACTTCGACGAGACGAGAACTTCTGCAGCGGTGTCCATGTGCGCACTGATCACGGCAGCAGCCAACCCGACATCAGCCGAATCGATAGCATCAACGATTTCTTCGTGGCGAGAGACATCCATGTTCTTGATTCCGCGCTCTTTGCCGGCCCACATGATGGACATGCGAATGCTACCTTCAAGCTGTTCCCATGCGTGGAGCAGCGACTCGTTGCCGGTGATCCGGCAAAGCACTCGGTGGAAGTCGAGATCCGCTTCGATACCGCGTTCAAGGCTATGCTTGACTTCGTTGTCCATGAGTTTCAGGGCCGATCGCAATTGGGCGACGGCATCGCTTCGGTCATCGAGTCGGCATAGCGTCTGTGCAGCCAGTGTCTCCAGCGCGGCGCGCACCGCAAAGATGTCCCTGATCTCCTTGACGTCCAAGCTGCGCACCGAGAGCCGTCCCCGCGCGCCGGGTGCAACCAGGCCTTCCTGCTGGAGCTGACGCAGTGCTTCGCGCAACGTGCCGCGGCTGATATTGAGCATCTCGGACAGCTCGGTTTCCACCAGATGCTTTCCTGGTTCGAGCTGCCCGGTGGTGATGGCCTGGCGCAAGGCAGTGAGGGTTTGTTCCCTCAGGCTCGTTTTTTCAAGCCCCAACAAGGCCATTGGTCCTGCAGCCATGGTTTCCACCCTCTTCTATGAGTCAACAGTCGACAGTTGCACGTTTGGTTCCATAGTAGTCGCCGGGAACCGCGGATAACGCGGTTCCCGGAATTTACTACAGTCCTGCGAGCACCTTCTGCACAATACGGACTACCGATAGCCCGTAACGGTCATGCAAGGTTGGCAGCGCGCCAGCATGCAGGAACTCGTCTGGAAGCCCAACCGGGAGAACCTGCTTGCCGATTCCAGCTTGAACCATGGACGAAGCCACCGTTTCAAAAAGCCCGCCGACCACCGTGTGGTTTTCCAGCGTCAGCGCCAGACGATCGGTGTTGATTTCGCGCAGTACCGTCTCGGAATCAAATGGCTTGATGGTCGGGGTGTGAACTACCGAGACATCAACGTTGTGCTTTTCCAATTCCTTGGCTGCGCTCAAGGCACGCATGGTCATCAGACCGCTGGAAACCATGACGACGTCCTTACCTGGGCGCAACACCTTCGCCTTGCCCAGTTCAAAGCTGTAATCGTACTCATCGAGCACCGTGGGAACGTTGCCACGCAGCAAGCGCAAATAACTGGGGCCGTCGCTGGCCGCCAGCTGCGGCACTGCCTGTTCGATGTCCACCGAGTCGCACGGATCAACAATGGTCAGGTTCGGCATGCCACGGAAGATGGCCATGTCTTCGGTTGCCTGGTGGCTTGGTCCGTACCCGGTAGTCAGCCCTGGCAGCCCGCCGACGATGTTGACGTTCAGGTTCGGCTCGGCTGCATCCAGGCACAGGAAGTCGTAGGCGCGACGAGCAGCGAAAACCGAGTAGGTCGAGGCAAAGGGCACCAGGCCGGTCTGAGCCATGCCGGTTGCCGCGCCGATTAGCAGCTGCTCTGCCATGCCCATCTGGAAGAAGCGCTCTGGGAAGGCCTTGGCGAAGATGTGCATATCCGTGTATTTTCCGAGGTCCGCTGTCAGACCGACGATGGCAGGGTTTTCCTCTGCGGCCTTGACCAGCGCATGGCCAAATGGCGCCGGAGCCGTCGTCTGGCCAGGATCTGCGAAGGAGGCGATCATGGCCGAGGTCTTGAGCCGGGTCTTTGCCGGGGTGCTGGTCATTACTTCTCTCCTTCGTAGCCCGCAGTGAGTTGCTCACGGCAGATCTGCCATTCGTTTTCTTCAATCCGCATGAAGTGCGCTTTTTCACGCTGTTCCAATAGCGGCACCCCGCGCCCGATACGGGTATCGCAGAGGATCACCGATGGGCGGGCATCGTTCTTTGCTTCGGCTGCCACCGCGTCGAATGCGGCCAGCAACGCGCCGGCATCATTGCCGTCGACGCGCTGCACGAACCAGCCGCTGGCGGCCCATTTGTCGGCAACTGGTTCAGTGCGCAAGACGGTGTCGGTTTTTCCATCAGCCTGCAGCGCGTTGATATCGACGAGGACGGTCAGGTTTCCCAATCCATGGTGGTGGGCTCCCATCACCGCTTCCCAGGTTGATCCTTCGTCCAGTTCGCCGTCCGACATGAAGTTGATGACGCGTGCCGAGGACCCCTGGTGGCGCAATCCCAACGCGGTGCCGATGGCGATTGGCAGGCCGTGCCCCAGCGAACCGCCGGAAATTTCCATGCCCGGAGTATAGGTGGACATTCCCGACATTGGCAGGCGGGAGTCATCCGAACCGTAGGTCTCAAGCTCGTCGATCGGTACGATCCCGGCCTGGGCCAATGCGGCATAGTGGCCGATGGCGTAGTGTCCGGTCGATAGCAGGAAACGATCACGCTGATCCCAGTTTGGATCTTCTGCGCGGTAATTCAGCTGGTCTGCATATACAGCTGCAAACATGTCGGCGGATCCCAGGGCTTGGCCAACATAGCCCTGGCCTTGGACCTCGCCCATGTTCAGTGCATGGTGTCGTGCTTTGTAGGCGAATTCCTCCACCTTCTGACGGCGCTCGGTGCTCACCGCCGTGGGATTAGCAGTGGCAACAGTTGATGCGTTCATGTCTGATCCTTCAGTAATTGCGGGGCCGGTTAGGCTTGGATTTTGTGTGCGGGGGTGGCTTGTTCGGCCTCGTCGGCCAAGCGACGTTCGTTCTTGCCCCAGGTTTCACGTGTGACCAGCGCTGCCCAGAGGCCGATGGCTCCGTACAGACTGAAGAGCAACGCCGGGCCGACCCAGCCGAAGGCTACGAAGAGCAAGGTGGTGATGAAAGGCGTGAACCCGGAGACCATGGCGGAGATCTGATAAGCGAGCGACGCACCAGACGAGCGAGTCTTGGCCTGGAACAGCTCCGGGAACCATGCTCCCTGTACACCGGCCAGCGAGTTCTGGCAGACAGCGTAGGAAATGACGACCGTGGCGATAATCAGGAAGAACAGTCCCGTGTTGACCAAGAGGAACATGGGAATTCCAAAGAGCACTGCAAAGCCGGTGGAGATCAGGTACAGCGGGCGGCGGCCGATCTTATCGGTGAGCGAGCCCCAGAACATAGTGGCGAAGATGCCGATCGCAGCTGCAATGCATAGCGCAAACAGGGTCTGGGTCTTGTCGGCCAATCCGCTGTCGTGAAGGTAGGAAATCATGTAGGTAATGGATACTGCGTAGCCGGCGGTTTCTGCCACGCGCAGCCCGATACCACGCAAGATGTTGCGCCAGTCATCGCGGATCACTTCGATAATTGGCGAACGCGAGATATCGCCGGAGCTTTTCACTTCCTCGAACACCGGAGATTCCGGCACTTTGGAGCGAATCAGCAAACCGATGAATACCAGCAACAGGCTAGCCAGGAATGGCACACGCCAGGCCCAGTCGCCGTCGAGATTCACGCTGTAGAGGAAGACGACATTGGCCAACAGCAATCCGATTGGGAAACCCGCTTGGACGATGCCGGTGTACTTGCCCTTCTTCTTCCATGGGGCGTGCTCATAGCTCATGAGGATCGCTCCGCCCCACTCGGCGCCGAAGGCCAAGCCCTGGATGATGCGAATGAGCACCAGAAGTGTCGGCGCCAGCATGCCTACTTGCGAGAAAGTCGGCAACAAGCCGATGGCGAAAGTGGACAGGCCCATCAGCACGAGCGATGCAACCAGCACCGGCTTTCGACCGACCTTATCTCCCAGGTGGCCGCCGAGGATGCCTCCCAGAGGGCGAGCGGCGAAGCCGACACCGAGAGTTGCGAATGCGGCCAGCGTTCCGGTGACAGCATTGTCGCTTGGGAAGAAGGCCGTGCCGAAATACAGTGCGGCGGCGGTGCCGAAGCCGATGAAATCATAAGTCTCAATGACGGCTCCAACGCTGGAACCGATAGCGACGCGTTTGGCATCCTTGGTGCCGTGGACATGTCCACGCATCGCAAGTCCTTGGTTCGTCATGTCACTAACCTTTCAGGATGACAGCCCTTCATTGGACGGTCATTGTCAACAGTCAACAGGATACGTCCACCAGTGTGTTTCACACCACTCTCCATTGTCAACAGTTAACACCAACTTATTTTTAACAGTTGACTGTTAACAGTCGACATGGATAAAGTGTCTTCCATCACAAGACGAGACGACGGCGTCGCACTGAAACGCTTGCCGTCAAGATTCCAAAGGAGTCCAATCATGGGCAACGTTTCACGCACCGCAGTCATCACCGGAGCCGCATCCCCACAAGGCATCGGCATGGCTACCGCCAACCGCTTCGCCAAGGAAGGCTGGGCCGTGGTCATCCTCGATCTGGATGGCGCCAAAGCTTCTGAAGTAGCCCAAGAAATAGGTGCAGCGCACGGCGTACCGGCATTCGGCTACAGCGTTGACGTCGCCGACGAAAACTCGGTCACCGCCGCTCAGGAAGCAGTTCAAGCTGAAGTAGCAGCCGGCAACCTTCCAGTTGTCGGTGCGCTAGCCAACATTGCTGGCATCACTTCACCGGTCCCCTTCTTGGAAACCACGCGCGAGTTGTGGGACAAGATTTTCGCGGTCAACGCGACCGGCACCTATCTCGTCACCAAGGCGTTCCTTCCAGAGATGATCGCCAACGGATGGGGACGAATCGTTAACATGTCGTCGGTTTCCGCGCAGCGCGGCGGAGGCGTGTTCGGCAAGGTCCCTTATTCGGCAGCCAAGGCGGCGGTCCTCGGATTCACCAAGGCCCTTGCCCGCGAGCTCGGAGACAGCGGCGTCACCGTCAACGCGGTCACCCCGGGTGCCGTCGACACCAATATCCGCGTTGGATCCACGCCTGAGACCGAAGCCGCCATCGCTCGCGACATCCCGATTGGCCGCACCGCAACCACCGAAGAAGTCTCGGCGGTCATTACATTCCTGTCCAGCGAGGCAGCCTCATATCTGACCGGCACCACTCTTGATATCAACGGTGGCAGCCACATGCACTAGCCGCACAAAATGCAACGGCCGCTACCCCAACCAAAAGTTGGAGTAGCGGCCGTTGTCGTCGCTAAGTCTTACGCCCCAATTTTTATCGAGTGCGCGATGTGTAACGATCTATCAAATTACTTGGCTACTGCGTTGCTGTTCTTCAGCTCGCGGTTGGCTGGGATATCTGCCCATCCGCCAAGACCGTTGTCGCCGTAGTTGTAGTCGACAGTTGCCGAGTCACCCTTGATGTTCAGCTTGACGGTTGGGCCAAGAGTCCCACCGCGCACGAAGTTATCCTTGGTTCCGATGGTATCGATGAAGGACTGAACCAGACCGCCAGGCATGACATAGTGCGAGTATGCCTGGAACTGACCTGGGTGCTGGTTGTAGTCAGGAGCGAATGGGCTGCCTGCAGCAAAGTTCAGGTTCGAAGGGCTACCCAGCGCCAGGCCCGAACCGCGGTTCAGTGGCTGGTAGTCGCTGCGGATCCCGTTGCCGACGAAGCCGTAGACGCCTTCTGGGCCGTCGATGCCGGCGGCGAAGGTGGAGCGGTGGCTAATGGTGAACAGATAGTACTTGCCATCCTGCATGTAGATCTGCGGGCGCTCGGTCTGGTCGGTGACGCAATTAGCGGACAGGATCGGTGGCAGGAACTCCCACTCGGTCAGTTCCTTGTTCTTGGCGCGAGCCAGGCCAACGTTACCGATCTGGTAGGTTGCCCCGGACTTGTTCACTTCGTCAACGGTTTCACCGTTGGTTTCGCCCTCGCGGTAGCCGAGATCCTTGGAGGTGCACTTGGCCGAGTCGCGGTTCTGCGCGGTGTTGCCCTCGAAGACCATGTAGGTCTCGCCGGGGTGTGCCGGATCCTCGAAGGTGAACGGATCGCGGAAGTTGAAGAAGGAGTTCTGCTCTGCGGTCTGGTAGTACTTGCCGTCTGCCTGAAGCAGTTCGGTGACCTTGTTGAAGCCGGTCAGCTTCACGCCATTCTTGTTGGAGTGGACGTGCCCAACGCTCAATGCGATGCGGGGGTCATAGGGCTTGATATCCTTGCCATCCTGGTCGCGGTAGAACGCAACATCGGTGAAGAACAGCTTGATTTCGCCGTTTTTGGTCACCCGTGCCGAGCCGGACCACTGGGTCTGGTGGCTGAAGGACTGGTCCTCGAAGATCTTGCCGGTGACTCCTTCATCGAAGACCTGGCCGCCGTAGGTCCAGCCGCCATCTTCTGGACGCTCATCAGCTGGAACGCCAGCTGGGCGGTAGAAGTAGCCGATGCGTGCGTACTGGTGACGCTCATCGAAGCCGAGGTCGCGGTCGGCAACCAGGGAGAAGATGATCTCCTGGCCGTTAACGCTGTACTGGTTGGCATTCTCGTCAGTCAGTGGCCAAGTATCCCAGACCCAGACTTCCTCATTGCTCATGTCAGGAAATTCCTGGGGAATGGTTGGCATGGTGTACTCCGTTGGCATGGAGTTCTCACGTGAACCTGCGTTTGGATCAGACATGGCCTTGAGCTGCTTTGCGTCAGCACGGGTCCAACGCGAGGTGAAGTCGTCGGTTGGGCTGTAGGCCTTCTGGGTGTGTTCGGTTGGCTGAGGGAAGCCAGGTACTGGTTCGGTTGCAGCCATTGCTGGCCCCGAAATCAAGGTTGCTCCGAGCGCCCCGATGCTCAGTGCTGCAGCAAGAATGCCGCGTTTGGTGCGTTGCTTGTTCACGATTGTTTGCCTTTGTTCGATATGGAATCGGACAATCGCTCGGATCGCGACACACGTTCTCTCCACAGTCGAATCTAAGGATCCGCATAGCTTGTGTCAATCAATCCAAAACGTTTTGGAAGCAGGATCACATTTTTTAGGATTCTTAACGAAAGTTCCGTCACACTGTTTGCAAAACGTTTTGGATGTTCGCTAGCGTGGATAGCGGTCACTCGTAGTGATGCACGATCTCTCCCCCAAAATCTTTGCGACGTCGCAGCCGCGCCGTCCTCCTAGTCTGGCGTTTCGAACCCAACTATTGGAAAGACCGATGACAGAACCACAGCAAAAGAACTCCAAAAGGCCTTTAGCGATCGCAGTCCTCTGCTTCTTGGCACTCGGATCCGTGGTGTCATGGCAGTTCCTCGGTTCTTGGCCAGATTCTCCAACTCCTGAAGGCGACCAGCATACTCAGGAAGACTCGAAATTCCAGCGCCCTGAGGCCTGGTCTGAATATCGCCCTGCCGCGCATCTGACGCCCGGGAAAAATTGGATGAACGACCCGCAGCGCCCTTTTTTCCTCGATGGGCTATGGCACTTCTACTACCTCTACAACGCTGACTACCCGGACGGGAACGGAACCGAGTGGTACCACGCCACATCCACGGACCTCGTTCATTGGAAAGACGAAGGCATAGCCATCGAGAAGTACAAGAATGGTCTCGGTGATATCTGGACCGGCAGCGCGGTAGTCGATATCGAAAACACCGCTGGCTTTGGCAAGAATGCGGTGATCTCCTTGGTCACCCAACAGGTCGACGGCGTACAACGCCAGTCCCTGTTCTACTCAACCGATGGCGGATATTCATTCAGCTCGTACGACGGCAATCCAGTCATGGACAATCCCGGCGTCGAGGCTTGGCGAGATCCGAAAGTCGTGTGGGACAAAGAACGCAATCAATGGCTCATGCTGCTGGCCGAAGGAAACAAAGTCGGTTTCTACACTTCCAAAGACCTGAGATCATGGGACTACCAATCAGGCTTCGAGACCACCGATTTGGGCGTCGTCGAATGCCCTGACTTCTTCCCGATGTCAGTGGACGGCGATCCGCAACGCACCATGTGGGTGCTGGGCATCAGTGCCAACGGCGCAAACTCGGGTCGTACCACCGGCTACACCTACTGGACCGGTTCCTTCGATGGCAAGAGCTTCAAAGCCGATGAAAAGGATCCACGCTGGCTGGACGCAGGATCAGACTTCTACGCGGCCGTTACTTGGGACGATCCCGCGGCGCAAGATCCTACGAAGCAGCGTTATGCGCTGGGCTGGATGAACAACTGGGCGTACGCGGGCGATCTGCCACTCGGCGATTGGGCCGGTGGAACCATGTCCACGGTACGCCAGCTTTCGTTGCGTGACGTTGATGGACATGCCCAGCTGTTCTCAAAACCCATTGATGCGCTGGAGAAACTCGAGGGCGAAGCGGTAGTGGCCCAACCCGGCGCAGTGGCAAAGGACCAAGAGGCTTCACTGGGCAAAGCCGAATCCGACGCCTATCGATTCCATGTTGATCTATCCCAGGATCAAAGTGCGCCGGCCGAAGAAACCCAGGTTCAGCTCAAGGACGCTCAAGGCTCCACCGTCACGGTTGGCTATAACTTCAACGACCAGACACTGTTCTTGAACCGCGATAACGACAAAGCCGCCGGCAACATGCCGGAATCCTATCGAGAAGTTCGCAGCGAGAAACTCCCGGTGGACAACGGACAGCTCTCCTTGGACATCCTGGTGGATACCACCTCGATTGAGGTTTTCGCCGAAGACGGCCAGGCGACACTGAGCTCAACGGCTTTCCTTTCCCCCGGCGATCACGAACTATCGCTTAAGTCTTTCGGCGGTACTACCGATATGCGCGAATCATCCACGACGCCACTGGCAGTCGCTGAAACCCAACGGCAGTGATGGCTAGCGCTTCGGCGCTCCGACCGAATCGCGCTGCACCAATTGGCAACGCAGCAGCTCCGCTGTGCGAACATCCGACTGTGCCGTTGCCTGGGCAAACAACTGGGAAACAGCCCAATGCCCCATCTGATAGTGGGGCAGCGCGATAGTCGTCAGGTTCGGAACCAGCGCTTGGGTGATCAGCTGGAGATCGTCCACGCCGATGACCGATAGGTCATCAGGAATGGACAGTCCGAGATCGTTGGCGGCCTGATAGACACCCATAGCCATTTCATCGTTGAAACAGAAAATGGCGGTGGGTCGATCTTTTCTGCCAAGAATTTCACGCCCGGCGGCGCGCCCGCCCTGGGCATCGCCACTTTTCGCTGAAATCCATACATCGTTGGCACGAATCCCGGCCGCTTCCAACGCCGCGCGATAGCCGCGCTCGCGACCTGCCGCGGCTGGAACTTCATCGGTCACCGTGGCAAAGCCGATCTTCCGATGGCCGTAGCCGAGCAAATGCGCGGTGGCATCAATGCCGATCTGCTGTTCGTCGGGAACCACCGAGGAGTACTCCAGATCGGCGCTCGAAGCGTTGGCCAGCACCACCGGGATACCGTCCAGCTCTTTGGGTACCGTCACCGACTGATGAGACATCTTCGCATAGACCAACCCATCAACTCGATGATCCACCAAGGTGCGAATACCAAGTAGTTCACGTTGCGGATCTCCGGTGGAGTCCAAGGCAAGCACCACGCTCTGATGCTCGGCAGCAGCGTCTTGCGCGCCACTGATAATCCGCCCAGCATACGGCGTCACCGCGATGGTGTCGCTGAGCAAGCCGACGGTGAATGTCCGAGAACTCCTCAGGCCCCGCGCGCGCGGGTCCGGGGAATAGCCGAGCTTTTGAGCCACGTCCAGTACGCGCAAGCGTGTTTCCGCATTAATGGCGCGCGCGCCGCTGAGCGCATGCGAAACCGTTGTGGGAGAAACCCCTGCAGCGGCGGCAACATCTCGAATGCCTACCCGGGCAGACTTTCCGAGCTTTTTGTCCATACTTTATTTTTTCACATTCTCAACCGCACGTTAAACCCTCTGCAATCAGGCAAGCGCTACGGGGATCTGCTGATTTGCGATACCGGTCAAGATGACTTCGGCTGGGCCGCCAACCCGCAACCGGTCATCCTTGGCACTGATAAATATTTCCCCGTTGCGCCCCATGGCACTGCGCCGCCCTGCCATGTGGGGTGCCGTTGCCCGTGCAGTGGAAATCAGCCATTCGGCAGCCGCCGCATAAAAGCTTCCGGTTACCGGGTCTTCCCGCAGAGGTTCAGCTCGCTCGGTGAAAAATCCGCATACTTCAAAAGCTAATCGCCTATGTGGACACCGTCGCGACCTCTGCCGGATGCCTTAAATACGTCGCAACTTATGGGTTGGACTTCAACGTTCTTCAAGGCCACTTTTCGCGGTCTAACCCTGCCTTCACGGGCGCCTTTGGAAAATGGCCTGGATTTTCGCCGGTCCACCATTACATCTTTTTCAAAGGCATTGTGCTTAATGGTTGGAGCTGTACGAAATTCCTGCCAATTTCCGGAGGTGAGATGCGCATCTTTCCATGGATCTCAAAGGTCTACTCTGTAGGATCGACTTAGTCTGCGTTTATTCCGTTTCGTGCCGTCGGCTGAAATCGCCCGCTCAAGTTCTTCTCACAGCGGGTCAAGGAATAATGTAGAAGAGCAAACTTCCCGAAGACGCTACCAGCGTCCATCGGTGAGGACGTTTCATCGCAGTATGCACCGCACAGATAGTCCAGCAGAAACGAAGGCAACACTTTGAACGGCAATGCCACCTTTAAGCACCACAACGTTGCGCTTTTATCAGTGAACAGCGTCCTCGCGCCCGAGGTGGTGAGTTCATCAGAATTCGATGAGCGGCTGGCTCCAAGTTTGAAACGACTGCGACTATCCAAGAAACTTCTCGAGCGGGTTTCAGGTGTCAAGGAACGCCGCTGGTGGTCTGACGGCGTCGAATTCGACGATGCGGCCATCCTTGCCGGCAAAAAGGCGTTGGCCCAGGCTGGTGTTGACGCCAGCGAAATCGGCTTGCTGATCAACACCTCTGTGACCCGTCGCAACCTTGAGCCATCGGTGGCTTCCAAGGTACACAACGGCTTGGGCTTGCCCTCCTCCGCGATGAACTTCGACGTGGCCAACGCCTGCCTCGGCTTCGTGAACGGCATGAGCCTGGCCGCGAATATGATCGACTCCGGCCAGATCAAGTATGCGCTGATCGTTGCCGGCGAGGACGCCAAGGCAACCCAGGAGACCACCTTCGAGCGACTGAACGCCGAGACTTCCACCCGCGATGACTACATGCGCGAATTCGCTACCCTGACACTTGGGTCCGGTGCCGCCGCCGCTGTCATCGGCCCAGCCGATGCCCACCCGGAAGCCCATCGCATCCTTGGAGGTGTCTCCCGTGCAGGCACCGAGCACCACGAACTGTGTGTTGGCGGCCCCGGCGGCATGTACACCGACACCAAGGGCCTGCTGGACAATGGCCTGGATCTGGTAGTCAACGCGTGGGATGAAGCGCACCGCACCGGGTGGAACTGGAAGTCCATGGACCGCTACGTCACCCACCAGGTCTCCAAGTCCTACACCAACGCCATCATCAAGGCCGTTGGGCTGATCAAGGACCGTGTGCCGATCACGTTCTCCAAGTGGGGCAATGTCGGTCCGGCATCGTTGCCGATGACTCTGTCGCAAGAAGCCGAGTCGCTCAAGCCCGGCGATCGCGTGCTATGCATGGGTGTGGGCTCCGGACTAAACACCGCGATGATGGAGATTGTCTGGTGACCGAGATTTTCCCCGGCGTCAAGGAAATCTACTCAAGGTATCTCAGCGTTCCATCAACCTCAGCAGTTGATAATCCCGGAACAACCCATCGCTGGCATGTGCTGGATAACCAGGAAGAACTGGCACAGCGCGGCATCACCCCGGTGGGCACGCTCATCTGTGTCCATGGCAACCCCACCTGGTCCTACCTCTGGCGCAGCCTGCTGAACCACGTCTCCGAGAATCAGCTGGCATGGCGCGTGGTCGCCATCGACCAGCTGGACATGGGATTCTCCGATCGCACCGGCACCTTCCGCCGCCTGGCAGACCGGGTCAACGACCTGGACAATCTGATTGACGCCCTGGACCTGGGCGATAACATCACGACGGTCGGCCATGACTGGGGCGGGATCATTTCCCTGGGCTGGGCCGTGGCCCACCAAGACCGCCTGGCAAATGTCGTTCTGACCAATACCGCCATCCACCCTGCCGGCTTCGAACTGCCTTCGGCCCTGAAATTGGCCTCCCATCCGGCAGTGCATGGCTGGGGCACCAAAACCACCCGTGCTTTCCTCCAGGTCACCCATTCACTGGCCCAGCCCGCGCTGGCTCCTCAGGTGCGCACAGCGTTCATGGCGCCATATGCGACCGCGGAGAAACGCGATGGCGTGGCCAACTTCGTTGCCGACATCCCCTTTGATCCCGAACACCCCAGCCGGCCAGCCCTGGATGAAATTTCCGACGCCGTCCGCTCCCTGCAAGTCCCGGCGCTGATGCTGTGGGGCCCCAAGGATCCGGTCTTCTCCGATCGCTACCTGCGCGATCTGATCGGCCGTCTGCCACAAGCACAGGTGCACCGTTTTGAAGGTGCCAGCCATCTGGTGGGCGAAGACCGCGATATCGCCACACCGATTTTCAGCTGGCTCAACGACCGCTCAGATTCGCACGCGGCATCACGTGCGCAAGGCCAGGGCGGTTATCGTCCGATGCTCGCCGAATTGGATTCGCGCCAGGACGATCAAAGCACCGCAGTGGTCGATATCCATCCACCACGTTCCTTGTCGTGGGCCGAGCTGGGCGAACGCGTCACTGCGCTGGCGTCCGGCCTGCAGCAGATCGGCGTGAAGCCCGGCGACCGAGTGAGCCTCTTGGTTCCCCCTGGCATCGAATTGACTTCCCTGATTTATGCGTGCCTGCGCTTGGGCGCGGTCATCGTAGTGGCCGATGCCGGGTTGGGCACCAAGGGCCTGGGCCGTGCCATCAAGGGCGCCGGGCCGAGCTTCCTGATTGGCATCGACCGCGCGCTGACCGGTGCGCGGCTGCTGGGCTGGCCAGGGACCAAGATCGCCGTAGGCAACCCGTCCGTGGCCAAGCGCAAGGCGCTGGGCGTGGAATATACCTTGGATGAGCTCCTGGAGGCCGGCAGCAAGGCATCGGCCCAGGCGCCGGATTGTGCCGCCGCCGACCCGGATGCGGATGCGGCTGTGCTGTTCACTTCCGGCTCCACCGGACCGGCCAAGGGTGTTGTGTACACCCACCGGCAACTGGCCGCCATGCGCGATACCCTGCGTGAAACCTACAACTTGAAGGCTGGCTCGGCATTGGTGGCCGGGTTCGCTCCCTTCGCCTTGCTGGGTCCAGCTTTGGGTGCCACCTCGGTCACCCCGGATATGGACGTCACGGCGCCTCGCACGCTGACCGCCAGCGCCCTGGCCGATGCCGCCGTCGCGGTGAATGCAACCACGGTCTTCGCCTCCCCGGCCGCGCTGGCCAATGTCCTGGCAACCAAGCGGGAGCTGAATACCGCTCAGCGCAAGACCCTCGCCGGGGTTGAGCTGATGCTTTCGGCCGGTGCCCCGATCCCGGAATCCCTCTTGGCCAAGGTGCAGGAACTGGTGCCCAATGCCACGGTGCATACCCCTTATGGAATGACCGAGGCATTGCCCGTCACCGACATCGATCTGCCGGGAATCCAGGCAGCTGGTGACGGCAACGGCGTATGCGTCGGCACCGCGGTAGCCGGAGCCACGGTAGCTATCGCGCCGATCGACGGGCTGGGTATTGCTGGCGACCAGCCGGAATATGTTCCCGGTGTCACGGGTGAAATCCTGGTGCGCGCCCCGCACGTCAAGGACCGCTACGACCGATTGTGGATCACCGAGCAGGCCAGCAGTTCCATCGCTGGCTGGCATCGCACCGGCGATGTCGGACACCTTGATGATGCTGGACGGCTGTGGGTTGAAGGCCGTCTGGGACATGTGCTGAGCACCGCCACCGGTGCGATCACCCCGGTAGCCGCAGAACACGCAGTGCAATCGGTGCCTGGCGCCGGACGCGCTGCCCTGGTGGGCGTTGGGCCGGCAGGCACCCAGGCCGCCGTGGTCGTGATGGAAACCGTGCCCGCTGCACGCAAACCGGGCCCGGCATCGAGCGAGCTTGCCAGCAAGGTCAGGGCAGCAGTCGCTGCCACCGGAACCGAGGTCGCGGCCGTGCTGGTGCTGCCGGTCTTGCCCACCGACATTCGCCACAACTCGAAAATCGACCGGGCGGCGTTGGCCCAATGGGCCAGTGCAACACTGGCCGGTGGAAGGATCCGCACCCCATGAGCACTTCCGATACCTCGTTGACGGCTCGTCGGGTTCTGGTCACCGGTGCCAGTGGCATGCTCGGCGGAGCGGTAGCCCAGCTGCTTCGCGACAAGGGCCACCACGTGCGCACCTTCCAACGGCGTGCCTCGGCCGGCGCCGGCGATGAAGTCCTGGGTTCGCTGACTGATCTGCAGGCAGTAGCCCAAGCTGTGGCTTCCATGGATGCGGTGATCCACCTTGCCGCCAAGGTGTCCTTCACCGGGCACTGGCAGGAGTTTGCCGACATCAACGTCACCGGGACCGGCAACCTGCTCAAGGCAGCGCAAGATGCCGGCATCAAGGATTTCGTTTTTGTGTCTTCTCCCTCGGTAGCGCATTTCGGCGATTCCTTGGCCGGGGCCGCCGCTGGCACCGCCAACCCGCAGCTGGCCCATGGCCATTACGCGCGTTCCAAGGCGGCAGCCGAACTCGATGCCTTAGCAGCGGATTCCGGTGCCTTCCGTGTCACCGCCATTCGCCCGCATGTTGTATGGGGGCCTGGGGATACCCAGTTGGTGGAACGCGTCATCGAACGCGCCAAGGCCGGGCGGCTCCCGCTGCTCGATCAGGGTGCTGCGCTGATCGACACCACCTACATCGACAATGCCGCTGCCGCCATTGTCCGAGGCCTGGAGCGCATGGATCACGCGCACGGGCGCGCGCTCGTAGTGACCAATGGCGAACCGCGTTCGGTGGGCGAGCTGATTGCCGGAATCTGCCAAGCCGGCGGTGCACCGGTGCCGACACTCAACGTGCCCGGCTGGCTTGCGCGCGGGGCCGGATCAGTCATCGAAAAGCTCTGGCTCGCTGCCGGTTCACGGGGCCTGGTCCAGGACGAGCCCCCGATGACCCGCTTCCTGGCTGAACAGCTATCCACCGCGCACTGGTTTGATCAGCGAGAAACCCACGAGGTCCTGGATTGGAAACCTGCAGTGAGTATCGATGAAGGCCTATCCAAGCTCTCCGCGCATTACTCGGCCTATCCAGCCTAGCTTCTGGAAATCGGATCAAAACCGCGCTGCCCTGGATTCTTTCCAGGCGTCGCGGTTTTGTCATGAAATGGCACCAACAACGCGTTGCGGGGCAATCGACGGTACCTTGAAATGATGGGCAACAAGATTTCTTACCAAGGTGAAGCCGGCTCCAATTCGAATATGGCCTGCACCCAGCAATTCCCCGATATGCAGGCCGTTCCTTGCGCCAGCTTCGAGGATGCGTTCGCCATGGTGGAAAACGGCGAAGCGGATCTGGCCATGATTCCGATCGAGAATTCCCTGGCAGGCCGTGTCGCCGACATCCACGTCCTCTTGCCCGAATCGGATTTGCAGATTGTGGGTGAACATTATCTTCGGATTCGCTTCGAGCTCTTAGGTCTGCCGGGCAGTTCTGTTGAAGAAGCTACCGAGGTGCACAGCCACATCCATGCATTGGGCCAGTGCCGCAAAATCATCCGCGAGCACCAGCTGACTCCGGTGATTGCCGGGGACACCGCGGGATCAGCGCGTGAGGTCAGGGACTGGAACGACCCGACGAAGCTGTCGCTGGCTCCGCCCTTGGCCGCAGAGCTCTATGGCCTGGAAGTCTTGGCCTCGGGTGTGGAAGACGATTCGACCAACACCACGCGCTTCGTCGTCCTTGCGCGCAAGCAGGAGTTGCCAACCCGCTCCGAGCTTCCCGAAGCCGCCGTCACCACCCTGGTTTTCAAGGTACGCAACGTTCCTAGCGCCCTGTACAAGGCGCTCGGCGGATTTGCGACTAATGGCGTGAATATCACGCGTTTGGAGAGCTACATGGTCGGCTCTTCCTTCGCTGCGACGACGTTCATGATTGACGTTGAAGGACACCCCGAGGATCTGCCGGTCCGCCTGGCATTGGAAGAACTGGAATTCTTCACCTGGGAGATCAAGATCCTGGGCACGTACGCGGCCAGCGAGCACCGCACGAGCGTCTCGGCGGAGTTCGTCTAGTCGCTAGAAGGTATGTCAGAGTCCACGGACTTGTTCTGGGGCTGCAAGGAACTCGCTTGTGGATATCCATGCAACCAGGACTTATGAGTCCTGGTTGCCGCAAGAAATGAAGCTGACGGTCTTGTTTCATGTTTGCGGCTACCAGCAAAGAAATCACGTGGCATCATATTGGCCGCTGGTAGCCCGCGCACCGCCCCTGTCCAAGCAGGCACCAGACTTACTGCCACGGCAAGGCCCGCCGCCCCTTTCACCGCGATAAAACCAGGTCAACCCCGCTGGCGTTGTGATCTGGAGGGTGGAAGCAGGCGACTAGCTATTCCAGGAGTAGCGCCGTTCAGGACGCCCCACTCCCCCATAACGAAGATTGACCACAGCCAGGTTTTCTTCTGCCAGATACTCCAGATACCGGCGAGCGCTCACACGCGAAGTCCCCAGCTTTTCTGCGGTTTCCGTTGCGGAAATCGGCTCTGTGGCTTCCTTCACGATGTTCTCCACCAGCACCATAGTTTCAGCACTGCAGCCCTTGGGCAGCGGCCTGCGATTTTGACCGCCCAGACCAAAGAGGCGGTTCACGTCAGCTTGCTCCAATTCCTGGTCTGCGGCCACATCCAGCGGCTGGTAGGTCTTGGCATAGTGCTTCAATCTCTCACGCAAGTCATCCCAGGAGAACGGCTTCATGAGGTAATGCACGATCCCACCACGCAACGCCTTGCGAACAGTTTCCATCTCGCGAGCCGCGCTGATAACGATGACGTCTAGTTCCGGCTGGACCTCGCGCAGCCGTTGCAGCAGCTCCAGCCCGTTCATATCGGGTAGGTGGATATCGAGCAGCGCGAGATCCGGGTCCAGCTCGGTGGCGGCCTTGATGGCGTCACTGGCGGTGTGGGCTATTCCAGCCACCATGAAGCCCGGCTCTTTGTTGACGAATCCGGCGTGCACCTTTGCAACCATGAAGTCGTCATCGATCACCAACACTTTGATCACGAGTTTCGTCCTACTTTCTGAGTGTGGCGGTAAATTGCGCGCCTTCGTCGTTGACCGCTGTGATGTCCCCATTGCGGCGCCGGCAGACCAATCTGCTCAGGGCCAGGCCGAACCCTCGGCCGCCAGAGACCGAAGCATCCTTGGTCGAGAATCCCTGAGTGAAAATTTCTTTCATGGCCTCGTCGGCAATCCCAGCCCCATTGTCTCGAACAATCACGGTGATCTGCTCATCGAATTCCTGGATCGAGATGACGATCTCCGGCTCATCAATCTCGGCAATCGCATCCATGGCATTGTCGATCAGATTTCCGATGACCGTGGTCAGGTCCCTCGCGGTCTGCTCATCTACCCGGCCCAATTGAGAGTCTTTGGAAACTTCCAGCACGATGCCACGTTCAGTGGCGACGCTGGCTTTGGCAATCAATAAGGCGGCAATGGTCGGCTCCGCAATGTGCGCTGAAACATCCTCGAAAACCTTGCTCCGGCTGAAGCTGACTCCGTCGATGAACCGAACGACTTCCTGGTATTCCTGGAGCTGGATCAGCCCGGAAATAGCGTGCAGGTGATTGGCGAATTCATGGGTCTGCGCTCGCAGCATGTCCGCTGTTGCCTTGCTATCACCCAGCTCTTGTTCCAACAAGGTCAGCTCGGTACGGTCACGGAAGGTCGTGACAGACCCAAGGTCTTTCCGGGCGGTTTTGACCGGCATGCGGTTGAAGACAACGACACGCTCACCGATCAGGAACTGCCTATCAGGTTGGTGCTGCTGGGTCGTCAACGCACGCGTCACCTGCGGAGCTACATCCAGTTCCGTCAGGGTTTGGCCGACACAGTTCAGTGGCAACTGGAGCAACTCGATAGCGATGTCATTGGCCAGCATGACCCGGCTATCAGGCGAGACCGAAATGATGCCTTCTTTCACACCATGCAGCAGCGCTTCGCGGTGTTCGAAAAGTTCTGCAATTTCCCGCGGCTCCATGCCCCTGGTTTGATGTTTGACCCTGCGTGAAAGCAGCACCGACCCGGTGGTTCCAAGTGCAACGGCGATGACAAGGGTGATCAGCGCGCTGGGAGCAATTTCTTGGATGAGTTCCTGGGTGCTGGGGTAGCTTTGTCCTGCGCTGACGATGCCGACCATCTTGCCTGCGTCGTCGAGCACTGGCACCTGGGCTATGAGCACATGGTCGCCATTGCGGGTGATGTCCCCCGCCCATCCGCGCCCCTCCGCCACTTGGGATTCAGGATGAAGGATCGAAGTGCCCACGTCATCGGGGAACGTCGAGGTGATGACGGTTCCATCCCGATCTGCGAGCACGACGAACTGCAGGCCAGAAGTACTGCGGGTGGACTCCGCCATCGCGGGCAGTGCCGAACCCATCTCCGGGGCCGCATTGGGGATAAGCACCCGCAGCAGCGGATTGGCCGCTAGCGACTCGGCGGCTGATAGGCTGCGCCGGCCTTCGACCTTTTCGAAGTTGTTGGTGGATTGTGTCAGGGACACTGCGACAACCCCGGCTAGGACCACGCCGATAATCAGCAATTGAAGGATCAGGTACTGGCCTGCCAACGACATTCGGTGAGCGAAAAAGGTGTTCAGCCGTGAAGCTTTGATTCCCACGCATCGACTCCCTGTCGTTAGATCCTGGATTCCCCTCTTCGGGCCACTGGGCAACTTTACCGCCCTTTTGAATGATTCGGATCTTGGTTTTTGGTTACACAATGAACAGTATTTTCTTTGAGTACGCAAGAGTGACCCAGTTCACAACGATGCTTAGGGTGGAACTACTCGCAACTTAGATGAAAGCAACGAGGCTGAAATCAATGAAAAACTTCAAATCCTTCCGTGCACTGACGGCTCTCGCCGCCACCGCGGCACTGGCATTGGGCGCGACCGGCTGCGGTGTCACTTCGGAAACCTCCGGCGGCGACGCATCGGCGTCGAACGCCCCGCTGTCGAACCTTCGCATCATGGTTCCGAATACTCCCGGCGGCGGCTACGACACCACCGCCAGAGTCGGCGCCAAGGTCATGGATGAGGCCGGCCTGGCTACCAACCCCGAAGTCTTCAACCTGGCCGGCGCCGGTGGAACCGTGGGCCTGGCTCGCATGATCAATGAAAAGGGCAATGGCGATCTGGCCATGCTCATGGGTCTTGGCGTCGTCGGCGCCAGCTACACCAATGACACCGAAGCCAAGCTGACGGACACCACCCCGATCGCCAAGCTGATCGAAGAGCCAGGCGCCATCATGGTCTCCCAGGACTCCCCGTACAAGACCATCGATGACCTGGTCGCGGCCTGGAAGAAGGACCCGAGCAAGATCTCCGTCGGCGGCGGCTCCTCGCCAGGCGGCCCGGACCACCTGCTGCCGATGCAACTCGCCCAGGCTGTGGGCATCGACCCCAAGGATGTGAACTTCGTTTCCTTCGATGGCGGCGGCGATCTGCTTCCTGCCATTCTGGGCAACAAGGTCGGATTCGCGGCCTCGGGGGCCGGCGAATACATGCAGCAGATCGAAAAGGGCTCTGTCCGGGTCCTTGCCACCAGCGGCGAAGAGCCCCTTGAAGGCGTTGACGCGCCAACCTTGAAGGAATCGGATATCGACCTGGTCTTCTCGAACTGGCGCGGCCTGGTCGCTCCTCCTGAAATTTCGGATGAAGACAAGGCCAAGTGGGTTGAGCTGATCACCAAGATGCACGAGTCCGAGCAGTGGAAGGAAGCACTGGAGACCAACGGCTGGACCGATGCGTTCATGACCGGCGATGATTTCTCGGCATTCCTCACCGAACAGGACGAGCGCGTAGCCAGCGTCCTGAAGACCCTGGGTCTGGCGTGAGCGAAGTAATTTCCGCTCAGAAGAAACGCGTCGAACTGCTGTTCGCCGCGTTTCTTCTGCTCGTCGGAATCATCGTGTTTGTTGACGCGTCGCAGCTGCATGCGACGTACTCCCAGGCCGATGCCATCGGACCCAAAGCGGTCCCCTACATCGTCTCCGGGATCCTGGTCCTTTCCTCCATCGCGCTAGGCATCACCGTGCTGCGCGGCAATCTCGCCGAAGGCGAAGAAGGCGAAGACGTGGATCTGAGCCAGCCTTCGGATTGGAAGGTCCTGATCCCGCTGCTTGGCTTCTTCGTCGTGAACCTCCTGCTGATCAATTGGGCCGGCTGGGTCATCTCCGGAACGATCCTGTTCTTCGGTACCGCGATCAGCCTGGGATCCCGCCGCTGGGTACTGACCCTGCTGATTTCAGTGGTCCTGGCATTGGGTTCGTTCTACGGCTTCTATCTGGGGCTTGGCATTAAGCTGCCGGCCGGAATTCTTTCGGGGGTGCTGTAATTGGATACGCTCAGCCTCTTGATGGATGGCTTCGCTTCGGCGCTGACCCCCATCAATCTGCTCTTCGCCCTTGCCGGCGTGATCCTCGGAACCGCGGTCGGCGTATTGCCCGGCATCGGACCGGCGATGGCCGTGGCGCTGTTGCTGCCGCTGACCTTCGGCATGGAAACCTCCAGCGCGCTGATCATGTTCGCGGGCATCTACTACGGCGGCATGTACGGCGGGTCAACCACGTCCATCCTGCTCAATACCCCCGGTGAATCGGCGACCGTCATCACCGCCATCGAGGGCCACAAGATGGCCAAGGCTGGCCGTGCTTCGCAGGCATTGGCCACCGCCGCCATCGGTTCCTTTGTTGCTGGAACCATCGGCACGGCCCTGCTGGTCACGGTCACCCCGATCGTCGTGAAGTTCGCTGTGAGCCTTGGCGCTCCGAGCTACTTCGCCATCATGGTGCTCTCCTTGGTCACGGTCACCGCGGTGCTCGGATCCTCGAAGATCCGTGGTTTCGCCGCACTGGGCCTGGGCCTGGCCATCGGCCTGGTCGGCATGGATCCGGTCTCCGGCCAGCAGCGCCTCACCTTCGGCTTTGCGCCATTGGTCGACGGCATCGACATCGTGGTGGTCGCTGTGGCGGTCTTCGCTATCGGCGAGGCCCTCTGGATTGCCGCGCACCTGCGCCGTACCCCGATGCGCACCATCCCGGTCGGCACGCCATGGATGGGCAAGGATGACTGGAAGCGCTCCTGGAAGCCATGGCTTCGCGGCACCGCCTTCGGTTTCCCCTTTGGTGCATTGCCTGCCGGCGGCGCCGAGGTGCCGACATTCCTGTCCTACGTGACGGAGAAGAAGCTCTCGAAACACCCCGAGGAGTTCGGCCATGGCGCCATTGAAGGCGTGGCTGGCCCGGAGGCAGCGAATAACGCCTCGGCCGCCGGTACGCTGACCCCGATGCTGGCCCTGGGCCTGCCGACCAACGCCACCGCCGCGGTGATGCTGGCCTTCTTGACCATGAAGGGCATCCAGCCCGGTCCGTTCCTCTTCGAGAATGAACCGGACCTGGTCTGGGCCCTGATCGCCAGCCTGTTCATCGGCAATACGCTGCTGTTGCTGATCAACCTGCCACTGGCTCCCTTGTGGGCCAAGCTGCTGAAGATCCCGCGCCCGTACCTCTATGCCGGAATCCTGTTCTTTGCCACCCTTGGCGCCTTCTCCGTCAACATGCAGGTCGCCGATCTGTGGATCCTGCTGCTGATCGGCCTGCTCGGCTTCGCGCTGCGCCGTTTCGGCCTGCCGGTACTTCCGCTGATCCTCGGCGTCATCATCGGCCCCATGGCCGAAGAGCAGTTGCGCAAGACCTTCCAGCTTTCCTCAGGCTCGGTCACCGGAATCTGGAGCGAACCTCTGGCGGTCGCGATCTACGTCATCATTGCGATCCTGTTGCTGCTGCCGCTGCTGGTCGCCGCCATTCGCCGCTCGCGCGGAAAGCACGATGTTCTCGCCGAGCAGATTTTTGGCGAAGAGCACCTGGAGCCAAAGCACAAGGCCGCTGTCAACAGCGAGGGGCAGGAGCAGAACGGGAAGGACGAATCATGAGCATAGTTGTCGGATACATTCCTTCTCCCGAAGGCGAGACCGCACTGGCCGGGGCCATCGAGGAAGCACGGCGCCGCGATGCCAAACTGGTGGTGGTCAATTCCTCCAAGGGCGACCAGCTGGTCGATGACCGGCTCATCGATGCCAAGCAGTACCACGAGCTGGAGTCCCGCTTGGCCGAGACCGGACTGGACTTCTGGATCGAACGCCGGTCCCAGGGCGTTGATGCCGCAGACCAGATTCTGCAGGTTGCTGAGGCTCAACGGGCACAGTTGATTGTGATTGGGCTTCGCAAGCGCAGCGCCATGGGCAAATTCCTCATGGGTTCGGTCGCACAGCGCGTCCTGCTCCAGGCAGGTTGCCCGGTGCTATCGCTGAAAGCCAGCAACGACTGGTAGGGCATGAAATAAGCAAGGCATTAACGGAGAGCGGGCCAGCACCATGTGGTGCTGGCCCGTCCTCCGTGGTGAGCTACTTCTGGTACGGATTGGTTGGCGGAGTGGTTCCGCCATCGGCAGGGCCGGTCTGTGGACCACGCTGAGTCGGGTACTGCGTGGTCGGGTTGCTGTAGCCCTGGGGCGCGGACGGATTGCCTGGGTACGGTGCATCCCCGACTTCGAAGGGAGGACGCCCGCCAGCCAGGCGAATCAGCTCGGCAGTATTCTCCGCGGTACGGATCGAAGCGATCAGCGACTCAAGCCCGGCACGGGCCAAGACCAGGTAGATCAGGACAAACAATGGGCCGATGATGATCAGCATCAACAAGCCGAACAAGGCATCTTCGGAGAACGCTGCGATCACCATCGCAATGTAGCCGAGAACAAGGAAGACCATGATCAAGATGTAGACAATCTTGATGATCGATGGGGTGACGAACTTCCTGAAATCAAAATCGAAAAGGGCTTTCATCCTGCCGCCTGCTTTCTGCTGAAGAAACGAATGACATAGCTGAGACTATCGAACTCATAGTCACGACGAAAGTAGATCTAGATAATAGTTCCTACTCGATCACATCATTCAAGAGATCAAACCGTCGATTTAGGACTTGCTTATCGCCTCTCTTAATGCCGAAAGAAGCAATGCCACAGAACCAGGATTCGCGTTCGGACCCATCAACCCGATGCGCCACACGGTATCGGCGTACTGCCCGACTCCCCCGCCAATCTCAATGTTGAAGCGGTCCAGCAGGTAACCGCGCACCTTGGCCGAATCGACACCCTCGGGTACCTCCACCGTAGTCAGCTGAGGCAAGCGGTACCCTTCCTGCGCAAAGAGTCCCAGGCCCATATCCTGCAACCCATTTTGCAACAAGCTGCCTGCTTCCTGATGACGCGCGGTGACCGCGTCAAGCCCCTCGGACAGGATGCGTTCAATACCAGCTTCCAACGAGGCCACCATCGCTACCGGAGCAGTGTGGTGATAGGTTCGGCCGCCACCGGTGGACCCGGTGGCATAGCCGCCGAGCAAGCCAAGATCCAGATACCAGGATTGGGGCTTGAGCACGCGGCGCTCAAAGGCGCGATCGGAAATGGTGAAGGGCGCCAGTCCCGGGGCGACACCAAGGCACTTCTGCGTACCGGCATAACCCACATCGATTCCCCACTGGTCGGCAAGCACCGGCATGCCGCCAATGGACGTCACCGCATCGGTGATCAGCAGTGCCTCTCCCTTGCCTGCTCCCAAGGCGGCGATGTCCGAGACCACCCCGGTGCTCGTTTCCGCGTGCACGGCAGCAATCACCGCAGGGTTGGGATGAGCTTCTGCCACACGCTGCGCGTCCACCGGCGTGCCGTATGCGTGGTCAACCCGGACAACCTCGGCACCCACACGTGACGCGACTTCGCACATGCGCTCGCCGAAGAGGCCATTAACGGCGATTACCGCAACGTCGCCAGGGTTGATGGTGTTAACAAACGCCGCTTCCATGCCGGCCGAACCGGTGGCACTCAGTGGCAAGGTCCGCAGGTTCTCGGTCCCCCACAGCGTGCGCAGGCCATCGGCCACACGATCCATGCGGGCAATGAATTCCGGATCCAGATGACCCAGCAACGGCAGTCCCAATGCGGCCGTCGCTTCCGGATAGGGGTTGCATGGACCAGGTCCAAAGAGGTGACGCTGAAGAACTGTATTGCTCATGATGTCTCGCATTCCTGCTCATCTCGGACGTTCAAATCAACTTCAGCCTAGCCGTTGGCCTGCCGTTCGCTCGGTAATACTTCGAGTGGAAACGCCAAGATGCTATTTTCAAAGGTGCGCCAGCCTCGGATCCCTGCACGGACAGCGAGTTCGCGAGCAGCCGGCGATAGCCCGCCATGCTCCACTGCCGTCAACAACGAAATGATGTCATGACCCGCGATACAACAAGCACGCGCCACCTAGCACCGCTCTTCGCCGCCGGATTCACTACCGCTTTTGGAGCACATAGCATTGCTGCAGGCCTCGGATCCGAATTCGAGGCACTAGGTTCCAGCCTGTTCACGCTGGGCATCTTGCTCGCCGTCTACGATGTTGCCGAAGTCATTTTGAAACCGGTATTTGGAACCCTGAGCGACCGCATCGGCGCAAAACCGGTGATTCTCGGCGGCCTCATTGTATTCGCACTCATGTCGACCCTGGGCAT
This sequence comes from Glutamicibacter sp. JL.03c, assembly GCF_025854375.1. Classification (NCBI taxonomy): domain Bacteria; kingdom Bacillati; phylum Actinomycetota; class Actinomycetes; order Micrococcales; family Micrococcaceae; genus Glutamicibacter; species Glutamicibacter sp. JL.03c. The sequence goes on along the minus strand of NZ_CP107575.1, from coordinate 1,055,959 downwards.
CTTCGCGCATTCAGCACTTGCTCTGGGCCTGGTCCGGCTTGGCCAGGGTGCTGCGGCCTCGGCGTTTTCGCCCGCGGCCTCCGCAGCGGTGGCTCGGCTCTCCGGGCCTCGCCCTGGCCAGTATTTCGGCCGATACGGCGCTTGGAAAACCCTCGGCTACGTCTTGGGCCCCCTGATCGGTGCCGGCTTGATCTTCGTCTCCGGCTTCCCCGCGCTCTTTGCCTTCATGGCAGTAATCTCGTTGACCGCGGCGATCTGGGTGTGGCGCAGAGTGCCGGTCCTGCCCATGCTCCCCAAGCGGCGTTACACGCTGGCAGATCTTGCGCGCCAAACGGTGCAGCCCGGTTTCCTGGTGCCGACCATGGTTCTGGCTGCGGCTACCGGCGCGTTGGGCGCGGCCGTTGGCTTCCTGCCGCTGATCGGCTCGAGGCTCGGACTCGACGAGATGCAAAGCATGGGCGTGGTGTCGATATTGGCGATCTGTTCGGCCCTCGTACAGCCATGGATCGGCCGGATCAAGGACCAGGCCAAGATCAGTTTTGCCGCAGGCATGGCTCTTGGCCTCCTGCTGCTCATCGCGGGACTGGTCTCGGTCGCGATCTGGCAAAGCTTTGCCACATTGTTGCTGAGCGCGCTGCTTCTGGGAACCGGCGTCGGGATCGCTACACCGCTGGGCTTTGCGCATCTAGCCTCGACGACTCCCGAAGAACGCATTGGGCGCACCATGGGATCAGCAGAACTCGGGCGCGAACTCGGGGACGCCGGCGGTCCGATCCTGGTGGGTGCCGTCGCTGCCGCGGCCAGCGTCTCGGCGGGCTTATGGGCCCTGGCCGCCGTGATCTTGGCTATTGCTTTGCTGGGAATCCTGATGCTTCGCTTGCCTGAATCCCCCTCCAAACAGGGAGCAATCGCATAGAACTCTGGAAACCGCCTAGGTGCGGTTGAAGCCTTGCCAACTTTGTACAAGGCTGGGAGGACAAATGCGAAAGGAGTACCCCGTGAAGAAAATCCTGATGGTCCTAACTAGCGTTTCCGAACTCGGTGCTGGCGGAGACCCCACCGGATATAACGTCGCGGAAGCAGCTCATCCTTGGAAGGTCTTCCGAGATTCAGGGCATTTCGTCGACTTTGCCTCGATCAAGGGCGGACAGCCTCCCCGTGACACTGTCGATACGGACGATCCAATCCAGGTGCAATTCACTGAAGATGAAACGACCCGGGCCGGCCTGTACAACACGGCCAGGGTGGAAGTCATTGACCCGGAGCAATACGACGCGATCTACCTAGTAGGCGGTCACGGCACCATGTGGGATTTCCCCGACAATGAAGGCCTGCAAAAGCTCATTGGGGATATTTATAACAAGGGTGGAGTCGTCGGCGCAGTGTGCCATGGCCCGGCGGGTCTGCTCGATGTGGAACTGCACCACGGCATCAAGCTGCTCAGCGGCAAGGATGTCGCGGCCTTCACCAACGATGAGGAAATAGCCGTTGGCAAGGATCAGATCATCCCCTTCTTCTTGGCCGACAAACTGGTCGAGCAAGGCGCCAACCATATCCCCGCGGATAATTTTGAAGAGAACGTTCAAGTCTCCGAACGTCTGGTCACCGGCCAGAACCCTGCGTCGGCCGCAGGAGTCGCTAAGGAGATGGAGAAGCTTCTCGCAGAAGTAATCCACCAGGAAAAGGCAGCCGAAGAAGCCGCTGCCGAAGCCGAAGCGGACTAAAAATCGGCGTCACCCTCGCAAAGATGACGTAAAAATTGCGCTTGAACCCGTGCCATCGCACGGGTTCAAGCTCTTTTCGGCCCACTGAGTTCCACGATAACGTTCTCCAGCTAGAGGCTGGCTCAACGAGGATCCAGCACTTCGCAGCCGAGCCCAAAGAGCTGATAGTGATTGATGTGTACCCATCCCGAGTGGCCGAGAGACCTGGCTCTGCGATGCCGCAGCAACCTATCCAGCTGATGAAGAATGAGCTTTTGCGGATATGGTGCTACCGCCAGAACCGATGGAAAGGTGGCTTTGGCATGTCTTCGCAGGCCCCGGATCATATCCTTACCACCCACGCCGGCTCCCTGCCGCGCACCCCGGAGCTCTTGGCGGCAACGCGGCCAAGGAGAACTATCCCGAGGATGTTGCCGGTTTTACCGAATTGCTCTTACCCGCTGTGGCGGATGTCGTCCAGCTAAAACGCATTGCCGGGATTGATATTCCCAATGATGGCGAATACGGCCGTACGATGTCCTCGCCGGTGGACTACGGGGCCTGGTGGAGCTATTCCTTCGCACACCTTGAAGGCTTGGAATCTACGACCGTGGACCGGCGGGCTGAAACGGAAGTTCGCCGCTCTTCGCGTTATGTTGTTGCCAGCCCCTGAAAGAGGATCATAGGGGCCGTCAACAACATAACGGGTTGGAACAGTGCTGCAAGAAATTCAGTGGAAAATTCCCTCATGAGGCCTTTCGGCCATAAAAAAGTCCCCGCCTTCCACAAGGAAGGCGGGGATCTTCGCACCAGCGCGAGAGACTACTTACGCAGGCCCAAGCGCTCGATCAGCGAACGGTAACGCTCGATGTCGGTGTTCTTCAGGTAGCCGAGCATACGACGACGACGACCAACCAGAGCCATCAGGCCACGGCGGGTGTGGTGGTCATGCTTGTGCATCTTCAGGTGCTCGGTCAGGTCCGAAATACGGCGGGACATGACGGCAATCTGAACCTCAGGCGAACCGGTGTCACCCTCGTGGGTAGCGTAAGCCTTGATGATTTCGTTCTTGATAGTGGCATCCAATGCCATAACAAACTCCTAGAGTTGGACCGCGTTCATAAGTCAGTGCAAACGCCGAAACGTTTACGGCGGATACTCGCAACCGCGGACTGCAGCGAGAACCATCGTCAATCATATCACCGTCGGGGACGCCGACGGGACCTCCAAGCATGGGTGAGATACGGCACCTGCACCCTTGCGGATGGCTCGTGTCCAAGGTGCTCGGTCCAATACCATCGAAGATTCGCTTCGACCTTGGCTTGTGTCGTTGCCGTTGCCTTGCGGTAATAACTGCGGGATTTGGTCAGTTCAACGATTTCTGGGAAGTCCAGCGGCATGGACCAGTGCCAAATTCCGTGTTCGGGCTTCCGGAACTCCGGGCCTAGCGGCGGTTCAAGCTCGGGACGATGCACGTCGCCAGCGTGCATGATGCGGGCCAGCCGGTGAACCCAGGGAATCGAGACATCCAATTGGTTCCACAGCAGCGTCAGCCATCCATGATCACGCAATAACCGGGCCGCTTCTGCGCTGGCCTTGGGATGATCAACCCAGTGCCAGGCCTGTGCGTAGGTCACCAAATCAAAACTGTTCCCGGCCAGACCGGTTGCCTCGCCGTGAGCGCAGAGCATTGCTACTTCGGGAAGTCGATTGGCCAGAACCGAAAGCATGGCTTCGGACGGATCAACAGCGGTAACATCCAGGCCGCGACCCACAAGTTGCTCGGTGAAAATTCCTGAGCCACAACCGATATCCACTGCCTCGGCTGGGTGGTTTTGCAGGGTGAAGTCCAAAGCCTCGTCAGGATAGGACGGACGAATCTTGTCATAGCTCTCGGCATCCGATTGGAAAGCAGAAGCTAGTTCATCACGTCGCTGCGCGCTGACCACGAAGGCTCGTTGTGGCAGGGAAGGGATTTCAGCCATGAATTCTAGTGGCGTTCTGTAGCCAAAACGGTTCGCGCCTGGTCTACGTCTTCGGTCATTTGCTCGATCAACGCTTCGATGCCACGGTAGGCAACCATGGGGCGGAGGTGTGCGATGAACTCCACCACGATCTGCTGACCATAGAGGTCAAAATCTTCGACGCCTTCTTCCGGGCGGTCGATCACGTGAGCCTCGACGACTCGTGAAACACCGTCGAAAGTCGGGTTGGATCCCACTGAAATTGCTGCTGGCCAGCGGACCTCGGCCTCGTCGATAACCCAGCCGGCGTAGACTCCGTCGGCAGGAATGATGCCGGTGGCTTCAGGATCAAGATTGGCCGTAGGGAAACCCAATTCACGTCCGCGGGCGTGGCCATGGACCACTTCTCCGCGCATGCGGTGAGGCCGTCCAAGGATCTCGGACGCAGCTTCAACGTTGCCCGCAGCCAGCTCTTCACGAACCCAGGTGGATGACAAACGGCGCTTGTCCCCCACGTCTTCGACACCAATCACGTCAAAGCTGTACTTCTCGCCCAGCTCTTGCATGAAGCTGAAGTCCCCGGAATTGCTCCGGCCGAAGCGCACGTCATGGCCCACAACAACGGCCACCGCATGAAGCTTCTCGACGATGATGGAACGAACAAATTCTTCGGCGCTTTGGTCAGCGAAATCCAGCGTGTAATGGATCATCAATGTTGCGTCCAAGCCGACGCTGGCCAGGGTATCAACCCGGTCGGCGATACCCATGATCAGTTCAGGGGCATTGTCCGGGCGATGGACCAAGGCCGGGTGAGGGTCAAAGGTGATGGCCACGGATTGGGCAGAGCGCGCTTTGGCCTGCGTGACCGCGGCATCCAGGACCTCGCAGTGTCCCAAATGCACACCGTCGAAGTTGCCAATGGTCACGACAGTGGGAGCCATATCCGCGGGGACGGCGTCCAAGCCCTTCCAATAGTGCACTGTGCTCCTTTAGAAATTCTTGTGGTGGGTAGAGAACCCACCGAGGCAATTCTTACACGTCTTCAGGCGTGGCGCTCACTGCGGTTACGATACAGCCACCACAATCCGATCATCGGCAGGATTAATGGGATATATCCATACCCCTGGCCGAAGCCGCTCCATACCGACGGGTGCGCAAAGATTTCCGGGTGCGTCAGCGACAAGATGCCCACGACGATCACGCCCACCAGCTCGATGCTGACCGCCCACAAGGACAGCAGCCACGCTTTCGGCTTGGCCGACGAGAGCGAGAAGGTGGCCAGCAGGTAGATCAAACCGGAGATCATTGACAGCGTGTACGCCACCGGCGCCTCATCGAACTTGCTCAGGATCTGGTACACGCCGCGGACCGTTGCGGCCAGCGCCAAGATTCCATACACGGCGATGATGACCCGGCCGAGCCCGGTGGACCGGCTCGGCTTGGGTGTTTTGTCGGCGGAGCGTGCTTCAGCTGCCTGAAGGATGCGGGAATTGCGTGGCTTGTCGCCCATGGCTATGACTCCTAGTGCCAGATCTGTTCCATGCGGAACAGCATGATGAAAGTGACCAATGCCGAAGCGCCAAGTACCGCGTTGGACCAGCGGCTCTTTTCGCTGATCGCCCAGAAGAACGCTACCGGCGGCATCACCAATGCGGTAATGAGGTATCCCCAGAATTCCCACGGATCGCCCTGCACCGCATTTCCGGATGCCTGCCGGATGGCCGCGGCAATGCCGTAGACCACCAGGAAAGCTTCGGTGGCCGCGGCACCGATCAAGGCCCAGTCATCGGGGTGCTTGCGGATAACCGTCGCCACGAGCGCCACCAGTAATGCCGCTGCGCAAATCACAGCACCGGCGATAAAAAATCCGTTCAAGGCAAACAACGGCTCGTCCTTTCGGGATTACTTCGCGGTGAATACGAGGGCAGTGCGGGCTTTATCGCCCTTGTCCTCCAGCAAAGCCACCAGCACGCCGTTGGGCGCGAACGCCGCGACGGTCTGCCCTGGCTCGATGTCCATGCTCAGGTGGGAAGCGCGGATGGTTCGGCCGAATGACAGCTCGATGGCTTCATCGACACTGACGGTTCGATTGGGGAATAGCGCGGCCGCTGCTTGTTCAATCGGCAGCAGGGCAAATTCTCCCGCCAGCTGTTCGAGCGTACGGGTGAGCTCGATCTTGTAGGGGCCCACCTCGGTCCGGCGCAGAGCAGTCAGGTGGCCACCCACGTCCAGGGCTTCGCCCAGGTCGCGCGCCAGAGCCCGAATATAGGTACCGGATGAGCATGAAACAGTGACGTCCACGTCGAGAATCTTGCCGCCGTTCTCGCGGCGGATTTCGTGGATGTCGAAGCGCGAGATGGTGACCGGTCGGGACTTGAGCTCAACCTGCTCGCCGGCGCGCACCCGAGCGTAAGAGCGCTTGCCGTCCACCTTGATGGCCGAGACCTGGCTTGGGACCTGCTCGATTTCACCGCGCAGCTTGGCCACTTCGCGTGCAATGTCTTCGTCCGAAACCGCCGCGGCAATGCGCTCGGAAATGATCTCGCCTTCGGCATCGTCGGTGACGGTGTTCTGGCCGAGGCGGATTGTGGCGGTATAAGTCTTGTCGTGGCCGACAATATAGGTCAGCAGCCGTGTCGCCTTGTTGACGCCGATCACCAGAACGCCTGTGGCCATCGGATCCAGGGTCCCGGCGTGGCCCACCTTGCGGGTGCCCGCAAGCCGCCGGATGCGTCCTACCACATCGTGGGAGGTCATTCCCTGATCTTTGTCGACTAATACGAGGCCCGATGCCTGCTCTTCAGTGTTCTGCCCGGCTTTACTCACGCTCTCCAGTATATGGCTTCGGCCGGAAATTAGCCTGCCGCCGGTGGCAAGCGTGGCCGATCCCACGTGCTTCCGCTGCCATCGCGCCAGGGGCGCCAGGCCTGTGCCCGGGCGATGGAAACTCATCGCCGTTGCGCTCTTCCCCTCTGGCACTGCACGGTCCACGGGACACTTTTCATCAGTAGTTCCAGAAGATTCCAATCCGCGTGGACCTGTGCCCCGAATGCTTCATGAGAGCCCCCTCCGCTCGGACGGGAGCAGGTCCGACGACGACTGTCGCGGCGAAGCAAGGAGAAAATCATGAAGCGCACATACAGCAAAGTCGCTGGGGCATTCGGGATCATCGCGGCCGCCGCCATGGGACTGAGCGCCTGCTCCACCGTTTCGGAAACCACGGAATCGACAATGGCGTCCGCCTCGGACTCCAGCTCCCCGATGTCCAGCGAATCAGCCATGGATCCAACTGGAAATCTCGTTGGTTCCGGCTGCGCAGCCTACGCCGAAGCCGTCCCGACAGGTGATGGTTCGGTCGCCGGAATGGCACTGGACCCCGTAGCCGTCGCAGCGTCGAATAACCCGCTGCTGACCACATTGACTGCAGCCGTCTCAGGCAAGCTCAACCCGGATGTGGACCTGGTTGACACCCTCAACGGTGACGAATTCACTGTTTTCGCACCGGTTGATGAGGCGTTCGCCGCAATCCCCGAGGATGATCTTGCTGCCGTCACCAAGGATGCTGACACCCTGAGCAGCATCCTGACCTACCACGTGGTCCCCGGCCAAATTGCTCCAGAGGAGCTTTCCGGAAAGCTCACCACAGTGCAAGGCGGGGATGTTGAAGTCACTGGCAGCGGTGATGAACTCGAAGTCAACGGTGCATCGGTCATTTGCGGAGGCGTGCAGACAGCCAACGCGACCGTGTACATGGTGGACACGGTCCTGATGCCTCCGGCAAAGAAGTAGCTGCCCCGCAAGGAAGGCCGCGGGCAACCGTCAACGATGATGCTTGGCCTGGACTCCAGGCATCACTGTTGACGGTGAAGCGGGCTCTTCGTGCCTTGGCCATTGCAATACGCAAACGCCACGCCACAGGAGACAAGCAAAATGACACAGATGCGTGAGACCCTTAGATTCATGAGTTCAAATAGGCTCGATGCGAAGGAAGACGACACTGTGCAGACACCAGACGCCCTGATGCAACAGGTCGCGCTGGGGTACGAAGACGCCTTCGAATTGCTCTACGATGCCATGGCGTCCCGGGTTTTCGGACTGGTGTTGAGGGTGCTCAGGGACAATGCGCAGAGCGAAGAAGTCACCCAGGAAGTTTTTGTCGAAGCGTGGCAACATGCACGGCGCTTTGATCCCGGGCGTGGCAGCGCTGCTTCCTGGCTTTTGACCATAGCCCATCGCCGGGCGGTCGATCGGGTCCGATCGAGCCAAGCGAGCCAGGACAGGGATTTGCGCATTGGAATCAAGGAATTCCAGGACAGCTATGACGATGTGGAAGAAAACGCCATCCTCCACGATGAGTCCCTCCGGGTAGTCCAGGCGCTGCATCGCCTCAACCAGGCCCAACGCGAGGCCATACACCTTGCATACTTTGGCGGGTATACGCACACGGAAGTCGCGGAACTGCTGAAGATCCCGGTGGGAACAGCTAAAACACGAATACGTGATGGAATGAACAAGCTTCGAGAACTGATGGGAGTAGCGTGATGGATAAGCATGAGAATGGGCTGACCAGCAGCTTCGCCCTGGACGCTCTGGGAGACAAGGAGCGCGAGGAGCTCCTGCACGGCCAAGAGCCGTCCCCGCAAGCACGTGGGGCGCTGGACGCCCTGCAGGAAACCACCGGGCTACTCGGCCTTGCGGCCGCGCCCGTTGCTCCCCCGGCACGACTGAAGAACAGCGTCATGGACGCCATTCGCCAAACCAAGCAGCTGGAACCGGTTGAGGATTCTTCTTCGGTCGAGGACAGCGCATCAGCACGGGATACCTCTCCGTCGGCTGAACAGGAATCAGCGCCCTCTGATCCAACGGCCACGGTTGAACATGGCGGGAGCCGCGGAACTCAACGGTTCTTCGCCCTGGCCGCCGGCGTCCTGCTGTTGGCCGCGGTCGCTCTGGGCGGCTTGGCCATCAACCAGAATTCCGAGCAGCGCGAGCTGGAAAACCAGATGGCAGCCATGACGGCCCATCAAGAAGAGCTGGCCAGGATCATCAGCGCCCCAGACACGCAGTCCAAGACGCAAACCCTGGAAGATGGCGCCCGGATCACCCTGTCCTATTCGGCCGATGAAGGGCTCATGGCGGTGTCGACCTCCGGGATGCCGAACCTGCCCAGCGACAAGGGGTACGAGCTGTGGCTGATTTCTTCTGACGGCGCGGTTTCGGCAGGAATGCTTGACGGCAGCCATGCCAACGGCACGATGCTGGTTTCCGACCCCATGAAGGGAGTAACCCATTTCGGGATCTCCGTGGAGCCAGCGACGGGCTCGCCCGCCCCGACCACGGATCCCATCATGGTCCAGGCGCTCTGATCCGGCAGGAATTCTTGTAGCCGAACCCAATCCATTTATTTGGCTGTTCCGAAAACATTGTGAGTGGTTGTTCCCCTGCCCAACGCAGGGGAACATGGATCGCAGAGCATGAGGTGAGTAGCAGTGGGAATTCCGAAGAAGGCCAGCAGCAAAGTTCTCGTTTTTCACGCAATATCCGGGTTCTGTTCGGCAGCAGTCATGTTTGCCGTTGCACAATTTGCCTCAGCGTTCGCCAGCAGCGCCTCTTCGCCCTTCTTTGCGCTGGGCTCGGCCATCATCGATTTGACTCCGCCATGGCTCAAGGACTTCGCCATTGCGACCTTCGGCACAAATGACAAGCTCGCCTTGTTCGTCTCCATCGGCATCGTGGCAACACTGATGGCTGCCCTGATCGGCGTGCTGGCCAAACGGAGTTTTGCCTGGGCCTGCACCGTCATCGTGGCTCTCGCCGTCGTGTTGGGCAGTGCTGTGGCGTCCCGTGCGTCAACCGGCACCCTCGACATTGTGCCGACAGTGCTCGGTGCCATTGCCGGCATCGGGATTCTGCGTTGGCTCACGCATTTGGCCTGGGCTGCAGCCCCGGGAGCGCCAGCGGGTCCAATCTCCCCGAACAGTGCTGCCGGCACTAGCCGCAGGAACTTCCTGCTGGGCTCAGCAGCGTCTCTGGCTGTAGCGGCCCTGGCCGCCGGCGTTTCCACTTCGTTGTCGGCAACCCGCAATTTGGCTGATGCGGCCCGCAAGGCGCTGCGGCTGCCAGCGGCCCGCACCACGGTCAAGGATCTGCCCCAGGGCGTCCAGATAGATGAGCCCGGCATGCCGCGCTTCATTACTCCCAACCCGGATTTCTACCGAATTGATACCGCGCTGTCGGTACCACAGATCGATCCATCCCAGTGGTCCTTACGCATCCATGGCATGGTGGAGAACGAATTCACGCTCAGCTTCGACGAGTTGCTGGGCGAGGAGCTCGTGGAAAAGTATCTCACGTTGACCTGCGTTTCCAACCCCGTGGGCGGCGACCTGATTGGCAATGCCAAGTGGCTGGGCTATCCGCTGCGCAAGCTCTTGGAGCGGGCAGCTCCGCAAGCCGGAGCCGATATGGTCCTGTCCACCTCCCATGACGGATTCAGCGCGTCCACGCCGCTGGAAGCCCTGACCGATGACCGGATGGCCTTGCTGGCCGTGGGCATGAACGGCGAGCCATTGCCGTTCGAGCACGGCTTCCCGGTGCGCATGGTGGTTCCCGGACTCTATGGCTACGTCTCGGCCACCAAATGGGTGGTCGATTTGGAAGTGACGAGATTCCAGGACAAAACCGCCTACTGGACCACGCGCGGATGGTCAGAACGCGGCCCCATCAAGATGTCCTCGCGGATCGATACCCCGCGCTCCTTTGCCAAGGTTCCTTCGGGAGAAGTCGTGCTTGGCGGAACCGCCTGGGCCCAGACCCGGGGCATTTCGCGGGTGCAGGTGCAGATCGATGACGGCCCGTGGGAAGATGCGCAACTGGCTGAAGAGGCCACCTTGGACACCTGGCGGCAGTGGCGCCATGTCTGGTCCGGGGCACGCCCCGGAATGCACACCGGCCGGGTGCGGGCCTACGACGCCTCCGGAGAATTGCAGACCAGTGACAGGGCCAATCCGGTACCTAATGGTGCCAGCGGCTGGCATCAGGTGCAGTTCACTGTGGAATAATCCAACCGATATTCAGTCTCGCCCCTCCGAGGCTAGCAGCCTGTGGCATTGGCTAGGCTTCGGAGGGACGCCGAGCGAGCCACTTTTCACGGGCCACGTCAACGCCTGGTCCTTGCAGCAGCTCCCAGCGCGGTGCCCGTCCGGACCGCAACATGACCAGTTCGGTGATGGGACCTGAGATCTCTTCGCCACTGCCCTGGCTGTAATCGGCGTCAGTGGCCACCATGCGCAGGGATTTGAGCATGGGGCGGCTTCCGAGCAAGAGTCCCGTGTGCGCCAACCGGCGCGCGACCTCCACCGCGGCTACCAATGGCATGCCCTGCTCAATGGACAAGGGGCGAACGATATCCTGGAAATGCACCAAGGAATCGGTCAGGGTTTCGCGCATGCTCACCACGGCCGGTCCACGAGGCACCGTTGCAAAGCGATCGAATTGGCTGAGTATGGATGCTACCCCGGCCCGTCCACGCCGCTGCCCGTCACGCAGCGTCGTGCCGTTGTAGCCGTAGCGCAGCATCTGCGGCATCAGTTTCAGGATGGCGGCGGGGCCCAGCTGCGGAGCGCTGATCACGTGTGCGGCGACGTCTTGCACCGTCCACCCGACACACAGGGATGGTATCGCCCATTGCTCGGGATCAAGCTTGCGCAGAATCCCTGCAAGCTGCAACCGCTGCTCAATGACGGTTTCCCAGATCTGCCCCTTGTTCATCACCCGCGCGTCCTCCCAAGTAGTCAGTGCCCCTGACTAAATAGTCAGCTATTCTTACTACTATGTCAATGGAATCGCCCCAGGAAATTTCGGTTGGAACGCTTCTGTTCATTGCGCAACGGGCCTTCGAAGAAGAAATCGTCGCCGAGCTGCATGAACAAGGTTTTCAGTTCACTATGGCACAGGGCCGGCTAGCGGCGCGCATCGCCCAACAGGGCAGCCGGCTGACTGAGCTGGCAGAGGCTGCTGGAATCACCAAGCAAAGCGCGGCCTATCTGCTCAAGGAGCTGAAAAGCTCTGGCCTGGTGCAAATTCAGCCAGACCCCAAGGATGCACGTGCCCAACGAGTGCTGCTGACCGATCGGGGCCATGCCGCCCAGCAGGCCGCTCGCGTCATTGAACGAGGCATCGAGCACCGCTGGTCGCAGCTGATCGGTGCCGCAGACTTCGCGCAATTGAAGAAAATCCTGGAAAGCTTGCGCCCGAACCTGGATCGGCATCAGCCTGAGGCAGACTCATCGTGAACCTGTGACAGCTGTCCCGTGCCGGCCGGCCGATTCCCCGACAGCCGGGATCGACTGCCCTTTGCTTGCCCGGTGCTCTTGAATCTCCCGAGGCTCGCGCACGAACCGGACAGCATTTCACCCCACGCCTTGGCCACGTGGACCGGTTCACCGCGGGACCACCACTTCGCGTTGCGGGCTACTGGCTGCGCAGCACCTTGATCACCTTTTCGACCCGGCGCGTCCTGGTGTCTTCGCCGCGGGCCGCCACGATGGGATCCACGTGGCCTCGCTGCTTGCTGTAGGACAGCTTGTTCCAGGCTTCAAGAAGTTCCGGCTCCGCGGAGAGCAGCACGGCCAGCGGTTCCGGTACTTCGACGGTCCGCGGCTCTTCGTCCAGTTCGAGGTTGACCCTGGCTTCGTCGCCCGCGCCCTTGCCGGTGGCCGCCCTGGTTTCAGCGTTGAAGGAAATCAGGAACTGCCCGTGCATGGAAGAAATGCTGCTCCGGTAGGTGTAGTCCCCGTCAATGCACACAACGACCGGGACGCGTTTGCCACGGCCGAATCCGAGCACGATGTCATCGGGAACGACGATGCCCACGTTGTTCCCGCCAGTGGCGCTGAGCGTTGTAGTGAATTCTGGCATGTGCGGCACCTTTGGTCGGATCCGGCGGTTTTGACCACGCTATCGCACGGCCTGCCCGGCGACCAGCCCCTTGCCCGGATTCCCGCTTCGCTACGAGGGGCACCGGGCTTAAAGCACAGCGCCCCGGCCAGCACGCGATGCGTGTTGTCCGGGGCGCTGGCCCAGGAAGGGCCCAGCCCAGAAGCCCTTAGGCTTCTTCGGCGGCCTCGTCCTTCTTGTAGGGGTCCTGTTCGCCGGCGAAGTCCTTGCCTTCGCGCAGAGCTGCGACCTCAGCGTCCTTCTCGCGGGCCTTGGCCAGCAATTCCTCAAGGTGCGAGGCACCCTCAGGGATCTCGTCGGCCACGAAGGCCAGCGTCGGGGTCAGACGAATGGTCAGGTTGCGGCCCAATTCCTTGCGCAGCGCACCGCCGCGCTTTTCGAGCATTTCGGCGATATCCTTCTTCATTTGGTCGTCGCCAAAGACGGTGTAGTACACGGTGGCGTGCTGCAGGTCGTTGGTGACGCGGGCGTCGGTCACGGTGACATTGTCGATGCGCTCATCCTTGATGACGTTGCGCAGCGACTGGGCCATGAGGACCTGCACGCGCTTGGCTAGGCGTGCGGCGCGGGCGGAATCAGCCATGGTTCTCTCCTAATGGTTCAAAACTCGTGGGCGCTTGACCAAAGCTTATCGATCAAACGCCCACGAATCAGTGAGTCACACTGCTAAGTGCCGTGAAGCAATTAGTCGCGTGGCTTTTCGCGCATCTCGAAGGTCTCGATGATGTCGCCTTCCTTGATGTCGTTGAACGACCCCAGGCCGATACCGCATTCGAAGCCTTCGCGCACCTCGGTGACGTCGTCCTTTTCACGGCGCAGCGAGTCGATCGACAGGTTGTCGCCCACCACGTTGCCATCGCGTACCAGGCGAGCCTTGGAATTGCGCTTGATGGTGCCCGAGCGGATGATCGAACCGGCGATGTTGCCGAACTTCGAGGAACGGAAGACCATGCGGATCTCGGCGGTACCGAGGGCCACTTCTTCGTATTCCGGCTTGAGCATGCCCTTGAGCGCTGCTTCGATGTCGTCGATAGCGGAGTAGATGACCGAGTAAAAGCGCATATCCACGCCTTCTTTGTCAGCCAGTTCAGACACACGCTCGGCTGGGCGGACGTTGAAGCCAATGATGATGGCGTTGTCCACGGTAGCCAGGTTGACGTCGTTCTGGGTGATAGCACCAACACCGCGGTGGATCACGCGCAGCTGAACGTCGTCGCCAACCTCGATCTTCATCAGCGAATCTTCCAGTGCTTCAACGGCACCCGAAGCGTCACCCTTCAGGATCAGGTTCAGCGTATCGATCTTGCCGTCTGCAACAGCCTTATCGAAGTCTTCCAGCGTGATGCGCTTGCGACGCTTGGCCAGCAGGGCGTTGCGCTCTGCGGTTTCGCGCTTGTCAGCGATCTGGCGTGCGGTGCGCTCGTCTTCGGTGATCAAGAAGCCGTCGCCGGCGCGAGGCACCGAGGACATGCCCAGGACCTGGACCGGACGCGATGGCAGTGCCACGTCGAGGTTCTCGCCGTTTTCGTTGAACATGGCACGCACGCGGCCGTGGGCGGTACCCACAACCATGGTGTCGCCGACGCACAAGGTACCGGACTGGACCAGGACGGTGACAACCGAACCGCGGCCCTTATCCAGGTTCGCTTCAATGGCTACACCACGAGCGGACTTGTCCGGGTTGGCCTTCAGTTCCAGGACATCGCTGGTCAGCAGGACGGCGTCGAGCAGCTCGTCGATACCCTGCTTCTGCAGTGCCGAAACCTTCACGAACATGGTGTCGCCACCGTATTCTTCAGGAACCAGACCGTATTCGGTGAGCTGACCCATGACCTTGTCCGGGTTAGCGCCTTCCTTATCGATCTTGTTCACTGCGACGATGATCGGCACGCCAGCAGCCTGTGCGTGGTTCAACGCTTCCACGGTCTGTGGCATGACGCCATCATCCGCAGCGACAACCAGAACGGCGACGTCGGTGACCTCGGCACCACGAGCACGCATGGCGGTGAACGCCTCGTGACCCGGGGTATCGATGAAGGTCATCGCGCGATCGCGGCCCTCGTGCTCATGGTTGATCTGGTATGCGCCGATGTGCTGGGTGATACCGCCGTGCTCGCCCTCGATGACGTTCGACTGGCGGATGGCATCCAGCAGTCGGGTCTTACCGTGGTCAACGTGGCCCATGATGGTGATGACTGGAGCGCGCTCTTCGAGCACGTCTTCGCCTTCAGCTTCGAGCTCAGCTTCCAGGTCAAGGCCGAAGCCTTCGAGCAGTTCCTTGTCCTCGTCCTCTGGGGAGACAACCAGGACCTTGTAGCCCAGCTCTTCGCCGAGTACTTCGAAGGTTGCCTCATCCAGCGACTGGGTGGCCGTAGCCATTTCGCCGAGGTGGAAAAGCACGGTGACCAGTGCGGCCGGGTTTGCGCCAATCTTGTCAGCGAAGTCGGTGATCGAAGCACCACGACGCAGACGGATCTCGGTGTCGCCGGTACCGCGAGGTACGTTCACGCCGCCCAGCGACGGAACGCTCATCTGCTCCAGTTCCTGGCGCTTTGCGCGCTTGGACTTGCGCTGCTTGCCGCGACCGGCGCCTCCCTTGCCGAAGGCACCGCCAACGCCACCGCGACCGCGTGGTGCACCTGGGCGGAAGCCGCCACCGGTTCCGCCACCGTTGCCGCCGCCTGGGCGACCGCGTCCGCCGCCACCGGCACCTGGACGTCCGCCGCCTGCTGGGGCTGGACGATCGGTGCGGTTAGGCATCATGCGTGGGGTTGCGGTGGTTCCTGCACCTGCGCCTGGACGTGGACCGCCAGCGCCTGCGCCTGCTGGACGTGGGCCACCCTGGCCGGCAGGACGTGGACCGCCCTGGCCTGCTGGGCGTGGGCTACGCTGTCCGTCGCGTGCTGGACGTGGACCGCCCTGTCCGTCGCGTGGTGGACGTGGGCCGCCCTGGCCCTGTCCGCCTGGACGTGGGCCGCGCTGGCCGTCGCGTGGTGGACGTGGGCCGCCCTGGCCTCCCTGTCCGCCTTCGCCACGCATTCCCTGCTGGGAAGAGAACGGGTTGTTCCCCGGGCGTGGACCGCCCGGGCGTGGAGCGCCCGGACGTGGTGCACGGTTGCCGTCGCGGTTCTGGCCACGGCGTTCGCCGGAATCAGTCGAACGCATGCCCTGCTGGGAGGAGAACGGGTTGTTGCCTGGGCGTGGTGCCCCTGGCTTCGGACCCGGCTTGCTGCCTGGCTTCGGCGCTGCACCTGGCAGCGGTGCGCCCGGGGTTGCCTTAGGCGCTGGCGCTGCTGGGGTCGCTGGAGCAGCCGGTGCCGGGGTGGCAGCGGCAGGCTTGGCACCTGGCTTTGCAGCGGTGCTTGCGCCCGGGGTCGCAGCTGGCTTGGAAGCCGGCTTTGGCGCGCCCGGGGTTGCGGGCTTCGCGGCTGCCGGCTTGGCAGCAGCGGCATTGTTCGAACCCGGGAAGGCATCGCGCAGCTTGCGCGCTACTGGAGGCTCAACGGTCGAGGATGCCGAGCGAACGAATTCGCCCATGTCCTGCAATTTGGTTAGTGCTTCTTTTGAAGTGATTCCGAGCTCTTTCGCGAGCTCGTGAACGCGGGGTTTAGCCACATCTCTCCTGTATTGATGTGATCTGCTCAAACCCCGGGTCCAAAGAAAAAATCTTTAATACAGGAGGTCTGGCAAATCAGCTGTGTAATTCGTGAAATTCTTCCGTCGCACGGTGGATCACGCAGAACTGATAATTCATCGTTGTGCGCTCAACATTGCCGACTCATCGGGTTGCCATCAGATTTCTGACCCGCTTTCATCATGTTTGCCAGATTGCTGGCGTACTGCCAGCTGATCTTCGTATGCGGTAAATTCCTGCACTACCTGCGAATCGTCCACAGCAGACCGGAAGGTCCGCGCGAACGCCTTGCGCTGCACAGCTTGCCGCACACACTTTTCTGTTCCGTGGGTCCAGGTTCCCCGCCCGGAGGCGGAACCCTGCAGATCCAGGCTCACCACACGCAGTGGTGCGCCGTCATTGAGGACCCAGCGTAGTAGCTCGTTTTTACCGGTGACAGTTCGACAGCCAATGCACGTTCGTTGCTGATGCAGCTTCATGCGAGCGCCGTCGCCACCTTCCCTAGTTATACGAGCCATCTACTAGTCTAGCGCGTTTAGCGGCCATAGCGCGCATGAGTTCTGGCTCACACGTCACCATGGCTACCTGGCGTCATCCTAGCTTTTCCTGGTGCAACGCGTTTAGAGCTGCGGCTCCTTGCCACCGGATGCAGCCAAGATGTCAATGCGCCAGCCGGTCAGCTTGGCAGCCAGGCGGGCGTTCTGCCCCTCCTTGCCAATAGCCAGCGACAGCTGGGAGTCAGGAACCACCACGCGGGCACGGCGTTCGGCCTCATCCAGGATCTCGACTGAGACCACCTTGGATGGCGACAGGGCCGCTGCGATGAACTTCGCTGGATCCTCGTTGTAGTCAACGATGTCGATCTTCTCGTCGTTCAGTTCGTTCATCACGGCGCGCACGCGGGTGCCCATTTCGCCGATGCAGGCGCCCTTGGCGTTCACCCCAGGCTTGGTGGCGCGCACGGCGATCTTGGTACGGTGGCCAGCTTCGCGAGCCAGCGCTTCGACCACAACGGTGCCGTCTGCGATTTCCGGAACTTCCATTTCGAACAGCAGGCGCACCATGCCTGGGTGCGAACGCGACAGGGTCACTGCCGGGCCCTTGTTGCCGCGCTCTGCGGAAACCACGAAGGCGCGCAGGCGGTTGCCGTGGATGTACTTCTCGCCCGGGGACTGCTCGACAGGAGGCAGCAGCGCTTCAAGATCGCCGATCTTCACCTGGACCATATGTGCGGAGTAGCCCTGCTGGATGACGCCGGAAATCAGGGTGCCAACACGTGCGGAGTATTCGCCGACGACCTGTGCGTCTTCGGCTTCGCGCAGTCGCTGCATGATGACCTGGCGTGCGGTCGAGGCGGCAATGCGGCCAAAACCGTGAGGGGTATCGTCGAATTCGCCGAGCAGCACGCCAGCGTTGTCGCGGTCCTCAACCAAGATGGCTACGTGGCCGGTGCTGCGCTCAATCTGAGCACGAGCCCCCGGCATCGCGCCTTCGGTCTTGTTGTAAGCCAGCAGCAGTGCCGACTCGATGGTCGGGATCAAAACATCCATGGGGATGTCGCGATCTTTTTCCAGAATGCGCAGAGCGTTGAGATCGATATCCACGCTTAGCCCTCCAAATCTTCAGGATCAACGGTGTCTAATAGTGCGTCATCGAAGTTCAGTTCTGGATCGACAACAGCTTTACGGATATTTTCAAAAGCGTGCAGGGCAGGATCGAGGACCTTGGTTTTCATGCCTTTTTTGGCCGGCTCACGGTGCTCGGCAACCAGGACATCATCGTCATTGACTTCAAGCAGGCGTCCGCGCAGCTTGGTTCCGTCACTGAGGGAGATCTTGACCATGCGGTTCAGGGCTCGCACCCAGTGGCGCTGTGCGGTCAGCGGGCGGGATAGACCTGGGGAGCTCACTTCGAGCTCATATGGGTCCGCCGATGCGTAAGCCGCATCCTTGTCCAAGGCATTCGAGATGGTGGTGGTAACCTCACCGAGTTCATCAAGAGTCACCGAATTGCGGCCATCGGCTTTGTCGACGATGATCTGGACGATCATCTGCTTCCCGGAGGGGCGCAAAGTCACTTCTTCTAAGAGAAGCCCGTGGGATTCTACTTCCTTGGAAAGCAAAGCAGTCAGTCGCTGCGCTTCCTGTTCGGTATCGGCCGGCATTCCGGTCATGGATATCCTCCCACGCTATTCGATGTTGTCCTTTAAGCGTATAGTGCGTTTCGCTCGTTGAGAACTGCCAAACCGTCTCAGGTGAAAGAACTCACGCACTTTTTCTCCCCGTGGTGTCGCGCAACACGGCCATTGCCCGGAAACACGGGTCAATCATGGCATGATCGAATCGCTATGACTGAAAATTCCCGCCGATTTCCCAACCGCAAGAAGAGGCCATCACGCCGAGCACCGGGATGGATTGCCCCGGCCCTGGCAGGCGTGGTTGCCGTCGCCGTGACATGGGGAATTGGCAGCACCGTTTTTCATGGCGTGCTGGTGGATCATGGTTTGCCAGAACAGGTCAAGGACGCATCAGACGACGAACGCGCCCTGTGGATCCAAGGAGCTGAACTTGCCGATCTGGCAACGCGAGCCAACAAATTAGCCGAACTGGCTGACGGCGACGAGTCCCAAGGACTGGCGAGTCTGGGCGCATCACTGTCCCAGGGCTCCGCCTTGCTCGGAGAGCTGCAATTTGAGGAAGACTCCCCCGCGCAGGCCCCTTCAAGCTACACCCCTGAACTAGCCGCAACCTTGTTGCAGGATGTTGCGAATTTCTCCGCTTCGATGCCCGCTTTGGAGGAGCCGACGCTGGAACGCAACCAGCTGCTCTCTGAAATCGCGTTCCAGGTGAATCTTGATGCACTCGATGCTTCGGAATCATTGGATGAGAAGAACGTCCCGGAACTTGCCCAGCCGCTGAGCGCAACAACCCAGGATGAGAATTCCCAGCCAGTCAGTTGCCTGCCTGCCGGCGATCTTCTCGATCCTTCCACCCCGGTAGGCGAAGCCAAGGACCTTGAATCGGTAACTGTGGCACGCGCTCTGGACCGAGGATACGCTTTGGATTTCATCCTTCAATTGCAGGCGGCTCGTGGTTCGTCAGCTGAGGTCAACGGGATTGAAGAACAGCGCACCGCGTTGGGTAAGCAGCTTCAGACATTGCGTTCGGTGATCGATACCCAGTGCGCCGACCTGCGCCAGCCAGCCTACGCCCTGCCGGACAAGGGGCTGGATAACCTCGACAAGGTTGCTGCCGATGCACGCGAGGACTTCGATGACGCCCTCGTTCTTGCGGCCGGAAACTCAGACGGCGAAGCGAGAGCAACAATCGCCAATGTGGCGTTTGGCGCTCTGCGCGATGATTCGGCTGGAATTCCCGATCAGCGCGTCCTGGAAACCGGCACAGGCGTGAACTGAGCCTGCGTTTTAACGGGTTTCCAGACCCGCTGACTCGTGGTAGCTGTATTACAAAATAATCACAACGGTATTTTTTACTTCAAGGATCAATCATTACTTCAGATGAATTCAATTGCTGATCGCAGCTAGATTCGTGACCTGGTACCAGGCCGCCACTCATCCTCCACTGGACCAAGATTTCTCTTATATCCACAAGTCAAATATCATTTTATTCACGCATGGCGACCCCTAATGCATAACAAATATTCACCGGCAATACAGATTCATGCGAAATGTCGGAATAATGGAAATTTACTCCTGTCAATCATGCTCTCGCAATTCATCGAATTAACGGCTATGGTGAAAAGAAGAGCCGAAGGTTCACGATTTAACACCCTCATTAAACGGCGAGAAATAATCCGCAACTGGGGCGCTCACAGGGGGATCCAGACACTCGTTACAACTGCGTACACAGGAGAATGGATAATGCCAGGTCGATTTGTACGATCCAAAATAGCGGAATCAGTCAGTGAAATCATCAGTTCGAGGCAGGGCCGCGCGCAGCTCAGCTCGCACGGTTGGGTGCAAGGCATGCCTATCGTTATCGCGCAACCAGAAGAGCAGCTCAGTGACGTGATGTCCCTGGCCGCAGCGCATCAGCCACCGGTCCTCGTAGCCACCACTGACCCAGCCAACGGCGATCTATGGTTCATGTACGTATCTATCGGGTGCACTGCCCTTCAGGTGGTAGAACCGATGCCGCAGGACACCAGCATCGGCGAGCTGTACCGCACGGCATCTCGTGGAAGTTTCTTGACCTTCCGCATTGATCAGATGCCTGCCAGCTCTTTGGTGCATGCTATCGCGCCACAGCAGGTCAAGCATCACACGGGCTATACCACTGTGGAAGCTTCAAGCATACGTACCGGCTAGCTGCAACAATCCTGCCGGACTACTCTCTGGCAAATATCATGTCTGAGCCAAGCTTGATGATCAGCGCGCTGACAACAACGACAAAGACGATGCGGATAAAAGCACTTCCCTTGGAGATCGCCATGCGCGCTCCGAGATAGCCGCCGATCATGTTCATGACGCCCATGGCCAGGCCTAGACCGACCAGTACATGGCCGGTTGGAACGAACAGCAGCAAGGCACCAAGATTCGTGCACAGATTGACAATCTTGGCTTTCGCCGAGGACTGCAGGAAGTTGTACCCGAGTACTGTCACCATGGCGATGATCAGGAATGATCCGGTGCCGGGACCGACCATGCCGTCATAACCGCCGATAACCAGGCCAATCATGATGGCCCGCAAATAATGCTGGTGCCCGGTGTATCGCAGACGAGAGAGCTCGCCTGCTTTTGGCTTGAAAATCGTAAAGAGCAGGACCGCGATCAGCGCCGCGATGATGATCGGCTTGATTGCTTCCGAGGGAAGCACTGTCGCCAATGCGGCTCCGCCGAATGCGCCGATCAAAGCCGTCAGCGCCATCGGAATCGCTGTTTTCAGGTCCGGGCTGGTCCGCCGGTAGTACGTGATCGCGCTAGTGGTCGTGCCGAAGATCGACCCCAACTTATTGGTCGCCAGCGCTTGCACCGGGGTGATCCCGGGAAAAAGAAGCAGCGCGGGCAATTGAATCAGGCCCCCACCTCCAACAACCGCGTCGATCCATCCTGCACCCAAGGCCGCCAGCAAAAGCAGGGCCAAGGGCCAGAAGGAAACGGACTCGCCGTTGACGGACAGGAATTCCAGAATCTCTTGCACCGCGCCACTCCCCTATTTAATTATTTTTGAAGTTCTCAGGCGGTCAGCTCGGCAACCACGTCGTCAACCTTCACGTCACGACGTTCACCGGTAACTCGATCCTTCACTTCAACGACTCCATCAGCCAGGCCACGTCCCACGACAACGATCGTTGGAATACCGATCAGCTCAGCGTCGGAGAACTTCACGCCAGCCGAAAGCTTCGGACGGTCGTCAAGGATGACTTCCTGCCCGGCAGCTTCGAGCTCGGCAGCCAGCTTCTCGGCGGCTTCAAGCATCTCTGCGCCCTTGCCGGTGACGACAATGTGGACGTCGGCTGGGGCAATCTGCTTAGGCCAAGCCAGGCCATTCTCATCGTGGTAGGCCTCAGCTAAGGCAGCGACGGCTCGGGTGACACCGATGCCGTAGGAGCCCATGGTGACAACCTGCAGCTTGCCGTTCTGGTCAAGCACCCGCAGATCCAGGGCTTCCGCGTACTTGCGGCCGAGCTGGAAGATATGCCCCATTTCGATACCGCGCTCGGTACGCAGAGGACCTGATCCGTCCGGAGCAGGATCGCCTTCAAGGACGTTGACGGCTTCGATGGTGCCATCAAACGCGAAGTCGCGACCGGCCACCAGGCCGAACACGTGCTTGCCGTGCTCGTTGGCGCCGGTGATCCAGGTGCTGCCGGAAACGACGCGAGGATCTACCAGGTAGGTGATCGCACCTTCGGTGTCCTTGCCCAGCAGCTGCTTATCCAGTCCGAGGGCTGGGCCGAGGTAGCCGGTGACGATCTCTGGGTGGCTCTTGAGGTCTTCTGCCGTGGCCTGCTCAACGGCAACTTCACCGTTGATGCCCAGCGCGAGACCGATGGTGGCTTCAAGGCGCTTTTCGTCTACCTGGCGGTCACCTGGCACACCGAGAACGACCAAGTGGCGGTTGCCTTCAGGGTCGGTGATGGCCAGCACGACGTTCTTCAGGGTGTCCTTGGCTTCCCAAGCACGATCCTCGCGCGGGCGCAGTTCATTGGCGGCTGCAACCAGGGTGTCGATGGTAGGAGTATTTGGCGTCTCGATGACCTCGAATGCAGGAGCATCCGTGTAGTCGATGTCTTCTGGCACCACCGTGGTGACAGCTTCCACGTTGGCTGCATAACCGCCTGGCGAGCGGACGAAGGTATCCTCACCGATAGCGGTCGGGTGCAAGAACTCTTCGGACTTCGATCCACCCATGGCACCGGCCTGGGCAAAGACCGGGACAACCTCAAGGCCAAGGCGCTCGAAGATCTTCAGGTAGGCGCCGCGGTGAGCCATGTAGGCCTCGTCCAGGCCAGCGTCGTCGATGTTGAAGGAATAGGAATCCTTCATGATGAATTCGCGGCCGCGCAGCAGCCCTGCGCGTGGACGGGCCTCGTCACGGTACTTGTTCTGAATCTGGTAAAGGTAGACCGGCAGGTCCTTGTAGGAGTTGTACAGGTCCTTCACCAGAAGGGTGAACATTTCCTCGTGGGTTGGCGCCAAGAGGTAGTCGGCGTCCTTGCGATCCTTCAGGCGGAACAGGCCCTCACCGTACTCGGTCCAACGGCCGGTCTGCTCGTAAGGCTCGCGTGGCAGCAACGCAGGGAAATGCACTTCCTGGCCGCCGATGGCATTCATTTCCTCGCGCACAATAGCTTCAACGCGCGCAAGGACCTTCAAACCCAGCGGCAACCAGGTGTAGATGCCCGGGGCCGCACGGCGGATATAACCGGCGCGTACCAACAGCTTGTGGCTGGCGACTTCGGCGTCAACCGGATCTTCACGCAGGGTGCGCAAGAAGGTAGTGGAAAGCTTCAAAACCACTCGGGGGCGTCCTATTCCGTCCGTCGACATCCGAAAGGGTTTTCGGTGTCGACTAGCTATGCAAAATCAAAAGGGTTTTTGGCCGTAAAGTCGACCGATTCCAATGCTACCGCTTCGGGCCACTTCCCAATAAATTCAAGGGCTATGAGCTATCCCGTGTTGCGAAATGAGCCACCGAAAAGCAGAGCCGGGGAGATCCAAGAGACAGCTCTTCCCGTTCCATTACAGATTGAACGCCACACTACCGCTTTTTCAGGCCTGATGGTAGGTCTCGGCGAGCGCGTATACCGGGGTCGCCAGGCCCTCATAATGAGTTTTGAGCTGCAGGCCTAAATACTTTGAATAATGCCTTGATTGGTGCAATTTACCTCCGTAGAACTACAGGTTCTTGACGTTGGTAGGTTTCCACATACTTGCGCAGTTCCCCATGCCACGGTCCTGGATCCTTCGTAGTTCCTGAACCCAGACCCCAGCATTTGCCACGAACATGCTCAGGACCGGAATTTTGCACGGGACCTTCCCCAGCCATAGCCACGCCGATCCCGTTAGTTCCGACATCGCCCTCTCGCCATCGAGCACGTGTCACGAATCCAATACCATCACTACGACGACGGATCGTGGATGGTCCCCGAACCCAAAGAACGTATCCTTGCACTTCTGATATGACTAATTGGATACCTGCCTGAGTCGCCAAGGTAGCAACCGATCCTTGAAGAGTTCAACGAGATTTGACAGTTCGTGATCTGATTCGCGCAGGTCGCGCACCGATGAGGTATCCAAGGCAACAAAGTATTCATCCAAAGAACCGGCCCGGGACCAAGATCGTGCGACAACAGGACGTACGATGTTTGGAACAAGCGTTCCTTCGGCTCAGCTTTGATGCAACGCCTTGAGATTACGCGCTTTGACCGACGGATTCTCGCCGGCCGTTAATGCTGCCTGAATCAATGCCTCGGGGACACGATACTCCACAGTCACTTATTGATGATGCCACGCTTTTCCCTGCGTTGGGAGGTGCTATGACAACTCCTTAAACCAGAGAGCTCTTCCCCGGGACATGAATGCAACCGGGGAAGAGCCATAGAAACTCTCGAAATCTACTTCGCAGCAGACTTTACTTCAGCGACGGCTTTGTTCAGTTCACCGACAAGCTGTTCTAGCACTTCGCTTTCTGCCTTTTCTTCGGTCCCACCGGTGTAGGCGACCACTACGGCGTTATCGCCAACCAGTCCCTGAAGCTGGTAGGAACCGCCGGGGACTTCAGTACCATTAACTGTCATGCTGGTTTGAGTCGCAACCGTGGTATCAGCATCAGAAGTAGCATCAAGGATTTTCGCCGATGCAGAAATCTCCTGACCTGACATAGACATGGTGAACTTGTCACAGCCTTGCAGGTCTTTCTTTTCTGCCATGGTTTTTGCTTGCTCAAGCTTTGCCGAATCTTCGAATCCGGTGACCGAATACGTCGTCGTTTCCGCGCCTTCACCAGGCACTACGGCCACAGCCATGTTGGTGCCGTCGAGATCCTGAGTTCCCTGCTGTGTCACCAATTCGGCGCACTTTTCAGGCTTGATGTTCATCTGTTCGAGCAGTTTTTGCGAGTCCGGCAAGGATGCCTTAATCGTGTCGCCGTCTAGCACTTGGGCATTGGATTCATCTCCGACCAGCGACTTGACCACCGCGGTAGCCTGCTCGGCCGACAGGGCTCCAGTCTCAGTAGACTGCTCCTGAGCAGTCCCTGACCCTTCGGAGTTTCCAGCCGATTCATTGCCGGAACTGCCGCAACCACTCAGGGCGAACGCTGCTGCAACTGGCAGCACCCAGAAAGCTTGCTTCTTCATGGTGTAATCCTCACGTTGATTGCGAAAAGCCATCTCCAGTATTACACAACACGTTCGAAATAAAAGTCCTTACCGGAACTATTGCGTGGCTTTAATTTCATCAAACGCTTGATCTGTCAGTTCTACCGCTTGAGTCGCCAATTCCGCAGGTTGCATCGATCCCGTCTGTAAGGTGACCAGAACAAAATTGTTTCCATCCAGCGCCTGAACAGCAACTGAACTCAGTTTCTGTCCACCGCCTGCATCCATGATGGTCGACATCGTCAATGACCTCTCGGCTTTGACATCCAACGGCAGAACCTGCCGTTGCGCCTTAATCTCCTTTCCGCCTTGTTCAATAGTGACCGTTTCGCATCCTGCTAGGTCATCCAATGCCAGGGCATCTTGCACGTTTTTTCGCGTCGCTTCGTTGGTCAACGAAAAAACCTGTACTACTTTTCCCAATTGCTCAGAGCTGCTGGTGGACGTGGCCGCTACCGAACCGGTCAGATCCGTAACCGTATATTCTGCATTTAGTTCAGCGCATTTCTCAGGCTTGATTCCATCAGGTTGCGTCGCATTCTTGGCAGCTGAAAGCTGCGGTTGCATTTGCTCGTTGCCGATGACCTGAACGGAGGGGTCCCCATCAAGTAATTTTGAGGCGATGTCTTCTACTTGCTGCGCGCTGAGATTTTTCCCAGTCGTTTGCCCACCGGTGCCCTCTTGGCTTGTCACGGCGCTCGGTGATCCCGAGGTAGCTGGTGCTTGGTCGGATGATCCGGCAGAGCAACCTGCCAATGCCAGGGATGCCGCAATCGGGCAGGCCAATAACAGTATCCGCTTTGTCATGAAATTTTCCTTGCGTTGTCCCTGCGATGTTCTCGGAGAATGGGGCGCTGAATCCTCTAGTTCAGCTCTTTCAGCAATTCATTGATTCTTGCCGAAGCATCTTTGAGTTGTTGCTGCGTTTGGCCTTGGGCGGTGGTTTGCTGAATTCCAATCAGAACATTTGCGGTCGCCGATCGGACGATGAGCTGTTGCTGAGTAGTTTTTCCGTCACTGCTGGTGACGACATAGCTCTCGTCCTGCCCTGCTTGCGAGTCAATCGGCTGTTTAGCCAGGTGGAAGGCACGGGATTCGCTGCCAGAAGTAACGGAGTAGCGAGAGCACTGCTCATTGGCGGAAGCCTTGGCTTCCCACTGCTTCTTCAGAAGTTGGGGATCCTTGTAAACGGCCACAGTCAAATAGCTGTCGTCGAACTCGATAGCGCCCATGGTCGAATTCTGAAGCTGGTCGGCAACGGGTTCAGCAAAGGTGACGCCGCATTTGCTCGGGTTGACCTTGACGCTTTCAAGCCATTCTTGCGCTTGCGGGATACCGGAGCGCAGTTTTTTGTCATTAATGACCGTAGCGTTTGCATCGTCTTGGGAATAGTCTTCAAGTATTTTTTGAAGCTGATCTGCATCGATTTCCACCACCGCTTGAGCGGTTGGCTCTGGCGCAGGCTGAGCAGTGCTGCAGCCTGCCAACGTCACCGTACCAAGGCAAAAGGCAGCGGCCAGATACAACTTGAAACCATTGGCTGGAGCCACAAAATTTCCTATCCCGTTTAGCTTTACCCTCTAGAGTCTAAAAGATCCTCGAGAGCTTCAACGAGATTGCGACACTGGCACGCTCGATCGCGTCAGGCGTTGGCCAAAGATCAATCAAAACAAGATAGTTGCAAAAGTACCTACTTGCTCAAAGCCAATGCGCTGATAGGACTTCAGGGCAGGAACATTAAAATCATTGACATACAAGCTCACTACGGGCGCGAACTGCATTGCGTAGTCAACAGTGCTGCTCATATATCCGGCGGCCAAGCCAAGACCCCTGTATTTGGGATTGACCCACACGCCTTGGATCTGGACTACTTCGTCGGTAACAGTACCTAGATCCGCCTTGAAAATGACTTCGCCATCCTCGTCGCGGTCGATGACCGTGTACGCATCCCGAATGAGTTGCCGAACGCGGCTTCGATAAAAACTGCCACCATTTTCCAGCGGCGAGTAGCCCAGTTCTTCCTCGAACATGGCAGCGCTGGCTGGGAGTACAAGATCAAATTCGTGAATGCGTGCAGGACGGATCCGGTTGCGCTGTATTCCAACAGGTGGCTGGGAAATCGTTAGCAGGGGTTGGTTCTCCCTGACATCAAAGATGGCTTGAGGACCCTCGCGCAGCACCTCGTGCATGGCCAGAACGGACTGGGCTGGGCCGAAAACAGAGGCGAATCGTTGGCGGGACTCCATGGCATGCTGCGCATATTTCTTGGCCTCGTCCTCGGACATGAGGGTAGGCGCCACATTGGCACCCACCCAGCATGCCGATTCGAGACCGTCTTCACCGTCGAGCCCCACAATATGGGCGAAGCCATCTGGTGCGGCCGAACGGTGCAAGTTCACCTGGGAACGGGTGAAAATATTGGCGACGGGGTCGCGGTCGAGCAACTCGATCAGAGCCATCGTGTCACGACGGCTCAAAGTCCGCGGCATCCCTTTGTCGCTTCGCCGGCTGTCTTTAGCTGACGGAGACCACGGGAGAACCCGCGGCAGGATTCTCGTCATCGTTCAGTCCCATTTCGTCAGCCAAACGGTTGGCTTCTTCAATCAGCGTCTCAACAATCTGGTCTTCAGGCACGGTCTTGATCACTTCGCCCTTGACAAAGATCTGGCCCTTGCCGTTGCCCGAAGCGACGCCGAGATCAGCGTCGCGAGCTTCACCGGGACCGTTGACAACGCAGCCCATGACGGCGACGCGCAATGGCGCCTTCATGCCTTCAAGGCCCTCGGTGACCTGTTCTGCCAAGGTGTAGACATCAACCTGGGCACGACCACATGAAGGGCAGGAAACAATGTCCAGCTTGCGAGGTCGCAGGTTCAGCGATTCAAGAATCTGGTTGCCGACCTTGACCTCTTCCACAGGAGGCGCAGAAAGCGAAACGCGGATGGTGTCACCGATGCCCTGGGACAGCAGCGCGCCGAATGCAGTAGCGGACTTGATCGTTCCTTGGAATGCCGGACCGGCTTCGGTCACGCCCAGGTGCAGCGGCCAGTCGCCGCGTTCTGCCAGCAGTTCGTAGGCGCGAACCATGATGACGGGGTCATTGTGCTTGACCGAGATCTTGAAATCGTGGAAACCGTGTTCTTCGAACAGCGAAGCTTCCCACACCGCGGATTCAACCAAGGCCTCGGGAGTGGCCTTCCCGTACTTCTGCAGCAGGCGGCGATCCAGCGAGCCGGCATTAACACCGATACGGATCGAGGTGCCGTGGTCCTTGGCGGCCTGGGCGATTTCCTTAACCTGGTCATCGAATTGGCGGATGTTGCCTGGGTTGACGCGAACGGCGCCGCAACCGGCTTCAATGGCCGCAAAGACGTACTTCGGCTGGAAGTGAATGTCAGCGATCACTGGGATCTGCGACTTCATCGCAATGATCTTCAGTGCTTCAGCATCCTTGTCCGTGGGGCAGGCGACACGCACGATATCACAACCAGCAGCGGTCAACTCAGCGATTTGCTGCAGCGTCGCGTTGATGTCATGAGTTTTGGTGGTGGTCATCGACTGGACCGAAATCGGCGATTCAGAGCCGACCCCGACAGACCCGACCTGGAATTGGCGAGTCTTGCGACGTGGTGCGAGTACCGGCGGTGGGCCTGCCGGCATGCCTAGGCTGACCGAAGTCAATGGACGCCTCCGAGTAAATTGTGGGTAGATCACTTAGTCCAAGTATGTCACCGTATTGAGGTGAGCGGGTACTCATGCGAGAAAGGCCACGGGGTCGCCGTGGCCTTTCTCGCAATTTCAAAGCAATTCAGTCAATAAGCTCTTAGTTGGCTTCAGCAATTTCCTTGATGCTGTTGAGCACCGAAGTCACCTGCTCGACAACCTCAGCGTCTTCCTTTGGGTGCAGTTCAGCGAAGCGAACAACCGAGTTAGGGATGGCCAGCTTGACATCTTCCAGGACCTTGGCGCCTGCGATGCCCAAGGCCTTGCGAGCTTCATCCTGGGCCCACACGCCACCGTACTGGCCGAAGGCGGTGCCAACGACAACGGTTGGCTTCCCGGAGACTGGGCTGGCACCGAATGGGCGGGACAACCAGTCAATAGCGTTCTTCAGAACTGCCGGCATCGTGCCGTTGTACTCAGGAGTGACCAGCATCAGGGCGTCAGAGCCGGAAGCTGCATCGCGAAGTGCCTGAGCCGCAGCTGGAACGCTGCCCTCAACGTCGTTGTCTTCGTTGTAGAAAGGAATGTTTTCCAGGCCGCTGAATACGGAAACTTCCATACCTTCTGGGGCGTTGTGGGAGGTAGCTTCTGCCAACTGCTGGTTGGTCGAACCGTTACGCAGGGAACCAACGAGGGTGAGGACCTTAGTGGCCATGGGGTGTACTCCTAGATCAGAATATAGAAACAAGCTGACGCTTCATCTACTTTCAACTATCGGTGACGCCTGGCAATTCCGCGAACCAAAGTGATCTATCCCATAATTTCTGCGGCTGGTTATTCTTGCCCGGGCCGTCGTCGCAATTGCTTCGTGGTGGATCTGTTGGATTTCGCGTTCAGCCTTCTGCGGTGGGATCCCCGCGTCGGTTTCGTAGGCTTTCGCTTAGGGGCGTCAGGAGCCAAGCCTTGGGCAACAAGCCGGCCCAGCTTCTCCATGGCGATCTGGCGATTTCTCCACTGCGACCGCTCCTCGGAAGCCCGTACAACCAACGCTCCGGACACTAGCCGGGCACCGAATTTGTCGAGCAAGCGCTGACGCTGCCAAACCGACAATGCACGCGAGGCAGCCACGGACCATGACAGCTCGACCCGGGAATCCGACGTATTCACATGCTGGCCACCAGGCCCGGTGGACCTCGTAAATTTCCACGCAAGCTCGTATGCAGGGATCACGAGGTTTTCATCGACGTATAAGTCCATCACTCCCCCACCCTCCGTTCGAATCTTGCAGTTTGAAGTACATGGCAACTTAAATTGACAAGCTCCCGCCTTCCGCGAAAGAAGCACAGGAGCCTACCGGGCCGTTCGTCTAGGCCGAGAATTCCTTCAAGAGCCCGATGACCGGGTTCCATTCGGAGATGTTGGCCTCAGCAATTGCACCGACCTTGCTGAACGGGTCGCTGGCCAAAACCTCGTTCAACGCGGCTTTCGATTCAGCAGCGAAGATCAACAGGGCGCCGTCGGTAGCGGGAGTCGGACCCGAGGCCAGAACCCGCACAGGTCCCTCGTTCACGAAGCTGACAAGGTACTCACGGTGTGCCGGGCGGTGTTCATTTCGCAACTCAACGGAGTCATCGGCGTAAACATATTCAACAGCAAAAACAGTCATGGCTACAGCTTATTTCCCTTGGCTCAGAACAACTGTATTGGCTTAAAGATGTCTGCATATATTAAGAGGCCACCCATGACCAGCATGGCAACAACCACAACGTAAGTCAGTGGCAAAAGCTTTACCGTGTCGACCGGCTTAATATTCTTCAGGTTGAAGACTCGGGCAAATAGTCGCTTGATGCCGTCGTACAGGGCACCTACCACGTGCCCGCCATCAAGTGGCAGCAACGGAATCAGATTGAAAGCAAATAAGGCTAGGTTCAGCCCGCCAACCAAGGAGAGCAAAGTCGCGAATTTGTCAGCCACCGAAATGGAGTCCTCTGCACTGATC
This sequence comes from Glutamicibacter sp. JL.03c, assembly GCF_025854375.1. Classification (NCBI taxonomy): domain Bacteria; kingdom Bacillati; phylum Actinomycetota; class Actinomycetes; order Micrococcales; family Micrococcaceae; genus Glutamicibacter; species Glutamicibacter sp. JL.03c. The sequence continues at coordinate 1,025,194 of NZ_CP107575.1, read as the reverse complement.
TCCCCAGCGATTCGCCCCACGCCGACAATTGACACCGGACCATTGGGATCGCGCTGGCCATCCCCGAAGGCTGCCTGGGCCACGTCAACCATGCGCTGAGGCAGGTGCAAAATGACATTGCCAATGGTGAGCAGCTGGTCGCCGATAGCCCCGGGCACCGCGCTCAGCGGCTGGGTCAGATCCTGCTGCAATGAGCTCATCCCTACGAAGCCGACCTTGGTCATGATGTAGTTGCCCTGGTCATCTGTCAGCACATACCCGTTGTCATCGGTGGCAGGCCGGTCGGTGAGGTACGGGGTCAGCTTCGTAGTGTGGCTTTGCCCATCCCGCTGGTACTCGAGAGTGATCGACTGCCCGGGATTCACCCGGATCACGTCGGTCAGCTTGTTCCATTCGCCCTGCTCCACCGCATGGCCGTTGACCGCGGTAATGGTATCGCCAGGACGCAGCCCCGCCTCATAGGCAGGTGCCGGAACATCCTTATCCGTGCATTCGGTCTTATCGGCGTTTTCCGCGCTGGCGATGCACTGATACACCTCGGAAACCGTCGTTGTTGGCGTTGCCTGCCCGAAGCTGGTGAGCACGATGGCAATGACAACAAAGCCGATGACCAGGTTCATCAAGGGGCCACCGAGCATGATGATCACGCGCTTGTATACCGGGAGCTGGTAGAACAGGCGCCCCTCATCACTGGGCAGCACGTTCTCATTGGCTTGCGAGCGTGCGTCGTCAACCATCTGCCCGAAGACCTTCTGAAAGAGGCTCGGCTTCTTGGCCGGCTGCTCTTTGTCGGTGTCCGGACGTGGCGGATACATACCAACCATGGAGATGTAGCCGCCGAGTGGCAGTGCCTTGATTCCGTACTGGGTTTCGCCCCGTTTGAAGGAAAAGAGCGTTTTGCCAAAACCGATCATGTACTGCGGTACTCGCAGCTTGAACAGCTTGGCCGGGACCAGGTGCCCGATTTCGTGAAGTGCGATGGACAACCCCACGGCCAGGACCATGAACAGTACACCGGCGATGAACAAGATGACGCTCATGCTTTTGCCTCCAGAATCTTGGCAGCATGTGCTCGTGCCCAGCGGTCGGTTTCCAATACCGTTTCAACGCTGAGTTCCGCGTTCACCGGAGTGTAGTCGTCGAGCACGTGCTGGATAGTTTCAACGATGTCAGTGAAGCGGATCTTGCCCTCGTGGAATGCATCCACGGCAACTTCATTCGACGCGTTATATACGGCCATATGGGTCCCAGAGGCCGCCGCGGCCTGCTTCGCCAGCTTCACCGCAAAAAATACTTCTTCGTCCAAGGGTTCAAAAGTCCAGTTCGATGCCTGGGTGAAATCGCAGGGCGCCGCGGCACCGGCGACGCGATCAGGCCAGTTGATACCCAAGGCAATCGGCAGGCGCATATCCGGCGGAGAAGCTTGGGCAATCACCGAACCATCGATGAACTCCACCATGGAGTGAATGATCGACTGGCGGTGGACCACCGGCTCGATCCGGTCCAGCGGCACGTCGAAGAGCAGGTGGGCCTCGATGACTTCCAGTGCCTTGTTGACCATCGTCGCAGAGTTCGTCGTCACCATGCGGCCCATAGCCCAAGTGGGGTGCGCCAGCGCCTGTGCAGGGGTCACTTCACGCAGCTGATCGTAGGTGTATCCGAAGAAGGGGCCGCCGGATGCCGTCACCAGAAGCCTTGACACTTCCTCTGGAGAGCCCGAGCGCAGGGCTTGGGCCAGGGCCGAGTGCTCCGAATCGACTGCTGAGATCTGCCCCGGGGCGGCAATCTGCTTGACCACCTGCCCGCCGATAATCAGGGACTCCTTGTTGGCCAGGGCAAGCAAGTGCCCGGCTTCCAAGGCGGCAATGGTTGGTGCCAGGCCAATGGCACCGGTGATCCCGTTGAGAACTACATCCGCTCCGCCAAAAGCGGCGACGGTCGTTGCAGCATGTTCCCCCGCAACCAGTTCCGGCTCATACCCGCTAACCGAAGCCTGCCTCGCCGCAGTCTTGATTGCGGCGGCAAGTTCATCTACGGAATCACTGGCACAGCCCACAAGAGCCGGGCGGAATTCAACAGCTTGCCGCGCGAGCAGTTCCAGGTTGTATCCGCCGGACAGGGCGGCCACCGAGAATTTTTCTGGTGCCTGGGAAATGACATCCAGGCCTTGGGTGCCAATGGATCCGGTAGAACCGATCAGCGAAACCCGGCGAGGGTGACCAGCTGGGGTAAAAGTTTTTCGGGAGCTCACCCATCCATTATGGTTCGTCTAACTGTGAGCACCCAAAGTGCGCCACGCCTTGTGCATGGCATGGCGCACTGCAGGCATGAAACTAGAGCCCCAGGCTGCGGGCGATGAGCATCTGCTGGACCTGGGTGGTCCCTTCGCCGATTTCCAGGATCTTGGAGTCGCGGTAATGGCGGGCCACCAATGATTCGTTCATGAATCCGTATCCGCCAAAGATCTGTGTTGCATCCCGGGCGTTATCCATGGCTGCTTCGCTGGCGATGAGTTTGGCGTGGGCTGCCTCGATCTTGAAGTCTTTCCCGGCCAGCATTTTCGCGGCCGCCGCGTAGTATGCGAGCCGGGCAGTGTGCACGCGGGAAGCCATGCGGGCGATCATAAATGAAACACCTTGGTTTTTGCCGATGGCGGTGCCAAAGGTCGTGCGCGTCTTGGCATATTTGACTGCTTCGTCAAGGCATCCTTGTGCCGCGCCGGTGGCCAATGCCGCGATGGCGATTCGGCCTTCGTCGAGGATTTCAAGGAAATAGGCGTACCCGCGTCCACGTTCCCCCAGGAGGTTGCCTTCGGGAACCCGTGCACCATTGAAGCTGAGCGGGTGGGTATCGCTGGCTCTCCAGCCGACCTTGTCGTAGGCCTTCTCGGCAGTGAATCCGGGTGTTCCCGCAGGTACGATGATGGCCGAGATTTCCTTCTTCCCAGTCGCTTCATCCATGCCGGTAACGGCGGTGGCAGTGACGTGCGACGTGATGTCGGTTCCGGAATTGGTAATGAATTCCTTGGCCCCATCAATGACCCAGTGGCCATCTTCGAGCTTTGCCTTGGTCAAGGCGGCCGAGGCATCCGATCCTGCTCCGGGCTCGGTCAATCCGAAACCTGCAATGCGTTCGCCAGTGGCCAGAGGGGTGAGCCACTGCTGCTTTTGGGCTTCATTGCCAAAGCGGAAGATCGGCATTGCTCCGAGCGATACGCCAGCTTCCAACGTAATGGCGACGGATTGATCGACCTTGCCCAGTTCTTCCAGGGCGAGAGCCAGATGGAAGTAGTCCCCGCCGGAGCCACCGTATTCCTCGGAGATCGGCAGGCCGAAAAGTCCCATCTGACCCATTTGCTTCACGATGTCGTAGGGAAAAGAATGGTTGGCATCGTTATCCGCGCTCTGTGGCGCAACCACTTCTTGGGCGAATTCTCGGACCATGTCGACCAGGTCTTGGTACTGTTCGCCGAGTTCGAGGTTGATCATCAAGTTCTCTCTTCGTTGAGGGATAGGCCAGCATCGGATTATTGGTTCTCAATATGTCGCTGTTGGTCTTTTTCTGCGTCTGCCGTGTGAGTGCCTTGGTAGCAAGGGGCACGACGAGTATGGTTAATTATTATTAACTGATTGCCGCCTGCTGGTGGGTAAACAGCTTATTTTTGACAGTAGTGGCACCGGTCACACTTGTCCAGAGTTCAACTTGGCAGTCGTAAGGAGAAGATGGTGATGGCGAGCAGGTATCAAGCCCTCAACGAACCAACGGACCGCGAACGCGCCAAGGCAGAACGGCGTGAAGCGCTGCTGCGAGAAGCGACCCGGCTCTTTGCCCAGCACGGCTATGCAGGAGTCTCCCTGGAGGATCTTGGAGCGGCCTGTGGCATTTCGGGGCCAGCGGTGTACCGTCACTTTGCAGGCAAGCAAGCGGTGCTCATCGCGTTGCTGGTCGACATGTCCAAGGATATCTACGCCGGCGGGCAAGAAGCCTGCGAGCAGGGCGGCTCGCCACTTGAGGTGCTTTCACGCCTGGTTGATTTCCACACTGATTTTTCACTCTCGCGGCCAGACATTTTGCAGGTCCAGGACCGCGATCTGAAGTCCTTGCCCAAAACAGAATTGGCTTTGGTCCGCAAACTCCAGAACTCGTATATCGGGTTGTGGACCAGCGAATTGGCGAAGCTGCACCCCACGGGAACCAAGCAGTCACATCGCTTCCGCGCCCACGCAGTCTTCGGGCTGCTCAACTCAACAGCCCACTCAGCGCACTCCCCGAGAACAAAAAAGTCGGGCTTGAAGCCACTATTGTCCAATATGGCTCTCGCAGCGCTGACATCCCCGGTAGTGTAGATCCCAAGCCATTGTTCCGCAGCGTTCCGAAACCGGCATGCTGACCCACCCGATTGAAAGGCCTTTATCGTGCAGCTACGTGAAGTCCGCCCTTCCGACTTGGACGCATTCTTCGCTCACCAGCAAGAACCCGAGGCGAACCTCATGGCCGCTTATCAGGCGCGTAACCCAGCCGACCGCGCGGTATTCGACCACCACTGGAACTCGATCCTCAATGATCCTGATGTCCTGGTTCGCACCATTGAGCACGAGGGTGACGTAGCTGGTTCCATCCTGGTATTCGACGGTGACACCCCAGAAATCAATTTCTGGACCTCCACCAAGTACTGGGGCAAGGGAATCACCACCAGCGCGGTGGATGCCTTCCTAGCCGAGTACACCAAGCGCCCGCTGACCGCGCATGTCGTCCAGGACAACCTTGGTTCCATCAAGGTCCTGGAGCGCCGCGGATTCAAGACCATCGGCACCGAACAGATCTTCTCAAACGCACGTGCCGAGGTCGTCACCGAGAACGTGATGCAGCTGGACTAGGTTCCACGCAACAGGATGGCAAAGACCGCAGGAGCTGGGCCCATGGGCCCAGCTCCTGCGGTCTTTATCCACGGAACTATGGCCGTGGCCCGTAATAGCCCTTGCCACGGTCGATGTCCTTGCGCGCGTGGCGCAATGCTATCGACGTTTCCGGGTCACGGCTTTCCAGTTCGTCAGCCTTGCGATCCAGTCCCCTGAAAGCACCGATAATGAATGGGAACGCGCACAGCACGACCACTGCCACGACGATAAGTATCGATGCCAAGTCCCTGCCAACTCCTAGAGATTCGCTGCTCTGCTCATGCAATGGAAAAGGAGCCGGATAATGGTTCCGGCTCCTGATCCGTGCGGGTGCTACTTGGCGTTGTTCAAGATCCGCCATGCCTCGCGCCGAGTGGCCTGCTCATGGGGATCAGGCACCGGTGCGGCAGCCAGCAAGCGCTTGGTGTACTCGTGGGTTGGCGAGTGCAGCACGGTCTCAACCATCCCCTGCTCCACGGCCTTCCCCGAGCGCATCACCACCACCGCGTCGGCCAGCATGTCCACCACAGCCAAGTCGTGGCTGACGAACAAGCAGGCGAAATTGAAGTCGCGCTGCAGGTCCTGGAGCATTTCCAGCACCACGGCCTGCACCGAAACATCCAACGCGCTGGTCGGCTCGTCGGCAATCAGCAGTTCCGGGTTCAAAGTCAGCGCACGCGCGATGCAAATACGCTGGCGCTGACCACCCGAGAGTTCATGCGGGTAGCGGTTGATGACGTTGCGTGGCAGCTTGACCGCATCCAGCAGTTCCTCGGCACGCTTGATGCGTGATGCCTTGGTACCCACCTTGTGCACCACCATGGGCTCGGTGATGCATTCGCCAATCGGGAAACGAGGATTCAGCGAAGCCGCCGGGTCCTGGAAGATGACGCCGATCTGCCTGCGCACTGCGCGAGCTTCCCTGGGCGAGAGCCTTGGAAGGTCATGCCCCTTGACCGAGAGCGTGCCATCGGCCACCGGCAGCAAGCCGATCACCGCCTTGGCGATGGTGGACTTGCCCGAACCGGACTCGCCCACAATGCCCAGCACTTCGCCCTTGGCAATATCGAAGCTCACTCCCTCAACTGCGCGGAAGATCTTCCCACGCATGTTGTATTCCAAGACGAGGTCCTTGGCTTCAAGCACCAGCTCGCGCCCAGCGGGAGCGGTCTTGCTGCTGTGCGGCGCGTTTTCGGTGATGAGCGCCGGGGCAGATAGCCGCGGGACCGCGGCCAGAAGCCGCTGAGTGTAGGCGTGCTGCGGGTTGAGCAGTACCTGATCCACGCTGCCGGTCTCCACCAGGTTGCCCTGGAACATCACGGCGACTTGATCGGCCATATCGGCTACCACGCCCATATTGTGGGTGATCAGCAGGATGCCGGTGTTCAGCCGGTCCTTCAGCTCGCGCAGCAGGTCCAGGATCTCGGCCTGCACGGTCACATCCAGCGCGGTGGTCGGCTCATCGGCAATGATGACCTTCGGGTCGCAGGAGATCGCCATGGCGATCACGATGCGCTGACGCTGGCCGCCGGAGAATTGGTGCGGGTACTGCTTGATCCGCTTACCGGGCTCTGGGATGCCGACCATGTCCAGCAATTCGATGGCGCGGTCGGTGGCAGCCTTGCCATAGGCAATGCCATGCAGTTCCAGTGCCTCGGTCAGCTGGCGTTCAATGGTCAGCACCGGGTTCAGCGCGGTCATCGGCTCCTGGAAGACCATGGCGATGTCGGTGGCGCGCATCTTGCGCATCTTGCCCTGTTCCAGGCCCACCACATTGACGTTGCCGATCTTCGCTTCGCCGGAGATGTTCGCGTTCTCCGGCAGCAGGCCCATGGCCGCGGTGGATGTCACCGATTTGCCCGAGCCTGATTCGCCCACCAGCGCGACGACTTCGCCCGGACGCACCGCCAAGGACAGCCCCTTGACTGCGTGGACCAGAGGACCTGAGGTTTCGAAGGTGACCTTGAGGTCGTTGAAGCTCAGCGCGTATTCACCGGCGGAATTTTCTGGGGCGACGTGGCTCATGGCTTCTCCTTGCGGGTTGGCAGGGCAAACAGCCCTGCGCGGCGGCGGCGCTTGTCGTTCTGTCGTGGATCGAAGGCATCGCGAAGGCCATCGCCGAGGAAGTTGACCGCGAGCGCGATGACCACAATGATCATGCCCGGCCACCAGAACAGCCACGGACGGGTGACAAAAGCATTCTGATACTGGCTGATCAGCAAGCCGAGGGACGATTCCGGTGGCTGCACGCCGAAGCCGAGGAAGGACAGCGAAGATTCGAGCAGGATCGCGCCAGCGATTGCGAAGGTCGCGTTCACGACGATCACGCCGATGGTGTTGGGCAGCAGGTGCTTGAAGATCACGCGCGAGGTGCGTGATCCCATGGCCTGCGCGGCGGAGACGTATTCACGTTCGCGCAGGGAAAGGATCTCGCCTCGCACCAAGCGGGCCAGGCCGGTCCACGTGACCAGGCCGAGCACCAGCGCCAGCGCGAAGATCGATCCTGAGCTTCGTCCGGCGATCTGTCCGAGCACCGCGGCCAGTACCAGCAGCGGAATCACGATGAACAGGTCGGTGATGCGCATCAGCACCTCATCAACCCAGCCTCGGAAGTAGCCGGCGACCGCACCGATCACGGCACCGAGGAAGGTGGCAACCAAGCCTACGACCAGGCCGATGATAATGGACTTCTGCGTGCCATTCATGACCAAAGCGAAGTAGTCCTTGCCTACCGAGTCCTGGCCGAAAGGATGCTCGCCAATACCGATGCCGGCTCCACCAAGCCACGTTGGCAGCAGGGAGAGGGTCGGCTTGCCGCCGTTGACCACGGTGCCGGCATCCAGATAGCTCTGCTTCCACCAGCCTGGAAGTGGGCCTATTCCTATAGAGGTGAAAGCGACCACCGTGATGACCACCAGCACTACAGCCGAGATCATTGCGGGCTTGTGCTTGATAAATCGCCCGAAGACAATTTGCGACTGGCTCTTTGACTGTTCGGTCGAAGCCGCGAGTTTCGCGTCTTCGACTTCTGCAATAGAGGTCAAGTTTTTCGGAGCTTGTCCGTTTAAGTTACTCATCGATTGTCCTAAATTCCCTAGACCCGGATCCGCGGATCAAGCAGCGCGTAGACGATATCAGCCAGCAGGTTGAATAGGATTGCGGCGCTACCGGTGACCAGGAAGAATGCCATCACGGGGGCCGGATCCACGGAATGCAGACCGGTGTTGAACATATCTCCCATGCCCTTCCAGCCGAACACCGTCTCGGTGACCACCGCGCCGCCGATCAGGCCGGCGAAGTCAAAGGCGGCGATGGTGGCGATGGGAATCAGCGCGTTGCGGAATGCATGGCGGAAGATCACAGTGCGTTCGCTCAGGCCCTTGGAACGTGCGGTGCGGATGTAGTCCTGCTGCTGCACTTCCAGCATCGAGGAGCGCGTGTACCGCGAGTAGCTTGCCAGGGAGATGATGGCCAGCACGATCGTTGGAAGGAGCAGCTGCGTTGCGTTGTCCAGGAAGGTATCCCAGAATCCGCCGCCAAGGTTTGCGGTGGAGGAACCAATCGTTCCGATAGGCCGGCCCTTCAGTTCCAGGAATCCAGGCCATGCGCGGAAGATATGATCCAGCACCGTGAGACCGGCGCCCACAACGCCAACGAGGACCGAAACGCCGGCGGCAATCCGGGATAGGCGGCCGCCCATGAAATTGCCGATCAGGCCAGGAATGGCCACTGCCAGAATGGCGCCGAAGAACAGGATCCAGGCGTTTGCGTCTTTCAGCAGCCAGAAGGTCGCGTAGTACATGACCAGCACCAGCACTACGGTGATCAGCGCCGGGTACAGGACCTTCTTCTCCTTGAGCCCGACGCTCATGGCGGTAGCGGAGAGTGCAAGCAGCAAGGTCAGGACAACGATGATTGCCGGGCCCATTTGCGGGTAGCGATAGAAGTTCAGCCACAGGCTGTACTGCAGCAACAGCGGAACGAAAACTGCCGTAATGATGAACGTGAGTCCGCGGCGCTTGAGCGAGCCTGCCAGCAGCATTTGCAGCACGATTCCGGCAACCACGCCGATGAGGATGCTCGTGCCGATCGATATCTGCGGATTTTCAAGCCAGTCGTTGTATCCGATGGCCATATATTCCTTGAGCAGCACGGCAGCCCAGAAGACAGGCAGCGAGAAGAAGAGGAAGGTCAGGAAGGTGACGAGGTAGTCCAGTCCGGAATATTGACGTACCGCGGTCAGCACGCCAATCGCGATACCGAGAATGGCCGCGATGATGGTGGCCAGCAGCACAAGCCGGAGGGTCGAAGAGGCGGCGTTGGCAAGCAAGCCGCTGACCTCGACGCCGTTTATGTTCCGGCCTAGGTCGCAAGAGCCTACGAAGCATTTGCCGACTCCGCCGAGCCAGGTCAGGTACCGCAGATACCAAGGCTGTTCCAGGTTCATGTATTCGATGCGTTGCTGCATCAGATACTCGCGATTTTCAGCGTTGCTTTCGCGTAAATCGCCCAGGGGGTCGCCTGAGTTGATAACCAAGATATAGAGCAGCAGCGAGGCGCCAAACAGCACGCCAACGGCCGATCCTAATCTTTTGAGAATGAACTTCAACACGGTTCTAATGTCCTCTTTCTTCTCACCTCATAGCGCTGGTGCCGCCCGGTGATGGTGGCAGACACACCGCGGGGCCCGATGGTGATCGGGCCCCGCAGGCGCTCACAGTTGGTGTTAGCAGCTAGTTTGCCCTCGGGGCTTACTCAGCTCGCTGCCACTGCTCGGCGTTCCACACGATGCCGCTCTGGGTAGCGGTGTGGCGAACATTCTGAACATCGGATCCCGAAGCACTCAAGCCTGGGTGTGCGAAGATCGGAATGCCGAACAAGTCATCCCACAACAGCTTTTCAATGACCTTGGTCTGCTCGGCGTGGACTGCTGGGTCAAGGGAGGTTGCCAGCTTGGTCCATGCTTCGTCGACTGCCTCGTTGGAGTACTTGCCGTAGTTCTGTGGCTTGCCGCTGGCGTAGATGTTCTGGCCCGAGGTGATCTGGCCGGAACCTGCCCAAGCGAACAGGGCGACTTCGTAGTCACCACGTTCCTGGGTGCCGCCTGGTGCGAAGAACTTGGGGTCGCCCGCGTCTTCGACCTTGAAGCCTGCCTTGTCGCAGGAGGACTTGATGGCAGCAACCTCATTCGTGCGGCGCTCGTTGGGAGCGGAGTAGCCGATGCGGATCTTGGTGCCTACAGCGTCCTGCTCCTCGAGGATCTTCTTGGCACCGTCGATGTCGACCTGGTCGTAGCGGCCGTCGTAGGACGCATCAACGACTTCCTGGTAGTTGTCCTGGAACGGGAAGACCTCACGCGCGTTCATCACGGTAGCTTCCGGGTTCAGCGGCTTGACCAGGTTGTCAACGATTTCCTGGCGTGGAACACACATGGCGAATGCCTTGCGCAGCTCCAGGTTGGTCATCTCGTTGCCCTTGGCGAAGTTGAAGTCCAGGTGTTCCCAGGTCAAGGTGTCGCCCTGCTGGATGTTCACGGAGTTGCCCAAGCCCTCGAGCTGAGCCAGGGTGTCGACAGTCGGCTGAGGAGCAATAACGTCAACGTCCTTGTTCTGCAGCGCTTGGACCATGCCGGTATCTGCCAAGAAGCGGAAGGTCAGCTTCTTGGTAGCAGCAGGGGTGCCATAGTACTTGTCGTTTGCGGTCAAGGTGACTGATTCGCCGGCCTTCCACGACTCCAGCTTGTATGGACCGGAGACTGGCATTTCGGCTTCATCAGGCAGGGTGCCCGGCTTGGTCATCCAGCCTTCGTTCCAGAACTTGGCCGCCTTCTCCAGCTTCTTGGAATCCCCGTCCTGAATGGCCTTGACCAGTTCCTCGGTGCTCAAACCACCCTTCTTGGCAACAACGTGCGCTGGGTGCATCATCCAAGTTTGCAGCTGCCAGTCCGGATCAGGATCCTTGAAGGTGACAGTGAATTCCTTGCCGTCGATAGCTCCCTCTGGGCCCTTGGGCACGGTATCGCCCAAGTCGGTGGAGACCGAGTTGAACAGCGGCTTGTCCTTGGAACCGCTGTTGAGATTCAGGTTCTGCGTACCCCACGCCAATACGGCATCTGCCACGGTGATCGGTGTTCCATCAGACCACTGCGCATTGTCGTTGATGGTGTACTTGATGGTCAGGGGGTCCTCGCTGACCTTCTCGTAGGAACCCAGATCCTCGTTTTGGTAGATGGTTCCATCGGTACCCATGTAGTAGAAGCTGGCGAACATGCGATCCACGATGGCCGAGTTGTAGGTCGAGTAGGTCTGTGGAGTCATGCCGTTGTAGCTGATGAACTCTGGTGCGCCAACGGTGACGTTGAAGGTGTCATCCTTGGTGGTGACATCGCCCAGATCGGCCAGGCCGGAGTTGGTGACCTCAGCGCCACCATTGGACTCGGCACTCTTGCTGGCCTCCGGGGCGGCATCTCCGCCACCCGGGGCACAGGCCGAAAGCGCCAATACCAGGGCAGCGCCTACGGCTACTGCTTTCGAAACGCGCTGAATCCGCATTTCGCCTCCTTGAGATCGTGATGATACGAGTTGTGAATCCGTATGATTCCTTGTGGATCAGATCACATGACCTGTCCATTGAGGAATACACTAACCTGAATTTTCTGGCTTGGATAGAGAAAGATTCGCTTCACATCTACCTGCGCGAACTGCTCTTGAGAGTGATTTGCAACGAGCTTGTTACCAGCGAGTTCATGCGATCCACGCCACATCCGCTAGATTTCAAGGGTTTCTTTCAGATTGGGAAAATTCAATCGGAACACCCGCGTTACGAGCATGTTTCATGGATGGATTTATAACGGTTTTGCAACATTTGCTTCAGTTTGAAAAAATATGAAATATTCGTTGAATATGACGAAGGATGAGGCTTCGTTTAACGAGCAAGGGGACGCCGAAACCATTGGTTTCGACGCCCCCTTGCGGCGTTTTCGGCGACCGATTAGATCAGTGACGCACCCGGAATAGCACCCAGCAGGTTGCGGGTGTACTCGCTCTTTGGCGCATCGAAGATCTCATCGGCAGTCCCCTGCTCGACGATCTTGCCATGCTCCATCACGCAGACGTTGTCGGCGATCTCGCGAACCACTGCAAGGTCATGGGTGATGAACAGGTAGGTCAGTTCCATCTCCCGCTGCAGTTCATCCAGCAGCTCCAGCACTTGGGCCTGAACCAGCACGTCCAAAGCGGAGACGGCTTCGTCGCAGACGATCATTTCCGGTTGGAGCGCCAGTGCCCGGGCGATAGCGATTCGCTGTCGCTGCCCGCCGGAGAGCTCATTCGGGAACCGGTGCATGGTAGAAGCCGGCATGGATACCTGCTCCAGCAGTTCCTTGACCTTCTTCTGGCGCGAAGCGGCATTGCCGATCCCATGGATGCGCAACGGCTCCTCGATGGTTCGGTAGATCGAATACATCGGGTCCAGGGAGCCATAGGGATCCTGGAAGATTGGCTGAACGCGGCGGCGGTATTTGAACAGCTTCTTTTCGCTCAAGTTGCCGATCTGCTCGCCGTCGAAGAGGATCTCGCCCTCGGTCTTGTCAAGCAAGTTCAGCACCATCTGGGCGATGGTGGACTTGCCGGAACCGGACTCGCCTACCACTGCCGTGGTAGTGCCTTTCGGGATCTCGAAGGAGACATTGTCCACCGCAATGAACTTCTCCTTCTTGCCGAAGCCCTTGCGGATGTCGTAGACCTTGGTCAGGTTGCTGACCTTCAGCAGCGGTTCGGCCTTGCCTGGGACAACCTCATCAACGATGGCCTCGTGCTTGTCGCCGCGTTGCGCCGACAAGGACGGAGCGGAGCTGATCAAGCGCTTGGTGTACGGATGCTGCGGGTTGCGCAGGATGTCCAAGGCCGGACCGTACTCAACAACGCGGCCCTTGTACATCACGACGACCTTCTCGGCACGCTCGGCGGCCAGCCCGAGGTCGTGGGTGATCAGCAGCACCGCGGTGCCCAATTCACTGGTCATGGTGTCCAGGTGGTCCAGGATCTGCTGCTGGACGGTAACGTCCAGTGCGCTGGTCGGCTCATCGGCGATCAGCAAACGCGGTCGGCAGGCCAGCCCGATAGCAATCAGCGCTCGCTGGCGCATGCCGCCGGAGAACTCGTGCGGGTACTGGCCGGCACGAACCTCCGGGTTCGGCAAACCTGCATCAGCAAGGATCTGGGCAACACGCTGCTTGGGGTTGTCCCCCGCCAGGCCATTGGCCTTGAGCGTCTCCTTGACCTGGAAGCCGATCTTCCACACCGGATTCAAGTTGGACATCGGATCCTGCGGAACCATGCCGATATGGTTGCCGCGCAACTCGACGAAGCGTTTTTCGCTGGCGTGCGAAATATCTTCGCCATCGAACAGGATCTGGCCGGAGGAAACCGAACCGTTGCCGGCCAACAGGCCGATGGCCGCCAGGGCCGAAGTCGATTTGCCTGAACCGGACTCGCCCACAATGGCCACGGTCTCCCCCGGCATCACGGTGAAGTTGGCATCGCGCACGGCGTGCACTGGACCGTCAGGAGTGGAGAAGGTGATCGCCAGGTCCTTGATTTCCAGCAACGGCTTGGGGGTTGCAGTCTCAGTCATTCTCTAGGCTCCCTTCCGGGCCTTGGGATCCAGCGCATCGCGCACTGCATCGCCGAGCATGATGAAGCTCAGCACCGTCACAGACAGGAATAGCGCAGGCCACATGAGCATCATCGGATTGTTGCGAAGCTGGGTCTGCGCGGAGGAAATATCATTGCCCCAGCTCATGACATCCGGCGGCAATCCGACGCCAAGGAAGGACAGGGTCGCTTCGGCAACAATGTAGACGCCCAGGTTCACGGTCGCCACCACAATGATCGGCGCCAGCGAGTTGGGAATGACGTGCTTGAGCAGCGAATTGAACTTGGACAGCCCCAGGGCGCGCGATGCCTTCACGTAGTCGGCGTTGCGCGCCTCGATGACAGCGCCACGCGTAATTCGGGCCAGCTGCGGCCAGCCGAAGATCGCCAGCGTGACAATAACTGTCCACACGCTGCGGTTGTCGCGGAACGCAGGAAGCTGCATCACGATGATGGCACCGAGGATCAGTGGCAAGGCGAAGAAGATATCACCCAGCCGTGCCAGGACCGCGTCGATCCATCCACCGTAGAAGCCGGCCAGAGCGCCGAGCGCGCCGCCGACGATGACAACAAACAAGGTGGTGAACACGCCGACCAGCAGGGAAGCCCGCGTGCCGTAGATCACCCGCGCATAGATGTCGCAGCCCTGGAGGTTGAAGCCCATGATGTGGCCAGCGCGGCCAGGCTCGTTCGAATTCTCCAGTGCGCAATAGGTTGGGTCTTGCGAACTGAACAGTTGCGGGAACGCCGCAACCACGATGACCGCGAGAATCAGGATCGCGGAAATGATGAACAGCGGCTGCTTGCGCAGCGAACGCCATGCCTCGGCCCACATGGACAGCGGCTTGCCGGTTTCCTTGACGGAGTCGACAGCCTGCAGCGGCGTCTCATCCAAGGGAGCAACAAAGTGCTCGATCTTGTATTTGGAAACTTTGCCGGCGCGGACCTTGCTGATGGGCAGGCCGTCCTCCGGATTAAAATTCTGGTTCTCAGGCATAACGGATCCTTGGGTCAAGCAGTGCGTACAGCATATCCACGATCAAGTTGGCGATAACGAAGACAATCACCAGCACACCGACAATGGCGACAACGGTCGGGGTTTCGCCCTTCTGGATTGCCTGATAGAGCAAATGTCCCACGCCGGGCACGTTGAAGATGCCTTCAGTGACAATCGCGCCGCCCATCAGCGAGCCGAGGTCCGCTCCGAGGAAGGTCACGACAGGGATCAGCGAGTTGCGAAGGATGTGTACGGTGACAACGCGATTGCGGCTCAGCCCCTTGGCGGTGGCGGTGCGCACGAAGTCCGCGGACTTGTTCTCGATCACCGAGGTTCGGGTCAGGCGGACCACATAGGCCAGCGAAACCAGGCCGAGCACCAGGGCCGGCAGGAAGAGTTCTCCCCAGGTCGCCGCGCCGGAAACGGTGGGCTTGGCCCATTCAAGTTTCACGCCAACGACAAACTGCAGAACGAAGCCGAGGACGAAGGTTGGCACCGCGATCACGATCAGCGAAGCAACCAGAACGGTCGAATCGAACCACTTGCCCTTGCGCATGCCGGCGATGACGCCGAAGATAATGCCGAAAACGCCTTCAATGAGCAGCGCAAGAATCGCAAGCCGCGCGGTGACCGGGAAGGCGCGGCCGAGCAGGTCGCTGACTTCTTGACCCGAGAACGAGGTTCCCAGGTCGAAGGTCACCAAATTCTTCAGATACAGGCCGTACTGAACCCAGAACGGCTTGTCCAAGTTGTATTGCGCTTCGAGGGCTGCCCGTGTCGCCTCGGACATCGGCTTGCCGCCGGAAAGCGCGGCGATCGGGTCGCCAGGTGTGGCGAAAACCAGGAAGTACACCAGCAGCGTCGCACCGATGAATACCGGGACCAGCTGGGCAATTCTCTTCAGCATGAAACTTAGCATGCGTGCATCTCACCTCGAGATGCTGTACGGCACTTGGCCATTTTTTCCCTCTTTCCGTCGATAAATCATTCGACGTTTACTTTTGGGAGGCAGGTCGAACATGCCAAAGGGAGACCCATTGAATCTGGGGTCTCCCTTGACATGCCTTCCAGACAATTTCGAACTTGACCAGCCCGAATGCTGAAATTACTTACTTACCAGTGATTTCGTTGTACAGCGGAACGCCGTTCCAGCCGAACTCGACGTTGGATACGTTCTCGCTCCAGCCGCCCTGGACCGCCTGGTACCACAGCGGGATGGCAGGCAGGTCCTTGAAGAGGATTTCCTGTGCCTCGTTGAAGGTCGTTGCGCCTTCAGCCGGGTCGGTGGCAGCCAAGCCCTTGGCGAGCGCGTCGTCGAATTCCTTGCTGGAGTACTTGCCATCATTCGAACCTGCACCGGTGCCGAATAGTGGGCCCAGGAAGTTGTAGAGCGATGGGTAGTCAGCCTGCCAGCCGGTGCGGAACGATCCGGTCATGGTGTACGCAGTGACCTTGGCGCGAAGCTCCTTGAAGGACGCGAACGACTGCGCGGTGGCGTTGATGCCCAAGTTGTTCTTCAACTGGTTGGCAATTGCCTCGACGAATTCCTTGTTGCCGGCGCCGTCAACGTTGTAGCCAATGGAGAATTCCTTGTCGGCGTCCCACTTGCTGATCTTGTCCGCTTCGGCCCACAGCTTCTTGGCTTCGGCATCGTCGAAGGAGAGCACCTCGCTGCCAGGCAGGTCGTCCGCGTAGCCTTCGAGCACTGGAGCGGTGAAGTCCTTGGCGATGACCTTGCCGCCCTGGTACACCTTGTCGATGATCAGCTGGCGGTCGATGGCACGCGAGATGGCTGCGCGGCGGAGGTTGCCCTCTTCATCCTGCTTGAAGTGATCCAGGTAGCCAGGGATGGTGATGGTTGCGTTGCCTGCGTATGGCGAGTTGACCGAACGGTCGCCCAAGTCGGACTGGTAGGAGGCCAGCTGGCTCGGTGGGATCTGGTCCAGCACGTCCAGGTTGCCGGAAACCAGGTCCTGGTAGGCCGAGTCGGTGGACTGGTAGACCTTGAAGTCGATACCGCCATTGGCAGCCTTGCGTGGGCCGTCGTAGCTCTCGTTGACGTCCATCTTCAGGTTGACGTCGTGGTTCCACTCGGTCAGCTTGTATGGACCATTGCCCACCGGCTTTTCGCCGAAGGCCTTGGGATCCTCGAAAGCTGCTTCAGGCAATGGCATGAAGGCGGTGTAGCCAAGGCGCAGCGGGAAGTCAGATTCCGGCTGGGAGAGTTCGACGGTGAAGGTGGTGTCATCGACAACCTTCAGGCCTTCCATCTTGTCTTCCTTGGACTTCTCTGCGCTCACCTTGTCGTAGCCCTTGATGGACTCGAAGAAGTAGGAATTCAACTGAGCGTTCTTGGCTGCGGCACCGAAGTTCCACGCATCCACGAACGAAGCAGCGGTTACCGGGGAACCATCCGAGAAAGTCTGGCCTGACTTGATCTTGATGGTGTAGTTTTGGGAATCAGTGGTCTCGATGGACTCTGCGAGTTCATTGACCGGGGCTCCCTTTGCGTCATAGCTGACCAGGCCCGTGAAGAGCAGGTCCATGACGCGACCGCCACCAACTTCGTTGGTGTTGGCCGGCAGTAGGCCGTTTTGCGGTTCGGTGGTGTTTGCGGTGACGACGTACGAACCGTCGCCTTCGCCGCCTGCGGAATCAGTTGAACCGCCGCCACAAGCCGACAGGGTCAGTGCCAAGGCTGCTGATAGAACGACAGCCTTAGATGCGTGCGAGTATCGCATCCTATTTCTCCTCAACATAAGGTTGCTGCTTCTGCGTTTAGCAGAGCCGTGCAGGCAAGCGTGAGCTGTAGCACGTAGTGAATGAGATTACATCAAATATTGCGAAACAACCAATGAATATTCATGAAAGCAATGCTTGAAATCGCCTTTATCATTCGGACTCATTTATTTGGTCCTAGTAAAAATCCATTACTTCTCAAATAAAAATATTCATCAATCCTGGGTCCTCCAAAACCGATCCGACACCTGCGAGGAACTCGCTTGCTTCTTTGCCGTCTACGACTCTGTGATCGAAGGACAAAGCCAAAGTCGTGGTATGGCGAAGCGCTACTTCGCCTTGATGCTCCCAAGGCCGGCGCTTCACTTGGCCTAGGGCCAAAATCCCCGCCTGCCCGGGCGGCAGGATCGGTGTTCCGGCGTCCACGCCGAAAACTCCGACATTCGTGATGGAGAACGTCCCTCCGGACATTTGGGCTGGAGACAGCGTGCCTTCTCGCCCTTGGAGAATGATCGCGCTCAGCGCCGAGGCCATTTGCGGCAGCGGCAGGTCCTGGGCATTTTTCACCACCGGAACGAGCAGGCCCCGGTCAGTGGCAACCGCCATCCCCAGATTCACCGACCCGAATTCGATGATCTCGTCGGCCGCTTCATCCCACTTCGAGTTCAATGCGGGGTAGGTGCGCAACAGCCTGGTCACCACCACAGCAGCCAGGGTCGTGAAGTTCAGCTTGACGCCCTTCAGCAGGCGGTGGGACCGCAACCGTTCGATCAATGCCATCGATTCGGTGACATCCACAGTCAGGAACTCGGTGGCATGAGGGGCCGTAAAGGCCGACTGCACCATGGCTTGGGCCGTCGCACGGCGCACGGCAGTGATCCTGACGTGCCGATCCGCTGTGCTGGAAGCCTGGACTACGGCCGCGGCTACCGCCGATTCGCTTTCGCCGGTGGAGGTGGTACCGGCATCGATGGCATCTTGAACGTCGCGGCGAAGCACCAATCCGTCTTCCCCGCTGCCGGCAAGGGTGGAAATATCCACGCCATGATCGCGGGCGAGCTTGCGCACCGGCGGGGTGCAACGGGTCACCGTGCGACGCGGTTGCCCAATGTGCCCGGTGCTTGCTGCGTCGGGAGCCTTCATTGAACGGGACTTCCGTTGCGGGCGGGCCCCGGTGTCCGCAGGAGCGCCATAGCCGACGAGCGTAGGGGTGCGCTCCGCTGCCACGGGTTCCT
The DNA here is from genome assembly GCF_025854375.1 of Glutamicibacter sp. JL.03c. Classification (NCBI taxonomy): domain Bacteria; kingdom Bacillati; phylum Actinomycetota; class Actinomycetes; order Micrococcales; family Micrococcaceae; genus Glutamicibacter; species Glutamicibacter sp. JL.03c. Next base: position 1,006,671 of record NZ_CP107575.1, on the reverse strand, counting down.
GCTCCTTGGCCTGCGCTGGCTCTTCATCACCGAAGGTGACCAGCGGGCCTCCGACTTGGACGACCTCGCCCTGGGCAGCATGAATCTGCTGGACCACCCCGGCAAAAGGCGAGGGCAGTTCAACGACCGCTTTCGCCGTTTCCACCTCGGCAATCACCTGGTTCAGCGCCACATGCTCGCCCACCTTGATTTTCCAGTTCAGCACCTCGGACTCGGTCAATCCTTCGCCAAGGTCTGGAAGCTTGAATGTCTGATCTGTCGTCACTGGGCAGCTCCTTTGCGTGCCTCATGGTGTCGCATTACGGTATCCACCGCGTGCATCACTCGATCCAAGTCGGGCAAGTGGTGGCTTTCAAGCCGCGACGGCGGATACGGAACATCGAATCCGGTCACCCGCAGCGGCGCATGCTCCAGGTAGTCGAAGCAGCGCTCGGTGATCTCGGCGCAGATTTCGGCGCCCAGGCCGCTGGTGCGGCTGGCTTCATGGACCACCACCAGCTTGCCGGTGCGTTGCACCGACTGGGCGACTGTATCGATATCCAGGGGATCCAAGCTGCGAAGGTCAATGACCTCCAGGCTCGTTCCTTCGTCTTCGGCCGCCATGGCTGCGTCAATCAGCGTGTAGGTAGTTGGGCCGTAGCCGACCATGGTGGCATCGGTTCCGGAGCGGATGACCCTTGCCTTGGGAGAGGCATCGGGCTGCACGTCACCCAGTTCCGCATCGCTTTTTTCGTGGTACCGGCGTTTGGGCTCGAAGAAAATCACCGGATCATCGCAGAGAATTGCCTGGCGAAGCATCGCATAGGCATCTTCCACGCTGGACGGCGCGAAAACCCGCAGGCCAGCGGTATGGGCAAAGTAGGCTTCGGGAGATTCGGAATGGTGCTCCGGCGAACCGATGCCCCCGCCATAGGGAATGCGGACGGTCACCGGCATTTTCACCCGCCCGCGCGAGCGGTAATGCAGCTTCGCCAGCTGCGAGACCAGCTGATCGAAAGCCGGGTAGGTGAATCCATCGAACTGGATCTCGACCACCGGGCGGTAGCCGCGATAGGCCAGGCCGATGGCCGTGCCGACGATTCCAGATTCAGCCAGCGGGGTATCGACTACCCGATGCTCGCCGAACTCGGCCTTGAGCCCATCGGTCACGCGGAAGACTCCGCCAAGTGTTCCGATGTCTTCGCCGAGCAGGATGACCTTCTCGTCTTCGCTCAGGGCATCGTGCAGCGACTTGTTCAGCGCCTTGAGCATGGTGGTTGCCACGGCTATTCACCACCTTCGAAGTCGGCCAGGTAATCCCGGTAGTTCTTCGCGGCGCGTTCGGTGGGTTCATGCGTTTCGGCATAAACGTTGGTGAACAGTTCTTCCGCCTTCGGGTCTTCCATGCTGGTGATCGCGGCGCGCAGCTTGGCGGCCATCTCATCGGCGGCATTCTGGGCGCGCTGTTCATAGGATTGAACGTCCGCTCCCATTTCGTGCAGATATTTCACCAGGCGGTCGATCGGATCCTTGGCTTTCCACTCTTCGAGCTGTTCGGCCCTGCGGTATCGGGTGGGATCATCGGCCGTGGTGTGCGACCCCATGCGGTAGGTGACCGCTTCAATGAAGGTCGGACCGAGCCCGTGGCGGGCATGGGCCAAAGCGGCCTTGGTTGCCGCGTACACCGCAAGGATGTCATTGCCGTCCACGCGCCAGGTTTTCAAGCCGAAGCCATGGGCGCGGTCAGCGATCTGGGTGCGGCTTTGCAACGCGACCGGCTCCGAGATGGCCCACTGGTTGTTCTGGCAGAAGAAGAGCACCGGAGCCTGGTAGCTGGCGGCGAAGACCATGGCCTCGTTGACATCGCCCTGGCTGGTGGCGCCATCGCCGAAGTAGGCTACGGAGACCTGCCCGCCGCCATCGAACTTGATCCCCATGCCATAGCCGGCGGCGTGCAGTGCCTGGGATCCGATGACTATCTGCTGGCAGGCGATGTTGACCTCATTCGGATCCCAGCCGCTGGCCTGGGCCCCGCGCCAGACGCTGAGCAGGTCCTCGGCCTGCACTCCCCTGGCCCAGGCGACTCCATGCTCGCGGTAGGAAGGGAAAATGAAATCATCGCCATTGGTGGCGCGCACCGAACCGATTTGCGCGGCTTCCTGCCCGAGCAAAGGGGCCCAGAGGCCCAGCTGGCCTTGGCGTTGCAGGGCGGTGGCCTCATTGTCCATCCGCCGCAGCACGACCATGTCGCGCAGGAAATCCGCAAGGTCCGCCTCTGCGAGGTCCTTGAGATGGTGGTCAAGTTCTTCGTCCGGGATTCGTTTCCCGTCGACGTTCAGCAGCTGATGCGTTGGTAGGCTTCCAGCGGCTACGTCCATGTGCTGTGTGGACACGATCGGCATCCTAACTCTCACGTAGTCGGTGGCGGGACTCTTCATCAAACCCCGCTTAATGTGATGCTACTCACGCAACGCAAGACGCACAATGGCGATTCTGAAATTAGCGCAAAACGCCCTATTTATCCCCCGAAGGGGGTGCTAACGTGCTCATTATGCACCTCTTGGACATGACTGACCGCCGGATATTGCTCGCCCTGGCCACCGCGAAAAAGCGCACCGGCTCGGCCATCGCGATGGCGCTGAATTTGGGGCGAAATACGGTGCAATCGCGCATGACCCGCCTGGAGAACGAAATCCTCGAGCCCCCGGACCGCCGGATTCCGCCCGCCGCCCTGGGCTACGGATTGCTCTCCTTCATCGAGCTGCACGTCGACCAGCGCTACCTCGAAGAGATCTCCGCCAAGCTGGCCGCCATCCCAGAGGTCCTCGAAGCCCACGGGCTCACCGGCAACGCCGACATCCTGGTGCGCGTGGCCGCCAAGGATGCCGAGCAGCTCTTCCGGGTGCACGGCCAACTGCTGCATATCGACGGGGTGAATCGCGCGGACTCAGCCCTGTCCATGGCACAGCTGGTCCCCTACCGGACCACGGAGCTGCTGCGGCATTCATTGGAATCCCCCAGCCCATAGCAGCCATGGCAAAGCCCTGGGTGCCACGCCGGATTCGGCGGGCCCCCAGGGCTAGCGGAGTAGCGGCTGGTGCCGCTGGCCTCTAGTGGTCGACAGCCTTTTCAGCGCCGACACCGGTGAGCGAACGAACTTCCATCTCCGCCTGCTTGGCAGGATCCTCGGTGCCCCGATCGGTCACCGAGCCCACCCAGCCGAGAAGGAATGCCAGCGGGATCGAGACGATGCCCGGGTTGGCCAGCGGGAAGATCGACATGTCGATGCTCGGGATCATCGAAGTTTCCGCCCCGGAGAAGACCGGCGAGAAAATGATCAGGATCAGTGCCGAGCCAAGGCCGCCATACATGGACCACACCGCGCCGCGGGTCTTGAAGCCCTTCCAGAACAGCGAGTACAGGATGGTGGGCAGGTTCGCCGAGGCAGCCACCGCGAACGCCAATGCCACCAGGAAGGCGACGTTCTGCCCCTGGGCACCGATGCCGCCGGCGATCGCGAAGACGCCGATCACCAGCACGGTGCGACGGGCCACCTTCATTTCCTTCTGCGGGGTGGACTTCCCCTTGGCGATCACCGAGGCATACACATCGTGGGCGAAGGAAGCCGCGGCGGTAATGGTCAGGCCTGCGACCACCGCGAGGATGGTTGCGAAAGCAACTGCCGAGATCAGGCCCAGCAGCACGGTGCCGCCCAATTCATAGGCCAGCAGCGGAGCCGCCGAGTTCACGCCGCCCGGCGCGGCCTTGATGCGGTCCGGCCCGATCAGCGCGCCGGCTCCGAAGCCCAGAACCAGGGTGAACAGGTAGAAGGCGCCGATCAGCCAGATCGCCCACACCACGGACTTGCGGGCTTCCTTGGCAGTAGGAACCGTGTAGAAGCGCATCAGCACGTGCGGCAGGCCAGCGGTGCCAAGGACCAGGGCCAGGGCCAGCGAGATGAAGTCCAGCTTGGAGGTTTCGCTCTTGCCGTATTGCAGGCCCGGGTTCAGGATTTCCGGGTTGCCCGCGACTTCCGCGGCCTTGCCCAGCAGTTCGGAGAAGTTGAAGCCGAAGAGCGCCAGGGTCCAGACGGTCATGATCAGCGCGCCGGCAATCAGCAGGCAGGCCTTGATGATCTGCACCCAGGTGGTGCCCTTCATGCCGCCGACCAGTACGTAGAGGATCATCAGCGCGCCGACGATCACGATCACCAGCGACTGGCCGAGCTTCTCATCGATACCCAGCAGCAGCGAGACCAGCGCGCCGGCGCCAGCCATCTGAGCCAGCAGGTAGAACACGCACACTGCGAGGGTGGAGATGGCCGCGGCAATGCGCACCGGGCGCTGCTTGAGGCGGAAGGAGAGCACGTCGGCCATGGTGAACTTGCCGGTATTGCGCAGCAGCTCGGCGACCAGCAGCAGGGCCACCAGCCAGGCGACCAGGAAGCCGATGGAGTAGAGGAAGCCGTCATAGCCGTTGATGGCGATGGCGCCGACAATGCCCAGGAAGGAGGCCGCCGACAGGTAGTCGCCGGCGATCGCGGTGCCGTTCTGGGTACCGGTGAAGGAGCGGCCGCCGGCGTAGTAGTCGGCGGCGGTCTTGTTGTTCTTCGACGCCCGCAGCACGATCACCAGGGTGATGCCCACGAAGGCGATGAAGATGCCGATATTAACCAGCGGATTGCCCACCTGGGTGGATTCCGCGGCTTGGGCGAGGATGGGGAGCTGGTGCATTTATTTCACTCCCTCGTGCTCGAGGCGTTCGCGGATGGCAGTGGCCTTGGGGTCCAGCTTCTTGTTCGAGAAGCTGACGTAGGCCGCGGTGATCAGGAAGGTCGACACGAACTGCAGCAGCCCGAGGAGGATGCCCATGTTGATGTTGCCCCAGACCTTGATCGACATGAAGTCATGGAAGTAGTCGGCCAGCAAGACGTAGGCGAAATACCAGACGAGGAAGAGGATGGCCATCGGGAAAACGAAACTGCGGTGCGTTCTGCGCAGTTCCTGGAATTCCCCGGATTGGCTCTCCGTAACAAAATCGACGTCGCCGGTGACGTCGTGTTCCGGGTTGGCACTCATTGATGCCCTCCTTGAGCGAGTTGGGGATGTGATTGAGCGCACATCCAGTGTGTGACTCATTTCACTATTGGCGAAGATTCAGTTCGCGACTAGGGGTATCCGGTGGCCTGTGGCTCAACGGGGCGAAATCTGCGCCCAACGGCGCAGGGGCACCGTTCAGCGGTCCGCGCACCACCGGGCTCTAAGATGGGATCATGTCTCCAGCGTTGCAAGCCACCCTGATCGCGGTCATCGTGGTGCTTGGCATAGCCATCGTCGGCTACTTCGGCTTCAAGATCTCCCGCTCGACCAGGGAGATGGGCACGGACGCCGAAGAAGCCACCTACAAGACGCTGCACCACATGTCGGTAGCGGTCCCCCACCTCGAGCGCGGGCTCACCGAGGAAGGCGCGGCCAAGAGCGCCAAGGCCCTGCGCCGGCTGCTGAACTGCCAGGTGCTGCTGATCAGCGACACCTCGCGGATCCTTGCCACGGATGCCGGCATCGACTTCACCGCGCAGCTGGAGGAAGATGCCTCCAAGGCCTCGGCCAGCACCCTGGCCACCGGGAAAACCCAGGTGAGGCATTCGGCCGGCATGGATATCGTGGCCGCGCCGATCACCGTCGGGGATCAAAGCGTGGGCACCGTCGTGGCCCTGTCCGTGCGCGCCGGGGCCAGCTTCGTGCGCGCGGTATCGGAGGTGGCGGTCTTCGTCTCCGCCCAGGTCTCCACCGCGCAATTGGACGAGTCCAAGGCCATGCTGCTCGAAGCGCAGATGCGGGCCCTGCGCGCCCAGATCTCCCCGCACTTCATCTACAACTCGCTGAATGCCATCGCCTCCTTCATCAATACCGATCCGGCGCGCGCCCGCGAACTGGTGATCGAGTTCGCCGATTTCACCCGCTACTCCTTCAGGCGCCGCGGAGAATTCACGACCCTGGCCGAAGAGCTGGAAGCGATCGACCGCTATCTCCTGCTGGAAAAAGCCCGCTTCGGCGAACGCATCAAGGTGTCCCTGCAGATCGCGCCCGAGGTGCTGCCCACCCAGATCCCGTTTCTGGCCCTGCAGCCGCTGGTGGAGAATGCGGTGCGCCATGGCCTGGAGGCGCGGCCCGATGGCGGCGTCATTTCGATCACGGCCACCGAGGATGGCATGCATGCGGTGATTTCCGTGGAGGATGACGGCATGGGCATGGATCCCGAACAGCTGGCCAGCGTCCTGGCGGGGACCACCACCACCATGCATGTGGGGCTGCGCAACGTCGACCTGCGCCTGCGCCAGCTCTACGGAAACTCCAATGGATTGGTGATCGATACCGCTCCGGGGGCCGGAACGCTGATCACCCTGCGCGTTCCCAAATTCCGCGCGCCAGACACCAGCGGCCAAGATGTTTAGGAAACCGCGGAAAACGGTAGAATTCTTGCATGATTAACGTGGTGGTGGCCGATGATGAACTCCCGGCAGTAGAAGAGATCTCCTTCCTGCTGAGCCAGGATTCGCGAATCGGCAAGATCCACCGGGCCACCTCCGGAGCCGCGGCCCTCAAGGCCCTGGAAGAAAACGATGTCGATGCGCTCTTCCTGGACATCCACATGCCTGCGCTCTCCGGCCTGGATATCGCCCGGGTCATTTCCCGCTTCACCCATCCCCCGCTGATCGTTTTTGTCACCGCCGACGAAGACCAGGCCCTGCAGGCCTTCGAGCTGGCCGCCATCGACTACGTGCTCAAGCCGATCCGCCCGCAGCGCCTGGCCGAATCCGTGCGCCGCATCTGCGAGCTGGTGGAGGAAACCCCGGCCAAGCCCGAAATGATCACCGTCGACCAGGGCGGCATCACCAAGCTGATCCCGCGCAGCGCCATCGCCTACGTGCAGGCCCAAGGCGACTACGCCCGCCTGCACACCAAGGATTCGAGCTACCTGATCCGCGTCCCGCTCAACGACCTGGAGCAGCAGTGGGGCGAATCCGGCTTCGTCCGGATCCACCGCTCCTACCTGGTGTGCATGGACAAGATCGAGACGGTGCGCCTGCAGACCGGCAAGGCCGCGGTGATCGTCCATGGCGCGGAACTGCCGATTTCGCGCCGCGCCCTGCCCTATCTGCGCGAGCGCTTGGCCGCCAACCGCGTTCGCCCGCTCTAGGAACCCGGGCCGCCAGTGCACAGTTCCTCCCCCGGGCCACAGCCCCCTGAGCCCGCCGGGCGTTTTGCCCAGCAACGTCCGCAACGCGTGCGCGTCCAGGCGCCCCAGGATGCCTCGCTGCTGCCGCCGAACCAGAGCCCGGAGCATACCGCCGAGGAATTCTACGTCCGCCAGCTCATCCGCTCCCAGCTGCGCCTGGCCTGCGCGGTGGCCGCGGGCCTCCTGGCCCTGCTGGTGGGCATCTGCTCGCTGCTGGTCTTCTGGCCTGTGGTCTCGCATATCCAGCTCTTGAGCATTCCGCTGCCCTGGTGGGTGCTGGGAGTGGGCATGTACCCGCTGATCATCCTCGCCGGCTTGCTCTACAACCGGGCCGCGGCACGCAATGAGCAACGGTATCGGAGCATCAGCCGTGGCTAGCGCGCTGTCAATCTCCGCGCTCGTGGTGGTCTGCCTGGCCACCATGCTCATCGCCTTTTACGGGTTGCGCCTCTCGCGCACCACCTCGGATTTCTACGTCGCCTCGCGCACCGTGCGCCCGTGGTGGAATGCCTCGGCCATCGGCGGCGAGTACCTTTCGGCCGCCTCCTTCCTCGGGGTGGCCGGGCTGATCGTGCTCTCGGGGCAATCCGGGCTGTGGTTCCCGATCGGCTATACCGCCGGGTATCTGATGCTGCTGCTTTTTGTGGCCGCCCCGCTGCGCCGCTCCCGGGCCTATACGATCCCGGATTTCGCGCAGATCCGCTTCGAGAATTCGCCGATGCTGCGCAAGCTGACCACCTACCTGGTGGTGGTGATCTGCTGGCTTTACATCGTTCCGCAAATGCACGGCGCGGCGTTGACCCTCTCGATCGCCACGGGCCTCCCGGGCTGGGTCGGGCCAGTGGTGGTGGCGGCGGTCGTCTGCGTGACGGTGCTCTCCGGCGGCATGCGATCGGTGACCTTTGTCCAGGCCTTCCAATATTGGTTCAAGCTCGCAGCCCTGGTGATCCCGACGATCTTCCTGCTGGTCCGCGCCATCCCCCAGCAGTCTGCCGGCGAACGCGCGCACAGCCTGTCTGCGCAGCTGGAATCGGTCACTACGATGAACCTGTACGAAACGGTCTCGATCATCCTCGCGCTGCTCTTCGGCACCCTGGGCCTGCCCCACGTGCTGGTGCGCTTCTACACCAACCCCACCGGCCAGACCGCCCGCACCACCACGGTGATCGTGCTGTGCCTGCTCTCGGCCTTCTACCTGCTGCCCACGACACTGGGGGTCCTGGGGATTCTCTATACCCCGGACCTCGGAGCCAACAACGAAACCGATGCGACGATCCTGCTGCTGCCGGCCCGGCTTTTTGACGGCTTCCTCGCCGACGCGCTGACCGCCATTGTGGTCGGCGGCGCCTTCGCCGCGTTCCTTTCCACCACCTCCGGCCTGGTGGTATCGCTGGCCGGTGCCATTTCCCAGGAGTTCTTCTCCGGCACGGTGCGCGGGTTCAGGATCTCCACGGTGCTCGCCACCGCCCTGCCGGTGCTGATCGCGGTGCTCACCAGTTCGCTGGCCTTGGCCGGAGCCATCGGCAATGTCTTCGCCTTCACCGCCTCGACGATCTGCCCGCTGCTGCTGCTGGGGATCTGGTGGCGTTCGCTCACCGCCCGAGGCGCCATCGCGGGACTGCTGGTCGGAGCGATCACCTGCGGGGCATCGTTGATGATCGGGATTTTCCTGCCTGCCACCGACCAATGGTGGATCCACCTCTTGCGCCAGCCAGCTGCGTGGAGCGTGCCCTTGGCGTTTGCGGTGATGATCACGGTTTCGCGCGGCACCCAGCGCGCCGTGCCCGGCAATGTGGAGCGCGTCATGGCGCTGCTGCATGTACCGGATCGCGGGGTGAAATTCTAGCTGGTGCTCTTTTGGCCAACAGCCCCAGGAGCACGCCGGAAAGCACCATGGCCATGCCGCCCAGACTCTGCAAGCCAAGGGTTTCGGCCGCCAGCAGCGTTCCCAGAATCACCCCGGTCACCGGATTCAACAGGCCGAGCAGCCCCACGGTGGCCGAGGGCAAATGCCTCAAGCCACTGAACCAGGCGAGGAACGCGGCCGCGGTCGCGACAAGGCTCAGGTAGCCGAAACCCAGCACTGCGGGGAGGTCCAGAGCCGGGGGCGGTCCCTGGATCAGCCAGGCGAAGGGCAAGAGCAGCAGGCCGCCGGCCACCAGCTGCCAGGCCGTGGTATCCAGGATCCGTTGCCCGCGGGACCATTTCTTGGCAAGGATGAAGCCAAGGCTGGAAATGGCCATGGCGGTCAACGACAAGAGAATCCCGAGCATGTTGATGCGGCTCTGCCCGTCGAACACCATGATCGCCACGCCGATGAAGCCCAGCGCGGCTCCCAGCAGCGGCCAGCGGGTCGGACGCTCCCCCAGCAGCGGCCAGGCCAGGAGCATGAGCACTGCGGCGGACACGGCCATCGTGGTCGCGGCAATGCTGGAAGGCAGGATCTGTGCGACCGCATAGACCAGGGCGAAAAATGCGCCGATATTCAAGGTGCCCAGAACCAGGGATCTCCACCACCAGCTGCCTTGCGGCAACCGGCGGCAGACCAGCAGCAAGATCAGCCCTGCCGGCAAGGCCCTGAATACCCCGCCCCACAGCGCCGCGTCCGCTGGCAGGTACTCGCGGGTGACATAGTAGGTTGATCCCCACGCGATGGGAGCGATGGCGGTGAGGGCCAGCCGGCCCAACGGCAGGCCCCGGGCAGCCCGGCGCGCTGAAATAGTTTCCATGGAAACTATATTAGCTTCCTTGGAAACTATAATAAAGACATGGAGCATTTAGACCATGTGGGGCGCATCCAGCAGCAGTGGGCCACCGAGCGCCCCGATCTGGATCCGGCACCCCAGGGAATCATCGGCAGGCTGCACCGGCTAGCGATCTTCCTGCGCGAAGAAGTCTGCGCGGTATATGCAGAACACGGGCTGACCGAAGCCGAATTCGATGTACTGGCAACCCTGCGGCGCAGCGGAGAACCCTACTCGCTGGCACCCAGCGAGCTCGCTGCCCAAACCATGGTCACCTCGGGAGCGACCACCAAGCGGCTGGACCGGCTGGTCTCAGCCGGCTATGTATCGCGGCACCACGACAACGGCGACCAGCGCCGGCGCCGCATCAGCCTGACCGCCCAGGGCAAGAACAAGATCGACGAGGTCATGACCGACCACCTCGCCAACGAAGCACGCTTGATCGCGCAGCTGTCCGCCAACGAGCAAACCGCACTGGAAGGCGCCCTGAAGAACTGGCTGAAACACTACGAGCCTTTGCAGGAATGACACAAGCCGCAACGGCGGGCAGGAGAAACATCCTGCCCGCCGTTGCGGCTTGTATCTAGTACCCTGCTGCGCTCGTATCAGTCGATGGATGCCATCAACTCGACCACGCGATCGAGGAAGGCATCAACCTGGGATTCTTCATAGCCGTCGGTACCCTGCGCGGAACGGAACTCAACGCGGCGCACGGCATCCACAGCCATCGGCACATCGTTTTCGAAGTAGTCGATCAGCTGGTCGCAGAGCCGGTCGACGTCTTCGACGTTGTAGCTGGGGGCGTTGGATCGCGATGGGCGGCGGAAGCGCTCGCCCTTGGCGCGGTGCAGGCGTCCACGCAGAATGGCTGCCAGGCGTCCGACCTGCTGCAGCCAGACCTCTTCTCCCTGATGCGCGATCAGGTCATCGCGTTCCCGCTTGGCGAAAACGTCTTCAAGCCGATCCAGTGCGCCATCCACTTCGCGCGCCTGGTATCCGCCCTTCTGCGGGGCAAACGTGGTGCGGCGAATCAGGTGGCTGGTGACCACGCTGTCGTCGTTTCCCCCGCCGTTGAAGGTTGCCCGGGCACGGCTGAGGAACGCATCAACCTGCTTTGCGTTGTAGCCGAACTCGGAGTCCGGTACGCGGGAAAACGGAGCATCTTGCTGCTGCGACACGACAGTTCCTTTTTCTCTAGAGAGACGTCAGTGGCTTGCCATCGGCAGACGGCACCCCACCCATTCTATTTGCTCGAGCCGAACTTGGCTCATTGGCCACACCAGCGTCGGTGCCGCGCAGGGATCAGAAGACCGCAACGCTCCAAGCCAACAGGTGCGAAATCAGGTACCCCAGCGGGATGACGAAGAGCACCGAATCCAATCGGTCCATGATTCCGCCATGGCCGGGAAGCAAGTTGCTCATATCCTTGATGCCCAGCTCGCGCTTGACCATCGACTCCGCGAAGTCGCCGGTGGTGGCCGCGATGGTGGTGAAGAACGCGAGGATCACGCCGGCCCACCAGGGCATATCAAGCCAGAACACCATGGCGCAGGCGCCGATGATCATCGAGCCGAGCATCGAGCCGCCAAAGCCTTCCCAGGACTTCTTCGGCGAGATCTTCGGAGCCATCGGATGCTTGCCGATCAACACGCCCACGATGTAGCCGAAGGTATCGTTGGCGACCGCCAGCAACAGGATCGTGGCGATCAGCCACTGGCCGTTCTCCCCTTCGAGCATCAAGAGCGCAAAAGACAGGAGCAACGGTATCCAGCTGATGATGAACACGCTGCTCATCACCGAGGCCACCGCTCCCTTGAGCCCTTCCATGAGCCGGAAGAGCAAGGCTACGAGCATGCACGCGACAAAACTGAATCCGAGCGCTTCCACCCCGCCGAGCACGGCGCTGACCGGCAGCAGGATCGAGGCCAGGTACAGCGGCACCTGGGGCACCGCGGTTTTCGCATGGGTCGTGGCTCGCGCGACTTCCCAGCAGCCGATGCCGCTGAGCACGGTGACGGCAAAGACCAGCAGCGGCTCGTAGAGGAACAATCCCCCGAGCACCACGCCAAGGAGCACCACGCCGACGCCGATGGCCGCTGGCAGGTTGCGTCCGGCCCGCGACTTCTTCGGCTCCGGGTTGCCGATCAGCAACTCGGGCGGGATCGCCGCTTCCTGCGCATCGGGTTCCCCGGTTTCCGCCAGGTCCTCGGAGTCGCTGTGCGGCGGCTCCGGCATCTCAGCCGCGACCGGATCCTTGTCCGGCTTGGATTCGGGCGTCGCGGCGGGCTGTTCCTTGTCGGCTTCGAATACGATCTTGGCGCGCTGCTTGGCGTGGGCGGTCGTGGCCTGGTCCAGCTTGCGCATCTCGGGCGCCTCGGGTGCCGCGCTGTCAGCGGGCTGGCGCGAGGCACCCCCGCGCTTCCTGGCCTTCTCTTCGGCCTCGCGCAGCGCACGGGCTTCACGCCGAGTCATCGGCTGGACGGTACCGGATGCCACTGAGGGCACCGCCGAAGCGTTGCCCTCAGTGTTCTCTGTCGAGCCTGGCATTAGACGTCCAGCAGCTCGGCTTCTTTTTTCTTCAAGATCTCGTCGACCGAATCAACGTGCTTCTTGGTCAGCGCGTCGAGGTCCTTTTCTGCACGGGTGCCCTCGTCTTCGCCGATTTCGCCATCCTTGACCAGCTTGTCGATGGTGTCCTTGGCCTTGCGGCGGTGGTTGCGCAGTGCAACGCGTGCGTCTTCGCCCTTGGACTTGGCCAGCTTGACGTATTCCTTGCGGCGTTCCTCGGTCAGCACCGGAAGCACCACGCGGATCATCTTGCCGTCGGAAGATGGGTTGGCGCCGACCTCCGGGTCACCCAGCGCCTTCTCGATTTCGCGCAACGCGGTGACGTCGAACGGAGTGATGGTGATGGTGCGTGCTTCAGGAACTGCGAAGGAAGCCAGCTGCTGCAGCGGGGTTGGCGAACCGTAGTAGTCGACCATGACCTTCGAGTACATGCCCGGGTGGGCGCGACCGGTACGAATAGTCGCGAAGTCCTCCTTGGCGGCATCAATGGTGCGTTCCATCTTTTCGGCGGTCTCCGCCAGCGTTTCCTCAATCACCGGTACTCCTCAAGTACTTCATCTGTGCTTCCGCAACGGGAAAATAAATCTACTTCAATCCTAGGCCACGATCACCGATTAAACGGTGACGGTGGTGCCGATCCGCTCGCCGCGAATAGCGGAAGCCACGTTTCCTTCGCCTTCCATGCCGAAGACGAGCATATCCAGCTTGTTGTCCTGGCACATGGTCATGGCGGTCTGGTCCATTACGCGGATGTTCTTCAGCAGTGCTTCGTTGTAGGTCAGGGTATCCAGCTTCTTGGCGCTTGGATCCTTCTTTGGGTCCGCCGTGTAGACGCCGTCGACGCCCGACTTGGCCATCAGCACCTCGTCCGCGTCTACTTCCAAGGCACGCTGCGCGGCGACGGTATCGGTGGAGAAGTACGGAAGGCCCGCGCCGGCACCGAAGATGACTACGCGGTTCTTTTCCATGTGGCGGATGGCACGGCGCGGGATATAGTTTTCTGCGACCTGGGCCATGGCGATGGCCGACTGCACACGGGTTTCAACGCCGCACTGTTCCAGGAAGTCCTGCAGGGCCAGGCAGTTCATGACGGTGCCGAGCATGCCCATGTAGTCAGCACGGGAGCGATCCATGCCGGCTGCCGAGAGCTCGGCACCACGGAAGAAGTTGCCGCCGCCGACAACGATGGCCACTTCCACTTCACCCACGGTTGCGGCGATCTGCTGGGCGACACCGCGCACGGTGTCCGGGTCAACGCCGACCTTGCCGCCGCCGAACACCTCGCCGGAGAGCTTGAGCAGGACGCGACGACGTTTGGTTTCTGGGGTGGTTGGCATATGGTGTCTTACTCCTGGAGGTCGGAATCAAGCTGTGGGTAGTACTTCCCAGTTCCCAAGTTATCTTGTGATCCGGGCTCAAGAAAAGGGAGGCGAGTCACCGAGTTATTTCTCGGTGCCCACCTCCCTTTGTCTTGTGCGCTCAGATTCCCCTGAGCGCGTGTCGCTTAGCGCGTGTTGATAGTGCCTGAAGCTCTAGGGCTTAGGCGCCAACGCGGAAGCGTGCGAAAGCAACTGGCTTGGTGCCAGCTTCTTCGAAGACCTTGCCTACGGACTTCTTGGCGTCCTTGGCGAAAGCCTGGTCAACCAGGACGATCTCCTTGAAGAAGCCGGTCAGGCGGCCTTCAACGATCTTGGTCAATGCAGCTTCTGGCTTGCCCTCTGCGCGAGCGGTCTCGTCAGCGATACGGCGCTCGTCGGCAACCTTATCTTCTGGAACCTCTTCGCGGGACAGGTAGGTTGGAGCCAGTGCGGCGGTGTGCACAGCAACGTCGTGGGCAACGGTTGCAGCAGCTTCGCTGTCTGCATCCACAGCCATCAGAACGCCAACCTGAGCTGGCAGGTCCTTGCTGGTCTTGTGCAGGTAGGCAGCAACCTTGGCACCCTCGATGCGGGCAACGCGGCGGACAACGATCTTCTCGCCGAGGATTGCGCCCTCTTCGATGACGGTGTCACCGATGGTCTTGCCGTCCAGCTCGTAAGCCAGCAGTGCTTCTGCATCTGCAGCGCCGGAAGCCACAGCGGCATCCAGAACCTTGGCAGCCAGAGCGATGAACTTCTCGTTCTTTGCGACGAAGTCGGTCTCGCAGTTGATCTCGACCATTACGCCAACGGTACCTTCGACCTTGGCAGCAACCAGGCCTTCAGCGGTCGAACGGCCTTCGCGCTTGGTAGCGCCCTTCAGGCCCTTGACGCGAATGATCTCGATGGCCTTCTCGGCGTCGCCGTTAGCCTCGTCCAGAGCCTTCTTAACGTCCATCATGCCGGCGCCAGTGCGCTCGCGCAGTGCCTTGATATCAGCAGCGGTGTAGTTTGCCACGTGCAATCCCATTCAGCTAGGAGTTTCAAGTTTGATTTGCTTGTGGGACGGGTCGGTTCTCCGGCCCGTCCCACAAGACTTGGCAGAGCTCGCCTCAATCAACACGCTAGTGCCTCAAGGCAAACTCTTTGAGTCACGCAGGTGACTACTTGGCTTCGCCAGCCTCGGTTGCAGCTTCCTCAGCAGGAGCCTCAGCCTTGGCCTTCTCACCCTCAAGCAGTTCGCGCTCCCACTCAGCCAGTGGCTCAGCGGCACCCTCAGACTTGCCGGCAGCCTTGTTGTTCTTGGCGATGAGGCCTTCGGCCACAGCGTCAGCAACAACGCGGGTCAGCAGGTTGACGGAGCGGATAGCGTCGTCGTTGCCTGGGATTGGGTAGGTAACTTCGTCTGGATCGCAGTTGGTGTCCAAGATGGCGACAACTGGGATGCCCAGCTTCTGAGCTTCGTCGATAGCCAAGTGTTCCTTCTTGGTGTCAACGATCCAGATAGCGGAAGGGGTACGGGTCAGGTTGCGGATACCACCGAGGTTGTTCTGCAGCTTGGTCAGCTCGCGCTTGAGCAGCAGCAGTTCCTTCTTGGTGTGACCGGAGCCGGCAACGTCCTCGAAGTTGATCTCTTCCAGTTCCTTCATGCGCTGAACGCGCTTGGAGACGGTCTGGAAGTTGGTCAGCATACCGCCGAGCCAGCGCTGGTTCACGTATGGCTGGCCAACGCGGTTAGCCTGCTCAGCAATGGATTCCTGGGCCTGCTTCTTGGTACCAACGAACAGTACGGTGCCGCCGTGGGCAACGGTCTGCTTCACGAACTCGAAAGCGCGGTCGATGAACGACAGCGACTGCTGCAGGTCGATGATGTAGATGCCATTACGCTCGGTGAAGATGAAACGCTTCATCTTTGGGTTCCAGCGACGGGTCTGGTGGCCGAAGTGGACGCCGCTGTCAAGCAGCTCTCGCATGGTTACGACTGGCATGTCGCAACTCCTTTCAGCAGTGGCGGACCGGGCACACGTGCGCCCGCGGTAACTGCTCTTGGTTGTTCGGGTTGATGCAGATAGCCATTGTGGATATCCGCCCTAGCATGAGGGCCGAAGATGCTTGGCATCTCGCCGTCGGTCCACCGATTCTCTCGGACCACTGGAACCTCTGGCCACAGCCGTTGTGACCGTGGAACCTCATGCGCGAAGTCAATCTCTTGCCTGTTGCATCCAATTTTGGACACACCTATGACAGGAAACTGCTGTTTCAAGTGTACTACACGCATTGCTTCTCACCGCACCCAGAACCGTGATCTAGAGCCCATCGGCTTACCCACAATCCGACGCGTTTTCGCTGATCTGCCTCGTGCTGCATTCCACGCTATAGAAATGAAAACTCATCCGGCATTGAAACTACCAAGGCTTCTGGCATGCGCCGTGGGTGTCATCCTGTTTGCGACGGGGGCATCAACGACACAACTGCCGCCGCAGATTCCATCTGCGCTGAGAACGGCCGATGGCTGGCGATGGCCGTTGGCGGGTGAACCAAGGATCACCGAGCCCTTCGACAAGCCGGCCGAGAACTGGCTTCCCGGACACCGCGGCGTCGATCTCGCCGCCGCCGAAGGGGACAAGGTCTTCGCTCCACAGCGAGGGCAGGTCACCTTCGCGTCGAGAATCGTCGATCGCCCCGTGATGGTCATTGATCACGGCAACGGATTCAAGACCAGTCTCGAACCGGTCAGCTCGAAAGCGGACGTGGGCGATTGGGTGGATGCCGGTGCCCACGTGGGAACAGTGTCCACCGGAGCGCATTGCTCATCAAGGTGCATCCACTGGGGTGTGCGATTGAACGGCGATTATATCGATCCGGTCCTGCTGATCCGGGATATGCGCCCGTCGATCCTGTTGCCGCTGGAGCAATAACGGCCCAGCCCGTTCCGATAGAAGCCACCTGGACAGTAGATCGGCTGGAGCGGGCGATGAAAAAAGCGATAGCCATAACAGTGTGCGCCATGATCGTGCTGCTTGGCGTGATCCATGGGCTCTCGGACGACGATGCAAGAACGAACTTCGGGATCATCCCCTGGATCGCGTTCCCGCTCGCGGTGGCGGCAGGACTCATCCGCCGCCTCATTCTCGCGCGGCGCCAGGGCAATCTTCGCCAGGGCTTTGAACCGCTGGGCGATGCCGGCATCGCCATCGAAAACATGGCTATGGGCAAAGAACCTGACTCCCGTCCTGGAACCATCCAGCATGCAGGGAAGCCGCAGCCGGAAGATCCACTGAGCTGAACACATGAAAATCGCCCGATAACTCGCTGACACGAGCTATCGGGCGATTTGCCTTGGTAGGGAGTATGGGACTTGAACCCATGACCAAGGGATTATGAGTCCCCTGCTCTAACCAACTGAGCTAACTCCCCACATGAGTTCGCAGCCGAAGCCGTAACCACACTCGAAATATTCTAGGGCATCACCAGCCGAAACACCGATTTGGCTCACCGCTGCCCGTCATCGGCATTAATGGGTTGAGACTTCTTCGCCGCGATACAGCGCTTCGAACGAGTCTATGGTTTTCTTCTGCGCGTGGTTCAGCACCTTGCGGTGGCCTGCCTCGCCAAACTTCAATCGCTGCACATCGTCCATGGACAAGATCAGGTCAAGCTTTTGCGCCAGGTCGTTCCGATCCCCCGGCTTGAACATGTACCCGTTGACCCCTTCATCGACCAGGTGCGGCAACGCCATGGCGTTGGCCAAGACGACAGGCTTCGAGGCAGAGAGCGCTTCGAGTGTGACCAGTGACTGCAATTCAGCGGTACCCGGCTGGCAGAACACGTCACAGCGCAGATACGCCTGGCGCAACTCCTCATCGCTGATATGGCCAAGGAAACGCACGCGATCGCGGATCTCCAGCTCGTCAGCGATCTTTTCCAGGTTGCTGCGCTGCTCGCCGCCGCCGACAATCTCGATGATGGCGTTGGGAACTTCACGCATCAGCGGCAGAGCTTCAATCAGTTCGTTGATGTTCTTCTCAACTGCCAGTCGGCCGGCGAAGAGAATCGTCGGGACATCATTCTTGATGATTTGCTCCCCCGGTGCCAGTTCATAGTTGCCGACCTCGATGCCGTTAGACAGCGGCAGCACGTTCATCAACTTTGCCCGCTCGCGCATCGCCTTGGCAGCCAAAGGGGTCGGCGTCGTCACGGCGCTGGCGCGACCGAAGATCTTGCCCATATCCTTCCAGGAATTATGCGCAACAATGCGCTTGAACCAGCGCGGGAATGGCAGGAATGGATCAAGATTCTCGGGCATGAAGTGGTTCGTGGCTACGGAACGGACCTTGTTCTTGCGAGCCCACCCGAGGGAGCGCTGGCCAATCATGTAGTGGCTTTGCGCGTGGATGACATCCGGTTTGATCTCGGAGAGCAGCCTGTCGATCTGCTTGTTCGCTTCCCAGGGGAAGACGATTCGAAAGTATTCATGAGTCGGCACCGAATGCGACTCCAGACGGTGCACGATAGCCTCGTCGCGGATTTCAGTGAAGGTCTTGCCCTTGTCGCCACGCACCGCAAGCACGTGCACCCGGTGGCCACGGGCATGCATTTCGGTAGCGAGCCGGTAGCAAAACATCGCTGCGCCATTCACATCAGGCGGATAGGTATCAGCTGCAATGACAATGGTCAGTGGTTTTTCCTCGGCCACGGGCATCCTTAGTCGTTCACAAGAATCTTGGTTGGGTGAAAAAGTCTGGATCTTCAGTCTATTTCTACTCTGGCAATTGATTGTCAGCTTCGGCTTGGTTGCGTCGCTCGATCACATCCGGGTGATGGCGTGACAGGGCCATGACACCGACGATAGCCAATGCAGCCGCCACCAGCATCAGCACCGTGACCAGCATCGGGACATCGGGGCGCAATTCGCCGAGGATGCTGGCGCCAATGACGATGCCGACAATCGGGTCAATCACGGTCAAACCCGCGATCACCAACTCAGGAGGTCCCTTTGAGTAGGCTTTTTGCACGAAATAGGAGCCAAGGAGACCTGCGACGATAACGGCCAGACCAGCGATCCATGGCAACTGCAGGAAGCTGCTATTGCCGATGCCCAGCACAGCGATGGCAATGGTTCGCACCAGCACCGCAACGAATCCGAAGAGCACGCCTGCGCCTACGATGAAGAAGATCGCTCCGAGCTTCCGATGGAAGAGGATGGTGGCTAATCCCACGATTGCGACCACTCCTGCGAGGATCAGTTCGATCAGATGTGATTGAGCTTCGGTCACTGCATGGTTGCTATTGGTTGCTGTCACTGCCAGAAGGACGAATCCGACCGAACCGACCATGCAGCTGATGATCGCCATCACCGTGGGGCGATTCATCGTGATGTCGGTTTCCTTGGCATTCACCACGGCGGTAATAACCAGCGCGATTGCGCCAATTGGCTGCACCACTGTCAACGGGGCGCTAGCCAAAGCGAAAACATTGAGCGCCATGCCCAGGATCATGAGCAGCAGTCCGCCCATCCATCCCTTATTGGCGGCGAGCTTCCCTGCGTTTTTGAGTGTCAGTTCCAGTCCATCGACCGAATTACGTACTGCGATGGATTGGAAATGGGCGCCGAAGGCAAGACAAAAGGCACTGCATAGTGCCGCCGCAATAGCGATCCAGACCATGTCAGTGCCTTTCTAACCTAAATTCTTCGTACGTAACGGGGCAACCCAGTTCCAATAGGCGCTGTAGCGCCGCCCCGTCAGTCGAAAACTTAGGAGCGCTTGAATAGTGCGCGAATTACTGCACCCAGTGCCAGCGTTGATCCAGCCATCACCAGGTACGGACGTGCCTGCTCTAAGCGTTGGCCATTGGCTCTGTCAGCCTCCGATTGATCTTCGGAAGCCGAAGACGCTGGTCGGACGAATCCACGAGCCTTGGCCGCCGCACCGGAAACTTTGTCTCCAGCGCTTTGCGTAAAGGAACGTACTTTGTCGATCTTGGCCAGCGGCGCTTGAACGCTCTCACCAAGGTTGTCACGCAGCGCCTGAATCTGGCGGCGACGACGGCGGGTCCGAAGGATCAATTCGTCAGCGCTTGGTGCTGGCGGCTTTGGTTCCTTCTTCTTATCGCTATCGTCATCTTCATCAGACTTCTTCTTCAGCGGTTCGTCGAGCGTGCTGACGTCGAACTCGCTGCCATCCTTGAGCACACCCAAGTCATGGCGAATGCCTCTAATTGCTGCTTCGGGCTTCAGCGGCAGCGCCTTCTTCACCTTGGCGTATCCCACCAACCCCAAGATGGCTGCGACCAGCAGGAAGAAGCCGGCAATAATCAGTGCTGCGGCCCATCCAGGAAGCCAGATAGCCAGAACGTTTACCAAGGTCACCACGACGGCAATCACAAAAAGCAAAACCACGACGAGTGCAGCACCTGCAAGTGCCGCTGCCACGCCAAGGCTGATTCCTTTGCCCTTAAGTACGGTCGTCGCCAGCTTGACTTCGTCTGAGAGCTGTTGTGGAACAAGCTCCTTGAGTCCATCAACCTGCGCCTTCGCACTCTTGACGCTCGACTTTAGGCTTTCGTCAGCTTGCGTCGATTCAGCTTCAGTCATGGTTTCTCCATTTTCTCGATCGCGCAGCAACCGGCGTATCTCACGCTAGCACCCCGGTTGCCCCAAACGACTCAGTCGTCAGGCGTAAAACCCATAGCCCAAACTCATGCTGTGGGTGTAACTGTTAACGATTCGAAAGTCTATCGTCTAATCACCTGAGGTTATAGGAGATCCAGCCTTTGCCGGGTAACCACTTCAAATTAGTTGTTTCCCCGAGTTCAATTTTGGGACGACCGAACCGTTCCGATTCGCTTCGGACGTCAGATCCAGTACTGGTGACTTCCACCAAATCTGCACGCGGCATCACACGAAGCTCCAGCGGCTGATACTGCAAGAATCCTCCGACGCTGGCCAACACCATCTCCTGTTGCACATGACCTCGGTGATGCTTGGGGTTAGCGCAAAGTTCATTGCGTGGACTGATCCGCATCAATGCCGCTTGTTGCCGCCGCTCTGCGATTCTTCGCCCTTGCGCTGACGTAGGGTTATTCCATGCAGGACGCCTCATATCGGAACGAAGATCAAGCTCGGAGCTCAATAGCCCGGTCACGGCCACATATCTGGTCTCGTAGCTACTTTGCGCTCCAATCGCTGGCTGGAGTGTGCTGGTGGATTGGTGTTTTTGCCGTCGATGAGATTCGCGCAGCTACCCTTGGCGATTTACCGGCGGGGATAATCGCGTGGTTCGACATACCCCTCTTTGCCGTTGGTTCAGTGCTGGTCGCTTGCGGGTTGCGGCGAGCCGTCTGGATCGTTGTCCCCTGGATTCTCATTGTCACCTTCGGGCTGCTGACTTATTCCCTGGCCACCCGAACAGCTGGTTTTGGCGCGCTGCTGATGATGGCATCCTCGGTCTGCTCGATTCTTGCGGGCACACAACTTCTATGCGGGAGGATTCCGACCGAGCTATTACTGCGTGGACCTTTTGCTTTTCGCACTGCGCCAATGCAAGCTACCCGTAGCCACCTCTGGCGCACCATAAGGCAGCTCATCCTCTTTTGGGTGCTGTTCTTGTGCATCATTCCGGCGATTATCATCCAAGCAGAGCAGCGCTTGGGATTGGCCATCGACTTCGCACTTTGGACTCGGGCCTTCGGGGTCTGCGTATTGATACTGGCTAGCTGCTTGGGCATTTGGTCTGCTGTGACCATGTCCACCCGTGGACAAGGAACACCATTGCCGTCGGCGATGCCGAACCACTTGGTCATTTCTGGCCCCTACGTTTTCGTGAGAAATCCTATGGCTGTCGCAGGAATACTCCAGGGTATGGCGGTGGGGTTAGTGTCGAGCTCCTGGCTCGTTGTCATTTACGCCTTCGCCGGATCGCTGCTCTGGAATTGGCTGGTGAGGCCGTCGGAGGAAGCCAATCTCGAAACGACCTTTGGCGACGAGTTCCGTGCCTATCGAAGCCGAGTGTCCTGCTGGCTCCCGAAAATCCGCAGGCGCCAGTAGGCTGTCGCAGGGCCTGAATGCGGTATTTGGCGTTCTACGGTCACGCGCAGCTGCGCGATGGATCCCTGTTACAACGGCTTGGACCTGCCCGGCCCTTGATGGAGGACATCCGAATAGTTCGTGATTCAAGCCGCCACGCCTCCAACGGCCCGCTGGCCGTTATCCCACCCTTGCCAAGAGAAGCAAGCGGCATCAGCACCCTGAAATTCAAGGCTTCCGGCCCATAGCCAAGGCCTCCCAGGCGCATCTGCGTTGGAAGAGCTTCGGCCCGCGCAAATGAAAAAATCCCGACTCGCGCCTGCGAGCCGGGATCCTCATGAAAGCTCCTCCAACTGGACTTGAACCAGTAACCCTTCGATTAACAGTCGAATGCTCTGCCAATTGAGCTATGGAGGAATGCAACGAGTAATACTTTAGCACTGGCCAAGTCAGGTTTTCAAATCGGCAGCCACTCGACAGATTGGCCTCGATTTCTCGCCACTTTTCCGCGATTTAACCTTGTTTCAGCTTGTTGCCCGGGCGGAAAATCCGGAACTCATTTCCTGTGATCTGACGCATACTTGGCTAGTTCCAGCAGTTGCTGGGCAGAGCGCTCCCAGGAGTAGTGTTCCGCGCGTTGTACCGCACGTTGAGAAAAATCTTTCCAGGTTGCCGGGTCAACCAAGGTGCGCACCTGCTTGGCGAATCCGGGAGCGTCGTCGGGCGAGGAGTAAAGGGCCGCCTCCTCAGCTACTTCTTGGAAGATCGGCATATCGGTGACAACTACCGGTGTGCCCATGCTCATGGCTTCCACCAAGGGCAGTCCATAGCCTTCTTCTCGCGAGAGCGTCACCAAGGCAGTGCATTCGCTGAGCAGCTGTTCATATTCCTGATCGCTCACGCCATCGTGGAACACGATGGCTGCCCCGGCTGGAATCAATTCCGTGAGCTCCTGGCGTCGGGGCTCCTTGATGCCGCTGAGCAGATGCAATTCAAAATCCGGGAGGTATTCCATGGCGCGGATCAGGGTCTCGACGTTCTTGTACTCCATGAAGGACCCCATGTAGAGCAAGGTCCTCTGCGGCTTCTTTTCCGGATCCCGTCTCGCAAAGCCACCGGTTGGAGCGTTGGATACCAGCCCGATGCGCTTCCTGGTCAGGCGATGCTTTCGCATCAGGCCCGCGGTCGTGTTGGAGACGGTTGCCACCGCATCCGCCCGGTTCAGGAGTAGCCGCTGCGGCCAGTAGACCTGATGGAACAGGAACCAGCCGACCCTGATCGGTGCCGGCAGGAATTTCGGCGCATGCGGATGCGCATAGTAGATCAGGTCATGAAGCGTCAAAATGACGGGGAAGTTCCTGCCCAAGGTCCCCATGGTTTGCATGGGCGAAAACACCACGTCGGCCTTCAGCTTGTTGATCTGCAAGGCAACAAAGGGTTCAAGCACGCTAGTGGGGGCGGAGATCTTCAGGTAGGGCACCTCGGGAAGCATGGCCAGCTGGCGGGTGTCGTTAATGAGCATGGTGACGTCTGCCAACTTGCTGGCCGCGGCGATCAAGCCGGCAGTGTATCGGCTGATTCCGTCATGGTGGGTAATGCGGGTGTATCGTGCGTCGATAACAAGTTTCACGTGCGCAGTTGCCTTTGGTTTCTCGGATCCAACACCTTCCAGCCTAGCGGTCGGCAGGTACTCGCAGGATCAGGAAACACGACACCGCGCTCACGCTTGCCGCCACCCAGCCAGCTAAAGCTGCCTGGGTACCTAGCGCGGAGCCCAACGCGCCGCCGAGCAAGCTGCCGATGGGAACTGCGCCGAAAGTCAGCAGGCGGCGAGCGCTCAGTACCCGCCCAAGCAATTCTTCTGGCACCATCTCCACCAGCCACGACGAAGCAGAGATATTGAAGATCAAAGCCACGCTCCCCCAGCCCAAGGCTGTAAGACCGAGCAAGCAAATGCTCCAGATATCGCTCGTAAATGCCGCGGCCAGGACCATCGAAGCCAGAACTATTTGAGCCAGCCCGGTCCACAACAAGAGGGTGGGCGATGGATACTTTCCAGTGATCCTGGTAGCGAGCAGTGCCCCGATCAATCCTCCAGCGCCCGAGACCGAGGCATAGGCGCCGAACCCGGCTTCGCCAAAGCCAAGGTCGTTGATGATGAAGATCGCATCCACAGATGATCCGATGGCCAACCCCAGATTGGAAAGCGCCACAGATACGGTGGTGGCCAGCAGCAAGCGGTTGGAAACCAGGTAGCGAAGGCCGGTGAGCATCGAGCCGGAGCTTGCGCTGCGATCGTGCACTTCGTTGGCGGTGTTTCCGGCGCGATACTCGAGAACCCTCCATGCCAGCATCAAGGCGAAACCGCCGAGTGCTGCGGACAGGCTCAGCAACGCCGGCCCGCCAAACAGGGCGAAGCCGGTACCGGCGAGCGCAGGAATTATCACTGTCAGGCTTTGATCCGCTGCACCCAGTCGTGCGATGAGCTTGCTGATGCCCACGGCCCGCGTGTCGGAGTCTTCGCCGATGAGCCTGGGTACTGCGGCAGTTTGCGCCGTTTCAGAAAAGACATTGCAGATGCCTAACAGCACACACAACATCATGCCCAGCGCGATATCCAACGCCCCGCTGATCGCGAGCACCGCGAGGCAGGCCAGAACTGCTATCTTCCCGGCCAATCCAATGCGCAGCACTTTCAGCGCCGAGCGCCGGTCCACAAGGTGTCCGGCCGGGATGCTGGCGAAGACGAAAGCGAGCGATCCGAGCGTGTTCAGCAGCCCCATCTGGAAGGCGGTTGCGCTCAGCGCACCGACAAAGAGCAGGTCAACGGTGATGTCCGCCAGTGTTCGACTAGCAGCATCCGCGGCGTTGGACCCAAGGAGATAACGCTGGCTGCGGAAACGCTGCCTGGTTTCACCCATCGTGACGTGCACCCCCTTGCTCCAGTTGGTTGAGCATACAGGAATGCCATCACCGTTGCCTTCAATATACAATCGAACGATTAGCGTTATTTCACAAACAATTCAAGCAGAGGGATTTACTCCGCTTCTCCACTTATTCGCTAAAAAGATGAACCTTCAAACTTCAGGTCAGCTGGCAATTTACCACAGGATCAGTAGGCAAGGTCGAAAAATGTCGAAAAAATCTCATCCTCGCAAGACTTGGGTTTCTCGACTTGCATTAACTAATTGCTTTATGTTGTTAATAGATTCTTGTTAGGTGAGCCTGACCAAATATCCATTGACTCTATCTGAGGAGCATGCTCTTGGGTGCCTCACTACCTACCCTGCAAATCCCTGATGTTCCCCTCCCGCTCTACGACGACGCGCTGTTGTGCTCGGAGACCGTAGAAGCCTACGAAGAAGCATCACGCCATGCTGTATCCTTCGTCGCCGAGAGATTCGCGACTACCAGCGCCCCTACCACCGGGCCGACACCGCAGCAGATGGCAGCGAAGATCAACCATGTGGATCTTCATTCGCCCTTGGGCTCGACTGAACAGTCCTTCAACGAGCTGACCGCCCTGTACCTCGACGACGCGGTCTACTTCCATGACACCAAGTACGCCGCCCACCTCAACTGCCCCGTAGCCATCCCAGCGGTTGTTACCGAAAACTTCGTCACCAGCATCAATACCTCGATGGACACCTTCGACCAAAGCGCCGGCGCCACCCTGATCGAGCGCAAGCTGGTCAGCTTCACCGCAGAACTCATCGGCTATGATCCCAGCACCGCTGACGGGATCTTCACATCCGGCGGCACGCAGTCCAATCTCCAAGCCATGCTCATCGCCCGCAATACCGCAACGGCCAGGCTCGAAGGTTCCCTGCCCGAACGCCTGGCGAAATTGCGGATCTATTGTTCCGAAGACGCGCACTTCTCGATCCGCAATGCCGCGATGCTGCTGGGGCTGGGCTATGAAGCAGCGGTCGCCATCCCTACCGATGCCCAGCACCGCATGGATGCCCAGGCCTTGCGCGACCAGCT
Organism: Glutamicibacter sp. JL.03c; assembly: GCF_025854375.1. NCBI lineage: Bacteria > Bacillati > Actinomycetota > Actinomycetes > Micrococcales > Micrococcaceae > Glutamicibacter > Glutamicibacter sp. JL.03c. Next base: position 980,770 of record NZ_CP107575.1, on the reverse strand, counting down.
GGCCGAAGACCTCGACGCAGGCCTGATCCCCATGGCCATTTCCGCCACTAGCGGCACTACAGACTTCGGCGCCATCGACCCTCTGGCCGAGCTACGCCAGATCGCAACCGAGGCCGGCGCCTGGCTGCATGTGGACGCCGCGTACGGCTGCGGGCTGCTCGTGTCGAGCCGGCACCGCCATCGGCTTAGTGGAATCGAGCAGGCCGACTCGGTCACCGTGGATTACCACAAGTCCTTCTTCCAGCCCATCGGTTCCAGCGCCCTGATTGTTCGCTCGGAAGCGAGTTTCGAATCCATTGCTCACTACGCCGAATACCTGAACCCGGCCGCCGAGGCCGCCGCCACCCCCAACCAGGTCTCCAAGTCCCTGCAGACCACCCGGCGCTTCGACGCGCTGAAACTGTGGGTCACCCTGCGCACGCTCGGCGCCTCGCGCCTGGGCGAAATGTTCGACCAGGTCATTGCGCTGGCCGAAGACGCCCAGCAAGAGCTCGCCATGCGCTCCCAGCTCCATCTGGTGGCTGACGTGCAACTGAGCACCTTGGTCTTCTCTTTCGAAGATCCTCAGCACCGCCTGGATCTGGCCGAGCATAATGCCTTGGCCAACCAGATCCGCCAACGGCTCTATGCGAGCGGCGAAGCCATGATCGCAGCCACCACGGTGGCCGGCAAACGCCTGCTCAAGCTCACCTTGCTGAATCCCAACACCACGCTGGCTGACATCAGCGAGATCCTCGATGCCATTTGCCGCATCGGCACCGAAATCCTGGCCGAACGCACCACCGGAGACAACTAATGAATCAACCAAGCGAGCACTTCGACGTCATCGCCATCGGCGCCGGACCCTTCAACCTGGGATTTGCCGCCTTGACCGACGGCATCGAGGACCTCAAGGTCGCCGTCCTCGACGCCGCCGAAAAATTCGTCTGGCACCCGGGAATGATGCTTCCCGGAACGCATCTGCAGGTACCCTTCATGGCGGACCTGGTCACCATGGCCGACCCCACCAACAAGTACTCCTTCCTGAACTACTTGAAGGGACAGCAGCGGATCTACCCGTTCTACATCCGCGAAGACTTCTACGCCCTGCGCCAGGAATACTCCAACTACCTGGCCTGGGCCGCCGAAAGCATCCAGAGCGTCCGCTTCGGGCATCGGGTGCTGGAGTGCGAATACCGCGATGGCCTCTATAATCTCTCGGTGCTCACCGAGGCGGGAATGAGCCGCTTCACCGCGCAGAAACTGGTGCTCGGCACCGGCACCCAGCCCTACCTTCCACCAGTGATCAGCGAAAACGCTTTGAGCACCGGCAAGGTGGTGCACTCCAGCGACTACCTCTTCGAACGCGACGGGCTCGTGGCCTCCACCGGCTCTGCCCGCGCCAAGGTCACCTGCGTGGTGGGCAGCGGGCAAAGCGCGGCGGAAATCTTCCTGGATCTGCTGCGCAGCCTGCCGGAAGAAGACCACTTGATCTGGGCCACGCGCTCCGAGCGCTACTTCCCGCTGGAGTACACGAAGCTGACCTTGGAAATGACCTCGCCCGAATACATCGACCACTTCCACGGCTTGCCGATGGCCAAGCGCGATGAGCTCTCCTCCGAGCAGAAGGGCCTGTACAAGGGAATCAACGCGGATTTGATCAACGAGATCCATGAGGAACTCTACGAACGCAGCATTGCCGCCCCGGCCAACGTGCACCTTCGCACCGGCTGCGCCGCCACCAGCATCACCGCAGATGACCAGAACATCTACGTCTCGCTGCGCCATGAACGCACCGAGAAGGACCTGGACTTCGCGGTCGACAACTTGGTGATGGCTACCGGCTACCGCGCCGGCGTGCCCGACTTCCTGGGCGGGATCACCGAACGCATCAGCTACCTGGCCGACGGCCGCTTCAACGTGGACCGCGAATACTCCATCGGTCTGGAACAGGACATCTTCGTGCAGAACGCCGAACTGCATACCCACGGCTTCACCGCGCCCGATCTGGGCATGGGTGCCTACCGCAATTCGGTGATCATCAACCGCCTGGCCGGACGCGAGGTGTACCAGGTCGAAGAACGCATCGCCTTCCAGGAGTTCGGCGCAGCGGAACTGACCGGACTGCCCACCGCCGCCCCTGCCACCTCGCACGCCTAAGGACACCACCCCATGACGACCTTCACTTTCCGCTCCGTCGACCTGCCGCACGACACCGCCTTGCTCCATTCCTGGATCGCCACCGAGCACGCCGCCTTCTGGGGCATGCCCGAAGCCACCCGAGAACAGATCGCCACCGAATACAGCTCCTTGCTGGCCACCGACGACTATGAGGTCCTGCTCGGGCTCGATGAATCAGGTACCGCCCGGTTCCTCGTCGAGCTGTACAACCCGGCCACCTCGCCACTGGCACAGGCTTATAACTACGTGCGAGGCGATCGCGGGCTGCATTTCCTGGCGCCGGCCAGCGAACAGCCGCAATCGGGGTTCACCCGTGACGCCATGACCGCCGCGGTGGGCCATGCCTTCACTCGTTCTGGCATCGAGCGGATCATTGTCGAGCCGGATGTGCGCAACAAGGCCATCCACGCGCTGAACGCCCGCGTCGGCTTCCGTCCGGTCCGCCCGATTGAGTTGGCCGAACATGATGGCTCGATCAAGCAGGCCTTGCTATCGATCTGCACCCGCAACGATTTCGAAGCCGCCACCGGCCACAACCTGGGTTCGTCCTTCCTCTCCCCCGCGCGCTGGGAAATCGCCCATCGCCACGTGCTGGCCAAGGCCCTGGGCGAGTTTTCCCATGAACGATTGCTGGAACCGGCCGATCACGGCGATGGCACCTATTCGGTGCAGAAGGACGGGCACCGCTACCTCTTCGCCGCACGCCAATTCCAGCTCAATCACTGGCTGGTCCAGCCAGCCAGCCTGGAGCACCACGAATTCATCAACGGAAGCTGGCAGCCCTCCGAGGTCGATGTCATCGATTTCGTGACCCGTTTTTATCAAGAGCTCACGCTCTCCGAAGCCCAGCTGCCGACCTATCTGGAAGAGCTGTCCTCGACGCTGTCCAGCCATTGCTACAAGCAGTCCCATTCCACGCACGATTCGGCCGCCCTGGCCCAGTTCCCTGGCACCGCGGCCCAGTCCTTCCAGCTGGTCGAGTCCTCCATGACCGAAGGCCACCCCTGCTTTGTCGCGAACAATGGCCGCATGGGCATAGGCCGCAGCGACTACCTGCGCTATGCGCCGGAAACCGGTGCCGCAGTGAATCTCGGCTGGGCCGCGGCGCATAAATCCCGCGCCCGGTTCGATGCCATCGACACCCTGGACTACGAAGCCCTGCTCTCCAGCCAGCTGGATGACGGCGAGCGCGAAGAGCTGGAACAGGCGCTGGCCCGGGCGTTGTTCGGCACTGGCTACCCAGCCGAGGACTACATCCTGATGCCGGTGCACCCTTGGCAGTGGGAAAACCGCCTGTCGGTAACCTTCGCGAACGATATTGCGCGCAAGCAGCTGATCTGGCTCGGCACCAGCCACGACGAATACCAGGCCCAGCAGTCCATCCGCACCTTCTTCAACCTTTCGGATCCGACCCGGCACTATGTCAAGACGGCGATGTCCATCCTGAACATGGGCTTCATGCGCGGCTTGAGCGCTGAATACATGAAGGTCACCCCAGCCATCAACCAGTGGCTGGGAGAGCTGTTCGAGAGCGATCCGGTGCTCTCTACCCAGCCAGTAGCCCTGCTGCGGGAAATTGCGGCCGTCGGCTACCGCAATCCGCAGTTCGAAGCGGCGACCGACAAGAGCGCAGCGCAACGCAAGATGCTCGCTGCCCTTTGGCGCGAATCGCCGATCAACCTGCTGGAAGAGGGCCAGACCCTGGCCACCATGGCCAGCCTCCTGCATGTGGATTCACAGGGCAAGTCCTTCGCCGCGGCGCTGATCCGGCGCAGCGGTTTGGACCCTGCCCAATGGCTGGCCCAGTACTTCGACGCCTATCTGGTGCCTTTGGTGCACTGCTTGGCCGCTTACGATCTGGTCTTCATGCCGCACGGCGAGAATGTGATCATGATTCTGGAAAACGGCGCGGTGAAGAAGGTGCTGCTCAAGGATCTGGGCGAAGAAATTGCGGTGCTCTCCGACCGGGTTCAGTTGCCGGAAGACATCCGCCGGGTGCGCACCGGTGGAGATCCGGTTCTCTCGGTCTTCACCGACGTATTCGATTCCTTCTTCCGTTTCCTGGCACCGCTCCTGGATCTCGAAGGCATCATGCCCGAACAGGACTTCTGGAAGATCGTGGTTGAACGACTGCTGGATTATCGTGCCGAGCACCCAGAATTTGCGCAGCGCTTTGACGAGCTGGGGCTCTTTGAGAAATCGTTCCCGCTCTCTTGCCTGAACCGATTGCAGCTGCGCAACAACCAGCAAATGCTGGATCTGACCGACCAGTCCGGCGGCCTGCTCTACGCCGGCGACCTGGATAACCCGTTGGCGTTTGCAGTGCTGGCCGCCAACTAGCGCCCATCAAAATTTGCATCGCGTCGCACAGTATTCGTGCGACGCGATGCTTTCTGCGCTCCCGGCCTCACAAAAGCCTCAAGCGGAGTTCTTCAACTGCTTCGCCCTCCAACTCCCGCAGGAATGCTGGCCTGCCTGCCATAACCATCACCAGATCCAATAGCTGGCCGCGCACTACAGCTCCGTGTCCGGCGGTGAAGGAGTCATCCGTGGCGACGAGCTTGAGGCCTTTGACCAAAGTCCTGCTGTTAACGGCAAAATCCCGCGTGGAATAGAACCGGGCAACTTCACGAACCGCGGCAGGGTCTGGTTCCAGCTTCAGGCCCAGCGCGACGGCAACGTCCTGGCTGTGGACCACGATTTCTCCCAGCAAACCCGGCACCGAATTGAAAACCGCCCTGGATTGAACGCAAGATCTATCAAAATTTTCCAGCGTTTGCTTTGCCGAGGTCCCCCAATATTTTTTCAAGAGCCGATCGTTGTGCCGATCAGTACTAAATCCGCTGAGCACCATATTCAGCAGCCATTGGCCCGTCCCGGTTGAACCTGCCGCCGCGAGGTGCGCGGCTACATGGCGAACGCTCCAGGCCCGGCATAACGTTGTGGTTTGCCACTGGTACGGGTCGAGGTCATTCAAGAGCCGCGAAAGCCTCTCGCGCTCGCTTCTCACCAATTCCCACAGCTGTGTGGATTGCATGCGGCTTACTCCTCGGTGGTTGACTGTTTCCCTACCCTATCGACCAGGTTGTTCTTGCAGCGCTTTTGATTTGCGCCCGTCATGCCGATCTTTGGAAACGCGCGCCAGGCCGCTGCAAAAAATTCTCGGTAGTAAGTGTTGCTATATACCGCTACTTAGTTCTACTATCTACTTGTACTCAATAACACTAAGTAGATAGGAGGTTCGCGATGGCATCACAAATGACCGAGATGCTCAAGGGAACCCTGGAAGGAATCGTCTTGGCCATCTTGGCCGAGCGTCCGGCCTACGGCTACGAGATCACCACCGGATTGCGGGATCGCGGTTTCACAGATCTCGCTGAAGGAACCATTTATGCGCTCCTGGTGCGCATTGAGCAGAAGAAATTGGTTTCAGTTGAAAAGGTGCCCTCCGAAAAAGGGCCGCCACGCAAGGTCTTCACCTTGAACAACACCGGAGAACAGCAGCTCTCGGACTTTTGGGCTACTTGGAACGTATTAGTCTCCCGCATCAATGCCCTGCCCCACCCCGACGGCAACGACGAAAGCAGAGAATCATGACCGCCAAATGGATTGAAAACATCACCGGCTCCCTCGAGCAAAAGAAGCAGTACAAGGAACAGAGCACTCGCCTCAAATCATTGCCCCAGCCCTACGCCAAGGCCGCTCTGGGCATCCATCGATACCTGCTGGCCCAAAGCGGGATCACCGATGGGGACACCATGGTCACGATGTTCACCGACCTCGCCGACCTCTTTGAACAGGCCGCCGCACATGGCACCGCCTTGCGTGAAATCACAGGCAGCGATCCTGCTGATTTTGCCGACGATTTCGCATCAGCCTACGGCGGCCAGCGCTGGACCGACAAGGAACGCAGGCGCTTGGCTGAAACCATCGACGAAGCCGAACAAGACACGTGAGGTGAATGATCATGAACGCAACCCCTGCGGAGAGTCCCGTTGTCGAGGTCCATGGATTGGCCAAATCATTCAAGGATCACCGGGTCCTTGACGGAGTTGAATTTTCGGTCCCAGCGGGCAGCATTTTTGCCTTGCTAGGTTCCAACGGCGCCGGGAAAACCACACTTGTGCGCATTCTCGCGACCCTGCTACCGGCAGATTCAGGGTCGATCACGGTCTGCGGAAACGATGTGTCCCACTCCCCGGGGAAAGTTCGCGAGTCTATCAGCCTGACCGGGCAGTTCGCGGCGGTCGATGACGTTCTTACAGGTCGCGAAAACCTCACCCTCATCGCCCGGCTGCGTCGAGTAGCAGACCCGACGGCCGCCGCCGACGCGCTGCTGGAACGTTCTGGCCTCACCGAGGCCTCGAACCGGCCAGCTGGCACCTACTCCGGTGGCATGCGGCGAAGGCTGGATATTGCCATGAGCCTTATCGGCTCCCCCGATCTCATCCTCCTCGATGAGCCAACCACCGGGCTGGATCCGCAGGCGCGTCGCGAAACCTGGCAATCCATCCGCACCTTGGCGGCGGACGGAACTACCATCCTGCTCACCACGCAATACCTCGATGAAGCCGAGGCCCTGGCGGACTGGATTGCAATCCTGCACGAGGGATCGATCATCCATCAAGGGACGCTCCCCCAGCTTCAAGCACTGCTTCCGCCAGCGCCAACGGAGCTGATCACCAAAAAACCCACGCTGGAGGAGATTTTCCTCGAGCTCATCAGCCGCGCATCGCGGCCAGAGCGGAGCGAAACATGAGCATCGCGTCCTTGTACGAAACCCGAATTCTCACCGGCCGCTCAATGCGCCACATCTTGCGCAGCCCCGACACCATCATCACCACCGCGGTGACACCGGTTGCCATGCTGCTGCTGTTTGCCTACGTCTTCGGCGGTGCTATTGATACGCAAACCACCGAGCCCTATGTGAATTACCTGCTGCCTGGGATCCTGATTATCACGATCGCCTCAGGTGTTGCCTACACTTCTTACCGGCTATTTCTGGACGTGCGTGACGGGCTGGTGCAGCGCCTGCGCGCCATGCCCATCTCGCGCTCAAGCGTCCTGTGGAGCCATGTGACTACGTCCTTGATATCCAATTTGGCCTCGATGGCTTTGGTTCTGGCCGTAGCTCTCATCATGGGGTTTCGCACGAGCGCCTCGTTCGCCCAGTGGCTTGGGGTCATTGGATTGCTCTGCCTCGTCACCTTGTCGATGACTTGGATTGCGGTCCTTGCAGGCCTCAGTGCAAAATCCGTTGATGGAGCGAGCGCCTTCAGCTATCCGCTCATCTTCCTGCCCTTGATCTCATCAGCGTTCGTGCCCACCGATTCCATGCCAGCTCCGGTGGCCTGGTTTGCCGAGCACCAGCCGATCACCGCAATCGTCGAGTCCCTCAGAGCCCTGCTGGCTCAGGAGCCAGTGGGAACCAATCTCCCGATCGCCTTGGCTTGGCTCGTTGCCGTCGCACTACTGGGTTGGGGTGCAGCAACGCGTGTCTTTCGAACGAAAATCTCCAGCTAGGCAATTCAATAGCCGGCGGAACGCCAACCCCCGGTCAAGTGCGCAATGGGAGCCGCTGAATAGAGCATTGCTGTGCACCGCGGCCCATCCAGAACCTTGCCGCTCACATCGGACAGGTGTTTGCCCATGGTCGGCGGTCCCCCTACAGGCCGCAGGACCCGAAGACCTGGTGGACCTAGGCGCGAGGCAGGGTCAGGATTTCCGCGCCGGTTTCAGTGATGGCGATGGTGTGTTCGGTGTGCGCGGTGCGGCATCCGGTGGAGCTACGCAGCGTCCATCCGTCCTTGTCCATGATGAGCTTGTTGGTATCAGTCATAATCCATGGCTCCAATGCCAGCAGCAGTCCTGGGCGCAACTGGTAGCCGCGTCCGGGGCGGCCATCGTTGGATACGTGCGGATCCTGGTGCATGGTCGAGCCGATGCCGTGGCCGCCAAATTCGAGGTTCACCGTGTACCCGGCAGCTTTGATGACCGATCCCATGGCGTAGGACAAATCGCCGATCTTGGCATCCGGACCGGCCGCGGCAATACCGGCGGCCAGGGCCTGCCGGGTGGTTTCGATCAACTTCCGGTCTTCCTCGGTGCCCTCGGCGCCGACAACAAAACTGATCGCCGCATCGGCGGCAATGCCGTTGAGCTTGACCGCCAAGTCCAGGCTCAGCAGATCGCCTTCAACCAGGGCGTAGTCACGTGGCAGACCATGAAGCACCGCATCGTTTACTCCAGTGCAGATATAGTGCCCAAACGGGCCGTTGCCGAAGGCCGGAGCGTAGTCCACGTAGCAGGACTCGGCGCCGGCCCCCAGGATCATCGCCTTGGTCCACGCATCGATCTCCAGTAGGTTGGTTCCGACGTGGACCCGTTCCTTGAGTGTCGCCAGGATCGTTCCGACCAAAGCTCCGGTTTCGCGGGCCTTATCCACTTCTGCAGGTGTGAGAATTTCAATCATGCCAATAACTATACCGGTCATATAGTACCGGTACTATAATTTTCCTATGGTCCGATTACCGCTCACCGCCAAAGAACTTGAACAAGGGAAGATCCTTGGATCTATCCTGCGACGCGCGCGTGGCGAGCGAACCATCCTGGATGTAGCCCTCGAAGCGGGTCTCTCCCCCGAAACCCTGCGGAAAATCGAGACCGGGCGCGTGGCCACCCCGGCATTTTCAACGATCGCCGCCGTGGCAGCCGTGCTGAACCTGTCACTCGACCAGCTCTGGTCAGCACTGAACCAGCCGGGCGATCTAGATTCTCCCGAACCTCGGTCCAGGCAGCTCGCCCACCGCTAGGACGGAATAACCACCCGAAACTACTTGTTGGCTCAAGTATGAAGAACATCGGATTCTTGTCCTTCGGCCATTGGACCGACCATCCGCAGTCAGGCACCCGGAGTGCTTCGGATGCCCTGCTGCAGGCCATCGACCTCGCGGTGGCCGCGGAAGAACTGGGCGCGGACGGCGCGTATTTCCGCGTGCACCACTTCGCCCAGCAGTACGCCTCACCGTTCCCCTTGCTGGCTGCCATCGGCGCTAAAACCAGTCGCATCGAAATCGGCACCGGCGTCATCGACATGCGCTACGAGAATCCCTTGTACATGGCCGAAGACGCCGGCTCAGCGGACCTGATCTCCAATCGCCGGCTGCAGCTGGGCATCAGCCGCGGCTCACCCGAGCAGGTTATCGACGGCTGGCGCCATTTCGGTTTCGAGCCGCAAGCCGGCGAGTCCGATGCCGATATGGGACGGCGCCACACCGAGCGGCTGCTCGAAGTTCTCTCCGGCGAGGGCTTTGCCGAGCCCAATCCCAACCCGATGTTCTCCAACCCACCAGGGCTCTTGCGGATCGAACCGCATTCTCCGGGCCTGCGCGAGCGCATCTGGTGGGGCTCCGGATCGAACGCCACTGCGGTATGGGCCGCCAAGCTGGGCATGAACCTGCAAAGCTCCACGCTGAAGGATGACGAATCGGGCAAGCCCTTCCACGTCCAGCAGGCCGAGCAGATCCAGCTGTACCGCGATGCATGGAAGGAAGCTGGCCATGAGCGCGAGCCTCGTGTCTCGGTGAGCCGAAGCATCTTCGCCCTGACCGATGAACGCGACTGGCAGTACTTCGGCCGCGACCGCTACAGTTCAGACCAGATTGGCAACATCGATGCGAAGACTCGCGCGGTGTTCGGCAAATCCTATGCCGGCGACCCGGACGAGCTGGCCAAGAAGCTGGCCGAAGATGAAGCCATCGCCGCAGCCGATACGCTTCTGCTGACCGTTCCCAACCAGTTGGGCGTCGAGTACAACGCGCACGTCATCGAGTCGATCCTCGCCCATGTCGCCCCGCAGCTCGGCTGGCGCTAACGACGGTAATAGTTACGCCGATTCGCCGGGCAATTAAGCCCGCCGGTCACTGGTCACTAGGCTAGGGCCATAGGAACTGAACTTTCGGACGAGGAACAGGGAGAAACTCATGAGCAATCCATTGAAGGTCGCCTTCATCAAGGCAAGCTGGCACGCAGATATTGTCGATCAGGCACTGGCCGGATTCACCGCCGAGATGGACGCCTCAGGTACCGGATACACCATTGATACCGTCACCGTCCCTGGCGCTTACGAAATGCCGCTACAGGCACAGCGCCTTGCCAAGAGCGGAAAGTACGATGCGATTGTCGCCGCCGCACTGGTTGTCGACGGCGGCATCTACCGCCACGACTTTGTCGCCCAAGCCGTAGTCGACGGGCTAATGCGCGTCCAGCTGGATACCGACGTGCCGACGTTCTCGGTGAGCCTGACCCCGCACCATTTCCACTCCAATGATGAGCACCAGACCTTCTACTTCGAGCACTTCCTGAAGAAGGGCGCCGAAGCAGCTCGCGCGGTTCGAGCCGTGGCAGCCATCGAACTCTAGTCTCCAGCAGACGGTCATCAGGCGCGTTGCTTACTCCTCATCTCGTGGGACCAGGCAGCGCGCCTGAGCTGCACCTATCCTGTCCTTCTGCTTCAGTACGATCAGGACATGATCGATTTTAATAATTCTTCAGTCTTCAAATTGGGCCCTTGGGATCTTGCACAAGTAGCACCAGAAATCATGCCCATGCTCGTTGCCGGCGAAGAACTGCTTGCTGCGTTTAAAGGTGCTCGCGACTACGTGGTTTTCACCAACAAGCGGCTTATCGCCGTCAACGTCCAGGGAATGACCGGCAAGAAGCGCGATTACACTTCGTTGCCCTATTCGAAAATCCAGACTTTCTCTGTCGAGACAGCGGGATCTTTCGATCTCGACGCAGAACTGGATCTTTGGTTCAGTTCTTTGGGCAAGGTCCGTCTGGAGTTCAAGGGCAAAGTTGATGTTCGGGCCCTGTCGCATTTGATCGCCAGCTACGCACTATAGCTACGCTGGCGCGCAAGTAACTTCCCTCATGCGCTTACCATGAGAATTCCAGAATATCCTTGTTCACTGGGCAAGTCTCTTTCCCGAATCCACCGCCTTCGTTACAGAATGCATGTATGCACAGCACAGCAGAACGTTCTCAAGGTCGCGATACCCTGCGCTATGTGCGCCTCATGCTGCTCGTGGTTCCCCTGCTTCTAGTGGTGGCCATCGTGATTTACGGCCTCGTGAATCACCGCATCGAGGACTCGCTCAGTTCCTACTACCTGGGCCCTGCCAGAGATCTGTTCGTGGCCATGCTGGTGACCACCGGAGCCCTGCTGGTGGTGTACAGCGGCGAGGAGCTGGAGGATTATGCACTGAATTTGGCGGGGTTCTACGCCATGTTCGTCGCCCTGGTTCCCACCAAGCTCGGCGAGACGCTCTCCACGCTGGCCCCAGGCGAGCAAAGCAAATTGATCCTCTCGGTTCGCGTGGCCATCGTTGCCGTTTTGGTGGTGAGCGCGGCTTTTGCCTGGCTGGGGATCAAGACCGCCCGTACCCCGCACCAAGCCCTGGCACATAGCTCCTTGACCAAGACCTTGGGATGGGTCAGCACCGGCCTGCTCGCCGTATTTGTCGTGCTGCTGCTCTTCAGAGCCATCGAAGGAAAAACCTTCGCATGGGTTCATGCCAGCGCGGCGTTTTTGCTGATCTTCTCCATGGGCATCGCCATTGCCAGCCATTTAGGCCACGCACCCATGTGCCCAGCTGATACCAGCGGCGGCACTCCGAACCGATATCGCATCATCCTCGGACTGATGGCGCTGGGTTTGATCGCTTGGCCGATCCTGCTGCTCTCCGGCATTGACGAAGCCCTGTTCATCGTCGAGTGGTTCCAGATAGGGCTGTTCGCCTACTTCTGGTATCTGGAATCACGGCGCCTGTGGAACCCGGCCACAGGAAAATAAAAAATCCCGACTCGCTTTCGCGAGCCGGGATTCTTCGATGAGCTCCTCCAACTGGACTTGAACCAGTAACCCTTCGATTAACAGTCGAATGCTCTGCCAATTGAGCTATGGAGGATTGCAACGAGATATAACTTTACCGAAGATTTCCGCTAATGCAAAATCGATCCCCTAGGTGCCCCGCAGGATCCTGCGGCGCATCTCCAGCTCCATCAATTCCCGGTTGATCTGGGCGTATTCCTCGCCTTCCGGCTCCATCTCGGCGCGCTGCAAACGGCCGATCAGCTCAGCCTTCCGGTGTGTGATTTGAAGCTCAATCAATCCGTTGATGATGTCGGCGCAATAGCGGTTCAGGCTGTGCTCATCCGAGGCCGGAATGCTGGTCACCGCCAGCTCCGAGACGAAGCTGCGCAGCTGCTCGGGAACTTCATCGCGGATCACTTCCACCCACGAGGTGGCCGAAGCACCAGCGCTAGAAGCTGCAACAATTCCGTCATGCACCGCCGAATGGGCCGGCGCCATGAACCTCGCCTCGTAGAAGGCCTGCCATTGCTCATCCTGCAAGCGCTGCGGCTGCTGGATCACCACTTCCAGGGCCTGGCGCTCCAGGCGCATGACCGGGTCGCGTTGATCCGGGCGCTCAAAAGCCGGCGCAGCCACCGGCTGCTGAGCACCCTGGGCCGGGGCCGGCAGCTGCTGCTCGGCATTCTTGGGCAGCCGGGCCCGCTTGATCGACGCGCCCACCGAGCGGTTCACGTCCTCGTTGTTCATGCCAAGCCAGCCAGCCAATTCGCGGGCGTAGGCCGGGCGGATGGCCGAGTCCTTGATCTGGGCGACGATCGGAGCGGTCTGGCGCAGCGCCTGCACACGGCCTTCCACCGTATTCAGGTTGAACTTCTTCAGCTCGGCCCGGATCGCGAACTCGAACAGCGGGCGCTTGAGCTCGATCAGCTCGCGCACCGCCTCATCCCCGCGATGCAAGCGCAGATCGCAGGGGTCAGCCCCCGTAGGTTCCACGCAGACATAGGTCTGGGCAATAAAGCGCTGGTCTTCCTCGAAGGCGCGCAGCGCGGCCTTCTGCCCGGCGGCATCGCCGTCGAAGGTGAAAATCACTTCTCCCCCGGTGCCGTCATCCTGCAGCAGCCTGCGGGCGATCTTGATGTGGTCGGTGCCGAAGGCCGTGCCGCAGGTGGCCACCGCGGTGGTGATCCCAGCCAGGTGGCAGGCCATCACGTCGGTGTACCCTTCCACCACCACGATCTGCCGGCTCTTGGAGATCTGCTTTTTGGCCAGGTCCAGGCCGTAGAGCACCTGGGACTTCTTGTAGAGGGAAGTCTCCGGGGTGTTAAGGTACTTCGGGCCCTGGTCATCCTCGTAGAGCTTGCGTGCGCCAAAGCCGATGGTCGCCCCGGACAAATCGCGGATCGGCCACATGACCCGGCCGCGGAAGCGGTCGTAGATCCCGCGGTTGCCCTCGGAGAACATGCCGGTCAGCTTCAGCTCGTCATCGGCAAAGCCCTTGGCACGCAGATGCTTGAGCAGTGCATCCCATCCCTTGGGCGCGTAGCCGACGGAGAATTGCGCGGCCACTTCCGCATCGAAGCCGCGCCCGGCCAAAAACTCCCGCCCGGCGGCCCCCTCCTCGGTGGCCAGCTGCGCGCGGAAGAATTCTTCGGCGATCTTGTGCGCGTCCACCAGGCGCTGTCGCTTGCCATAGTCCTCGCGGCGCGGACCTGGTCCACCGTCCTCATAGTGCAGCTCGTAGTTGATCCGGGCGGCCAACAGCTCCACGGTTTCGGTGAACGAGGAGTGGTCCATCTTCTGGATGAAGGCGATCACGTCGCCCGATTCGCCGCAGCCGAAGCAGTGGAAGGTGCCCAGCTGCGGGCGGATGTGGAAGGAAGGGCTGCGCTCGTCGTGGAAAGGGCACAGGCCCTTGTACGAGCCGATGCCCGCGGATTTGAGCGTGACATAGGATTCGACGACCTCGCGCAGGTCGGTGCGGTTGCGCACCTCGTCGATATCTTCACGCTTGATCAGCCCTGCCATGATTCCCTTCTAGAACAGTTGCGCTTCAGGGGCTACGCCCTTGACCAGATATGAATGCCACTCGGTGGCCGACACGTCGGTGAGTGAGGCGACCTGGTCGATCACCACGCGCAGCTGGGCGGCCTCATCGGCCGCATCTTCCCAGTCCGCGGCGAAGATCGGCTCCAGATTGTCCTTGCCGGTCTCCACCAGCAGCGCCACCAGCTCGGCCAGCAAGGTGCGCTGGTCCAGATACAGCGGCTGGCGCACTTCGGAGGTCATCACGTAGCTGGCGGCGATGCCCTTCATCACCGCGATTTCGTGCACGGTTTCCTCCGGCACGATCAGGCTCGCGTTATAGCGGGTCAGGTTCCCGCTGCCGTAGCGGGCGCGCGTGGCGTCCAGGGCGGCCGCCGCGAAACGCCCGATGAATTGGCTGGTCATATCCTTCAGGCCAGCCATGGAACGGCGTGACCCGTCGAAGTGCGATACCCACTCGTCGCTGGCTTCCAGGCGGCGCAGGGCCGCCTCGATATCGGATTCGCCGGTGGATGGCAGATACCATTCCCGGGTGACCTGCAGGGCCCGTTCCCGCTGCAGATCCTGCTTGAGCCAGCGCAGCTGCAACTGGCCTCCGACGATCGCATCCTCGACATCGTGCACCGAGTAGGAGATGTCATCGGCCAAGTCCATGACCTGGCCTTCCATGCAGACCACGCCCGGGGCGGCTTCGGGAACATCGCGCAGCCAATTGAAGATCGGGGCATCATCCTCGTAGACGCCGAACTTCTTGGTCTTCTTGCCGTTGGCCTCAGGCGCGTCGGCCTTGAGCCACGGGTATTTGCAGGCGGCATCCAGCGAGGCGCGCGACAGGTTCAATCCGGCAGAATGGCCGTTGTGCCTGAAGGTCTTGGTTTCCAGCCGGGTCAGCAGGCGCAGGGTCTGCGCGTTGCCCTCGAATCCGCCGATGCCGGAGGCCAGCTTGTCCAGCGCCTTTTCGCCGTTGTGGCCGAAGGGCGGGTGGCCCAGATCGTGCGCCAGGCACGCGGTATCAACCACGTCCGGATCGCAGCCCAGCGCCGCCCCCAATTCGCGGCCCACTTGGGCCACTTCCAGGGAGTGGGTGAGCCGGTTGCGCACAAAGTCATTCTGGTTCGGCGCGACCACCTGGGTTTTGGCGCTCAGCCGGCGCAACGCCGAAGAGTGCAGCACCCGAGCACGGTCGCGCTCAAAAGCAGTGCGATAGGACTTCTTGGCCGGCTCGGGCACCCACCGTTGCGAATCGGCTTCTGCATAGCCGGGGATCTGAGTCATGTTACCTAGTCTAGTGACATTTAGGGGTGCTCGGCGGTTATCCACGGCGAGCGCCTAGCCGCCGGAAATGTCCAGTTCTGCCGCCTTGATCATTTCGCGGTGCGCATCGGACATCACGCGGTTATCCAGCCAGCCATCAGGCACGTGGGTCTTCTTCGGGTGGCCCGCCCGTCCGCGGGTGCCTTCAGCGGCAGCACCGGGGTACGGCAGGTCCAGATCCAGCTGATCCAGCAGCTCGCGCAGGACAGCCAGGGATGGCACCTGGGCCAGCTGGGAGCGGATTTCGCCGCCGACCGGGTAGCCCTTGAAATACCAGGCGATGTGCTTGCGGATGTCGCGCATGCCCTTGCCCTCGTCCTCGAAGAACTCGGTGAGCAGTTCCCCGTGGCGGTACACGGTGTCAGCCACCTTGCGCACACCGGGACGGAAGCGATCCGCCCGGCCTTCGAACGCGGCCTGCAGGTCGCCGAAAATCCAGGGGCGTCCCTGGCAGCCGCGTCCCACCATCACCCCGGCGGCACCGGTCTGCTCGACCATGTTGATCGCATCCTCGGCGCTGAAGATATCGCCGTTGCCCAGTACCGGCAGGTCGTCCATGGCTTCGCGCAGGGTGGTGATGGCGTCCCAGTCCGAATGACCGGCGTAGTACTGGCCGGCAGTGCGGGCGTGCAGGGTGACGGCTGCGGCCCCGTGATCGCGGGCGATCTTGGCGGACTCCAGGTAGGTCAGGTGGTCCTTGTCGATGCCGGTGCGGATCTTCACGGTCAGCGGGATATCGCCCTTGGCGGCCTCGGAGGTCGCGGCCTCGATGATCGAGGTGAACAGATCGGTCTTCCACGGCAGTGCCGAACCGCCGCCCTTGCGGGTCACCTTCGGGACCGGGCAGCCGAAGTTCAGGTCCACGTGATCGGCCAGGTTCTCGTCAACGACCATGCGCACCGCGGCACGCACGGTGCCCGGGTCCACTCCGTAGATCTGGATGGAGCGGATCTCCTCATCCGGGTCGTGCGAGATGATGCGCAAGGATTCCGGGTTGCGTTCCACCAGGGCGCGGGCGGTCACCATTTCGGTGACGAACAGCCCGCCGCCGTATTCGCGGCACAGCCGGCGGAAGGCGCGGTTGGTCACCCCGGCCATGGGCGCAAGAACCACCGGGGTATCGATGGTGAGCTTGCCCAGCTGCAAGGGCGGCAGCTTCAAGGTGGGGGTGTCATTCGGCGCATCAGTCAGGGTCGTCACCCATCCATTATCGCGCATGCAGGCAAATCGGTAACTGAGATCTTGATCAAATCGTGCCCCGCAGCATCTGGCTTCTGCCCTGCTGCAGGCGGAGAATAGGGCAATGACAAGTAATTTTTCGGTCGCCAGGGTGGTGCTTGTCGTAGTGGCCGCCGCCTGTGTGGCCTTGGTTATAGCCGCGTTGCTTGTGGTTTCGCTGCGTCCGGCACCACAAGCCCACGCGGAGAACACCCCGGAAGGGGTCGTGCAGCGGTATCTGATGGCCTTCGAATCCGAGGATTTGCCTGCCATGCGGGGCTTTGTGCTTCAGGGCGAATCCAGGATGCCGTGCAATCCGGAGCCCTACGCGACGCAGCCGCTGGAGGTGCGGCTGCTCAGCAGCACCGTGGGTACTGCGGACGCTACCGTCCTCACGCGGTTCGATACCGCAGATGCCAGGTTCCTGCCCTGGCCGGATCTGTCCTCCTATGAGGATGCCTTCGAGCTGCGCAAGGTCAATGGGACCTGGCTGATCGACCGCATGCCATGGCAGGTCGGGCTGTGCACCGCCGAGGAGATGGGCTACTGATGGCTGCCGCTACTGATCCAGCTCCACTGTCGCGAAGCAGCAGCATGCTGCGTCCGGTGATCCTCCACGGACTGCTGTTCATCCTGCTGCTGGTCGTGGCCACTGGCCTGTCCGCCCTGCTCACCGCGGTGTTCCATGGGTTCGATGCACAACAGGTCAGCACCGAGCAGCTGGCGATGGCCTTCGCCTTCAGCTTGGTCGGGATCCCGCTGGCTTGGTTGCTGTGGCGCTCCATCCGCAAGCGGCTGGCCCACCCGTCGGCCTTCGACGCGGCGATCTTCTCCTTGCAGGCCTCGGCCACCTATCTTGCCACCCTGGCCGCCAGCAGCTGCGCCGCGTTGGCGGTGCTGTCCGGACTAATTGCTCCTTCCGCTCAAGGCGCATGGCAGCCAACCTTGGGCACGGCTTTGGGATGGGGCGCGGTGTGCGCCTGGCAGCACCGGCAGATCGTGGCCGAGCGGACAGCACCAAGGCAATTCGCGCATCTGGCAGCGGCGGTGGGAAATTACTTCAGCGTGGCGCTCGTCGCACTCTCGCTGGTGGCCTCGCTCAAGGCGGCACTGGAAATCCTGGTCCGGCCGGAAAATGCCTTGGCAGGTGCTACGGGCCTGCAGCATCTGCTGGTTGCTGTGATCTGGCTGGGTGGCGCGTCGGCACTGTGGTTCTGGCATTGGAAACTGCGCCGCGTGCAGAAAATGTCCGATCCCTTCAGCGACGTCTTGCTGATCGCGCTGGGATTGGCCGCACCGGCACTGGCGCTCCTGCTCTCGGGCGCCAAGCTGTTTTCCTGGGTGTGGCCGCAGGCGTGGAGCACCCAGGAACGCACCGGGCTGCTCCTTGCCGGCGGCCCGCAGCTGCTGGCCATCGTCATGGCGGCCGCGGTGATCTGGATCTACCACCAGTTGCAATTGCGTTCCGGATTGCGCTCGGCCGCCGTAGTGAACGCGGCCCGCTTGGTGCTTGGCGGGCTCGGTCTGGCGGTGCTGGCAACCGGCTTGGGCATGATTCTCAATGCGCTCTTCGCGGCAATCGCCGCCAGTGTCACGGCGGAATACCCGGTGCGATTGCTAGGCCATGGCCTGGGACTGCTCATCTTCGGGACGGCGGCTTGGCTAGGGTATTTCAAGCCGCTCAAGCCTTCGCCAGCGGATTCCCGCAGCGTCTACCTGGTCTTGTTCTTCGGAGCCAGTTCCACGGTCGCCCTGATTTCCCTGCTGGTCCTCGGATACCGGATTTTCGAATACTATCTGGAAGCCGGGAATCGCCTTGATTCCCTTCTGGACGCCGTGCGCGTCCCGCTGGGCTGGCTGGTCGCAACCGCTGCCGTGGCTGGCTACCACTTCGTGCTGTGGCGTGCGGACAAGCAGTCCAATGCCGCGTCCTCGGGTACGTCCGCGGTGGACCACAGCTCCGTGACGCGTCGTGCTGTGATCATCGTTGGCCCAGCTGCCTCTGAACCGATGGCCGCACCACTGGCAGCACGGCCCGGGTTGTCGGTGGCGTGGATTGCTTCGGCCGGTCCTGCCTTGGATGACCGGGCCGAGGTGTCGGTGCTGGCGCGAATCGATGAACGCTTGGCAACTGAGGCTGATTCGTTCCTGGCCATTGCCGCTGCTGACGGTTCAGTGCAATTTACCAATCTGGCCTAGTCGCAGGTCGTTCAGCAGCAAATGAACAATAGCTGCATCGATTATGACTTAACTTAGCCTGCCCTAAAAACATCATGATAGTGTGGCTTTTTGTACTTACGTACGAGTGAGTGTCCCCTAATTACGGAAAGTCGCATGACCCTTCTTGCGCCGCATCATCCCGCCAGCGAATCAACCCAGGCAAACGAGGCCCTCCATCCGGCAGGGTTGACCAGCAGCAACGCCTGGAAATCTATAGCCTTGGCGATCTGCCTTGGCTTGCTCGTTGCCGCCGTTTTCGCGTCCCTGGGCATCGGGGCCAAGGCCATTGCACCGATGGAGTCCATGCAGGCATTGCTTGGATCCGGCACTCCCGAAACACTGGTGATCATCAATGAGCTGCGCGTGCCGCGCACCGCGATTGGACTCCTGGCAGGACTCTCGTTGGCTGTTGCCGGTGCTTTGATCCAAGCGCTGACCCGGAATCCACTGGCCGATCCCGGT
Source organism: Glutamicibacter sp. JL.03c (assembly GCF_025854375.1). Taxonomy (NCBI): domain Bacteria; kingdom Bacillati; phylum Actinomycetota; class Actinomycetes; order Micrococcales; family Micrococcaceae; genus Glutamicibacter; species Glutamicibacter sp. JL.03c. Next base: position 961,479 of record NZ_CP107575.1, on the reverse strand, counting down.
ATTCTCGGGGTCAACGCCGGCGCCGGATTCGCGGTAGTGCTCGCCGTGGCCTTCCTGGGCATCACGCAGATCTCCCAGTACATCTGGTTCGCCTTTGCCGGAGCCGTCGCAGCCACCATCGCGGTCTACGCCATCGGCTCCCGTGGCCGCGGCGGAGCGACCCCGGCCAGGCTGACCCTGGCCGGCGTCGCGCTGGGCGCCGTGCTGGGAGGAATTTCCAACGGGATGACTTTGCTCAATCCCGAGGCCTTCGACCGCATGCGCTATTGGGGCGCCGGGACCTTGAACAACCGCACCATGCCAATGGTGTGGACCATCGCACCTTTCGTCGTGCTGGGCGTGCTCCTGGCGGTGCTGTGCACCCGCTCGCTCAACACGCTGGCCCTGGGCGATGATGCCAGCCTTGCGTTGGGGACCAACATCGGCCTGACCCGTGGATTGGTCATTGTGGCAGTCACCTTGCTGTGCGGGGCGGCGACAGCCGCCGCGGGCCCGATAGGTTTCGTGGGCTTGATGATCCCGCATATCAGCCGCTGGATCGTCGGGCCAGATCAGCGATGGATCTTATGCTTCTCGCTGCTCCTCGGCCCGGTGCTGCTGCTCGTTGCCGATGTGCTCGGCCGCGTCGTGGTCCTTCCGGGTGAAATGCAGGTGGGTGTCGTTACCGCTTTCCTTGGTGCTCCGGTGCTAATTTGGCTGGTTCGGCGGAAGCAGGCCAGCGGACTATGAGCACCGTCGATTTCGGCCCCGGCCACCGCGTTCTGCGCATTGGGCCCATCAGCTTGCGCGTGCAGGCCCGCCGGCTGCTGTTCGCCGCCCTGCTGTGCGCGTTGGCTGCCGCACTGGGACTGTTCGCTTTGGCCACCGGAGACTTCGTGCTCAGCGTGGGAGAAGTGCTCAATGCCTTGGCTGGAACCGGGGAGGCCAGCAGCCAGAGAGTGGTGCTGCAGTGGCGCCTGCCCCGGGTCCTGATGGCACTGGTGCTGGGCGCAGCGCTCGGTGCCAGCGGCGCAATCTTCCAATCCATGACCCGCAATCCGCTGGGTTCGCCGGACGTCATCGGATTCAATACCGGCGCCTATACCGGTGCTCTGGCCGTGATGCTGCTCCTTGGCGGCGGGTACTTCCAGGTAGCGCTTGGGGCGTTGGCCGGCGGCTTGGCCACCGCTGCCGTGGTCTATGCGTTGTCCTACCGGAAGGGGTCCGAGGGGTTCCGGCTGATCATTGTCGGGATTGCGGTCAGCGCGGTGCTGGCTTCGGCCAACACCTGGCTGATCCTGCGCAGCGACTTGGAGGACGCCATGTCCGCTGCCATCTGGGGTGCCGGCTCGCTGAACGCCATCGGCTGGGACCAAGCAATACCGGCCGCGGCCGTCGCATTGCCTCTCGCGCTGTGCGCCATGGCCTGCGCGCGCAGGATGCGCCTGCTGGAAATGGGCGATGACGCGGCGGTAGCGCTGGGCATCAGGGCCGAGTCAAGCAAGCTGGCCCTGCTGGTCATCGGGGTGGCATTGACCGCCTTGGCCACGGCGGCGGCAGGTCCCATCGCCTTCATTTCGCTAGCTGCTCCGCAAATCGCCCGCCGGCTCATGGGCAGCGCCGGGGTGTCGCTGGCATCCTCGGCTCTGCTCGGCGCGGTGCTGCTGCTGGCCAGCGATGTGCTGGCCCAGCGCGTGTTGGCAAATACTTCCCTGCCGGTTGGCGTCGTCACCGTCAGCATTGGCGGGGTCTACCTGATCTGGCTACTACTTCGTGAGGCACGACGCCAATGAGCATCACCCATCCACAGCTATCCGCCGACCAGCTCACCTTGGGCTACGGGCCGGCGGCCATCTCCGAGAACCTCTCGGTGTCCATCCCGCCGGGTTCGTTCACGGTGGTCATCGGGCCCAACGCCTGCGGGAAATCGACGCTGCTGCGGGCCTTGTCCCGGGTCCTGAAACCCGCTTCCGGCCAGGTCATCCTCGATGGCAAGCCGATCCTCTCACTGCCGGCCAAGCACGTGGCGCAGCGGCTCGGGCTGCTGCCGCAGTCCTCGCTCGCCCCGGATGGCATCACCGTAGCGGACCTGGTCGCCCGCGGCCGCCACCCGCACCAGGGCGTATTCTCCCAATGGTCAGCCGCGGATGAGCAAGCGGTGCTCAATGCCATGCACGCCACCGGCACCACCGGGCTTTCCCGGCGGCTGGTCGACGAGCTCTCCGGCGGGCAACGCCAACGCGTGTGGATCGCCATGGTGCTCGCCCAGCAGACTCCCTTGCTGCTGCTCGATGAGCCGACCACCTTCCTGGATATCGCGCACCAGATAGAAATCATGGAGCTCTGCCGCCGGCTCAACGAGCAGCAGGGAAATACGGTGGTGGCCGTGCTCCATGACTTGAACCAGGCCTGCCGGTATGCCACGCACCTGATCGCAATGAAATCCGGCGAGATCATCGCCGCCGGAGCTCCATCCGAGATTGTCACCGAGGAACTGATCAATGAGGTCTTCGCATTGCCCTGCACCATCATCCAGGATCCCGTTTCGCACACACCGCTCGTGATCCCGCTGGGCCACGAAGCCAACTAAGAAGGAAAAGTACATGCAACCAATCACCCGTCGCGCCGTGTTCGGTGCAGCATCGCTGGCCGCGGCGCTGGCCCTGGCCGCCTGCAGCCCGAGCACCCAGGCGGCGCCCCCAGCCAGCAGCGAAGCCGGCGAAGCGTGGAGCTTCACCAGCTCCGGCTATGGGAAGACCATCTCCTTGGACGCCGCACCGAAGTCGCTGGTCGTCGATTCCTACTCGGCCGCGGCCCTCTGGGATTACGGCATCCGTCCTTCCGGCGTCTTCGGCTACGGCCTGAATGAGCCGGGAAGCCTGGCTCTTGGCACGGCCGATCCGGCGCAGATGGAGACCATCGGCCAAGACGGTGAATTCAATCTTGAGAAGCTGCTGGGCCTTGCCCCGGACCTGATCGTGGGCTTCGGCAATGCCGACGGCACCGGGTGGACCTGGTGGGATGAAAAGGTCCAGGCCGAGGCGACCGCCACTGCGCCGTTCGTGGGCATCAAATTCAGCGGCCGGCCCGTCGAGGAGGTGATCGAGGACTATGAGTCCTTGGCGGAGTCGCTGGGAGGCGACGTTGACTCGCAGTCTGCAGCCAAGGCCGACTACGAAGCCAAGCTCGAGCAGTTGCGCACCCTGGCCAAGGACCAGCCGCTGCGGATCATCGCGCTCAACGGCTATGACGACTTGTACGTCGGCCAGAAAACCCTGGGCCAGCTGGCCCTGCTCGACGAACTCGGGTTCGAGATCGTCGGCCCGACCGAAGACAGCGGCTGGGCTTCCTTGAGCTGGGAAAAGGTTGCCGACTACCCCGCCGATGTGGTCCTGAGTTATTCGGGCACCGCCCAGCAGGTCGAGAACCACCCGGTCTTCACCGCTTTGCCCGCGGTCAAGGCCGGCCAGGTGGTCGAATGGGATGACAAGCGTCCCTTCACCTACAGCAGCTATGCGCAATGGTTCGACGAGCTGATCTCAGTGCTCAGCACAGCCAAGAGCCTGGGCTAGAGTCCTGGCTCACCAGGGCACCAGCGCCGCCCTTCCGGCACCCTGCGCGTCTTGGCGCGTCAGGGTGCCGGGACCGGCGGAACGATCCCGGTCAGGCGAGCACCCCCAGCAGCACTCCCCCGAGCCCCGAGATGGCAACCACGATCCATGGCACCATCTTCCAAGCGGTCAGCAGGACAAAGCAGAGCAGCGCCAGCACGAACGCGGGAGCGGAAGTAATCGCCGAGGTGAAGACCGGGTCGTAGAGGGCGGCGGCTAGCACGCCGACCACTGCTGCATTGGCGCCGCGCAGGATAGCGCGTGCCGCCGGCCAGTGGCTCAGCCGATTCCAAAATGGCAGAACGCCCAGCAGCAACAGGAATCCCGGAAGGAAGATGGCCAGCAAGGCAATGGCCGAGCCGAGCATGCCGCCGGGACCTGATTCCACGAAGACGCCGAGGTATGCGGCGAAGGTGAACAATGGTCCGGGCACGGCCTGTGCCGCGCCGTAGCCGGCGAGGAAATCCTGGGAACTGATCAGCCCGGGATCCACGAGCGCGCTTTGGAGCAGCGGCAGCACCACATGGCCGCCGCCGAAGACCAGTGCGCCGGAGCGGTAGAAGGCATCGATGAACGCCAGCAGATCCCAACCGGTGGCCCAGGCAGCCAGCGGCAATCCGAAAAGCAAAAGAGCGAACAGCGCCAGGCAGCTGATCCCCAACGACCTTGAGACCGGGAACTGCAGGACAGTCGCTGGACCCGGATCCGCATCACGGCACCAGAAGTATCCAGCTACGGCGCCGAAGGCGATGGCCAGCAGCTGTCCGAAGGATCCCGCCCAGAGCAGTGCCGAGGCGGCAGCCGCCACGGCGATAGATGCACGTGTCCGATCCGGTGCCAGATTCTTGGCCATGCCCAATACCGCTTGGGCGATGATGGCGACCGCGACGATTTTCAGGCCGGTCAGCAGCCCGGTCCCGGCTGGACCGGCGAACAGTGACGAGCCGAAGGCGAAGACCGCGAGCAGAACCGCGGAGGGAAGGGTGAAGGCCAGGAACGCCGCCGAGGCTCCGCGCAGGCCGGCGCGGTGCAGGCCGAGGCCGAAACCTACCTGGCTGGAGGCCGGGCCGGGCAGGAACTGGCCCAATGCGACCAGCTGGGCGTATTGCTGGTCATCGAGCCAGCGGCGCCGGTCCACCAGTTCGGTGCGGAAATATCCCAAGTGGGCGATGGGACCGCCGAAAGAAGTAAGGCCGAGCTTGAGGAAGACCTTGAAGACCTCGCTGGCCGAGCCCTTGTCCAGCTGCTGTGATTCCATGAATTCCAGCTTAGGCGTGAAAGGGAAACGGACAGTGAACAACCACAGCGCGGCAGGCTATTCGCGCACTGCGACCGGGCTGCGGTCGCTGGATTCCTGTGCGCTGCGCGCCCCCGGGAACGAGGCCAAGCCAACGGCGAGCAGTGTCAGCACGGTGCCCGTGGCGGTTGCGGCCGTGACGGAGGATCCCAGGGCCGGGGGAAATCACATCCAGGACCAGGAAGCCGACAGAAGTTGACCAGGGTCGCCGTCGTGGCACCGCCATAGGGTGCCACTGGCTCGCCGTTGGCCGCAGGCTGGAAGCCCATGAGCAAGCCGAGGATGCGCAGGGCATTGATCTTTCGTGGCGCGGCCCCGCCAAAGCCCACCCGGTCCATGAGCATGGAACCGATCGCCTGGCCGGTTGCCAGGCAGACAGTGAACGCCGCGACGCCGATGCTCGGCACCTGCCGCACGGTGTTGAGCACCCGGGGTACGGCGAGGGCCAGCAGGATCAAGGCCGCCAAGCCGGCTCCGAAGCTGATGGTTGATGCCGCCATGGCATCTCCCAGCTACGCGCCCAGCGCCCCGTTGATGCGCGACTGCACGCACAGCGGCAGGCCGGAGGCGAAGGAGAACAGCACGAGAAAGAACGTGCCGCCGGTGCGGCGCTGCGTGTCACGCAAGCTGCTTTCGTGCCAAAGGGCAGAAGGGGCCGAGAGGACGCAAAAGCGGGACCAGTTCACGAACCTGGTCCCGCTTGAGCTGGCACTACTTGGCTGCGTCGCTGGCCATGATATGCGTGGTCGAAATGACCGTGGCCTGCTCAACCCCCGCCAGCGCGTCAATCAGCGAAGCCAGGATGAACATGGACGAATCCACTTCCAGCTTCACCGGATACTGGTGGATCAGCATCGCGACCATATCGCGCACCGCCTCGGCCACCTCGTCATCACTGAAGGCCGGGTTGTGTCCCACCAGCACATCCGAGGGAGCGTCCTCGCGCGCTGGTACGTAGCTGACTGCGAAGGCCAGCGGCACCCCGCCCTCCCGCTTGGGCTTATCGCGCAGCACCAGGGCCGCTTGGGCGCCGGTATGCTCGTCGAGCAGCATGCGCTGGGCCGAGCCAACGGTCATCTGGGCTGGATCCCACTGCTCGTGGACCTTGTTGTAGAAGTCCATGACCAGCTTGGTCAGCTCGACGCTGCCCGTGGACAGCTCCTCGATCACCCGGTCGTTCGTATCGAACACCGGTTCTGCCAAGGCGCCCGGCTCCAGGATCACATCGCGCGAGACCTGGATTTCGCCCAGCCCCAAAGCCCTGCAGAAACCTGCCGCCGCGGTGGCCGGATCGCCCGGGGTCACGGTGTAGCGGGCCTTGAGCTGCTGGACCTGATCGGCCGGGATCTGCTGGCGCAGCTGCTGGACCAGGGCGGTGCCCACGCCGGAGCGGCGCTGATCGGCAGCCACCTCGACGTAGAGCCACAAGCGCTGCGGGTGCAGCGAGGAGGCGAAGACCACGCCGGCACCGATTGCTACGCCATCGATGCTGGCCACCAGCGTGCGGGAGAACAGCGCATCGCTGTTCTCGCGCAGCATGGTGCGATCCTGGTGGGCCTGTGGCGAGCGCGGATCACCGAAAACCTGCAGCAGCTCCAGGTCATCCCCGTTGCGCCAGGGCCGGAATTCCAGTTCGTTCATCGGGCTCTAGGCTCCGTTCAGACGCTCGGAAAGGTAGGCGGTGACCTGGTCCAGGGACACGCGTTCCTGGGTCATGGTGTCGCGCTCGCGAATGGTCACGGCCTGGTCGTCGAGGGTGTCGAAGTCCACGGTGATGCAGAACGGCGTACCGATCTCATCCTGGCGGCGGTAGCGGCGGCCGATGGCTCCGGCGTCATCGAAGTCGATGTTCCAGCGCTTGCGCAGCTCGTTGGCCAGCTCCTTGGCCTTCGGCGACAGGTTCTCGTTGCGGCTCAGTGGCAGCACAGCGGCCTTGACCGGAGCCAGGCGTGGGTCCAGCTTCAGTACGGTGCGCTTATCCACGCCGCCCTTGGTGTTCGGCGCCTCGTCCTCGGTGTAGGCATCCACTAGGAAGGCCATCATCGAACGGGTCAGGCCGAAGGAAGGCTCGATCACGTATGGGGTGTAGCGTTCGCCGGTAGCCTGGTTGAAGTAGGTCAGCTCTGCGCCCGAAGCCTTGGCATGGCTCGACAGGTCGTAGTCGGTGCGGTTGGCGACACCCATGAGCTCGCCCCATTCCGACCCCTGGAAGCCGAAGCGGTATTCGAAGTCGATGGTGCCCGCCGAGTAGTGCGCGCGGTCGTCTTCTGGCACGTCGAACTGGCGCAGGTTTTCTTCCTTGATGCCCAGATCAACGAACCATGCCCAGCAATCCTTGACCCACTGGTCGAAGTACTTCGGTGCATCTTCCGGAGCGGTGAAGAACTCGATTTCCATCTGTTCGAACTCGCGGGTTCGGAAGATGAAGTTACCTGGGGTGATTTCGTTACGGAAGGCCTTGCCGACTTGGCCGATGCCGAATGGTGGCTTCTTGCGGCTGGCGGTGAGCACGTTAGCGAAGTTCACGAAGATGCCCTGAGCAGTCTCTGGACGCATGAAGGCCATGCCCGATTCTGAATCCACTGGGCCCAGGAAGGTCTTCATCAGACCGGAGAACATCTGGGGCTCGGTGAACTGGCCCTTGGTGCCGCAGTCAGGGCAGGCAATCTCGCTCATGCCGTCCTTTGGCGCACGCCCCTTCTTCGCTTCGAAGGCCTCGATCAGGTGATCTTGACGGTGGCGCTTGTGGCACTGGATGCACTCGACCAGTGGATCGGTGAAAGTAGCTACGTGACCGGAAGCTTCCCAGACAGCCTTTGGCAGGATGATGGACGAGTCCAGGCCAACCATGTCTTCGCGGCCGCGGACAAAGTTCTGCCACCACTCGCGCTTGATGTTTTCCTTCAGTTCGGTACCAAGAGGTCCGTAATCCCATGCGGAACGGGAACCACCGTAAATTTCACCAGCCTGGAAAACGAAGCCTCGACGCTTTGCGAGGGAAATTACCTGATCTAGCTTGGACTGTGGCGCCATATCAACTCCAATGGAAATTACGAGGCCGCTGGTTGCGGTCCGTAGAAAAATACATACCGTTCAAGGGTATCGTTTCCAAGGCCGTGAGACTAAGCGGATGCGGGTAACGCGAAAGTGAACTTCCCCGCTCTTGCCCACATCGTGGCGCGACTGGCCCAGTTATAGGGAAGAATGGGAGCCATGAGTGCCAACGAAGCTTTTGACCTAGAAATCCGCGACGAATCGATCCGCTTGGGCCAGCTGCTCAAACTGGCTTCCCTCGCCGAAGACGGCATCCACGCCAAGGAGCTTATTTCCGAAGGCGTTGTCACGGTCAACGGAGCAGTCGACACCCGCCGCGGGGCCCAGATCCGCCCCGGAGACGTCGTCTGCGTTAACGGCGAATGCGTGAAAGTGACCTCCCAGCAGTAACTATTCCTGCCCGAGCACCACTTTCTTGAGGAACGCATCGACGTCTTCAAGTTCTTCCATGCTGACCGAGTGCCCGATTTGCGGGTAGGTTTCGATGGTCAGCTCTGCATGTTTGGATACCCATCCAAGGGTGAAAGCGATCTTGTCCTGGGTAATCACCGGATCGGCAAGGTCTCTGCCCCAGAACAGCGGAATCGGATTCTGCCGCAATTTTTCGTCGTCGAGAATCTCTAGATCTCGCGGTTCAACGGCAAACCCAGATAGACCAATCACTGCAGTGATGGCCTCGCGCTGATATCGGGCCAAGGATGTTGCCATTGCCATTCCCTGCGAGAAACCCAGCAGCGTGATCGAGGAGTGCTGCTTGCTCAGCGGCTCCAGCAGCTGCCACAATGCAACAACGCTACTTGAAACGGCTTCACTTGAGTAGTCGATTTCTTGCGTAAGCGGGAACCAGCAGAATCCAGGGCCGGCCTGCAGTGGTGCGCGCACGGATAAGTAGGTGAATTCTTCGGGCAGGTAGCGCGAGAGACCCATTAGGTCTTGTTCATTTGATCCATAACCATGCAGGAACACCAGCAACGGGGTGCCCAAGCGAGAATCGTCGTTGCGGGAGATGATGGCCACTGGCGCGGTCTCGGATGAAGTCATGTGCTCAAGATTAGCGAAAAGACATCGTCGAGGTTGGGCTTATTGCCCTATGCCCTGTGGCTAGTGAACGAAAAATCTTGTCATGCCACGTCTTGGATCACTACCTCTGCGGAAGCTCAGAAGTTCCCACCCACTCGTCTTAGTGACTGAAAAAACTTGTCATTACGAGTACGTCGCTGGCGTACGACCAATCGTTCGTTTGTTCAGCATCAACGGACAAAAAAATCCATTCACGCTGTCAGGAATTCAAGCTAGGGTGTAGCCCAAGAATTGAGGCCGCGAGGATTCAAGGCCATCAGCTTCATGGCCGATACCGATACGTGATTATGGGTGGTTTGAAGTCCCTTGCTGACTGAAAATATTTGTCATTCAACGAATCACTAGTGGTCCGCCAGATCAGGCGGAATTAAGCTTTGCTTCCGGCTGTTCCGGATAGCTGAGAACCCGAAGCGTATCTGCGTTGAGCCGGACCTGCGGGATTCGTGGAGGTTCAGGCCGCTGCGGACAGTGATCATTTATGTAATCCAGGTTTTCAACAACGTCAATGCTTTCCGGCGTGATGATGACGTGCAGCCCATGCGGCGTGAGCCAAGACCTCGTCCCGTCGGGCCTTGCATGGATTTTCCACCCCAGTGCGTGCTTGAACATCTGATGCCGCTTGCACAGCAGATGCATATTGTCGCGGTCAGTGTTTCCGCCATGCGCCCAGTCTTCAATATGATCCATTTCCGAAACGTCAGCAGGGCGCCTGCATCCGGGGAAACAACAATGAACATCCCTGTGCCGCAGGAGGTCCTTCATTCCTTGCGTTGGGGTGTACTTCCTACGTTCAACATCAATTACCGCGCCGGTCCACGGATCAGTCAGGACCCGCTGGAATGATGGAGCGTCCTTCGCCAACTCAAGCGCTAGCCCTACGGGGATAGGACCAACGCCTTCCAAATCAGCAAGGGCTTTGTTGGGATTCGCCAGCATTTCCAACGCTGGAATAGTGATCGATAAGCGAGGCTTCAGCGGTGAACCGTCGCTACCAGGCCAGCCATTGATCAAGGCATCCGCATAAACGTCTGCCATCTGCTGCTCAACAGTGCGTTCATCTCTTGGATCATTGTCCTGATCCACCGTCCAACGAAGAGTGCTCATGATGGACTTAATGACGTCGGAACGGTGGGTCAGCTGGATGGTTCCCATACCGGATGCGTCGTCGAACCAGTGCGTTACCTTGCGCGCGGCCTCTGACTTATTGCGACGTTCTTGCGCTGATTCAGGATTCATCCGATCATGCAGTCTGCGTGCTTTCTGATAGACAGTGTCGTCGCTGGCAGTCTTTGCAAGCGGTAGCAAGAGATGCTCCATGATCTCGATTTGCTCTGGCACCAAGTCCTGCGAGAACTTCACAATGTAGTGGGCCGCCTTGACCGTGATTTCCCCGGCGGCAAGTGCTATCAAAGTGTCCTTGCAGACATGGCGCAAGCCCTTTGCATAGAACATGCGCTTGCCCACCATCTGCGGAGTTTCCCTCAGCGCAACCGCGGCCTCGGCCACGAAATTGGCATTGATAATCTGATCAGAGCCAGGGTCTACACGATAAAACTCGGCACTCCGCCCAGCCTCGCGCAATTCGTCCGGGTTGGAAGCGCGCAGCTCAGCAAGGTTATCCGCGAAACCCGCTCCAACCTGCTCAACGGTATCCGCCAGCAAGGTGGACGTCATCGCGTCCAGGGATCCATGGAGCTGTTGAATGGTCTTCAGACGTTCTAGCGCATCAAAAGTACTCTGCACCGGCCCCGCGTTAAAAAGGACTTCAGCTCGCTTCATGACCGGACCATAAAAAATCTGATGCGAAAGATACTGCGAAAAGATGGAGTCTGGACGAGACTCGTTGCGAGTGCCCGGAGGGCTCAGCGGTAGACGATGTTCATCGTCATAATCTTCAGAATAATTTGGATTGCTCATATCTAATTTTCCCGTGAGCGACCGACAAAATAGCCCGGAATCAAGCGGATTGTGGACAATGGTCTCGGATTTTTGCCCGAAAATTTCAGCCCCGAAAAACGACAGTCTTCAAGCCTGAGCAAGGCCGAAGAGGCAGACGGCCACACCATATCGATTGCGATTTGATAAAAGTTGCCGGTCCAGCAGGTTCCATCAAATAATCCATGCTTGACTAGCAATAAGAAGCATTAAACCAACTAATGAATTTTCTTCGCAATTTTACCGAGTAACGACGAACGAAGGTGCAATGAAAAACAGCGAGGTCATTTACGGCTATGACGAGTCACTGCCAGCCGATGAATCCAGTTTTGGCTACATAGAGGACGATCTTTCCACTGGGTCTAGCTTTATAGATGCCACGTTCTCCGTGATGCCGATACTCATAGGGCTAGTTGCCGTATTTTTAGTCTCCATCGTGATTTCCATTGTTTTTGCTCAGGCACGTAATTCGCGCAATATCAAAAGCGCTGGTATGGATCCCATTACCTTCGAAACCGACTTGAAGACAAAATTGGCGCAATCCAATCTCTTGGCGGCGAAGCAGTCGTTGGAAGCAAAGCTGGAAGAGCTAACAAGCCTGCGTTCCCGTGGGATCCTTTCGAACGATGAGTACGTGCAGGCCCGCCAGGATTTGCTGAAAGGCTGGAGTGAGGGGTGAAGTAGATCATCCCCAAGATTGATTGACGGATAGTTACCATAGGGTAACAATGTAGATTGTGCCTAAAGATTTTGACCTTGAAACTCCCGAATCCGCAGTAGAGTCGCTACATCCTTGGCGTCGTTACATCGCGCTGGGTGACTCGTTCACCGAAGGAATAGGCGATCCCGATCCGTCAAATCCCGGCCGTCATTTGGGGTGGGCCGATCGGCTGGCTCAGGAGCTGAGCAGCACTGTTTCAGATTTCGCCTATGCGAACCTGGCAATCCGCGGCCGGCTGATCGGACAGATCGTGGCCGAGCAGGTAGCTCCCGCCATCGCTTTGAAGCCGGATCTGATCTCTTTGTGCGCCGGCGGCAATGACGTGCTGCGGCCGGGCGGGGATCCGGATAAGATCGCTGACATTCTCGACGGCGCGGTCGCGAAGCTCAGCTCAACGGGCGCGACCCTGTTGATCGTCACCGGTCCGGATATTCGCGATACGCCGGTGCTGGGAAGCATCCGCGGCAAGGTGGCCATCTACAACGAAAACATTCGCACGGTGGCCGCGCGATACGACGCCATTGTGGGCGACATGTGGGCGCTACGCGAATTACACCAGTCACAAATGTGGGCCCCGGATCGCTTGCACTTCTCGCCCATAGGTCATCAACGGATTGCGGCCATGGCTCTGGATGCCTTGAACGTGCCGCATTCGATCGACACCGAGGTGGCACCGCTGCCTGATTTGCGAACCTGGCGTGAGGCACGGATTGAGGACCTGCAGTGGGCTCGTGAGCACCTGGCGCCGTGGGTGCTGCGCCGGTTGCGCCACCAGTCCTCGGGCGATGGCATTACCCCCAAGCGCCCGTCGGCGGTGCCGTTCACCGCGCCGAAGCCCAATGATTCGCTGGGCGCCGGCGATAGCGCCCAGTAGCCAATCGTTAACAGCATGAAGGGACAGCGTCCACCGATCACTGGTGGGAGCTGTCCCTTCGCGTTAAGCTGCTAGCGGCTGAAAACCCTGCCGCGCAAGATCCCGTCGAGCTGGCTGGCATCGGTCAGGAAGCCATCGTGGCCGATCGGCGAATCGATGTAATGCACCGAGGTTGGTGTCGCCAAGCTGGCCGCAAGCATCTCGGATTGCTCCGGGAAGTACAGGCGGTCCGAATTCACGGCGGCAACCACCACGTTGACCGTGTCCAGGCGCGCCAAGGCGGCTTGCAGCGACTCGTAGCCGCGCGCCACATCGTGGCTCATCAGCGCCTCGGTCAGCACCAGGTAGCTGTTGGCATCAAAGCGGTTCACCAGTTTGGTGGCCTGATGATCCAAGTAGCTTTCCACCTGGTAACGGCCGCGCGGACCATCCAACTGGCCGGTGGGGTGCTCGCCGGGCTGGGCGGTGCGCCCGAAGCGGGCCTCCAGCTCGGCCGCCGAGCGGTAGGTGATGTGCGCGAGGCGCCGAGCCAGGCCGAGTCCGGCTTCCGGACCTGCTTCGCTGGTGTAGTAATCGCCGCCGTTGAAGTTCGGATCCAGCCGGATGGACTGGGTCTGGACCTGGGCGAAGGCGATCTGTTCGGCCGTAGCTTGAGCGCAGGAGGCCATCACCACCAGGTTCTTGACCTGTTCGGGAAATTCGACCGCGTACTCCAAGGCTCGCGCGCCGCCCATCGATCCGCCGATCACCGCATGCCAGGAGGTGATTCCCAGCAATTGCGCAAGGCGTGCTTCGAGGCGTACCGAATCCTTGATGGTGACGAACGGGAAGCGAGAGCCGTAGGGCACGCCGTGCTCGTCGAGCGAGGACGGGCCGGTGGATCCATTGCATCCGCCGACCATATTCACGGCCAGCACGAAGTACTTATCGGTGTCGATCGTGGCCCCGGGGCCGACAAATCCGTCCCACCAGCCAGCGCTATGCCCGTCGCCCTGGGCAACATGGGCGTCGCCGGTCAGCGCGTGCATCACCAGCACGGCGTTGGATCCGCCTTCGTCCAGGGTTCCCCAGGACTCATAGGCAAGCTCTATCTGCGGCAGGTAGCCGCCGAATTCGAAGTGGTGCTCACCGACGGCGCTACGGCGCATCATGCCGTCTTGGCCGCCGGCGAGCTGTGGTTCCTCGGTGGTTGCAATGGATGCCATTCCTAAAGGGTTTCCTGCAATTCCTTGTTATCGTCGGCCGCGGAATCCAGGGCGGCAACAGCGTTGAAGCCCAGTTCCAAGTCGGCCAGGATGTCCTTGATGTTCTCCAGGCCGACGCTGATGCGGACCAGGGACGGGCTCACGCCGGCGGCGACCTGATCGGCCTCGGAGAGCTGGGCGTGGGTGGTGGAGGCCGGGTGGATGGCCAGCGAGCGGACATCGCCGATGTTGGCCACGTGCGAATGCAACTCCAGCGCGTTGACGAAGGCCTGGCCGGCGGCCGCGCCACCGGCAAGCTCGAAGGCGATCACCGATCCGGCGCCGTGCTCGCTGTACTTCTGGGCGCGCTCGAACCATGGCGAGGAGGCCAGTCCCGCATAGGCGACCTTTTGCACTTCGGCGCGGGCTTCGAGCCAGCTGGCTACCTCGCGCGCATTTTCGCCGTGGCGCTCGATGCGCAGGGACAGGGTTTCCAGCCCCTGGGCGATCAGGAAGGCATTGAATGGCGAGACCGAGGCGCCCAAATCGCGCAGCAGCTGCACGCGCGCCTTGAGGATGTAGGCCAGATTGGCCCCGAGGATGCCGTCCACACCCAGATCGCGGGCGAAGACCAAGCCGTTGTAGGACTCGTCGGGGGTATTGAAGCCCGGGAAACGAGCTGGGTCTTTGGCGAAGTCGAAGTTGCCCGAGTCCACGATCACCCCGGCGATCGCATTGCCGTGGCCGCCGAGGAACTTGGTGGCCGAGTGGATGACGATGTCGGCCCCGAATTCGATCGGGCGGATCAGGTACGGGGTGGCCAGGGTGTTGTCCACCAGCAGCGGCACGCCGTTTTCGTGGGCGATCTTGGCGACCTCTTCGATGTCCAGCACGTCTTGGCGCGGGTTGGAAATGGTTTCGCCGAAGAAGGCCTTGGTGTTCGGGCGGACCGCGTCGCGCCAGTCCTGCAGGTTATCCGGGTCGGCCACAAAGGTGACTTCGATGCCCAGGCGCTTGAGGGTGTGCTTGAGCAGGTTCTGGGTTCCGCCGTACAGGCTGGGGCTGGCCACCAGGTGGTCGCCGGCCTCGGCGAGGTTCAGGATGGCGAAGGTGGTGGCGGCCTGGCCCGAGGAGAGCAGCAGCGCCCCTACTCCGCCTTCCAGATCGGCGATCCGGGTTTCCACCGCGTCGGTGGTGGGATTGCCGATGCGGGTGTAGATCGGTTCCAGCTCCTGCAAGGCGAAGCGGGCGGCCGCGCTCTGCGCGGTCGGGAAGACGAAAGACGTGGTCTGGAAAATCGGCAGCGCTCGTGCGCCGGTGGCCGGATCCGGGGTCTGGCCGGAGTGGATCTGACGGGTTTCAAATGACCAGTTGTTGCTCATGGTTTCCTCCAAATAGCGTTTCATGACTATGGGGGTAGACCACTGAGAAGACACCGACAGGAAGCACCTCGTCAAGAAGTCTTCCAGGGTTACCCGCGCTTGTCCTTAGCTGCCGTATGCACCTAAGGGCCAGGTCTTCACCCGGGGCACCCCACCGCGGTTGGAGGGTTGCCGCCCAGTAAGCCGGGGCTTATTACTGGGACTCATGACCTGTTACCAGTGTGCCCGAAAACCGAAGATCTTTGCAATGCGGGCGCCTGCAAATGGTCGCAATCGGTCATATTCCAGATAGTTCGCGCTTTTGCCGCAGGGAATTCGATCCAGCAAAAAAGATTAGGGTCACCTAAGTAGAGACTGCGGTCACATGTTGCCATGATGGCTTCATGATGAGGCTAGATCACGTTAGTTATGCTTGTGGCCCGGATGGGCTGCTGCCAACCGCGCAAAGAATCTCCGAGTCGCTCGGCCTGGAGTTCGTCAAGGGAGGCGTGCATCCGAGGTTCGGGACGCGCAATGTCATCTTCCCGCTCAAGCATGGGCAATACCTGGAAGTCGTTGAGGTGCTGAACCACCCGGCCAGCGACAAGGCCCCCTTCGGCCAGGCGGTGCGGGCCCGTTCGGAGCTCGGCGGCGGCTGGATGGGCTGGTGCGTTTCGGTGGACGATCTATCCAGCGCCGAAGACCGGCTGGGCCGCAAGGCCGTTCCGGGCAACCGCAAGTTCCCCGATGGCCGCGAGCTGACCTGGCAGCAGATCGGCATCAAGGGCCTGATCGCCGACCCGCAGTGCCCGTACCTGATCTCCTGGGACGAGGAAGCCAGGGATCTGCATCCTTCCAAGGCCCTTGAGCCAGCCGGGGCGATCAGCGAGATCACCATTGCCGGTTCCCGCGATCGGGTGCTGGAGTGGCTGGGGCAGCCGGAAAACGTGCATCTGGGCGCAGTGACCATGGCCTATCAGGCGCCCAATGGCACTCCGGGCATCATGTCGGTGACCTTCGAGACCGAGAACGGCCCGGTAGTGTTGTAGTACGACGGTAGGCGGGGACAATGGCGTCCCCACCTACCATTTTTTATGCGCCGGCATCAAGGCGCTTGCCCAGGACCACGACCTGCTGGTCTTGGAATCCCAGCCGCTCATAAAAGCCGCGCACCGCGGCATTTTCCTCGCGCACCATCAGCTGCACCTTGGGCACACCCCGCGCAGTGAGCCAGTTGCAGGCGGCATCCACCATCGTGGCGCCCAGCCCGAAGCCTTGCCTCTGCGGATCCACCGCCACGTAGTACAGCCAGCCGCGGTGACCGTCGTGGCCGGCCATCACGGTGGCGAGAACTTGTTCGTCGTCGATCATGGCCAGCACCGTGGAGGTGGCGGTTTCCAGGGCGCGCCGGGCATCAGCGCAGGGATCATTCCAGGGCCGGGTCAGCCCGGTGTTTTCCCACAGGGCCACAGCATCGGGAATCAGTGCTTCTCTCAGCTCGCAAATCTGCATTATTACAGCTTAGGTGCTAGCTCCCGATCCCGATGGCCGGGCCAATCAGCGCGTACCCAACAAAGCCGATGGCGTCGAGCAGGAAGTGCGCGATCACCAGCGGCATCACCCGCCCGTACTTGTGATAGACCCAGCCAAAAACCACACCCATGAGCAAGTTGCCGATCATTGGCCCCAGACCCTGATACAGGTGGTAGCTGCCACGAATCACCGCCGAGCCAATGATGGTGGTCCATAATCCGAGGTTCAGCTTCTTCGCGTAGGTGAATAGGAAGCCGAGCATCAGCACTTCCTCAAGCACCGCATGGCGCACCGCCGAGAGCAGCAGCACCGGCACGCTCCACCAGTAGTCCCCCAGATTGGCAGCGGACAGCGCCGTGGTGATGCCCAGTGCCCGACCGGCCGCATAGACTCCCAAGGTGCCAAGGCCCATGGCTAGGAAGAGTCCGGCACCTAACAATGAGTCTTTGCCTGGCCGGCGCACATCAAAACCGATCTCGTGTACGCCGAAGCCCAGGCTGCGCTTCATCAGATACAGGGCCAGCGCCACCGGAACCAGCGCAAAGACAATGTCCAGCAGCTGATAGGAGAAGTCGAAAAATTCGCGGGTGCTCAGCTGGTTGTTCAGCGACGTCGTCTGATCACGCAACGGTGCCCGGGTGACTTTGTCGGCAAAGCTCAGCAGCGAGTAGATCGCGCTCTGCCCCAGCGACAGGGCAAGGACCAGGGCGATCTCGAACTTCAGGATCTTGGCATTCACGTTCTCGATCATAGGCTGATCAGGCTGTGCGGGAGCTTTGGTAGCCTGAAGACAGCGAATTAAAGGAGCATTAGTGTCCCGTCCTGCCACGGAAGAAGAACTGTCCATCGCCCGCCGATTACGCCCTGACCTTTCCTGGGAGCACGCAGCGGTGAACGAGGGCGGACAGTTCCACAAGGTGGTGATCGCCAACCCGGACTCGGTGATCCGCATCGCGCGGACCATCGATGCCACCGAAGAAATGCCGCGCTCCATCAAGCTGCTGGAACTTGTGGCCGAACAGCTGGACTACCAGATCCCGGTGGCGACCTCGCCGATGCTGAAGGTGGATTCTTTGGGGTCGGTGGCCCTGTCCTTCATCCCGGGCAGCGCCCATGAACCGCACTACGGGGACCCCAAAGTCTTGGGCCAGCTGGTGAGCGACCTGGCGCAGGTCGAGCTTGAACCGCTGCGCGAGCACCTGGCCTCCCCTTTTGCCTTCCGCGGCCCGTGGACCGATGAGCGCCAGCAGCAATGTTTTTATGCCTTGCCCGATCAATTGCGCGGCCCTGCCAGCAGCCTGTGGGCGCAGCTTGACGAACTGGCCCAGGTGCCTCCGAGCCTGGTCCATGGAGATCTGGCCGGGCACAATATGCACTGGGTGGATGAAGAACTGATCGGCATCCTGGACTGGGATCTGGCCGCGGCCTGGGACCCGGCATTGAATACGGCGTACCTGAGCCTGTGGCACGGGTTGGAGATGGTGGATTTGATCGCGCCGAGCCCCGATGAAGCCCGTCGGGCGAAGATCTGGCTCGGGCTGATGAGCCTGGAGCGGCTTTCCGATACGCTCTCGCGCACCGATAGCCCAAAGATCGACAAGCTGATGCGCAAGATCGGACCGCGGATTGAGCACGCCGCGCAGGTTGCGGGGTGCTGATGCCCGATCATTGGCATCCCTCCCCCGGGGACGGCGAAGGCCCATCCAAGCTCGATGCTCGGATGGGCCTTGGCAAGCATCACCAATGATGCAGAAGGCGATTAGCCCAGGGCTGCGATGGCTGCATCGTAGTCTGGCTCGGTGGTGATTTCAGGAACGACCTGGGTGTAGGCCACCTTTCCGTTCTCGTCCAGGACGATGACCGAGCGGGCCAGCAGGCCAGCCAGCGGGCCGTCGATCTGGGTCACGCCGTAGTCCGAACCGAAGTCCGAGCGGAAGACCGAAGCGGCGGTGACGTTCTCGATGTCCTCGGCACCGCAGAAGCGGCCCAGTGCGAATGGAAGGTCAGCGGAGACGCACACGACGGTGGTGTTCTCCAGGCCGGCAGCCAGTTCGTTGAAGCGGCGAACGCTGGCAGCGCACACGCCGGTATCGACCGATGGGAAGATGTTCAGGACAATGCGGCGGCCAGCCAGCGATTCGCTGGTGACATCTGCAAGGCCGGTGTCGGTGAGGGTGAATGATGGAGCCTGCGAGCCTACGGCTGGCAGTTCACCAATGGTCTGTACGGGGGTTCCCTTAAAAGCAGTATTAGCCATGGTTCTTGTCTATCACGAATGGCTAATTGACTGCCAGATTTCAGGCGAACCGACCGGAACAAGTCGAAGGCTGGCAGCTCATGGAATACCAGCGACCATGAGTTTGAGCAAAGGCTATGATTCCTATGCAGCGAAGATGCGCAGCATGACCCTAACGGGGACGGATCTTGAGACTGCAGCACGTTTTGTAGATATGTTGTGTCCACGTGGCTCAAGAATTCTAGACATCGGTTGCGGCATCGGCAATACGGTCAATGCCCTACGCCAAAAAGGTCACCAAGCATTCGGAATTGATCCGACACCAGAGGTTCTGAAGGTGGCTGGTGAACTCTTTAACGATGCCTGGTTTACGCAACTGGCCGTTGACGAACTGAAAGCCGAGGTCATGCATGCACGCGGCCTACCGGTCAGTTTTGGAGCCATTGTGCTTGCCGGTAACGTACCCGCATTCTTGTCCACCAAAGAGTTCCGCAAGCTGTCCGCCATTGCTCAAGAGTTGCTCAACGACACTGGAGTTATGATCATCGGATCCACTGCACGGGCACGAAGTGGGACAGTCGATCAAGACGACCTGTTCGCTGATTCACGATTGCAGCTCGTTGGTCGATTCTCAGACTGGCATCTTTCGCCATTTGATTCGACAGCCCAATGGTCCGTCAGTATCTATGCCAAAGATCGGAAGCGAACCGGTTTCAAGGCACCGGATGGAATTTTCGTCTTGCCTGTCTGACCGAGGTACTTGTCATCAGGATCGATACCATTGATGATATGCGTTTGATAGACAAGTGGTTCGAAGAGAGTCACTGGCCACGAGATCCCGAGTTGGATACTTTTCGAGACGCGGTCTGGGAACTGAAGCAAGATGGCCTGCTCCGAGGATGGTTGACGACTTCGGTAGGTATCATGCGCTCATTCCCCATTTTCTGGGAGAAGCAAGAACAGATGTGGTGGCAAACGCACTGGATAGACGGCCACCACGATTTCCTTGAAGAAGACTACGGCCCAGGCTGGTACACGGCCAATGAACTACGTGATGGCTACGTATTGGTGAACGATCCAAAAACGCAAGTCGAAGCTCGTTTTGAAGCAAATCTCATGACGGGCGCTGAACGCGACCGCCTGTGGAAGATTCTGGGCCATGGCTCTATAGGCTAGGACCTACCAGACCAGATCGACAATCGTCTGCGGAACTACACTCCGACGTCTGTTTGGAAATACAAGTGCCTAGGCAGGTTCGGCACCGCAGCGCCAATCGGGAGAGTAGAAGCCAACGCCTTCGATCAGCTGGTATCCCTGCAAAGCGGGATACCAAGCGGCCTCCATCGGTTGCAAGAAATCGTTCAATGCGGACATTGTTTCAAACCAATGTTCGCTCTCCCCCGACGACATTTCTTTCTGGCTGTCAGAATTCCTCAAGATCGCCAGCCAGTAGCCAGTAATTTGACCCAAAAGTTCTGTCTGTTCTGCTTCAACCCAATCAAGTGTGCGTTCCCGTCGTCCGCTTTGAGTGGGCAGCCCATCGGCTTCTACGACAATGTAATGATCTGCGAACCTACTTTTCGTAGCATAGCCCATGAATTCGGCCTGCCCTTTGCCAATATTTATTAGCGAGGGACCCCACTCTTCGGGGTCGGGAACCGAAGCTTCGATTTCTTGTAAGCGGCGAAGGTACGCTTCCTCGCTTTGTGCAAGGATTTTGCGCCTATTGGCTTTTGGCCACATTCCGATCATTGTCTGTTTCAGATGAAATACCACGATTAATTACATCTCAAATTTGGCGAGCACCAAAGTCGGAGTAGAACTGATCGCGGAAAATATTCGAGCAGAGATGTACGGTATGCAACGCATAGCACTCCTTATGCCCGTCCAAAAATTGGTAGCAAACTTCTGGCCCATGCCTCAGCTAACCAGCTTCCCGGCCCGGTAGACACTATGGGTCAGGTTCATTCCCGGACGGTAGGCCAGATGCGCAGCTGCCGGCGCATCAAGAACGTGCAGGTCTGCGCGCTTGCCGACCTCGATGGAGCCTACCTGGTCGGCGATGCCCAGCGCGAGCGCTCCGCCGTAGGTGGCGGCTTCGATGGCTTCGGCCAAGGACAGATTCATCTGCAGCACCGCGGTGGCCACGCAGAAGTTCATGTTGCTGGTGTAGCTGGTTCCTGGATTGCAATTGCTGGCCAGCGCGATGCCCACCCCTGCATCCAGCAGCTCGCGCCCTGGTGCCAGCGGCTGACGGGTCGACAAGTCGCAGGCCGGCAGGCAGGTGGCGACAGTCCCGGGCTTTCCGGAACGTGTCGTGCGGTCCCACTTGGCCCAGCTTCCGGCGAGCGCATGGATATCCGAGTCCTCAAGGTAATTGACGTGATCCACCGAATGGCTGCCGAATTCAACCGCAAGCTTCACTCCCGGGCCTGGGCCCAGCTGGTTTCCGTGGACCTTGGTTGCCAAATTCCGGTCTTGCGCTGCTTGCAGAACGCGGCGGGTTTGATCTTCATTGAAGGCGCCGCGTTCACAGAAGATATCCACAAAGTCGATGTCCTGTGCGACGGCCTCAAGCATGGGGCCGGCGACAAGGTCAGTATATTCATCGGCATCAGCGCCAGCGGGAACCAGATGGGCGCCGAGGAAGGTCAGGGTATCGGCGATGGGTCCGCCCAGGCGCGCATGGCGGCTTTCCTCCGATAGTTCCAGGCCATAGCCGGTCTTGGTTTCCATCCAGGTGGTCCCCATCGACAGGGCTTCGGCGCGGCGGGCGGCAACCAGGCCGGAGAGTTCCTCGTCGCTGAGGCTCCTGGTGGCCGAGGTGGTCACCGCGATTCCGCCGGCTGCGTAGGATTGGCCGGCCATGCGGGCAACAAATTCCTCGGCGCGGTCTCCCCCGAATATCAAGTGGCTGTGCGAGTCGACCCAGCCTGGCAGCACGGTTCGCCCTGACAGGTCGTGAACGGCATCGGCCGCTGGTGCATCTGTTGCAGCGCCGATCCATTCGATCCGGTCCTCGCGGATGAGCACGGCGGCATGCTCCAGTACGCTGCCCGCGGCATCAACGGTGACCAGTTGCGCGATATTCGTCAGCAATGTCGTACCCATATGGCGACCTTTCTTGTTCTGCGCAGCCCGTTGCGGGGCATCGCGAAATCCGTGGATGTTCTCCTTTGACGAGCCTACTGGCCCGCGCCGCGGCTGCGCCCTCGGCGCAGGCTATTCAGATCCGGGATTTCAGACAGAACGAGGGCCCCGGGGATCCGGGGCCCTCGCTGCACCTGCGGTTTCGGCTAGCCCTTGGTGGCCCCTGCCAGCAGGCCACGCACGAAGTACCGCTGCAAGGCGAAGAAGACCACCAGCGGGATGATCATCGAGATGAACGCACCGGCGGTAAGCAGCTCCCAGGATTGCCCGTAGGTTCCCGAAAGATCCTGCAGCGCCTTGGTGATTGGCAGGCCGCCGCCCGAGGTGAATACCGTGGCGACCAGCAGATCATTCCACACCCAGAGGAACTGGAAAATGCCGAAGGAGGCGATGGCCGGCATCGAGAGCGGAAGGACGATTTTCGAGAAGATCTTTCCATGCCCGGCACCGTCCACGCGGGCCGCTTCGATCACCTCGTCTGGGATCTCCGAGATGAAGTTGTGCAGCATGAAGATCGCCAGCGGCAAAGCGAAGATCGTGTGCGCGATCCATACCTTCGCATAGGCCCCATCCAGCCCGTTGACGCCCAGGCCCGGCAGGATGTACAGCCCGCCGATTTTCAGGCCATCGGAGAAGAGCTGGAGCAGGGGAACCAGGGCCATCTGGATCGGCACGATCTGCAGGGCGAATACCAGCACGAAGAGCGTGTTGCGGCCCTTGAAGTTGATCCAGGCGAAGGCGTAGGCCGCGAGGCTGGCGATGATGATCGGCACGATCGCCGCAGGAATGGTGATGACCAGCGAGTTCAGGAACGCCTTGGACAGCGGCAGGCTGTCTCCCGAGGAGAAGGCCTGCACGTAGTTATCCAGCGTGAAGGACGGGTTGGACAGCGCGGTCCACCAGCCCGAGCTCTTGATGTCATCGGCCTGCCTGAAGGAGGAGACAAAAAGGCCGAAGGTCGGAATGGTCCAGATCGCGGCGATGATGAAGGCCGCGATGGTGGCCCCGCGCGAGGTGGTGGCCTTGCGCAGCTTCCCGCTGGTTTTTTCGGTGGCCCGCATCAGGCGGCGAGAGGATTCGCTGACGGCGCTCATCGGATTCCCCTTTGCTTCTTATGCTGCCGCACGTTGTAGATGATGATCGGCAGCACCAGAATGAACAGGATGACCGCCAGGGCCGAGCTATAGCCGGTGCGTGCGCCGAGCTGGAACTGTCGCACCATTTCGAAGGCCAGCACGGTGGTATCCGAGCGGCCGCCAGTCATCGAAGAGACGATGTCGAAGACCTTGAGCGAGGCGATGGAAATGGTGGTCAAGACGACGATCACCGAGGAGCGGATCCCGGGCAAGGTGACATTGGCGAAGCGCTGCCATGGGCTGGCGCCGTCCAGGGCGGCGGCTTCGAGCTGTTCGGCCGGCACGCCCTTGATCGCCGCCGAGAGGATGACCATGGCGAACCCTGCCTGGGTCCAGATCAGGATGACCACCAGGAACAGGGTGTTCCATGGTTCCAGCCCGAGCCAGTCCACGGGCTCGGCACCGAAGGCGGTGATGATCGCGTTCAATACGCCGATCTGTTCGCCCTGGCGGGTGTCGTAGAAGAACTTGAAGATGATCGAGGCGCCCACGAAGGAGATGGCCATGGGCATGAAGACCATCAGCTTGAAGAACTTCTCGCCGCGCGACTTGTCGATGAAGACCGCATAGGCCAGGCCGATGATGGTGGACACCACGGGGGCCACGAGCACCCACACCAGGGTATTGAGCAGGGCGGTGACGCCATCGGGGCTGGTGAAGACCCAGATGAAGTTGCCCAGCCCGACAAATCCGGACCCGTCGTTGGCCATGAACGCGCTGATCGCGGTCCTGATCGTGGGATAGATCAGGCCGATAGCCAGCAGGAGCAGCGCGGGGGCCAGGAAGCCGCCCAGCTGAAGCAGCGAACCGGCACCTTCGCGCGATCGGCGGTCGGCGAGGTACAGCAGTGCTCCGAGCACCGCGGCGATTCCGGCCACCCACATCACCGAGTTGTACAGTCCCAAGGCCAGGAGAATGACCACGGGAACGAGGACCGCGGCCAGAAGCCGCAGCACGGTGAACGTGCGGCCGCGCCTGGTGGCGGCTTCCACGAAGGCGAGGATGAGCGCGATCAGGACGGCGAAGGCGGCCAGGATGATCGGCACCTGGATCAGCGGCGGCACCCCGGCCAGCCACTGGAAGAATTCAGACATGGTTCAAGCTCCTGTCATCACGCCAACGGCCGGGAGGCCCGGCCGTTGGCGAGGTGCGAGGTCGTGGCTAGGAGTCGTATCCGGACTGGATATTTTCCAGTACTTCCTTGGTTGGCTTGCCGTCGATCCAGTCGACCAGGCCCTTCCAGAAGGAGTCCGAGCCCACGCTCTTGGGCATCAGGTCCGAGCCGTCAAAGCGGAAGGTGGTGTTCGGATCCTGCAGCAGCTCCACCGCGGAACGCAAGAGGTCGCTGCTGGCGTTCTCCGGATCCAGTCCGGAGTTCGCCGAGATCACGCCGCCGAGACTGACGCGGCTGTTGGCCCAATCCGCGCTGGCCAGGTATTCCTGGACCTTGGCGGTGTCCTCGTCATTGGAGAAGGCCGCAACGAATTCGCCGCCGCCGACCACTGAGACCGGGTCATCGGCCTTGGCTGGCGGGGCGACGAAGGCCCAGACATCTCCGTCCGGAGCCACGGTGGCCTTCTTGCCGTCGGCGTTCTTGGCATCAAGGACGTAGCCTTCGAGGAAGGAAGCCTGGTGGGTCAGCGGGCAGGTGCCCTTGGCGACGGCGGTTCCCACATCGCCGAAGGCGGTGGCGTTGATCGACTTCACGTCGCCGTAGCCGGCGTTGACCTGCTCGGGGTCCAGCAGGATCTTTCCGACGGACTCGAAGGCGCTGGTGACCTCGGGCGAGGTGAATTCCAGGTCGCCGGCAACCCACTTGTCGTAGGCATCGGTTCCGGCCTGGCGCAATACGGCATCCTCGATCCAGTCGGTGCCCGGCCAGCCCGAAGCCTCGCCGGAGGCGAATCCGGCACACCAGGCAGGTTCATTGGTCTTCTTGGAGATCTCGGTGCCCAGGCTGGTCATCTCGTCCCAGGTCTGCGGCACGCTCACGCCCCATTCTTCGAATTGCTGGGGCGAGTACCAGATGTAGCCCTTGACGCTGGCCATCAATGGCACGCCGTATTGCACGCCATCAACCTTGCCGTAGTTCTGCCAGTCTTCGGACCAGTTGCTCGACAGCTGGCTCTGCACGGCTTCGGGGAGCTTTTGCACCTTGCCCTGAGCCACGGTGGCCTGCAGCAGGCCGGGCTGCGGGAACACGGCCAGGTCGGGGGTGTCGCCGCCCTGGACCTTGATGCCGATCTGCGATTCGAAGTTCTTATCGCCCGTATAGCGGATCTTGATGCCGTTTTCCTCGGACCACTTGGCCCAGGACTTCTCGAGCAATTCCGCCTCGATGCCGGTGACCGGGCCGTAGATGTCCACGACGCCGTCGGCCTGGCCCACCGGGGCTTCACCTGAGCCGGATGCGTTGGGGTCATTGGGGTCGACTCCCCCCGAACAGCCGGCCAGAAGCAGGCTGATGGCCGCTATTGAAAGGACCGGTGCAAGTTTCAGACCGCGTTGTGCTTTGTTCATGATGCCCTCCACGTCGAGTTGTGCCCTGCCGGCTTCGATGGCCTGGCACGGATGATCCCTCCCATAGTGACCCAGCTCATCGACGCGCGTCAACAGTCGGTGGTGGTCCCTGGCTGGATTTCCGGGGGCGACTCAGCGCGGGGCCGGGCCCGAACTGTCACGCACCATCATCTGCGGGGTGATCAGCTCCTGCACCGCGCCGGCGGTGCGGCCCTCGATTTTCTGCACCAGCGCGTCCACTGCGGCATGGGCAATCCGCTCCCCCGAGGGCGCCACGGTCGTCAGGGCGGGGGCAACCATTTCCGCGGAACGATCGCCCACACCCAGGGCGATCACCGACAGGTCCCCGGGAATCCGCAGCGACGCCATCCCCGCGGCGTTGACAAAACCCGCGGTGGCAAATTCCTTCAGGGCGAGCACTGCCGTGGGCCGCTGATCCATTGACAGGTAGGCGTCCAGGGCCTGGCGGCCGCCGCGGGCGTTGTTCTCCACCGGGACTTCTTGCATTTCCAGGCCGCGGCCAGCCACCGCATCCCAGATCGCGCGGGCCGTGCGGATGGCCGGCCCATTCCCGGCTTTCTGGTCCTCGATGGAGACGTTGATGTACAGGAGCGAGAGATGCCCGAGGCCGGCCAGGTAGTCCACGGCGATGCGCCCGGCTTCGGCGAAATCATTATCCACGTAGGAAAGGTCCGCGCTGTCATCGGGACGGCCGATGGAGGCGAAGGGGATGTTGGCCCGGCGCAGAACATCAAAGCGCGGATCGCTGATCGACACTTCCATGAGCAGCACCCCGGCCACCAGCTTCTGGCCGACCAGGCTTTCGAGCCCCATCACATCGGTCATCGGGTTGGACCAGAGCAGCATGTGGTAGCCCAAGGCCCGGGCGCGCTCCATGGCGGCGGTGACGTACTCGAATTCGGTGGAGGAATAGCCGTCCACGCTGGTGGGGAAATGCAGGGCGAGGATGCCGCGGCGCGCCCCGGCCAAGCCCTGGGCAAAGGCATCGGGGGTGTAGTTCAGCTCCCGCATGGCCGCCAGGACCTTGGCCTTGGTCGCGTCGGAGATCGTGCGCCGGCCGCTGATCGCATAGGACACGGTGCTGGGGGAAACGCCGGCCAAGCGCGCCACGTCATCCCTGGTCGCCATGAGTCCTCCGCCTTTGGTTATGCCAACTCGTAGTTCCTATTGAAACATGAGCACCGGCCGGCCCCTGGGTCAGCGGCTGGCGGCAAAGGCCTGGACGCAGGCCTCGATATCCTGTGCCGAGTGGGCCGCGGAGAGCTGCACGCGGATGCGCGCGGCCCCCTGGGGAACCACCGGGTAGCTGAAGGCGGTGACGAAGACGCCTTGCTCGAGCATCCTCGCCGCCACCTCGGCGGCCTTGATGGCATCGCCGAACATCACCGGGATGATGGCGTGCTCGCCGTCCAGCAGCTCGAAGCCCTCCTCGTTCATCCGGCGGCGGAAGTGCGCCGCGTTCTCGAAGAGCTTCTCGCGCAGGTCCCCGGAGCCTGCCACCAGTTCCAGCGCCTTGAGGGTTGCGGCCACGATCGACGGGGCCAGCGAGTTGGAGAACAGGTAGGGGCGGGCCTTCTGGCGCAGCATCGCCACGATTTCGCCGCGGCCTGAGACGTAGCCGCCCGAGGCGCCGCCCAGGGCCTTGCCGAAGGTGCCGGTGTAGATGTCCACGCGGTCCGAGACGCCGGCGTGCTCCGGGGTTCCGGCGCCGGTGGCGCCCATGAAGCCCACGGCGTGCGAGTCATCGACCATCACCAAAGCCCCATACTTGTCGGCCAGATCGCAGATGGCCTCCAGCGGAGCCAGGTAGCCGTCCATGGAGAACACGCCGTCGGTGACGATGATGGTGCGGCGGGCGCCGGCCCCGTCGTTCAGCTGGGCGGCGGCCTGCAGCTGCGTTTCCAGATCCGCCATGTCCTGGTTGGCGTAGCGGAAGCGCGCGGCCTTGGACAGGCGGATGCCGTCGATGATCGAGGCGTGGTTCAGCGCATCGGAGATGATGGCATCCTCCTTGCCGAACAGCGACTCGAAAACGCCGCCGTTGGCGTCGAAGCAGCTGGAGAAGAGGATGGTGTCCTGCGTGCCCAGGAACTCGGAGAGCTTGGCCTCCAGTTCCAGGTGCGCATCCTGGGTGCCGCAGATGAAGCGGACCGAGGCCATGCCGAAGCCGCGCTCGTCCATGGCGGTCTTGGCGGCGTCGATGATCTGCTGGTTATCGGCCAGGCCCAGGTAGTTGTTGGCGCAGAAGTTCAGCACCTGGCGTGCTTCGGCGCCCAGCGAGCCGGCCTTGATGGAGGCGGACTGCGCGGAGTCGATGTGGCGTTCGGCCTTGAACAGCCCGGAGGCCTTCAGCTCGTCGAGCTCGGCGGCCAGCTGGTCTTTGAGGTCGGTATACATGTGGATTGCTCCTTGTTGGTGCGGGGAATTCTTAGCCTTGGAAAACGGTCCAGTCCAGCACGACCTTGCCGCCGTGGCCGCTGCGGGCGGCATCGAAGCCCTGCTGCCATTGAGTAGCCGGAAGGAAGTCGGTGACTACCGAGGAGATGCGCTCGCGCATCACCTCGGAGGAGGTGAGCATGGCGCTCATGGCGTACCAGGTTTCGAACATTTCACGGCCGTAGATGCCGCGCAGGGTGAGCATGTGGGTGACTACCTTGCCCCAGTTGATATCGATCGAGGTGCTGGGCAGTCCCAGCATGCAGATCTTGCCGCCGTGGTTCATGTTTTCGATCATTTCCGGCAGGGCGGTCTTGTGGCCGGACATTTCCATGCCGTAGTCGAAGCCCTCGACCATGCCCAGCTGCTGCTGGGCTTCCTTGATCCGGGTGGTGGCCACGTTCACGGCCAGGTCGATGCCCATGGACTGCGCCAGTTCCAGGCGCTGTTCGGAGACGTCGGTGATGGCGATGTTGCGGGCACCGACGTGGCGGGCCACGGCGGCGGCCATCAGTCCGATGGGGCCGGCCCCGGTGATCAGCACGTCTTCGCCGACCATGGGGAACTGCAAGGCGGTGTGCACGGCATTGCCGAAGGGGTCGAAGATGGCGCCGAGCAGCGGGGTGATGCGCTCATCGCGATGGATGTAGACGTTGCTTTCGGGGATCGACACGTACTCGGCGAAGGCGCCATCGCGCTGGACGCCGAGAGAATCAACGTTGATGCACATCTGCTTGCGGCCGGCGCGGCAGTTGCGGCACAGCCCGCAGACCACGTGGCCCTCGCCGGAAACGCGGTCCCCGACCTTGACGCCGTGCACGAAGTCGCCGATCTCCACGACTTCGCCGTAGAACTCGTGGCCGGGAACCAGCGGGGTGTTGATCATGGCCTTGGCGGCATCGTCATAGGCCTCGATGTGCAGGTCGGTGCCGCAGATGCCGGCAGTCATGACACGGATTTTCACATCGTGCACACCTACTTCTGGTTCTGGGCGGTCCACGAGTTCCAGCCCAGCGTGCGGTCCGGACTTGTACAGTGCTTTCATGCGTGATCCTTTGCAGATGGCCGTCGGGTTCACACGCGACGGACTGTGTTGCTTCCAGTGTCGCACCGCACTCCCGGGGAAAACATATTAGAAGAACCACGATTTGCTGATCTATTGATTTAGCATTTACTTCATGGAATTACATCAGCTGCGGATCCTGCGCGAACTTGCGGATCTGGGGAGCGTCAATGCCGTGGCCAAGGCGCTGTTCGTCTCCCCTTCGGCCGTCTCCCAGCACTTGGCCCAGTTGCAGCGCGGGTTCCCGGCACCCCTGACGCAGAAGGAAGGCCGGCGCCTGGTGCTCACTTCCGAGGGCAAGCTGCTGGCTTCCGCGGCAGCGTCGGTGGCCTCGACACTGGCCGAAGCCTCGGCAAGAATACGCACCGTGGAGCAGGACAAGAATGTTCCCATCAAGATCGCCGGCTTCCATTCCATCGGGCAGACCATTTTTGCGCCGCTGCTAGCCCTGCCCGAAGGCCAGTTGCCGCCCCTGCATTTTTCCGATGAGGATGTGTCGCAGCAGGATTTCCCGGCACTGACCTCGACCTACGATTTGGTCCTGGCCCACCGCATGCCGCATACAGCCCCGTGGCCCGAAGAGCGCATCACGGTGATCCCGCTGGCCTTCGAACCATTGGATATCGCCATCCACAAGGATCACCGGTTGGCCGACTTCGATGAGCTCTCCCCCGAGCAGGTCATCGATGAACGCTGGGTTGTTTCCCGCGCGGGATATTCGCCGGCCGATGTCCTGGAAACCATCGCCGCGCTGGCGGGCAAGGCTCCGCAAATCGAGCACCGGGTCAACGACTATGCAACAGCTGGCGCGCTCGTCGAAGCCGGCGATTGCCTGGGGATATTGCCTCGATTCACGGCGCGGAGAACCCTGGATGAATCGGTGACTTTACGACCGATTAAAGGCATAAACTCCGGTCGACAAATCGACCTTTTATTGCGGGCAGAGCACCTGCACCGAAAGACCGTCAATGACGTCATCGAAGCTATTCGCACGGCGGTGCAGGGACTGGTTACCGGCTGATTTGCCGATTAGGTTTCTGAGCAAACAACTCAACGACGGTTTCATCGGGGTTGCTGAGAACTTTCCGTTGGCGGATCTGCCACGCCTAACAAAGTTACGTGAGTCCAAGACAATCAGCGGTTCCCGACAGCATTGTTTTAATGAGAGTTCTTGCAACAATCAACACTATGGAAGCCTCCAATTTCTACACCGGCATTTTTGCAGAACTTTACGCGCCACTAAAATCCACGAGCCAAGCTTGGGAGCCTTACGCGGAGTTTATCTCGCAGGAAGGTGAACCTGCACTCGAGCTGGGATGCGGCGACGGGGAACGCATTCTCGACTTGCGCCGAAATGGGTTCGACGTTGACGGTATCGATTCATCGACAGACATGCTCGCACGGTGCGCGCAGCAGGCAGCCCAGGCGGACATTGAAGTTGCACTCTTTCCTCAGCGCATGGAAGAGCTTGAATTACCCAGAAGATACCGTTCAATATTTCTCGCCGGCCCTACGTTCACGTTGCTTCCCGACGACGTGACTGCGTTGCGCGCCTTAAAGCGCATCCGTGGTCATCTTGCAGATGGAGACACCGCCCTAGTGCCTTTGTTCATCCCAGCACCCACCGACCCTCGCCAGCTTGGCATGGTCAGCGAAGTGGTTACCAAGGGCGGCGAGGTCTTGCCTTGTTCCATCGTTTCCGCGGATCGCGACGAAGACGCAAGGGTTCAACGCAATCTCCTCCGATACGAGAAGCATGCCAACGGTACTAGCGTGGTCGAGGATAGAACTTGGCTGTTGCACTGGTACACGCAGTCGGGATTTCGGCAACTCGCCGAAGCCGCTGGACTGGTCGTTGTCGCCCTACAAGACAAGGAAGGCCGTACGATCTCCACCGATGCGAACGCGACAGAGTTTAGAGTCGTTCTGCAATCCGCTCGCTAAATCTCCGCCGGCAACGGTCTACCTACACCAGAATGACCATGTGATGAGCATGTTCCGATCGAGATAATTAGGCTTAGCAACGGGCCAAACGATTCGAAGTGCTTCTGCCGTGCAGAAGGTTCCCCTTGCGGGCACGACGGCACGCGCTGCTTCGCATGTTTCGGCGCCCGCATGTTGCCCCTCAAGCGGTGAGCAACGCGAGCGGGATGACCGCCACTCCGTCTGGGCGACGGTAGGCGTAGGCGCCGGTGTTGATAACGACTAGATCGACAATTTGGTCAGGGGCTGATTCTTTTAGCCAGAGAAGATGACGAACGTCGTGGTCCGTGATCGAGGACTTGAGCTTCACTTCAAATCCCACAGCTTCCGCATGCCCGCGGTGAACAATGAAATCAATCTCATGCCGCCCGTCGTGGTCACGGAAGTGAGACACTTGTGCATCGTTTGCAGCGGCATAAGTTTGGAGGCTGAGAGCTGCGAGTGCCTCGAAGAAATCACCGAGGCGGGTACGGTCTCCATTATTGGTCGCAGGCTCAGCAGCAGACAGCAGTTTAGCTTCGTTGAGATTGAGCAGCCGCGCGGCCATTGCCGGATCGGCGAGAAAGTGCTTGGGCGCGAGGGCCGTGCGTGCCAGAATCTGTTGCTGAGGCGACCATGCATCGACCTGGTCAAGTAGAAATAGGCTGCCGAGAACGTCGCGATAGGCAATCGAAGTTTTTTTCGTCGGCCCCGTTGACTCACCTGGGTCGAGAGTGGCACCGATCTTCGTAAAGGTCGTCGCAGAGGCTGTAGCCGAGGCATAACCTCGAAGCCAGCCTCGTAAAAGCTCCGGACGCCGGATGCGATGTCCCTGTTCGGCAAAGTCGTGGGTGATGACACGCTCGATGTAGTCATCAAGCCAAACTCTGCGGGCACGATCACTCATCTGCCGGGCCTGAGGGAATCCAGAGGCGAGGATTTCACGGACATAGTCATGCAGTTCAACGTCGCTGGAACCTTGGATGTCAGGAGTGACTCCATCGAGCAGATCACGGACCCGGACGGTCGGTGTTGCTAGGTCGCGTTCCGCGACGGACAGAGGTCGCATCCGGAATCTGATGATTCGGCCGGCACCGGAGTGGAGTCGTGCGCCCACGGGTGCAGCGCTGCCAGCCAGGATGAATCGCTCGCCGGTCGAGTCACTGTCGACGAGCCGGCGTACACGGTCCCAGATCTCGGGGACATGTTGCCACTCATCAATGAGGACAGGGGTGTCCACTCTGCTCAGATACTTGGGATCGGCTTGGACTAGCTGCCGGATTTCAGGGAGGTCCAAGTCGAGAGTTGCCTTCGCCCGTTGTCTCCCGGTTGAGGTCTTGCCGATCGCGCGAGCCCCTTCAAGGCAGATCGCGGCGAACGAAGGAAACAGTTCGTCGATTGAGTCGTCGATGATCCTCCGTTGGTACCCAGCCACTACGCAACCACACCCCGCCCTCTGTTGGACCACCACATCGATTATTTGTACTATACCTTTTTGATCTTCCCTAGTACACCTTAATGAGCATATCTACTCCACTATCATGAGCGGCATCAGAACTACTACGCGGGCTACCTTTTGCCACTCACCTTACGGCCGCTTAAAGCGCTTCTTGCGCATATTGAAAAGCTCCCCAGATGTTGGTTACTGATTTCTCAGTCCAACTCCTGGGGAGCAGATCAAAATGGGCGGACCCTACCTGAAACGAGAATATTTAGCCGTTGAAGGTGTCCGGGTTTGGTCCGGTGCGGCCGTCGCGATCAAGTGCGTCGATGCTGGCCAGTTCATCGCCGGTCAGTTCAAAGCCGAACAGATCCAGGTTGGCGATGATGCGGGACTCGGTGACCGACTTGGGGATGATCACGCGGCCCTGCTGCAGGTGCCAGCGCAGGATGACCTGTGCAGCGGTAGCCTTGTGAGTCTCTGCAATCGCGAGGATGGTTTCATCAGTGAGCATTGCTCCCTGAGCCAGCGGGCTCCAAGCTTCGGTGACGATACCGTGCTCGGCGTTGAAGGCAATAACTTCTCGGTTCTGCAGGGCCGGGTGTAGCTCAACCTGGTTCACTGCTGGAGTGATGGTTCCCCCAGCGATCAGCTTGTCCAGGTGTGCTGGCTGGAAGTTCGAAACGCCGATGGCGCGGATCTTCTTCTCTGCGTACAGCTTCTCCAACGCCTTCCAGGTCTCCACGTAGAGATCCTTTTCAGGAGCTGGCCAGTGGATCAGGAACAGGTCCAGGTAGTCCAGGCCCAAACGCTCCAGGCTTGCATCGAAGGCTTCGAGAGTCTGCTCGTGACCCATGTCTGCGATCCAGATCTTGGAGGTGATGAACAGTTCCTCGCGGGCAATGCCAGACTGAGCCAGCGCCTTGCCAACGCCCTCTTCATTGCCATAGATGGCAGCGGTGTCGATGCTGCGGTAGCCGGCCTTAAGTGCTGCGCTCACTGCGGCTGTGGTTTCCTCATTGGGAACCTGGAAGACTCCGAAACCTACCTGAGGCATTTCAACGCCGTTGTTCAGGGTGATGGTTGGGATGGCGGTAGTCATATCTAACTCCTAAAAATTGGTTGAAAAACTGGGGAAATCTGTTGGTTAGCTAGCTGGAACCAGCTGAGGTGCCGCGGCCGAGGCCTTCTTGGCCAAGCCCATGGCAACCAGAATGACAATCAGCGCAACGAGGGTGATCAATGCACCGATCCAGATCGGCGAGGTGTAGCCGAGACCTGCTGCGATACCCAGGCCGCCGGCCCAGGCACCCAATGCGTTGCCGACGTTGAAGGCACCGATGTTGGCGCCCGATGCCAAGGTTGGCGCATTGCCGGCGTACCGCATGATGCGGCTCTGCAGGCCGGGAACGGTTCCGAAGCCGAAGCCGCCCATGAGCAGCAAGGCGACGACGGTAGCGATCTGGTTGCTTGCGAAGAATCCGAAGAAGACAAGGACGACCAGCAGTGCCGAGATGAAGAAGAGCAGGGTGCGATCGATGCTCTTGTCGGCCATGCGTCCGCCGATCCAGTTGCCCACGAAGAGGCCCACACCGAAGAGCATCAGCAGCCATGGCACGATGGTCGCATTGAAGCCGGTGATTTCGGTCAACGTGTAGGCGATGTAGGTAAAGGCGCCGAACATGCCGCCGTAGCCCAGGATGGTGACGCCAAGGGAGAGCCAGACCTGCAGGGAAGCGAAAGCGCCGAGTTCCTTGCGCAGTGAAATGCCTTCGGCTGCGTGCTTGATCGCGGGAACCAGGACGAGGATTCCGATGAGCGCCAGGACGCCAATGCCGGAAATGGCCCAGAAGGTCGAGCGCCAGCCCGAGTGCTGTCCAAGCAAGGTTCCGAAAGGAACGCCCAAGACGTTGGCGGCAGTCAGCCCGGTGAACATGATGGCGATAGCGCCGGCCTTCTTATTGGCCGGAACCATGTCAGCGGCCACTACCGAGCCGATGCCAAAGAATGCACCGTGACATAGTGCGGCGATGACGCGGCCGATCATGGCCACTTCATAGTTGCCGGCCAGCGCGGTGAGCGAGTTGCCGATGATGAACAGAACCAGCAGGCCGACAAGCACCGGCTTGCGTGGCAGGCGGACGGTTGCTGCGGTCAGGCCAAGGGCTCCCACAACAACGCTGAGTGCGTATCCGGAAATGAGCCAGCCAGCTGCGGCCTCGCTGACTGCGAAGTCGGTGGCCACGTCTGGCAATAGGCCCATGATGACGAATTCAGTAAGCCCAATGCCAAAGGCACCGATGGCCAACGCAATAAGACCGAGCGGCATAGCGTTACTCCTGATAGACTAGATAAATTAGTTGCACACGCTTGTTATTGCGCGATGGATACTATCGTTGCACACGCAACTAACCAGCGCAAGCAAGTATTTTTGGAGGAACCCATGGGAATCGCAGATGATGCTGTCGAAATCCGTGCTCGTGGATGGCGCACTTTGGCGTCACTGCACGGATTAATCGATGCCGCACTAGAAAAGGACCTGACCGCCCAGGTCGGGCTTTCTGTGGTCGAGTACACATTATTGGACGCCTTGAACCGGCAGGACGGCTGGCACATGCGCATGGCGCAGTTGGCCCGCGCCACCGCACTGAGCCCCAGCGCAACGACGCGCCTGGTCACGAGGCTCGAAGATCGCAATCTGCTCTCGCGCGTGCTGTGCGCGGACGATCGTCGCGGCATCTACACCGAGCTCACCGCCGCTGGGCACGAGCTGTATCAAAAAGCCAAGCCTATCCACGATGCCACGCTGGAACGCGTGTTGAAGCAAGCCGAGGAGCAGCCCGAACTGGCGCCGCTGGCCCGCATTCTCCACGAGTTCTCTGCCGCTTAGCCAATCGATGATTCCGCAGGAAGGATCAAACTTGCCGCGTCCAAAATTCTCCGCTGTGCTCTTTGATTGCGATGGCGTACTGGTGGATTCCGAGTCCATCACGAACGCAGTGCTCCGGGAGATGCTCATTGAATTGGGATGGAACATCAGCCAGGAAGAATGCATCAGCATCTTCATCGGCAAGGCCCTCAAAGACCAGTGGGAACCCATCCTGGCGCATACCGGTGTGCGCATTGACGAGCAGTGGATTACCGGGTTCAGGCAACGCCGCGATATAGCCCTGCGCGAAAACTTGCAAGCCGTGCACGGTGCCTTGGAAGCCGTCATGCAGATATCTGCCGCCTACGGCGAAAAGATCGCCTGCGCCACGGGAGCCGACCGGGCCAAGGTCGAGATGCAGCTATCGATAGCCCAGATGGCGCCATTCTTTGGCAATCGGGTCTATAGCGGCATGGAGTTTGCCCAGAGCAAGCCCGCGCCCGATGTCTATCTAGCTGCAGCCGCCGGGCTAGGAATAGATCCGATCCAAGCCGCGGTCGTTGAGGATACGGTCACCGGAGTGAGCGCCGGGGTTGCGGCCGGAGCCACGGTCTTCGGCTACTGCCCGGGTGGACCCATCAGCAGCACCGAGGAAAAGCTCTTGGCGGCAGGCGCTGCCGAAGTATTTACCAACATGGATCAGCTACCGGGGCTTCTCACGCAAAAATAGCTGAGGCCAGGGGCATTTGGATGCCACAAGCAATGCATCTCAGCCCCAGGGATCCAAGGTGAATTCCTTGCCTAGCGGACCGCGCCCGGCCAACCACGCAACCAGCTCGGTGCGCGCTTCCGGGTTCGCCAAGCGTTCGGGAACCGTGGCCAGCAGGTTGCCCAGATCCCATATTGTGTATTCTTCGGGCCACTGGCTTGGCGAGTATCCCAGCCCAAGATCGACAAGATGCATCTGGACTTCGCGCAGGCGGTGAGCTGGACAACCACCAACACCGTAGTGCCCGCCGCCCATGAAATCGGCGTTAGGCCAGTGAGCCTGCTCGCTTTGCTCAAGAAGACGGTCTAAACGACGAACGCTCGATTCAAGATCCGCCAAGATTTCAGATGCTGCATTCCCCGCACCGTCCTCAATTTCTTGGCGACGCTGCTCTGGACCGTTGGCGTATTTGGGAACGTCCTCGCCGTTCAAGGCTCCTTCCAGACGCCGTGCATGTGCATCGGCATTTCTCGCAAGATGCGTCAGCACATGGCCTACGGACCAACCGGGCAATTTGCTGCCCTGTTGCATGCTCACGTCGCCGAGACCAACCACATGCTCCAATAGCTCCGCGTGGGATTCGAGGCATAAACGTGCAGCCACGCTCGGATTCTTCTCAAGATCCATAGTGGTCCTCTCGCTGGCCAAGACAGTCAATACTCGGGTGATTGAGTTCAGCTTACGGTCTGTAGCAGCTCAAGTGGTGCTCTTTCGGACCTACTCGGAGGAGGCAAGGAGTACTTCCAAGGTTTCCCGCCCAACAATACCCAGAAGATCATCGGTGCCAAGATTTGCGGTGAGCATGGCATACCGCAGTGCCCAACCGCGCGCTCGTTTCCACGTTGGGCTGCCGACTGCGATGCCATAGCTCTCGAAAGCTCGGCTAATGCCAGTGGGGGTGAAATGCATCCAGAACATGCCCAGATCCGAGGCGGGGTCGCCAACGCATAGATCCCCGTAATCAACCAGGGAGACAGCGGGATGCGGCAGCTCGTCGCCAACAATGGTGTTGTGTGGATGCGGATCACCATGCATCCACACTGGAGCGCTCTGATAATCTTCAGCCTCAACGGCTTCCTCCCACAGCGCTAGGGCGCCGGGCCTCAACGACGAATCCAAGTTCGAAATTTGCTCGCGAGTCCGTGCATCCAATTGCGCCAACGCACAACCTCGAAAGCCGCTTCGTGGTTCCGGCGAACTTGCAGGTTGATGAAGAGCTCGCAGCAGTCCAGAAAATTCTTCCGCGTATCCATCGCGGTCGGGCCGCTTGAACCGAGCCGCACTGGTACCAGGAACGTAGCGGCAAATCGAAAAAGTATAGGGGTAGCTGGACGTGGGCTGCCCTTCAAAGATCGCCAGGCCAAGATCAATCCCGCAGTCCTTTGCCATTTGCGGCAGCCAGCGGCGTTCCTTGATGCCAATCTCCTCCCCCAGCTGTCGTCGGGGCAAGCGAATCATCAGGGAATCCCCGAGGCGATAGACCTCGTTGTCCCATCCGGTAGCAAGGTATCTGACCTCTTCATGAGCCCACTGTGGCGCCTGTGCGGCGACCAGCTGGCGGACCATTGACAAATCGATGTCGACTTCAGCGTCGGGCATGACGGACTTCTTAGCTGATGGCTGGCTCATCGCTCAATACTAATCTTCCGCATTGAGCTGACCGCAATTTAGCCCACTGAATTGGAATCCGTGAAGCGCCGCACCTGGTGTCATGAATTGAAGCAGGCCAGATCTCTGATGGCAAGATGACAATCAAACCCACTTGAATCCATGAGGAAGCAGACCGCTATGCATGTACTTCCCGTTGTTCGCTATGCAAACCTGTCGGCTCAGCCTTGGAAGAACGGCAAGGGAGTGTCGCGCACCGTCCTCAGTGACTCGGATGCCCGTGGTACGTGGTCCTGGAAAGTCAGCATTGCTGAAATTTCCCAGGCCCAGCCCTACAGCCAATATCCGGGAATCCAGCGGATTCAGGTGGCCTTAGGTCCTGGCGAGATCGACTTGACCGTTAGTGGCCAGACGAGTCGCCTCCGTGCTGGTGAACAAGCAGCGTTTGCCGGCGACGACGAGGTTTCAGTTGTACCCCTGGGCCCTGGATTCCTGGCCCTGAATTTGATGTTCATCGGCGAAAAATGGGAGGCTAGCGTTTCCACGGTGGACTCGACCACCGGGAGTTCACCGCGCAACGAAGTGAGAATCCTCGTGGCATTGGACAATACCTGTCGAGTTGGAAGTGCGGAACTCGCATGCTTGGATGCACTACTGATTCCCAGAGATACACCTGTAACCACTGTGGGGCGTTTTCATCTTGCAACTTTGATCCCTCGGGGCACGGACACCAAATAGGTGTAACCGGGGTTACCGAGAACGCCGTGGTTTTTCCTGCTGCTGAAACCGCCAGTGATTGACTCTGACGCTACTCTGCACGCAGGCTCCCGTCGTCTGGCCGATGCGTCTTTCAGCTCTTGCCCGCGGCTCATGGCAACGCCTGCTTTCGTCTAGACTCGGGGCATGAATTCACTGTCGAGCAGCGAGCAGATCCTAGCCACACTTCTACTCGACAAGTTCGACCAGCTGTTCGAAACCGTCAACGAAATTCCAGACGAATTGATCAACAGCTGCTTGCCGATGGAAGGCAGCAACTCGCCGGTGCAGATTCTGTTGCACTGTTGCGGCATGATGCGTCGCTGGTCCTCAACGGTGAATCTCGGCATCACAGTCCCCCGGGATCGGGATGCAGAGTGCAGCGCAAAAATGGACAAGCCGGGAGCAATGACGTTGGCTTCCGAAACCAGAACAGCATTCGCCGCAGATATTTCGCGCACCGAAATGCAGCAAGCTCCCGCCGTTTTGCCACGGGGCCGGGAGGCCGAATATTGGATGTCCACCTGCGAAGGCGTCCTGCTGCATGTGTACGAGGAGTTTTGCCAGCACTTGGGCCATCTGGAAATTACTCGCGATTTCTTGTGCCGCCCTGCTCAATGAAATCGTGAACGACGACGTCAGATTTTCAGGTCATCCCAGTCGAAGCTGGTCATTTCGCCACTCTCCCAATCCTGGCGGAGAATGGCTTAGGCGACCGATGCCAATCTTGTGCCATCATCGGCGGGCCAGCTCATCCGATAGTGGGCTTCCTTGAGGAAG
Source organism: Glutamicibacter sp. JL.03c (assembly GCF_025854375.1). Lineage (NCBI taxonomy): Bacteria > Bacillati > Actinomycetota > Actinomycetes > Micrococcales > Micrococcaceae > Glutamicibacter > Glutamicibacter sp. JL.03c. The sequence goes on along the minus strand of NZ_CP107575.1, from coordinate 922,103 downwards.
CCAGCCTTCAGGAACACCTTGCGCATCCCTATTTTGTCTACTCTGGTTTGCCCCTCGAATCTCACGGCTTCGGGCTTGTCCAGTCCGGGCGAACATGAAACTCGAACTTGCTGCTCGATAAGAACGCGATATTCATGGCGCAAGCCCATGCAAACCATGTCAATTGCGGTCTGCCTGGACATGGGTTTGGTCGCCATCGCAAGCTGCCGGATACCCGCTGTCGTTTCAGTCTTCTTTAAATGACTCCAAAACCTCTCGCGTCGAAACGACCCGCGCAAAGCCATCTCCATGAAGATTTGTCGCTGTCACCTGCATCAAGGTGGCAGTTGGAATGACGGTGCCATCGGGCCCTGCCAGATCGAACGTTCGTGTGGCATCCAGAGGAACAATGACATCAAACCCGAGGTTCCCGCCCATGCGGGCGGTCGTCTCCACACATAGATTGGTTTGGATTCCGCAGACTACAATCTGCTTGATCTGCTGCGATACAAGCCAACTTTCCAGATCCGGCGAACCATAAAATGATGAATTCACTGTTTTAGTCACCAGCAGATCAGCTCTGACCGCTTGCACCGATTCGTGAAGGCCATTGCCGGCTCCGTCCGCGAACAAGGGCGAATTCGGATTCCGGCTATCGTGCCGGACGATCACTATCGGCATGTGCCTGGCGGACCATTCCGCAAGAAGCCGATCAACGTTGTTCTCGCATTCCGGGTAGTTGGTCGTCGGCCCCCATGAGGCGTCGTAAAAACCCTGCTGCATGTCGACCACGATTAAAGCCGTCGTGTTGTTTGCAATCATGGTTCCACTTCATCATCGAAAGGAGGAGGCAACCAATGGCATGAATGACATGATTCGATAAGATTACGCCATGACCATCGTGGGAATTCTTGTGGGCCCAGGACGCCGCGCCTTTGATATCGAAGTTGCGCGCGAGGTCTACGATGACCGCTCGGATCGGGGGCTGCCCCAGCCGGAGGTCCGCATCCTCGCGGCCAGAGCCATCACCGATCTTGATCCGCTCCATTCGATGCGGCGCACCCACGCGCTCTCCACGGCTGACCAGCTCGACATCCTCGTAGTCCCGGGCTGCGTCGACCCGCTCGCAGCCCCTAGAGCCGAGGAAGTCTCCGCCGTAGCACGAGCAGCGGCTGCCGGAGCGCTTGTTGCCTCATTGTGCACCGGAGCATTCACACTGGCCGCCGCTGGCCTGCTTGATGGACGGGCAGCGACGACCCACTGGCGCTTCGCCCAAGAGCTTGCCCTGCGGCATCCGAAGGTCGAGGTCCGGTCCCGGGATTTGTACTGTGGCGGAGACAAGGTTTGGACATCCGCCGGTGTCACGGCAGGAGTTGATCTCCTGTTGCATTTGCTCCGGATGGATTGGGGATCCAGCGCGGCGGAAACGGTCGCGAAGGCAATGGTCACCCCTGTGTGCAGGCCGGGAACGCAAGCCCAATATGCGGATACCAGCCTCCCCATCAAGGCTTGGCCCTCCGTCGAGCAATTGCATTTGACGGTCAGCGAGGATCTCCGGCGGCCTTGGAACATCAAGGAACTCGCAGCTGCCTGCACCATGTCCCCGCGCACCTTTCACCGCTGGTTCGCCGCCAATCTCGGGACAACGCCTCTTGCTTGGCTCAACGGCCTTCGCGTCCGCGAGGCCCAGCGTCTCTTGGAGCAGACGGACCTGCCCGTGGGCGCCATTGCCCGCGAGGTCGGCTTCGCTTCTGATGATCTGCTGCGTAAGCATTTCATCGCCCGGCTGGGGGTCGCACCTACGCACCACGCAGCAGCGTTCCGCCGACAACGTCCTTGATCATCGGGGTTGTCCCCTGCCAAGCCATTTTCGCCAGTGCAGGCGGTCTCGGCTCGCCGGACAGCGCTTGGCCGGCAAGCTCTCGACCGGCACCGTCCCCACGGCAAATTGCTCCACTGGTTCGATGCGCCCGTTCAGAACCTGGCCGCCTCTCTCAGGCAATGGGCTCTGGCTATGGTGCAGGCGTGATCGTGGGCCACCAGCCTTGGGCACTTCAATCCGCGTGTGGCTGGCCGGTGAGAATATGCCGTATCAGGCAGGGAGCTGCAAGCAGCCGATGATTGGGTCGTCACGAGGTGAAAGGATGGATTATTCGATCCCCACCACGAAAGCATGGATTCAAGGGCACCCGTTCCCATCACCCGCTACGCGCAGCTGGCAGCTCGACCTTGGAAGAATGGACAAGGAATCACGCGCACGCTCTGCAGCGACAGCACTGGAATCGATGACAGCTGGACCTGGAAGATCAGTATTGCCGAAATCACCGGCACCCAGCCATACAAGCTTCTATCCGGGAGTGCGGCGCGGGCAAATGGCGTTCGGCCCTGGCTCAGTTGACCTCGTGGTCAATGGCCGCAATGTCCTGTAGCCGGTCGAAGACGCCATCGTCTTCGAAGGCGAAGACGATGTATCTGCTACTCCCGCCAGCGAAGGTTTCCTGGACCTGGACGTCATGGGGCGGCGCAGCAAGTGGGAACCATCGGTGCAGATCGTGGACTCGCCGGCCGCCAACTTCCGCTAATCGAGGATCCAGGTGCTGGTGGCACTGGAGGATTCCTGCCCAATCGGCGGACAGTCATTGGCCCGGCTGGATTCAGTTTTCCTCGCAAGCCCTGCAGAGCAGCAATTTTCTGGACAGTTTGTGCTGGCCACCCTGGCAAGGCACTAGGAGGCGAAGGCGGGCAGGCACGTGCAGCACCGGGTGGGGCACGGATGAAACGCAGATGGCCCGCACTCGGCATGAGCGCGGGCCATCAGCGTGGTATTCAGCGAAGGGCTAGAGGCCCAGCTTCTCCATCACGATCTCGCGGACGCGGCCGGCGTCGGCCTGTCCGCGGGTGGCCTTCATGACAGGGCCCATCAGCGCGCCGATGGCCTGCATCTTGCCGCCCTTGATCTTCTCGACCACATCAGGCATGGCGGCCATGGCATCATCCACGGCCTTGCCCAGTGCGTCGTCGTCGTTCACGACAGCCAGGCTGCGCTTCTCGACGATTTCGCTCGGGGTGCCTTCCCCGTCAATAACGAACTCCAGGACCTGGCGGGCGATCTTGTCGTTGATCTTCTTCGCTTCGATCAGCGAGTTCAGCTCAACGATGGTCGCAGGGGTGACGCCCAGATCGGCGATGTCCTTGTCCGCGGCCTTGGCCAGGCGGGCGATCTCGCCCATCCACCACTTGCGGGCTACCGCTGCAGTGGCACCGGCGGCAACGGTCTGCTCGATCTCGTCGAGCACGCCGGCGTTGACCACGTCGCGGAATTCCTTGTCCGCGTAGCCCCACTCGGCCTTCAGGCGCTTGCGGCGCTCTGCAGGAGGCTCTGGCAAGCGGCCGCGCAGCTCTTCGATCCACTCGGCGGTGGTGACGATCGGCACCAGGTCGGGCTCCGGGAAGTAGCGGTAGTCATCGGCATCCGACTTCGGGCGGCCCGAGGTGGTGGAACGGGTGTCCTCATGCCAGTGGCGGGTTTCCTGGACGATCTTCGCCCCGGAATCCAGCACCGCTGCGTGGCGCTCGATCTCGAAGCGCACCGCGTGCTCCACGGCGCGCAGGGAGTTCACGTTCTTGGTTTCGGTACGGGTGCCGAACTTCTCGGCGTCCTTTGGCATCAGCGAAACGTTGGCATCGCAACGCACGTTGCCGCGTTCCATCTTGGCGTCGGAAACGCCCAGGTTCTTCACGATTTCGCGCACCGCGGCCACGTAGGCCTTGGCCAGCTCGGGGGCGCGCCTGCCGGCGCCAACGATTGGCTTGGTGACGATTTCCACCAGCGGCACGCCGGCGCGGTTGTAGTCCACCAGCGAGTAGTCGGCACCCTGGATGCGGCCTGCGGCGCCACCCATGTGGGTCAGCTTGCCGGCGTCTTCTTCCATGTGGGCGCGCTCGATCTCGACGCGGAAGACTTCGCCGTCTTCCAGCTCGATGTCCAGGTAGCCATCAAAGGCAATCGGATCATCGTACTGGGAAGTCTGGAAGTTCTTCGGGGTGTCCGGGTAGAAGTAGTTCTTGCGGGCGAAGCCGCACTTCTCGGCGATCTGGCAGTTCAGGGCCAGGCCAATGAGGATGGAGTACTCCACGGCTCTCTTGTTGACCACTGGCAGCACGCCGGGCAGACCCAGGTCGACCGGGGTGACGTTGGTGTTCGGGTCGTCGCCAAATGCGTTCGGCGCGTCGGAGAACATCTTGGTCTTGGTGTTCAGCTCAACGTGGACCTCGAAGCCCAGGACCGGATCGTAGCGATCCAGTGCTTCGTCGAAGTCGACCAATTCATCGGTGTAATTGCTCATGATCTCTAGGCCTCCTGCGCGATCGAAGCGGTGTCAATGGCTGGTGCCTGCGAGATCAGCGACTGGCCCCACTGCTTTTCCAGCAGGGTTTCCAGGGCGGCGCCGGCACGGTACAGGCGGGCGTCCTCGAACGCCGGAGCCAGGAACTGGATGCCCACCGGCAGGTTCTCGGACAGGCCGCCAGGCACGGTGATGCCCGGGACGCCAGCGAGGTTGGCCGGGATGGTGGCCACGTCGTTGAGGTACATGGCCAGCGGGTCGTTGTCGTTCGCGCCCAGCTCGAAAGCCACGGTTGGCGCGGTGGGCGAAACCAGCACGTCTGCCTGCTCGAACGCGGCGTCGAAGTCGCGCTGGATCAGGGTGCGGACCTTCTGGGCCGAACCGTAGTAGGCGTCGTAGTAGCCGGCGCTCAGGGCGTAGGTGCCCAGGATGATGCGGCGCTTGACCTCGTCACCGAACCCGGCGGCACGGGTAGCACCCATGACGCGCTCGATGGTCAGCGGGCCCTCTTCTGGCAGCACGCGGTTGCCGTAGCGCACACCGTCGAACTTGGCCAGGTTGGAGGAGACCTCCGATGGCATGATCAGGTAGTAGGCGCCCAGCGCGTACTTGAAGTTCGGGCAGGATACCTCGACGATTTCAGCGCCGGCGGCCTTGAGCAATTCCAGCGACTCGTTGAAGCGCGCCTGGACGCCCTCTTGGTAGCCCTCGCCAGTCAGTTCCTTGATGACGCCAACGCGCAGGCCCTTCAGGTCCCCGGTGGCACCGGCTTCAGCAGCGGCAACCAGGCCTTCTAGGTCCTGTGGCAACGAGGTGGAATCCTTTGGATCGTGCCCGCCGATCAGTTCCTGCAGGTAGGCCGAGTCCAGCACGGTGCGGGAGACCGGGCCGATCTGGTCCAGCGAGGAGGCCATGGCGATCGCGCCGTAGCGCGAGACCGCACCGTAGGTCGGCTTCACGCCCACGGTGCCGGTGACCGCACCTGGCTGGCGGATGGATCCACCGGTGTCGGTGCCCAGTGCCAGCGGAGCTTCGTATGCTGCCACGGCAGCAGCCGAGCCGCCGCCGGAACCGCCGGGAATGCGGTTCAGGTTCCACGGGTTGCGGGTCACGCCGTAGGCGGAGTGCTCGGTGGAGGAACCCATGGCGAATTCATCGAGGTTGGTCTTGCCCAGCATTGGCAGCTTGGCAGCACGGATCTTTTCGATCACGGTGGCGTCGTACGGGCTCATCCACCCTTCGAGCATCTTCGATGCCGCGGTGGTTGGCTGGCCCTTGGTGACGATCAGGTCCTTGATCGCGATGGGCACGCCGGCCAGCGGATGCAGCGCTTCGGCTTCGGCGCCACCGGCGGCACGGATGGCGTCAACTTCTGCGGCTACTGCCAGGGCTTCTTCCGCGTTCACGTGCAAGAAGGCATTCAGTGCGCCGTCCACCTCGGCGATGCGGTCCAGGTGCGCCTGGACGGCTTCAACCGAGGTAACTTCGCCGGCGCGCAGCTTGGCGGCCAGTTCGGTGCCGGAAAGCTTGATCAGTTCGTTCATGGAATTATTCACCGTCCAGAATTGCCGGGACCTTGAAGCGGTCCGAATCCGAATCCGGGGCGTTGAGCAGGACTTCGTCGATGCTCAGCGTCTGCCCCACCGTGTCTTCGCGCAACACATTGGTCAGCGGGATCGGGTGGCTGGTGGCTGGGACGTCGGAGGAGGCGACTTCGCTGACGGACGCGATGGCACCGACGATTGCGTCGAGCTCACCGGTCATCTTGTCCAGCTCTGCGCCGCTCATCTCGATGTGGGCAAGGTGTGCCAGATGCACAACGTCCTCACGGCTGATGGCAGACATGTATCTCCCTTTGAATGGCGGTTGGGTTTCATAGACAAGTCTATCCCTTGCAGGCTCGCCATCAGACCTTTATGTGGCGCAGTAGTTATGCTGTGCGCAATACCAAACCGGTCAATTCCTGGCCCAGCGCGTTTTCCCAGTAGCCGATGACCCCGTCACCTGCGGAGGCAGTCACAACGGGCTTGCGGATAATCACCGCATCCTTGCCAGCGGTGTGGCCTTTGACCTTGACCCGCGGCTCGTCGGTGAAGGACTCGGAATGATGCTGCGCCGTGGTGTTCCCGGCCAGCAGTTGGCGGGCTTGGGCGATGAATACCGGGTCCCCGGCGGCGTCGTAGATGAAGCGCTCGCCCAAGATGGCATGCTCGCTGGTTCCGATCAGGTGCTTGTCGCCGCCGGGCAGCCGGGCCTCGCGGTAGGTCAGTGGCACGTGGTACACCACATCCGAGGTGTCCGAGTGGTCGGCGTAGATGCGCAGTTCCATGCCGACTTTGCCTTCGGGGTCCTCCAAGCGGAAGCCGCCGATGTGCTGGAGCCTTGGGGTGCCTTTACCGGTATAGAAGTCCTGCTGGGGCAACCACGCAGATACCAACTCGTCCTTGCTTGGCGACATACTGGTGTTGTAGACAATTCCCATGGGCTTAGTCTGTCAACTGTGCCATGGCCGCACAAGTCCTACTTGGCCGCGGCTTGGAGCATTGCCTTGACCAGCGGGCCCGCGCTCTGCGCCCCGCCATCGCCGTCTTCGACAAAAGCAGCCACGGCGAGGTCGCCCTGGGCGACGATGGCCCAGGCGTGGGCATTGCGCTCGCTGTCGTATTCTGCGGTGCCGCTCTTGCCGATGATCTTGCCACCAGGCAGCGTATTCAAGTCCTTGAGCGTGCCGTGGTCGATGACTTCACCCATCATGCTGGCCAATTGCCCGGCCTCTTTTTCGGTGAGCTCTGAGGCCGGCTTGGCTGGGGCGTTGGGCTCCGGAGACACCACGAGCTTTGGCTGGACGGTCGACTTGGCCTGGACCGAGGCAGCCACGGTGGCCATCCCCAGAGGCGAGGCCTGCACCACGCCCTGGCCGATCATGTTCGCGGCCTGAGTGGTCCCCTCGGAGTCATCGGGGACCGAGCCGAGCACCGCCCCGACCCCTGTGCCATCTTCTCCGGTCAGGCCAAGTGCTGCGGCGGCTTCAGCCAGCTTCTCGCCACCGATTTCCGCTCCCTGGTTCACGAAAACGGTATTGCAGGACTGGGCAATGGCTTCGGACAGCGGAATCGTGCCCAGCTGGGCGGCCGGGTATCCGTCGTAGTTCTTGAAGGTCTTTCCATCCACCACCGTGGTGGCCGGGCACTGGACCTTGGAGTCCGGGGTGGATCCTGCACGCAGCATGGACAGTGCGCTGATCACCTTGAACGATGAGCCCGGGGCGTAGGCGCCCTGCAGGGCGGTGTTCAGCCCGGAGTCCACGGGGCCCGAAGCGGCAGCGAGCACGCTGCCGTCCGAGGGGCGGATGGCGACGATGGCTGAATTGGAATCGGCGTCTTCCAGCAGCTGGTCGGCACTTTGCTGCAGGTCCATGTCCAAGGTTGTTTCCACGTCTTTGCCGGCGACAGGTTCAGCGGTGAAAAGTTCAGCTTCAGCCTTGTTCTCGCTGTTGTACCGGGAAACCACAACGCCGTCGGTGCCCGAAAGCGTGTCGTTATAGGCCGACTGCAGTCCAGACATGCCGACCTGGTCGCCGCTCTTGATCTTGCCCTCGGACTTCTTGATGATTTCCGCGGTGGCTTCGCCGACGGATCCCAGCAGCGGGCGGGCGAAGGAGCGAGTGGGCGCCAGGGGAATTTCGTCTTCCTGGAAGGTGGCTCCAGGGATCTTGTTGATTTCTGCGTCGGTGACTTCGCGGGTGGCATCATCGCGCAGCACGATGGCCTGGACCCAGGCCTTGTCGCCGGCGGCGAGCACGGTCTTGGCGTACTGCTCTTCATCGATGTCGACCAGCTTGGCCAGCTGGGTGGCGGATTTTTCCCAATTGGCTTTTTCGGTGTGGGTCTTGTCGATGCCCACCCGGATCACCGGGCGGTTGGTGACGATCTTCTTGCCGCCTGCCGCGGTGATGCTGCCTCGGTCGGCGGCCTGGTAGCTGGCCTTGAGGTAACCGCCGGTTTCCAGATCCGGTGCGAGCACCGATGGATCAAAGCGCAGCTTCCACTGCTCGGCGTCCTTGTCATATTCCCAGACGGCCTTGGTGGTGTAGCTCAGGTCCTTGTCCGTTTCGTCGACATCCCAGACCGTGGTGATGTCGGCCGTGGCGGTCTTGACGCCGTCAGTTTCTTCCTCGTCCTCGGCCACCGAGCTCACGGTGCTGTTGTGCTTGATATCGCCCATGGGGCCGAAGGCCGTTTCCTGGGCCTTGGCCACTGTCTGGGCATCGGAGCTGGCGAATTGCACCTTGGAGAAGTCGCCGGAGTTGATGGCTGAAACCAGCTCGTCGGCCACCGGGGCGGGATCGGGTGCGCCAGCGCTGCAGGCGCTCAGCGATCCCAGGGCCAGGGCAGCAACGGATAGGGCAACGGCAGAACGGCGAAGGTCACTCATAGCGCCATTCTATTCACGCGGGGAGGACTGTTGGCAAAAAACTCCTGGACGACACCTCATTATTTCCTGCGTTTGGGCTTTGAGGCCGGTCTCAGAGTTCCAGCGTGTACACCACAAGCTTGATGTCGGTCCCGGGAACGGTCCAGTCGCGCTGTGGCGCATGGGCGAAGTCCATGGACTCGTAGAGGGACCTGGCCGAATGCCAGGTGGCCCCGGTGGTCAGGCTGACCGAATGGATTCCGGGCAGTCGGCGAGCGCGTTCGATGCTGGCGTTGACCAGGGCGCGGCCGACGCCAGCGCGCTGGGCGGCCGGATCGACGCTGAGCATCCGGATCTCCAGTTCGCCCGGCAAGGCAATGTCCGCATAGTCGCTGCCGATCTGGATCAGGGTCATTGACCCGATGATCTCCCCTTGGCGCCGCGCAACGTAGATCTCGGATTGCTCGGAACGTTCCTGGACTTTGCGTACAAACTGCAGGTAGTCATGCTCGGGGGTCTCGAAATGCCCTGCGGCGAAGTATGACTGCGCGGTCAGCTCCCCCACGCGCTCAAAGTCCCCGGGCGTTGCCAGTTCGATGACCAGATCTTTGGCGCGGTAGCTGAAGGTGTCTGCCTGATTCATGATGCTCTTAGTGTGCCAGAAAAGTCCGGGTTCAGCCCGGCACTGGCACAGGGCCCTGGGATTTGCCCGGCCTCATGGTTCGACTCATTCGATCATGGCACCTGCTCTCGCAGGCCAGTGCAGGTTGGCGCGCCGTCTGGCGGAGCCTCGGGGTCACCGCTCTTGCACGGCGGGCCGCGTGGGGCGGATGACCGTCCGGTGGCGAAGCGGCGGCTAGCGGATAGCGCCACTTCGGGTGTCGAACCGTGCCGGGTCGTGGTGCGGCCTGCGAACTACGGACCGGGGGTGCCCTGCCCTGCGTCCCATGGCAGACTGATCGCATGGCTGTCTACTTTGAATGCGTCACCATCACCGATATGCCGCGGCAGGAGCTCTTCGAGAAATCCCTGAGCATCGATGCGCATACCGGTTCCATGGCCGGTTCCGGCGAGCAGGCCGTCGGCGGGGTCGTCAGCGGACGAATAGGCCTCGGCGAGCAGGTTACCTGGCGAGCGAAGCATTTCGGGTTGCCGCTGCGCATGACCTCGGAAATCAGCGAACTGGAGGAGCCCTCACGTTTCACCGACCGTCAGGTGCGCGGACCTTTTAAGAAGTTCCATCACGTGCATGAGTTCCATGCCGCTGAGGCAGGCACCATCATGGTGGACAAGATCCATTTCGAAGCGCCCCTGGGGCCGCTGGGTTGGTTGGCCGAGCGTTTGGTGCTTAGCTGGTACATGCCGCGACTGATCCGGGTGCGCAATGCGTACCTGGTGAACACTTCAGCAACATAAGCAAGGCGTGAGAATTTTGATGCAGGTTTCCTCCCCCGCCATCGATTCCATGGCCGTGCGCCGGATCGCGCTGGGCATTTCGCATCTGCTCTCGCCCATCGTCCTGGCCACCTTGTTGCTGGCGCTCTCGCCATTGCGCGATGCACGCATCAGCTGGGCTGGGGCGACAGTGGCTGCCCTCTTCACCACGGTGATCCCGTGGTTGCTGCTGGTGACGGCAAAATTGCGTGGCAGGGTCACGGATTTGCATGTCACCGTGCGCCGCCAGCGCCACGGAATTTATGCGATGACTTCCGGCTTGATCCTCTGCGGCTTGCTGGTGTTGTGGCTGCTGGACGCCGGCGCCGGCATTTTCCGCGAGGTCCTGTGCATGTTGCTGGGACTGCTGGTGGTGGCCATCATCAACATCTGGTGGAAAGTCTCGGTGCATCTGGCGGTGGGCACGTATGCCATCTTGCAAGTTGCCGGGCAGAGTCCGCAACTGACGCCGTGGGTGCTCTTGTTCATCGCGGTGCTCTCATGGTCCCGCATTCGAAGCTTCCAGCACACCGCAACACAGGTGTGCGGCGGTGTCGCTGTTGGCATCGCCATCCACTACGCGCATGAAGCGATGGCCCTGGTGCTGGGCTAGTTTCCGGGTTCGATCAGTTTGGCGGTATCCACCAAGCCGGCATACTGCCACCCGGGATTGCTGGCCGGACGGCCCACCTGGCATCCGGCTTCCTCGGCAATCAATGCCCCGGCGGCCCAGTCATACTCCTGGGTGCCGTATTCCGCATAGGCATCCAGTGCGCCTTCAGCGACCAGGCAGAGGTCCAGGGCTGCCGAGCCGATTCGGCGAACATTGACATAGTCTTCGAGCATGCCTTCCAGGACGCGGGCCTGGAATTGGCGGCGTTCGGCATCATAGCCGAAACCGGTGCCAAGGATCTTGGCTGGCGATTGAACCGGACCGGTCAGCTGGGTCAGCTTTCCGGTGCGCAGGTCATGCTTCCACGCACCCAGGGACTTGCCCGCGAAATACTCCACCTGCAGGGCCGGGGCCGCAATGGCCGCTGCCACCCAGGTTTCGGTGCCGTCTTCCTCGAGCTGGCACGCGCCCACCGAAGAACAGTAGTAGGCGATATTGCGGACGAAATTGGTGGTGCCGTCCAATGGATCGATGCTCCAGCGCACGCCGCTGGGGTTGGCCGGCTTGGCGCTGGGGAACTCCTCGCCGGTCAATTCGTCGCTGGGGCGCGAGGTCACAATGGTGGCGCGGATGGCCTCTTCTGAGGCGCGGTCGAAGTCAGTAACCCAATCCCCGGCCGCCGACTTGTCGCTGAGGTTGAACTGCGATTCATCACGCCGGGCCAGCACCTCGGCTCCGGCGGCCGCGGCGCGGCGCGCCACCAGCACCAGCGGGTCGTGGCTGATTGCCTTGTCCATGTCTTAGCCTTCCGTAGGTACGGCGAGGGCGACCTCGCGCGCTGCGTCGGGTCCCTGCTCGAGGAGCACGCCGAAGCCTGCTTCATCGAGTACCGGAACGCCCAATGATTGTGCTTTGTCCAGTTTTGATCCGGCGGATTCCCCGGCAACCAGGAAGTCTGTTTTCTTCGAAACGCTGCCGGTGGCCTTGCCGCCACGAACGATAATGGCTTCCTTGGCGGTGTCCCGGGAGTAATTCTCCAATGTTCCGGTCACGACGATGGCGAGGTTTTCGAGATTTTTCGTGATGTTCTCGTCTTGCTCATCTTTCATCTTCACGCCGGCATTCTGCCATGCGGAGACGATCTCGCGATGCCAGTCGACCTTGAACCATTCGACCAGGGCCTCGGCGATGATGGACCCGACAGAATCGATTTCGCTCAGCTCGGTGACCGCGTCGCCGGAGTCCAGGACTTCGAGCAGTGCATCCATGGAGCCATAACGGGTGGCGATGGCGCGTGAGGCGTTGGGGCCCACATGCCGGATGGACAGGGCCACGAGCACCCGCCACAACGGGTTCTCCTTGGCTTTTTCGAGCTCGTCAAGCAGCTTCAGCGTGCTGCGCGTGGGCGCCGACGGCTTCTTCGCGGTGGCCTTGGAGTAGAAATACGGAACCAGTTCGAACTTTCCGGTGCCTTCGCCCTTGGAACGCTTTTCACGCCAGACCTTGACCTCGCCCAGTTCTTCCAGCTTGTCCTTGAGGTTGAACAGCTCCGCCTCGTTGTGCAGCGGGCCCGGTCCTGCAGGCAGCACGATGCCGCCTTGGGTTGCCGGATCCTCCCCTGGTCCGCTGGTCAATGCAGCTGCCGCTTCATAGCCCAGGGCTTCAATGTCCAATGCGCTGCGCCCGCCGAGATAGGCGACGCGTTCGGTCAACTGGGCTGGGCAGGATTCGGCGTTCAGGCAACGGATATCCACGTCGCCTTCCTTGGCCGGTGCCAAGGGCTGGCCGCAGGACGGGCAGACGGTCGGCATCACGAAATCACGCAGGCCGGTGTTGCCCTCGCGCAATGGCAGGACCGGTCCGACGATTTCAGGAATGACATCGCCTGCTTTGCGCAGGATGATGGTGTCGCCGATTTTCACGTTCTTGGCCTTGACCACCTCCTGGTTGTGCAAGGTCGCGCGCGCCACGGTGGACCCGGCTACGAGCACCGGCTCCATCACGCCAAAGGGAGTGACTCGGCCGGTACGGCCTACCTGCACCTGGATATCAAGAAGCTTGGTGTGCACTTCCTCAGGCGGGTATTTGTAGGCCACAGCCCAGCGCGGAACCCGGGAGGTGTATCCCAGTTGCTCCTGGGTGGACAGGTCATTGACCTTGATGACAATGCCATCGATGTCGTGGATCAGGTCATGGCGCTTTTCACCGTGCTCGGCGATGTAGTCCTTGGCTTCGGCCCGGCTGTCAACCACCCTGCCATACGGGGAAACCGGCAGTCCCCAGCCCCGCATGAGCTCATAGGCCTCAGACTGCTCGGTCATGTTGAAGTCGCGGCTGCGGCCCAGGCCGTGGACAAACATGCGCAGGGGGCGCTTGGCGGTCTGTTCCGGGTCCTTCTGGCGCAGGCTGCCGGCGGCTGCATTGCGCGGGTTGGCCAGAGGGGCCTTGCCCTGGGCAATCAGGGCCTGGTTGTAGGCGTTGAAGTCGTCGGTGGCGATGAAGACTTCGCCGCGGACTTCGAATTCGGCAGGCCAGCCGGAACCGGCCAGCTCCTGTGGAATATCGCTGATGGTCAAGGCATTGTGGGTGACATCCTCGCCGGTGGTGCCGTCGCCGCGGGTGGCAGCGCGGACCAGCTTGCCATCACGGTAGGTCAGATTGAGCGCAAGTCCATCGATCTTCACCTCGCAGAGCCATTTGACCGGGGTCTGCGGGTGCAGGCGTTCGGCATTTACCTGTGCCCGTTCCAGCCAGGCGTCGAGTTCTTCGAGTGAGAAGACGTCTTCCAGCGAGTACATGCGGCTGGCGTGAGTGACCGAAGCGAACGCCGCGGAGACTTCGCCGCCGACTTCTTGGGTGGGTGAGTCCTGTCCGGCCAGGATCGGATATTTCGCTTCGAGCAGCTGCAGCTCGTGGAAGAGCGCGTCGTATTCCACATCGGAAACCAGCGGAGCGTCATTTTGGTAGTACGCGTCGCGGTGGGTGCGGATCTGTTCGACCAGCTGTCCATAGCGGGTCTTGTCAGCTTCCGGCGGAGCATTAGTCGTCTCAACTGGGGTTACGGAATTTTCACTCACGTATCCAATTGTGCCCCACCGGCCGGCAGAATCGCAGACTTGAAAGCCTAGTTCTCTTCTGCGTCTGGCGTCGGGTATTGCGCAGCAACCACGTCGATCACGATCACCGCGATATTGTCCCGGCCGCCGGCTTCCAAGGCCGCCCCGGTCAAAACCCGCACGGCTTCGGCCCGGTCCTTGAAGTTCACCAGAATGGTCTGCAGGATGTCCTCGGTCAGCTCGCCGGAGAGGCCATCGCTGCACAGCAGGTAGCGGTCGCCGATGCGCGGCTGAAGCACGGTCACGTCGGGCTGGCTCTCGGCGCCGGCTCCCAATGCCCGGGTGATCAGGTTGCGATGCGGATGGTTGCGGGCCTCGAATTCGGTGATCTGCCCGGCATCCACCATTTCCTGGACAGCCGAGTGGTCCCGGGTCAGTTGCTGCAGGGCGCCATCACGCAACCGGTAGCCGCGCGAATCGCCTACGTTCACGAGCAGCAGGTTGGGGATTTCCTCGATGAGCACAGGCAGCGGAGCGGTGCCCGGAGCTGCGGAGTCGCGGTGCTCTTCGAGCATTTCAGGCGTGATCTTGGCGATCACGTCGGTGTTGACCTTCATGGAGAAGCTAGAGGTCCAAGGCGGTACCGCGGAAATCGGAGCGGTGACGTTATCCCTGCCTTGATCAGGGGCCTTGATCTGCAACAGGGCGCAGAGCGTGGTGCCGCCGCGGGCTTCCAGGGCTTCGCGGATCCGGTCATCTGCAAGCTGCACCTGTCGCTGGACTTCAGCCACGGTGGGCAGCTTGCGCACGGAGCTCTTATTAGCGAAGGTGCAGATCTCCTGCATGGTTTCCACCGCCAGCTGGCTGGCGACTTCCCCGGCTTCGTGCCCGCCCATGCCATCGGCGACGGCATACACGATGTCATGCATCAAGATCCGGTCCTGGTTTTCGGTCCGGCGCCGCCCAACGTCCGTCATTCCGGCGGCGGCAAGGTTGAACGGCACGGGTGTCGGTTCATTATTCATCAGTCAATCACCAGTCCGGCTCCCTCGCCTGGCGAGAGTTCGTAAGGTTGGATGTCACCGAATCCGCGCACTGCCGTGATTTCCTGGGCAGTGAGAACGAAACGGGCATCGTTGCGCAGGGTATTGGCGGTCAGCGCATCGGTGAGCACTGAGCCGGGTTCTGCCAAAGAGGTCAAGCGGGCCGCCATGTTCACGGTCGGTCCGTAGATGTCGCCAAGGCGCGAGAGCACACGGCCCCACACCACAGCACCTCGGGTTTGCGGGAATAGCTCGTCCTGCGCCAATTCGCGGGAGAGCGAGAGCGCGATGCGGGCACCGGCCTGCGGGGTTTCGGCCACATAGAGCACTTCATCGCCGATGGTCTTCACCAGGCGTCCGCCACCGACGGAGATGATTTCCGCGCACTTCGCTTCGAAGCGCTGGACCAGCTTCGCCAGTGTGCGCTCGTTCATGCGTCGCGACAGCGAGGTGTAGGAGACGAGGTCGGCGAAGCCCACGGCACGGGCCAAGGGCAGCGGCGTGCCGCCATCGGCTTCCGGGCTGTCCTGCTTATAAGCGGCGACGCCGGTTTCCACGCGCAAGGCCATGCGGTGCACTGCGGAATTCAGCTGGCGGCGCCAGGAGTACAGCAGCAGGTCTTCAATGGCCGGAATGATTTCCGGCAGCATGCTGAACAGCTGGCGGCGGGCCTGGCGGTCAGACATGTTCTGGTTGGCGATCATGTCCTCGACCAGGGCTTCGATCTGCCAGACCACCATTCGGTCGGTCATCTGGCCTACCGAACGCATCAGCGAGATGGCGGTTTCCTCGGTGAGCTTGCCTTCGCGCACCATGCCCACCATGGTGCCCAGCGCGGCCTTGTCGGCCTTGGTGAAGAACACCTCGTCATCGCCGAGTTCTGGGAATCCGATGGCGCGCCAGAGCTTGCGGGCGGAGTGCAGGGAAATCCCTGCTTCGGCAGCGACCTCGCGGCGGCGGAATTCGCGTTGCCCGCCGATCAGCCGGTCTTCCAGCGAGGCGACGTTATCGCGCACGGCATCCGGGGTGTGCGCCGGGATGCGCAGCGGGCCTTCCATGGCCTGGGCCAATTCGAGGATTGGATCGGCGAGGTCCGGGCTTTCGACGGCAGGGGCCTGGCGGGCTTCGCGAGCGGCCTGCGCGGCAGACTGCGGGGAGTCGGCCCGGGGTGAATTGGTGTGCTCGGTGCTCATGCCCCCATGCCCTCACTGTTCGTCGTTTCGGTGTGTGCCGCGCCTTGGTTGTTGCGCAGATTCGTCATAGCTTCCATGGCCAGCGACCGGAAATACGGGACGGAAGGAACGTGCGCGATTCTCACGTATCCCTGGTTCAGGACGATGTCCAGGGTTCCCGCACGAGTCATCGCATTATTCTGCTTAGCGTAGGCGACCAGGTCGCGAACCGTAAATAATCCTACGGATTGCAGCTGCCCCTGGCTGTAGGTCGAGCGGAACATGATGCGCTCCGTAGTCAGCACGATCAGACTGCGCGTCCAGCGGATCCAGGGAACGATACTCCAGATCAGAACCAAGGCGGCCCAGAGAACCACGGCCACGATCATCCATACTTCGGCGTTGGCGGCCAGCCAGTCGGACAGGTCATCACGCGAGAGGTAGCCGACGGCGAAAGCGCACAGCGCAGTGAGGATGAGGAAGGCGCTGATGGGCTGTCGCAGTACCCGGGAGTGCTCACGAGTCTTGATGATCACTCGTTCCCGTTCATGTAGCGGCAGCTTCATCGTTGTGGTCCTCGCCCCTCCTGTCTGGACACGGTTCTTCGGTCTGTACATTCAATAATAGTCCCGGTGCTAGGCACGATGCTGGTTAGGCATACTTTCCATCGGCGCGCCGCACATGGTGCACATCCCCCGCCAGCACGTGGGTGCGCCGCCCTGAACTCTCCTCCAAAACCAGCGCGCCGTCAGCGGCCAGCTGAACCGCGGTGGCTTCCAGGCTCTTGCCATCGGGGAATTCGACGCGAACGATGTGCCCCAGGGTGGCCAGTTTTTCACTGACCAGTTCTTGCAGGCTGCGGCCCTCGAATCCTGGCAGAGGCACCTGCGCGGAACCGGAGACCTGGCGGAATGCGCGATCCAGGTCCACCAGTTCCTTGAGGTACTCGGCCAGCAGCTCGGTGCGGTCGATGGCACGGGAGCTGGCAAGGCGCAGCGAGGTGGCGGTAGGGACCGGCAGTTCTTCACGGCTTTGATCCACATTCATCCCGGTACCGACTACAACCCCGTGTCCAGAGCCGGCGGGAACCATTTGGGCGAGGATTCCGCAGATCTTGAATCCACCGGCCAGCAAGTCGTTGGGCCACTTGATCCGCACGGGCACTTCGGCAACGCGTTCTGCGGCCCGGCTCCAGGCGAGGGCTGCGAGCATGGTGTACCAGGAGAGCGCTTCGGTGGGGAAGCTGGCCCCGGGAACCATCAGCACGCTTACGGTGATCGATGAGCCCAAGGGTGTCACCCAGCTCCGGCCAAGGCGCCCTTTGCCCGCTTGCTGATGCTCGGTGTAGTAGACGCTCAGATGCCCAGCCGTGCCAGCGGCGGCAAGCTCCGCCAGCTCGGTGTTTGTCGAACCCGAGCTGCTCTTGAACAGCACTGCCCCCAGTTCGAGCCGCTGTGTGAGTTGCGCGAAGCGGGCTGGGTCTATGGCCGCGCGGGCGGTGCCATCAGAAGTGTTCATAGCTAAAACCCTAAAACACCGTCGCGCGGTCGGCCTCCTTGCGTGGATTCTTTAAAGGAATATGTCCTCTACCAGTGGCACGTCGGGGTTCAGCGCGTACTTCTCCAGATCCGTGGCTCCTGCCAGCTTCAGCACCTGGCCGTCGGTGAAGAAATTGCCGCTGAGTTTCTTCGGATCGCTGCCCAAGATGGCCATGGCAGCATCGGCAACGATTTGCGCGTCGCGGGCGCCCTGGATCATCTTCTGGCCTCCGGGCAGGTTGCGGATGGCTGCGGTATCAATCAAGGTTTCCGGCCATAGCGAGTTCACGCCGACGCCTTGTTCCTTGAGCTCTTCGGCCAGCCCCAGGGTGGTCATGGACATGCCGTATTTGGCCATGGTGTAGGCCAGGTGTTCACCGGCCCAGCGTGGATCCAGGTTCAGCGGAGGCGAGAGGGTCAGGATATGCGGGTGCTGCGAGGCGCGAAGGTAGGGCAGCGCGGTTTTCGAGAGCAGGAAGGTTCCGCGCACATTGATGTCCTGCATCAGGTCGTAGCGCTTCATATCCACTTGATCGGTTTTGGCCAGGTTGATGGCCGAGGCGTTGTTCACCACTATGTCGATGCCGCCGAAGGTGGCGACCGCCTCGCTGACGGCGCGCTGCACGTCCTCGTCGATGCGCACGTCGCCGACTACCGCCAGGCCGCGGCCACCGGCCTGGTTGATTTCTTCCACGGCGGTATGGATGGTGCCTTCGAGGCTCGGGTGCGGGTCTGCGGTTTTGGAAAGCAGGACGACGTTGGCGCCAAGGGCTCCGGCCGCCTTGGCTATGGCTAATCCGATACCGCGGCTTCCGCCGCTCATCAGGATGGTGCGATTCTTGAGGCTCGCTGAGACCGGAGCGATTTCAGTGCGGGATTCACTAGTCATGTGATCCAGATTACGCGAAGTTCCTCGGCTAAGCTACTGTACAGTAACTTATTCTGGGGTGCCACCCACTGGATATCGAGCCATTTTGTAAGTTTCCTACAACCAGAAGTCCTGTTTCCCCAGCTAGACTGACTTAGATGGCATTTTTCTTGTGCTATTCCTACACATTGAAGACAACTCGAGGGAGTCGAAGGCATGACGCAGGGCAGAACCGAGGCAGCCGAGTCAATCGACCTGTCCACCACCGCCGGCAAACTTGCTGAATTCCGCCGCCGCCAGAAGCTCTCCGAAGCACCAAGCGGCCAGGCAGCAATCGAAAAGCAGCACTCCCGCGGAAAGCACACCGCCCGTGAACGCATTGAAATGCTCATGGATGAGGACTCCTTCGTAGAATTCGATGCCCTGGCAGTTCACCGTTCCACCGCATTCGGCATGGAAAAGAAAAAGCCAATGGGCGATGGCCTGGTTTCCGGCTACGGCACCGTTGACGGACGCCTCGTTGCGGTCTATTCCCAGGACTTCACCGTTTACGGCGGCTCGCTCTCCCAGGTGAACGGCGAAAAGATTGTCAAGGTCCAGGAATTCGCCCTGCGCAACGGCTGCCCAGTGGTCGGCATCCTGGACGGTGGCGGCGCTCGCATCCAGGAAGGCGTGGCCTCCCTGGCCATGTTCGCCGATATCTTCCGCAACAATGTTCACGCCTCGGGCGTTGTTCCGCAGATCTCCTTGATCATGGGCCCATCGGCCGGCGGCGCCGCCTACTCCCCTGCGCTGACCGACTACGTGATCATGGTCGATAAGACCAGCCACATGTTCATCACCGGACCAGATGTCATCAAGACCGTCACCGGCGAAGAAATCGACATGGAAGCCCTGGGCGGCGCACGACAGCACAATGCCAATACGGGCACCGCGACCTACCTGGCCAGCGATGAAGAAGACGCCGTCGAGTTCTGCAAGGAACTGCTGGACTTCCTGCCTTCCTCGAACCTCGCCGACGCGCTGATCGCCGACTTCGATGAGGACCTGGAAGTCTCCGCGGATGACCTGGCCATGGATACCATCATCCCGGATTCAGCCAACCAGCCCTATGACATGCGCAAGGTCATCGAATCCGTGGTCGATGACGCCCACTTCTTCGAGATGCAGTCCCTGTATGCTCCGAACGTCATGATCGGCTACGCCCGCGTCGAGGGACGGACCGTCGGCATCGTGGCCAACCAGCCGATGCAGTTCGCCGGCACCTTGGATATCGCCGCCTCGGAGAAGGCAGCACGGTTCGTGCGCAACTGCGACGCCTTCAACATCCCCATCCTCACTTTCGTGGATGTCCCGGGCTTCCTGCCGGGCAAGGACCAGGAATTCCAGGGCATCATCCGACGCGGAGCGAAGTTGCTCTACGCCTACGCGGAGGCCACGGTGCCGAAGCTGACCGTGATTACCCGCAAGGCCTACGGCGGAGCGTACATCGTGATGGGTTCCAAGAAGCTTGGCGCCGATGTGAACCTCGCCTGGCCTACCGCGCAGATCGGCGTGATGGGCGCACAGGGCGCAGTCAACATCCTCTACCGCCGCGATCTGGCAGCAGTGGAAGCCGAGGGCGGAGACGTCGAGGCACGCCGCAAGCAGATCATCGACGATTACGAGGCCGAGCTGCTCAACCCTTACCAGGCGGCCGAGCTGGGCTACGTGGATGCGGTCATCGCACCGAGCGACACCCGAGTGCAGCTGGTGCGCGGCCTGCGCGCCCTGCGCGAGAAGCACGCGGTATTGCCGCCGAAGAAGCACGGCAACATCCCGCTGTAACCACCGCCCGCACCGCCAAATCGCGAACTACCCAGGAGCAAAGCCAATGGAACAGGACACCGCGACGCCTGCCGCCCCACAGATCCGCGTGACCAAGGGCAACCCCACCGCCGAGGAACTGGCGGCAGTCACCGCCTTGCTGTGCGCCATGGGCAATACTCCCGTTGATCAGCCCGAAGCAGCGGCGCCAGCCAAGAAGCGGGTCACCCGTCTGCGTAAACGCCGCGCACTGACTCCGCGCCTGGGGTGGACTATCGGGCACCGGTAAGTCCGCGTCCGCGCAATCAGCACAAAGCGATGGCTTGGCGCTGCCCTTGAAGGGCAGTGCCAAGCCATTACTCGTTGAATCCCTCGGGCCAGCTAGTCGTCCTCGGGCACCTCGGCGTCGAGGAGATCCAGGTCCGATCGGGTCACCAAATGGGAACTGACCGCATGTTCAACAAGCCGGGCCTTGCGATTGGTGGCCAGCTTCCCCGGCCCGCCGCGGAGCCCTGCAATACCGGCCCGGTCCAACTTATCGCAGACGTTATCGAGCTTGCGGTTGAATTTCGTGATTCCCCAGCCCAACCGTTCGGCGGCCGCGGCACTGGTGGGAATAGCGCTCAGTCCAGTCCCGTCGCGTTTGAGCATTGGCTCGCTCAGCGCGACAATCAGGGCGCGCTGGGCCTGAGTCAGCAGGACCGGCCCGATGGTGGTTTCGCCATCGCCGTCGCTGTCAATATGGTCCTGCCGGAATGCCGGCTGCGCAACATGGATGGATAATTCATAAGTGGTCGGGCCAGCAGTGAAGACCACCGAGACCCGGTTCAGCACCAGCGGGAGGCTGGACTCCGGGGAAAGCCAGGCCTGCAGGCCACCGGTCTTGTCAGCAATGGTGGCGGTCAGGCGGGAGCCCACATTGTTCAGCCACCACAAGCCCGCATGTTTTGAAACAGTCAGGAATTGGCGGTGGAGATAGGGGTTGTCATCAATCACGAGATCCCCTTCGCGTCCGATGACGAAGGTCTTGTCCTCTTCCAGTGGATAGAACTGCCCACAATACTCAACGTAGAGTTCGTTCAAGGATTTCGCCTTCTCTCCTGATTATCAACCGGTGCAGAACTTGGAAGCTTCGGAAATCCGGCCATCGTCGCGTACCAGCTTAACCTCTATGCATGTCTGTCCGCCCTCGGCGATGGCCGTGGTCGCACTGGTGGATTTGGTCTGCTGGACCTTGCCCTTATCGGTCGCCGTAATGGGAGCCCACCGGTAGGAGTCCCCCTGATTCGGTTCGGGGTTTTCCCAGCGGAAGGTCACTGTCTTACCCACCGTAGAGTACTTGAAATTCTCGACCGTCGGCACCGTGCCACCAATCAGCGCGTCCTTGGGATCGTCGGAGGCCGTGATCGGAGGCCCGCTCTGGGTACTGCTTTGCTCTTGCGGCAGCATTCGATTCACTGCTATGGCACCGCCAACCAGCAGGACCAGGAGGATTCCGACGGCAATGAATATTTTCGGGAAACTCCTAGCTTCATTTGCCGCCTGGGGCGCGTCGGCTTCATGCACGGCGCTGGCGGAGGAAGAATCCTCTGGGCCATCCGGGGCAGCGACAAATCGTTCTGCAACCCGTGGCTTGACCGGACGCGCGGAGCCGGAGTCGTTCGGGCGCTGGCCGGGCACGAAGGAAATCATCGGCCCCGAAGACAGCGGACGCTGGGCATCACTGATCGAGGTGACGCTCCGAACCCGGGTTGCCTCCCCTTCTTCATCCGGCAAAGTTTCGGCCGGATCCTCCAGCACTTCGAAATCGGTGACAGAAAAACCCAGTTCGATCTGGATGCGCTGCAAGCTGCGAGCCAGTTCAGCGGCCGAGCCGAAGCGGCTTTCGGATTCCTTGGCCATGGCAACCGCCAACGCCTGATTCAACGAGTCCGGCACGTCGGCTCGATCCAAGGCCTTCAACTCGGTATTGCAAATGCGCTCGATGAGCACCGCTTGGGAGTTATCCTGCCCCGGGCGCACAAAGGGCGAGTGCCCAGCCAGCACGGTATAAATTGTGGCGCCCAGGGAGTAGACATCCATGCGCACCCCGGGTGGCAATCCATCGTCGAAGGCCTCGGGCGCGGACCACGGAACCGACATCCCCGCAGCATGGGAACCCACGGTTCCCGAGATGCCGAAGTCGGTCAATGCCGGCCGATTGTAGTCGGTCGTCAAGACGTTCGCCGGCTTGATGTCGCGATGCACAATTCCTGCCAGGTGGGCGGTATGCACCGCGGAGCACAATTGGATCGCCAGGGTCAGCGCCTCGTCCACGCTCAGTACACCCCGGCGGTAGCGCGCATCGAGGGAAGGCCGCGAGCAATACTCCATGGCCAGGTACGACCGGCCGTCGTCGGTAATTTCGGCCTGGTAAATAGTCACAATGTACGGATGCGAGGACAGCTGCGCCATGAGGTTGGCTTCAGCTTCGAAGCGCTGCCGTGCTTCGTCCTTGCTGACATCAGCCAGCAGCACCTTGATGGCCACCTTGCGGTTGGGCCGATGCTGCTCATAGAGATACACATCGGAGAACCCGCCCGTGCCCAGCGGCTTGATGAGGGTGAACCCCGGAATCTGTGGCGCGGGCGCCGACGGACGCCGTGGGCTCACGGCAGGTCCTCAAAGCGCAGGCTCACGCCGTCGCCGAGGTCTGCCACGTCGCCGTTGATCAGCATGACTTCCTGGTTCTTCGACAGACGTCGCGGCGCCTGGCCTTCACGCAAAAGCATCGTGCCGTTGGTGGCGCCCAGATCCACCAGCTGCACATGCCAGCCTTCCAGGCGCACCAAAAGGTGCGAGCGGGAGATGTCTCCGCTAGGGCTGTCAATCTGCAGCAGTCGCGGCGGGTTTGGCTCGTTGACGGCTGAGACACTGGGCTGTCGTCCAAGGACGACAGAGCGGTTCAGCTCATGCGAATACTGGCGGATGCCGCCGCGATCACGCACCATCATCCGGCCCATGGCCGGCTTGCGCACCTGGCGGGCGGGGCCTGAGAGGGTTGCTCCGCACAGGTGGCAGGTGGATGAGGTCGGCGGGTTGGGGTGGTGCTGTTCGCAGGAGCGGGCCAGGATGTATTCGGTCGGACCCGAGTGGGACTCATCGCCCGCATCCGGTTCCGGGCGTGGCGGTGGCACCTGATTCATCCCCTTGATTCCGCGGATGATGGTGTGCTCATCGGCTGGCTGGGCTGATGAGGCGGCCGCGCGGGATTTGATGATCGTATCGAGGTCATCGCCTTCGCCGGTATCGTACTTGGTGTCTAGGGCGCCGCGGATGCCCAGCAGCTGGCTGGCTAGCGAGAACTCGGCCGAATGCAGATGGTGCTCGTAGTCTTCGGGGTCCTGAGTCTGTCCATTAACGTCATCATCGGGGTAATCGCGTTCCGAAGAAGGAATGAAGGTATCGTCGTTGTCGGCATCTTGGGATTCTGGTTGCTGTGGCTTCGGGATTTGCCCGAGGCTCGGCTGCTTGTCTGCCGCCTCCTTGGCCACCGGAAGCTGTGGCTTAGGCGCTTCTTCTTCGTTCTCGGGCTTGGCTGGCGCTGGTGCCGGTTTTTCAGCAACCGCCGAGGCATCGGCGGCATCCTCGACCACCGGAGGCTGTGGCTTAGGCGCTTCGGCCACGCCCGGTTCATTGGCAGCAGGTGGAGTCGGCGCCGAGCTCGGCATGGCTGGAACGGACTTGGAAGCCGTGGCTTGAGGTTCCTGCTTTACCGCTTCTTCGACGTCAGTTGTCGGGGTGTTGTCCTGGTTCCACGACAGGTGGGAGACACGAACGATGCCTTCCTGGATTGGCAGTGCGGCTGCATCGCCCGGCGTGGCTTCAACAGGTCCCAAGGTCCAGCCTTGTGATTCAGCTAGTTGGCGCTCAGCCCAGGTGGCAATGCCAACGCCGCTGACCAGTTCGTCGCTGCTGTTGCTCTTCGAACGCAGTTCGAGGCTTCCGCGCACGACAGTATGAGGCGCTGTTGTCCGGGAGACCAGGGCGAAATCCGGAAGGGCCGCAATATTCATTTGGTACAGGGACAGCAGCTCGGAGAGCAATGACTCAACGGTCGCAGCTTCTTGGAGCTTGTTCCAGAAGGCCATGACCTGCGCGGAGCTGGTGTCGGCAGGCAGAAGTACGGCATGCTCGGCATTGACCAAGGCGCACCAGTCGCCGGGGGTGTAACGCAGGCTGTTCATGATTTCTCCTCTGTGTGGCTCGTGGTCGACAGTCGCGGGACGGTCACTTCGACGTCGTCGGGATGTCCGTACTGGACATCGGCTACGATCACGCTGATATTATCGCGTCCTCCGGCGGTGAGGGCTGCTTGGACCAATTCTTCGGCAGCCTGTTGCGGATCCGGGAAGTACGCCAAAATCTCTCTTATTTTTTCATCGCTCACTTCGCTGCTCAATCCATCTGAGCACACCAGGATCCGTTCGGCGCCTGAGACAGGCAACATCCAGAAGTCCGGCTGGCTGTCAGCATTGATGCCCAGCGCTCGGGTGATCACGTGGCGCCGCGGATAGCTGGCGGCTTCATCCGGGCTCAGCTGACCGTTGTCCACCATTTCCTGGACTTCCGAATGGTCAATGCTCACCTGTTGCAGCTGGTCATGCGACCACAGGTAGGTCCGCGAATCCCCGATATTGAAAACCAGGAGCTGCGGCTGCGCCATTGCGGCTTGGGATGCTTCGTCAACGAACACCGCCCCGCTCAGCGTGGTTCCTGCGCGTCCTGCCCCGACGGCTATGATCTTCTGGTCGGTGCGTTCAAGCAGTGCTTCGAGCTGTTCCGGGTCGATCTGCGCGTGCACGTCACCGAGACCATCATCGAGCAGCTTCAAGCACAAGGCACTGGCTATCTCTCCCGCTTCGTGTCCGCCCATGCCATCAGCGATGGCGATCACGCGGTCGGTGGCCAGCATGCTATCTTCATTCAGCGCGCGGCGCAGTCCACGATCCGTAGCTTGGCCGCAGCTGAAGGTCGGGGTGAAGCTGGGCGCTGGGCCGTTCACGGTTGCTCCACGTAGAAGTACCGGTCGCCCAGGTAAACCGTCTGCCCCACCAGTGCCTGTTCCGGTTTGCCCGGTTCCAATGCACGCACGGCACCCTGCGCGTCAACGATCGATGAGCCGTTAGCCGAGCCGCGATCGGTGACCCAGATGCAGCCGGCACCGGGCTGAATGAGCAAATGGGTTTTGGAGACGCTGCGTTCGGGATCATCCAAGACGACCAAACGCACTCCGACGTCCCCGTCGCCGTGCGAGGGGTTGCGGCCCAACAGGATGCTTCCATCAAGTTCAATGCACTTCTGGTCATCAAATTCCAGATGAAGGCCTTCCGGCGCTGGGGTGCGCAGCCGGGTGTAGCCGGCTTCGTCGTCATCGTCGGCGCCATCATGGTTCGGGATTTCCGGCCTCCGTTGCGGCTGCGGCTCCGGTTGCGGTTCGGGGGCGCGCACCGCGCCGGGCACCGAATCGATAACGGCTAGTTCCTTCTCCGCGGGAACGTCGGCTTCGTTCTTTGGCGCTTCGGCAGCTGGCTCAGCTTTGCTGGCTGCTTGCTGCGGTGCGAAGGACTCTGGCCCCTGCTTGCCGCCCGTGCTCAACGGATCGCGACCGGCCTTGATATCCGCCACCAGCGTGCCAGCCGCCTTGTCATGCCATCCCTGCTTTTTGCCATTGGCGTCAAACTGATTGGAAATGACCATAAGGATGGAACCGACCACCGGGATGATGCCGGCAACGGCAATCAGCAGACGGCGTCCGATGGTTTTCCCCCAGCCGGGCACGCCACCTTCGAGGTTCGTGGTACGCACGCCGAGCAGCAGGTTGCCCGGTGTCTTTCCAGCGGTGGCCTCCCACCACCAAAGGAACACGGTGTAGGCCAAGGAAAGCAGCCCGTAGGTGACATAGAGTCCGGCGATATCCCCCAGCACGTCGGGGACGCTCAGGGATTGGATCATCTTGGCTGAAATCATCGGCAGGAAAATCACCGAAAGAATCAGCACCGGCACCATATCAACCAGCCATGACAGCAGTCGTTGGGTGGACGTGGCGTCCACCAGATTCATTTTCGCTGCCATGGCAATTTCCTGTTCTTGTGTTTGAAAGTTCTTGCGCTCTTGACCGTTTTGGCCGCTAGTTCGTGGATCAGCGACCGTGGCGAGAAATTCACCCGCATCCGGCCGAAGACACCCAACGGCTCCTGCATTTTCCGGGTATGTGTCATGACGTCATCCCAGTACTTCTGCACCTGCTCATCGGTGGGCTGCTCGCTGGAGAAGTTCGCAGCGTCGGCCCGGTGGGACAAGGTCGCCACCGAGGACGCTAGATCCGGGAACCCGGTAGCCAGTACTGCCGCGTTTTCCCGGCGCGTTGCCCCGCTGGCGGTCGCAACCCGATGATCCGTGGCGTAGCTCAAGAGTTCCTGCCATCCACCGCTCATGCGTTCGGCCGTGTTGCCCGTGCCGGAGCGCTTCTTGCGGCGTTGAAGTTTCAGCAGCGCAATCAGCGCCAGCGGCGAGAGCAGCACCAGCAAGGAACCAAGGGAAATGCCAATCACCTTGATCAGCATGCCCCAGCGTTCCCAGAAGGTCTTTGGCTCTTCTTCGACTTCCTGTGGTTCCGGTGCGGTCTGCGGCGGAAGGTCCGCTTCATCCTGCGCCGGCGGCGGTGGCTGCAGCACCTGCGGCTGCGGTACGGATTTGGGCTCCTGCTCGGGCGGAGTTGGCTGCTCATCCTCGTCGGGAGTCGGGTTAAAGGCCACCCATCCGGCGCCTTCAAAGGCGATTTCCACCCATGCGTGGACATCGGAACCGGTCAACTTCACTGCCTGGTCAGGACGATATTCTTCAGGGTAGAAGCCCATGACCACACGTGCTGGCATGCCTTGTTCGCGAGCCATCAAGGCCATGGCCACGGCATACTGCTCGTCGTCGCCAATCATCTGGTCCGCATCCAGCAGGCTGGTGATGCGCCCTGCGCCATGGCCGGAGAGCGACGGGACCTGGCCCTCGGTGCCGTTGGAGAAGAATCCGGTGCCAGACAGCATCGATTCCAGGCTGCGTGCCCGTTCCAGGTCGCTGCGGGCGGTCCCGGTGAAGTCGGCGGCCTTGGCCCCCGCCATGGCTGGAACATTGGCCAATTCCGGCATGCGCAGCTGGGCGAAGTCCACCTGCGCGAGTTGTTCGTCGGTAGGCTGCGCCGGGAACTGCACCTTCGCGGTGTACGAGTCGCCCTTGCGCAGGCCCATGGAGCTCAGCACGCTTTCGGAGGTATCGGAATAGAACAGCGAACGGGCTAGCTCGTCTTCGCGGTCGCCAGAAAGATCCATGCCCAGCAGTTTTCCGCCAGCAGGGACCCAGACTCCTTCGTAGTCCTGGATATCAATGCTCAGATCCGCGGTTTCCCGTCCATCCGCGGAGTCTGCGGAGCGGATGTCGCTCGCGTCGCCTACCGGGGAGAAACTGCCTCCGGCGGCCGGGTCGACGTTGATCACCATGCCATTATAGGAATCCAGCGCGGCCAGGCGGATGCGCTGGCCCTTGGGAAGGCCCTTGACGGTGAGCAGCGTGTCATCAGCCATGGTCTTGACATACTTGCGGAAGCGGGTCAGCGGGCTGGGATAGTCATACAAATCCACCGGTGGTTCCAGCGCATCGCGCAGCACCTGGCGGGGATTCTCGGGAGCCAGCAGCGGGGTTGCCGCCGCCGTGATGGTGCCGGCGCCAGCCAATACCAGCGCTCCGGCAATGACGCGGCGCACCAGCAATTGCTGGCTGCCGCGGGACTCTCCGTGAGCGACATCCAAGGTATTGAAGTCGCCGGCGATCCGAGCGGACATGAAGGTGCGCCAGGCCAGCCAGCCCACCAGGACCGCCACCAGGGCTACGCCGCGGGCAATGGGCAAGGGCACATCACGGGTGCCGAAGGCGATCCCGAGGACAAACATGGCCAGCAATGGAATCAAAGCCCAGTACGGCGAACGCAGCCGCCATGCGGCCAGTCCCGCCAATACCGCGGTCAGCAGGGTGGAGAAGAAAGCGACGATCAGCACCCCGCCGTAGCTGCCCACGGGCGGGGCAACGGTGAGCATGTCTTTCCAGCTGAACACCAGGCCAGCGAGCAAGGTGCGCAGCGATGAGGCCGTGGGCAGCACGCCGAAGGCGGCCTCGCGCGGGGTGGCCAGCGGGGTGCCCAGCAGCAGGTACAGCAGAGCAAAGATGCCAACGGTGCGCCAAGTACCCAACCGGAAATAGACGTTCGCCCAGGCCAGCGCCAGGCCGGCAAGAATGCCGCCGGTGGCAGCCAGGATGAAATTTGGGCTGGCGCCATAGGCGTCCAGAAGCCCCAGGGCGCCGAGCAGCAGGGCCACGGCCAGGCACGCGGCATCCACTCCGAAACGCCAGATCGGTCGCTTGTTCATGCCACCGCCTTTCGCAGCATCAGCCCGAGTTCCTCGAGCTTGCCCAGGCTGAGCACGGTCAATTCGCCAATATTCGATCGGGTCGGCTCGATTCCTGCTTCGCAGCGGATAGCGATGGCCCGCACTCCCACGGGCACATGCATCCAGGCTTCGCGCAATGCCTTCGCGCTGGTGCCGGTGCCGGTCAGGAAGAACACCACCGAGGCCCCGGGCACGGTGTCAGCGGTATGCCGCACCACATCCACGAGATAGTCGCGCAGCACCGGCGCGGATTCGATACGGGTCAGCCCGTCCATCATCATGCGCCCGCTGTCGGTGCGCACCGGACCTGCTTGGGTGAGAATCGCCAGCTTGCGCTGTTCGGCTACCGCTTGCTGGCCGATGGAGGCGGCCACCGAGACGGCCAGCTCGAAGTCCTCTTCGGCATGGGCCTCGGAGTATTCCTCCAAGTTGGTCGACAGGCTCAGCGCCAGGTGCGAGCGCCGGGTCTCCTCGAACTGCCGCACCATCAGCGCCCCGGTGCGGGCCGTGGATTTCCAGTGGATATGCCGGCGGTCATCGCCGGGCTGGTAGTCGCGCAGGGCGTGGAAAGAGACATCCGAGTTGGACAGATCCGAGGTAGGCATGCCTTCTAGATCGCGGATGAAACCGGCCGAGGAACCATCCAGGGCCGTGGTTTTCGGGTGGATGAACAGTTCGTAGGTGTCGGTCCACTTCACCTGGCGGCGCAGGATCGCGAAGGGGTCCTGGCGTACCGAACGCACCGGCCCGACATCCAGGACCTGGCGCCGCTGGGTGGGGATGGTGAACAGTTCTTCATGCTGTTCGCCGGTGGCCAGGCGCGGAATCCTGAACGCGGTGGCGCCGTGGCCCACCGGCAGCTCCATCATGACCGCGGCCGAGCCACGCGATGCCTTGTTCGTGATCTGCAGCGCGCCGACGGCACGGTCGCCGACCGCCACGCGGGTGCGGTGCAGGTCCAACTGCACGCTGAAGTCGTTGCGCCCGAGAATGAACCCGACGGCGGCCAAGAGCAGGACGGTGGCCATGAACGCGCCGAGGATCGCTTCTTGCCAGCCGAAGACCGCCCCGAGGATCCACAACAGGATGGTGGTGCCGGCCAGGGCGAAGCCGAGCGGGGAAATCACCGAGGCCAGCGGAGCGAAGAAGCGCTCGCTGAAGCTGCGCACCTTGCCGGTTGCCGGGCGCAGGTATTCGCGCAGCACCGACAACGCCTCGCTGGCCATGCTCAGCGATTGGCCGGCCCTGCGGTTCAGCGCCCTGCGCCCTGATGAACGCCTAGCTTTTCGGTTCATTAATGCGCTTCCTGGCCGCTGCCGGATTCCTGGTTGCCGGTCCCCGTCTCGTCGCTGCCGCGGCGGGTCGGAGCCGGGACCTTGTTGAGCACCGAGGTGATGACCTGGGCTGCGGTGGTGCCGGTGAATTCGGCTTCCGGATCCAGGACCAGGCGGTGGGTGAAGATATGCGGGGCCAATTCCTTGATGTCATCAGGCAAGACGTAGTTGCGCCCCTGGCTGGCGGCCCAGACCTTGGCCGCGCGGACCATGGCCAGCGCGCCACGCACCGACACACCCAAGCGGGTTTCGGGCACGTCGCGGGTCTGCTCGCACAGGGCAGCCACGTAGTCGAGCACCGCGGCGTCCACGTGCACGGTGGTGGCCAGCTGGGCCATATCCACCACGGCTTCGGTGGTGATCACCGGGCGCAGCGAGGCCGAGCGGTCGCGCTGGGCGCTGCCCGAGAGCAGCGCCACCGTCGCTGCGCGGTCCGGGTAGCCGATGGAGGTCTTGATCAGGAAGCGGTCCAGCTGGGCTTCGGGCAACCGGTAGGTGCCGGCCTGCTCGATCGGGTTCTGGGTGGCGATCACCATGAACGGCCGGGCCTGCGGGTAGGTGACGCCGTCCACGGTGACCCGGCCTTCTTCCATGACTTCCAGCAGCGCGGACTGGGTCTTGGGCGAGGCGCGGTTGATTTCATCGGCCAGCACCAGGTTGGCGAAGATCGGGCCGTGGTGGAATTCGAATTGTCCGGTGCGCTGGTCGTAGATGGTGATGCCGGTGACGTCCGAGGGCAGCAGGTCCGGGGTGAACTGGATGCGGGAGTTGCTGCCCTTCACGGTGGCGGCGAGCGAGCGCGCCAGCATGGTCTTGCCGGTGCCCGGGGCATCTTCGAGCAGGACGTGGCCTTCGGAAAGCATGGCGGTCAGCACCAGCTTGATGGTCTGGTCCTTGCCCAGCACGGACTGCCCCACGTTGGAGACCAGGGTGGAAAAGGTGTCGGCGAACCAGCTGGCCTGCTCGGTGCTCATGGTCGTTGGCATAGTGCCCTTTCTGTGTCTTGCTGTGCCACAAGGTGGCAATTAGAAACTGGTCCTGTTGGATTCGGTGCCATCGATTCTGGCGAAGTACGGGGTGGCATAGCCCGGCTCGATCACGCAGGGCAGGTCTTTCGATGCCCGTCCGTTGCCGTTGACCGTGAAGCTCACATAGTTGTCCGAGAACATGCCGCCGGAGTGGTAGCACTGGGCCAGGTAGGTATGCGTCCCGGGCGCGAAGTTGTACAGCTCCACGTGGTACTTGTAGCAGTCCGGCTGGCAATCCGAGTTCGAGTAGCCGTTGTACAGCGGTCCCTTGGACAGGGTAATCGAACGCGCAGGCTTCGGATTGGTCTTCTCGGTCTTGGACCAGGAGCGCGACTGTCCCGCGTTATCGCTGGCGATGACCTTGATGGTGCGATCGGTGGAGTAGCCAAGGCCGGTCACCTTTTGCGTGCCGTCATTCTTGGTATTGTTTCCGCCGATCTTCACGGTCTGGCTGACCGTGCGGCCATTATCCTCGCCTGCGTTGGTGTTCCAGTTGAAGGTGATCCAGTCATCTCCGTGCGAGGCGGAGATGTTGGCGTTGTCGCGCAACGGGCCGTAGGCGCTTTCCTGGTTGCTGGCCGGGCTCGGCGACGCCGCGCCGGCAGCGTTGAGCGCCCGGACCCGCCAGGTGTGGGCGTTGCCGTTCGATCCGGTGTCAATCACCGCGCCGGGACCGCCAAAGGACTTCCAGGCCCCGCCGTCGGTGGAGTACTGGTATCCGGTGATCTTCGACCCGTTGGATCCCGGAGCCTGGAAGTTCAGCTGCACCATCCGGTAGGCCCCGGTGGCCTTGGCGGCCACCGACGAGATGGTCTTGGGCCGCCCGTAGGGGGTGACCGCAGCCGAAGGCGAACTCTGCGCCGAGGCACCGACCCGGTTGCTCGCGGCAATGGTGAAGGTGTAGGAGCCGGAGGTGCTCAACCCGGTGACGCTCTGGCTGCGCTGGTCGGCCGAGATGGATCCCACGGTCTTGACCAGGGTGCCCGACTTGAACACGCGCAGGGTGTACCCGGTGATCGGTGCACCGTTGTTTCCCGGTGCCGTCCACGCCACGTTGACCACGCCGCCGTCCACCGCGGATTCCTTGCGGGCCGCGGTCGGCGCCGCGGGCTTGAACGGCTTTCCGGCCGGGGTGACGGCCGCAGAGTAGGCGCTGAAGGCCGAGGGCTTTGCGGCCTTGTTCACCGCGCGCACCCGGACTTGGTAGTCGGTGCCGTTTTTCAGGCCCTTCCAGGTGTAGGAGGTGCCGGTGATCCCGGTAACCTGGGTGATCCCGTTGCCAGGGGCCGGGGAGATTTCCAGCGTGTAGCTCTGGATCGCCGACCCGCGGCTGACCGGCGCGGTCCACTTGAAGGCGGCCTGCGTATCACCGCTGGTGCCGGTCGGGGCAGCAGGCTGCTCCGGCTCGACATCCGGGCGCGCATCGGCGGACTGGGCGGAGGCCGGGGATTCGCCGACCGCGTTGGTGGCGGTCACGGTGAAGTTGTACACCTTGTCGTTGGTCAAGCCGGTGATGGTGCAGGTGGTGGTGGCGCACTGCTGGGTGTGCCCGCCGCCGGTGACGGTGTAGTGCGTGATGGCCGAGCCGTTATTGGCGGGCGGATCCCACTGCAGCACGACTTTTTCATCGCCGGTGGATTGCACGCGCGGCAGGCCCGGTGCTTCCGGAGCGCCCTTGACGTTCAGGGTCACGGTCCCGATGACATTGCGGGCCACATCCTCGGTGACATCGCCAATGGTGTATTCCACGCGCATCGTGCCCACGAAGTCGTCCTTCGGGGTGATCGCTACCTTGTCCCCCTTGATCTCGACCTTTCCGGTGTCCTGCAGCGCCCGGGCATTGATCAGGCGCAATGGGCCCTGGTCCGCGTACGGGTTGTGGTCATTGGCCAGGACGTCAACCACTTCGGTTTTGCCCTGTGCCGCATCGGCGACATTATCGGCCACTGCCACCGGCAATTCGCGGTTGGAGCCAGTGACGGTCACCCTCATATTCGCGGCCACCGGCGGGTTCACCCCGTCGCTGACGGTGACCGAGACGGTGCCGCTGGTGCCCTTGGGCGTGGAGGCGTCGGCGCTGACCTTCAGCGTGTGGCCCTCCACCAGCTGGGCTTCGACACCCTGGATGTCCACGCCCCCGAGGGCGAATTTGAGCTTGGGCACATCCTCCTCATTGGCGTCGTTCGCGGCCATGCGCAGATCCAGCAAGGCTGGTTCCTCGCCCTGGCCAACCGAGAGGGAGTTGGACTGCAGGGTCGGGGCGAAATTCTCTTCGTCCGGCTGCTTTTCCTCTTCCTCTTCTTCCTCTTCTTCCTTGCTCTTGCCGTCTTCGCGCTGGTCCTGTTCCTCGTCGCTGTTGTTCTGCCCCGGAGCCGGGGTGACGTTGATCGGCACGGTGAGCTTGGATGTCAAGCCCTTCTCGTCATCCGGTCCCGAGCCGTCGGTCACTTCGAAGCTCACGGTGGCTGAGCCGTCGAAGTCCACCGGTGCGCGGAAGTTGAGCTCCGTGGCGGAGGAGACCAGCGCGCCATCGTTCTCCGGCATGGAGGTCACCGATTCCTCGGTGGTCAGTCGCGGGCTGCGTCCTTCGCGGACCAGCACCAGGTCCTCGAGCTTCAGCGGCAGGTTCTTGCCGGCCTGGACCTGCAGGTTCAGGCCGCTGCGCAGGATCGGGCGGGCGCCAGCGGTACCGGGCACGTGGACGAATGCGGTCGAGGTCAAGCCATCTGCGTCTTCCAGGGAGTAGGCGATGACCTGCGGGTTTTCACCGGCGGTGACCGCCAGCCCCTCATCGGTCACGCGGGCGCTGTCGGGGTTATCGGGCAGGGACACTTCCAGCTCATCGGCACTGCCATCGGGGTCCTCGTCATTGCGCAGGATGTCAACGGTGATTTCGTCGTTGCTGATGACCTGTTCCAGGGACACCCGGTCATCGCGCGCGATCGGAGCCAGCAGCTGGGCCTGGGGATCGGATTTGATGCTCAGGGTTCCCGCTGCGGTGCCGCCGCGTCCATCGGAAATCATGTACCGCACCGAAATGCTGCCGTCCTCTCGCGGCGAGGTCAGGATCACCCGGCCGTCGGCGACGCTCACGTCGGCCCCGGATTCGGTGGAGACTTCACTCATCAGGGCGATGGGGTCCCCATCCGGGTCGGTGTCATTGTCCATCACGTCCACGGCGACCGGGCGGTTGGGACGCACGGTGAGGAAGTCGTTGACCGCCACCGGGGAGTTGTTGGTTTCGGCCAGCGGCGCGACGCCGATCTTGATGGTTCCGGTGGCGCGGGCGCCGAGGCGGTCCTCGACGACATAGCTGAATTCATCGGTCCCCGAAGCATCGGGGTTCGCGGTGTAGTCGATGGAGCCGTCGCGGATCTTCGCGGTGCCCAGGCGCGGCGCATCACCGAATTGCACGAGCGAGACGGAGTCTCCATCGGGGTCGATATCCTCGATGGGCACCTGCACGTTGGTGCTGGAGCCGGCGAAGACCCGGCCGGTGACCGGTTCCGGATTCGGCGGGCTGTTCTTTTCCAGGTCGCTGGCCGCAGCGGCGGGCTGGATATTAAAGGTGACGGTGGCGCTGGTTTCCTGGCCGTCGGGGCCGGCCACGGTGTACACGGCGGAGACCTGCTTGGCCTTGCCGCCGAAGTCGCCGGCGCGGAAGCGGATGGTCTCATCGGCCACCGAGATGATGGAGCCTTCGCCCAGGCCGTCGGTTTCCTCCAGCTTCGGGCGCAGGGTGAGTTCCGCGCCGTTGGGGTGGACGTCGTTTTCCAGGACCTTGACCGTGGCCACGTCGTTCTCGCGCACGGTGACGGTATCCGGGTTGGCCTGTGGCGGGTCCATGCGCGGCGGGGCGGGGATCGGGATGACGCGGATGGATCCGGTGGCTTCGCGGCTGCCGTTGGAGACGGTATAGCTGATGGTGGTCGGGTCACTCAGGCCGCGCACGTCGGTGATGCGCACGAAGGTGTTGCGCTCGATGCTCGTGGAGAATGGCTTGTCGGTGGCGCTTTGCACGCCGGTGGCCACCAGCACCCCGCCGGCCGGGTCGGAGTCGTTGCCCAGCACGTTCACCAGCACGTCCTGGCCTGCCGGGAGCAGGGCCACATCGCGCACGGCGATCGGGTCGGCGGCCTGCTCTTCAGGCTTCTTCACATCGATCCGGGCCAGGCCCGGAGCGCTGGCCGGGCCGTTGGTGGCCATATATTCCACGTAGTAGGTTCCGGCGCGTTCGGCCTTGACGGTAACGGTTCCGGTTTGGGCGTTGCTGGCCAATTCCAGTCCGGCCACATCATCCACGCCGGCCAGGCGCAGTCCGTCGCCGGTCGGGTCGGTGTCGTTCTCCAGCGGGCTGAAGCTGGCCGATTCGCCGATGTTCGTGACCACGTGGTCGGTGGCGGTGACCGGCTTGATGGTCGATTCGGCCATGACCTCCACCAGCACGCGGCCTTTGGTCCCCTCCCTGCCGTCGGAGACCTGGATGGCGACTTCCTTCTGCCCCAGCTTCTTCCCGTCGTCCTGGAAGGTCATGGTGCCATCGGGCTGGACGCGGATCACGTCGTCGCCGTCGGAGGTTCCGCCGAGCAGGCGCAGGTCATCGCCTTCCGCGTCGGTCCAGTCGGTGAGCAGGTTCTGGCTGACCGATTCGCCCTGCTGCACGCGCAGGACGGTGGTGCGCTGCTGTTCGGGGGCCTTGTTGCTGTCTTCGCCAACCACATTGAGCTTGACGGTGGCGGTGTCCTGTCCGCCGCGGCCGTCCTTGGTGGTGTAGTTGAAGCTGGCCGATCCCTTGGCGTCCTCGGGGACCACGATCTGGAAGCCGGTGCCGTCATGGACCGGCTGGATGGAGCCCAGCGACGGCGAAGCTCCTTCCACGGCTGCTGTGAGCAGGTCGCCGTCCGGGTCCACGTCGTTGTAGAGCACCGGCAGCAAAGTGGTGCGTCCGGGGCGGATGGAGTACTGGTCGTCTTCCGCGATGGGCTTCTTGTTCTCCTCGGTGCGGTTAGGCAGCTCGATGGCGTCGGTGATCTCCTTGGTTTCTTCCTCCTTGGCTTCGCCTTCACCGGCCGGAGGCTCCAGATCGCTCCAGTTGCTGACGATTTCCATGCCTTCGTTGGCCAGCCAGACCTGGCCGGAGTGCACGTCGTTGAGGACCACGACGTCACGGTTGACGCGGAAGGCCAGTTCAGCGCCCTCGGTCATTTCCGGGATGAGGGTGCTTTGGTTGCCGGATGGGTCATCGCAGTATCGCAGGTACTCGCCGCTGGTCTGCCAGGCGGCGTAGGTGCACGAACCAACTCGCACCGGGGCGATGGGTGTGCCCGCGGTGTCGACCTGTTCGTAGTTGGTGTCCTTGCCCGAAAGCGACACCGTGGCCAGCGATTGGTCCAGGGCGATGGCGACATTTCCGGAGTCCGGTCCTGGGGCCTGGATCCGGGCGTTGGCCGCGTTGTCCACGGTGGCCTTGCCGCCCTTGGACGTGACCAGCTCGCCGCTGGCTTCGTCGAAGACCACGGCGGTTTTTCCCACTGCGGAAAGCTGCGGCTTCTTCATGGACGCCAGCTCTGAGATTTCCAATTTCTCGCCGGCGACGGCCGTGCCGTCGTTGTCCAAGGTGAAGCTGGAAAGGGTGCCGGCGGCATAATCTGCCGCCCAAATGGTGTCGTCGGTACCCACCACGGCTCCGACGTCGCCTTCGGAGTCGATCAGGGGTTCAGCGCCTTCGCCTTTGAAGTCGCCGATATGCTCGAGGGCGCTGGCTTGAACGGTGCCATGTTCTGCATCGGTAACGGCGACAACGGATGACCCGAAGGAGAAGGAGGAGTTCGCTGGCAGGTTGTTGTCGCCGGCGAATTGCACCATGGAGGGGTCGATGGTGGTCAGTGAGGCCTGCTCCAGATTGCGGACCATCACGTTTTCTTCGTGCTGCACCAGATCGTAGCTGGCCAGCGGCGTAGCTACGCCACCATCGATCGTGCGCGACTGGTAATTGACGTGGCCGATCTTGCCTTCGGACTGGTTGACCACCCAGACGCCGCCATCGTTGAGTTCAACGTCAGCGGTTTCGAATCCGGGGTAGATAATGGCCCCGGTGACGGCGAGGGCGGCAGCCACCGGTATGGCAGTTGCTTTGAAACCGGTGCTTTTCAACATGCCGGTCCAACCGGATGAGGCAGTTCTGGCCATTAAAGGTCATTCCTTGAATTGCTGGTACGAGTGCGCGCCGGCTAATGACTTTTAGTCACCAGATGCATAGTCAACGCCCACCAATTCTATCGATGCGATAAAAAGCGCGCCATGGTGACTTCTCCCCATGCGGGTGAATAGGCCGTTCGCTCACGAAATATCTTAACGGAACCTGCGGAGATCGAGGTTGCGGGGTTGAATGGCGAAACTCTTCAACAAATCTTTCATATCAACTATTCTTAGCTACATGACATCTCCCGCACCGCACCGCGAACCATCTGCGATCGACCAGATCGCCGAGGAGTTCTATCGCAAGAGCCTGGAGCTCACCCCCGAATGGGGAGTATCCCTGGGCCTTCCCGGTTATGAATCCGCCTATGGCGATTACTCGCCCGCCGGCACTACCGGGCACATCCGGCTCCTGAGCGACACCCTCTCTTCCCTGGCCAATGCCGCGCCCGTTGATGCCGTGGACGAGGTGACGCTCGATGCGATGACCGAGCGCCTCGGCCTGGAACTGGAGATTCTTTTTGCCGGGCGCACGGAACTGAACAACATTGCCAGCCCGGCCCAGGAGATCC
This sequence comes from Glutamicibacter sp. JL.03c, assembly GCF_025854375.1. Taxonomy (NCBI): domain Bacteria; kingdom Bacillati; phylum Actinomycetota; class Actinomycetes; order Micrococcales; family Micrococcaceae; genus Glutamicibacter; species Glutamicibacter sp. JL.03c. Next base: position 884,226 of record NZ_CP107575.1, on the reverse strand, counting down.
GTTCGATCTTCGATCTCATGCCCCAGGACAGCGCCGCGGATTTCGCCTTCATCGCCCAGCGCCTGGAAAACCTGCCCGCAGCCATCGACGGCTATATCGCCTCCCTGCGCGATTCGGCGGCCAACTCGATGATGCCCGCCAAACGGCAGGTGCGGATAGTTGCCGGACAATCGATCGACTACGCCAAGGACGGCGGATTCTTCGATCAGCTCGCCGCCTCAGGCAGCGCCATCGATTCCGCTGCGGCTGAACGCCTGGAACGCGGTGCCGATGGCGCAAAATCCGCTTATCGCAAGCTGGCCGAATACCTCGAAACCGAGCTCCTGGAACAAGCGCCAGAGCAGGATGCCGTAGGGCGTGAATACTATTCGCTGATGTCCCGCCGATTCCTGGGCGCAACCATCGACCTGGAGGAAACCTACGCGTGGGGCGTCGCCGAACTTGATGCCATCATCGCCGAGCAGCAGCGCGTCGCCCAGCAGATCAAGCCGGGCTCGACCATCGACGAGGCGAAGCGCGTCCTGAACGAGGATCCAGCGCGCAAGCTCAACGGGACCGATGCCTTGCGCGAATGGATGCAGGGCAAAGCCGATCAGGCGATCGCGGACTTGTCAGGCAAGCACTTCGACATCCCGGCACCGATGGATCGCATTGAATGCATGATCGCGCCGACCCAGGATGGCGGGGTGTACTACACCGGGCCTTCCGAGGACTTCACCCGGCCCGGGCGCATGTGGTGGTCGGTGCCGCCAGGCGAGGACCAGTTCACCACGTGGGCGGAACTGACCACGGTGTACCACGAGGGCGTGCCCGGGCATCACCTGCAAATCGGCACGGCGCAGATGCAAGCGGCGACCCTGAACAGCTGGCGCCGGCTCATGTGCTGGGTTTCCGGCCAGGGCGAAGGCTGGGCCCTGTATTCGGAGCGCCTCATGCACCAACTGGGCTACCTTGATGATCCCGGCGACTACATGGGCATGCTCGATGCGCAGCGCCTTCGCGCGGCCCGGATCGTTTTTGATATCGGCGTGCACCTCGGATTGCCGGTGCCACCGCAGTGGGGCAAGGGCACTTGGGATGCGGAGAAGGGATACGAGTTCCTGGAGCGGAACCTCGATCTGTCCCAGGGGCAGCTGGACTTCGAGTACAACCGCTACCTGGGCTGGCCCGGCCAAGCGCCGTCCTACAAGATCGGCCAGCGGCTGTGGGAGCAGATCCGCGATGAATACGCTGCCGCCGAGGGCGCTGCCTTCTCGCTCAAGGATTTCCACACCGCGGCCTTGCAGCTGGGCTCGGTGGGATTGGATACCCTCAAGCGCGCGCTGCTGAATTAGCCTGCTGAACAAGCCGGGCCCCACGGGCCCGGCTTGTTCATCCCTTGTAGCTGGAAATCTGGATCAGGTTGCCGCAGGTGTCATCGAAGGTTGCCACGGTCACCGGGCCAGTCTCGGTGGGACCCTGCGTGAATTCAACGCCCCATCCAGTCAACCTCTCGTACTCTGCTTGCACGTCGTCCACCGCAAAAGACGTGACAGGAATTCCGTCGGCCTTCAGCGCCTCACGATATGGCCCAACAGCCCGATGGGCAGCGGGCTCCAGCAGTAGCTCCGGCCCAGTTTCATCGTCGGGCGCTACAAGGGTCAACCAGCTGTAGGGTCCAACAGGCACGTCCTGCTTGATCCTGAAACCCAAAATCTCGGTGTAGAACTTTTTGGCCTTTGTCTGGTCATCAACGAAGACACTGGTGATATATACGCGCATTGAGAGTGATCCTTCGGTTTGATCGGCACTTTCATCGCCCGGTGCCACAGTACGACGCGAGCTTGCATCCAACTCTTCCATACCGCTGCCCCGAATCAAGGGGCGGCAGACTGCAGATTCGATATTTCGGCCTCGTGGGACCCACCGCTCAGCGGCGGCCTCCGGTTCTTGGTGCAAGAGTGCCGCCAGCTTGCCGTGAAGCTCCTGCCATAGGGGGCTCCGAGATTCCAGCTGGATGGCCAAACCGAAGAGCGATCATCGGCGCCGCAGGCGATGTGCAGATGACTGGATGTGACCAGTGATTGCGGAGTATCACCGGATTCATGCGCCACTTCACACTATTTGGGTGTTCAAAAACACAATGCAGGCATATTCGTCATTTTGCGTCATCTCGACTGCGCCCGGCGGTGAGAACCGACCTAGCCTTGAAAGCATGTCAAACGCCGCACCTTCATCTAAACTCCCTCGTTGGATGACCAGCTTCGGGCCGCAGATCATTGCGGCCCTCATCGCAGGTCTCATCCTGGGACTCATCGCCAAGTACACCGGCAGCACGGCCGACGAGCCTAACGGCCTGGGCCGCGCCCTGTCGATCATCGGCTCCAGCTACGTATCACTGCTTCGCACAGCGGTCATCCCGCTGATCTTCTTCGCGGTGGTCGCTTCCATCGCCAACCTCTCCAAGGTCACCAATGCCGCCCGCCTGGCATGGCAGACCTTGCTCTGGTTCGGAATTACCGCGCTGGTGTCCGTCACCATCGGCATGATCCTGGGCGTGGTGTTCCAGCCAGGTGCAAACACCGGGCAGGAAGCTCCTGCAGGCTATGACGGCAAGACCGGCGACTGGCTTGGCTTCCTGACCGGCCTGATCCCATCGAACTTCTTGGGACTCGGCGCCAGCACGTCCATTGACGAGGGAGCGGCCAGCACTTCGATCAGCTTCAATGTGCTGCAGATTCTCGTGATCGCCATCGCCGTCGGCGTGGCAGCGCTGAAGGTCGGCAAGGCTGCCGAGCCATTCCTGGCATTCTCGGCTTCGGCTCTGGCCATCATCCAGAAGGTGCTGTGGTGGATCATCCGCGTTGCGCCAATCGGCACCGTCGGCCTGATCGGCAACGCTGTGGCAACCTACGGCTGGGACACCATTGGTGCCTTGGGCAAGTTCACCGTAGCGATCTACGTGGGCCTGGCCTTGGTGCTCTTTGCCCTCTACCCGGTCCTGGTGCGCAGCCACGGCCTGTCGATCAAGCAGTACTTCTCCGGGGTCTGGCCAGCGGTCCAGCTGGGCTTCGTATCCCGCTCTTCGATTGGCACCCTGCCACTGACCCAGCGTGTGACCGAGCGGAACCTCGGCGTGCCTTCGGGCTACGCTTCATTCGCTGTGCCTCTGGGCGCGACCACGAAGATGGATGGCTGTGCGGCGATCTACCCTGCGGTTTCCGCCGTCTTTGTCGCCCAGTTCTTCAACATTGACCTGACCCTCACCGACTACATCCTGATCGCGATCGTTTCGGTGCTCGGTTCGGCAGCCACCGCCGGCACCACCGGCGCGGTGGTCATGCTGACGCTGACGCTGTCCACCCTGGGCCTGCCGCTTGCCGGCGTTGGCCTGCTGATGGCTGTTGATCCGATCATCGACATGGGCCGCACCGCGGTGAACGTTGCTGGCCAGGCACTGGTTCCAACCATTGTGGCCAAGCGCGAAGGCATACTGGATCTTGATATGTACAACGCTCCACGCAACGGCAACCCGTTTGCCGATGAGTCCGTGGCCGAAGGCGAAGCCATCGCGGAACCTGCATCCGTGAAATAGCACCGATCGCTGAAATTGGCGTCCGAGCAAGATTGCTCGGACGCCAATTACCTTTAAGGATCCAAAAGTGAATACTGGAGAACTGCGCCAACTTGCACAGCGTGCAAGTTTGCACGTAGTGTAAGTATGTGACTTCCCTGAGTACCGGCACGCGCCGAGAACAAAATAAACGAGCCACCAAGCAGGCCATCGTCGACGCCGTCGCGCAGTTATTGCGCCAGGGTGCCGACACTGCGCTCACGGCAAATCAAATCGCTGATGCCGCCGGGATTTCACGGCGCACCCTGTTCAACTATTTCCCCACAGTGGACGCCATCTATTCCTATCCCCTGCATCAGGTCCTGGACACGATGGTCGAATCCATGGGCGAGACCGCCGACTCCGTGCCCCTGCTGGACTCCATCATCAAGGCGCTCAAATCCGATGAAGTCGCTGAGCAGCTGGGACAGGTGGCCCATTTCGGCGCCTACGTCATCGGCAACGAGCCCAATGGCTGCATTACAGCGAATATGAACGAATGGCAGCAGGCCACCGCCGATGTCCTCGACAAATTCGGCCGCCGCTACCCCCACGCCGACAGCTTCTCCATCCGCGTCCTGACTCATGCCCTCCTAGGGGCAGGCCAAGCCGCCTTCGATGAGTGGATGGAACACATCCCGGCCCAGCAAAACCAGAACATGGATATCTCGCCAGAACTCATTGCCACCTTCCACACCCTGGTGACCAAGGCAATGCACACCCTGGAACAAGGCTTCAACCACTTCCCGCTGAACAGCACTAGCACTTCGAAGGACATCTAAGCTCATGGCATCAATCCTTTACCGCCTGGCACGATGGGCTCACCGCCACCGCATGCGCGTCATCTCGATGTGGCTCGCTGCCTTTATCTTCATTGGTGTTTGCGCCAGCTTGTTCATGGGGCAGCTCTCGAATACCTTCACGCTCCCGGGAACTGAAACCCAGCGCACCCTGGACCGCATGAAACAGGAATTGCCGGATCTTGCCGGCGGTTCCGGTTCCATCGTGTTCCGCGAGAGCACCGACAAGCCGCTGAGCGAAGGACAGCAGAAGTCCATCACCGAAGCGCTGGAACAGCTCTCCTTGCATCCTCAGGTTGTGGACGCGATGAGCCCCTTCGATCTGCAGAAGCAGCTTGACGAGGCCCAGCCGGAGATCGATAAAAACGAGAAGAAGCTGGTGGATGGCCAGAAGAAACTCGACGACGCCAAGAAGCAGATCGCTGATGGCAAGGTACAGCTCGAAGACGGCCGCGAGGACCTGACCGATGGCTGGGCCCAGTACTTTGATGGCGAAAAGAAAATCAAGGACGCTCAGCCGCAAATCGATGCCGGCGAGAAGAAGCTGGCCGACAGCCGCGCGCAGCTGGAGGCTGGCCAGAAGAAGCTTGATTCGGGAGCGGCCCAGCTGGCCGCGGGCGAAGCCAAGTACAACGACGGCCTGGCAAAGTACAAGTCCGGCAAGAGCACTTACGAATCCGGCCAGGCACAGTACGATGCCGGCGAGAAGAAGCTCGACGCTGCTCAGAAGGAAATCACTTCCGGCGAACAGCAGTACACGTCGGGAATGCAGCAGCTTCTTGGCGGTTCTTCACGCTCGGAATTCGAATCCACGCTTGCCTCCGGCAAGGCCGAAGCCACTGCCGGCCTGGAAGAAGCCGAGGAAGGATTGGCCCAGGCCAAGGCCGGGCTGGCTGAAGCAGAAGCCGCCATTGCGCAGCTGAACTCGCAGATCGAATCCACCGAGCAGGCACTGGCACAGGCTCAAGCCGACGGCGACGAGGAAGCCGTTAATGACTACACTAAAACCCTGAACCGCTTCAAGGCCGGTTTGGCCCAGGCACAGCAGGGCAAGACCGCGGCTGAGGCCGGAATCTCGAAGGCCCAGGCAGGCAAGGAGCAGGCCACCGCCGCGCTGGCGAAGATCGCCCAGGGCGAGGACGGCCTGAAGCAGCTCGATGCCGCGCGCACGAAGCTCGATGCTGGCCAAGCCCAGGTGGATGCCGGACGCAAGGAACTGAAGGCGAACAGCAGCAAGCTCAGCGCCGCGAAAACCCAGCTGGCCGATGCGAAGAAGCAGCTCGATGAAGCAAAGTCGCAGATTGACGCCAACAAGGCGAAGCTGGCTGAGGGCCAGGCCGAGTTGGATGCCGGACGCGCCCAGCTGAATGCAGGCCAGAAGGAATTCGACCAGAAGAAGGCCGAGTTCCTGAAGGGCAAGGCTGATCTGGCCGAGGCCAAGGAGAAGCTCGAATCCGGCGAGAAGACCCTCAAGGAGAAATCCGCCGAACTTGAGCAGGCCGAAAAGGATGTTGAAAAGGGCCAGAAGGAACTTGAAGCTGGCCACGCAGAATTGCAGTTCGCTGCCCGCCAGGTGGGCGCCAACTCGGACATGCGTTTTGTCTCCGAGGATCGTAGCACCGCGGTCTCGCAGGTAAGTTTCAAGATCCAGACTGATGCGTTGACCCCTGCTGATCGCGAGCAGATCAAGGCCATCGCCGCGGGCCCCCAGGCCAATGGCGTGGAGGTCCTGTTCTCCAAAGAAATCATGCAGGACATGTCCCAGGTCTTCGGATCATCGGAAATCATCGGCGTGGTCATCGCCGCGATCGTCCTGATCATCATGCTTGGCACATTGATTGCCGCAGGCCTGCCATTGCTCTTGGCGGTACTGGGTGTCGGCGCCGGCGTCGGCACCACCATGGCCTTCTCCTCGGTGATCGACATGGCCTCGATTACCCCGGCACTGGCCCTCATGCTGGGCCTTGCGGTGGGTATCGACTATGCGCTGTTCATCATCCATCGACACCGCACGCAGATGCTGGCCGGCATGGAGGTAGGCGAATCGATCGCGCGCTCCGTGGGCACCAACGGCAACGCTGTGGTTTTCGCCGGCTTGACAGTGATCATCGCGCTGGCAGCGCTGGCCGTTCCAGGACTCCCGTTCCTGACGGTGCTGGGGCTATCGGCGGCTTTCACCGTGCTCTGCTCGGTTCTGCTGAACATCACCTTGCTGCCCGCCTTGCTCTCCCTAGCTGGCAATCGCCTGGTTTCCCAGCGCGCCCGCCGCAAGGCCGCGGCCAAGGCGGAGAATCCGGAAATCAAGGAGCCGTTCTCGGCACGCTGGGTTCGCATGGTGACCAAGGTGGCCGTGCCAGTCACGTTGCTGGTGGTCATCGTCCTGGGCGCTATTGCGTTGCCGGCAACCCAGATGCGCACCGCCCTGCCCGATGGCAGCGCGGAACCCGCCGATTCGCAGGCCTTCCAAGCCTTCGAGCAGACCAGCGACAAGTTCGGCGCCGGATACAACGGCCCGTTGCTGGTCCTGGCTGACCTGCCAGAAGAGCTCACCAAGCGCCAGGCCGAATCCAAGGCGTTGGACGTGGCCGATAAGCTGCGCGAATATGACGGTGTTGTGGCCGCGATTCCGGTCGCCTTGACCGACAACCACCGGCTCTCGGCCATCCAGGTCATTCCGACCGATGGCCCGTCGTCGGAACAGACCGAAGCACTGGTCCATCAGCTGCGTGGCGACTACGCGGAATTCTCCGCAGCCACCGGAGCGGATATCGCGGTCACCGGACAGGTTGCCGCCCAGATCGACGTCTCCGAGAAGGTGACCGCGGCACTGGTTCCGTACCTGAGCATCGTGGTTGGCCTGTCGCTGATCCTGCTGTTGCTGGTCTTCCGCTCCGTCGTGGTTCCACTGCTTGCCACCGGTGGCTTCCTGTTGTCCTTGGCGGCGGCCTTCGGCGCTAGCGTCATGGTCTACCAGTTCGGCTGGTTCTCCAGCTTCTTCGACGTCAATGTCCCTGGCCCGTTGCTCAGCTTCCTGCCGATCCTGCTGACCGGCATCCTCTTCGGCCTGGCCATGGACTACCAGGTCTTCCTCGTCTCGGCGATGCGCGAGCGCTACGCCCACGGCGAGCCTGCCAAGGATGCGGTGCGTTCGGGCTTCTCCATGGCCGCTCCTGTGGTGACCGCCGCGGCGCTGATCATGATTTCGGTCTTTGCCGGATTCGTCTTCTCGCATTTGGCGATGATCCGCCCGCTGGGCTTCGCTCTGGCCTTCGGCGTGCTCTTCGATGCCTTCATCATCCGCATGACATTGATTCCAGCAGTAATGCATCTGCTTGGCGACAAGGCCTGGTACCTGCCCAGGTGGCTGGATAGAATTCTTCCGGACGTTGATGTGGAAGGGTCGAAGTTGAACGAGCTGCTTGATTCCGAGGAATCAATCGCAGACGATGACTACGATCAGGATTACACCAAGGAGAACGCCACCGTATGAGCACGCAGCCTCGACCTTCCGCCCGGCTAGTTCTGGCCTCCGCGTCATGGGGACGCAAGAAAGTGCTCACCGATGCGGGCCTGGAATTCACGACCCAGGTTTCGGCGGTGGATGAGGATGCGGTGCTCGCCCGGGCGGTAGCCCAGCACGGCGAGCAGTCCCCTGCGCAAACCGCGCAGCTATTGGCTCGGGCGAAGGCCGAGGAGGTCGCCAGCGGCCAGCACCCTGCGGGGACCCTGGTGCTCGGTTGCGATTCGGTCTTCGAGCTCGACGGTGCCGCCTACGGCAAGCCGCATACCGAGCAGGTGGCCAGGGAACGCTGGCAGCAGCTCAGCGGAGCCACCGGCGTGCTGCATTCGGGCCATTGGCTCATCGACACGCAGCAGCCGGAAGAGCCGGTCGGCAAGGTGTCCTCCGCTGTGGTCCACTTCTCGACGGTCAGCGATGCAGAGATCGAAGCCTATGTCGCCAGCGGTGAACCGCTGCCTTGCGCCGGGGCATTCACCATCGATGGCTTGGCAGCCTCATTCATTGAATCCATCGAAGGGAACTTCCAGAACGTGGTGGGCTTGGATGTCTTCGTTCTCCGGAAGCTGCTGGCTGAACTCGGAGTAGGGATCGTGGATCTCTGGAAGTAGTCGCGGGATGCGCGCCTGGAAACACCGTTTCTAGGCGCGTATTTCTTTGCTCGCTTTGGGCGCCTGGCAGTCGTATCCTACCTGCCTCATCTGCTGGGTTTTGCACGTGTGGCACTGCAGGTACTGGACGATTCCGGTCGAGGTGTGGTGGCTTGATCGGGTCTGCCAGCTGTGTTCATGTTCGCTGGCGGGAACTGCGTGGCTGGCCATGGCGATGTTCTTTGAAGTGGTCATGGCTTCAGCATGATGTAATGTCCTTATGCAACTCAACCCTTACGGTGAATATGCGGTGCTGCTGGCTGCTTCCCTGGCCAACCGCTGGCCCGAGGATCGCGGGAATATTGAGCAACGCACCAGGGATGCGGGGATGACCATGCCCTTCCCTTGGCACCCCGACGACCATGAGCAGACGCGCCGGGTCATCGACGACTGGTTGCGCATCGTTGATGCCACCTCCGATGAGCACCGCGCCGAACTACTCAATGAGCAGATGGCCCGTGCCGCGGCCTACCCGCGCATGGTGGATCATGATGGCGAAGGCTGGCACTTGCACTATCGCGATAACGGGCAGAGCCTGCCGCAGGTCCTGCGGTCGGTGATCGCGGTGGGCACTGCCCTGCATTTGACCACTCGCGGAATGCATCGGTTGCGCCGCTGCGAGGCCGAACCGTGCAGGCAAGTGGTAGTGGACGTGACGCGCAATGGACGGCAACGCTACTGCTCGGTGCGCTGCGCCAACCGCGCGGCGGTGCGGCGCCACCGAAGTCGGCAGTCCTAGCAGCAAGGCGTCCGCGATGTTCTCGTGGGTGCGGCTCCAGGCAGACTCCTCCAGCGCTGCAGCATCCGCATCTTCGCGCACCAGCATCATTTTGAAGGACGGGATCTTCACCTCGACAGCGATCGCCGAGCCACCGGCGACTGCGCAGCCGGCGACGCTGTGCAGTACGGAATCCTCCTCGAATCCGCAGAGGCAAGCGGCCTGCTGGTGGGTCGAGGCCACGACAAAATACCTGGCGCCCTCATGCGAGGCCAGTGGCCGCACCGACTGCTCTTCGAGGCCTTCGAGCGGCCCGCTGTCCCCTGGCCATTGATCTCCCTCGACCGCCGGATTAGCCCAGGGCGGCAATCCCCGCGGATGGCGAGCAAGCGGTGATAGCCATATCAGCCCGGCCATGGCCAATGGAACGGCCTGAGCATTCGACGTTTCCCTTTCAGATCCTGGGCTTGAAGGTTGCTCCAACCCCAATACGGACTGCGCTGGGGCGCTAGAGCCACTCAGTGAGGAGCGCTAGCACGAATATTTTGTAGGATTCCTCCAAACTTTTCAGGCAAACACCCGGGTTTGACCGTTTAACTACATATAGTTCCCACAAAAACGATAGGCTCCTAGATGAGAAACCCTATTTTTGAAGACAAGGTTCATGATGAATCAATTGACGAAGGTGCTTATCGCCAACCGCGGCGAGATTGCCGTGCGCATTATCCGGGCCGCACGCGATGAAGGAATCGAGTCCGTAGCGGTCTACGCTGACTCCGACCGCGATGCACTGCATGTGCGCCTGGCTGACGAGGCCTACGCGCTGGGTGGCACTACCGCAGCCGAGTCGTACCTTCGCATTGAGAAAATCCTGGACGCCGCCGAGCGATCCGGCGCTGATGCCATCCACCCGGGCTACGGCTTCCTTTCGGAAAACGCAGAATTCGCCCAGGCCGTGATCGACGCTGGCCTGACCTGGATCGGCCCTTCGCCGGATTCCATCGACCAGCTCGGCGACAAGGTCAAGGCCCGCCACATTGCCGAAAAGGTTGGCGCCCCGCTGGTGCCGGGCACCAAGGATCCGGTGGCTTCGGCTGATGAGGTCTATGCCTTCGCCGATGAGCACGGTCTGCCACTGGCCATCAAGGCCGCCTACGGCGGCGGCGGACGCGGCATCAAGGTCGTGCGCAACCGCGAGGAAATCGGCGAGCTCTACGACTCCGCAGTTCGCGAGGCAGTGGCCGCCTTCGGCCGCGGTGAATGCTTCATCGAGCGCTTCCTGGACGCGCCACGCCACGTGGAAACCCAGTGCCTGGCCGATGCCCACGGCAATGTCGTGGTCGTCTCCACCCGCGACTGCTCGCTGCAGCGCCGCAACCAGAAGCTGGTCGAGGAAGCTCCGGCTCCATTCCTGAGCGAAGAGCAGACCACCCGCCTGTACGAGGCATCCAAGGCGATCCTGCGCGAAGCAAAGTACACGGGCGCTGGCACCTGCGAGTTCCTGGTAGGCCAGGACGGCGTGATCTCCTTCCTCGAAGTCAACACCCGCCTGCAGGTCGAGCACCCGGTTTCCGAGGAAGTCACCGGACTGGATCTTGTCCGCGAGCAGTTCCGCATCGCTCGCGGCGAGGAACTCGGATATGGCGACCCGGAAGTCCGCGGCCACTCCTTCGAATTCCGCATCAACGGCGAGGACGCCGGCCGCAACTTCATGCCGACCCCAGGCACCATCACCAAGATGGCCCTGCCTTCCGGCCCTGGCGTCCGCGTTGACTCCGGCATCGAGCAGGGAGAAAGCGTCTCGGGGAACTTCGACTCGATGATCTCCAAGCTGATCATCACCGGCAGCACCCGCGAGGTCGCCGCCGCGCGTGCCCGCCGCGCCTTGGAAGAATTCCAGATCGAAGGCATGGCCACCGTTCTGCCATTCCACCGCGCCGTGATGAGCGACCCGGCCTTCGTTCCTGCCGAGGGGACTTTCAAGGTCCACACCCGTTGGATCGAAACCGAGTTCAAGACCGCCATCGAGCCCCACCCGATGCCGGGCGCGGAGGCTGAGGACGAGGAGAACGAGCGCACCAGCGTGACCGTTGAGGTTGATGGCAAGCGCCTGGAGGTGACCCTGCCCTCCTCGCTGGGATCGGTGTCCGCCAACGGCGCGGAGCGCGCGGCAGGCAAGAAGAAGCGCAAGACCAGCCGCAAGGCCGCTGCCGGAACCAGCGCCAACAGCGCTGAGCTGCGTTCGCCCATGCAGGGCACCATCGTGAAGGTGGCTGTGGCCAATGGCGCTGAAGTGTCCGAGGGCGACCTGGTTGTTGTGCTCGAAGCCATGAAGATGGAACAGCCGATCACCGCGCACCGCGCCGGTGTGGTCAACGGCCTGGAAGTTGCTCCGGGCGAAACCTTGTCCTCCGGTGCCGTCATCGCGACCATCGACGACGCCAGCTAGGACTGTCCTTAAAGGCCCTGAGGGGTCCTGCCGCGCAGAATCGCGGCAGGGCCCCTCAGGGCCTTTTTCTAGCTAAGGCAAATCCGCAGGTTCGCGGCTATTGCCGGGCGAGCCAGTCGGTGAAGGTCTCCTGGCCCAGCCGTGCCGAGGTGTCCGGCAGGATTCCGCCCTGGCGCATGGCTTTGCCCATCGCCCCGGGAACCGGGACCTCGATGATCTTCGGGGACTTCCCCTGGTGCTGGAGATACTGCGCGAAGAGCTCTGGCATATTCTCTTCTTTCGGGCCGGCAAGATCCTGCACCAGACCTTGGGCAGGGGCCAGCGCCAGATCTATCAGCGCGTCAGCAACCTCGGATCCGGCAATGGGCTGTAGCCGCATCTTTGGTGCCATCTGCACCGGGCCGGCGCCCAGCCGGTTGATATTCTGCCCGACAAATTCATGGAATTGGGTGGCGCGCAGGATCGTGTAGCCGTCCTGGAGGATCTGGAGCATGCGTTCCTGGGCCGCCTTCCCGGCGTAGTATCCGGAGTCGATGCGGGCCGCACCGACAATGGACAGCGCCACGTGGTTCTCCACGCCTGCCTCTCGGCCGACGCGAATGAGGTTGGCGGTGGATTGGGTGAAGTAGCGCATGGCAGCCGAGGCACTCGTCGTGGACGAGCCGGAAACATCGATGACCGCTTGGCAGTCAACCAGCCATTGCTTCACCGAGTGGAAGTTGGTCAGGTCGCAACCGGCAGATCGCGCGAGCACCACCGGCTCGTGGCCCAGTGCCGCGAGCTTCTCCACGATCTGGCGTCCCAGGACTCCGGTGCCTCCGGCAACTGCAATGCGCATGACTACTCCCCCTGCGAAAGATTTCGGTTACCTGCCCATAGTGGCACACATATTCCTTGATGCAACGGGCAAAGGCCGGGCAGCCCATCATCCAAGGATGGGCTGCCCGGCCTTTGCGCTTCGAAAAGTTCGGCTTATTCGACGAATTCTTCCATGTCGATATCCGAGGTATCGCGGGTCATGAACAGTGCCACCAGGGTCAGCACTGCGCCCAGGGCGAGGTAGAGCCCGACGCCCAAGGTGTTGCCGTTGCCGGCCTTCCACAGCGCCACAGCGACGAAGGATGCTGGTGCCGCACCGATCACCGAGGACAGGTTGTAGGCTACGGCCGAGCCGGTGTAGCGCACGTTCGAAGGGAACAGCTCAGGCAAGTAGGCGGCCATCGGACCGAAGGTCGAACCCATCAGGGTGAAGCCGATGATCAGACCGGCCATGGCAGCGCCCTGGCCCGGACCGAAGAAGAGAGTCCACGCCAGCCCGAAGACCAGGATGCCGGAGGTGACCCAGATCAGGAACTTGCGGCGGCCGAACTTCTCAGCCAATGGGCCGGAAACGACGGTGAAGATGCCGAAGAAGACAACACCGATGATCAGCATGGTCAGGAAGGTCGGGCGTTCAATGCCCAGGCCCGGGACGAAGCCGGCAGCGTCAAAGGTCTTTCCCTTGGCTTCGGCCGCCGCGGTAGCCTGCTCCACGCTGGCTGGCTGGGTGCCGTAGGTCAAAGTGAAGGAGGTCATCAGGTAGAACAGCACATAGGTAGCCAGCATGATGAAGGTACCGGCCAGGGTTGGGCGCCAGTGCTTCTTCATGGTCACCGCGAATGGCGACTTTACAACCTTCTTCTGATCCAGGACCTTCTGGAAGGAAGCGGATTCAACCAGCTTCAGGCGTACCCACAAGCCGATGATGACCATCACTGCGGAGAAGAAGAACGGAATGCGCCAGCCCCATGCCTGGAACTGCTCGGCAGTGGTCCAGGTCTGCAGTGCGACGAACATCAGATTGGCAATGATGAAGCCGATAGGAGCGCCCAGCTGCGGGAAAGTCCCGTAGATGGCGCGCTTGTTCTTTGGAGCGTTCTCGGTGGCCAGCAGCGCAGCGCCGGACCACTCGCCACCCAAGGCCAGGCCCTGGGCGAAGCGCAGCAGCACCAGAGCGGTTGGTGCCAGCACCGTCCAGCTGCCGGCCGCCGGTGGCAGGAAGCCGATGAGGAAGGTCGCAATACCCATCAGCAGCAGCGAGGCAACCAGGGTTCCCTTGCGGCCCAGCTTGTCGCCGTAGTGGCCGAACACGATCGAGCCGAGCGGGCGAGCCACGAAGGCCACACCGAAAATCGCGAACGAGGAAAGGATCGCGTTGATTGCGGTGGCGTTCGGGAAGAACAGGGCCGGGAATACGAGAACCGACGCGGTGGCGTAGGCGTAGAAATCAAAGAATTCGACCGTAGTGCCGATCATGCTGGCAAACAGCACGCGTCCGCGTGAGTTTTCCTTTGGCACCACCGTCTGGTTAGCCTGCGACATTGAGGCTGCTCCTTAGGGTGAAAGTACGAGTGAATCGTTCATTTGCGAATGTCACAATCTTAAACCTCAATGCCCAGTATTCGGATATTGATGTCCACTATTTGGACATCATTAGGCCATCAACCAGCTGCCAGCAGGTCATTTGCCATCTAACTAGCGGGAATACGCCAGTTCACATAATGAGACGTGACTAGTCCACAAAGGAATCCCACTTATACCAAAAGGCGGATCGAATGTGAACTCCATCACTATATTTCACCAACGGGCAGTTAATAAAGCAACGGCGGCATCTGGCATGAAATGCCGATGCCGCCGTTGCTGACAAGCGATAGCTAGCTGTGCCGATGCAGACGGCGTGCGGCCTCTGCCAGTGAGCCAGACAGCGATGGGTACACGGTGAAGGTCTCAGCGACGTCATCCACGTGCAGGCCGTTCTGGACGGCCAAGGCCAGTGAGTAGATCAGCTCGCTGGCACGTGGCGCAACCACCACGCCGCCGATGACGGTGCCCGAGCCCTTGCGCGAAACGATCTTCACGAAACCATGCTCCACGTTCATCATCTTCGCGCGGGCATTCGCGTTCAGATCAACCTTGATGATGTTCGCCTGGTACTTGCCCTCGGCCACAGCACGCTGAGTGACACCGACAGTGGCGATTTCAGGAGAGGTGAAGACGTTGGAAGCCACCAGATCAAGATTCAGCGGCTTCACCGAGTCTCCGAGCAGGTGGGCTACGGCAATACGGCCCTGCATCGCGGCCACCGAGGCGAGCGCGAAGACGCCGGTGCAGTCACCGGTGGCGTAGATATTGGTAGCGGTAGTACGGGATACGCCGTCGACCCTGATATGGCCGGATTCGGTGAGCTGCACGCCAGCTTCTTCCAAGCCGAGGTTGGCGGTATTCGGAATGCCGCCGACGGCCACCAGGCAGTGGCTGCCTTCCAGCACGCGGCCGTCAGCCAAGGTGACAAAGACCTTGTCGCCCTTGCGCTCCACGCCTTCTGCGCGGGCCTGGGACACGACGTTCACGCCGTTTTCCTTGAACGCGTCTTCCAGCACGCCAGCTGCATCAGCATCCTCGCCGGGAAGAACACGGTCGCGCGAAGACACCAGGGTGACCTTGGCGCCGAGCAGGTTGTAGGCCGAAGCGAACTCTGCACCGGTAACACCGGAACCAACAACGATCAGGTGCTCCGGCACCTCGTTCATGTTGTAGATCTGAGTCCAGTTGAAAATGCGTTCGCCGTCCGGCTTCGCGGAAGGCAGCTCTCGCGGGTGCGCGCCAACAGCGATCAGAATGGCATCGGCATCAATGGTCTGCTCCGAGCCGTCCGGGTGGGAGACCGCCACCGTGTGCTGGTCAAGCAGGCGGCCTTCGCCGATGACAATGCGAACCCCGTTGCGCTCCAAGCCGGTACGGATATCCGAGGACTGCTCCTTGGCAAGGTCCAGCAGGCGGTGGTTGACTACCGAGAAGTCGGTCACTGCGGAGTCCAGTCCATCAACGTGGACGCCGAAAGCCTCGGCCTGCTTCACGCGGCGCACGGCGTCGGCGGTAGCGATCAGAGTCTTGGACGGCACGACATCGGTCAGCACTGCTGAGCCGCCCATGCCGGAACGTTCCACAATGGTGACATTGGCGCCCAGCTGGGCCGCCCCCATGGCAGCTTCATAGCCACCCGGTCCGCCACCGAGGATAACTAAACGGGTTGCTTCATTCGTACGATCTGCGCTCACGGTTTCTATTGTTCACCATGTCGGTTCAATGCGCACATCCGAATGGCCGTTTCTGGACGTGATATTGATTCTGAAGCACTAGCTTCACCTGACAAAGCGCCTCGCTACCGGTAGCGTATTGCCCGTGACTGATATGCATAATGACCCACAGGCTCTAGCAGCACAGGCTGCACAGGTAATCGCCGAGCAGACCAACGTTGAAAAACACGATATCGCGCTAGTGCTGGGCTCCGGATGGGGCCAGGCCGCCGAACTGATCGGCGAAACCACCCACACCCTGGATGCCACCACCATCCCCGGCTTCCTTGCCCCGGCCGTGCCCGGCCACAAGGGCAGCATTTCCTCGATCCTGACCTCCACCGGCAAGCGCGTTCTGGTGCTCGGCGCCCGCACCCACTACTACGAGGGCCGTGGCGTGCGCTCAGTGGTCCACCCCATCCGCACCGCAGCGGCCACCGGGTGCCAGACCCTGGTGCTGACCAACGGCTGCGGCGGCTTGAACGAGGACTGGGCCCCAGGCACCCCGGTGATGATCTCGGATCACATCAACCTCACAGCCGCTTCCCCGCTGGAAGGCGCTACCTTCGTAGACCTGACCGACCTGTATTCCTCGCGCATTCGCGGCATTGCCCGCGAAGTGGACTCCAGCCTCGATGACGGCGTCTACGCCCAGTTCACCGGTCCGCACTACGAAACCCCGGCCGAGGTCCAGTACGCCAAGAGGATCGGCGCCGACCTGGTGGGCATGTCCACCGCTCTGGAAGCCATTGCCGCACGCCACGCAGGCATGGAGATCTTCGGCATGTCCCTGGTGACCAACCTGGCCGCAGGCATCAGCCCGGTTCCGCTGAGCCACGAAGAAGTGATCGAAGCCGGCCAGGCCGCTGGCCCGCGCATTTCCAAGCTGCTCGCGCAAATTATCGCCAAGCTCTAGGCCGCAGCGCAGTACCGGGAATCAACGGCGTTCTTCTCAGAGGGAAAACAGTGAATCACACGCAAAAGATCCAGCTCCTTGATGCAGCTGGCAAATGGGCGGCCCAGGATCCAGACCAGGAAACCCAGGCCGAATTGCAACGGCTCATCGAGCGGGTCACCGAAGGCGACGCACAGGCCTTTGACGATATCGCCGACCGCTTCAGCGGCGTGCTGGAATTCGGCACCGCGGGCCTGCGCGCCGAGCTCGGCGCCGGGCCGATGCGCATGAACCGCGTTGTGGTCATGCGCACCGCGGCGGGCATCGCCCGTTTCCTCGCCCAGAAAGCCGCCGGCCAGTACACCCCCAAGGTCGTCATCGGCTTCGATGCCCGATTCAACTCGGATGTCTTCGCCGAAGACTCCGCAGGGATTTTTGCGGCCGCCGGCTTCGAGGTGCTGCTGATGCCTTCGCCACTGCCCACCCCGGTACTGGCCTGGGCCGTCCGCGAATTCTCGGCCGAGGCCGGAGTCATGGTCACCGCCAGCCACAACCCGCCCCGCGATAACGGGTACAAGGTCTACGTCGGCGGACGCATCACCGACGAGTCGGGACGGGGCGCGCAGATCGTCTCCCCCATCGATGCTGACATCGCTGCCCTCATCGACCACCAGCAACCGGTCGCCCAAATCCAGCGGGCCGTCGAAGGCTGGGACGTGCTGCCAGCACCCGGTGCCCCAGGCGATATCGAGGCCGCCTACCTGGCAGCCATCAGCCCGGTGATCCCCGGGGCACAGAACCAGGAGGCCGCCCGCAAGAACCTGCGTATTGTCGTCTCGGCCATGCACGGCGTCGGCGGGCACACCATGAAGCAGGCATTGCTCAACGCCGGATTCACCGACGTCCACATGGTTGCCGAGCAGGAACAGCCGGATCCGCTGTTCCCTACCGTGAAATTCCCCAACCCGGAAGAGCCGGGAGCCATCGACTTGTCGCTGGCCCTGGCACGCACGGTGGACGCTGACCTGGTCATCGCCAATGACCCGGACGCTGACCGCTGTGCCGCCGCCATCCTCGATGGCGGAACATGGCGGATGCTGCGCGGCGACGAAGTGGGATGGCTTCTGGGCGACCAGATTTCCAAGAACCTGCCCGAAGGCAAGAAGCTGGCCAATTCGATCGTCTCCTCCCGCATGCTGGCTGCCATTGCCAAGGAAGCCGGACGAGAGCACGAGGAAACCTTGACCGGTTTCAAGTGGATCTCCCGTGTCGAGGATCTGGGCTTCGGCTACGAAGAGGCTCTAGGGTACTGTGTTGCCCCGGATCTGGTCCGAGATAAGGACGGGATTTCCGCCGGCATCGTCCTGGCTGACCTCGCCTCGCAGCTGAAAGCCGAGTCAGGGTCCTTGGCAGGCCGTCTCGATGAGCTGGCCGCCAAGCACGGGGTGCATGTCACCGACCAGCTGTCGCTGCGCTTCACCGATTTGGCCCAGATTCCAGTGCTGATGGACAAGTTCCGCCATCGCGCCCCCGAGACGCTGGGCGGTTCCGAGGTTTCCGAGGTCACCGACCTGTCCGCGGGAACCGAAAAGCTCCCGGCCACCAACGCGATCATCCTGCACACCTTCTCCGGTGCGCGAGTGATCATTCGCCCGTCCGGCACGGAGCCAAAACTCAAATGCTATCTGGAAACCATTGAACCGGTCGACGGCCTGGATGGGGTCCGGGCAGCTCGCGAGCGAGCCACCGAACAGGTGCAAGCCATCAAGAAGGAATTGGCAGCCTACCTGAATGCCAACTAGGCTTGCCCTTTCGAGACATTCATTTGAACTGCTTGAGATCTTAACTGTTAGAGGAAAAGATGACTGAACTTACCGCCCGCGAGATCGCTGGCTACATTGACCACACCTTGCTGGCTCCAAATGCTTCGCGGGAGCAGATTGTCCAGATCTGCGATGAGGCCAAGAAGTACGAATTCAAGTCGGTCTGCGTCAACCCGCTGTGGGTCTCCACCGTGGCTCGCGAGCTCGAAGGCTCCGAGGTCTTGACCTGCTCGGTAATCGGATTCCCTCTGGGCACCTCGGCCACCGACACCAAGGTCTTCGAAACCAAGCACGCGGTGGCTGACGGCGCCAATGAAATCGATATGGTCATCGATATTGCCGCGGCCTTGCGCGGAGACCGCGATGCCCTGGTCAATGAGATCTTTGCCATTGCCCAGGCAGCCCATGAAGGCGGAGCGATCCTGAAGGTCATCATCGAGACCTGCCTGCTCACCGAAGATGCCAAGGTCCTGGCCTGTGAGGCGGCGAAGGCTGCCGGCGCTGATTTCGTGAAGACCTCCACCGGATTCTCCACGGGAGGAGCCACCGTTGAAGATGTGGCATTGATGCGCCAGACGGTCGGACCGGAAATGGGTGTCAAGGCCTCCGGCGGCGTCCGCAGCGTTGAAACCGCTCGTGCCATGATCGCTGCTGGTGCTACCCGGCTGGGATCCAGCTCAGGAGTTGCTATCCTAGAGGGAGAGCAAAGCGGTTCCAGCTACTAGGACATCGCACCTATCAGTTTCCTCAAGGAGAAAAAGTGTACTCGAACGGCAAGAACACTGCCCATTCCGGTGAAGGCCGCCTTGTCGGCAACCTCATCAATTTTGTGATCTTCTTCGTGATGTTCGCAGCCGGCATCTACACCCTGGGCTACTGGGAACTGGACAATGCCTGGTGGCCAACCCTGGTGGGCTTCGCTCTGATGTTCCTGGCCTTTGCCATTCCGATGCACCTGATGGGCCGCTCGGAAAAGTCCGAGGACCTGGTTGCAGCCAGCGCTGCAAGCCAGAAGTAGCTTTTAGGCCTCTTGCGAAAGGCTGCCGGGCCCGCTGGGCCCGGCGGCCTTTCCTGTTTAACCGCCTAAACTGGGCCCATGAGCAAGACGTGGGAACAACGGGTGGAAACCTACTGGAATACGACTGCGGGGAAAAGCGCGGAACAGCTTCGTGAAGAGCTCGGGGAGCTGCTCCAAGGCCGTGACCCCGCGGATCCGCGGGTGCTCTTTGAAATTGCTTCGCTGCATGACTTCCTCGGCGAAGAAGAACAGGCGGTTCTGCCTTATCAGCGGGCCTTGCAGGCCGGCCTAAGCGGTCAGAAACAGGAAGAAGCGCTCATCCAGCTGGCAAGCACCCTGCGCAATCTGGGACAGCCCAGGCGGGCCATGGCCTTGCTGGAACCGATTCAGCCGTCCTCGGTTCTGCATGCAGATGCCCAGGGGTTTTTGGCTTTGGCCCTGCTGGATGCCGGCCGCAGCGCCGAAGCGCTGCGCACAGCCATCACCGCGCTGGCGCCGCACGCCCGGCTCTATGGCCGGGCACTGGCTGCCTACGCCCAGGACCTTGACATCCCGGGCGCAGCACAGCGCTAGCGTCCGAAACAACTAGGCAGTTGCCGGGGCCGGGGTCGGCTCAAAGATCGCGTAGAGCAGCTTTTCAGCCCATTCGAGGATCTCTTCATCCGCCAAGTCACGGCCGCCAATCGGCGAGGTCTTGGGCTTGGGCAGGAATATCGAATTCAGTGCCGGCTTGTTCGCGGCCCCCGGGTAGAGGCGTTCCAGGCGCACCTGGCGTGATGCCGGAAGGTCCTCGATCTTCGCAGGCGACAACTTGATATTGTTGCCGATCTGCTGGATATCGTGCAGCCCCACGGCGCGGGCGCGGATACGCAACGCGGCAACCCGCATGAGATTCTCCACCGGCTGCGGCAGCTTGCCGTAGCGATCCACAAGCTCTTCGCGTACTTCGGCGAGCGCCTCGTTCGTTTCCGCCGAGGCAATATTGCGGTAGGCCTCCAGGCGCAGCCGCTCGCCGGGGACATAATCATGTGGCAGATGGGCGTTGACCGGCAGGTCGATTTTCATCTCGGTGGCCTCTTCTTCACCTTCGCCCTTGTAGTCGGCCACGGCTTCGCCCACGAGGCGCAGATAGAGGTCGAAGCCCACGCCGGCAATGTGGCCAGACTGTTCGCCGCCGAGCAAGTTGCCCGCCCCGCGCAGTTCCAGGTCCTTCATCGCCAGCTGGTAGCCCGAGCCCAATTCGTTGTGCGCGGCGACGGCCTTCAGACGTTCCAGGGCAACCTCGCCCAACGGCTTTTCCACATCCCACAAGAAGTAGGCGTAGGCACGTTCGCGCCCGCGGCCTACACGCCCACGCAGCTGATGCAGCTGGGACAGGCCATAGTTGTTGGCCCGGTCCACAATCAGCGTATTGGCATTGGAAATATCCAGACCAGTTTCGATGATCGTCGTGGAGACCAGAACGTCAAACTTCTTTTCCCAGAAATCCTGGATAATCCGCTCCAGCCGTGATTCGCTCATCTTGCCGTGCGCGACTTCCACGCGAGCTTCCGGAACGAGTTCACGTAATTCCGCGGCCACACGCTCAATGGAGCTGACGCGGTTGTGCACAAAGAACACCTGCCCGTCGCGCATGAGCTCGCGCTTGATGGCTGCGGAGATCTGCTTGTCGCTGCGCGGGCCCACATAGGTGAGCACCGGGTGGCGTTCTTCTGGCGGTGTTGCCAGGGTGGAGGTTTCGCGAATGCCGGTCAATGACATTTCCAAGGTACGCGGAATCGGGGTGGCGCTCATGGCCAGCACGTCCACGTTGGTGCGCATCTTCTTGAGCTCTTCCTTGTGCTCCACACCGAAGCGCTGTTCCTCGTCGATAATGACCAGGCCAAGATTCTTGAACTCGACATTCTTGGAAAGAAGGCGGTGGGTGCCGATGACGATATCCACGCTGCCGTCCTTCAGCCCGGCCAGGATTTCCTTTGATTCCTTGGCGGTCTGGAAACGCGACAGGGTTTTCACGCGCACCGGGAAGCCGGAGTAGCGCTCGGTGAAGGTCTGGTAGTGCTGGGAAGCCAGCAAGGTGGTGGGCACCAGCACGGCCACCTGCCGCGAATCCTGCACGGCCTTGAAGGCAGCGCGCACGGCGATTTCGGTCTTGCCGAAGCCCACGTCGCCGGAAATCAACCGGTCCATCGGGATTTCCTTCTCCATATCGGACTTCACCTCATTGATCGCGGTGAGCTGATCTGGAGTTTCAATGAACGCGAAGGCTTCTTCCAGCTCGTTCTGCCACGGGGTGTCCTGGCCGAAGGCGTGGCCGCGGCTGGCCATGCGTGCCGAGTACAGCTTGATCAGATCCCCTGCGATTTCCTTGACCGCTTTTCGGGCCTTGGATTTGGTGCTGGCCCAATCCGAGCCGCCCATCTTGGACAGGGTGGGGGCTTCGCCGCCCACGTACCGCGTGACCATATGCAACTGATCCATCGGGACGAAGAGCCGGTCCCCCGGCGCTCCGCGCTTGGAGGAAGCGTATTCCACCACAAGGTATTCGCGCTTGGCGTCTTTGCCTGAGCCGTTGACCTTGCGGGCCATCAGCTCCACGAATTTGCCGATGCCGTGCTGCTCGTGGACGATGAAGTCCCCTGCCTGCAGGCTCAGCGGATCAACCGCGTTGCGCTTGCGCTTCACCGTGAGCTTGCGGCCCTTGCGGTTGGGGTACGCGCTGGAGCGGCCCAGCAGGTCGGCTTCGGTGAGCAAGCCGAGCTTGAGGCCTTCAAAGACGAAACCTCGCCCGGCGGTGGCCTGGGTGATTTCGATCAGCCCCGGCGTTGGCGCCTGGTCCATGTTGTCGACGCGATGCGCGGGGATGCTGAATTCCGCGAAGAGTTCAGAGAGTCGCTGGGCCGGACCAGGACCTTCGGTGGCGACGACAAAACGCCATTGGTCCTTGACTCGTCCGGCGATGAATTCCATCATCGCTTCGATATCGCCCTGATAGCCGTGGGGTTCTCGGGCCGGGATGCGGATAGTCGAAGCGCCAAGATCCAGTTCTTCATCCGCGCCCATGGCGGTCAGCGCCCACCAGGAGACCTTGGCCGCCTTGGCATGTTCCAGGGTTTCGGCCAATGAGGCGAAGTCGCCGGTGGCGAGCTTGCGCTCGGAGGTGGCGGTGTTCAGATCCAGCGGAGCAGTGGCGCCGTCGGAGGCCGAGGCCCAGGCAGCGGCCAGGAACTCGGCGTTGGTAGCGTTCAGATCCTGGGCACGGGCGCGCACGCGTTCAGGCTCCATTACCAGGGCTATGGAGGACTCCGGCAACAGCGAGAGCAGGGGAACCATCTTGTCGACCAGCAATGGCGCAAGAGACTCCATGCCTTCCACTGCGATGCCGCCAGCAATTTTGGTGAGCATTTCCTGGGCTGCGGGGAAATGGTTTTTCAGGTTTGCCGCGCGGCTCATGACCTGCGGGGTGATCAGCATTTCACGGCAGGGGGTAGCAATGATTTTCCGCGGTCCGGCGTCATCGGTGGAGCGCTGATCGGCGATGGCGAAGTAGCGCATGGAATCGATCTGATCCCCGAAGAAATCAATGCGGACGGGATGGTCGAGCGTCGGTGGGAACACGTCGATGATGCCACCGCGCACAGCGAATTCGCCGCGATGGGTGACCATGTCAACGCGGGCGTAGGCCGCGGCGGCCAGATCCCTGATGACTTGGTCGAAGCCTGGTTCGGCATCCAGTTCCAGGGACACGGGACGCAATTCGCCCAGACCGTCCACCAGTGGTTGGAGCACGGCGCGGATCGGTGCGATGACGACGCTGAGGCTGTCATCACGCTGGTGGAGCCGGCGCAAGACTTCGAGCCGGCGGCCGACGGTATCGCTGCGGGGCGAGAGGCGTTCATGCGGAAGGGTTTCCCATGAAGGGAACTCGGCAATCCGCTCTGCTGGCAGGTAAGCGCTCAGCGAGCTGGACACCTCTTCCGCCTCGCGTCCGGTGGCGGTGACGATCATCGTCACTCCGTCATTCTTGCTCTCATCCAGGGCCTGGCTGATATGAGCGGAGAGGATTGCGCGCATGCCCTGCGGGGCCGCGATTTCCAGTTCTTCGCTTCTGGTGGAGAAGCTATTGGCTGCACTCGTGCGGATGCGGCGGAAGGCTGGCTCCTCGCGCAGGAAGTCATGAAGTCCGTTAAGGCTCATGGGGATTTCGGATCCTCTCGTGCAGGCGCTAGGTGCAGTGTGCCCAGTGGTATTACGGGGCGAAACGACACCACGAACACCGACCGCAAATGTTTTCCGCGGCCGGCTCAACGCCAATATGTTGTTTTAAGTGCAGTCCTAGCCTACCTAATACATCCCACCGGATAGTGTTAATACTGTCCATCCCCGGGCCGGCTCCTTTTGCTTGCCCGTCCAGCCAAATTTCCAGATTGGGATCAGCTTTCATGGCATTGAATGCAAGCACTCAGATCAGCCACCCTGCCCAGCAGGTCATCGCCACCCTGAGCGATCGTGGCTTCGCCGAGCATCTGACCAAAGTCGCCAACGGCACTTTGAATGAATTCACCGTAGATGGCGATGTCGCTGGTGCTTTCACCTTGACCACGGTCCGCGCGGTTCCTACCGACCGGGTGCCAGATATCGCCCGCAAGTTCGTGGGCGCTTCCATCGAGATTACCCAGGTGGAGAAGTGGAGCGCGCCTGATGCTGACGGCAGCCGTTCTGCGTCGGTGCAGATCACCGTCGGCGGTGTTCCAGTCACCGTCAGCGGCACCGAACAGCTGACCGGCCAGGGCGAGGTCTCCGAGCTCGCTGTGGACGCCAAGGTCTCTTCCTCGATTCCTTTCATCGGTGGCAAGCTGGCGTCGGCGGCTGAGCCATACATTGGCAAGGCGCTGAATCTGCAGGCTGCTCAGGTCAACGATTGGCTCTCGAAGTAGATCTGCCAGTCCTCACGATTTGAACTTCCTCAATCCCCGGATGCGCGTTTTCCGCAATACATCCGGGGATTTGTAGTCCCCAGCACTGATCGCGATAGGGTGGAATCAGGTGTGCCGGGAAGTCTGGTCGGCGAGAAATATTCATTTAACGAATTAAGCGAGTTGAACGCATGAGCCAAACTCCGACTTCGGGTTCCGGCAGGAACCTGTTTTCACGCCCAAGCTACAAGGAATCAGTGCGCATCGGAGATATCCTGCGCAAGGAAACCGTCGGTGGCATGGTCCTCATCGCCGGCGCATTGCTAGCTTTGGTCTGGGCCAACACTCCCCTGCGGGACTCATACTTCACGCTGCGTGATTTCCACTTCGGCCCGACGCTCTTTGGCGTTGATCTGAACCTGTCCATCGGCCATTGGGCCGCTGACGCACTGCTCGCAGTGTTCTTCTTCCTCACCGGTCTAGAGCTGAAGAAGGAGTTTGTCATTGGCGATCTGCGCAATGTCAAAACCGCTGCGGTTCCGGTGGCGGCGGCCTTTGGCGGCGTGCTGGTCCCGGCGTTGATCTTCATGGCCATTGCAGCCGGTTCCGGCGGTGGCGCGGAACTCCTACGTGGCTGGGCCATCCCCACGGCCACCGACATCGCCTTCGCAGTGGCCGTGCTCGCGGTGATCGGCTCCGCCCTCCCCGCTGCCCTGCGCATCTTCCTGCTCACACTAGCAGTGGTCGATGACCTGATTGCCATTGTCATCATTGCGGTGGCCTTCACCGATGAACTCAAACTGTCGTACTTGGGACTGTCCCTGATCCCGATCATCCTGTTTACGGTTCTGGCCCGCTACCTTGGCAAATTCTTCGCCAAGAACGCTTGGGCTGCCTGGGTGATCTTGTTGCCACTGGGCATCATCACCTGGATCTTCGTCTTCGGATCCGGCATCCACGCCACCATCGCCGGAGTGGTCCTGGGCTTCTGCGTCCCGGTCAAGCGCACCGATGGACGGGAGGGCGCCGGATTGGCAGAACAGTTCGAGCACCGTTTCCGTCCGCTCTCCTCAGGTTTCTGCATCCCGATCTTCGCCTTCTTCGCCGCCGGTGTCACGGTGGTTTCCTCGGAGTCCGGTGGCGGCAGCGTCCTTGCCGACCCGGTCTTCTGGGGCATCGTTGCGGGCCTGGTGCTTGGAAAGCCAATTGGCATCATGGGATTCACCTGGTTGCTGACCAAGTTCACCAAGGCCTCATTGGACAAGGACGCGCGATGGGGCGATCTGCTGGGCGTGACGCTGCTTGCCGGCATTGGTTTCACGGTGTCTTTGCTGGTTTCTGAATTGTCCTTCGGCTTGGAGTCCCCGCACTATGAGCATGCCAAGGTGGCCATCCTCAGCGGCTCCTTCATCGCAGCCATCCTGGGTGCCCTGTGGCTGGTTCCCCGCAATCGCCGCTATAAGATGCTCGACGAGCGCGAGACGCGCGATGAGAACAAGGACGGCATTCCTGACGTGTATCAGCAGGATGAGAACAACAGCTAGGCAGCGACCGAGCTAGTAGCTATTAAAGACTCTGGCGCCTGGCCTCCATTGTGGAGGCCAGGCGCCAGAGTCTTCGGCTGTCGCCTACTTGTTAGCACCGAGCATTGCAGCTTCAGCGGCGACCCAAGCCAGCATCGCGCACTTGACGCGTGCAGGGAACTTGGAGACGCCGACAAAGGCGGCTGCGTCTTCCAGGACCTCTTCATCTGGCTCGAACGCACCCTTGGAACGCATCATTTCGCGGAAAATCTCCAGCTTGTCCAAGAACTCGTCCTTGGTCATCTCTGGGAGCATTTCGCTCAGGACCGACGCCGAGGCCATGGAGATGGAACAGCCATCGCCTTCCCAGCTCATGGCTTCGAAATGATCATCGTCATTCAACTCGACGCGGACGCGGATCTGGTCACCGCAAATAGGGTTGTGCTGGTGCGATTCACCATGCAGGAAACCCTCGGTGAGGTCTGCCAGCGGTGAGCCGATGCGTCGCTTGGAGTGGTCCAGAATGACCTGTTGGTATAGCTGATCTAATTCGTTCACTTAGACTCCAAAGTATTCACGCACGGAACCCAGGGCTTCGAGAAGCGCCTTGATGTCGTCTTCCGTGTTGTACAGGTAGGTGCTTGCTCGGGTGGTGGCAGTGACTCCCAAGGCACGGTGCAGTGGCTGGGCACAGTGGTGTCCCACGCGCACGGCGATGCCTCGCGAATCGAGGTACTGGCCCACATCGTGCGGGTGCACTCCAATGACTTCAAATGGCACGGTGCCGATACGGCGGGCCTCGCTCGGGCCGAAGACGCGCACGCCTTCAATCTGGGACAAGCCTTCGTAGAGCATTGCGCCGAGGTGTTCTTCCCACTGCGCGATGCGGTCCATGCCAATTTCCTGCAGGTAGCTGACTGCAGTGGCCAGGCCATGGGTCTGGGCGATGCGCTGGGTCCCGGCCTCAAAGCGCTGCGGCGCTGGCAGGAATTCTGCGTGTTCCATATCAACGACGGTGATCATTGATCCGCCGGTGAGGAATGGCGGCATGGCGTTGAGCAGTTCTTCACGGCCGTAGAGGGCGCCGATGCCGGTTGGACCGAGCATCTTGTGGCCGGAGAAGGCCATGAAATCAATGTCGAGCGCCTTGACGTCTACGGGCAGGTGAGGCACCGACTGGCAGCCGTCGAGCACAGTCAAGGCGCCAACCTTGCGCGCGGCGTCGACAAAGCGCCGGGTGTCGGTGATCGTGCCGAGCACGTTGGATACGTGGGTGAACGCTACCAGCTTGGTTTTCTCGGTGACCAGTTCATCCAGCAGGTCATAGCGCAGTGCGCCATCTTCGCCCACTGGCACATAGCGCAAGGTGGCGCCGGTACGGAAGGCAAGTTCCTGCCAAGGGATCAGGTTTGCGTGGTGCTCGATTTCGGTGGTGAGGATTTCATCGCCTGGTCCAATGCGGAAACGTTCGGCGGCTTCGCCGCCACGTCCCAAGGAGGCATTGGACATCGAGTAGCTGATCAGGTTCAGCGCTTCGGTGGCATTCGAAGTCCATACCAATTCGTTGGTGCGCGCACCGATGAATTTGGCGACGGTCTCGCGGGCCTCTTCATAAATCTCGGTGGCTTCGACGGCCAAAGTGTGAGCGCCACGGTGCACGGCGGCGTTGGCGTTCTCATAGAAGTGCTGTTCCGCTTCGTAAACGCAACGCGGTTTCTGGCTGGTGGCGCCTGAGTCCAAGTACACGACGTCGGTACCGTTGACTTGGTGCTCCAGGATCTCGAAATCTGCTTTGATACGCTGAACCTCTACGGCACTGAGCGATACCTGGGCATCTGGCTGACCGGTCATCGTCTGCACGTGGTCCTCCGAATAATTGTCATGGGTTGCCTTGTCACCACGGCGATCTAGCGACAATGATGGAATAGGCAAGGTGTACATTGGGTAATTATTCCACTCCGCGCCAAGATACACATCTAAGTTGGGCCTTAGTAAGTAACACCTCAAACGGTGCCTATTTAACGGTCCAAGGACCGCGGAGAGCCGGCTGTGCCGTCCCGCGATCCTTGACAACTCATTCTTCCCGCGTTGCCTGGCAACGATTCAAGAATCAGCTGGTATGAAATTTGGCTTGCGCTACTTCGAGGCCTGAACTGATCAGCAGCTCGACTGCATCAGCACAGTTGTCAATCAAGAACGGAAGATCCTGCTTCTCGGTCTTGGAGAAATCCTGCAAGACCCACTTCGCGGTATCCATGCGTCCCGGCGGGCGTCCAACGCCAGCGCGAACACGCAGATAATCTTTGGATCCCATCGCCTTGGAGATATCCCGCAGGCCATTATGGCCGCTTTCTCCCCCGCCGCGCTTGAGCTTGATGGTGTCGAAGGGAATATCAATCTCATCGTGCACCACGATCAGATGCTCAACGTCGATTCCGTAGAACTTGGCAGCATTAGCTACCGGGCCACCGGAAAGGTTCATGAACACCATCGGCTTGGCCAGCACGATCCGCGGACCGCCGATGCCCAGACGTCCTTCAACAACTTGCGCGCGTGACGAGTGGGTTTTGAATTTCGAGCCGATCCGAAGGGCCAGCTCATCGAGCACCATCTGCCCGATATTGTGTCTATTGCCAGCGTAGCCGGACCCGGGATTCCCGAGTCCGGCTACGAGCCAAGTTCCATCACTCATGATGCTTAGCTAAAACCTAGGTCGCTGGAATTAAGCAGCGATGATCAGGTCCAGGTGATCAACGGTGCGGTGCAGCGCGTGGATCTGGATGTCCTTGATGGTGGTCTTGACGGTCTTGCCTTCGACGTTCAGCACCAGCTCAACACCGCGGTCGCGAACGGCCAGCGAGGTTTCGCGGGCTGGAAGCAGTACGTGCTGTGGCTCGGAGCCTGCACCGTAAACAACTGCTGGGATCTGGCCGTCGCGGCGAGCCTGGCGGGCAGCGCCCTTGCCGAAATCGCTGCGTACTACGGCGTCAAGGTTGACGGATGCCATGATAATTCTCCTTAGGAAATGAATGCTTCGTTAAGGCCCTTGCGTGGACTCGGGAAGCATCCAACATCTAGGAGATGAAAGAGCTTGTCCGGCCTTGTCGATAACGGTCCCACCATTACTGGTGTTTCCCTCGCCTGGGCACAGTCACCAATTCTACCAGCTGCAATCACCAACGAGAAAACCTGTAATTGAAGACACTGCCGAGGAACCGGAGCTAGCGCGGCAGCTGGCTTCTTTCACCGAGGTATGGTGCATCTAAGCGACACCTTGAGGAGCAAGCCCATGCCATCGACCCAGCCTGCAATGTCCCCGTCTGGACTACCAGTCGAATCCGTGCTGGACCGCGCCTCTGGTCCGCGACGGGCCGAGGCCGAAGAACTGGTTGAAATTTTCCGGGGGATTTCGCATGCTGAACCGGTGGTATGGGCGGGGCGAATTCTCGGATTCGGAGAACTCGAATACCGTTACCAGTCCGGGCACGGGGGAATCGCTCCGCTCCTGGCATTTGCACCAGGTCCCAAGAACCACACCATCTACCTGGTTTCCGATTTCGCTGAGCGGTGGCCGGACCTTCTTGGCAAGCTAGGAAAACACCGCAGCAGCAAGGTTTGCCTTTACATAACCCGCCTCGCCAACGTTGATCGGACCGTATTGCGAGAGCTGCTCCAGCGAACGATGACGCTCACCCTCGAAGAATCTTCAGGTGGCGGCTAGGGGCACACAGGGCTTCGGCGTTGCGCCGGTTAAACGCCTCTGGCCGGCACCCGAAGGTGCCGGCCAGAGGCGTTGCGAAACGAGGGCTGCTAGGCGCGGCCGTCAAACAGGTTCGTGACCGAACCGTCGTGGAATACTTCCGAGATCGCGCGAGCGATAGTCGGTGCGATGGAGAGCACCGTCAGGTTCTCAAAACGCTTCTCTTCAGGGATTGGCAGGGTGTTGGTGACAACAACCTCGCGGGCACCGCAATCAGCCAAACGCTGGGCAGCTGGGTCCGAGAACACTGCGTGGGTCGCGGCGATGATGACATCCTTGGCGCCGGCTTCCTTCAGCACACGCACAGCGCCTGCGATGGTTCCACCAGTATCGATCATGTCGTCAATCAAGATCGCGGTGCGGCCCTCAACCTGGCCCACCACGGTCTTGGACTCGGCCTGGTTAGGCACGGTCAAGTCGCGGGACTTGTGCACGAAGGCCAGCGGAACGCCACCCAAACGGTCGGCCCACTGCTCGGCGACGCGAACACGCCCGGTGTCTGGGGAAACCACGGTGGCTTCGTTGACGTCGATATTGGCCTTGATGTAATCAGCCAGCAGCGGGAAGCCGAACAGGTGGTCGACCGGGCCGTCGAAGAAGCCCTGGATCTGCGCGGTGTGCAGATCGCAGGAGATCACGCGGTCTGCGCCGGCGGTCTTGAACAGGTCGGCAACCAGACGAGCCGAGATAGGCTCGCGGCCACGGCCCTTCTTGTCCTGGCGGGCATAAGGGTAGAACGGAGCCACCACAGTGATGCGGCGAGCCGAAGCGCGCTTCATCGAATCGATCATGATCAGCTGTTCCATCAGCCAGTTGTTCGTTGGCGCCGGGTAGGACTGCAGCAGGAAGACGTCCTTGCCGCGGACCGACTCGTCCGAGCGAACGTAGATCTCGCCGTTGGCGAAGTCATAGGCGTTCAGCGGCAGCAGTTCGGTGCCCAGTTCCTTGGCGACCTCGGCGGCTAGTTCCGGGTGTGCACGACCGCTGGCCAGCACCAGCTTTTTGTCGACGTTATGGCTGATTTCACTCATGGGGTTTGCTTTCTCGCTCGCTTCGCTATCACGTATGAGGTTGTTGTCGAGGAAATTAAGTCCGTGGCCGGATTACTCGGTGCCCGAGGAATTCAGAGAGGACTTGAATGCGGCGTCAGCCGAAGGGGTGCCCGGACGCTTTTCAAGCGTCCAGCCCTCGGTATTGCGCTGCGGGGCCACAGTCAGTGCCAGGGCACCGGCCGGGACGTTCTTGCGGACGATGGCGCCCGCACCAGTGTAGGCGCCATCCCCGATTTCAACTGGGGCGACAAATACGGTGTTGGAGCTGGTGCGAACATGCGAACCGATCTTGGTCCGATGCTTCTTTTCGCCGTCGTAGTTCGCGGTGATATTGCCACACCCGATATTGGTGAATTCACCGATTTCAGCATCTCCGGCGTAGCCGAGGTGCGAGAGCTTGGAGCCACGGCCGATCGTGACATTCTTGGTTTCGTAGAAGGCGCCGATCTTGCCGTCTGCGCCCAGCTCGGTTCCCGGACGCAGGTAGGCGAAAGGGCCCACCGAAGCGCCGGCGGAGATCCGCGAATCGGTGGCGTCGGTGCGCTTGACGGTGGCCCGCTGGCCGACAACAACATTGGTCAGCGTGGTGTCCGGGCCAACGGTGGCGTTATCGCCAATGATGGTGGTTCCGTGCAGCTGGGTTCCCGGCTTCAGGGTGGCGTCGCGGCCGATGATGACCTCTGCGTCGATCCAGGTGGTCGCAGGATCGATGATGGTCACGCCTTCACGCATCCAGAATTCGGCCTTGCGCTGGTTGTAGATGCGGGCCAGGTTGGAGACCTGGACGCGATCATTCGCGCCTTCAATCTGCCAGCGGTCGGCGATCTGCGACGAAGCCACACGGCCGCCGCGGGCACGGGCAATAGCCAGCACGTCGGTCAGGTACATTTCGCCCTGCGCGTTCTCGGTGGTGACTTCGGTCAGCGCCGAACGCAGCATCTTGGCGTCGAAAGCGTAGATTCCGGAGTTGATTTCCTTGATCAGCAGTTCTTCAGCCGAAGCGTCCTTCTGCTCCCGGATGCCTGCAACATCGCCGTTCTCATCGCGCAGGATGCGCCCGTAGCCGTTGGGGTCATCCAGCGAGGTGGTCAATACGGTGACCGAGTTGCGGTTGGCTTCGTGGGTGGCCACCAGGTCCTGCAGCACTTCGCTGGTGAGCAATGGCACATCGCCATAGGTCACCACGACGGTGCCTTCAAGGGCAGGGTCGATAGCTTCCAGGCCCTGCTGCACGGCGCGGCCGGTGCCTGGGATTTCGTCCTGGTCGGCGATGGTGATGGAGGGGAACTGGCTGACGATATGTTCGGCAACCAGGTCGCGCTGGTGGCGGACCACGGCCACCAGGTTCTTGGGCTGCAGCGCCGAAGCGGCATGAAGCGCATGGGCAATCATGGAGCGACCTGCGATTTCGTGCATGATCTTCGGCTTGGCCGACTTCATCCGGGTACCAGCCCCGGCGGCTAGGACGATGACAGCTACT
Source organism: Glutamicibacter sp. JL.03c (assembly GCF_025854375.1). Classification (NCBI taxonomy): domain Bacteria; kingdom Bacillati; phylum Actinomycetota; class Actinomycetes; order Micrococcales; family Micrococcaceae; genus Glutamicibacter; species Glutamicibacter sp. JL.03c. The sequence continues at coordinate 851,918 of NZ_CP107575.1, read as the reverse complement.
GGTGCATTGGCCTGATCGCTCAAGTGCGTTCTCCTGCAGATTAGATTCAAGGTTTTGGGCAGAGAAGAAAACCCTTAGACAAGTCTAACGTGCACAGCGAGCAGGGCTGAACTGGCTAAAGAACAAAAGCGCCACTTGCGTGACGCTTTTTCCGTGGTTCCGCCCCTAGGATTCGAACCTAGAATACACAGCTCCAAAGGCTGGAGTGTTGCCATTACACCAGGGCGGAAAATGGCTTATGCGGGTTATCCCCACAAGCACGGTAATTATTCTGCCATGTTCGGCCCTTATGAGCGAAATCGCAAAACGCCATAACTGCCAAGAGGTCCTTCGTTCCGGGTGGAGCACTCTGATCCGCGCCGATTTGCACTCGGAACGTAAAATGGAAATCGTGGCTCATTTACTCGGGGGCGAAGCCCTACATTTGGAATATCCCACCCATACTGTCTTCGACTCGGTGACGATCGGCATTTCCGATGGAGACCGCATCGGACTGGTGGGACGCAACGGCGAAGGCAAATCCTCGTTGCTCGGCATGCTCTCGGGCAAGATCGAGCCCAACTCCGGACGCGTCACCTTGCGTAATGGGCTGCGGGTCGGCGTTTTGGACCAGTCCGACACCTTGGATCCGCAAGCCACCGTGCACTACAGCGTGGTGGGCGACATGGAAGACCATGAGTGGGCTGGCGAGGCCCGAATCCGCGACATCATTGCCGGTTTGGTCGCGGACCTCGACTGGGAAGCAACCGTAGGCACCCTCTCGGGCGGACAGCGCCGCCGCGTCGCCCTGGCCGCGCTGCTGGTTCAGGACTGGGATGTCATCATCCTGGACGAGCCCACCAACCACTTGGATGTGGAAGGCATCTCGTGGCTGGCCGGGCATATCAATAACCGCTGGTCCAAGAATTCCGGCGGCCTGATGGTCGTCACCCACGACCGCTGGTTCCTCGACGCCGTATGCACCACCACCTGGGAGGTGCACGACCGGCTCGTTGAGCCTTTTGAAGGCGGTTACGCCGCCTATGTCCTGCAGCGCGTGGAACGTGACCGCATTGCCGCGGTGACCGAAAACAAGCGCCAGAATATGATGAAGAAGGAACTGGCGTGGCTTCGCCGCGGTGCCCCGGCCCGTACGTCCAAGCCGAAGTTCCGCATCGAAGCGGCCAATCAGCTGATCGCTGATGTGCCGCCGGCGCGTAATCCGCTGGAACTGCAGAAGATGGCCACCAGCCGTTTGGGCAAGGACGTCATCGACCTGCTGGATACCGAAGTATCCTTCGGCGCCAAGCAGGTGCTCAAGCCCTTCACCTGGCGCATCGGTCCAGGCGAGCGCACGGGTCTGCTCGGTGCCAATGGCGCCGGTAAGTCCACCCTGCTGGGCCTGATTGCCGGAACCGTGGAGCCCACCGGCGGCAAGATCAAGCGCGGCCAGACCGTGAAGCTGGCCGTGCTTGACCAGCAGTTCCGCGAGCTGGAGAAGATCGGCCAGGACAAGGTCCGCGAAGTCCTCGCCCGCTACCGCACCACCTTCAACGTGGATGGCAAGGACCTGACCCCGGCACAGCTGCTGGAACGCCTGGGCTTCTCTTCGGCGCACCTGTCCACCAAGGTCGCTGAGCTCTCCGGTGGCCAGCGTCGCCGCCTGCAGCTGCTGATGATCTTGATGGATGAACCGAATGTCATGATCCTCGATGAGCCCACCAACGATGTCGATACCGACATGTTGGCAGCTTTGGAGGACCTGCTGGATTCGTGGCCGGGCACGCTGATCGTGGTCTCCCACGACCGCTACCTGCTCGAACGCGTCACCGACCAGCAGTACGCCATCCTCGGCGGGACATTCCGCCACGTCCCAGGTGGCGTGGATGAATACCTCAAGCTGCGTGCCGCGGAAGGTTCCACCGGTGGTTCCAACCCTTCGCAGTCGCAGGGCGGATCGACTCCGGCCAAGCCTTCTGGCCCGTCGGGTGCCGAACTGCGCGCGGCGCAAAAAGAGCTGAACGCCAACGAGCGCAAGGTGTCGCAGCTCAACGAGAAGATCGCCAAGGTCCATGCCAAAATGGCCGATCACGACCAGAGCGACTACGAGGGCTTGGGCAAGTTCACCGCGGAAATCGATGAATACCAAACCCAGATCGATGAGCTCGAAGAGCGTTGGCTGGAACTGACTGAAATGCTTGAGTAATCATTTCTAGCCTCACCGTGTAGTTGTTGGCCCGGAACCAGATGGTTCCGGGCCAGCGTCGTATTCTGCCTCCGGTGCCACTGATTCGAGGGCTGCGTGGCAGACTCGGATCATGGGAATTGTTAGCCTGACCGGGCGCCTTATATGCTCCAGCCAATCAGAAGCAGATAGCGTGAATCAGCTCCTGCCTGTCCACGTGCAGCTCACGACGGCAGAAGCTGGCTGCCTCTCGTTCCACGTGACTCCCACCGAGGATCCTTGGATTTGGAATGTCGCCGAAGAATTCACCGATCCGTCAGCCTTCGAAGCGCATCAGGTGCGGGTCCGCGATAGCGCGTGGGGCCAAGGAACCGCGGGCATCAAGCGCGAATATCGCGTAGAGGGGCTGTAAAAAACCTAAACCCGTATATCCCAGTCGGGACGCGCTTCAGCATAATGCCGACCATGCTAACCAAAAAGTAGATCGGTACGACATCCTAAAATCAGAAATTCGATGAGTCGAGAAGAATTCTAGATGTACTCATAGATGACGCCGCCCAAGCAACTAATCGCGCCGAACCAGCCGAGACGGCGGATAATGAACTTCACTGCATTTTTAGGCGTTGCAAGTTCCTGTACAAGGGCTTCAAGTGTGGTGGCTCCTTGTAACCCGAGCCCGAAACATGCCTTGATGAACCTTTTTACCTCTGACTTAGCGCTAGCTGGCTGGGCAAGGATCAAGTCTCCTGAACTCTGGTTCAGCGAACTGGTCGAGTACGCGGAACTGACTTCAGAAATAACTTCACCGTTGGAATTTAGAGCCACGATGCGCCCCGAATCGAAGTACCGCATGGCTTTTACGTTTTTCCCGAGAGGCGCCTTACCAGCAGCGACCCTTGATTCATTAATGGTCAACAGCATTGTTGGTGTCAGTTCTTCAGCCGCACCAGAGTCAGGAATATCCCCAGCGAGCTAGTCATACGCGCGCGTAGTTCTGGTTGGGCACTTCCCAAAATGTTCCGAATGCAAACTTACTCTCACGGAAGCATGATAAGCGCTGGAACCAAGAGCAGGCGAAACTGCTGACGGTTCAGTTGCCAATGCGCCGCTGGGGGCAGCAATCAAATAACGACCGACCAATGCTCCTGAACAAGGCACTGCAACGGTTTATTCAACACTAGGGATTTCTCCCAAATAGATCTGGAACACGAGTTGATAAGGTTTTACCTCTCATCTTCGTGGTGCCCAAGTTTTTCTTTTGCTCTCAAAAGGGAACGCTCAGAAATCACAGTGGCGAGCAGTAGTGTCATCGAGGCAAATATGCCTGGTACATATTTTGCGAAGCTGTCCTGTTGGACATCTGAAAGCAACCAAGACGTTAGGAAATACATTGCTGCGGCAAGAACAAAAGACCCTAAGAACGCGAACGCTCGTTTTTTCTTGTCGACGCCTTGCCAAATTGGCAGAGTACCGTCGGAATCGTCGCTGGAGAGTCCTAGATATTTCAGCATTTTCTCCCTCACTGATCGTGGATCTATGGCAAACCTTTGTTATACGTGCATGTTCGGTGGTTCAAACTTCACCACACGAACATCTCAAAGATTTTCTATATACACACTAATCAAAGCCTTTTAGATGAACAATCATACTTAAGTTGGAGGCCAACAGAACTAAATGATTGGCTGCGACCGGCCCTTTGCCATTCATCTCCATTTGGAACCCAGCCCTACGGACCTCGACGTGGAATACTCAAGTAGTGCTCGGACCAATTTGAATTTGGATCCGCTAATTTCCGTATCGATTGCTTAGCTTTGCCCGCATGAATGTTGGGAACGTGCCAACGTGGGGCTAAACATTGAAGTTGGGCCTAAGTTTCCAGACAGTAAGAATCTGCCAACGATTATCAGTCACATCCCAAGTCGAGCGCAGTTCAAAACGTATTCATTCACCCCGGCCCGACGAACGTGCTGTTCCGTCAACCATGGCTAATACTGATGCTGCCCGGTAGCCCGCTCCCCCCTATGGCTTGCCGGTGATCTTATCAGCGATGAGGGCCAGAGTTGACGACTCTTCCCGGCCCTTGAGCTCGCTTCGATCCGCCTGGCCGTAGGCGGCATAAAGCCCTTTAGTGGCCAGCCAGCGCAGCGGCTCGGGCTCCCATTTGCGCACCTCGTGATTGACCCATGGCAACCGGGTTAGGTCCGTCTCCTGCCCCAAGATCAAGTCGCGCAAGGTCCTGCCGGAAAGGTTGGTGGTGGCCACTCCGGTGCCGACGTACCCGCCGGCCCAGCCGATGCCGGTCTGCGGATCCAGACCCACAGTTGCCGCCCAGTCACGTGGCACACCGAGCACACCGGACCAGGCATGGGCAATTTTTGCCTGTTGTGTTTGCGGGAACATCCGGTACAGGATTTCTTGAAGCCCGGTGATGGTGCTCTGCGGTGTCTGTCCATCCATGTCGGTGCGCGAACCATATTTGTAGGGCACTCCTCGACCGCCAATGGCAATCCGGTCATCGGCGGTGCGCTGAGCGTACATGTACACGTGGGCGTAGTCCCCCAGCACTTCGCCGGCGCTCCAATTCAATTCTTCCCAGACGGATTCAGGCAATGGTTCGGTGACGATCATCGAAGAGTTCATGGGCAGCCACAATCTCTTGTGTCCGGCCAGCTGTGCTGTGAATCCTTCGGTGGCGCGGACGATATATGTCGTATTGACCGTTCCGCCATCCAACTCGAGTTGCCGAGGACGGATTGCCTTGACCCGCGTATCTTCATAGATTTTCACGCCAAGGCGTTCTACAGCCTCGGCGAGTCCGCGCACGAGTTTTGCTGGATGAACTCTCGCGGCGTGCGGATGCCACAGGGCCGCGCGGGTCCCGGCGACGTTGATCTTGCTTAATGCCTCGGCTGATTCCAAGAGCTTGGTTCCGGTGTGTTCCCAGGACTTGTTCACCTCGGCATGGGCGCGCAGGCGCTGTTCCTGTGCCGGCGTGTAGGCGACTTCGAATTCTCCGCCACGAAGAATATCGGCATCGATGGATTCGGCTGCACAAACGTTGATGACTTCATCTACGGTGCGGTTCATGGCCAGCTGGAAATCGTTGATCTGCTGGACCGAATGCGTTTTGAGGTAGTGGTCCGCGCCTGCGGTGATGGTGTTGGTCAGCCACCCGCCATTGCGCCCGGAGGCTCCGTAGCCAACGTGGCGGGCTTCGAGAATCGCGATATCCAGGTCCGGATTGGCCTTGGCCAGGTAGTAGGCGGTCCACAGGCCGGTGAACCCGGCTCCGACGATAGCGACATCCACGGTGCTGTGCCCGCGAAGTTTCGGCCTGGGCTCTGGGACGCCGATTTGTTCCCACCAATGCGATACCTGGCCATTGAGCATGCGTGGACCACCTGAATTCCCTAAATGAATCGCTTTAAATTAGCGCTTGGAACTCAGCCTATGAGCAGTCTTATCGCACGACAAGAGCAATCAAGGAAGTTAACTTTGTGGTTACACGCAGCGATGGCGGGTTCGCTTGCTCCCGCTGGGCCTTACTCGCTGAGGGTGATGCGTGCACCAGCAGCAGGTGCAGTGACATCAATGGTGGCAACGCCCACCTCGTCGCCGAGCTGGGCCATCACTTCTTCGGCGTGCTCGCCATCGCGCACCAGCAGGGCCAAAGTCGGCCCGGAGCCCGAGACCATGGCTCGCAAGGCGCCCGCGCCTTCGGCAAGGTCCCGCATAGTGCCCAACTCCGGAGCCAAGGCCAGCGAGGCCTGGGTCAGGTCATTGGCAAGCACCTGCGCCAGGGCCGGAGCGTCGGAGGCCATCAATGCCTCAATGACCGCTGGGTCGATTTCCTTTGGAACCTCGATGTCCATGCCGGAGCGCAGGCGATCCAGCATGCCATACACCCGTGGCGTGGACAATCCATAGCTGGCAGGAATCAGTACCCAGTGGGTTTTGGCACGGGTTAGCAATGGTGCCAGCTGGTCTCCGATGCCCAAGCCGATTGCTGCGCCGCCCATCAGCGCAAAAGGCACGTCCGCTCCGAGTCGCGCACCCAATCGGCCAAGCTCCTCGCGGTCCAGATGGGTCTGCCACAATTCGTTGCAGGCGACCAGGGTGGCAGCGGCGTCCGCCGATCCTCCGCCCATGCCGCCAGCAATGGGAACACGCTTGGTAATGTGCAGGTCCGCGCCTAGTGTCGTCCCGGTATGCTCACGCAGCAGCTGGGCGGCCTGGTACACGAGGTTGCCTTCGCCCAGCGGAAAGTTTTCCGGATCGTGGACCACTGGCGAATCAGGTTCAAGGCTCAGCAGCAGTTCGCCATCGGTACGTAGCGAGGCTTCGATTTGCTCGGTCAGGGATACCGCGACGTAGAGGCTTGCCACTTCGTGGTAGCCGTCTTCGCGAGGTGGCCCCACCCGGAAGTAGCAGTTGATCTTTCCCGGGGCTGTGGCGATAACGCGCTGTTGTACCACGGTTAGCCCTCGCTGTCTGCTACGTCTGCTGGAACTTCTTTGGCGGCCCGGGCGATGTTGATGTACTGCTCGATATCGAGCTTTTCGCCGCGTTCCTTGGGATCGATTCCGGCGGCCACCAAGATCTTTTCGGCGCGTGCGCCCGAACCGGCCCAGCTGGACAAAGCGGCACGCAGGGTCTTGCGACGTTGCGCGAAAGCGGCATCGATGATGGCGAACACTTCCTTGCGCTCCGGAGCGCCGCTGCGGTCCTTGTCGCGGGTGAAGCCAACCAGCCCGGAGTGGATTTTCGGGGCTGGCCAGAAGACGTTCATGCCGATCACGCCGGCTTTGCGCATGGTGCCGTACCAGGCGCCCTTGACCGATGGGACTCCGTAGATCTTGTTTCCCGGCGTCGCGCTCATGCGGTCGGCTACTTCGTCCTGGACCATGACCAGGCCGTTGCGGATGCTCGGGAAGTGTTCCAGCAGGTGCAGGACCACCGGAACTGCGACGTTGTATGGCAGATTGGCCACCAGTGAGGTCGGCTCCGCTGGCAGCTCGGTGACCTTCATGGCGTCACTGAGGATGACTGTCAGGTCGTCCTCGCGGCCTGGACGGAACTCGGCCATGGTTTGCGGCAAGCGCTTGGCCAGCGGCGGGTCGATTTCCACGGCAACAACTTTGGCTGCCGCATCCATGATGCCAAGGGTCAGCGAACCGAGCCCCGGACCTACCTCCAGAACCGTTTCAGTTGGGTCGACATTGGCGGCTGCGACAATGCGGCGGATGGTGTTCCCATCAATCACAAAGTTCTGCCCCAGGGTCTTGGTAGGGCGGATTCCCAGCTCTTCGGCCAGGCGACGGATTTCGGTGGCCCCAAGCAGAGGCAAAGATTCCTTAGACATCACAAGTCCAATTCTAGTTCAGTCAGTTGGATCCAAACATAACAACGCGACGCGCCCACCGTGATGGTGAACGCGTCGCGTCGTTAGGTTTGTTGGTCTCTAGCGCAGGCCCAGCTTCGACGAGCAGGCTGGCCAGTGGCCCCAGCCTCCGGAGGCGCGGAGCTTTTCAGCGGCTGCGATCTGTTCCTGGGGGGTTGCCTGGTGTGGCAATGGCGCATATTTGGTGCCGCCCACTGCTCGCCAGGACGAGGCCGAGAACTGCAGGCCGCCGTAGTAGCCATTGCCGGAGTTGATGGCCCAGTTTCCGCCGGATTCGCACTTAGCCAGCGCCTTCCACGTTGCCGAGATATTTCCGGTGTTGGTTGAAGGCTTCGAAGAGGATTCTTCCTTCTTCTCTTCCTTTTTTTCTTCCTTGGTGCCAACGCGAATCACTTCAGCGACAGGTTCCTTGGTGACCTTGGACTTGAGGACTTCTTCCTCGCCCTTCTTGCCGTTGCGGGTTTCCTGGCGCAGGGTCAGTTCGCGTTCGCCCTTTTTGCCTTCGGTCTTGACTTCGGTATCGCCTTTATCCAGGGACTTGTCCTTGACTTGCTTGGTCTCGAAGTCGATGTCGCGGGTTTCGTCCCAGGTCTTGACGTTGACCTCGATAACCTCGATCTCTGCGCCAGCGTCGATGGCGGTGCTGTCTTTGACGTTCTTTTCGGTCTCGTCGTCAACCTTGACGTTGATTTCGTCGTTGTCATCAACTTTGATTTTCTGCTCGTCGAGCAGTTCCTTGACGGTCGATGCGGTGGTGGACACGTCCTTCTTCTTGTCGCCCACGATCAGGGTGAAATCTTTCGGAGTGATCACTTCGAAGTCGTCGCTCAATGCGGTCAACTGCATGTTTTCGTCAAGGGAAATCTCGGATCCCTTTTGGAGATCCAGCTGGTTGACTACGTCAGCCACGGTCATGCCGGTGGTGTGAACAACGCGTTCGGTGCCGTCAACGGTCACTTCAACGGACTTGTTGCGCTTGATGTCAATCTTCTGGTCATCAGAAAGATTGGAATCGAGGGCTGCGGAGATTTCATCGCGTTCATCCAGCGAAATCTGCTGCTGTTCCAGCAGCGCGCTGACAGTCGCAGCACGAGTGCTGACTTCCTGGTCTACTCCATCGACGGAGATGACTACCGACTTCTGGCCAGCAACATAGAACACGGCGCCGGCGATAACCACAGCCACGGCGAGCGCCTGAGCCAGGTATTTCACCCAGCTTTTCTTGAGCAAGTGAGTCACGGTAGTGAGATCCCCATCGTTTATTGGCTCAAGCCCCGAAAATTATTTCAGTCGTTCGCGTCGAGCCCAGCAGCACCCGCTGCCTACTTATCAGTCAGATTCATGCCGTTTTTCCCGGACGCAACGATTTGCGAGGATCAGGCTGCCAAGGACTTCCCCACCCCATAAAGTGGACGGAAAAACCTCAAACATCTCATCCACCGTAACCGAATTGTTACATTCAAGGCAAGTGTCCTGTAATGAGGGGCACAGCCCGCGAGTCTAGAATGCTCCGTACACTTCACGGGTATTGGCCTCGATTTGCTCGCAGAATTCGGCTAGCTCAACACCTTTGGTTTCTGCCATGAACCTAGTCGTATAAGGAATCATGTAGCTCGCGTTGGGCCTCCCGCGGAATGGATGCGGGGTCAAGAACGGGGCATCTGTTTCCACGAGCAGCAACTTCGGGTCCGCCACGTTCAGCGCAGCACGCAAGCCATGGGAATTCTTGAAGGTCACCGTTCCGGAAAATGACATGTACCAGCCATTGTCGTTGCAGATTTCCGCCAAATGCTCATCCCCCGAGAAACAATGGAATACGACTTTCGGCGGCAACTGGGAGCTTTTGAGGATCTTCACCACATCATCATGCGCATCGCGGTCGTGGATCTGGACAGCCTTGCCCTGCTCTACAGCGATACGCAAGTGTTCGCGGAATGAGCGCTCCTGGGCCTCGCGCCCATCCTCCCCAGTACGGAAGTAATCAAGACCGGTTTCCCCCAAGGCTCGCACCCGAGGGTCCGCAGACAGCTCTTCGATGCGCTTGAGGGCATCGGCAAGTTCATCGCGTTCAGCAAGTCGTGCCGCGTCGTTCGGGTGGATGGCCACCGCAGCCAGGATATTGGGGTATTCATTGGCCACCTGCACTGCATATTCTGAGGAAGGGACATCGCAGCCCACCTGGATCAGGCCTTTGACTCCTACAGCGGCAGCAGCTGCCAATGCGTCAGCGGCAGAGACCTTGATCGTGCCATCGAGGAAGTCCAGATGGGTATGGTTGTCGACCACCGCAACCGGCAAGGCCTCCGGCGCTTCGGGATAGTGCAGGTTCCGCTTGCTGCCGCCATTTTCGTTCTGGGTCTTGCGCGCGCGCCCTTCAGGATCGGTTGAATCATCGATTTCGCTGGGACGGTAAGCTTCAGGAACACGGGTGATGTCGGTGCCCGACTTCTTCTTTGACACGGTTATCCTTTTCGCTCGTTCACTGCTGCCTACTGCTTGTTTTATTGTGTCACCAACTCAGACTTCAGCCCCAATCATCCTCCGGCTCGGCCAAGATTAGACTCTTCTGTTGGACAAAAGATGCCCATATGATAGTGATCAAGAGTCTTTTGAATGCCTCAGGATGCGAAGTGTCTCGCGGCTGACCCATTGCGCAGGAGGAACTTCGAATGAGTGCGAACCCGACGATGCCATCGCTGGATTCAACGTTCCAGGCGAATTGCCAACGCATCTTCGATGCCGTGCAGAGCGTGATCAACGGAAAACCGGAGGCCATCACGAATGCGCTGACGGTACTGCTGGCCCAAGGCCATTTGCTGCTGGAAGATGTTCCCGGCGTGGGCAAGACCATGCTGGCCAAGTCCCTGGCCAAAAGCGTGAACGGGTCCGTCCACCGTATCCAGTTCACTCCCGATTTGCTGCCCAGCGACGTGACCGGCGTATCGGTGTATTCGCCGCAGACCCACGAATTCACGTTCCATCCCGGCCCGATTTTCGCGAATATCGTCATTGCCGATGAAATCAATCGCGCCAATGCGAAAACGCAATCAGCGTTGCTTGAATGCATGGAAGAAACCCAAGTAACCGTCGATTCGATCACCCACCCGCTCGAACACCCCTTCATGGTGGTCGCGACCCAGAACCCCATTGATTCCGAGGGGACCTTTGCGCTCCCCGAAGCGCAACGCGATCGCTTCATGGGCCGGGTCTCCCTGGGATATCCGCAACGTGAAGCCGAAATATCCATGATCACCGGGCATCATCATCATGAGCCCTTGGAAACTTTGACCTCGGTCTTACAACTGGCTGACCTGCGGCAGATGATCAAGCAGGTCAGCTCGATCACCGTTACCGAACGGCTGAGCTCCTATGTCGTGGACTTGGGCCGTGCTTCGCGAAATCATCCGCACGTCGAGCTCGGCGCTTCACCTCGTGCCCTGATCCAGTGGGTGCGGGCCGCCAAAGCGCACGCTGCGATCAATGGCCGCGACCATGTTCTGCCCGAAGATGTGCGAAGCGTGGCCCAAATGGTCCTGAACCACCGGCTGATCCTTACCCGACGCGCGCTGGCTGATGGGGTGGACGTCCAAGACCTCATCCAGGAACTGCTTTCCAGCACCCCCGTCAGCTAGCTGATATCGCATGGAGAAGACACCTCGCTTTGACTCCCGCAATGCCTTGTCTTGGGTTCGCACGGAAGGATCGGCACCGGCCACGTTGCGCAGGGTGCGCCTGGACCTGCTCACGGTGCGCGGATGGTGCACGCTGGGCGCCGGGGCACTGCTCGTGTTTTTCGCCTATCTCTTCGGACGGCATGAGCTCATGGCCCTGGGCATCAGCCTGATCGTCTTGGCGGCGGTGAGCTGGGGACTCGCGCTGGGCCTTCGCGGGCGCACAGGAATCCAGAGACAGGTGCTCTCCACGGTGCCTAGCGTCGGCGACGTGTGCAGGGTAAGGCTGAGCTGCGCGGATTCGGCAACCATCCAAGAGCGGCTTCCAGAGAGCTTCGGCCCCGGACCCAAATTCGAGGCCCCGGGAGGCCTGGACTACGAACTGATCTTCGGCACCCGCGGCATCCACCAGCTCGGTCCCGCGCAGCAAATCGTCTCGGACACCCTGGGCCTCATCCAGGGAATGGTCAACACCGGTGAAACCATGGATGTCCCTATTCGCTCCGAATTGATTGATCTGCACCGCCTCGCCTCTCTTGGCGAGCAGATGCTCACCGGCGATGCCCGGCACTCGCTCAGCACCACCGCGGATTATTACGATGTCGCCATTCGCGAGTACCAGCAGGGCGATTCCATCCGCCAGGTCCATTGGAAGGCCAGCGCGCGGCAAGGCAAGCTCATGGTCCGCCAGGAGAATCATGTAGCCACCGCCCAGGCGCTGCTGATACTGGACACCGCATTCGATCATTGGTGCCACAGCGGTGCGGATCTTCGCCTGTCCATCCCCGCCGGGGCGGAGGAAGACCTGCCTAGCAGCCGTCGATTCGAAACGGCCTTATCGCTGGCCTGCAGTATCGGGCTGCGCTACGCCTCCAGCGGCTACCAATTATCATTCCGTGATCTCAACGGCGCGCCGCTGATCAGCCAGCATCCGCAAGCAACTTCCGAGGTTGCGGCCCCGTCGAACTTCGAATCCTTCCACGCGGCCACCGCGGTACTAGCGCTGAGCACCGGCGCGGCAGAGATGAATGCCTCGGAAATCTTCGGCGACGGCCTGCACAAGGAATTATTGGGGTACCGGGACGAACCGGTCATCATGATCCTGGGCGAGCTCACGATGATCCAGGCTCGATGGCTTGCCACATTGGCGCGCACGGTACGCCATGCCGAAATCTTTATTCTGGTAGCCCATCCGGAACGATACTCGGGAGTGCACCAGGAACTGGCCGGAACCGGGTGGAAGGTCCACCTGATCCCGGCAACCATGGGCGCAGAGCATATGTGGGGCGGAGCATGAGCATCAAGCTAAGCGACGCCCCCGCAACGGGCCGGGCCAGCGATCAAGAAGGACCGGGCATGAACCAAACACCGGTAGTCGAGAATTTCCTCGCGTGCGTGCTGGGCTCATTGTGCATGGCGGTGGCGGTACTTGCAGGCACGGCATCACTCACCGGTGTTGTCGAGGGCAGTTCCTGGTTCCCCTACCTTGTACTGCCCATCACCGCCATGCACGTTGCGGCCGGGGCGATACGAAGCGTGAGAGCCCTGCGCTGGCTGGCGCTTCCGGCTGCCATCCTCATCGGCATTCTCGCCATCGCCAGCCACGACGCGATGACCGCCAATACCTACGGTTTTTCCGCGCCGCAATGGTTCTTCTCGGCGTTGTCCGAGGCGGGCATCCAGCTGGCCACCCAGGTTCCGCCAGTAGCCAGCTCCATCTACGTGGACTTCGCCATTCTGGTCTTGGCGCTGGGCGTGAGCCTGATAGTGGAACTGCTCTCCAGTTTCCGGCGCACCTCCTTGCTGGTCATCATCCCGCTATCGTTTGCCCCGATTATCGCTTCCTTGTTCAAGCAAGAGGGCGCGGGCATCGGCTACCTTGCACTGCTGATTCTGGGGGTATTGGGGTACGCGGCCCTGGTGCCGCGCATCTTCGCCAAGCCCTCGCCTCGCGCCAGCGGGGCTCGTCTGCTGGAGCCGAAGGCCCTTGGGGTCTTCGGCCTCACAGCACTGGCCTGTGTGGGGTCCTTGATCGCCGCGAGCCTGTGGATGCCGGGCTTCCGTACTGGGATGTTCCCCGAAGGACAACGCCCGTCCGGAGACCTGCTCGCCAATAACGTTGATCCGCTGATCAATCTGGGACGAGATCTTCGTTCCAATGGGTCAGAGCCCTTCCTGACCTATTACACCAGCGCAGACCAAGCACCTTACCTTCGCAGCCAGGTCATCAAGGACCTGACCCAGGAACGCTGGGAGCCCACCGAGGGCCTCTTCCATTCCGATTACTTCGGCGATGTCGCGGTCAACAATAATTTCACGTCGTTCGGCAGCTCGGAAGAAGTACTGCAGATGACGTGGCCCAAGGGCAATAGCAATCCACTGTTGCCGCTTCCAGACCGAAGTTACCTGGTCAACGGAATCGTTGGCGATTGGCAGTGGACCCATGAGACCTCTGTGGCCCGGCTTGGCGGCGACGCGCTCGGAGCGACCAACGAAATTTCGGTCGCCTACGCGCAACTGGACATCACCGCGGAGATGATCGACTACCTTGACCAGCAGAATCTCGGGACGAACGACTTCATCACCGATGACTACACCCAGCTGCCGCAGGACCAGGACAATGCGCTGCAACCGTTGCTGAGGCAGACGCTTCAAGAAGCCTACGGGGCGGACAGCACGCCGAGCAGCGACCTGGACAAGGCCGTGGCGCTCCAGGAGTACTTCCGTTCCGGGAACTTCGTCTACTCTGAGCGCACTCCCTTACGCGAAGGCTATGACGGGGCCAACGCCGAAGTAGTCAAGGCGTTCCTTGACCGGCGTCAGGGATACTGCGTCCACTTCGCCTCGGCGATGGCATTGCTCGCACGAGAAGCAGGGATTCCCTCGCGGATTGCCGTGGGCTACGCGCCCGGTGAAGCCACCGGAGAATCCCTGGTGGTGGTCGAATCCGAAGAAGCAGGAGCGTTAGCCAGAGGCCTTGAGACCGGGACCGAATTGACAGGCTACAGCGTCAGCGGACAGCAGGCCCATGCCTGGCCTGAACTGCATCTTGACGGTATTGGCTGGGTTCCTTTTGAACCGACCCCCGGCCGCGGCTATAGCCCGACCTACGCGCCAGAGCCAACCGCCTCCGCTGCGGCGGAGGAAAGCACAGCACCTGAAGTGCCCACCGCACGCAGCACCGAGGTGCCTTCCGAATCGCCGACTCCTACCCCGCAGGCTACGACGGGGACTTCGGCCAGCGACGGAATGGGTGCCCTCTGGCTGATTCCGCTGGTGGCCCTCGTAGTGGTTGCGGGATTGTGCATCGGCCCGTGGCGCCGGCAGCGCACCCGGCACAAGCGCCTCGATCTGGTTCGTTCAGGCACGCCCGACGCGGCCCAGGCGCTCTGGGCCGAGTTGCTGGGCATCGGGATGGATGCTGGGAGCAAGGCGGGCGACCACGAATCGGTGGGCGACTACCTCGTGAGGCTGGCAGACGATCATCCGCAGCTCGCCGAGCCATTGCGCCTGCTGCAAAGCGCCATCGAGCAAAGCTTCTACGCCTCGCGCCATCCGCAGGCGCACGACGCCCCGATGCTGCTAGACGCCCTGCACGAGATCGAGCACCAGCTGCGAAGCGAGTTGCCCTTCGGACGCCGGATCCTCGGTTTCCTTTTCCCGCGTTCCCTGGCCTCTGCCCGAGGACAGCGCTGCGCCGTGAAAGACGCCGCAGATCATTAGACATTAAGACAGTTCGAGCCCAGCCATTTGGCTGGGCTCGAACTGATTCTGCGGCATCCTTGGATGCCTTGGGATTACTTCTTGGCTGCGTATGGATCGGCGATGCCGATGTACTGCACGGTGGTGTACTCGGCCAAGCCTTCCGCGCCGCCTTCACGGCCAAGACCGGACTGCTTCACGCCACCGAATGGTGCTGCAGCGTTGGAGATGACACCGGCGTTGAAGCCAACCAGACCGAATTCGATCTGCTCCGAAACGCGGAACATGCGGTTGAAGTCCTGCGAGTAGATGTAGGAGGCCAGACCGTATTCGGTGGAGTTGGCCAGCTTGATGGCCTCTTCTTCCGAGGTGAAGGTGGTGACCGGTGCGACCGGGCCGAAGATTTCCTGGGTGAGGATCTTGGCGTCGTTGGCCACGTTGGCCAGCACGGTTGGCTGGTAGAAGTAGCCTGGGCCCTCGACTGGAGCGCCACCGGTGACGGCGGTGGCGCCCGCGCTCACCGCCGCCTCGACCAGTGCATGCACTTCGTCGCGAGCCTTCTCTTCAACCAATGGGCCAACGGTGGTGTCGGCATCGGTGCCACGACCTGGCTTCAGAGCCTTCATGGCCTCGGCGAACTTGGCGGTGAATTCCTCAGCCACGTCAGCATGGACCAGGAAGCGGTTCGCCGCGGTGCAGGCTTCGCCCATGTTGCGCATCTTGGCTGCCATGGCGCCTTCAACAGCGGCATCCAGATCAGCATCTTCGAAGACGATGAATGGCGCGTTGCCGCCCAGCTCCATGGAGGTACGCAGGACCTTGTCGGCCGCGTCCTTCATCAGCTGCTTGCCCACTGGGGTGGAGCCGGTGAAGGACACCTTGCGCAGGCGGTCATCCTGCATCAATGGACCGGAGATCTTCGAAGCCGAGGCACCGGAAACAACGTTCAGCACGCCTGCTGGAAGGCCGGCTTCCATCATGGTGGCGGCAAACAGCTGCGAGGTCAGCGGGGTCAGCTTGGCTGGCTTGAGCACCATGGTGCAACCTGCGGCAACAGCCGGGCCGACCTTGCGGGTAGCCATGGCCAGCGGGAAGTTCCACGGGGTGATCAGCAGGCATGGGCCCACCGGCTTGTGGTGGACCAGGACCTTGTTCTTGCCCTCTGGGGTGGTGACGTAGCGGCCGTAGTGGCGCACGGTCTCCTCGGAGAACCAGCGCAGGAATTCGGCACCGTAGGTCACTTCGCCGTAGGCCTCGGCCAATGGCTTGCCCATTTCAAGGCTCATCAGCAAGGCGAAGTCATCCTTGCGTTCGGTGACCAGATCGAAAGCGCGGCGCAGGATTTCGGCGCGTTCGCGAGGAGCGGTCAAGGCCCACTCGGCCTGCACTGCGTCTGCTGCATCCAAGGCGGCCATAGCGTCTTCGCTGGTGGCGCTGGCCAAGGTCAGCAGCTTTTCACCGGTGGCTGGATCGAGCACGTCAAAGGTGCCGCCATCCGAGGCGTCACGCCATTCGCCATTGATCAAAAGACCGGTTGGAACCTTTGCAAGCAGTTCTGCTTCACGCTGGGCAGTGATCGACATACGCGCATCTCCTGAAACTCTAAATGAAACTAATCGTCGTTGATGCCTACGCTATTCTCGGCACAAGCGAACTGTAAATCGCCCTGTGCACTATGAAAGCGCAGATTCATTGTGCAATCAGCCTATGCGAGTTTCGCTATTTATCCGCTTCGTGACGTTCGGCCAGCACAGCCTCATAAAGATCGCGTTTCTTCACCCCGAATTTTTCGGCCACCTCAGCCACCGCTTGCTTCATTCGAGTGCCCTGCTCCACCAGTTGCGCAACCTTGGGTAACAACTCTTCTACGGTGGCCGGCTCGGCTTCCTCTGCACCGTGGATCACCACCACGATCTCACCACGCACGCCCTCCTGCGCCCACTGCAGCAACGAGCCGAGCGAGTCGCGCCGGACCTCTTCGAACTTCTTGGTCAATTCGCGGGCCACGGCCGCCTGTCGGTCCTCGCCAAAGGCTTGGACGGCGGCTTCCAGGAAATCATCCAGGCGGTGCGGCGCTTCAAAGAACACCATGGTGCGCTCTTCGGTGAGCAGCGAGTCCAGCCGCTTGCGCCGCTCCCCTGCCTTGCGCGGCAGGAATCCCTCAAAGGTAAAACGCCCTGTGGGAAGGCCGGAGAGCGAGAGCGCAGTGAGCACCGCAGACGGGCCTGGGACCGCGGTGACGCGAATGCCTGCGCTGAGCGCTGCCGCTACCAGCGGGTAGCCGGGGTCGGACACTGCGGGCATTCCGGCATCAGAGACTACGAGGATCGTGGCGCCTTGGGCTGCCAGATCGATGACTTCCGAGAGCTTGTGCGCCTCGTTGTGCTCATGGAGGCTCATGACCTTGGCGGTGATCTTGATTCCCAGCGCGTGGGCCAAGTGGTGGAAGTTCCTCGTATCCTCTGCGGCGATGATATCCGCGGTGGCCATCATCTCCCGCAAGCGCGGGGATGCATCGGATAGGTTGCCAATTGGGGTAGCGCCGAGGACGATGACGCCCTCATTCTCTGAGATCTGCACATTCTTAAGCCTACGCGAAGTACGAAAAGCCCACATTCCACCCTTTACGCCGGTAGCATGATCTGGTGATGGGCATCCCGACTTTCAACTCCGCGGATACTGGCCACGTCCGCTCAGCGCGTCAGGCCTTTACTTTCGAGAGCCTGAAACAGCGGCTTCTCCCCACGGTTGCGCTCAGCGGACCACTGATGTGGATCGTCCCGCTGGCGGTAACCATGCTGGCTGGGCTGCTGCGCTTCATCAATCTGGCGCACCCGCACCTGCTGATCTTCGACGAAACCTATTACGTCAAGGACGCGTTCTCGCTATTGCAAAGCGGTTATGAACGCGAATGGGCCGATGACAGCGACGCCCAGTTCATCGCGGGCGATCCGCAGCTGACCAACGATTCATCTTTTGTCGTCCATCCTCCGCTGGGCAAGTGGCTCATCGGCTTGGGAATGCTGCTCTTCGGCGACTTCAATGGCTTCGGTTGGCGATTCAGCACAGCGCTCTTCGGCACGCTGTCTGTGCTTCTGGTGACCCTGTGCGCCCGGCTGCTCTTCGGTTCGCACACCTTGGCTGGCATCGCCGGGCTGCTCATGGCCATCGACGGCCACTCCATCGTGATGTCCCGGACCGCGCTGCTGGATATCTTCCTGATGTTCTTCGTCCTGGCAGCGTTCTATGCGCTGCTCAAGGATCGAATCCAGGGACGCACCCAGCTGGCGAGAAAACTCTCCGTACCACGCGGCAACAGGCCCGATGACTTCCTGCTCGCCGACGGCCCGATGCTGTGGTGGCGTCCTTGGCGCCTGGTAGCCGCCGTGATGCTCGGCGGAGCTGTTGGCATCAAATGGTCGGCATTGTCCTTCGTGGCCGTCTTCTGCCTCCTGGCGGTCCTGTGGGATTTCGCGGCACGGCGCACCGCGGGGATCCACCGCTGGCAGCGCTCGGCCTTCTTCCGCGACGGAATCTATTCATTCTTCACGATGATCCCCATCGTCTTGCTCACCTACCTGTCCACGTGGACCGGCTGGCTGATCACCGCTGGCGGGCGCTACCGCCAGTGGGCCGTGGAGAATCCCGGGGAGGGCATCAGCTGGCTGCCGGCTCCGTTGCGTTCGCTCTGGCACTATCACCAGGCCGGCTATGCATTCCACACCGGGCTCAGCTCGGAACATGGCTGGCAGTCTTCGCCATGGACTTGGCCCTTTGCCGGCCGTCCGGTGCTGTTCTACTTCGAAGGCTACGACCGGGGTGCCAACGGCTGCGATCTGAAGCGCTGCACCGAAGTGATCACCGACCTGCCTAATCCGCTGTTGTGGTGGGCCTGCTCGATCAGCATGTTCCTGTTGATCTTCTGGTGGCTGGGCGCGCGCGATTGGCGGGCAGGAGCAATCCTCTCCTCCGCCGTGGCCGGTTTCCTGCCTTGGCTGATGTACCCGGAGCGCACGATGTTCTTCTTCTACACCCTGCCGCTGGTTCCGTTCATGATCCTGTCGTTGACGTATATGATTGGCAGGTTCATTCCACGTGAGCCGAATACCGGTCTAATGTACCGCTCGCGCATTATCGTGGTCGCCCTTGTAATTGCGATATTCCTGGTCACTTCGGCCTTCTTCTGGTCGATTTGGTCCGGGCAGATGATCGCGGATGAACTCTGGCGTCTTCACGTGTGGATCCCCAGCTGGGGCTAAGCCGTCGTGCTCCTGAGTGCTTGAAGCCATGAAATAGGCCACTTTGACGATTTTCTATTCCCGAAGGATCCAGCTTCCATGCAAGAAGTAACCGTCGAGCTGCTCACTGAATTAGCACCAGAGTTCAATACGACGAATCTTCTGATCGACCGCGTCGCCCGCGGCGCAGATCAACCCCTGTTCAGCGTGCAGCGCGACGGCTCCTGGCACGACGTCAGCGCGTCGGGCTTCCTCGCCGATGTGAAGCGCCTGGCGATGACCTTGATCAACGACGGGCTGCAGCCTGGCGACAAGGTCGCGATCATCTCCCGCACGCGCTACGAGTGGGCACTGGCAGAAGAGGCCATCTGGTTTGCCGGCGGCGTCTCGGTGCCCATCTATGAGACCTCCAGCCCCTTCCAGATCGAATGGATCCTGCGCGATTCCGGAGCACGCGTCGTCTTCGCCGAGGATCACGCGCTGCGCGCCAATGTGCGCCAGGCCGTGGCGCAGCTGGGCGAAGAGGTCCGCATCCATATCTTTGAAGGATCCGATCAGGCCGATAAGTCGCTGATCCCCTCGGCCGGGCTGCACCAGCTTCTTGTTGATCCGCAGCGGGTCAACGAAGAGCTCATCGAATCGCGTCGCGCCAGCATGGCGCTCGAAGATGTAGCCACCATGGTCTACACCTCGGGCACCACCGGCCGTCCCAAGGGCTGCAATATGTCCCATTCGAACTTCGCCATGGTGGCCCACAATCTTGCCGCGCATATGCTCGATATCCTCGGAGACCAGCGCCGCACGCTGATGTTCCTGCCGCTGGCCCATGTTCTGGCGCGCGCCGTGCAGCAGACCTGCATCCACGGCGGATCGATCATCGCCCATTCCAGCTCCATGGCCAATCTGGTCCAGGACATGGCCGCGGTGAAGCCCGGCTTCCTCTTGGCGGTGCCCCGCGTCTTCGAAAAGATCCGCACCACTGCCCTGGCCACCGCCGAGGGCAGCGGCAAGGCCGACTTGTTCTTGAAGGCCGAGCAGACCGCCATCGAGGTCTCCAGGATCCGTGACGCCCGTGCTCGCGGCCAGAAGGCACGCATGCCGCTGGGCCTGCGGGCCCGCCACGCGCTGTTCAACAAGGTCCTCTATCCGAAGCTGCGCGGCGTCTTCGGCGGCGAGTGCGGCTACGCGATCTCCGGGGCCAGCGCGCTGAACCAGGATCTGGCACATTTCTTCCGCGGCGCCGGCATCGAGCTGGTGGAAGGCTACGGACTGACCGAGACCACGGCCCCTGCCACGGTGAACCAGGCGTCGAGTACCCGGGTGGGCACCGTGGGCCGGCCTATCCCCGGTACCAGCGTCAGGATCGCCGAGGACGGAGAGATCCTGATCAAGGGCATTGGCGTCTTCTCCGGCTACCACAACAATCCCAAGGCCACCGCAGAGGTCTTCGACGCCGAGGGCTACTTCAAGACCGGTGACACCGGTGTCCTGGATGAAGCCGGATACCTGAAGGTCACCGGCCGCAAGAAGGAACTGATCGTCACAGCTGGCGGCAAGAACGTCTCGCCTGGCCCGCTGGAGGAAATGGTGCGCGCTGGCCGCATCGTGGCCCAGTGCGTCCTGGTCGGTGAACAGCGCCCGTTTATTTCCGCCATGGTCACCTTGGATCCCGAGGAACTGGTGCTCTGGGGCAAGGCCAAGGGCCTGGGCGATTTGCCCCTGGCCCAGGCAGCTGTGCATCCGGAGGTCATTGCCGAAGTCCAAAGCTATGTGGACACCGCGAATCTGACGGTGTCCCAGGCCGAGTCCATCCGCAAATTCGCGGTCCTCGATGAGGAATTCACCGAAGCCTCCGGACACCTGACCAATTCGCTCAAGCTCAAGCGGCAGGCCGTCCTTGAGCAGTTTGATGAGCAGATCCAGGCCTTCTACACCAAATAGCCTCACGATTAAGCAGCTCAGGCGCCGCTGTCGCGGCGCCTGAGCTGCTTAATGCCATTGACGGCTAGTTGCCGATGCCGAAGGCCCGTGCTTCCTGGCGAAGCCGGGAGGCCTCGCGGCGGCGTCCGGTCGGCCAGCAGCTGGCCAGCACGATGGCGATGGTCGCCAGGACCAGCACGGCGATGCCGATGGCGCTGTCCATCCAGAACTGCTCCGGGTACAAGCGGATCAGGGTGTCCCGGACGCTGAAGGTCCAGGATCCTTCGGAGAAGAACAGGGCGTGGAACTGGGTGAAGAAGGTTTCCCAACCCAGCAGCGCGGCCACCGCAAGCACGGCGATCATGGCCAGGGTCAAGATGGCCCCGGAGAACAAGGCCCGGCGCACTCCCCCGGCGTAGCGCTTGGCCAGGTACCACACGCCAATGAGCAGGATGAGGGCGAGGACCAATGCGAGGATGTAGGCGAAGCCGATCAGGTTCTTCACGTCGACCATATGCTGCACCTCCCCGTCGGTGAACATCGCCGATCCGGTGGAAAGCTTGAGCCCGGCCAGGTATTCGGGCCCGGCAAAGTTATTCAGGTAGTCCACGCCGTAGCTGCCGTAGGTCAGGCGTTCGGCGTCGGTGAAGCCGAAGCTGTCGCTGGGGAAGCCCGGACGGGCATAGGACAGCGCCAAGAAGGCCGGCGTGGCGATCAGCCGAATGGCCGTGATCAGGGTCAGCAGCGGGAAGACCAAAGCCACGATGACCTGGGCGGTGCGGCCCAATGGCGGCTTGGAGTTCAAAGCGCGTTCCCGGGCGACCCGGCGCTGCACTGCGGCTTCGGATCGTTCGGGCTCTGGCTCGTAGCTGCCGAAGACCCGGTTGCGTGCCTGGGCGACGGCCGCTTTGGTAGTGGGCAGCGATCCGGTCTTGGGCGCGACCGACACCGGTGGTACTTGCTGGGCGGTATTCGTGCTCTGTTCCTCCACATGCGGCTGGACACTGGTGGCCGGTGCTGGCGACTGGCTCTTGGCCTTCTTCTCTGCTTCGATCTCGTGTGGCAGCTTAATGGCGCGGATCACGTCTTCTACTGGTTCTTTGGCTTTCGGCGGGGCAGCTGGTTCCGCAGATGCCGGCTTGCCCGCAGCTACGGGCTTTCCCGCGGAGGCAGGAGCCGCGGTGTTGGCTGGCGCGGCTTGCTTGCCTGCTGCAGGTTTCTGTGCCAGCGGGGCCGCAGGGGCTTTGGCTGCTTCCGGCTTTTCCGCCGCCGCCTTGGCGGCTTCCGGTGGCGCAGGATCCGCGGTTTTGCCGGACATGGCTCGCCGGACAGCATCCTTGCGGGCAGCTTCCTTGGCGGCGGCGTCCTTGGCCGCTTCGGCCTGGGCCTGGTTTTTGTGGGCTTCCAAGCGCGCAGCAAGCTCTTCAGCTTTTTGGCTCAGCGATGCCTTTGGTCTTGGCGCGCCTTCAGGGCTAGCGGAGGCGGGCTGGCCCGCATCTCCTTGCCCTCCGGTAGGGTTCTTCGCCGCCTCAGCCATGAGCAAGCCTCCTGCAATTCGCGCGATGGTGTGATGTTTCGGGTCAATGGCAAGCCGCTGAGGGCTCACGCGCCTTCAGCATATCCACCGGGAAGGCACATGCGACGGATTACCACACCTAAAACACGTTTCGGCTAGGACACAAGCTGAGGTGCCCGCAAAAAGTACTTCGAGCGGAACTTACTGGTCCTTCTCGGGCAAGACGGCCAAACGCACGCGGGAGTCGAAGCGCTGGCCCCGGTAATCGCGCGCCCTCACCGAGTCCACCGGGGAGCTGGAGGCATGGCGTGGTTCGCGGGATGACGGCTGCTTGTCGCGTACCGCATCGACCAGGGCGTTGAGTTCGTCTTCGGGTTCCAGCACGTCCGGCATGGCCCCGCGAATCAGGCGCCAGCCGCTGGGCACGGTCAGGCGATTGGCATGCCGTGCGCACAGGTCGTAGCAATGCGGCTCCGGATAGGTCGCGAGCGGACCCAGCACTGCGGTTGAATCCGCGTAGACGTAGGTGAGGGTTGCACGAGCTGCTTCACGGCAAGCTGGGCGAGAACAAAGACGAAGACCTTCCACGCGCTCCATTCTACTCGCGGCATGCCCGCTAACCGGGGATCTAGGGGTGCCTGCGGGCCGATCCGCCCCGGGTGGCGAGCCAGGCGATAGGCTGGGAGGATGAACTCGAAGTTGCCGGATCAGCCCAGCGGGCCACGGCGCAACCGCCATGGCCGGGGACGACGCGGGCCGCTGGTGCCGATGCACCTGCCGGCCTACCGCTCCCGCCAGGAGCGATTCGACGACGCGGTGATGGCCAGCGCCCAGCGGCTGTCCGAGCGCTGGGCGCAGAAGATCGAGATCATCGACTTCCTGATTGAGCCGGTTCCCAGCGACAAGCTGATCAACCAGGCCCAGGCCGTCGGCGACCGGATACCTTTGGCATCGTCCGTGCCGGCGACAGCCCATGCACGGGCCAAGATCATCATTTTCCGGCTGCCCATCGAGCAGATCGCCGACAGCCCCGGGGAATTGCTGGACCTGGTCCACCAGTGCATTGTGCACGAGGTGGCGCAACTGTGGGTCAAGCCGATCAATGAGGTCGACCCGTCCTATTTCCCGGACGACCCCGACTACGAGTGAGCCCGGGCGGCCGCCGTGCCCTGTGGCGCGTGGGTGGCCAGCATCAGGCGGACCGCTCCGATCCAGACCAGCGCCGAGCCCACCAGATGGCAGACCACCAGGAGCTCGGGAAGGTGCGTGAGCGCCTGCACGATGCCGATCAGGCCCTGGCCGGCGAAGACCAGCACATACATTGCGCCCTTGCGGGCAACATTCGGAACCTGCTGCTGGTTCGCGGTGCGCCAGATGACCAGCGCCATGGCCAAGGCCAGCACCGCGGCCGCGGCGTGGACCACGGTGATGCCCAGCCAGTCAAAGCCCATGCGCGGCACGTCGGCGGAGTCCCCGGCATGCGGGCCGGAACCGGTGACCGCGGTGCCAAGGATGACCAGGACGGCGTTGAGCGCCAGCATGCTGGTGCCCAGCGTCTTGAGCAGCGGGGTGCTCTCCGGCGGCCGCATGGCCGTCAGGTTCTGGGTCTTGTCCCAGGTGATCGCCGCGGCGGTCAGCAGCAAGGTCGCCGCCAAAAAGTGCCCGGCCACCATGAACGGATTCAGCTTCACCCAGACGGTCACTCCGCCGATCACGGCGTTGAGCACCACAAGCCAGAACTGCACCCAGGCCCAGCGGGTAATGGCCGGCACCGGTTCGCGTTGCAGCCGGGCTGCGATGATCACCCATCCCACCGCGGCGCACAGCACCGTGGTGAGCAAACGGTTGGCGAATTCGATGGTGGCGTGGATGCCCATTTGCGCCGTGGGCGCCAAGGACCCGTCGGTGCAGGCCGGCCAGTCCGGACAGCCCAGGCCCGAGCCGGTCACGCGGACCACGCCTCCGCCGACAATGATCAAGATGGCAGCGACCATGGCAGCCAGGCTGGCAGCGCGCAGCGAACGGCGCTCCAAGGCGATTCGGCTGGCGAACCAGCCGAAGGGGGTAACCATAAAACTATTCCTTGGTGGCGGGAGGCTACCCGCCGATATTCACCACAATGCCGTCGCGACCGGCATTGGCCTGAGGCATGGCAGCCCAAGCGATAGAACGTTCAGAGCTCAGGGTCACAGCGCCGATGAAGGTGTTCGCGTCGGTCGAGAAAATCACTGCCTGCGCGTCATCCGCCACGGTTTTCGGATCGAAGACAATGCTGGATCCAGCACTGATCTCCAGCTTCCTGCCCTTGCTGAGCTTTCCGTCCTGGTGCACCACCGTGGCTTCCACGGAGGAATCCGAGTCCACGGCGGCCAACGAGAATTTGCCGGTGCCATTGGCCGGGAGCGGCATGGCCTGCGTTCCGGCCAATACGTTGGAGCTGGCGGCCCATGCAGTATCCGAGGAGTCCTTCGGGTTGCTGCCTCGGACCATGCGCACCGCAGCGGTCACCGGGGCATCCGACTCCACCACGATGGTGTAGTAGCCGCCGGCAAGTTGCTTGAGGCTCTGCACATCGGTGGCATTGGAGGCCACCGCTAGGTTGTCATCGAAGCTGGCAGCTACTTCGCCGTCCTTGCCCAGAACCTTGACCTTGTATCCGGCACCGGAGGAACCGGTGGCGGAAACGTGCAGCTGCGGCACCAGCGAGCTGTCCTCCTTGCTCAGGGCATCGGCATTTGATTTCTCATCGATCCAGACGCCCGGGATCACCTGGGTGTTGGACGCCGAGGCATTCGGAGCAACAAAGTCCACGCCGGACGGGGTCAACCCGCGCAATGCGGCTTGCTGGACCGATGCGGTGATCTTGCCGCCAACACTCGTGACCTCGGCGGAGACCGAATCCATGTTCTGTGCGTAACCACCCAGAACCAGGGCGCGGCTCTGCCCCGGTGCCAGGACGATGCTCTGCAGGGTCGGGGTATCGATCAGGCCTTCCGGCCCGCGCAAGCGAACAGAGATCTGAGCGGTGGTATGGGTCGGATTCGACAGGTTCATCACGCTGGTCGAACCGGTGCTGGTCTGCAGGCCGGTGAATCGCCAGTTCGATGCTGGCGCCTGGCAGGTGGCAGTGGCCAATCCTGCAAGGTCGCCGTCCTTGGCCTGGTAGCTGCGCAGCGCGCTGCCTTCCGAGGCCAGGCCGCCAAGGGGCTGCAGCGAATAGACCTGTGCGTCATCAACATCATTGATGGTCGAGATCTTGCTCGTGCGTCCGGTCTGCCCGTCGTCATCTGAACCGCGCGCCTCCAGGGCTTCGGCTTCGGCGATGCGCTCGGTCAGCGATCGCTCCGAGGAGCCGTCGAGCTTGGCGAACGAGGATCCAGGGATGCGCTTGGCCAGGTCCGATACGGCGATGCCGCGCAGGTTGCTGGAAACCTCTTTGGCTCCGGCGGCGAACTGCGGGTCGGTGCCGTCAACGCCCTTGAGCAATTGCGGGGTCGGTGCGCAGATGCTGCTGGCATCGCCTGCGGGCAGGTTGGTCACGGCCGCTGGCAGCGTCCTTTCCGCGGCCTTCGGAGCGACCACGGATCCGCCCGCGACAACTGCGCCGGCGGCGATGACCGCAGCCAGGCTCAGGAGCACGGCCCCGGTCTTCCTGCGGGCGGGCGCGGCGGCCGCGTCCTTGCTCGCGGCAATTCGTGCCGTCTCCAGCTTTTTGCGGCGGGCGTTGACCTTGCCCTCGGTGGACTCGCTGGCCGGGCTTGCCTCGGTGGCCTGGGCCTTGTGGGCCTGCTCTTCCTTAGCTGCTTCGGCCGCGCGGATCTTTTCCAGCTTGCGGCGCCGCATGGACACCTTGGCGTTTTCCGGTTCCTCTGCGTTGTCCCGGGACGCGGCGGCAGGGGTGGTTGCCGCTGGGGTCGCTACTGCGGCTTGTGCTGCCTGCCCGCTGTCATCGGCCGGCGTTTCAGCCTTGTCAGCAGAGGCCTTGCCCGATTCTGCCTGCTCCGGTTCTGCCTTGTGCGCAGCCTTTGGTCCATGGGCGGCAGCTGGGGTGAACGGGGTCGATGAGCTGGCCGCCTGGTGCGCTGGGTGGGCCTCGGACGAAGCCGGATCCTGCGCGGGCGCAGCAGCTGGCTGATCCTCGGTTTCGGAGGTATCCCCCGGCTTGGCGCCGGATGCTGGTTCTGCGACTGCGGCAGGCGTGCCCGCTGCCTTCGATGGTTTCTCGCTGGACGGCTCGGAGGCCTCGGCCGGCTCGGTCTCCGGCGCAGCAGCTGGCGCAGCCGCTGGCTTGGCAGTTTCCTTTGCTTGAGCCTTCTGCTCCTTGGCCGCGTTCTTGGCGTCCATCTTGGCACGCTGTTGCGCTTCCTTGGCGCGCGCCTTTTCGAGCTTTGCGTCGACCTTGGCTTTGGCCTTGGCGGCTTTCTGCTCTGCTCGCGACAGGGCAGCGGAAACAGGCTGCGAAGGTGCCGCCGATTCCTGCGGGCTTGCCGCCGGTTTTGGCGAAGGAACCTGCTCGGCTGGCTTGTCAGCAGAATCCGCTGAGTTCACGTTCTTCTCGTCGCTCACTACTTCTTCTCCTGCTCGGCGTCATCGTCCGAAATTCGGTCGTTGAGCTTCGGGGTCAAGTTCTCCCGGATCTCATTGGCACGCTCACGGGCCTCGCGTCGGCTCTGCGGAAGCACGCCGGTGGCCGTGGAAGGGCTCTGCACTTCAGCTGCCGCCAGGACCTCGGAACCGTCAGCCAGTTCTTCGTCTTCTGCCCGTGGTTCACGGAACCGGTAATCGCTATTGCGGTAGTTGGCGAAGCGCCGGGAGCTTGGAACCGGGATGGCCAGCAATATGGTGATCAGCAAGACCAGGCATCCAAGAACCAGGACTGGGGTGGCCATGGCTTCCTTGTGCGAGAGCGTCAGTTCGCCGCCTTCGGCGGGAACCTCGAAAGCTTGCGCCCAGCGGGTGTCCGAATCCTCGGGGTAGGCGACGGAGCGCAGCGCATCACCGTTAAAGCTCGCCCGCAGCTTGGCATCGGCGGCAGTGGCCAGGACCAGGGTGCGCTTCGCATCGGATGCGGGGATTTCTACCTTGCTGCTCTTTCCGCGTTCGGTCGGCAACACGGTGACTGCGCCGTCTTCGCTGACCAGGCGTGCGAAACCGGTTCCTTCAGCGCCGGCCGAGGTCCCGTAATCCACGCGCCAGAGCCAGCCGCTGTCCGTTTGGCCGACAGAGGCCAGGCCGGTGGCGGCGTCAAGGGTGCGCACGGTCGCTGGAACGGATTCACCGGTTTCGTTCAGGACGATGTACCCGATGCCCAGTTCGCGCAGCGACTCGCGGGAATCAAGCGCCGACTCGGAGAGCAGCATGGCCACGGCCTTGCTCTGCACCGAAGCGGTGATGGATCCTTCATTGCGCTCTGGATCCAGCAGGCTTCCGCCCAGCGCCTTGACTTGCGAATAGCGGCTGATGCTATCCAGGGTTTCACCCGAGCCCGACACCAGCTGGCTGTCGATTTCGCCGGAAGACCGGGGGCTGAGCACCAGGGTGCGTTCCCGGAATTCCGAACGTCCAGCATCGGCCGCCGTGGCTGGCAGGGTACGTGGCTGCGATGGGCCCACCTGCTGGGTGTTGACCAGCTTGGCCAGGGATTCCGAGGTTGCAGCCGGGTTCAGCTGCGTAGCCAGGAGCACCGAGCCGGAAGCCAGAACGGCCACGACGCTCAGTGCGGCTGTCAGGGCCAAGATCGGCCGAGGAGCACCGCCACGAATGGCGCGTGGCTTGTCCTCGTGGCGCGCAGCGGCCAAGGCATTGGCGGCGGCGGCCATCAGGGCGAATACCGCGAAGGAAACAAATGGTCCGGTGTACGCGGTGACCGCGGTGTGCGAATCCATGGAGACCGGGATGAAGCCGATGGCCCATCCTGCGGCCACTGCGATCACAGCTGCCCAGAGCAGCCGGCGGGAGTTCCGGCGCATGACGGCGTTGAAGCTGAATGCGGAGCTCAGGGTGCCAAAGACCGCCATGAGAATCATCGGTGCGCCGACCAAGAGGGCGGCAACCAGTGCCCATGGGCCGGCAGGCAGCATATCCCAGCCCACCAGGCCGACCTTGGGGTCGAAGGCTTCCGGGAAGCCGAGCAGCATCTGCCATGGCGCTGCCGGCGAGAATGCTGTGGCAGCTCCTGGTTCGGTGAAGAGCAGTCGTGGTTCGCTCAGCGAAGCCACCAAAAGCGGAAGGTTCCACAGCACGGCCGGCAACGGGATCCACCACAGGCTGCGCGCTCGCCGCAGCGAAGACAAAGCCAAGGCATAGATCAACACGGTGGCGGTGAGGAAGAACGCCATCGATCCTGCGGAGATCGCCCAGAGCAGCAAGGCTGCCGAAGCTGAGGACGTCCAGGCCGCCACCGACTGCTGCTTCGCCGTCTTGGGCTTGGCCCCCTCGACGGCTACCTGTGCGTTCATGGAACGCAGGACTGCCATGACAAAGACCGGCAGGAGGATATGCACCATCGCGGCACCGACTCGGCCCGAGGCCAAGGCGGAGGCCAGCGATGGCAGCAGTGCCCAGATGAGCGCCGCGAAGAATCGTACGGCTCGGGAGCGGCTGACCGCTCCAATCCCCCACCATGCGCTCAGTGCCGCTAATGGCATGGCAGCGAGGAAGAGGTAGGGCGAGGCCTGGTTGGCGTGGCCGAATGTCACCAGCGAGAACAGCCAGAAGAGGATATCCGAGTTGTCAGGCGGCGCGCTCGCACCGGTGCCGATGCTCTGCCACCAGGACAGGGCGTTGGCGCCGACTTCCTGGGTGCTCTGCGAGAACGGGCGCAAGGCGCCACCGGAAAGTGCCGAAGCGCCCAGCACGTTGCGCCAAGCGATCAGCGAGGCGGCCACGGAAAGCAGCAGCGCGAAGACCAGAGAGAGCACCGCAGTGGTGCGTGGCGGGCGGGCGATTCTGACGAAGTCCGAGAAGTTATCGCCGCTGGGCTCCACCATGGCGTCGGCTCCGCTGCCATCGCCGAAGACTTCTGCGTCATCGCGTCCGGTATTCAGGTTGCGGCGGTATTCGCGCACTTGGGCAGCCGAAGTCATCAGCTTGCGTACCTGCCGGCGAGGGACCTGGCGAATCTGCGAGACATTGCGACGGGAGGCCGCCAGCTTGCCCGGAGTGAACAGGCCACGCAGGGTCGCGCCGAGGTGGCTGAACCCATGGCCCGGGTCCTTGGCGAGCAAGGCCAGCAGGAAGTGGCCGATGGCTCCGAAGAGCAGCCCGATCCATAGGAACGGCAAAGCCAGCGGCGAAGCGAACTTCAGTCGCTGGAAGACTTCTGAGCGCTTGGCTTCACGCGGTCCAGCCAAGGAGTCGACTACCTCGACCTGGTGGTACATCTTGGCGGTCGGGACCACTACCACGCGGTGTCCGGCCAAGCGGTTTCGCCAGCACAAATCCACGTCGTCGCCGCGGCCTGGAATCGCCGGGTCGAATCCTCCGAGGTCTTCGAAGACTTCGCGGCGGATGAACATGCCTGCCGAGGACACGGCAAAGTAGTCGCTGCGTCCGTCGTACTGGCCCTGATCGACTTCGTCGGTATCGATCATGGTCAGGCGCTGCGCCTTGCGGTCTACGCTCAGGCCTACTTCGGCCAGGTGCCGCGGGTTGTCTATATCCAGCAGCTTGCAGCCGGCGATGGACACCGATTCGGACGCTTCGACGGCTCGCGTCAAGCTTTCAAGAGCATCAGGCGCCGGCATGGAGTCATCGTGGATGATCCACAGCCACTCATCTCGGTCGGTGCGGGCTTCTGGAAGCTGCGCTACAGCTGCTTCCAGGGATAGGCCGAGGGATCCTTTCTCGGCCAGCAGCAGGGCTGCGTTGGAGGGCAGGTTGGCCCGAAGGACTTCAAATGAAGCATCGGAGGAAGAAGCGTCGACTCCGACAAATCGTTCAATAGGCCGCGACTGGTTGCGCAGCGCGGCCAAAGTGCGTGGTAAAAAGTCAGCGCCATCGTGCGAGGCAACGATGGCGGTGACGTGAATTGGCGGACGAATTAGATTGCTCGTTTCCGTAGACGGCGACGTTCGCGCTCTGAGAGCCCTCCCCATATGCCGAAGCGCTCATCATTGCTCAAGGCATATTCTAGACATTCAGAGCGGACAACACATGCGCCGCAGACGCGTTTCGCGTCGCGAGTCGAACCGCCCTTTTCAGGGAAAAACGCTTCCGGGTCCGTTTGCGCGCACAGTGCGCGGGCTTGCCAGCCCAGTTCGCCTTCATCAACTTCGCCGCCAACACCCAGCCAGACGGCCTTGATGGTGTCGCGTACTTCTTCGTCCTCATCCAGCTCCGGCGCCCAGGATCCGACGGAAGGAATTTCTTCAGCGTCCGGTGCTGTCTCGTGCTCTTTAAGGTAATTGTCGGCCGCGGTCTCCAGGTCGGCTGCTACTGCAACACGTGCGGACTCACCGGCTTGAGGATCGACAAACCAGTCAGACGGTGCGTCTTCAAGCCCGTACTGAGCGGACGCAACAGCCGAGGTCGAAAATTCGGAGTACCCCTGCTCCAGATTCGCCATGGTGATGTTGACCTTTCGATTGGTTTGAGTGGATGGGGCCTTCTCTGGCACCTACCCATCCGGCAGCATTTATTCCATCAATCTAGAGAATGTGATGGATTCCGCCGGACTCACCCTCTAATTACATCCGTGTAACTCCGCTAGAGTCAAGTGGGGAGGCCATTCTAAGAAGGCTTCTCAGGAAACTCTCGGCACAACACGCCGTCAAAACAGGCAGATGAGACGGGCGAGTCCCGACTTGCTTGAATTCTCGGTGAATTCTCAGTATCTAGTTTTAAAGGACGTTCAATGAGCAGCATTCAACGGCAGGGAACTTTCGCGGAGGAACTACTTGCTCCACGACGGGCCTCGGCTACCCCGTGGCTGACGTGGCACTCACGCAGCGGTGAGCGCATCGAGCTCTCCGCGCGAGTATTTGACAATTGGGTAGCCAAAAGCGCCAATTTGCTCGGCGATCTTTTCGATCTGGATGAAGGTTCCACCGTCGTTATCGACCTTGCCCCGCACTGGAAGTCCCTGGTGCTCGCGCTGGCCTCATTGCATCATGGCTCGACTCTCGTCGATGCCGGACATGGCAACGCCGCACAGGCCACGCTGTGGATCACTGCCGAGCCCCTCGATCAGCGCATCCCCGGAAGCAGTGAAATCCTCGCCGTGAACCAGGCAGCTCTCGCGCTGTCCTTCGGCCCGGATCTCGGCCCCGTCGCCGAGGACTTCAATGCCTCGGTACGTTCATATGGTGATCAGTTCTACCCGTCGGCTGTTTCTTCCGCAACAACCGCTATTGCAAGCAGCACCGGTTCGGCTCTGGCGCTCAATGAGCTCTTTGGCAGTTCGGTTGAAGCGCGGGGCACCATCCTGGTGCGCGCGCAGCAGCCGCTGCTGGCCCTCCTGCCCTATCTGATCGGCCAGTGGGCAGCCGGCGATGCGGTGGTGCTCGTGGAAGAAGGCGTGGAAGTCACCGAGCGCTTGCGTGAAGGCGAGCGCATCAGCTTCGACTATGAGCCTGCCAGCTAGCGCATGACCTTTGGCGTTGAACCGGTATCGGTGGGCCCGGCGGATCCATCCACCGCTGCACCGGTATCGGTTTTGGGCCGCCCGAGGATTTCGTGATCGTGGGCGAATTCTTCTTCCTCGTCCATTTCGTTGCCGAAGACCCAGAAACGGTAGGCGAAGAAACGGAAGATGGTGCCCAGGATCAAGCCGACCACCGAGCCGGCGATGAACACCGACGTCGGATCGGTCAGTCCCAGCCAGTACTTGGTCACCCAAACGCAGGCTGCTGCGATGCCCAGGCCGATGGCGTTCATGATGATGAACATCACCAGCTCGCGGACCACGTTGGCCTGGCGGCGGTGGCGGAAGGTCCAATAGCGGTTGGCTACCCAGGAGAAAATGGTCGCAACAACACCGGCGATGATCTTTGCCTTCACCTGCGAGTCGCTCATGGAACCGTGCAATAGCCAGACATAGATGCCCGAGTCGATGATGAACGCGATGCCACCAACGACGCCGAACTTCGCAACTTCACGCCAGAACAGCGAGATGAGTCCGGCAATTTTTGATTTGATGCGCTCGAGCAAATGGTCCTCCAGGGAATCAAGTTCCCGTCTGGCTAGCAGTAACAGGGCGCGCGGAGCCGAACTCCGGGCACGCGATCTTGCCATTTTATCCGTATTTTCTGGAA
Source organism: Glutamicibacter sp. JL.03c (assembly GCF_025854375.1). Classification (NCBI taxonomy): domain Bacteria; kingdom Bacillati; phylum Actinomycetota; class Actinomycetes; order Micrococcales; family Micrococcaceae; genus Glutamicibacter; species Glutamicibacter sp. JL.03c. Next base: position 819,053 of record NZ_CP107575.1, on the reverse strand, counting down.
ATTGACCGAATTGTGAGAGTAATCAGACATCTCACATGCGATTCTGAACCGCGCTTTCGTTACCCTAGATATCGTGAGCTTTCCAAAAATTGGTGTGATTGGTGGCGGGCAGCTAGCCCGGATGATGGCCCCCGAGGCCCTGAACCTAGGATTTGAACTTCATATCCTGGCCGAAGGACCCGATGTTTCGGCCGCCCGCAGCGTTCCTGATGCGCCCGTGGGCGACTACAAGGACCTCGATACCCTGCGTGCCTTCGCCCAGGGCAAGGATGTCGTCACCTTTGACCATGAGCATGTCCCCAACGAATTCCTGACCACGCTGATTGATGAGGGCGTCAATATCCAGCCGCGTCCTGCGGCGTTGATCCATGCCCAGGACAAGCTGGTCATGCGTGAGGCCATTGAACGCCTGGGCCTGCCCAACCCTGCCTGGGCAAAGGTCGAGAACATCGAAGAGCTGATCAGCTTCGGCGAGCAAACCGGCTGGCCGATCGTGCTCAAGACCCCCCGCGGCGGGTACGACGGCAAGGGCGTGCGCATGCTCGATAACGCCCAGGACGCCAAAGATGCCGCCGATTGGTTTGCCAACGGCCCGCTGCTGGCCGAGGACAAGGTCGACTTTTCCCGCGAGCTCTCCGCGTTGGTGGCCCGCACCCCCTCCGGCGAGGCCAAGGCCTGGCCCGTGGTCCACACGATTCAGGTTGATGGCGTCTGCGACGAGGTCATCGCTCCCGCGCAGGACCTCGACGAGGCCATCGCCGATGCCGCCGCCGAGGCCGCCCTGCGGATCGCCAACGAATTCGGCGTGACCGGCGTGATGGCTGCCGAGCTTTTCGAAACCCCTGGTGTCGGTGCCGGGTTCGTCATCAATGAATTGGCGATGCGCCCGCACAACACCGGGCACTGGACCATGAATGGCTCGGTCACCAGCCAGTTCGAGCAGCACCTGCGTGCCGTCTTGGATCTGCCCTTGGGCCAGACCCGCGAACTCGGAGTCACCGTCATGAAGAACTACCTCGGTGGCGCCAACCAGGACCTGTACTCCGCCTTCTCCGCAGCCCTGGCCGCGGCCCCCGAGGTGAAGGTCCATGCCTACGGCAAGTCCGTTCGCCCTGGCCGCAAGATCGGGCATGTGAATGTGGTGGCCACTGCCGGGCAAAGCGTGGATGAACTGCGCGAGCAGGCAAATAAAGTCGCCGCGCTGATCCGCGATGGCGTGGACGCCAAGAACTGATCTGTATTCCAGCAAGAGCCACTGCTCCTTCGGGCAGTGGCTCTTACCAATGACACACCCAAGGAAAAATCTGATGTCTGATGCACCTCTTGTCGGCCTAGTTATGGGTTCGGATTCCGATTGGCCAGTGATGCGCCTGGCGGCCCAGGCGCTGGCCGAGTTCGGCATTCCATTTGAAGCCGACGTGGTGTCGGCCCACCGGATGCCTACCGAAATGATCGAATATGGCAAAAAAGCGCATGAGCGCGGGCTGCGCGTGATCATCGCCGGCGCTGGCGGCGCCGCTCACCTGCCGGGCATGCTCGCAGCTGTTACTCCGCTTCCTGTCATCGGAGTTCCAGTTCCCCTGGCTAAACTTGATGGAATGGATTCCCTGTTGTCCATCGTCCAGATGCCAGCAGGAGTCCCCGTAGCGACCGTTTCCATTGGCGGCGCGCGCAACGCAGGTTTGCTTGCCGTGCGCACCCTCGCCTCGGGAACCGACGAACTTGCACAGTCGTTACAGGTAAAGTTGCTTCAGTTCGCGGATTCACTGCGCGAGTCAGCCCATGCCAAGGGTGCTGCGCTGCGCGATGAAGTTGCTAACGAGAATTTCGCTTCCTAGGGAAAGTCATACAAGTACATGGGTTCTGCCAGTCACCGCGCACCAAGTCCGTTGCGCCAGCCGGAGACGATTAGCGCTCCGCAACGCAGCAAACGTGCGCTGATTTTGGTTCTTCTGACCATCTTCTTCCCGGGCAGCGCTCAGCTGGTTGCCGGTAATCGGAAACTCGGACGGATTGCGGTCTCCATTACCATGCTGTGCTGGGTTGCCATTCTCAGCATCCTGGCACTCTACTTCATCAACCGCTCGGTCATCCTCGGTTGGGTGGCGCACCCGAACTTCCAGTTGTTCCTGATCATCGTGCTCGGCACGTTGGCCGTCGGCTGGTTCATCATGTTCATCAACACCTTGGTGATCATCCGGCCCGGCATGCTGGCGCCCGGAATGCGCGCGATCGTCACCGTTTTCACCCTGGCTGCGGTGGTCGCTACCAGTGGCGTGTTCATCTACGGCGCGTCCCTGCTGAATACGGGTCGCGAGACCATCGTCTCCGTCTTCGATGAAGGCCCGGCCTTTGATCCAATCGACGGGCGCTACAACATCGCGGTATTCGGCGCCGACTCCGGTTCCAACCGCGAGGGCGTGCGCACAGACTCGGTGGCCCTGCTTTCAGTGGACGCCAAGACCGGCAAGACCCTGCTGATCTCGGTACCGCGCAACTTCCAGGGCGCCCGCTTCGCCGATGATTCGCCGATGAAGAAGATCTGGCCTGACGGCTACAACTGCGGCGACGAATGCATCTTCAACGCGATCTACCGCAACGCTGCCGACGAGCACGCTGATGCTTTCCCGTCTTCGGTGAAGAACGTCGGAGCCCAGGCCGCCATGGACGCGCTGGAAGGCACCACCGGGCTGCCGGTCCAGGGCTACGTCATGGTGGACATGGCTGGCTTTGAGCAGTTCGTCGATGCCTTGGGCGGCGTCACCATTGATTCAGGTGGCTGGGTTCCCTACAACGGCAAGCGCTACCCCAACAGCACCGTGCGCACCCACTGGTTCGCTCCGGGCACCCACACCTTCACCGGCAAGCAAGCCCTGTGGTTTGCCCGCTCACGCGACTTCACCGATGACTACCACCGCATCAAGCGCCAGCAGTGCTTGCAGCAGGGCATCATCAAGCAGTTCACCCCGCAGACCATTCTGACCAACTTCACCAGCATCATGTCCGCTGGTGAGCAGCTGGTGGAAACCAATATTCCGGCCGGCCAGCTGGGCTCCTTCGTGTCCTTGGCGGAGAAAGTCTCTTCGCAGCCCATGGCTCGCCTGACTCTGGGCGCACCGGACTTCGAACGCACCTTCTCGACGTATCCCAACTTCGATGAGCTCCAAGAAAGGATCCGCACCCTGATTGCCAAGCAATCGGAGAGCGATAAGAAGAAGTCCGAAAAGTCTGAATCCCCGAAGAAGGATGAAGATTCCTCCAAGTCCTCTGAGCCCTCCGAGAGCTCGGAAAGCGCTGAAGAGAGCGAAGATACTTCGGATGCCACCGATGTCAATAACGCTCCCAAGCTTTCCAATGGTTCAGACCAGGAATTCACCCAGCCTGATGGAAGTCCAATCACCGAGGAATACTTGGTGCAGCTGGAAATGGCTGGATACACCACCCGCATTTCGCAGATCGCCGCCAACAACGACGAGTGCTCTGTTCCGTAAACGGTTAAGCCCCCCCGACCGCAACGCAACCCATTCACTGTTCCTGAAAGGCTATGGTCAAACTACGTGTTCGAGTTGAAAAACGCGATGAGGGATTACCATTGGGGATCTGAATCACAGATTTCCGACCTGCTGAATCTGCCTGCGGAAATCTCCCCGCAGGCGGAACTGTGGCTTGGGGCCCACCCGGGCTGCCCGAGCCGGCTGGCCGATGAAGACATTGCGCTCAATGACTTCATCGCCCAGGACCCGCAGCACGTACTGGGGGTAACGGTCGCGCAGCGCTTTGGCCGCCTCCCGTACCTGTTCAAGGTGCTCTCAGCGGCCCAGCCGCTGTCGATTCAGACCCACCCGACGCTCAAGCAGGCCCAGGAGCGTTTCGCCGCGGAAAACGCCAGCGGCAAGCCCCTGGATGCGGCCGACCGCAACTACCGGGATGATAACCACAAGCCGGAAATGCTTTACGCGCTCACCGACTTCGTGGCCCTCTCGGGCTTCCGCCAGCCAGGACAGATCGTCAATGATCTGCGTGTGCTGGCAGCAGAACTGACCGCAGGCCAAGCAAGCGAGATCGAGACGATCATCCAGGCCCTGCAGGGAGCGGATCCACTGGCTGCCGCGTTCAAGCATGTCCTGACCGCAGGGGGACCGATTGCCCGAACCGTCGACCTGATCTGTGCGGCCATCGAGGCTTCGCCGCGGTTGAAGGCCAACGTCCACTTCGCCGAGCTGGTATCGATCAACAGGATCTATCCATCGGATCCGGGCGTGCTGGTGGCGTTGCTGCTGAACCTGGTGTTCCTGGAACCCGGCCAGGCGATCAGCCTGGGCGCCGGAAACGTCCATGCCTACCTGCGGGGATTGGGCATCGAGGTCATGGCCAACTCGGACAATGTCCTGCGTGGCGGATTGACCAGCAAGCACATCGATGTACCTGAGCTGCTGGACGTCACCATCAGCGAGCCCTCCCCCGCCCCGATTCTTGCGCCGGTGGCCTTGAGTTCCCACGACCGTCTCTACAAGCCGGACTTTGAAGAGTTCCAGCTGCAGGTTCTGGATCCCAAGAGCTCAGGATTAGCCTCCGAGCTCCAGCTGCATGGCGCGGCAGTTCTCCTGTGCACCTCGGGTGAATTCCTGATTCAAACCCAAGAAGGCCAGCGGAGCATCGAGCGCGGGCAGTCGCTCTTCATTACCGCAGCAGAGCTTCCGGCCACGGCTACTCTGCAAGGCACCGATGCTGGACAGCTCTTCGCTGCCAGCGCCCAGATCGATTAGCATGGAACTGGACCGAGGCTTGGAATAATCCAGCCCATAAACTGATGGCCATGAACCTGCAAAGGTTCATGGCCATCAGTGCGTTGTGCCCGGATTTAGCGGGTGTAAGCTTCCCACTTATCCTGGTGGTGCTCGCCCTCGACAAATCGGATGGTGCCGGACTTAGCGCGCATCACGATCGACTGGGTGCTGATGCGGTTGCCCTTGTATCGAACGCCACGCAGCAGGTCGCCATCGGTAATGCCGGTAGCTGCGAAGTAGCAGTTATCGGAGGTTACCAAGTCGTTGGTGGTCAGTACGCGGTCCAGCTGGTGCCCTGCATCCAAAGCCTTCTGCTTTTCGTCATCATCGGTTGGCCACAGCCGGCCCTGGATAACGCCGCCCAGTGCCTTGATGGCGCAAGCGGTGACGATGCCTTCTGGAGTGCCGCCGACGCCCATCAAGGCGTCAACACCGGTACCTTCGCGGGTTGCCGCGATGGCTCCGGCAACATCGCCGTCCATGAGCAGCTTGGTCCGGGCACCAGCTGCGCGGATCTCTTCGATGAGTCCGGCGTGGCGTGGACGGTCCAAGACGGTGACGGTGATCTGGCTGAGCTTCTTGCCCTTGGCCTTGGCGATCAGGTGCAGATTCTGCTTCACCGGCAGACGCAGGTCGACCAGGTCGGCGGCTTCCGGACCGGTGACGAGCTTTTCCATGTAGAAAACAGCCGAAGGGTCGAACATGGATCCGCGGTCGGCCACTGCCAAGACAGACAGCGCGTTGTTCAGGCCTAGGGCCGTCAGGCGGGTTCCGTCGATTGGGTCAACGGCGACATCGCATTCGGCACCGGTGCCGTTGCCGACCTGCTCGCCGTTGAAGAGCATTGGGGCTTCGTCTTTTTCGCCCTCGCCGATGACGACAACGCCGTTGAAGTTCACGGTGGAGAGCAGACCACGCATCGCATCAACTGCAGCCCCGTCGGCTGCATTCTTGTCGCCGAATCCAACCCATGGCGTGGAGGCGATGGCAGCGGCTTCGGTAGCGCGCACCAGTTCCAGTGCTAGGTTGCGGTCCGGCTCCGCGTCGGTTACCGACAGCCGCGGAGAAAGGTGGGCAAATTTGTTCTTTTCGGTCACGAAAGATCCCATCACTGAGTCGTAGTCATTGCACCTATGCAAACAACCACATTCTATCTTGTTCGGAATTTCAGAGACAGTTCATGTCGCCATGGCTTTTCAGCAAACCAACGTGGGGTTGGGCACGCTGGTTCTCATTACACAGAATCATCGGGGAGAATGGAAGACGTGCAACTTGAGAACAACAGTGGGAACACCGTGCCTGTGAACGAGCCTTCGGACCAGCCAGCAGAGACAGCTCCTGGACAGCGCCGCGATCTGAATGATCCGGATGCTACCTTCGAAGACCTGCCGTTCAAGCCACAGCTCACCGAGAAGCAGGCCAAGCGCGCCAACCAGACGTTTAAGGGCATGGTGCTTTCGGTTGGCTTCACTCTTGCAGTTGTCATTCCCCTGGTCCTGCTGAATCCGGCTCCCAAGGACGAGGCATTTGAAAGCAAGGTGAACTTGCAGCAGACCGCCGAACAGACAGAGCAGATTGCCGGGTTCGATGTCTTCGCTCCGGATTTGGGCGATGGGCAGTATGCCAACTTCGCTCGCTGGCAGGCCAATACCGCGCAGGGTGTCCCCTACTGGGAATTCGGCATTGTCACCCAAAACAAGGATTTCGTGTGGGTGCGCCAAGCCGCTGAAGCCAATCCAACATGGATCGCCTTGACCACCGATACCGCTGTCCCGGCTGGCTCGAAGACGATCGGGAGCTGGGAATGGGAAGTGCTGATCAAGGACGAAACAACATACTTGATTTCGGAGCACAAGGATTCAACCATCATCCTCTCGACCGATACGTCGCAGGAGCAGCTGGAAAACGTTGCCGCTCTCGCTCAGGCCGAGCTCGGCTAGATGAAGCTCCGGCTCTGCACCTCGGGACACATTATTCGATATTCGAACAACTTCCCGTAGACTTTGGGCTATGCCAACTGAAACATCCACACACTCCCTGACGCCCCAAGAGGCCTGGGAAAAGCTTAGTGCAGGTAATTTCCGCTTCGTCCAGGAAGAGACTGAGCACCCAAATCAAGATAGCGCAAGGCGCCAGTCCCTGGTTTCCGGCCAGGAGCCGTTTGCCGTGATCTTTGGATGCTCGGATTCTCGGCTTGCCGCAGAGATCATCTTCGATGTCGGCCTTGGCGACATGTTCGTCGTTCGCACGGCCGGGCATGTCATCGATCCAGCAAGTCTCGGATCGCTCGAGTTCGCCGTCGATGTGCTGAATGTCCCGCTCATTGTCATCTTGGGCCACAACTCCTGCGGGGCCGTGACCAGCGCCATCACCGCCAAGGAATCTGGCACCATGCCCAAGGGATTCATCCGCGATCTGGTGGAACACATCACCCCGTCGGTGCACGCCGCTGAGCGCAAGGGAATCACCGACGTTAACGGCACCGTCGTGGAACATGTGAAGCAAACCACGGATCGCCTGGTTGACCTGTCCACCATTATCGCCCGGGCCATCGAAGATGGCAGAACCGCGGTGGCCGGCGTTGCCTACCACCTGCACGACGGAAAAGCCCAGCTGGTTTCGAGCCTCGGCCTGGACTAGGCTGTTCGAGCCTGGGCGCTGGCGCGGTGCGTGTCGCGGCCTGCTGCGCACCGTGCACACGTCACTGTTAGTTGTGATATTTACGTCAGACTTCTGTCTTTTAATTGCCGTGAAGGCGTAATCTGGGCGCATGACTAACAGTGACGAATTCCGCATTGAACATGACACCATGGGCGAAGTCCGAGTCCCTTCTTGGGCCTTGTACCGTGCCCAGACGCAGCGCGCCGTCGAGAATTTCCCCATCTCGGGCAAGACGCTGGAGTCATCGCACATCAAGGCCCTGGCCCAGGTCAAAAAGGCTGCCTCCCAAGCGAACCTCGCACTGGGCGTGCTGGACGCCGAGCGTGCGAGTGCCATCGCCGAGGCCGCTGAAGAGGTCGCCAGCGGCAAGTATGATGAGCACTTCCCGATCGATGTTTTCCAGACCGGTTCGGGAACTAGTTCGAACATGAACACCAACGAAGTTCTCGCCGAGCTGGCCACCCGGGCCTTGAAGGCCAAGGGCAGTGACACGGAGGTTCATCCCAACGACCATGTGAATGCCTCGCAGTCGTCGAACGATGTCTTCCCTACATCCGTCCACCTCGCAGCTACCGGGGCCTTGATCAACGATTTGATCCCGGCTATGGAACAGCTTGCCACCGCGCTTGAAGCCAAGTCGGCTGAGTTCAATGATGTCGTCAAGTCCGGCCGCACCCACCTCATGGATGCCACGCCAGTGACCTTGGGACAGGAATTCGGCGGCTACGCCGCGCAGGTGCGCTACGGCATCGAGCGAGTCGAAGCGGCCTTGCCTCGCGTTGCCGAGGTCCCGCTCGGTGGCACCGCCGTCGGCACCGGAATCAACACCCCGGATGGCTTCCCAGAGAAGGTCCTGGAGTTCCTTCGCGAGGATACCGGTTTGCCGGTGACCGAAGCCCGCAATCACTTCGAAGCCCAGGCAAACCGCGATGGCCTGGTAGAAGCATCCGCGGCCTTGCGCAGTATTGCCATCTCGCTGATCAAGATCGCCAACGATTTGCGCTGGATGGGTTCTGGCCCGAACACCGGCTTGGGTGAAATCTCCATTCCTGATCTGCAGCCGGGCTCCTCGATCATGCCCGGTAAGGTCAACCCGGTGATTTCCGAAGCAACAATTCAGGTGGCTGCTCAGGTCATCGGCAATGATACGACTATCGCATGGGCCGGGACGAACGGTGCCTTCGAATTGAATGTCGGCATACCAGTGATGGCATCCAACCTGCTTGAGTCCATCCGCTTGCTGTCCAATACCACCAGCGTCATGGCCGAGAAGATGATCGATGGGATCAAGGCCAATGTTGAGCGTGCCCGCTTCCTCGCCGAGGCCTCGCCTTCCATTGTCACCCCGCTGAATAAGCTGATCGGCTACGAGAACGCAGCCAAGATCGCCAAAAAGGCTGTAGCAGAAGGCTTGACAGTTCGCGAAGCCACGATTGCCCTTGGCTTCGTTGAGCGCGGCGAGGTCACCGAGGCCCAGCTTGATGAACTGCTGGATGTCTCCACCATGGTGGGCAAGCACTAGCCAGAATCTCATTGGGGTTTCGCGCCGAACGGGCGCGAAACCCCATTCTTATTCCCTGACCATTTGTTTACCGCAGCGTTGCAAGTCAAACTGTATAAATGAACGATGAGAACCGGTCCTCCAGCCGGTATTTGCTGACGCCTACTTCTGCTCAATGGACCTCGCTGCCTTTGCGCCGCTCGAGGCGATTTGCCGGTAACATCTCGCTCGCCATCACGGCTGCCACACTGCTGGGCATTTTCCTAGGCTTCGAGCATTGGCTTGATGACGATGCGCCTTCGTGGCATGGCGAGTACCGACTGCTCGACATGCTGGGGCTCTCCAGCATTGCATTGATCATAGCCACGTCAATCTTCGGCTGGTTATTCGCCCGCTACATGGTGTTCCTAGCTCCGCTGTTCCTAGGCTACGCGGCCATCGTTCACAGTCTCGATAGCGGTGCCGAGGCACCTTTCTGGTGGCTCGGGACCGTAATCGCCCTGGCATGGGGACTGTACGATCTGAGTTCGCTCGTCCGGCAGACTCGACAGGTAGGCGAATTAGCCCATTCTCTTAGTGGCAGCAAAACGATTGAACTGACTGAAGATTCGGATGACGACTTAAGCTTTAGCGCTGGCGTGGATGTCGTATTGGCGGTGGTGTGGTGGGGCCTTGCCTCAGCAGGATGGTGGTGGACATTTACGGTGTTCGCCAAAGAAAAGGGTGCCACCGCAGCACAGATCGAAGAAACAGCATACGCAGATTTCATTGCGGCGGCATCGGTGATCGCTTCAGCCTTTGGGCTGTTGCTGCTGCTGAGGGCCGTCACCAGTTGGTGGGCACGGTCCACGGTCGGAGTGCATGTCTGGCATGTTCCTCTAGCGCAGGGCCCTTTGATTGATTTTGGTTCACTACAGGGTGTGCCCACGGGTTGGATATCCAATGACCCGGAGCGCCCTGTAGCCCGTTGCGTCTGCGCTGCGGAACTAATTCAGATGTACCCGCATGATGCTGAGGAAATTCGGGAAAGCTTTGACGTTGCCGCCAGCCCTCATTGCCCAATTCACGGTATTGATGCCATCAATTCAATGAGCCCTGAAGAGTTTGCGCACTCAGCTGATCAGGCATGGCTCTGGGCAGCAGAGTCGCCCTGGCCTTCAAGTCAGGGCCAGGGGTCAGGATCAACAGTCGTCCTCGGATTCACAGGGGCTGCGTTTACGGGCTATTACGCAACAATAGATAACGAAGGCCGAGTGTACACCGGTGACGAATCAGAGCGCGTCGAAGAATTCACCGGCCAGCAACTTGATGAGCCCGAGGCGCTCGCTGCGCCACCCCTCGGAGTCATCGACAAAATTGACCTTCACGGTTCGGGATTCTCCGGTTCCGCACTGCGCTACAAGCATTCAAGGGCTTGGTTCGTAGCGGATGAGACTCCGGCAGATGCTCTGACAACTACAGGGTAATCCAATAGCGGCGTACATCGTCCGGGCAGCCGAATAGTGGCCCGACCACGCTCTGGGGCTTGATGCCTTCAAGCACTCCGCCGCGGGATTCGATGGTCTTCGCTGATCCGATATTGGAGTCATTGCAAGTAATCAGCACTTTCGGCATTCCCAATGCACGCGCTTGCCCCAACGAGCCGGCGAGCGCCAGCTTGGCTAGGCCCCTGCGCCTGGCACTAGGCCGGATGCCGTAGCCAATGTGGCCGCCGACTTCTTTGAGATAATCGGTGCCTAGTTCATGCCGCAAACTCACTGCGCTCAGGTACTGCTCGTTTTCCACTACCCACAGGGTGCTCTGTGAAACGAAACCGGGCAGGGGCGTGAAGTCCGGTCTTGCCAGATCTTTGAGCAATTGCACCCACAGCGCAAAATGCGTGCGGTCGGCCAGATCCCAGCCATATTTATCGGCAAAGAACATCGAGGTGCCGTCCTGGTCCACGCCGTTCCATTCCGCAGTGCTCTGCATGAATGATTGATGCAGGTCAACGGTGGGTTCGCGAAGTTCTATCAGACTCATGACGCCAGCCTAATACACATGGTCATATGCGACAGATCATGGCTGGTCAGCTGGCGAAAATGTTGCAGATCACTTAAGTTGCACCCTTTGTTCCATAGTGCAATAATGCACTATATGGATGATAGTGCAAAAAGTGGCATGGGGTCGCCCATCCAGGCGCCGACGTTGAGTGGACGCATGCAAAAAACCCGCACAGCCATCACTCGCCATAGCCGCGAGTTGACGGCAGAGTTCGGTTTCAACGGTTTCACCATTGAACAGGTGTGCGAGCGTGTCGGCATTTCACGCCGCACCTTTTTCAACTACTTCCCCAGCAAGATCGACGCGGTCTTCGGCCATGACTCCGATGCCATGCCAGAAGGCATCATCGAGCGTTTTATGGCTGCCCGCCCCAAGGCCATTACCGGCATTTCCCCTACACTGCTGGCGGATTTGGTGGAGATGACCGCCGAACGACTGAGCTTTGACGAAACCGACATCGTCAACGCCCACGGCTTTTTCACCATTGCCCACCGCGACCCCGAGCTACTGCAGCACATGGTGCAGACTGGGCCCAAAAAAGAGGCAGAGTTCCGTGAACTCATCGCATCACGCGAAGGAATGGATCCGCAGGATCCATTGCTCTCAAGCCTCTTGCACATCCTCAAGCACACCACCCTCCAAGCCATCGAAGCCTACGTTGACGCGTCCGGCAAGCGCCCGCTGGCTGAGGAATTCTTGGATCTGATGACCAGGATTCAGCACATCATGGGCCAGCCCCTGAGACGCAGCAACGACTGACCGACTTCTTTACCCCATCTCGCAAGGATTGCCATGACAACAACCACCAGTTCCCGCAAAACGCCGGGCGATGCGCCACTGGTACTGACCCAGCGGCGCATTTGGATCATCTTCTCCGCGCTGATCGCAGGCATGCTCCTGTCATCGCTGGACCAAACCATCGTTTCCACCGCCATGCCAACCATCGTTGGCAAACTCGGCGGCGTAGAGCACCAGGCCTGGATCACCACGGCCTACCTATTGGCGACCACCATTGTGATGCCGATCTATGGCAAGTTCGGCGACGTGCTCGGACGCCGCAATCTGTTCATGATTGCCATCGCCTTGTTCACCCTGGCATCGGTCGGGGCAGCTTTCTCCACCACCTTCTGGATGTTCGTGATCTTCCGCGCCATCCAGGGCCTAGGTGGCGGTGGCTTGATGATCCTCTCGCAGGCCATCATCGCTGATATTGTCCCGGCTTCCGAGCGCGGCAAGTACATGGGACCGCTGGGCGGCATCTTCGGTTTGTCCGCAGTTGCCGGACCGTTGCTTGGCGGCTTCTTCGTTGACCACCTGACCTGGGAATGGGCTTTCTACATCAACATCCCGGTAGGCATCGCCGCCTTTGCCATCGCCTGGTTCGCTCTGACCCTGCCTAACAAGAAGGCAGAAAAGAAGATCGACATCCTGGGTGTGCTCCTGCTGTCGATTGCCACGACCTGCCTGATTTTCTTCACCGACTTCGGCGGCTCCGCCGCACACGGCTGGACCGCTTTGGAAACCTGGGCTTGGGGTACCGGCCTGGTTCTAGCCGCCAGCCTCTTCGTCTTGGCTGAGGCCAAGGCCGAGGATCCGATCATCCCGCTGAGCCTGTTCAAGAACAAGGTCTTCATCAACGCCACCGCGATTGGCTTCACCCTGGGCATCGGGATGTTCTCGGCAATTGCCTTCGTGCCAACCTTCCTGCAGATGTCTTCGGGCACCTCCGCTGCCGTATCCGGCCTGCTGATGGTTCCAATGATGATCGGCATGATGGGTACCTCGATCTACTCCGGTATGGCCATCTCCAAGACCGGTCGATACAAGGGCTACCCGATCGCTGGCACGATCGTCACCATCGCGGCCATGCTGGCCTTCACCACGCTGACCGCGCAGACCCCGCTGTGGCTCATTTGCGTCTACCTGTTTGTCCTGGGCGCCGGCATGGGCCTGATCATGCAGGTTGTGGTTCTGGTAGTCCAGAACGCTGTTGGCCCGGAAATGGTCGGTACGGCCACTTCCACCAACAACTACTTCCGTGAGGTCGGCGCGTCGCTGGGCGTCGCGATTTTCGGTGCCCTGTTCACCAACAGCTTGTCCGAGAAGCTCTTGAATGTCTTCTCCGGCGCGGGGGCCAGTGCTGCTGACGCCGGCCAGGCTGCTTCCACGCTGGATCCGCAGACTCTGTCGTCGCTGCCCGATGCGCTGCGTGATGGCATCGTTGATGCCTACGCCAGCTCGCTGGCTCCGGTCTTCTGGTACCTGATTCCATTCCTGGTGGTGGCCTTCGCCCTGGCCCTGCTCCTCAAGCAGATCCCGCTGTCGGACACCGCCGGCATGGTCGCTCGTGGCGAAGCCATCGGCGGCGATGACGCCATCGCTTATGAGGAAGCCCAGCGCACGGCGCACACCGAGCCTGCTGGCAACGACATGGAATCCGAAGGCAACGTGCTGGTCGCCGAGCGGACCGGCGACGACGGCATTCCAGAGGAAACCAAGTAGCCCTCTGGCAGCTGCAGTCCACTGCAGCTGCCAGAGCATCGGGGCGCGAACCATGTGGTTCGCGCCCCGATGCTTTTTTGCTGAGGACTATGCGAAGTAGCCGCCCGGACGTGGAGCCAAGGCCCACGACAAGGCCCGCTCGTGCAATGGAGGAAGTTCCGGACGATCCAGCAGGTCGAAGTATCCCACCTCAAGATTTTCGTCATCGTTGATCAATGCCTCGCCACTCAGATGCCGAGCTCGGAAGACGATATCAAGGTACTGAGCGTGGTCGCCATTGGGATAAACAGTTGGCGCAGTCACTCCCACGCCAATCAAATCTGTCACCTCGCACGAGACTCCCGTCTCCTCAAGCACCTCACGCCGGGCGGTATGCGAAGGTTCCTCGCCCGGGTCGATGATTCCGGCAGGCAAGGTCCACAAGCCGTTATCGGCGCGACGCACCAGCAACACCTGCTCGCCATGGAACACGACGACTTTCACCCCGGAGAGCCACAGCAGCTCATGACCTATATGTGTACGCAGCTTGGTGATGAATTCCGGAGTTGCCATGCATTCATCGTGCCATAAGCAGCACGGCGAATGCTCCAAGGATCATGAACGGACCGAAGGGTACCGCGGACTTCAACGTCAGCTTGCGCGCCACCACTCCCGCAATCACCCAGCATGTTGCCGCGACAAAAGTCAGCAATGTGGCCAGGAACAGAGAGGACAAAGAATAATAGCCAAGGTTCAAGCCGAGCACCGCCGCCAGCTTCACATCGCCCATGCCCATGGCTCCGGCAGAAATCAGGCTGATCAGCAAATATCCCCCGCCCAGCAATGCCATCCCCAAGGCGCCTTGCAGAATCCCGGGCAGCCCATCGCGGCTGATGCCCAAGCTAATAACAAGGACCAGGCTGGCAAGGAACCACAGGCCCACAAGCCGGTTCGGCAGTCGATGACTGGTGATATCTTCCTTGGACAGCAGGAATCCAAAAACAATAAAGCAGAGCACCTGCAACGCCGCAAGGACCGCCTCGACGGGTCCTTCCAGGGCAATGCTCCAAATCTGCGACATGTATAGAGCATAAACACCAGGCACAAGCCGTGGGACGCGCAAGCTGCCCTTGTGAATAATTCAGGCACTTCTACAATTGGATTATGGACGTACCATCAGCCCCGTTGCACTTCCCTGGTTCGCCGATGCCAGACTCCACCGCGCGGCGTAAGTTCCGTGCCCTGGCCCGCTCCGCGCCATGGCTGAGCACCTCATTGAACATTGAAATTGCCATTCCCGAGGAACTCAGCGATCCTCCACGAGGTCTTGCCGGCACAGTGACCGCCAAGCTGCGCCAACGCGAGGCCATCGTCGTGCACGATGCCGCCGGTAACCTGGTCTTCCAGGACGAGACCTTTAGCGCTCAACGCAGCCGCGATTATGTCGCGGCCACCAGTTCGTCATGGGCACTGCCCTCCACGCTGATCACGCCCGTCTACACGGCAGACCATCTGGTGCTGCGCCGGCCAGAAATCGCTGGATTCCATGGTCTGATGCCGTTGGATTATTGGGCCGCGGTATTGGATCCGGTCGAGATCGCCGGCAGTGAACCGGCCGCCCACGACCTGGCTTTTGATCATCCCACTTACATCCATGAACTGAGTGAAATATCCTATGAAGGGCGTCCAGGTATTGCCGCGGTGCTCAGCGCAGGGCACACCTACCAGCCCGCATTGGCGGACTTCGCCTTGGTTCCCGCTGATACCCGCACGCTGTTGATTTTGGATCAGGCAACCGGAGTGGTCCTCCTGCGCCAGGTGCTCACCGGATCCGGTCCGGCCCGGACAGCTCCTGATCTGAAGCTGCGGGTGCTGGCCCAGGATGAGTACTACATCAATTCGCACTTCCAGAAAGTGCATTGGCTCGACCAGCCGGTAGTGCGCTCATAGGATCGACCCTGATGCTCGTCAAAAAAACGAACTGGCTTCCACCCCTTCACTGAGTTGAAGAGGCGGAAGCCAGTCCTTTGTCCGAGAATCAGCGCAGCGACGGCGAATCGAGCATTTCGGTCACCAGGGCGGCAATAGCTGAACGCTCCGAACGGGTGAGCGTCACGTGGCCAAACAGGGAATGTCCCTTGAGCTGCTCTACCACTGCGGCGATGCCGTCGTGGCGCCCCACGTGCAGGTTGTCCCGCTGGGCCACATCATGGGTGAGCACCACCTTGGAGTTCTGCCCGATGCGCGAGAGCACGGTAAGCAGCACGTTGCGTTCCAGGGACTGGGCCTCGTCGACAATGACAAACGAGTCATGCAGGGAACGTCCGCGGATATGCGTCAGCGGCAGGACTTCGAGCATTCCGCGTTCCAGGACCTCGTCGATCGCGTTCTTCGAGACAATCGAGCCGAGGGTATCGAATACCGCTTGGGCCCAGGGCCCCATTTTCTCGCCCTCGGAACCCGGAAGGTAGCCCAGCTCCTGGCCGCCCACTGCGTAGAGCGGACGGAAGACGGTGATCTTGCGGTGCTCGCGGCGCTCCAGGACCGCTTCCATCCCGGCACACAGTGCCAGTGCCGACTTGCCGGTACCGGCGTTACCGCCAAGGGACACGATGCCCACTGAAGGGTCCATCAGCAAGTCCAAGGCGATCCGCTGCTCTGCGCTGCGGCCATGCAGCCCAAAGGCCTGCTGATCTCCGCGAACCAGCTTCAGCGTGCTCTCATCGGTTTTGCGGGCCAATGCGCTGCCACGCGGCGACGTGATCACGAAGCCCGTATTGATGGGCGCTTCGGCAACCGCGGGCAGGTTGGAGAGCTGTTCTCGCTCATAGAGCCCCGCCATCGATTCCTCGTCCAGGTCCAGCTGCTGTATTCCGGTCCAGCCAGTGGAGGCGATCAGCTCGTTGCGGTACACCTCGGCGTGGATCCCCATCGCTGACGCCTTGATGCGCATGGGCAGGTCCTTGGTCACCAGGGCAACATCAAGTCCTGAATCCAGCAGGTGCTTGGCGACGGCGAGGATGCGGGCGTCGTTATCCCCCGAGCGCATTCCGACCGGGAGAACTTCAGGAGCAATATGGTTCAGTTCAATGCGCAACGTGCCGCCGGCCGATGACACGGGAACCGCCTGGGCAAGTCCCCCGTGGCTGGCGATCAGGTCATCGAGCAGGCGCAGGGCCTGGCGCGCAAAATATCCGAGGTCGGGATCCTTGCGCTTGTTCTCCAGCTCGGTGACCACAGTCAAAGGAATCACCACATGATGCTCTTCAAAGTGGAACATCGCCTTCGGATCTGAAAGCAAGACCGAGGTGTCAATGACGTAGGTTCGTACGTCCTGTTCGGCAGTTCGGCTCATGGCAGCGCACCCATTCTCGAATCCGGCGTGGGGACTTTCCCCACGCGTTAGTGGGGAAGCCCGACACCGGATGTCCAAGGCGTGTCCGGTAGCTGTACCGGCTGGCGCTGCTTGTGGTCATCTAGTGCGGAACCCTTCGATCAGCTGGAGCTTGATGCCCCGGCCTTATGATCACCATAGTCCTTGCACGACCACTAGCAAGCAACTTCTGGGTAACGATTATTTAAACTCTGTTCGCCTCATCGGGCGCTAGGCGCCGAACCTGCGTTGGCGATCGGCAAAGTCGCGCAGGGCTCGCAAGAAATCAACACGCCGGAAGTCAGGCCACAGCGCTTCGCAGAAGTAGAACTCTGAATACGCGCTCTGCCAGGTGAGGAATCCGCTCAGGCGCTGCTCGCCACTGGTGCGGATGACCAGGTCGGGGTCGGGCTGGCCCTTGGTGTACAAAGCGGATTCGATATCGTCCGTGGACAGGTTTTCCGCCACTTCTTCAACGGTCCGGCCTTCCTCGGCCGCTTGGCACAGCAACGCCTTGAAGGCATCGAGGATTTCGCGTCGGCCGCCGTAGCCGATGGCCACGTTCACATGCACTCCGGTGCGGTTCTCGGTGATCGTTTCCAAGGCAGCCAGCTTCTGCGCCAAATCCTCTGGAAGCAAGTCCTTGGCACCGACCTGCTGGACCTTGACCCGATTGGTTTCACCCAGGCGATCCAGGGTTCCGCCGATGACTTCCAAGAGGTCGCGCAGTTCGTTCGCCTCGCGATTCAAGTTGTCCGTGGAGAGCATGTAGAGCGTGACCATCTTGATATTCAGGTCTTCGCACCAGTCCAGGAATTCAAGGATCTTGTCCGCCCCAGCTTGATGGCCGGCCATGGTTGGCGAACCGGCGAGCTTGGCCCAACGGCGGTTGCCGTCAACCATGACTCCGATATGGTGCGGGAGCTTGTCAGCGGGCAGTGACTTCGCCAAGCGCCGTTCGTAGTAACGGTACGCAAGGTTGGGAAGCTGCACCGTGGCACTGCCTTTCAATCGAATCCAAAAAAGTCTAGGTTCTAAATCTACCGCGAATCCCCCGGCGCTTTATCGATCTGCCCATCGCAGCGTCGAAAAACAGGAGGATTCCCAGTTTTGCTAGCCCCTGCCCTGCAGCAGCCCCAGCAGCTGTTCGATGCCTTCAACCGGCATCTGGCATAGCTCTTCGCGGCACGGCTGGATCTTCAAGGTGTCCTGGCCACCTAGTTCGGGTGCATGATGCACGCTGATACCCAGAGCCCACGCCAGCTTGCGCACCCGCTTGGCCTGGTCGGAATCCCAGGAGCTCAAGGCCAGATAGTGCGCGGGTGAGCCGATCATGGTTTGGATTTCCAAGGCGGTCGCCACCTGCGTGGCTGCCTCCGAGGCGAGCGCCACGGCATGGGCCGACAGCACCCGCGCGCGCTCAAGATCGGCAGCATGGGACTGGGAGTAGTTCGATTCGGCCATGCCCTGAACCGCGCGCATGGCCAGCGCCTTGGCGTAGAGCGCTCCGGCCGCAGGCAGCGCGTCATCAAGCACGCTGACCGCCGCCACATCACTGCGCTGGGCAGCGATGCGGGCATCCACCTCGACCGCATCTCGCGGAACCCCGGTGGCTGGATCAACGAAGTCCTGGGCCCGCGCGAGCAACAGGTTTGCGCGGTCCTCCCACAGCTGCTCGCCGGTGGCCCGTTTCAGCGACAGGAACGCGACGGCCAGGGCCGCATAGTCCTGCAAGGTTCCTTCATTGTTTTCCGCGGGCCGGCCGGCAAAGCTCACCCTGGCTAAACGCCCGGACGCGTCATCGAAGTGCACCCTCCACAGCGAGGTGGCCACATGCTCTGCCAACGCCAGGGCTTTGGGATCCTCCAGCAGGACCAACGCGTCGCAGAGCGCTTCGATGGCCAAGGCATTCCAACCGGCGACGACCTTTTCATCGCGCACCGGGCGGATCCGCGAGCTGCGCAGCGACTTCAGGGCCGCGGCCAGTTCATCGAGCACCGGCTGCTCGGCTGCCTCCGGCATCCGGGCCAGCGAGAAGCAGTAGTACTCGGGGTCCTCGGCGATCGGCGCGAATCGAATCAATCCTTGAGGCAGGCGTGCCAGCAGCGGTTCGGTGGCTTCGTTGATCTGCTCGCGGTTATAGCTGTAGTAGGCGCCCTCGATCTGTGCGCCATCCCGGGCTGAATCAGCGTCCAGCGAGGCGGCAAAGGCCGGGTGGGGACCGGAGTCGATCAGCAGTTCCTCCTCGAGGAAGCCAATGATCCCCTGGGCGCTGCTCCGGGCCAGCCCCGCCAGCTTCCGCGCCCGTTCGGCTTGTTCCCCGCTGGCACGGCTCATCACTTCTTCGGCCAGCACCGTGCTGCGTGCGGCGAGCGAAAGCAGGCCGGCATTGTCATAGAGCATTTTCTCGAAGTGCGGCACCGACCAGTTCTCGTCCACGCAGTAGCGTGCGAATCCGCCGTCGATGTGGTCGTGCAGCCCGCCGAGGAACATGGCTTCCAAGCTGGTCGCGGCCGCGCTGAAGGCTTCCTGCGCGCTGTCTTGGCGGGTGATCACCGAATGCCACAGCGTTTTCAACGCCCACGTCGGAGGAAATTTGGGGGCTGGAGTGAAACCGCCCTCGGGCTTGGTGGAAAGGATCCAGCGCTCGGTGGCTGATGCCAGGGCGGTTTCGGCCGGCTCCCGGGATTCCAGGGTCAATAGCGCGCTCTGCCGGCTGCCGAGTTCCGCCAGGTGCTCGGCGAGCATATTCGCTTGCTCTTCAAGGCCTTCGCGTTTGGCCTCCCAGGCTTCGTGAACAGCCTGCAGCACCTGGCTGAACCCGGGAGTGCGTCCGCGCGGCTCTTTGGGGTAATAGGTTCCTGCGTGCACGGTGCGTCCGTCAGGCAGGGCAAAGATGGTCATCGGCCAGCCGCCGGCACCGGTCAGCGCCTGGGTCGCCATCATGTAGGTGTCGTCAACCAGCGGATGCTCTTCGCGGTCGACCTTGATCGCCACGAAATTCTCGTTGAGCATCTGCGCGATCTGCGGGTCGTCGAATGACTCGTGGCTCATCACGTGGCACCAATGGCAGGCCGCGTAGCCGATGGAGAGCATCACCGGCACATCGCGCAGGCGGGCCTGTTCGAAGGCCTCATCCCCGTAGGGGAACCAGTCGACTGGTTGGTGCGCATGTTGTCTGAGGTATTGGCTGGCTGCGCCAGCAAGTCGTTGAGCCACGCCTTCATGCTATCGCGTGGCTCACATGCTACCTACTGGGCTTCGTCGGTCTTCGGGTCGGCCGGTCCCTCGGGTTCCTGAAGGGTGCGGGACTCGCCCTTGGCCACCATGTCCTGCTGCTTGGATTCCGCTTCCGAGGTGTAGCGCACGCGGCGCACGCGGCGGGCCATGTCGCGGATCAGGAAGATCACCGCGACGACCATGACCGCGGTGAAGAGGAAGCCGAGGAATCCGGGACCGTAGTCGCTACTAGTCTCCGTGCCCAGCTTGGTGGTCTGAGAAGCTACGGCCAAGGACGCGAAGATCGTACTCACGATGTACAGACAACTCTTTTCTAGAACGAGGAAGTGCTTATGACTATCTTAGTCCGGCGAAGAGGTCGGACTCGGGCAGGTCGGTGGCGACCTTGGAGGAGATCAAGGTGTAGTCCTCCCAAGGCCAGTGCTCGGCGTAGACGTGCTCCGGCACCGCGAAGAAGAAACCCTCCGGGTCAATCTGGGTTCGGTGCGCCAGCAACGCCTGGTCGCGCTGCGAGAAAAAGTCCGCGCAGTGGATCTGGGTGGTCGTGGTATGTGGCGAAACCCACTTGAACATCTGGTTGTCTTCGTCGGCTTCCCACTGTGCCACCCGCTCTGCGTACGGCGAATCGTAGCCGGCTTCGATCATGGCATAGTGCAGGGCGCGGAAGCGATCAGGGGCGAAGGCGCGGTCGTAGTACAGCTTGCTGACCGACCATGGCTCGCCAAATTCCGGATACATTTCCGGGTTGGCGGCATGCTCGAAGGCGAAGGTCGCGACCTTGTGGCTGTGGATGTGGTCCGGGTGCGGGTAACCGCCGTTTTCGTCGTAGGTCGTGATGACGTGCGGACGGAATTCGCGGATCAGCTTGATAACGCCGGCGGCGGCCACCTCGACCGGCTGCAGTGCAAAGGCTCCGAAAGGAAGATCGGGCAGCGGGTCCCCCTCGGGCAGGCCGGAGTCAACGTAGCCAAGCCAGCGATGCTTGATGCCCAGCACCGCGGCTGCCTCGGCCATCTCGGTGCGGCGCACGCCTGGAAGGTCGCGGTGCGCGTGTGCCAGTTCTCCAGCCGCTGCATTCAAGATGTCTCCGCGTTCACCACCGGTGCAGGAAACCACCATGACTTCGGCGCCCGCGTCGACGTAGGCAGCCATGGTGGCAGCGCCCTTCGAAGATTCATCATCGGGGTGCGCGTGAATAGCCATGAGCCGCAACCCCTGGGATGGGGCAATTTTCTTCACGTCGTGAATCTCCACTTATCTACTTTCCTTCTCCACGATGCTGAACAGCGGACCCAGAGGAAACTGTTCACCATTGATATCAACTGATACTCGACTGCCCGTTATTCCCATTTCAGCTCAGGCGGTAAACTTGTTGAAGGAACCAACCTACGGCATTCCCAGTTCAAATGCCGCCCAAGGCATAGAGAGTGGTGCAAGACAAGTAATGTCTGATCCAAGCTTAACGGCTCGCTACAACAACCCCAAGAAACGCAACCTGAGTAAATCCGCGCGTAATTGGCTGATCGCCTCGGCCATCACGGTTGGCGTAGCCGGCGCAGCATATGTTGGATTCAGCAATTACAGCGCCATCACCGCGCAGGACATCCACTATGAGGTTGTTTCGCCGACCTTGACCAAGACGACTATCGCTGTGGAGTACAACTCCAAGGACCGCGTCCAGTGCGATATCCGTGCGATGAACGAGTCGAAGGCGGTTGTCGGATACAAGACCATCCTGCTGGATCCGGGAGAGGCCAACGGCTTGGTCAACCAGCAGATCGACGTGGACTTGCATACCGATAATGCGGCAGTGACCTCCGGCGTCGAGTCCTGCTACAAGGTTCCCAAGGACTACCAGGGTTAATATTTCTGCCCGTTCATTCCCTGATAGCTGAATCTATTGGGTTTAAAGCGTTTTGGCGACTACTATCGTTGAAAAGATACGTTTCGCCCCGCATCCGCGATTGGTCCAGGATTGCACCTGACCATGAAGCTGGCGGGGTCTTTGCTTGCATCAACAGAACAACGTAAGCCCGCAGATCCGTACCGAATCCGACTTCGTCGACGCCACCTTTGAGGTGGCGTTCGGCTTTGAGGGACTCTTTGCAGTCCACGAAGCAACAGCGAAGTCCTAACTGACCAAAGGAAGTACAACGTGAGCACCAACAGCAACGAACCTGTCGTTTGGCTGACTCAGGAAGCCTTCGACCGGCTCCAGAACGAACTGACTTTCCTCTCAGGCCCGGGACGCGCCGAGATCGTTGCCCGTATCGAGCAGGCCCGTTCCGAAGGTGACCTGAAGGAGAACGGCGGCTACCACGCTGCCCGCGAAGAGCAGGGCAAGGCAGAAGCGCGCATCCTGTACTTGAAGGACCTGCTGCGCCGCGCCAATGTCGGCGAAGCACCGGCGGATGACGGAGTCGTCGAACCAGGCATGCTGGTTGTCGCAAGCATTGCTGGCGACGAGACCACCTTCCTGTTCGGTTCCCGCGAAGTCGCTGGTGACACCGACCTGGAGGTCTACTCGGAGCAGTCCCCTATCGGTGTCGCCGTTCACGGCGCGAAGGTCGGCGACAAGCTGTCCTACGTGGCCCCGAACGGCCGTGACATCAAGGTCGAAATCATTTCGGCCAAGCCGTACGAAGCTTCCTGATATTGCTTCAAGCCTTAAAGTCCTCGCCGGCTGCTGACTTGTATTAGCAGCCGGTGAGGACTTTTTTTTGCTCTACATCAGCCGACGGATCCGCCAGCGTTATTGGTGATCTGCGGGTCGAAGCCCTCGGCCCGAAGGTTATTAAGCACGGCCTTGGAATGCTCATGGCCCTTGGTTTCCAGATCGATGGTGATTGCCACATCGCCCATGGAGAGCGAACCGCCGATGCGCGTGTGGTCCAAGCGGGTCACGTTCGCATCCGAATCGGCGATGATCCGCGAGATCTGCGCCAAGGCGCCTGGACGGTCCGGAAGCATCATGCGCACGGTCAGGAATCGGCCGGCAGCGGACAGGCCGCGCTGAATCACCTTGAGCATGAGCAGCGGGTCGATATTGCCGCCCGAGAGGATGACCGCGGTGGTTGCCGGGTTGATCCCGTGCTCTTCGAGCCGATTTTCCAGCAGGGCTGCGACGCCCACGGCGCCGGCTGGTTCGACGACGAGCTTGTTGCGTTCCAAGAGCACCACCAGCGCGCGGGCCAAGGCGTCCTCGGAAACGGTCACCACGTCGTCGACGAGTTCCTTGATGATGGTGAACGGCAGCTGGCCTGGCTTGCCCACGGCGATGCCGTCAGCGATGGTGTGCACGGTGTCCAGCGGGACCAGCGCATCGGCAGCCAAGGACGGCGGGTAGGCTGCGGCGTTTTCCGCCTGCACGCCAATGACCTTGATGCTACGGCCTAATTCGCGGGCCTTTTCCTTCAAGGCGATGGCAACTCCGGCGAGCAGTCCGCCGCCGCCTACACCCATTAATACGGTTTCCACCTCGGGAAGCTGTTCAAGCAGCTCCAGGCCGATGGTGCCCTGTCCGGCAATGATGTCCGGGTGGTCGAAGGGATGCACAAACACGGCACCGGTTTCATCCGCGTAGCGCTGGGCCTCGGCCAGGGCCTCGTCAACGGTATCCCCGAAGAGCACTACCTCTGCACCGTGGTCGCGAGTTGCGGTGAGCTTGGGAAGTGCAACACCACGCGGCATGTAGATGCGCGCTTTGATCCCCAACTGGCTGGAAGCTTGCGCGACGCCCTGGGCATGGTTGCCCGCCGAGGCCGCGACCACGCCGCGTGCCTTCTCTTCAGCGCTGAGCTTGGACATGCGCACATAGGCTCCGCGGACCTTGAAAGAACCGGCACGCTGCATGTTTTCGCACTTCAGGAAGACCTCGGCACCAATGTGCTGGGAGAGTACACGTGAATGCTCCACTGGAGTCAACGCAATAACGGGTTTCAAGACCTGTGCAGCTGACTCGATATCTGCCAGGCTTACCGGCAACGTAGTTTCTGTGGTCATGGGTTATTCCTCATCTGCTGTTGTCTCAGGTTGCCGGTTCTCCGGCGAGGTGTGGGGTTCAGGGGCGCCCGGGCTGGCTGGTGTTGGCGCCGCCACGGTATTTGCCGGTTGTTCCGGGGGCAGCTGGATGCCGTATTGCTTGAGCACGAATTCGTCGCTCTCCCAGGCCCTGCGGGAGAGGTATTTAACCACCGCGTTGAGCACCGCGAGCAGTGGCACTGCAAATAGCGCACCGGGGATTCCGGCGAGCATCGTTCCGCCCGCGACGGCCAGCACGACGGCCAGCGGGTGCAGACTGACGGCCTTGCCCATGATCAGCGGCTGGAGAATATTGGATTCTGCCTGCTGGACGAGGAGGACAACGGCCAGCATGATCAGCGCATTGACCCAGCCGTTGGCGACCAAGGCGAGCAGGACGGCCAAGGCACCGGTAATCAATGCACCCACCACAGGGATGAAGGAGCCAAGGAACACCAAGACGCCCAACGGCAGGGCCAGCGGGACACCGAGGAAGAAGGCGCCAAAACCAATGCCAATGGCATCGATGAAGGCGACAAGCATCTGCACTCTGATGTAGCTGACCAATGAGGCCCATCCACGGGTGAGTGCTCCGTCCATGGCTGGGCGGGCCCGGCGCGGCAAGAGGTTGACCAGGAACAGCCCAATTTTCCGCCCGTCGAGCAGCAGGAAGATCAAGACGAAGAGGGCCAGCAAAGTTCCGGTGAAGAACTGGCCTATGAACGAGGTCCAGCTGATGGCTTCGCTCAGGATGTTGGTGGCGTTGCCGCGCAGTTGAGCCAAGGCATCATCCAAAACGCCCTGCAGGTCATCGTTGGTGAGCTTCAGCGGGCCGTTGAAAAGCCAGTCTTGGACCTGTTCGATACCGAAGAGGGCTTGGCTCCACAAGGCGGTGAATCCTGCGGACAAGCGTTGCCCGGCAAGAGATAAACCGGCGATGACCAAAGCCAAGAAGCCGATCAGCGTAATGCCTACGGCAAGACCTCGCGGGACAGCCAGCTTGCGATTGAGCGCGTTGACAACTGGCGAAAGTAGCCCAGAGAGCAGAGCCGCTACGAGGACCGGGATCACTAGCAACGACACCTTGGACAGGGCCCAGATTAGGACACCCAACGCTGCCACAATGATCAAGAATCGCCACGCCCAACTGGCCGCCAAACGTACCGCGTAGGGCATATCTTCTGCGCCCTTAAAATCAACGGCTTCGACGCGGGGTTGCGCGGGTTTCCCTACGTCCTTGCCCGGAAGGGAGACGCGAATACGTCGCAAACGTTCCAACCGGCTACTCTTCATGCAACTACGCTACCGCGTTTGAATCTTCGCTACTCGATCCATGTCGGAATTGTGACAGAAATCTAGGAGCAGTGCCCGATTTGGGCACCGCTCCCAGATTTCCACTTCAATATGTTTACCAACGTTCTAAGAAATGGCCAGATTGTTCACCCGGCTACTATTGATGTGCCTATGGATACTTGATAGCTGCTTCTGTCGTTCCCACACGGTTTTCAGGACTTGCCACACAGCGCGGATTCCAGCAGAAATGGCTGTAATATCTCTGACAACAACCTCAGCGGCAACTGCTTTGCGTCTGACCGCCTGCTTGGCGGAGCGCTCTCATTGGCTCGTTCAGAATTCCCACGGCTGGGAGGCACGACAGGTCTAAAAAGATGACAGCATCCGGGCACAAAAAAGACCAGCGCCCTCAGGTGCTGGTCTTCCTTGAATCTATGAGACTAGTCGTCGCCACGCAGGATGGCGAGGATACGCAAGATCTCGGTGTACAGCCAGATCAGGGTCATGGTCAGGCCGAAGGCACCGCGCCAAGCCATGATGGCAGGGGCACCCTGGTTGGACAGTTCCTCGATCATGGTGAAGTCCGAAACCAGTGCGTAGGTAGCCAGCAAGACTGCCACAACACCGATGATCAGGCCGAGCATGCCGCCGCGCATACCGAACATGCCATCGATGACGCCGGTCATCATCAGGACCATGTTCAGCAGCGAGAAGACAACCAGACCAATCATGCCGACCATGAAGATCTTGTTCAGCTTCGGGGTCATGCGGTACTTGCCCG
Organism: Glutamicibacter sp. JL.03c; assembly: GCF_025854375.1. Classification (NCBI taxonomy): domain Bacteria; kingdom Bacillati; phylum Actinomycetota; class Actinomycetes; order Micrococcales; family Micrococcaceae; genus Glutamicibacter; species Glutamicibacter sp. JL.03c. The sequence continues at coordinate 792,873 of NZ_CP107575.1, read as the reverse complement.
AGCGGTACAGCGCCAGGGTTACGCCGGCAACACAGAAGGTTGCCAGCACTGCCTGGACTGCAACACCTGGGTACATTCCGTCGAGGAATTGCGACAGACCGCCAAGGAAGAGTCCCTGAGCTGCCGAGTACAGCAGAATCAGCGCTGGCGATGGGCGCTTCTTGAAGACGTTGACCAAGCCGAGGACAAAACCGACCAGTGCGCCGGGGAGCATCAGTGCTGGCATGATCCAACCGGCTGCTGCGCCAATGACAACGAGGGCGAGGCAGAAGATGGTCTTGTTGATGGTGTCGCCGATGGTCATGCGACCCATATCAGCACCAGTTGCGGCAGGCTGCTGATACATGTGCTGCAACTGGTCAGCACTCATATTTGCATTGTCACGGAATCCAACAGGACTTCCGGGCTTGGTTCCCCATGCCTCGGATTGGCTACCAGAACCAAATACCGGGTTGCTCAACGTCATTCCCCCATAGGTTGCGATTGTGCAGCTCGCGGTGTGCGAGAGTTCGTTGCTGTCAATCCTATTGAGCATTGCTGTGAATTCACTCAGTCGGAAGGATGATATTCACTGGTTTTCCGGCGTCTAGCTACTCTCTGAGCGATATTCTTGAAACTTTTATCATGCAGGTGCCAAAAAACGAGGTTCCGATTCGATGCTAAACGCGTTCTGGGAAACGCATTAGGCTCCTGCTCTCCGGAAAATCCGGAGTGCAGGAGCCTATTCGCTAGTACCCCCAGTGGGACTCGAACCCACAAGCCTTTCGGCAGCTGATTTTAAGTCAGCCGTGTATGCCAATTCCACCATGGGGGCAAGACTCTCAAATCTTACGTGATCGGCAAAGCAAATAAAAAATCTGCTCTACGCAGGTGTGCGAGGGGTCGATTGACTCGACCCCTCGCCACTTAGTCGATCACCTAAGCTTTGTGCCTACTTCTTCGGGCTTGCCGACTCTTCGAAAGCGGTGCGTGGTGCTTCGAGGTTGTTCAGCTGCAGGCCATCGCGCTTGAAGAACAGTGCAACCAGCCAGTCGCCGACAACGCGGAACTTTCGCTCGAAGGTTGGCATGGCCATACCGTGGTAACCGCGGTGTGCCATCCATGCTGGCCAGCCCTTGAGCTTGATGCCAACAACCTTGGCGACACCCTTGTTGCGGCCGAAGCCGGCAACTGCGCCGAGGTTCGAGTGCTTGTATTCCTTGATGGTGCCAACGCCGTAGCGGGCAGCGTAAAGGTTCTTTGCCAAGAGCTTTGCCTGGCGCACAGCGTGCTGCGCGTTTGGAACGCAGGTTCCATCGGGCAAGCCACCGGTAACGTCCTTGACGGCCGAGATATCGCCAGCTGCCCATGCGCCTTCCAGAGGTTCGCCGTTGGCGTCCTTGATGCGAAGGTCGGTGCGGGTCTCGATGCGGCCGCGCTGCTCGATTGGGAAATCGGTGGAACGGACCATTGGGTTGGCCATGACGCCGGCGCACCAGATCAGGGTGTCAGCACCGAACTCGCCCGCTGGGGACTTGTCAGCCATGTTGATCAGCTCAAGGTTGCCGTCCACGGCGCTGTTCAGCGAGGTGTTCAGCAGAACCTCTACGCCGCGGCTGCGCAGGTGATCGACAACCCACTCGGCCTGCTCGGCGGTCACTTCTGGCATGATGCGGCCCATGGCCTCAACCAGAACGAAGCGGGCTTCCTTCTCATCGATGCGGTCGTTGAGCTTGATCAGGTCGCGAGCCATGTCTTCCAGCTCGGCGATGGTCTCGATGCCGGCGAAGCCGCCACCGACAACCACGAAGGTCAGTGCGCGCTTGCGGGCCACTGGGTCGGTCATGTTGGAAGCGGACTCGATGCGCTCGGCAACCTTGTTGCGCAGGGCGACGGCCTCTTCGATCGTCTTCAGGCCAATGCCGGCTTCAGCCAAGCCGGTGATTGGGAAGGTACGGGTGATCGCACCGGCCGACATGACAACGTCGGTGTATTCCAGCTCGAACTGCTCGCCGTTGTTTGGAGCGATGACAGCCTTCTTGTTGGCGTGGTCAATGCTCAAAACACGGCCGTTAACCAGTTCCGAGTGCTTCAGGTGCTGGCGGTGCGAAACCACGACGTGGCGTGGCTCGATCTGGCCACCTGCAACTTCAGGCAGGAAAGGCTGGTAGGTCATGTATGGGTTCGGGTCGACAACGGTGACGATGCCACCGTGGGCCTTGACCTTCTTCTGCAATTTCATCGCGACGTACAGGCCAACGTAGCCACCGCCGACGACTAGGATGCGCGGACGCTTCTGGGAGGATTCAATGATCGACATACTCTTGATTCTACGCGGATTTTCCGAGTTAGTGAAAACATTCACTAACTAATTGCGTCAAATGTGTCACGTCGGGCCAGCTGCCCGGTTTCCCATCGCGAATCCGGACCTCTTATGACTGGGCAGCTACCGCGGAACCAGAAGACAAAAGGGACGAAACCAGAGGTTTCGTCCCTTTTGTTCATGAACTATTTGTCTTCTTCGGGAATGTCGTCGAACAGATCGTGGTCCCCCGCGCTCTTGCCGACTTTCAGGGAACTCAGCGATGCCGAAGCGGCACTGGCCGCCAATCGTTCGCGGCGACGACGCACGAGGGTCTGGATGCTTCCGGCGCCAATTACCAGCAGCAGCAGTACGCCCGCTCCGATGACCAAGACCGGCTGAAGCACCGGAGTCGAGGTATCCGGCTGGATAGGCTTGGGGGCCGCAACCTGCTTGAGGTCCGACTTTTCCATCGAGACGCCTGGGGCTGGCGCCTCGGTCGACTTCGTATTGTTCCGGCGGTGGACCCGAATCCATTCTTCGATGGTTCCCAACGGGTTTACGGATACCGAGGCAACAGAGTTATTCACTGCGGCATTCGCATTGATGATTCCGTAGCCATAGAGGTTGTCAACACCGGCTGCACCGGTATCGCGTGCAGTCTTCAAAATCCGGTTGATGACATCGGGCGCCTTCATCTCCGGGTACTTGGAACGGATCAGCGCAGCAACACCGGCCACCAGAGGCGCGGCGCCGGAAGTCCCGGACCAGCGGGCGTAGCCATTATCCGGAAGCCCGCCCACCAGCTGTTCTGCCGGGGCGGCCACGCCAATGGAGATGCCTTCGGTCGACGAGTCCTGGGAAGCCTTCCCGCTTTCATCCACGCCGGCCACGGTCAGCACGCCCGGAATCGTCGCCGGGGCGCCGACCTGGCTCATGCCACCGGAACGGTTGCCCGCAGCGGCGACAATCACCACGTCGTGGTCTTCCGCGTACTTGAACGCATCATCCCAGCTTTCGGGCCAGGCAGGGCTGGTGGACCCCAGGGACATGTTGATGACCTTGGCACCGGAATCCACGGCCCACTTCACCGCACGGGGGATCTGTTCCTCAACCGGAATATTGGCCGGGTTGCCCTCGCCCATCCAGAGCGAGACGGACAGCAATTCGGCTGCTGGCGCTACGCCGAGCACGCCATCGCTGCCACCGGTCGGCTTGGGAACGTCTTGGTATTCAGGTTCCTTTGGGACTTCGACATCCTTGTCGTCGTCCTTCTGCTTTTCGTTTGCTTCCTCGGCTTCGTCCTTGGCCTTTTCCCACGCGGCCTTGAGGCGTTCATTCTCGGATTTGACCCGATTGATCTCGCCCTTGTTATTGCCGCGTCCGGCCAGCAGAGTCGCTACCAAGGTGCCATGCTCGCTCATGACGCCAATTGGCTTATTGCCTTCGGCTGCGCCGAAACCGGACATGTCAGCGCCGCCGACCACGGCGCCCTTGAGATCCGGATGCGAGGTATCAATGCCGGTATCGATGATAGCGACCTTGACACCCTCACCCTTGGTGCTCTGCTGGGCCTGGGTAACACCCAGCGAGTCCAGCCAATACTCCGAGTCACGCATGGTGTCGGCCTGAGCGGGCGTGAGAACGCTGAACGTCGCCATTACGAGCGCCGCAATGACCAGCAGCGAGCCAGATTTTTTCAGACCCGTCGCCTTCTTAGCGCGCAGAGCTGTGCTCAAGAGTTCTCCTTGGTCGGTTCCGGATAAACGGACTAGGCGTTGGCAGCTGCAGTAGCAGCAATTCCGTCGAGAATATCGTGTTCCGATGCAATTAACCGCATCGGGCGCTGGCCGCTGGCCGTTTCCAGGTAATGAAGAATGCGCTGGACGATCGCTGCGCCGGCACGGATCACGTCGACACGGCCCGGGTGCATGAACCCCAGGGCAGCGCGTTCTTCCCGCGAATAGGCAAGCATTGCAGCCGTGGCCTCGCGCATCTTCTCGAAGCTCAACTGCGCGCCGTGGATCTTGTCCGATTCATATTTCTCAAGACCCAGGGCTTGCGCCGTCAAGGTGGTGAATGTTCCAGCAACCATGATCACCGCGTCGACTTCCGAGACATCGACGACTCCGTCCAGCGACCGGAGGGTGCTGTCCATGAAATCCACGGCTTCCGGGGATTCCAGGCCCTGCTGCTCAAAGCGCTCGGTAACGCGCACGCACCCCATATCGAGGCTCTTGGCCGCTACCGGACCGGACGCATTGCCCAGGACGAATTCCGTGGAGCCGCCGCCGAGATCGATAACCAGGCTGTGGCCGGGCTGGCCGGCGCGCACCGAGGCTGCGCCATTGAAGGACAGCGATGCTTCTTCCCCACCGCTGATCACCTCCGGGGCTACGCCGATGATCTTCGTGATTTCTTCGGCGAAGACTTCGCGATTGGAGACGTCGCGGGCAGCGGAAGTCGCAACGAAGCGGATGGCCTGGACCTGGTGCTCATCGCACAGGGCCCGATACTCGCGTGCCGCGGCAAAGGTGCGTTCCAAGGCTTCGGGTGCAAAGGCCCCAGTGGCGTCAACACCCTGGCCCAAGCGGACCACTCGCATGGTGCGAAGGACATCTACCAGCTGGGTGCCATTCCCATCCTGCTGCACATCAGCAATCAGCAGGCGAATGGAGTTCGTTCCGCAGTCGATTCCGGCCACGCGCATTAGGCTTCATCCTGTGCAGCACGTTCCTGTGCCTCTCGGGCGGCGCGCTTGGCGGCGCGTTCGGCGCGCTTGGCTGCCGGGTCCTGCATTTCCTGGGTCTTCACGTGGCGTGAACGGTCGCGGCTCGGGGCCTCGGACTCGGTATCCCAGGCGCCGACGCAGTAGCACTTGTCCTTGGTCCACCACTCGGAGATCGCTGCCAGCGCTTCGTCGCCCAAAGGGTTGACGCCTTCGCCGGCGGCCAGCGAATGGCCCACCAGCACGTGCAGGCACTTCACGCGGGTGGGCATGCCGCCAGCGGAGACGCCGTCGATTTCAGGAACAGCGCCCGTGCCCGAACGCTGGCCAATGGCATCGCGGTTGGCAAGGTACGACTCGTGGGCGGCCACATAGGCTTCAGCCAACGCGGTATCGTCGCCCAAGCGCTCGTTCATCTCGTTCATCAGCCCGGCTGCTTCCAGTCGGGATACCGCTGCGGTGATGACCGGATGGGTCAGGTAGTACGTGGTCGGGAAAGGAATCCCCGAGGAAAGCCGTGGTGCTGTGGTGGCAACCAACGGGTTTCCGCAAACGCAGCGCGCACCGATTTCCACGACGTCGCGTGCGGGTCGGTTCAGCTGTCGGGACAGAGTGTCCAGGTCGGCGTCGCTTGGTACTCGTCCGGCAGCGTCAAGGGCTTCGCGGATTGGCTGTTCAGTCACGGGTATTGGTTCTCTTCATGTTCAAAGTGGTTAGTCAGTGGCGGAACGTCGGACCGAATCAAGCAAGGCATCAACCCATGGAAGTTCCTGGCGCACCTCGAAGGTGCTGCCATTGGCTTCGGTTGCCGCCTCTTGATCTTCCGGCCGGTCGCCGACGACCATGTATAGCTTTTCGCCAGGCATGACCAAGTTTATCCGCTCGCGCGCCTGCTGCTTGATGTACAGCGGGTCATCCCAGCGCGCGATCTCGGCTTTCAAATCATCCCGCTGGGCCTCCAGCGAATCAATGGAAGCGTTGAGCTCATTGAGTTCTGCCATCTGGGTCCGGTAGTAATTCACGGTGGGAACCAGCATCACGGCGAAGAAGGCCAGAACCACGATCAACGCGGCAATACGACCGGAAAAACGGTGTGCTGCTACCGGTTCGCCCTCGGGGACCGGCTTCTGGTCTACCGGTTTCTCGCCGGGTTTGCGTCGTACTGCGGCGGAGAATTTCAGGCGGTCATCACGGCGGCGTTCATTCTGCTTTTCCTTGGCCCGCTCACGCAGCGGCAGCTTCGGCTTGGACGCGTAATTGCCGGCAAATTTCTTGGAGCCACGTGACGCATCTGACGCAGGGCGCGTCGGTGGTGCGGGCTTTGGCTCAGAACTTGAAGACTTTTTCTGCGAGCTGCCAGCGGATTTGGGGCGCGGCACGGCAGGGGCTTTTTTAGCTGGCTGTTGCGGTGCCACTACGTGCAATGCATCGGTGGGTGGTTCGGCAATTGATCCTGAATCAGTGTATTCGGACTGGTCAACAGAATTATTCTGCGACTGCTCTTCCGGATTCGGAGTATTACGCCGAGGCATGCGTGGTGGTCGCTGTGCCATACTCCCCCAATTCCCCATCGTGCTAAACGTTCCGTGCTGCCGTGGAAACGGCGCATATATCCATTAAATAACGAAAAGCTCGCCGGTATCCACTACCGACGAGCTTATTCGCTATAACTGGTAATTAGCTGTTGAAACGCGGGAATGCGTTGCGACCAGCGTAAACTGCCGAAGCACCCAGGTCCTCTTCGATGCGCAGCAGCTGGTTGTACTTGGCTACGCGCTCGGAGCGAGCTGGAGCACCGGTCTTGATCTGGCCAGCGTTGGTTGCCACGCAGATGTCAGCAATGGTGACATCTTCGGTCTCGCCCGAACGGTGCGAGGTGATAGTGGTGTAGCCAGCGCGCTGAGCCATGGTCACGGCGTCGATGGTCTCGGTCAGCGAACCGATCTGGTTGACCTTCACCAGCAGCGAGTTGGCGGTGCCCTTGGCGATGCCGTCGGCCAGGCGCTCTGGGTTGGTCACGAACAGGTCGTCACCGACCAGCTGGACCTTGTCGCCGATGGCGTCGGTCAGGGTCTTCCAGCCATCCCAATCGTTCTCGTCCAGCGGATCCTCGATGGAGACCAGTGGGAAGTCGGCAACCAGGGCGGCGTAGTAGTCGCTCATTTCCTTGGAGGACAGTGCCTTGCCTTCGAACTGGTATGCGCCGTTCTCGAAGAATTCCGAGGAAGCAACGTCCAGGGCCAGTGCGATGTCTGCACCCGGGGTGTAGCCGGCACGGGTGATAGCCTCGGTGATCAGTTCCAGAGCTGCACGGTTGCTTGGCAGGTTTGGAGCAAAGCCGCCCTCGTCGCCAAGACCGGTAGACAGGCCCTTTTCCTTCAGTACGGACTTGAGGTTGTGGTAGACCTCAACGCCCCAGCGCAGGCCCTCCGAGAAGGTCTCTGCACCCAGTGGAACGATCATGAATTCCTGGATGTCAACGTCGGAGTCAGCGTGCGAGCCGCCGTTGAGGATGTTCATCAGTGGCACTGGCAGCACGTGGGCGTTCGGGCCGCCCAGGTACTTGTACAGTGGCAGGTTGGAGCTCACGGCTGCAGCGTTGGCTACGGCCAGCGAAACACCAAGGATCGCGTTTGCGCCCAGCTTGGACTTGTTGCTGGTGCCGTCCAGGTCAAGCATGGCCTGGTCGATAGCGCGCTGGTCGGTGGCGTCCAGGCCTTCGAGCTCATCGGCGATCTCGTCGATCACGGCCTCTACGGCGCCAAGTACACCCTTGCCAAGGTAACGGTCCTTGTCACCGTCGCGACGCTCAACTGCTTCGAACTGGCCGGTGGATGCACCGGATGGAACTGCTGCACGGCCGTGCGATCCGTCAGATAGCAGGACCTCAACCTCAACGGTTGGGTTACCGCGGGAATCAAGAATTTCGCGCGCGTGGATGGCGTCAATCAATGCCATGAGTATGGACTCCTTGAAGAAAGGGGTGGTCTAGGGGAAGGTCCGCCAGCGGTGCTGAGAAGACCGTCGGCGCCTTTGCCAGTCTCTAGCCTAGCGCTTCGGGGGTGATTTAGGCGATATCGTTGCGTTGATTTCCGCGCCGTACTGTTTCGACAAGGTTGCGCGCAATACAGATTCTGCATCTAATCCCAGCTCTTCGGCCCGCGCAGAGAGCTCCAGGAGCGCCTCAGCCAGGCTCTGCTCATCGTTGATTTTCCTGCGGGTTACCTCGGAAACCTGATGACCGTCGGCCTTATCGGAGCCAGCTCGCGTGTGACGGTCCAAGAGCTTCTGAGCCAAAACCAGGGAAGGCAAGCCGGCTGGCAGCCCGGCGTTCTTGCGCGCCTTGGGTTTGCCTTGGCGTTCAGCCTGCTTCGCCGCGTCCCAGACGCGGATAATTTCTTGAACGTCAGTGGTGATTTCTCCTCGGATTCGTCCGTCGCCATCGAAAATATGCCGATTACGCCGCAGCAGTTTTTCGTTCAGGGTCTGGGAAACATCTTCAAGATCAAAGTTTCCCAGCTCGTCGGCGATCAGCGCATGCAAAAGGATCTGGAAGTACAGGTCGCCGAGCTCCTCCTTGAGCAGCTGGGGGTTCTGCCCGGAGATGGCATCCAGGACCTCATAGCTTTCCTCGATCAGGTAGGTCCGCAGCGATTCATGGGTGAGCGCCTGGGTCCAGGCGCATTTTTCACGCAAGATCTTCACGGTCGTCATCAGCTGCTGCGTCGGTGTCGGGTTATGCGCCATGCTTCTAATGCTAGCGAGGCGGCGCAAGCTCCCCTGGACACAGAAAAGACCGGTTCCTGCAGGGGAACCGGTCTTTCGCTGTGGCAGATTAGCTGCGCTGCGAACTAGTCGGCGACGTTTTCGTATTCGTCTTCTTCGTAGTCCTCATCATCGTCGTCTTCCAGCAGGCTGTCGTAGAAATCGTTGATGTATTCAACGAGCAGCTCGCGCATTTCCAACGGGACGAAGGCCGCTTCAGCGGCGTTCAGGGTCAGATCCAGCAGATCTTCCAGGTCGTAGTCGAAGGCTTCAACCAGAAGCTCGAATTCGTCAGACAGGCTGGTACCTGACATCAGGCGGTTATCTGGCGAAATGGTGACGTTGAAACCGGTCTGGACCAGCAGATCGATCGGGTGGTTGCGGATGCCTTCGCCGAACTTGGCGGTGGCACCGGTCTGCAGGTTCGAGGACGGGCAGACTTCCAGCGGAATGCCGCGTTCGCGCACCCAGTTGGCTACCGGGCCAAGGGATACCAAGCCGGTATCGTCGCTGAGTTCTTCGCCGTTCTCGTCGATGGCGCCGAACTCGATCTCGATGTCTTCGGCAACGCGCACGCCGTGGCCCAAGCGCTGTGCGCGGCCAACCAGGATTGCGTCCTTGATCGATGCCAGCCCAGCGGCTTCGCCGGCGTGGATGGTGGTTGGGAAGAGATTTTCGGCCAACAGGTCGAAGGCCTCCTTCAGATTTGATGGCGGGAAGCCATCCTCCGGGCCGGCGATGTCGAAACCAACGACGCCGTGGCCACGGTGGCGCAAGGCCAGCTTGGCGATCTCCACGCCCTGATCGGACTGGCGCATGGCGCTGAGCACCTGGCCAACCTGCATGGGGTGGCCTTCGCTGTTCAGCTGCTCGCACGCCTGGTCCAGGCCTTCCTGGACCGCGTCAACCACGTCGTCCAGGCTCAAGCCTTCGCGACGGTGCTGCTCCGGCGCGTAGCGCACTTCGCCGTAGATCACGCCGTCTTCAGCGAGGTCTTCGACAAACTCGCGGGCAATGCGGATCAGCCCGTCGCGGGTTTGCATCACGGCGATGGTGTGCTCGAAGGTTTCCAGGTAGCGTGGCAGAGAGCCGGAATCGGCAGATTCACGGAACCAGTCGCCCAAAGCTTCAGCTTCGGTCTCGGGCAGCTTGTGGCCGATCTCGGCTGCCAGTTCGATGATCGTTTGAGGTCGCAGGCCACCGTCCAGGTGGTCGTGCAGCGAAACTTTAGGCAGATCCCGGAAGTCGAATTCGGGATCGTAGTCAGGATGAATCAATTCTTCAGTCACACCACTGAGCCTAGTCGCATTTCCCGCGAACTGACAGCTCCTGCAGGTTAAGATCTGCGAGCCACAATGTGACCCTGCTCAATACTGCAGGTTAACCCTCGTCGGTGGTTGGCGGCACCGTCTCGCGCTCCAGCTTTTCCCGGTGTTCTTTGGCCTGCTCAGCCCGTCGGTGGTAGCGATCCAGCGCCCAGCTGACGATGCGGTCGATGATGAATCCGAGCACGACAGCGATCACGATCGAGATGCCGATGCCCAGCAATTTATTGTCATGCATCCAGTTCCCGGCCAGCGCGCCGATGCTGACCGAATAGATTGCCCAGGTCAGCACGCCGATGGTGTCGAAAAGGGTGAATCGCTTGTGGCTGAACCCTGTGGCCCCAGCCGTGAGGTTCACTGCCACTCGGCCTACGGGAATGTAGCGTGCGGTGAAAATCAGCAATGCTCCGGAAGTTTCCAGCTTCTTTTCGGCGTACTGCAGGACCTTCTGCGCTCGTTTGCCGCGCATCCAGGTGAATCCGTGGGCGCCGATTTTCCGGCCGATGGCGTAGGTGATCTGGTCTCCCAGCAATGCTCCGGCGGCGCCGAGGGCACCGATGAGGAAGAGGTTGGGCGATCCGGAATGGATGCCGACCGCGGCCAGGGATACCAGGAAGGATTCGCTGGGGACCAGAGGGAAGATTGCGTCGATCATGCAGAACAGGAACAGCAGAGGCAGGACCCACCATGCACTGGCGGCCTGCGTAATAGCCTCGTTTACTAGTTCCATCTGGACTTGCATCTTCTTTCCCCAAAGCGCTTGGTGCGCTGCTTGTCCATCTATTTTCACTCGAGCGGCTGTGAAGGCGCATCCTACCCTTGTGGCAATGTGGACTACTTTCACCCCCGACCTTGGCAGGAGTCATCTATCCAACGACCGGCACCGGGCAATTGGTTCCCATTGTGCGCCAAAGAACTTTGAACCCGGTATCAATTCAGGAGTTTCTTCCAGGCGTACATGGAATGAACCGGGGCACGCCTGCGGCGTGTCCCGGTTCTCCAATCAGGGTCCGGCTAGGAAGCCGCGATGCGGTCGAGGATCAAACGCATAGCTGGCCGATCGCTCTCGGAACCGATCATGATCGCGCGCTCGACCAGCTCGATGGCCCGGGCCATCTTCTCCGGGGTATCGGTCAGCAAAGTCGCGATCGGCTCGCCGCGGCGCACCAGCGCCCCTGGCTTGACGTGCATGCGCACACCGGCGCCGGCCTGCACGCTGTCTTCCTTGCGGGCCCGGCCCGCGCCCAGGGTCCACGCGGCCAGGCCGATGTCCATGGCGTCGAGCTTGATCAGCACGCCCTCGGCTGGCGCCACAACGGTGTGGGATTCCTTGGCCACCGGCAGCTTGGCGTCCGGATCGCCGCCCTGGGCAGCGATCATCGCACGCCAGCTGTCCATCGCCCGGCCATTGTTCAGCGCCTCGCGCACGTCAACGTCGTGGATACCTGCACCGGCCAGCATTTCGATAGCCAGCGCGATCGTCAGCTCCACAACATCTTCCGGGCCGCCGCCGGCGAGGACTTCCACCGACTCCTCGACTTCGATGGCGTTGCCAACGGTCAAGCCCAGCGGCGTTTCCATATTGGTCAACAGGGCAACGGTGTTGACCCCGGCATCGGTGCCGAGGTTCACCATGGTCTCGGCCAGCTCCCTGGCCATGCCTTCGTCCTTCATGAACGCTCCGGAGCCCACCTTGACATCAAGGACCAGGCTGCCGGTGCCCTCGGCGATCTTCTTGCTCATGATCGAGGAGGCGATCAGCGGGATGGCCTCCACGGTGGCGGTGACATCACGCAGCGCATAGAGCTTCTTGTCCGCCGGTGCCAAGCCAGCGCCGGCAGCGCAGATCACTGCGCCCACCGAAGAGAGCTGGGCGAATAGCTCTTCATTGGACAGGTTGGCACGCCACCCGGGGATGGCTTCGAGCTTGTCCAGGGTGCCACCGGTGTGTCCCAGTCCGCGGCCCGACAGCTGCGGGACGGCGACGCCAAAGCTGGCCACCAGCGGAGCCAGCGGCAAGGTGATCTTATCCCCCACGCCGCCGGTGGAATGCTTGTCGGTGGTTGCCAGCTTCTGGCCCGCCGCGGTGGCCAGGGTGGAAAAGTCCATGCGCTCACCGGAGTTGATCATGGCGGTGGTCCACCGCGAGATTTCGCTGCGGTTCATGCCCTGGAAGAAGATCGCCATATTCAGGGCGGACATCTGCTCTTCGGCAATCACCCCGCGGGTGTAGGCGTCAATGGTCCAGTCGATCATCTCGTTGCTCAGCTCGGCGCCATCGCGCTTGGCACGGATGACTTCCACGGCGCTGAATTGTTCGGTAGCCATGAGCGGCACCTTCCGTTCTGCTTGCGGCCGGTTATTGCCGGCCCTGGACGTTGAGGTTCTGCGGCCCGAATGCGTCAGGCAAAAGATCTTCGATGCCCACGATCCCGCGGGCGGTCTTGATCTGGAGATTGGCTCCGCGGTGCTCGAAGAGGATCTGGCGGCATCGTCCGCACGGGGTGATCAGCTCCAGTTCCCCGCCGGCGAGCTGGCCGAAGCACAGGAAATACTCCAGGGTTCCGCCTCCGGTGGCGAAGAGCTGGCCGACCATGGAGCACTCGGCGCACAGGGTGACGCCATAGGCGGCGTTTTCGATATTGCAGCCGGAAATCAGGCGGCCGTCGCTGGTCTGTGCCGCGGACCCTACACGGAATTTCGAGTAGGGTGCGTAGGCCCCAGACAGCGCGGCCGCGGCCGCAGCTTCAAGCTGCGACCACGGCGCGGTGTTGGTGGTCATCGGTACCGGTTATTCCTTCACATAGGGTTCGCCGGCGGCCGCCGGGCCGCGGGAGCGTCCCACCAGTCCGGCCACGGCGAAGATGGTGACGAGGTAAGGCATCATCGCCATGAACTGGCTTGGCACCGGGGTGCCGATGATGGTCAGGATAACCTGCAGGTTATCGGCGAAGCCGAAGAGCAGCGCCGCCAGGAAGGCTCCGATCGGATTCCAGCGTCCGAAGATCACCGCGGCCAGGGCGATGAAGCCGCGGCCACCGGAGATTTCCTTGGTGAACGAGTCGATGGCCACCAGGGTGAAGAAGGAGCCGCCGATGCCGGCCACGATGCCACCGAGGGTGACATTGACGAAGCGGGTGCGGTTGACCTTGATGCCCAGGGTGTCGGCGGCCTTCGGGTGCTCGCCCACGGCGCGGACGCGCAGGCCCCACTTGGTCTTGAACAGCCCGAACCAGACGATGAACACTGCCAGGTACATCAGGTAGCCGATGACCGACTGCTTGAACAGGATCGGTCCGAGCACCGGGATGGCCGAGAGCAGCGGAATCTCGATGACCGGCAGGTGCACCGGCGAGTTGAACAGCTCCGGATCTTCCTGCATCACGGTGGTGAACAGGAAGCCGGTGATGCCCGAAACCAGCACGTTGAGCACCACGCCGACGATGATCTGGTTGACCACGTACTTGATGGAGAACAAGGCCAGCACCAGGGAGACCAGTGCGCCGGCGATGCCTGCGGCGATCAGGCCCAGGAATGCATTCTTGGTCAGCGAGGACACCAGCGCCGCGGTGAAGGCGCCGCCGAGCAGCTGGCCTTCGATAGCGATGTTGACCACGCCGGCTCGTTCGCACAGCACACCCGAGAGGGAACCGAAGACCAGCGGCACGGCCAGCACCACGGCACCGGCGAGCAGGCTGGCCAGCGAAATGGTCGTGATATCCGCACCGGAGACGACCCAGATCAGGAAGGAGAGCACAAAGAGGATGGCGGCGATGGCGATCATCCAGGTGGCCAGGGTCTGGCCCTTCTTGCGCTGGATCCAGGAGTACGCGGCGATGCCCAGCAGCAGCAGGCCGATGACGATGTTGCTGGCCTTGCCCGGGAATACCAGTTCCGGCAGCTCGAACGCGTCGCCGGCGCTGTTGAGCTGGAAGTGGGCGCTGTCGCTATTGCCCATCAGGCCGAAGCACAAGAAGACGATCACTGCGATCACCGAGAGGATGATCGAGGTCTTCTTGCTCGGCAATACGCTGATTGCTGGTTGCAAGGTGGAAGAGGTCACTTGGCACCTGCCTGGGTAGTTTCGAGCTTAGGGCTGCGCTTCTTCTTGCGGTTCATGCCGAAGATCGCCTTGACCAGTGGAGGGGCGGCGATGAACAGCACGATCAGCGACTGCACCACCGAGACGATGTCGATCGGGGTGCCGGTGGTGATCTGCATGTTCACCGCGCCGGCCTGGAATGCGCCGAAGAGCAGGCCAGCGAAGAAGGTGCCCCACGGGGTGGAGCGGCCCAGCAGCGCCACGGTGATCGCGTCGAAGCCCAGCGAACCGGCGATGCCGCTGGTGAGCACCTTTTCGGTGCCTGCCACCTGGGCGACACCGGCGGCGCCGGCCAAGGCGCCAGCCAACGCCATGGCGATGATGGTGCTGCGGGCCACGTTGATGCCGGCGGTCTTAGCTGCCTCGGGGTTATGTCCCACGGCGCGGAATTCGAAGCCCACGGTGGAGCGCTTGAACATCCAGGAGACCAGGATGACCAGCAGTACGGCCATCACGAAGCCCAGGTGCAGGCGGGATCCGGGGATGGACGGGAAGACCGCGGTGGAGTCCAGGATCGGCGAAATCGGGTTGGTTTCGCCTGGACGGCGGAAGGCCTGGGTATTCATCAGGAAGTCGATGAAGTACACCGCAACATAGTTGAACATGATCGTCAAGATCACTTCGTGGGCGCCGGTTTTGGCCTTGAGCAAGCCGACCAGCCCGCCCCAGATGGCGCCGCCGATCAGGCCGAAGACGATGACCAGCAGCAGGTGCAGGCCCAGCGGCAGGTGCCACGCGAAGCCTACGTAGGCGGCCAGGACCGAGCCGATGATGATCTGGCCCTGGGCGCCGATGTTGAACAGGCCCGCGCGGAAAGCCACGGCCACGCCGAGGCCGGCGCAGATCAGCGGCGTGGAAACGGTCAGGGTTTCCAGGAAGGGCTTGAAGCCCTGGGCCGAGTTGTAGATGGCGCCGTTGAACAGTGCCACGTAGCTTTCGGTGGCAGCGCGCCACAGCTCGGAGAGGAAGTCGGTGGGCCGGGCGAAGAAGTACCCGGCACTCTGGGCGACCTTCTCATCGGTGATGGCGATCAATAGGCCGCCGATCACCAGCGCGACGATCACGCCGAGAACCGAAACCAGTCCCGGCCCCTGGGTGATCTTCTTGAACAGGTCGTTGCCCGTGTTGCCGGAGTCGGGAATGACCGGTGCTTTGGTTTCGCTCACTGGTCTTCTCCTTCCTGGTGTTCGCTGCGCTCGCCAGCCGGGGCCGCTTCCACGGGCTCGTTATCTGACTTGGTAAATTCTGCTTGTGCTGCGGCTTCTTCGGCCGAGACGCCGGCCATCATCAAACCGAGGACCTCGCGGGAGGTGTTGCCCGGGACGATGCCGTTGATTTTGCCCTTGTAGAGCACCGCGATGCGGTCGGCCAGTTCCATGACTTCGTCCAGCTCGGTGGACACGATCATCACCGGGGTGCCCTTGTCGCGTTCTGCGACAATGCGGCGGTGCAGGAACTCGATGGAACCCACGTCCACGCCGCGGGTTGGCTGGGAGGCGATGAACAGCTGCAGATCGCGGGACAGCTCGCGGGCCATGACGACCTTCTGCTGGTTGCCGCCAGAGAGGCTGGAGGCCGGGTTCAGCGGATTGTCGGTGCGTACGTCGAAGTCCTTGATCTGCGTCGTCGCGTTCTTCTTGATGGCCTCCAGATTCATCGAGATGCCCTTGCCGAACGGGGCGCGGTCGTAGAGGTCGAGCACCAGGTTCTCCTCGATGGAGAATTCGGTGACCAAGCCGTGCACGGAGCGGTCTTCGGGAACGAATCCGACGCCCGAGCGCAGCACCTGCTTGACGGACTTGCCGACCAGTTCCTTGCCGGCCAGCTTGACCGAGCCGCCGGTGACCGGCTGGGTGCCCAAGATGGCTTCGGTGAGTTCGGTTTGCCCGTTGCCCTGCACGCCGGCGACGGCAAGGATCTCGCCAGCATGGATCTCGAAGTTGACCGAGTCCAGCGTGGTGGTGCCGGCCGGGTCGACGACCGTCAGGTCCTTGACCTGCAACACCGCCTCGCCCGGGGTGGCTGGCGCCTTGTTCAGGTTCAGTTCCACGGCGCGGCCCACCATCAGGTTGGCCAGCTCGGTGGTGGAGGATTGGGGGGAGACCGAGTCGATGACTTCGCCGCGGCGGATCACGGTGATGACGTCGGAGACGGCGCGCACTTCACGCAGCTTGTGCGAGATGAAGACAATGGAGGTGCCGTTGGCCTTGAGCTGGCGCATGATCTCCAGCAGCTCGTCGGTTTCCTGCGGGGTCAGCACCGCGGTGGGCTCATCGAGGATGAGGATCTTGGCCTCGCGCACCAGGGCCTTGATGATTTCCACGCGCTGCTGTACGCCGACCGGCAGATCCTCGACCACGGCGTCCGGGTCGACGTCGAATCCGTAGCGGTCGGAGATTTCGCGGATCTTCTTGCGGGTGACTTGCAGGTCCAGCACGCCGCCGGCCTTGGTGGTTTCGGCTCCGAGGGCGATATTCTCGGCCACGGTGAATACCGGGACCAGCATGAAGTGCTGGTGCACCATGCCGATTCCGGCGGCCATGGCATCGCCTGGTCCGGAGAACTCGACGGGGTTCCCATCAAGCAGGATTTCGCCCTCGGTCGGTTGGTACAGACCGTAGAGCACGTTCATAAGCGTGGATTTTCCAGCACCGTTTTCGCCGAGCAGACAGTGAATCTGGGCGTCATCGACCATCAGGTCAATATTCTTGTTGGCGTAGAAAGAACCGAAGGCTTTCGAGATTCCCCGTAGTTCGAGTTTCACGATTCCACCATCTTCATAGTTCGTTGTGCGAGGTAGTTTAGCCCGTTGGCCGTGTTGGCCTCTAGGCATTCATAAAGCGCGTCACCGGCTCGCCGTGCAACGGCAAGCGGTGACGCGCTCGATGGATCAGGCGCCAAAGGCTACTTTGGGCTGGCAGCCGATTCGACCTTCAGGTCACCGGAGATGATCTGTGCCTTCAGGGCTTCGATCTCCTTCTTGGTGTCCTCGCCGATGGCGGAGTCGAAATCGTGGAATGGTGCCAGTGCGACACCTTCGTTTTCCAGGGTGCCGACATATGGGGTGGCGTCGAAGTTGCCCTCGGCGTCAGCCTTGATCACGTCTTCAACAGCCTGGTCCATGGTCTTCACGACCGAGGTCAGCATGTATTCCTTGTAATCAGGTGCGGTCAGGTAGCCATCGGAGTCAACCCAGATGAGCTTGGCCTCTTCGCCGCCCTTGTTGGCTTCGGCCACTGCAGCGCCAGCGCCCTTGCCCACTGGGCCGGCCACAGGCATGATCACGTCGGCTCCGGCCGAGATGAAGTTCTTGGTGATCTGCTTGCCCTTGTCCTGCTTTTCGAAGTCGCCGGAGAAGGTGCCGTTCTGCTTCTTCTTGTCCCAGCCCAGCAGCTTGACGTTCTCGCCCTTGTCCTCGTTGAACTTGGCAACGCCATCTGCGAAGCCGTCCATGAAGATGGTGACCGTAGGAATCTGGATGCCGCCGAAGGTTGCGACGGTTCCGGTCTCGGAAGCTGCTGCTGCTGCGTAGCCGGCGAGGAAGGCAGCCTGAGCCGTGTCGTAGATGATCGGCTTGACGTTCTCGATGTTCTTTTCGTACTGGTTATCGACGATGGCGAAATGCGAATCCGGGTTCTTCGCTGCGGCATCTGCGGTAGCGTCAGCCAGCAGGAAGCCCACGGTGACGGTCAGGTTGCAGCTTGCGCCCATCATGCCCTGGAGGTTGGTGGCGAAGTCGGCGTTGGACTTCGACTCGGCTTCCTTGATGGTGATGCCCAGGTCCTTTTCGGCGTTCTTCAAGCCGCGGTAGGACGACTCATTGAAGGACTGGTCGTCGAATCCACCGGAGTCGGAAACGATGCAGCCAACGTAATCGGGGTATTTGCCAGCTGAGCTGGACTCTTCCGGTGCAGCGCCGCAGGCGCTCAAAGCCAAAGCCGAGATGCCGAGCATGGCCGTGGCCACACCGGTCTTGCGCGATACGAAGCGCATCTATTCCTCCAAAAGTCGTGCGAGATCATGTGGGAGTTCAGACACCAGCCACCCTTGCAAGGCATCGTTGCCTAGGCCTTACGCGAGCACGCCTCAAGTCTTGGCTTCCCCATCGTTTCCATAGCCTATCGGAGATATGTCACAGGTAAAGACGATAAAGATTACAAACAGATAACTAAGCGGCTTCAAAACGGCAAGCGCTTAACGTCAAAGCCCAAGTCACTCAAAGAATTGCGAAAGTGTCAAAGACTAGTTAAAAAGTTTTTGAGTTTACTGTGGCCAACACGCTATTTGGTATTGGCTTCGCGAACAGCCCGCATGGCGGCCGCGGTCATGATGCGCACGCCGATGCCAATGCAGGATTCATCAGGCATGTAATCCCCGCGGTGCAGGTCATAGGTCTTGCCGCCCGGGGTCCGGGTGCCCAGGCGCAGCATGGCCCCTGGAACCTTCTGGGTCATCCAGGCGAAGTCCTCCCCGCCCATGGACTGCGGAGTCAGCTCGATCGCGTCCGCGCCGAACTCGCGACGTGCCGCATCCTCGATCAGCGCCGTCTCTGCCGGGGCGTTCACCACCGGCGGCACGCCGCGGGTGTGCTGCAGCTTGATTTCCACGCCATACGGCGCAGCGATCTGGCGTACCGCGTTGTCCAGCAGCTCGCCCGCCTCGTACCAGATGTCCCCGTCGAGGCAGCGCATGGTTCCGGCAAGGTAGCCGGTGGCAGGGATGGCGTTCGGGGCGCTGCCGGCATGGATTTGTCCCCACACCACTGACACCGCCGAACGCACGTCGACCTTTCGGCCGAGCACCGCAGGGACCTGCGTGGCGATCTGGCTCATGGCAAAAACGATGTCTTCGGTCAGATGCGGACGCGAGGTGTGCCCGCCGCGCCCGTTGACTTCGATGCGGATGGTGTCGCTGGCCGAGGTGATCGCGCCGATGCGGGTGCCGATATGCCCGGCATCGATCCTCGGGTCGCAGTGCAGCGCCAGCACGCGTGGCACTTCGTCAAGCAGTCCCTGTTCTATCACCGACAGCGCGCCGCCTGGCAGCTTTTCCTCGGCCGGCTGGAAGATGACGCGGACGCGTCCATTCAGCAGGCCCGCCTCATCGAGCTTGCCCAGGGACAGGGCGACGCCCAGCATCACCGTGGTGTGGATGTCGTGGCCGCAAGCGTGCGCCACTCCCTCGACCAGGGAGGCGTACTCCAGGTCGGTTTCCTCGATGACCGGCAGGGCATCGATATCCGCGCGGAAGGCAATCCGGATCGGCCCCTGCCCGATATCGACAAAGGCGCCGGTGCTGGTCATCTTCTGCGGCGAGAGCCCGGCGGCCTGCAGCGTTTCGAGGATGCGTCGAGTCGTTTGGTGTTCCGCAAAGGACAGTTCCGGATTCCGGTGCAGCTCGCGCCGGAAGTCGATCAGCTGATCGATTAACGGCTCGGTGAAGTCGCTGACGGAGGCAACATTGTCATATTCATTCACGGTGGACACCTTTCGAAGATACTCGTCCAACAGCTGCAGATAACAGTTCTTCGTAATGTTTGGCCACAGCGCGCAACAGTTCAGCGCACGCAACTGGTGGTGGCCACCGGTTTCCCGATGGCCACCACCAGTGTTTCACGCCCTAGTTTTCGCGGATCAGCTCAGCGCAACGCTCGCCAATCATCATCACCGTGATATTCGGGTTGACCGTGACCAGCTCCGGCATCACCGACGCATCGGCGACACGCAATCCGCTCACGCCCTTGACCCGCAGCTGAGGATCCAGCGGGCTCAGCTGATCATCCTCAGCCCCCATGCGCACCGTGCCGGCCGGGTGGTACACGGTGTTGTGGGTGCGCTTGATGTAGTCGAAGATCTCTTCATCGCTCTGCGTCTGCTGTCCCGGGAACTGCTCTTCCCCGGCCCACTCGCCCAGCGCAGACTGCGCCACGATCTCGCGGGCCTTGCGGATCCCGGCGATCATCACCCGGGCGTCATGCCCTTCGGCGTCGGTGAAGTACCGCGGGTCGACCTTCGGCTTGTCGCGGAAATCGCAGCTGCGCAGCCGCACGGTTCCCCTCGACTTCGCATGGGTGACGTTCGGGGTCAGGCAGAAGGTGTTCTCGCCGGTCGGGTAGCCCTGGCGCAGGGTGTGCATGTCAAAAGGCACCGAACCGTAGTGCATCATCAGATCCGGGCGGTCCAGGCCTTCCCGGGTCGGGGTGAAGATGCCGATCTCCCACCACTGGGTGGAGGTTTCGGTCATCGGCTGCTTCGCCTCCCACTGGATGACCCCCTCGGGGTGATCCTGCAGGTGCTCGCCCACGCCCGGGGCGTCGACCAGGACCTTGACACCCACGGATTCCAGGTGCTCGGCGGGGCCGATGCCCGAGAGCATCAGCAGCTTCGGCGAATCGATGGCTCCGGCGCTGAGCACCACCTCGCGCCGGGCAGTGAGCGTCGTGGTCCGTCCGAACGCGCCGTCCACCACGTCAACGCCGGTGCAGCGCTTGTCCTGGTCGAAGTTCAGCTTCCTGGCCTGCAGGCCGGTGAGCAGGGTGAAGTTCTCGCGCTGAAGGATCGGGTGGATGTAGGAGACCGACGACGAGGAACGGGTGCCATCGGCACGGCGGTTGATCTGGAAGAAGTTCGCCCCGTTGAGCACCGTCTGGTTGTTGTTGAACTTGGCGCGCGGAATGCCCGCCTGCTCGCAGGCATCCAGCAGGGCCACGCCGCATGGGTCATTGGCCGGCACATTCATCAGCTTCACCGGACCGCTGTCCCCGTGGTGCGGGGCATCGGGGCCTGCATCCTCATTGGTTTCCAGCTTCTTGTAGAGCCGGTAGGCCATGTCGGAGTTCCAGCCGGCCGCGCCGAACTTCGACTCCCACTCATCGATGTCCTCGCGCGGGGCCCAGAAGGCGATGCACGAGTTATGGCTGGAGCAGCCGCCCATGACCTTGGCGCGGGCGTGGCGCATGAACGAGTTGCCGTTCTCCTGCTCCTCGATCGGGTAGTCCCAGTCGAGGCCCGATTCCAGCAGCTCCATCCACCGGTCCAGCTGGAGCACTTCATCATGATTGCGGTCGTCGGGACCGGCCTCCACGAGGGCCACCTGCACCGATGGGTCTTCACTCAGCCGCGCTGCGACCGCTGCTCCGGCAGAACCGCCGCCGATAACGATGTAATCGAATTCCTGCACTGTGCTCTCCTTACTTGAACCAACCGGTGACCTGCGGGGCCAGGTTCTGGTAGATATGCTTGGCTTCCTGGTATTCGCCCAGCCCGGTGGGGCCCAGCTCGCGGCCTACGCCCGACTGGCCGAAGCCGCCCCATTCGGCCTGCGGCAGGTAGGGGTGGAAGTCGTTGATCCAGATGGTGCCGTGGCGCAGCCGGGCGGCCACGCGCTGGGTCTTGGACGCGTCCTGGCTCCACACCGCTCCGGCCAATCCGTAGTCGGTGTCGTTGGCGATCCCCACCGCCTCGTCTTCGGTGCTGAAGGTTTCCACGGTGACCACCGGCCCGAAGGCTTCGTCCACGACCACCGACATGCCGCGGGCGACCTGATCCAGCACGGTGGGCAGGTAGAAGCTGCCCGACTCCAGGCCGGCGCCGTCTTCGGCGGTGGCCCGCCGTCCGCCGCAGCGCACGCGCGCCCCCTCGGCAATGCCCGCCTGCACATAGGCGTCCACCTTGGCCAGGTGGTCTTCGGAGATCAGCGCGCCGGTTTCGGCGTGCTCATCGAACGGCAGGCCGATGGTGATCTGCCGTGCCCGGCGCACCAGCTCGTCGACGAACTTCTCGGCGATGGTTTCTTCCACTACCAGCCGGGCGCCGGCCGAGCAGACCTGGCCGGAGTGCACGAAGGCAGCATTCAGCGCATTGTCCACCGCGGCGTCGAAGTCGGCATCGGCGAAGATGACGTTCGGGTTCTTGCCGCCTAGTTCCAGCGCGACCTTCTTCACCGTGCCGGCAGCGGCCGCGGCCACCTTGCGGCCGGTGGCCAGGCCGCCGGTGAAGGACACCAGGTCGACGTCCCGGTGCTCGGAGAGGATCGCGCCGGCTTCGGCACCGGTGCCGGTCACCAGGTTGGCCACGCCCGCTGGCAGGCCCAGCTCGTCGAGGATCTCCATCATCAGGATCGCGGTGGAAGGGCTGAGCTCTGCCGGCTTGAGCACGAAGGAACAGCCGGCAGCCAGCGCCGGGGCGATCTTCCATGCCGCCTGGAGCAGCGGGTAGTTCCAGGGGGTGATCATCGCGGCCACGCCCACCGGCTCGTAGCTGATCCGGCTGAGCACGTTCGCGTCTCCCGCGTCCACCAGGCGTCCGGCGTCCGCTCCGGCCAGCTTGCCGAAGTAGCGGAAACAGGCGGTGATGTCATCCATATCAATTTCGGATTCCACCAGCCGCTTGCCGGTGTCCAGGGTTTCGGCCAGCGCGAATTCGTCCTTGCGCTCCACCAGCTTCTGGGCGACCTTCAGCAGGAAGTCGCCGCGTTGCCCCGCGGGCACCTGCGACCACACTCCGGAGTCGAAGGACGTGCGGGCCGCGGCGATGGCGCGCTCGGAGTCGGCCTGGCCGGCCTCGGAGACCGTGGCGACCTGGACGCCGTTGGCCGGGCAGGTGATCGCACGGGTGGAGCCGCTGCTGGCTGCTTCGAAGACGCCGTTGATGAACAGCGTCTGCCCGCCGTGCAGGCGCGGATTCTGGTTGCTTGGAAAACTCATGCTTCCTCTTCTTTCGGGGTCGTTTCAAAATCTGCTTCCCAGTGCGTCTTGGCGGCGCCGCTGGCATTGATCTGGCTCGGGCCGGCAAGTTCGGTCTGGGTTTCGAGGAACACCAGATGCGCTTCGTACTGGTCCAGCACATCGCAGATCAGCTGCTCCTTGGTCAGCCCCATCAGGTCGTAGCCGTGGCTTCCTTCCTGCGAGAAGACCTCGATGCGGTAGTAGACGTTCTTGCCCGAGGAAACCCGGGCAAAACTTGGCACCGGCAATTGCACCGGATAGACCTGGTACTTGAACGGGCGCTCGGCGCCATTGGCCACCACCAGGTCCAGCGAATTCAACTCCAGGTGATCCACCGGCTCGACCTGCAAGGCGACCTGCGCACCGCGGACGGTGAATTCCTCGCTGACTTCCTGCAGCGCCGGCAGGGCGAGCTCGGCCAGGAATTTCTCCGCCGAGCGATGCCCCGGATAGGTCATGGCCCGCGTCATGCGCTGTTTCCAATTGCGCCGATCCGCGGTGGATCCCATGCGGCTGGAGAGCACCTTGTGCATGTTGTTCTGGTAGCTGTCGGCCAGCGCGGTTTCCAACCGCAGGGACTTGAACAGGCCGAGCATGATGAACACCAGGACGAAGGAGAACGGCAGGCCCATGATCACCGTGGCTCCTTGGAGGGTGGGAACCCCGTCCACAAAGAGCATGCCCAGGGTCAGCAGGCCGGTGGCCAGCGACCAGAACAGGCGCACCGGCTTGGATCCGTCGGCCTGCGCATCTTTCAGGTGCGAGGTGAAATTGGCCATCACCAGGGCACCGGAGTCGGCGCTGGTGACGTAGAACAGCAGCCCGGTGAAGGTCGCGATCGCCGCGGTGATCGGTGCGCCTGGCAGCTGCTCGAGCAGCGAGTAGAAGGCTCGTTCCGGGGTATTCATGGCCACCTCGCCGAAGGCGGCGTTGCCGGAGCGGACCAGCTCCAGCGCGCTGTTGCCGAAGATCGAGATCCACAGCAGGATGAATGCGAAGGGAACCACCAGCACGGCGATGACGAACTGGCGGATGGTGCGGCCACGGGAGATCCGGGCCAGGAACAGGCCGACGAACGGCGCCCAGGCGATCCACCAGGCCCAGAAGAACAGCGTCCAGCCGTTCAGCCACTGATCGGGCCGGTCGTAGGCGAAGGTATCCAGCGCCATCGAGGGGAACATCGCGATGCTGTCGCCGATGTTGTTCACGATGCCATCGAAGAGGTACGCGGTGGAACCGGCGATCAGCACGAAGAGCATCAGCGCGATGCACAGCAGCACGTTGAGCTCGGAAAGCCGGCGGATGCCTTTCTCGACACCGGTGAGCACCGAGACCGTGGCCATGATCACGGCGATGACAATGAGGATGATCTGCCATGAGCGGTTTTCCGGGATGCCGAACATGAAATTCAGGCCGTAGTTCAGCTGCGCCACCCCGATGCCCAGCGAGGTCGCGATGCCGAAGATCGTGCCGAGCATCGCCGCGATGTCCACGCTGTGCCCGATCCAGCCTTCGGTGCGCTGGCCCAGGATCGGGTAGAGGGCCGAGCGGATGGACAGCGGCAGGTTGTGGCGGTAGGCGAAGTAGCCCAGCGCCAGGCCGATCAACGCATACAGCCCCCAGCCGAGCAGGCCGTAGTGGAACAGCGTCCAGGCCATCGCCTGGCGCGCGGCCTGCACGGTCGAGCCCTCGATGGCTGGCGGCGCCAAGTATTGTGTCACCGGTTCGGCGACCGAGAAGAACATCAAGTCGATGCCGATGCCGGCGGCGAAGAGCATCGCCGCCCAGGTGAACATGTTGAAGGTCGGCCGTGAGTGGTCTGGGCCGAGCCGGGTCTTGCCGACCTTGGAGATCGCGATGCCCACCACGAAGACCAGGACGGTGACAACAATCAGGGTGTAGTACCAGCCGAAGTTCTTGCCGATCCAGGCCACCGTGGCGGTGATGACGCTGCTGGCCGACTCGCGGTCGATCATCGCCCACAGGGCGATAGCCAGCACCAGCAGGGCCGAGCCGAAGAACACCACCTTGTTGATGCGGGTTCGATCAGCGTCGGGCGGTCCGGGTGGCCCGCTGCTCGCCAGCGGGTTGTTGTTCATCCGGCTATTTTCGGGCATGGACGATTCAGGACTCATCTTGGCCGTAGTCATACCGTCCAACGTATCAACCCGGCACAGATCGCCGGACCCGCCCGCGCGCAGCGAGTTTTATTTATGCCTGCAGACGTACAAAATAGTTCAAGATAAACAACAGGTCAAAGCGGTTTTACCGAAGTATTCAGTTAGAAATTCACAAACCAGTCACGACAGATCACACCGAGACACGCCACGGTTTCGAAAGGCGCATCCCGGCGTGAACACCAGCGGCGGCTAGCCTAGAGCACCTCGGTGGCCCCGTCGGCCTTCAGCGCCTCGACGGTCTGCTTCACCTTCTGCGCGTGCTCTTTGGTGGTCACCAGCAGCGCGTCAGCGGTATCCACCACCACGACATCCTCGATGCCCACCAGCGCGATCACCCGCGGGCGATCCGAGTAGACCACGCCGGTGGCGTTATCGGCATAAACGCGCACCTGCTTGTCGCCGAGGTTGATGATCCCTTCCTCGGCACTGGCCTTGTTCAAGCGGCCGATCGCGGCGAAATCGCCCACGTCGTCCCAGTTGAAGACCCCGGGAATCACTGCCACGTCGCCGGCTTCGGCGGCAGGCTCGGCCACCGCGTAGTCGATGGCGATCTTCGGCAGGCCCGGCCAGATCTCGCGCATGAGCTCGTCGCGGCGATCGGTGTCCCACGCGTCGGCGATCTGCATCAGGCCCGAGTACAGCTGCGGCTCATTGGCTTCGAGGTGCTTGAGCATCAGCCTGACCGGAGCGACGAACATGCCGGCGTTCCAGAAGAACCCGCCGGCCGCCAGGTACTTGCGGGCAGTGTCCTCGTCGGGCTTCTCCACGAACTCCACGACGCCGCGCGCGGTCGGCGCGTTGGGCACATTCAGTGGTTCACCGGTGCGGATGTAGCCGAAGCCGGTGGACGGGTGGGTGGGGTGGATGCCAATGGTCACGATCTTGCCGGTTGCGGCGGTATGGATCGCTTCGCTCAGCGCGGCCTGGAAGACTTCCACCGGCTCGATCACCTGGTCGGCGGCGAAGGAGCCCATGATGATATCGGGGTTGCGGCGGTAGAGGATGGCGGCAGCCAAGCCGATGGCGGCGGCCGAGTCGCGCGGCTCCGGCTCAAGGACCAGATCCTCGTCGCACAGCTCGGGAAGCTGGCTCACGACGGCTCCGCGGTGGGCCCGCCCGGTGACGACCATGATGCTTTCGCCTGCCAGCGGCACCAGCCGGTCATAGGTGGCACGGATCAGGGTTGACCCCGACCCGGTGAGATCGTGCAAAAACTTGGGAGCGGATGCCCTGGACAGGGGCCACAATCGGGTACCGACACCTCCGGCGGGAATCACGCCGTGGAATCTGGATAATAGGTCTGCATTCACGCATTCCAGACTAGTTCATCCGGTGGATAATCCGGCCCATCAACATCTGGCAAACACCGGAAATACGAAATGCATCCATGTGTTATTACGAGCGGAATTTCAACCATTGAGCGCATTTTCACGGCGATTCGGTGAACCTCCTCACACGAACTCGACACGAAATAGATTGCAGTGCATCAAGTGGTTTAGACTCGCACAAGGAACGCTCGCACAAGTGCGTCAAATCTCATTGTGTGCAATATACACATGCGCCGTTGCGAGCCTTGGAGGTTTAGTTCAGTGTCGAAGACTTCGTCAGGCACCCTATACCGCGGCCATGAAGGCATGTGGTCCTGGGTGGGACACCGAGTCACCGGTGTCGTTATTTTTCTCTATCTGCTGGTGCACGTGCTGGACACGGCCATGGTCCGCGTTGACGCCAATGCATATGACGCAATCATCAGCACCTATCAGACCCCGTGGATGGCGTTGGGTGAAACCGGCCTGGTTGCCGCAATCCTCTTCCACGCATTCAACGGTCTGCGTTTGATCCTGGTTGACTTCTGGAAGCAGGGCACCAAGTACCAGCGCCAGATGCTCTGGGGTGTTCTGATCCTCTGGGTTATCGTCTTCGCGGGCTTCGCAATCCGTCACCTGTCGATCGCATTTGGGAGCCACTAAGCCATGAGCGTTTCTATTCCTGCTCCGCGCAGCCAGCGCATTGATCCTAAGTACAAGCGCGGGCCAAAGTCCCGCGGCAGCTTCGAGATGCTGGCTTGGCTGTTCATGCGCCTGTCCGGCGTTGTGCTGATCGTTTTGATCTTCGGCCACCTCTTCGCAAACCTCATGGTCGGAGAAGGCATCTCCGGCATCAGCTTCGGCTTCGTCGCCGGCAAGTGGGCCTCGCCAATCTGGCAGTTCTGGGACCTGGCTCTGCTGTGGCTCGCCATGCTCCACGGCACCAACGGTGTTCGCACCATCATCAACGACTACGCAGAGAAGCACGCAACCCGTGCGTGGCTCAAGGGCATCCTGTACGTCGCAACGATCTTCATCATCGTGCTCGGTTCCCTGGTGATCTTCACCTTCGATCCATGCGTAGCTGGCAGCCAGCTGCAGCAGTGCTTGTGAAACTCCCCTAGTTTCAGCCGATAGCCAGATAGATTTTTAGAAAAGAGAGCATCAAGAATGCAGGTACATAAGTACGACGTAGTCATCGTCGGTGCCGGTGGTGCAGGCATGCGTGCAGCGATCGAATCCGGTCAGCGCGCACGCACCGCAGTGCTAACCAAGCTTTACCCAACCCGCTCGCACACCGGTGCAGCCCAGGGCGGCATGTGCGCAGCGCTTGCCAACGTCGAGGAAGACAACTGGGAATGGCACACCTTCGACACCATCAAGGGTGGCGACTACCTGGTTGACCAGGACGCAGCCGAGGTCATGGCCAAGGAAGCCATCGACGCCGTGCTCGACCTGGAAAAGATGGGCCTGCCCTTCAACCGCACCCCTGAGGGCAAGATCGACCAGCGTCGTTTCGGTGGCCACACCCGCGACCACGGCAAAGCCGCCGTGCGCCGCGCCTGCTACGCAGCAGACCGCACCGGCCACATGATTCTGCAGACCCTGTACCAAAACTGCGTCAAGCACAACGTCGAGTTCTACAACGAGTACTACGTGCTCGACCTGCTGATGGTTGAAGAGGATGCCTACCGCGAGGACGGCACCGCCTACAAGCAGAAGCGCGTCGCCGGCGTCGTCTCCTACGACCTGGCCACCGGCGAACTGCACGTCTTCCAGGCCAAGTCCGTGGTCTTCGCCTCCGGCGGCGCCGGCAAGGTCTTCAAGACCACCTCCAACGCCCACACCCTGACCGGCGACGGCATGTCCATCGCCTTCCGTTCGGGTCTGCCGCTGGAGGACATGGAATTCTTCCAGTTCCACCCAACGGGCCTTGCAGGCCTGGGCATCCTGCTCACCGAGGGTGCCCGCGGCGAAGGCGCGATCCTGCGCAACTCGGATGGCGAGCGCTTCATGGAGCGCTACGCCCCGACCATCAAGGACCTCGCGCCTCGTGACATCGTGGCCCGCGCCATGGCCAACGAAGTGCGCGAAGGCCGCGGTTGCGGTCCTAACAAGGACTACGTGCTGCTGGATCTGACCCACCTGGAGCCAGAGCACATCGAATCCAAGCTGCCTGACATCACCGAATTCGCCCGCACCTACCTGGGTGTGGAGCCATTCACCGATCCAGTGCCGGTGTACCCCACCGCGCACTACGCCATGGGTGGCGTGCCGACCAACATCAACACCGAGGTGCTGCAGGACAACGACACCGTCGTTCCTGGCCTGTTCGCCGCCGGCGAGGTGGCCTGCGTTTCGGTGCACGGCTCCAACCGCCTGGGCACCAACTCCCTGCTGGACATCAACGTGTTCGGCAAGCGTGCCGGTGTGGCTGCTGCCGAGTACTCCAAGACCGCCGACTTCGTCGAGCTGCCAGAGAACCCGGAAGCATTCGTCACCGCCCAGATCGAAGGCGTGCTCAGCGGCAACGGCACCGAGCGCGTCTCCGACCTGCGCTCGACCCTGCAGGAGACCATGGACGCCAACGTCCAGGTGTTCCGCGACGAGCGTTCGCTGAAGGAAGCCCGCGACGTGATCGAGGATCTGCGCCGCCGCTACAAGAACATCAGCGTCCAGGACAAGGGCAAGCGCTTCAACCTGGATCTGCTCGAAGCCATCGAGCTGGGCTTCCTGCTCGACTTGGCCGAGGTCATCACCGTCGCGGCCCTGCACCGCAAGGAATCCCGCGGCGGCCACTACCGCGAAGACTTCCCGAACCGCGACGACGAGAACTTCATGAAGCACTCGATGTCCTACCGCGATGGCGAAGCCGTCACCGAGGACATCAAGGGCATCCGCATGGAGACCAAGCCAGTGGTCTTTACCCGTTACCAGCCAATGGAGCGTAAGTACTAATGAGCACCGAACTGCCAGAACCAGCGTCAAAGATCGAGCTGAAGCCAGGTGTTGGCGGCGGCGGAGAAATCCCAAGCTTCGACATCACCCTGCGCGTTCGCCGCTACCTGCCAGAGGCCACCGCGGATGCCTACTGGGAAGACTTCAAGCTGACCATGTACGGCACCGACCGCGTGCTCGATGCCCTGCACAAGGTCAAGTGGGAACAGGACGGCACGCTGTCCTTCCGCCGCTCCTGCGCCCACGGCGTCTGCGGCTCCGATGCCATGCGCATCAACGGCCGCAACCGCCTGGCCTGCAAGACCCTGCTCAAGGACCTGGACACCACCAAGCCGATCACCGTTGAAGCCATCAAGGGCCTGCCCCTTGAAAAGGACCTCATCGTCGACATGGAACCGTTCTTCCAGTCCTACCGCGAGATCATGCCATTCCTGATCTCCAAGGGCCACGAGCCAACCAAGGAACGCTACCAGTCCGCCGAGGACCGCGAGCGCTTCGACGACACCACCAAGTGCATCCTGTGCGCTGCGTGCACCAGCTCCTGCCCAGTATTCTGGACCGATGGCCAGTACTTCGGCCCAGCTGCAATCGTGAACGCACACCGCTTCATCTTCGACTCCCGCGATGATGCCGGCGACATGCGCCTGGAGATCCTGAACGACAAGGAAGGCGTGTGGCGCTGCCGCACCACCTTCAACTGCTCCGAAGCATGCCCACGCGGCATCCAGGTGACCAAGGCGATCGCCGAGGTCAAGCAGGCAATCCTCTCGCGCACCGTCTAAGACCTGCGCTCAAGAGCCCGGACCATTCCTGAGGATTTGGTCCGGGCTTTTTGCATGCCTTTAGTTCCTCGGCCAGCTATGGCAGGGTGGGCAGTACCCGCCCTTCCCCGCACAGCAAGGAGCACTCATGGCAAGCAACCAGAAACCGGAATCCACCACCCAGGCCGGCATCAAGGCAGCCAGCGACCGCAACTCGCTGACCGTCGGCGCCGATGGTCCCATCGTCTTGCACGACCACCATCTGATCGAGACCCTGCAGCACTTCAACCGGATGAACGTGCCCGAACGGCGCCCGCACGCCAAGGGTGCCGGGGCCTTCGGCGAATTCGAAACCACCGAGGACCTCTCCGCGTACACCAAGGCCGCCCTGTTCCAGCCCGGGGTGAAGACCGAGACGCTCATGCGCTTCTCCACCGTCGCCGGGGAGCTGGGCTCCCCCGACACCTGGCGCGACGTGCGCGGCTTCGCAATGAAGTTCTACACCACGGAGGGCAATTTCGACCTGGTCGGGAACAACACCCCGGTGTTCTTCGTGCGCGACCCGATGAAGTTCCCGCACTTCATCCGCTCGCAGAAGCGGCTGCCCGATTCCGGGCTGCGCGATGGCACCATGCAATGGGATTTCTGGACGCAGAATCCAGAGTCAGCCCACCAGGTCACCTACATCATGGGCCAGCGCGGCCTGCCCAAGACCTGGCGCGAGATGAATGGCTACGGCTCGCACACCTACATGTGGGTCAATGCCGCCGGCGAAAAATTCTGGGTCAAGTACCACTTCCTGAACAAGCAATCCGAGAAGTTCGAGACCATGGGCGGGGCGCAGGCCGAGGAACTAGCCGGATCCGACGCCGATTTCCACCGCCGCGACCTGTTCGACGCGATCGCGTCCGGCAATTTCCCGCAGTGGGACCTGTACGTGCAGATCATGCCCTACGAGGAAGCCAAGACCTACCGGTTCAACCCCTTCGACCTGACCAAGGTCTGGTCCAAGAAGGACTACCCGCGGATCAAGGTCGGCACCATGACGCTGAACCGGAACCCGGAGAACTTCTTCGCGCAGATCGAGCAGGCCGCCTTCTCCCCCGGGAACATGGTCCCGGGCATGGGCATGAGCCCGGACAAGATGCTGCTGGGACGCAATTTCGCCTATGCTGACGCGCAGCGCTACCGCATCGGCACCAACTTCCAGCAGCTGCCGGTCAACCAGCCGAAGTGCCCGGTGCACTCCTACAACTTCGAGGGCAATATGACGTACGAGCACACCGGCGATCGCCGCGTCTACGCGCCGAACTCCTTCGGTGACTCGTGGAGCGATGACACCGGTCCGGCGGAGACATCCTTCGAAGCCGACGGCGAACTGGTCCGCGAAGCCTACACGCTGCGCAGGGACGACGGGGACTTCGTCCAGCCCGGCATCCTGGTCCGCGAGGTGATGGACGATGCCCAGCGCGCTGAACTGGTGCAGACGGTCACCGAGGCATTGGACGGTGTCATCGAGCCGGTGCTGTCCAACGCGATCGCGTACTGGAAGAACATCGACGCGGACACCGGAGCGAAGATCGAGGCCAACGTGCGCGCCGAGTAGCGAAAGGAAAAACGCCAGCCGCGAGGCTGGCGTTTTTCCTTTTCTAGGACCCCAGGTCGATGTCCTCGCTGAGGTTCCATTGCCCGCCGCGGGTATCGAAGAGCTGCACCCGATCCGCCTCGAACACCATGTCCGTTGTGGACAGCGCCGCCTGCGCGGCATCCAATTGCGCGGCCGGCACGTCCTGCGCGATGGTCAGGTGCGGATGGTAGGCGAAGGACGATTCGTGCCGCAGCGCATCACCCAGCAGCCGCCGGTGCAGCGCCCAGCAGTGATCGGCCCCGGAAAGCAGCGGCAGGTACACCACGTCGCTGGCCGGGCGGAAAGTGCGTGCCGCGCCCAACTCGATGGTGAACGGCTTCGTGCCCGACGCCACCTGGCGCACCTGCGCGGCGGCCTGCTCCCAGGTATTGAGGTAGGACCCGGACACCAGGGTGATATGCGGGGCGATCGGCTCGGTGGCCGCTCCCCCGAATTCCTGGCGCCACGCGCGCAGGGCATCCCGGTGCGGTTGCGGCACCGGGATCACGACGCCCAGGGTGTATTCCATCAGATTCCCAGCGGCGGCAGGAAGCCGACCTTCTGGTAGACATCGGCCACGGTCTTCGAGGCCACTTCGCGGGCCTTGGTGGCGCCAGCCAGCAGCAGGCGGTCCAGCTCAGCCGGATCGTCGAGCAGCTCCAGGGTGCGGGTGCGGATCGGGGTCAGGCGCTCGACCACGGCATCGGCCACGGCCACCTTCAGGTGCCCGTACATCTTGCCCTCGAACTCGGTGACCAGCTGGGGCACGTGCTTGCCGGTCACGGCGGCCAGGATATCCAGCAGGTTCGAAACGCCCGGCTTCTCTTGCTTGTCGTAGGCGACAACGCTGCCAGCATCGGTGACCGCTGACTTGATGCGCTTGGCGATCTGCTTGGGCTCGTCGAGCACGTTGATCAGGCCGGCCGGGGACTCGGCGGACTTGGACATCTTGGAGGTCGGGTTCTGCAGGTCGTAGATGCGCGCGCCCTCCTTCGGGATGAACGCCTCGGGCACCACGAAGGTTTCGCCGAAGCGGTGGTTGAAGCGCTTGGCCAAATCGCGGGCCAGCTCCACATGCTGGCGCTGGTCGTCGCCCACCGGCACGCCCTGCGGCTGGTAGAGCAGGATGTCCGCGGCCATCAGGATCGGGTAGGTGAACAGCCCGACGCTGGCGGCATCCGCGCCGCCCTTGGAGGACTTGTCCTTGAACTGGGTCATGCGGCTGGCTTCGCCGAAACCGGTGATGCAGTTCAGCACCCAAGCCAGCTGCGCGTGCTCGGGGACCTGCGACTGGACGAACAGCGTGGAGCGTTCCACGTCGATGCCGCCGGCGATGTACTGCGCGGCGGTGACGCGGGTGCGGTTGCGCAGGTCTTCGGGGTCCTGGGCCACGGTGATCGCGTGCATGTCCGGGATGAAGAAGAACGAATCGAACTCGTCCTGGGCCTTGACCCAGTTGACCAGTGCGCCCAGGTAGTTGCCAAGGTGCAGCGAATCAGCCGATGGCTGCATGCCGGACAGGACGCGGGGACGGGTGGTTTGCATGGAAATCCTTCTAGAACTGGTAGTCGACGACCAGCGGTGCGTGGTCGGAGAAGCGCACGTCGTAGGCGGAGGCACGGTCCACGTGGGACTTGATGGCCTTGCCGGCCAGGGCGGGCGTGGCCATATGGTAGTCGATGCGCCACCCGGCGTCGTTGTCGAAGGCCTGCCCGCGGAAGGACCACCAGGTGTAGGGGCCCTGCACATCACCGGCCAGTTCGCGCGCCACGTCCTTGTAGCCGATTTCCGGGCCGAAGAAGCCGTCGAAGTAGGCGATCTCCTCGTCCATCACGCCGGCGCGCTTATTGTGGTTCGGCTTCCAGTTCTTGATGTCCTTTTCGGTGTGCACGACGTTCAGATCGCCCACCACCAGGACGTGGTCCTTCTCGTTTTTCAGCTCGACCAGGCGCACGTTCATGCGCTGCAGGAAGCGGTACTTGTCGTCCTGCTTCTGCGTGCCCAGCTCGCCGGAGTGCACGTAGGCGGAGACCACGGTGAAGATCTCGCCGTTGACCTCGAAGTCCGCTTCAACCCAGCGCCCGGATTGCGCGAAGTAGTCCTCGCCGATGTTTTCGCGCACGGCGACCGGCTGCGTGCGAGAGAGCACCGCGACCCCGGCGCGGCCCTTGTCCTTGGCCTCGGCGTGCAAGATGAACCAGCCCTCGCCGATCAGATCGCGCAGCACCTGATCCGGTGCGCGCACTTCCTGCAGGCACAGGATGTCCACGTCGCGGGCGGCGATCCAGTCGGCCATATTGCGCTTGTAGGCGGCGCGAATGCCATTGACGTTGACCGACGCGACGCGCAGTGCGCCGGCGTCCTTGCTCAGAATTTCCACGCTGGTAGGTATCACCTAACCAGCTTACAAAATTCTGCGCCTGATTACGCGCTGATCACCCCTGAGCCGAAAGAGAAAGGGCAACGCATCTGCGTTGCCCTCGAAGCTAGTCGATGATTTCGCCGTCCATCGGCGTGGCCGGCTTGATCATGTCCCGCGCATTGGCCGCGGTCATCTGGATCGTCTCCAGCGCCCGGTCGATCATGCCCTCGGACTCGGGGCCCTTGGCCTCGCGCTGCTCGGAAATCACCCGGGCCTGCACCTGGACGATCTTGAACGAGTGGTCCAGCTTCATATCGCGCTGGCTGGTGGATTCATCCACCACAACCGTGCCGGACTGGGCACGTGGGGTGGCCGCGGCGGTCGCCTCGCGCAGCGAGTTGTTGATCTTCTCGGCCCCGCGCTTGAGGCCGAACATCATGAAGGCGGCCAGCAGCAGCCAGCCGGCGGAGATGACGACGACAAACCAGCCGACGATCTCATTGGAGTTGGCGGCGAAGACCACTGCCACCAGAAGGACGATGACCATGACGGACATTGCCAAAGTTGAGGCGTTGAGGGTGACTTTTTTGCCCTGCTTCGCGCTGCTGCCTAGAGGTTCCATAGCACCAATTCTCGCACCACCTGCCCACCGCAGGCCAATTGGCGGCCCGCGCTTTCGCCCACAGCGTGGCTAGCCGAACAAGCTGTGCAGATCCTGCCCGGAAAGCGATGCGCGAATCAGCAGGAATCCGCCAATGCCCACCACCCAGCCCAGGGTTTCCTGGGCGTAGGCGCCGGCTTTGTCCCCGAGCTTTTGCATCCAGAGCTCGATCCGTGCGCCGGCCAGCGCACGGGCGCCAACCAGCGCCAAGGCAGGCACGATCATCACCAGGCAGTAGCCGGCCAGCGCGAGCAGCTGCACGCTGGTGCCCCACCCGGCGCCCTGCATCACGCCGACGGCCGCCAGGTAGGGCAGCATCGTGGGAAGCTCCAAGAGGCCCGCGAACAGGGCCAGGGCGATCAACCCGGTGCGGGTATCCAGTGCGGCGCCCACCCGGCCGCGCAGCCGCCGCGGCACCTGCTCGGTGGCCGCCGTTGATTCCGGGGCGCGGGCTTCGGGCCCCGCGCCAACGCGCGCCGCGGCTTTCTTCCGGGCGCTGGCAGCCTTCTGCGCGTCGGTGCGGTAGGCCAGCGCCCAGATGACCATCAGCGCGCCAATCGCCATCCCTGCCAGCCGGACCAGCCGGTGCTCGAAGAAGCTGGGGTCGATGAGCAGCAGCCCGCTGCGCATCAGCACCCCGATGACCCAGTAGAACCCGGCGATGACCAGCAGGTAGGCCAGCACCTTGGCGATGGCCTCACGGCGCCCGCGCAGCAGCAGCCACAGCGGGATGACCAGGGTGCCGATGCTCGTCGAGTCGATCAGCGCCAGGATGACCAGGGAAAGTTCGGGATGGCCCGTGATGATGTCCATGGTTTCCACTCTTCCGCGCCTCGCTGCAACGCGGTATCGGCCAGTGGTCTGCGCTATCTCCTCCTTAAGGGGGATACCCGGCGGGCAGGGCGTCGGGGATGCTGGAAGCATGAACTTCCTTCGGCGGCTGGGCAGCGGCGACAAGGAGCCCGAGGTCGCCGGCACCTATCTGGTGCTGACCGTGGTACTGCACCTGGCCGGGCTGTCCAACCCGCCGTGGATCGCGATCCGCGGCTACGAATGGATCCCGCTGCTGCTGATCGGCCTGGCCGCCGTGCTGCTGCGCCGCCGGTTCCTGCTCGCCAGCACGCTGATCATGCTGCTGTGCGGCGTGGGCCTGCTGGCGGTGGGCAGCATCGGCGGGTACTTCCTGGTGTTCGAGTGCGTCTTCGGCCTGTTCCTGCTCGGCTCAGCCCGGGTCCGGACGGTGGCCTTCGCGCTGCTGTGCCTGGCCGCCATCGTGCTGGCCATCGCGACGTGGCTGGTCAGCGGCAATCCGCAACAGGTGGTGCTGGGCCTGTTCATGGCCGGCTTCATCCTGTTCACCCCGATGCTCTGGGCGCAGAATGTGCGCACAGCCAAGGACCTGGCCACGGCCGAAGCCCAGCGGGTCCAGGCGGTGCAGCTAGCGGCGGCGGCCCGAGAAGACCAGCTGGTGGCGGAGCATGAGTTCTCCCGGGTCCAGGAGCGCACCGCGCTGGCCCGCGAGATGCATGACGTGCTTTCGGCGCGGTTCTCCTCGATCGCACTGCTTTCCGGCGCGCTGCTGCCCGCGGCGCCCGATGCAGTGCGTGCCCCGCTGCAGGGCATCCGCGACGAGTCGGTGTCCGGGCTGCAGGACATGGCCGAAATGGTGCGGATGCTGCATTCGGGCGGGCCTGCGCTGCAGGCGCGGATCGAGGATGTGCCCGAGCTGGTGGCAGGGTTCGGCAGCCCGGTGCGCTGCGAATACCGGGTGGCGCAGCCGCAGCGCTTCTCCCGGGCTGTGCACACTGCCGCGCACCGCACGGTCGCCGAGCTGCTGGTCAACCATGCCAAGCATGCCCCGGGCACCGAGCTCGAGCTGCGCGTGGTCCAGGACCGTCACCTGGCCATCACCGCGCGCAACCCTCGGGGCCGGGATGCCGGGTCCACCCCGGGCGCCGGGACCGGGCTGGAGAACATCAAGACCCGCGTCGCGGCGCTGAACGGTCGTTTCGAGCTGCGCAGCGGCGCCCAGTTCGCGGTGCATGTGCAATTCCCGGAAGCAACGGAGGACGAATGAAAGTGCTGATCGTCGATGACCATGCCACCGTCCGCATGGGCATCCGGCTGGTGCTGCAGGCCGCCGAGGACCTGGAGGTCGTCGGCGAGGCGGCGGACGGGCGTTCGGCCCTGTCCATGGCCCGGGCCCTGTCCCCCGACGTGGTCCTGATGGACCTGCGCATGCCGGTGCTCGATGGCATCGAGGCCACCAAGGCGCTGCACGAGAAGCACCGGGTCGTGGTGCTCACGACCTTCGACGACGACGAATACCTGTTCGGCGCATTGCAGGCCGGCGCGCATGGGTTCTTGCTCAAGAGCGCTCAGCCGCAGGAGATCATCTTCGGCGTGCGGGCCGCCGCGCGCGGCGAATCGGTGCTGGATCCGCAGGTGACTGCACGGATCCTGGCCCGGGCGCTGGCCGTGCCCGAGGCCGCGGCGCTGCCTGAGCTCACCGGCAGGGAACGCGAGGTGCTGCAGGGCATCGGCGAAGGGCTGAGCAATCCGCAGCTGGCGCAGCGCCTGGGCATCGGGCAGAGCACCGTGAAGACGCACGTCTCCCAGGTGCTGGCCAAGCTCGGGGTCTCCACGCGGCTGCAGGCGGCGAGGATCGCCTACGGGGCTACCAGCTCACCAGGCAGAACGGGTGGTCCTGCGGATCCAGGTACACCCTGAAGGTCTTGGTGCCTTCGCCGGTGGCCTTGGCACCCAGGTGCAGCACCTGCTCCTCAGCCAGATCCAGGTCGGCGACTTTGACGTCGATATGCGCCTGCTGCGGGTGCACATGCCCGGGCCATTGCGGGGCCACGTACGGGCTGACCGCTTGGAAGGCGAGCGCAGGATGATCCGGGGCATCGCCAATGGAGACCCAGTCGGGCTCGTTGTCGATGCGCACCATTCCGAGGAGCTGTTCATAGAATCCGGCCAGTGCATCGGGGTCCTCGCAGTCGATGACCATGGCCTGCCATGTGCCAATCATGTGGCCATTATCCGCGCGGCGACGGCCCGCGTCTACCAGGACTCAGCCATTGCGCAGGTGCAGTGCTCGATCAGCGCCTGCACGCGGGCCGGGATGCGCACTCCCCTGGGCGTGATCGCCACGACCGCGTTGGGGTAGTTCGGCGCCTTGAGCTCGCGGAAGGCCAGCGGCCGGCCCTCCACGGAGACTTCGGCGTTGTTCGGGCGGCGCATGAGCAGCCCGTAGCCCAGCCCGCGCCCGACCATGGCGGAGACCAGGATCATCTGCGGGACGGCGGCGGTGATCTTCGGGACCAGGCCCTGGGAGGCGAAGAGCTGCATCTGGTGCTCGGTGCTCGGTTCGGACTCGTACATGATCAGCGATTCCGCGGCCAGGTCGGCCAGTTCCAGCGGCCGCTTCAGCTTGGCCAGCCGGTGCTCGGGGTGCAGCACCACCTGCATCTCGGTCTGGTAGATCGGCTGCTTGTCCATGTCGGCGGGCAGCTGCAGGTCGTAGACGAAGGCGACGTCCAGCTCCCCGTTGCGCAGGGCAGGCAGCAGCTCGTCATGGGTTCCCACCCGCACATCGAGCTGCACCTCGGGGTGGTCGAACCCTTCCAGGGTAGCCGGGATCAGGTGCGGGGAGAGCGAGGCGAAGCAGCCGAAGCGGACCGGTCCGCGCAGCGCGCCCTCGGTTTGCGGGAAGGTGGCGCGCAGTTCGCCGACCTCGGCCAAGATCTTGCGGGCCATCTGCGCGAAGTGATGCCCGGAGGCGGTGAGCGAAAAACCGTGGGCCTTGCGGCGCAGGCACAGGCTCTCCCCTGCCTGCCTTTCGATCGCGGTGATGGCCTGCGACAAGGCCGATTCGGAGATGCGCAATTCGCTGGCGGCCGAGCCCAGGGTGCCATGCCCGGGCAGCTCGGCCATGATTTCCAAATGGCGCATCGAATACATAAGCCCACCTTCAGAAGTTCTGCAGATAATTGAAGTTTACCTTACCTGTATCGGGTGTCACACTGAAGTGATCCACAACGCAGGGGCGATGGGCCCCGCTCGCAAGGGAAGCTACATGAGCACAGCACACGCCGCCAAGGCGAACCAACGACGCGTCGCCTTCGCCACCGTCATCGGCACCACCGTTGAGTGGTACGACTTCTTCATCTACGCCACCGCCGCCGGCCTGGTCTTCTCCCAGCTCTTCTTCGAACCGGCCGGCCAGGAGATCGCGCTGCTGATCTCCTTCGCCTCGGTCGGCCTGTCCTTCCTCTTCCGTCCGCTCGGCGCGTTTCTGGCCGGGCACTTCGGAGACAAGATCGGCCGCCGCGCCATGCTGGTACTCACCCTGGCCCTGATGGGCGCCTCCACCACGCTGATCGGCGTGCTGCCGACCTACGAAACCGCCGGACTGTGGGCGCCGGTGCTCCTGCTGCTGCTGCGCATCCTGCAGGGCATCTCCGCCGGCGGCGAATGGGGCGGCGCGGTGCTGATGGCCGTGGAGCACGCCCCCGAAGGCCACCGCGGCCGTGCCGGCTCCTACCCGCAGGTCGGCGTGCCGCTGGGCATGCTGCTCGCCTCGGGCACCATGGCGCTGATGACCGGCGTGATCTCCCCCGGCGAGGCCTTCATGGCCTGGGGGTGGCGCGTGCCATTCCTCGTGTCGATCGTGTTGATCCTGGTCGGCTACTTCGTGCGCCGCGCCGTGGACGAATCCCCGGTCTTCGAAGAGATCGCCGAGCACAAAGCGCAGACCAATGTGCCGATCCTGGTGCTGTTCAAGAAGCACTGGCCGCTGGTGATCATCGCGGCCCTGGTGTTCGCCGGCAACAATGCCGCCGGGTACATGACCACCGGCGGATTCTTCCAGTCCTACACCACCGATCCCGAGGGCCCGGTGGGCCTGGAGCGCACCGACGTGCTCGTGGCGGTGGCCTTCGGTGCCGCCATCTGGCTGATCATGACCCTGGTGGCCGGATTCCTGGCTGACAAGATCGGGCGCAAGCGCACCTACCAGCTGGGGTTCATCATCCTTGCCATCAGCCTGTTCCCGGTCTTCGCCCTGGTGAACTCCGGCTCGCTGGGCCTGCTCTACCTGGCCTTCGGCCTGTTCTCCATCGGCCTGGGGCTCACCTACGGCCCGCAGGCGGCCCTGTACTCCGAGCTCTTCCCTGCCTCGGTGCGCTTCTCCGGGGTCTCGATCTCCTACGCGATCGGCGCGATCGTTGGTGGAGCTTTCGCACCGACCATCGCCCAGGCACTGGTGCAGGCCACCGGCGGCACCACCGCCGTGGCCGTCTACCTGCTGATTGTTGTTGCGATTTCCTTCACCGCGGTCACCCTGATCCGCGACCGCTCCGGCATCGATTTGTCCTTCCGCAACCAGGCCGAGCAGGAAGTCGGCGCGCTGGTCTTCGACAAGCGCCGTGCAGATGCCGCAATGGCCACCCAGGACGCCTAGGCACCGCTGAGGCCTAGTCCTCGACAAAGCCCGGTGGCCCGTTTTCGAACGGGCCACCGGGCTTTTCTGCTTCGACTTCCTACTTCACTTTGGTGCGCAGCACCTCCAGGCGCTGGCGGTACTCGGTCTCGTCGATCTCGCCGCGGGCGTAGCGTTCGCGCAGTACCGATTCGGCGCCGGCCGCTGGCTGGACATGCCGACGGCGGGCAGTGAAGATGATCAGGCCGATGAGCAGGATCCAGAAGATCGGGATCAGGATGAACCAGCCCGGGCCGTGCCCGTAATGCGCTGGCATGGCCGAGAGGATCAGTGCGGTAGTCATGATTGCTCCTTGTGTCTTT
Source organism: Glutamicibacter sp. JL.03c (assembly GCF_025854375.1). Taxonomy (NCBI): domain Bacteria; kingdom Bacillati; phylum Actinomycetota; class Actinomycetes; order Micrococcales; family Micrococcaceae; genus Glutamicibacter; species Glutamicibacter sp. JL.03c. The sequence continues at coordinate 752,283 of NZ_CP107575.1, read as the reverse complement.
CGGGGCCTTGCTGCCCCATGACTCCACTCTCCCGCGCAGCGTGGGTTCGCGCGTCGGCCTGCGGAAGCCACTTGCCGTACTCCCTGCGCAGGCCCGGCAGCGCGTGCGCCTACTCCCTGGGCGTCCCGGGGGTGAGCAGCCCGGATTCGTAGGCGAGGACCACCAGCGAGGTGCGATCGCGCACGGCCAGCTTGCCGATGATCCGCGAGACGTGGGTCTTGGCGGTGAGCGGGGTGATGAACAGCGCCGCGGCGATTTCCGCGTTGGTCTTGCCCAGGCCGATATGCACCAGCACCTCGCGTTCGCGCGCGGTCAGCTCCTGCAGCCGGTGGGCTTGGGGCAGCGTGGCCTGCGGGGTGCCGGAGGCGACCTGGGCCAGCAGCTTGCGGGTCACCGAGGGCGAGAGCAGCGAATCCCCGCCGGCCACCACGCGCACCGCCTCGATCAGCTGCGCCGGTTCGGTGTCCTTGACTAGGAACCCGCTGGCGCCGGCGCGGATCGAATCGATGATGTAGTCATCGAGTTCGAAGGTGGTCAGCATGATCACCCGTGTGGCATCCAGAGAGGGGTCTGCGGTGATGGCGGCGGCCGCCGCGATCCCGTCCCCGTGGGGCATGCGGATATCCATCAGCACGATGTCAGGTTTTGCCTCGCGGGCAAGCTGCACCGCTTCGGTGCCGCTGCCGGCGGTGCCGAGCACCGCCATGTCCTCTTCGGCGGAAAGCAGCGCGCTGAATCCGGCGCGGATCAGCGACTGGTCATCGACAATGATCACGCCGATCTGCTTAGGTTCGGATGTCGTGGGCGTCTGGCTCATGAGGCCTCCTGGGGTGCCGGGATGCGCACGGTGATCGCGGTGCCGGGACGGGCAGCGCCGGGCAGGTTCGCCGGGCCGAGGGAAACCGTTCCGCCGAGCTGCTGCACGCGTTCGCGCAGCCCGCGCAGGCCGTTGCCTTCTTCGGCGGCGGCCATGCCGATGCCGTCATCGGCAACGGTGACTTCTGCCTGCGTATCGTCCGCGGCGAAGGTGATGGCTGCCCGGGTGGCGTGCGCGTGGCGGACGATATTGGTCAGCGATTCCTGCACCACCCGGTAGATGGTGTTCTCCACGCGCTCATCCAGCCAGCCCGGCAGCTGGTCCGGCGCTTCGTATTCCACCGCCAGCTCGCCGGAGGACACGCGGGACACCAGCTGCGGCAGCTGCGCGATGCGCTGGCTGGGGATCCGCGGCGCATCGTGGCGCAGCACCGAGAGCACCTCGCGTACCTCGGCGAGCGCATGGGAGGAACCGGACTTGATGTTTCCCAGCGCTTCGATGAGCTGCTCCGGGTCGGGGTCCTTGACCGCCAGATGCAGGGCCACCGAGGCCTGCACGTTGATCATGGACAGCGAGTGGGCCACCACATCGTGGATGTCGCGGGCCAGCACCAGCCGTTCCTCGTCGCGTTCGTGCCGGCGGCGTTCGGCCTCGGCCTTGCGCCGGTCCTCGCGGCGGTTGCGCCCCGCCCTGGCGAGCTCGCCGATGAGCAGCAGCACCACCAGCCAGGCCAGCAGCAGGTAGATCCGCTGCTCGGCATGCTGCGCGGCCAGCAGCCAGGCTCCGGCACCGAATGCAACGGCAGCGCCCCACGCCCACCAGCGGGCACCGGACACTACGGCAATGACCAGGGCGGCCAGCAGGCTGAGCAGGAAGGGCCCGAACGGGAATCCGGCGGCCAGGTAGGCCAGCGCAATGATTGCTGCGCCGGCGGCCATGGGGCCCGGAGCCCGGCGGCGCAGCAGCAGCAAGGCCGGGCCGGCCAGCAGCAAGAGGATTGCCGTCAGCGGCAGGGCCCGGCCCTGGTGCGCGGCGACAGCGCCCGTGCCGGCGAGCTGGATCACCGCCACCGCGACGGGCAGGATGGCCAGCGGCGGGCGTCGACGGGTGCTCATGAACCGAGGATACTCCGGGCGCCGACTTTGCGGCATCGGCCGGCGGGAGTAGCCGCCTGCTCCCCCGGGAGTATCGCCCGGCGCTTAATGCAGTTCCAGCGCCAGCTCATGCATGGCGGTGGCCGCCTTGGACGGGGCAATTGCGCGCGGGCGGGCCAGCGCGATACGCACGGTGCGGGCCACCGGGTGGATCGGGCGCACCACCAGATCCAGGCCCTCGTAGGAGACGTCAGCCGCCGGGCGCTGGACAAGTACCGCGTAGCCGAGCCCGCGGGCCACCATGGAGCGGGTGACCTCGAAGTCGGCGGTGCGGTAGCGGATCCACGGATCGACCCCGGCGGATTCGAACAGGTTCTGCGTGTGCTCGCGGCTCGGCGGGACATCGAGCAGGATCATCGGCTCGCCGGCCAGCCGCACCAGCGGCACCTTCGGCTCCTCGGCCAGCGGATGGCCCGCGGGCAGCAGCACATAGGGTTCGGTGCGGAACAGTTCGGTGCGCTCGATGCCCTCGGGCAGGCCGAAGTCGTAGACGAAGGCGAGATCCAGTGTCCCGGCGGCCAGCATCTGGAAGATCTCCTGCTGCGTGCCGGCGAAGAAGTCCACCTCCACCTGCGCGTAGCGCTGCCCGTATTCGGCCAGCAGCTCGGGCAGCACCGTGGGCGCCAGCGACGAGTAGCAGCCCACCCGCACCTTCCCGGCCAGCACCTCGCCGGCACCGCTGGCCATCTGCTCCAGGTCCCCGGAGGCCTGCAGGATTCCCTGCGCCTCGTCCAGCACATAGCGCCCGGCCGGGGTCAGGCTCACGCCGTGGGCCTTGCGCCGGATGGTCAGCTGCGTGTTCAGCACGCGTTCAAGCTCATTGAGCCCGCCGGTCACCGCGGAGGCTGACAGATTCAGCGACTGCGCGGCGGCGGTGATGGAGCCCAGCTGGCCCACGGCGGCCAGGCATTCGAGCTGGCGCAGCGTAAATTTCGGCACTATTCCTCGCTTACTCAGTGGATATTCCTCGAATATAACCATTTTACCCGCGGTTATGGCCTGCCTCACACTGGGAAATGAACAAGGAACCACTAAGGAGACAGCATGAGCACCGCCCCAGCGACCTGCCCCTTCACCGGCGCGCAGGCCACCCCCGGCACCGCGCCAGTGCCGCACGCCAGCACCGAGTCCGCAGTCCGCGAGGCCCCGGTCGCCGATTGGGTGAAAATCGAGGACCTGTACCGCGATCCATTCCCGATCTACCAGCGCCTGCGCGCCGAAGCCCCGGTGCACTGGGTCCCGGCAGTGAACCGCTACATGGTGACCTCCTACGCCGCCTGCCATGAGATCGAGCAGGACGAAGCCCGCTTCTCCGCCAACGAGCGCAACTCGCTGATGAAGCGGTCCATGGGCCACTCGATGCTGCGCAAGGACAACCCGGAGCACCAGGTGGACCGCGACTCCTACGGCGCGACCCTGCGCCCGGGCACCATCAAGAAGCATTGGAACGGGATCTTTGCGCAGAACAACGAGAAGTACCTGGGCCAGCTGCTCGCCAAGGGCCCGGGCGCGGACTTCGTCTGGGACTACGCAGCCCCCTACACCGCGGAGAACCTCCGGCTGATTTGCGGCTTCCACAATGCCACCCAGCAGGACATGCAGCGCTGGAGCCAGACCATGATCGACGGCACCGGCAACTATGCCGATGACCCAGAGGTCTGGGCGAAGGCAGAGGCTTCCTCGGCAGAGGTCGACGCCGCCATCGATCAGATGCTCCCGTATCTGGCGAAGAACCCGGACCACTCGCTGCTCTCCAACCTGGCCTCCATGCCGATCCCGCTCGAAGCCATCCGCGCCAACCTGAAGATGACCATCGGCGGCGGGCTGAACGAGCCGCGCGACGTGCTGGCCACCACTGTCTGGGCGCTGCTTCAGAACCCCGGGCAATTGCAGGCGGTACGCCAGGACCCGGCCTTGCTCCCCAAGGCCTTCGAGGAATCGGTGCGCTGGGTCGCCCCGATCGGCATGTACCCGCGGGAAACCACGCAGGAGCTAGTGCTGGAGGGGGTGCGGCTGCCGGCCGGTGCGCGCCTCGGCGTGGTGCTCGGAGCTGCCAACCGCGACCCGTTGGTCTTCGAGGACCCCGAAACGTTCAACATCTTCCGCGAGAAGAAGCCGCACCTGGCCTTCGGCGGCGGCGTGCACTTCTGCGCCGGCACCTGGATCGCCCGGGCCCAGGTGGCCCAGGTCGCCCTGCCGGAGGTCTTCGAGAAGCTGCCCAACCTGCGCCTGGATCCGGCCACCGCCAGCATCGATGCCGGTTGGGTCTTCCGCGGCATGACCAAAATGCCCATCCTCTGGGATTAAGAACCACACGCACTCTCCAAGGAGCCTTCCATGCCTACCATCACCTTTGAACAGCCCAACGGCACCGCCACCGACGTCGAGGTCGCCGAGGGCGGCAACATCATGCGCGCCGCCGTCGCCAATAACATCGCCGGAATCGTCGGCGAATGCGGCGGCCAGGCCATGTGCGCCACCTGCCACGTCTACGTGAACCCCGAGGATGCCGCTGGCCTTCCGGAACCCTCGGAAGACGAGGACGAAATGCTTGACTGCACCACCGCAGAGCGCACCGAGCACAGCCGCCTGGGCTGCCAGGTGTCCCTGGGCGGCGCACTGCAGTCCATCCGCGTGGCCGTGCCTTCCGATCAGGTGTGAGATGAACGAGAGCATCCTGATCATCGGCGCCGGCCACGCCGGCGTGCAGCTGGCCGAATCGCTGCGCGAAAACGGCCATGACGGCACCATCACCCTGATCGACCAGGGCGCGCAGCAGCCCTACCAGCGCCCTCCGCTGTCCAAGGACTTCGTGTCCGCCCAGGAGCCCGAAGCGCTGCCGCTGCGCTCGGAGGACTTCTACACCCAGCAGCGCATCGAACTGCTGACCGGTGCGCGCGCCACCGCGGTTGACCGCGCCGCACGCACCGTGACCCTGTCCGACGGGCAGCAACGCAGCTACGACCGGCTGGTCTTCGCCACCGGCGCACGCAACCGGGTGCTGTCCTGCCCCGGTGCGCAGGACCCACGGGTCATCGGCCTGCGCACGCTGCAGGATGCGGAAAACCTGCGCCGGCAACTGGACGGCGCCCAGCGGGTCGTGGTGGCCGGTGCAGGCTTCATCGGCCTGGAATTCGCGGCCGCCGCCCGGGCCCGCGGCATCGAGGCCACGGTGCTGCACTCCGCTCCCCGGGTGCTGAACCGTTCGGTCTCCCGCCAGCTCTCGGACTGGTTCACCCAGGCGCATCGCGCGGACGGCATTGACCTGCGCCTGGGCGAAGGCGTGCAGTCCATCGACGCGCAGGAAGACTTGCTGGTGCAATCCACCGCCGGGGAAAGCCACCGGGCGGACCTGGTGGTCTACGGCATCGGCGTGCTGCCCAACGTGGAGCTGGCCGAAGCATCCGGACTGGCGTGCGAAAACGGCATCCTGGTGGATGCCGCGCTGCGCACCAGCGATGAGCGCGTCTACGCCGTGGGCGACTGCGCCAATGCCGAGCGCGACGGCACGCGGGTGCGGCTGGAATCGGTGCAGAACGCCGCGGACCAGGCGCGCAGCCTGGCCCGCACGCTGTGCGGAGAACCCACGCTGTACTCGGACGTCCCCTGGTTCTGGAGCATCCAGGGCCGCCACCGGCTGCAGATCGCCGGGCTGGCCCAGCCCACCGACAGCAGCATGCTGCTGGGCGACCCGGGCAGCGGAAAGTTCTCCATCGCCTTGCTGCGCGACGGCCAGCTGGTAGCGGTGGAATCCGTCAACCGGGCAGCCGACCACGCGGCCGCCCGCAAGCTGCTGGCCCGCGGCGAGCGCATCACCGAAGCCATGCTCGCCGGAGCATCCCTGAAGGAACTGGCCAACGCCACCCCGGTCGCGGCCTAGTTTTCCCCGCACTCCTATCACTCCCATCCCAATGAGGTCAGCTCATGAGCACACCCACAGCACGCCCCGGCACCAGCCAGCGGCGCGTCGCCTTCGCCACCGTCATCGGCACCACCATCGAGTGGTACGACTTCTTCATCTACGCCACCGCAGCGGGGCTGATCTTCGCCCAGCTGTTCTTCGAGCCGGCCGGCTCGCAGATCGGCCTGCTGCTTTCCTTCGCCAGCGTCGGCATTTCCTTCCTCTTCCGCCCGCTGGGAGCGTTCCTGGCCGGGCATTACGGGGACAAGATCGGCCGGCGTGCCATGCTGGTGCTGACCCTGGCGCTCATGGGCGCCTCCACCACGCTGATCGGCGTGCTGCCCACCCATGAGACCGCGGGCGTGCTGGCCCCGATCCTGCTGCTGCTCTTGCGCATCATCCAGGGCATCTCCGCCGGCGGCGAATGGGGCGGCGCGGTGCTGATGGCCGTGGAGCACGCCCCGAAGGGCCGCCGGGCGCGGGCCGGCGCCTACCCGCAGCTCGGCGTCCCGCTGGGCATGCTGCTGGCCTCGGGAATGATGGCGCTGATGACCGGCGTGATCTCCCCCGGCGAGCAGTTCGTGGCCTGGGGCTGGCGTGTGCCGTTCCTGCTCAGCTTCGTGCTGATCGTGGTGGGCTACTTCATCCGCCGCTCGGTGGACGAATCCCCGGTCTTCGAGGAGATCGCGCAGAAGAAGGCGCAGACCCGCGTGCCGATCGTGGTGCTGTTCAAGAAGCACTGGCTGCTGGTGCTGATTGCCGCGCTGATCTTCGCCGGCAACAATGCCGCCGGCTACATGACCACCGGTGGTTTCCTGCAGGCATATATGACGGATCCCAATGGGCCAGTGGGCTTCACCCGCACGCAGGTGCTGCTGGCGGTGTCCTTCGGCGCGGTCATGTGGTTCGCCTTCACCCTGCTCTCCGGGGTCGTGGCGGATAGGATCGGGCGCAAGCGCACCTACCAGGTCGGCTTCATCAGCCAGCTGCTGTGCATCTTCCCGCTGTTCTGGCTGGTCAACACCGCCAGCCTGCCGCTGCTCTACGTGGCGTTCGCGCTATTCGCCATCGGCTTGGGCTTCTCCTACGGTCCGCAGGCGGCGCTGTACTCCGAGCTTTTCCCCGCTTCGGTGCGCTTCTCCGGGGTTTCCATCTCCTATGCCTTCGGCGCGATCCTGGGTGGAGCGTTCGCCCCGATGATCGCCACCGCGCTGGTGCAGGCCACCGGCGGGACCACGGGGGTCGGCTGGTACCTGTTCGCGCTCACCGCGGTGTCGCTGGCGGCGGTCAGCCTGGTGCGTGATCGCAGCGGCATCGATTTGGGCATCGGCAACCAGGCCGAGCAGGAAGTTGGCGCGCTGGTCTTCGACAAGCGGGCCGTGACGCAGCCCGTTCCGCAGGACGCGCTATAGGACCTGCAGGGATCAAAAAGCCGGTAGCCCGCTTGGGCTGCCGGTTTTTTCGCGTCTACTTCGCGGCGTTGCGCTCTGCGGATTGAATGGACACCACAATCGGGTATGCGGGTTCTCATCCCACCGCACCGCACCAAGAATTCCTTAGGACCGTACCCCGTTAGAGTTCTCTGTATGGTTTATCCAGAGGGCTCTCGACCTGACTGTTTCTCGATGGGGATATGCAAGTCGATTTGCAGCGGCGGAGAATTACGGATGCGATGAAGGGCCGCAGTTTCATAGTCCTGGATACTCTGAAAACCGAGGTGCCTAGCAATTTCAATTCTCATGCTGGTGTTACGAATCGGTAGCGCTTTGATCAGCTCGTCATACGCACCAGCAGTAAGATGATCCTTCATCTGCCTGAGAATTTGTGGAAATGGCGAGTCAAAGTTGATCTCGATTGCGTTCTCATCAACCACATCTGGCATGTACTCGACTAGTTTCCTCGCGACCACAGATTTCGAAAGGTGTCCGGTCAGTCTTTCTAACGTCTCATTCTTTCCTAGCGCCTTCATGGCCGCACTCTTGGCCTCCTCAACTTTGACCTGAGGATCGTCGCCAAACGTCGAAGCTTGTTGCTCTGCTACTGCCTGTAGCACTTCCGAAGTGTAGTAGAGGTTCTCAATTTCGCTCACTGGCAGAACATGAATACCAAGACTAAATAAGGATTCAATTTCCTGCTCAGACCGCCAGTCCCCATCAACCAAACCGCGTGCTCTGACCCAATGGAAACTCTCACTATTCCGCAGGCCAGACACTGACCGGATGAGCGTATCGCATCCTCCGCTAGGCACCAGTAGCCAATCTGGGAAGAGCACCTTGTAAAGGCTCAGATCATGGCTCGTCGTTTCTCCTTCAATGAAGAGAATCTCCTTCCGCCCACCAAGAATTGCCTGTCGGGCGATTTCAGGCAAGGAGTCGTCCTGTGCAATCTCATGCAGATCCCACTGCATGGCTTGCTCCCCTTCCCACCGCACACCAAACACGGTTAGCACCTTCCCTCTTTGTTCAGAAAGGCTCGCGGCGAGGTCCAGGTCATGAGTGAACACGACAAAAGCACAATCATTACGTGTAGCAATAATGGTCTTGATGAGTTCATCGGAAATTGCTCGATGTAGATGTCTCTCCGGCTCATCGATAATAAACGTCACCCCGGACGGGGCAGTAATAATTTCAGCGGCGAGCAATAGCGCGCTCTTCTCACCATCGGACATCAAATGAATCGGATATGTCACGTCAGAATTGAGATGCTTCGCAAAAAAATTCTCCGTAGAATCCACGCCTATTTCAATTTCAAGGCCCGAAGTTTGAAGCACTGTATTGAACGTGTCGAGAACGCGTGGACCCATCCTCCGGGTAACATCTTCAGTGCTCGACCCCGCCTCATACAGATCTACGCGTTCCCTGTTCTCCTGATTGATCTTGGCTAGCATATCGAACAAGGCAATCCCCGAACGCTGTGAATCACTATGGTCAAGATAGCGCGAACTAAATTCCTGATCCCAATGCGTGATTTGGGCAAATCGCGTTTGCCGGTCTGCCGGAGTAATGGAGGGTCCCGACTGAGTAAACCACAGTTTTCGTTGCGCTAACACTCTCCGGATAGCCGTTGCCTGCGAATTTCTCGGCATCCACGAAGCCAGAGCCGATTTACCCGACCCATTCGCCCCGAGGATCGTCAACACCTCTCCCGCACTCACCTGCACGCTGCAGAAACCACCCGTAAACACTGGAATATTCCACTGAGCAAGAGGTGTGGGCACCTCGCCAATTTGAGTCATGAGACCGATATTACGATACCCAACCATCATTCGTTTATTAGCCAAGCGAAAAGCCAACGACACACTTACAGTAAAGGACGTCACCTATTAAACCTGACAAACCACTAACACTGATTAGGGAAACGCAAATCTAAATGCTTTCGGAACGGCCTTAAAACCAATTCGCGTCCAGAGGAATCATGTCTCCTAGTAAATGCCGCTGCTGGGCGTATAAGAACAACGGCCTGCCATCATGGCAGGCCGTGGGTGTTTGAGCTCAATCGCGTCTACTTCGCGGCGTTGCGCTCCGCGGCTTCGACCACGTTGTTCAGCAGCATGGCGCGGGTCATCGGGCCCACGCCGCCCGGGTTCGGGCTGATCCAGCTAGCGACCTCGGCCACGGCCGGGTCAACATCGCCGGTGACCTTGCCATCCACGCGGGAAACTCCCACGTCGAGCACGATCGCGCCGGGCTTGATCGCATCGGCCTTCACAATGTGCGGCACGCCGGCGGCGGCGATGATGACATCGGCCTGGGCGAGCAGTTCTGGAAGATTGGTGGTGCCGGTGTGCGCCAGGGTGACCGTGGCGTTCACGCTGCGGCGGGTGAGCAGCAGGCCGACCGGGCGGCCGATGGTCACGCCGCGGCCGAGCACCAGCACGTGCTTGCCATTCAGGTCGATATCGTGGCGGGCCAGCAGGTCCACGCAACCCAGCGGGGTGCATGGCAGCGGGGAAGCCATCGGGCGGTTCACGTTGGCCACTAGGCGGCCAAGGTTCATCGGGTGCAGGCCGTCGGCGTCCTTGGCAGGATCCATCGCCTCCAGGATGACGTCCTGATCGATGTGCTTAGGCAGGGGCAGCTGCACGATGTAGCCGGTGCAGGCCGGGTTTTCGTTGAGCTCGCGGACCTTGGCGAGCAGCTCGTCCTGGGTGGTTTCCTCGGGCAGGTCCACGCGGATGGATTCGATGCCCACCTCGGCGCAGTCCTTGTGCTTGCCGCCGACGTACCATGCGGAGCCTGGATCGGTGCCGACCAGAATGGTGCCCAACCCGGTGCTGTGACCTTCAGCCTTCAGCTTGGCCACGCGTTCAGCAAGTTCCTGCTTGATGGTGGCCGCGGTGGCCTTTCCGTCGAGAATGCGTGCGCTCACGCGTATCCTTCCGTTGGCGCCTCGTTGCCAAGGCGGGTGGTGTGCAAACCCAGGCGCGCGGCTCGCACGATTAGCTCCCCGGTGGTTACCCACCTAACGCCAGTCACGCGTTCCAGTGTAGCGAAAATCGTTGCGGGAATGAGAGCGCAGTGCGCTCGGTTACCTTGTATGTGTACTCGACAATTGTGATCGGCGCCGGGCAGGCTGGCCTCTCCGCGGCCTACCATCTGGCCAGGCGCGGCGTGGACTTCCTGGTGCTCGATGCGAATCCCGGACCCGGTGGCGCGTGGCAGAACCGCTGGGACTCCCTGACCCTGGGCGCCACCCACCATATCCACCCGTTGCCGGATTTTCCGTTGGAAGTGCAGGACTCTTCTCGGCCTGCCTCGCAGGTAGTTAAGGAGTACTACGGCGAGTATGAGCGAAAGTTCGCACTGCCCGTACGGCATTCGGTCACGGTCACCTCGGTGCGGCGGGTGGATGAGCACTTCGAAGTGCACGCCGATCAGATCTACACCGCGCGCAGTATTATCAACGCTACCGGGACCTGGACCAATCCGTTCTGGCCGGTCTACCCCGGGCACTTTGACGGACTGCAGGTGCATACCAACGGGTTCATTTCCCCCGCACAGTTTGAAGGGAAGCGAGTGCTGGTGGTCGGGGCCGGGGCCAGCGCCACGCAATTCATCGTGCAATTGCGCGAGGCCGGGATCGACACCCTCTGGTCCACCCGGCGAGCGCCCGATTGGCGGGAGTTCACCGGGGCCGAATGGGGCCTGGATGTGGAGCGCCAAGTCAACGAGCGAACCCGCGCCGGGTTGCCTCCCAAGTCGGTAGTGGGCACCACCGGCTTGCTGTTGAATGACAAGATGCGCGCAGGCATCGCTTCCGGCGCACTGATCTCGCGCGGGAAGATTGCGCATTTGGAATCCGACGCGGTGGTTTTCACCGATGGTTCGCGGGAAAATATCGACGCGATTCTCTGGGCGACTGGTTTCCGCCATGCCCACCGCCACCTGCGCGAGCTCAAGCTGCACACCGAGTCCGGCGGCATCCTCATGGACGAGGACGGGGTGAGCACCACGATGCCCGGGATCTTTTTTGTCGGCTACGGGGCGTCGGCCTCCACGCTCGGGGCTACGCGGGCGGGCCGAAAGGCCGCGCTGACAGCGGCGAAGTACCTCTCGCTCGTTAACGCAACGTAGCTCACTGAATTGGTGGAAAATTGCTGGCGGGCGCTAACTTAGAATCCATGAACCAGTACATCGTCACCCTGTCTTGCATCGACCGCCCCGGCATTGTCCACGCCATTTCGGGAGGTCTTTTGGGTGCCGGTTGCAATATCACCGAGTCCCAGCAGTTCCTCTCCCCTGAGACTGGCACGTTCTTCATGCGCATCGAGGTTGAGACCGAGCAGTCGCTGGAGCAGGCCCGCGCGTCGCTGGCCCCGATCCGCGACCAGTTCGCGATGTCGCTGAAAGTAGCCGACGCGGGCGATCGCGTGCGCACCATGATCATGTGTTCCAAGGCCGGGCATGCGCTCAACGACCTGCTCTTCGCCCAGCGAGCCGGGACCCTAGCCATCGAGGTGCCGGTGATCGTCTCCAACCACCTGGACCTGAAGCCGATGGCAGAGTTCTACGGGGTCGACTTCGTGCACCTGCCGGTGACCAAAGAGAACAAGCCGCAGGCCGAGGCGGAGCTGCTCAAGCTCGCCGAAGACTACGACATCGAACTGGTGGTGCTCGCCCGCTACATGCAGATCCTCTCCGACTCGCTGTGCGAGCGGATGGAAGGCCGCGTCATCAACATCCACCACTCCTTCTTGCCGTCGTTCAAGGGTGCCAAGCCTTATCACCAGGCCTATGCGCGTGGCGTGAAGCTGATCGGCGCCACCGCGCACTATGTGACCGCGGATCTGGATGAGGGCCCGATCATCGACCAGGAAGTCACCCATGTTTCGCACACCCGCACCGCCGAGCAGCTGGTGGAGCTGGGACGCAGCGTGGAGGGTCGCACGCTGACCCGTGCCGTGCAGTGGCATGCCGAGCATCGCGTGATGCTCGACGGCCAGCGGACCATCGTCTTCTCGTAACTCGCACCGCGCCCCCGCGGCAATTAGAGTGGGTGGCATGAGCCACATTATTACCATTGACGGGTCGACCCCGCAGGTCGCCGAGAACGTTTTTGTCGCCCCCACCGCCGTGCTGAGCGGGGACGTGGTGCTGGAGACGCGGGCCAGCGCCTTCTACGGGGTCTCGGTGCGCGGGGATTCCGCACCGATTCGCGTGGGCGAAGGCACCAACTTGCAGGACAACGTGGTGCTCCACGCGGATGCCGGTTACCCCTGCACGCTGGGCGCGGGCGTATCCGTCGGACACTCGGCGGTGGTGCACGGCGCCACCGTGGGCGATGGCTGCCTGGTGGGGATGAGCGCGACCATCATGAATGGCGCGGTGATTGGCGAGCAGTCGCTCGTGGCTGCCGGCGCACTGGTCCTGGAAGGCACGCAGGTCCCGCCGCGCTCGCTGGTGGCCGGCGTTCCGGCCAAGGTGCGCCGTGAACTCAGCGATGAAGAGGTTGCAGGGTTGAACGTCAACGCCGAGCATTACCTGGAGCTGTCCGCCAAGCACCTTGCGGCCAACTCCTAAGCCGCGGCGAATTCCAATTCCAGCTGACCTGCCCGCCACCGCGCGGTCATCTGTTCGGCCAAGGTTTCGGCGGCCAGCGCCTCGTTCGGCGTCATGAAATAGGTATTAGCGCGTAGCTTCTGTTCCGGGTCGAGTTCCGGGGACAGCAGCACCAGCGGCCGGCTGCCAGGGATCTTGACCGTCCGGAACAGCGAGCAGTGCCGGGCGATGTGGTGGATCGGGCAGTTCAGGTCCGCCGAGGCGATATCGGTGCGACCGCCTTTCTCCCACGGGTCCAGATGGTCGAGTTCGCACCGCTGCGCAGGCATGCTGCAGCCCGGGTAGGAGCAGCCCCGATAGGCGGCGCGGATCGCCCGGCCCTGCGCCTTGGAGAAGAGCCGTTGGGTTCGGCCAAGGTCCAGGGGCAGAGAAGTGCCATTGAGTACCAGCGGGTAAACGCCGGCGGTACAGAGTGCGGCTCGTGCTTCACCGGGGGTGAGGGGCAATCCGCTGGAAGTGACAGCAAAGTCCTTGAACTGCTGTTGCATCTTTTCCCAGTTCAACACGATGCTGACCTGCGCTGCGGGCGGTGATGATATACCGGAACCTGTGGGTGAACTTCCCATCAACAGAGTTAGCAGTCCCAGTAGCCGGCGGCGTTCGGGCTTTATGTCTTCCCACGGTTTGTGTTCATCCGGTTTCGGCGAACTTGGCGATGTTTCCGGTGGTGCTGATTGCTCCGGCTCGGCGGGTCCAGAACGGTTCCCGCCCTTGGCCCAGTCGGGCATCGACTCCTCATCGTCCCAGTCGCTCCCCGGTTCCCCGGTGAAATGAGCTTCGGCGTCCTTCAAGTGCTCGCGGTTACCGGCCACGGTAGCCGGATTGTCCATCTTGGCGAGGTAGGCCTCGATAAAAGCCGCCTGAGAAGGAAGTAAGCGCAGCACATATTCGACCAGGCCTTGGCGCAGGCCGCGTCTAAAAATTCCGATGCACTCAAGCAGGGCCTTGATCGGGCGTTCGCCGGATTTCACCTCGGCTATGAGCGCGTTAATGTGTTTGCGTGCGGACTTCGGGTCGGTGCGCAGGAAAGCCAGTGCGTCGGCTTGGAGTTGTTCTTTCTTTTTACGCCCGGCTTTGCCCTCGCCCAGATCTTTGCGGGCGGAATGCAGTTTCGTGGCCGTAGCAGCGACCGGGCGTGGGTCGACGTCAGGATCCATGAATTGTTCGGCGAGCTGAGGCAACCACGGGGCGATGGGCTGGCCTGCCTCATTCACCCCGCCAATCAAGCAGTCGGCTTGGATCAGTCGGGATGAAGCGGTGACCCGTGGAATATCTAACCAGTCCTGCAGCAACCCGGAGGCACTACTAAAGTGGGTGCGTCCGGCGGTGGTGTGACCGGCTGCGGCCTCGATCTGCTCGAGCGTGGGGTTGGTGCCGGCATCGGCGATGGCTTGGAAGGATTGTTGGTCGAGTTTGTGGGCGCCGGTGCAGCGGACCGCGTGGGCTGCCTCAATTTGTGCGCGGGTGAGCTGTTGGCCTAGTTCTTCGGTGAGCAGCGCGAAGTAGGCGGCGTGGCCGGCGGGAAGATCGCCGGAGAACACGGCAGTGGCGGAGGCGATCAGTGTGTTCGCCTCAGCCAGATTCTTCAGTGCCTGCGCTGTGTCCATGGAAACGAGCATGCCCCACGCAAAATACTACGCAGGGCAAGCAATTACGAGGTGTGGATAAGGCTAGCGGTCGGCTTCCACCGGCAGCCAGAGCTCGCAGGTCGCGGTGCTGAAATCAGCGGCCCGATCGAGCACGGCGGCAATGGACGGGCCGGGACGCAAACGCCACGGATTGGACGGGAACCACGCGGTGGCCGTGGAGGCCCAGAGCTCCTGCAGCGCCGCCGGGTAGGGGCCCGACACGCTGAATACCGCCCAGGCCCCGGCGGGAACCTGGATGGAATCCAGGTCCTCGGGCACCGGGGCGTCGGCTGGCACCGCGACCGCGTGCAGGTAGGTCAGCTCGCTGCCTTCGCGGTAGTCCGCATCGACCTGGTCGCTGACCTGCAGCAGCCCGGCCGGTTCGGCGGCCGACAGAGCCTTGAGCCGGGCATGTTCGGCCACCGGGATGGAGGCTATGTGGGCTTGGATGTGCGGGTTGGCCCCCTGATGAATCAGCGGGACGCGTGCGGCGTATCCGATGAGCTGGAAATTTTCTCGTTGCGTTATTCGTGCATCCATGGGGCGTTTCCCTTCGACGTTCAGGCTGAACCTGATGATTGGCTGGCTTCGAAGGGGGCCGCCATTCTCGCGGATTTCGGCCACGGACGCGCCATGGACCTGCCGGAACGCCCGGCCGAAGGCCTCGGCCGAACCGTACCCGTAGCGGACCGCAATGCTCAGCAGGTCCTCGCCTGTGAGCAGGTCCGCGGCGGCCTGGGTCATGCGGCGCCGGCGAATGTACTCGGAGACCGGCATGCCGGCCAGCGAGGAAAACATCCGTCGCACGTGGTATTCGGTGGTGCCTTCGGCGCGCACCAGCTCAGCGAGGTTGATCTGCTCGCGCAGATTCGCCTCGATTTGCTCGATGAGCCGATTGAGAATTCCGATCATGTACCCACCCTTCCCCAACTACTATCCTTTGGGGAAGGGGCACGCCGCCCGATAATCGCGGTTCGAAACGATCAGGCGTTTTCCAGGGCCTTTTCACGCACGGTAGAGGTGGCCGGTTGAACGGACGGTGCCGAAGCAGCACGCGCCGCGGCCAGCCCGCGCTGAAGATCGGCGATCAGATCTTCGACCTCTTCGATGCCCACCGAGAGGCGGACCAGATTGGCCGGGATTTCCAGCTCGGTGCCGATCAGCGAGGCGTGGGTCATTTCGCGCGGGTAGCAGACCAGGGATTCCACCCCGCCCAGTGAGACCGAGAGCTGGAAGTACTCCATGGATTGGGCGAAGGCGCGGGCGGCGGCCTCGTCTTCCAGGGCCAGCGAGACGATCCCGCCAAAACCGCGCTGCTGTCGGGCTGCCAGCTCGTGGCCCGGGTGGGATTCCAGGCCCGGGTAGTAGACCCGGGTGACCTCGGGCTGAGCGTCAAGCCAGCGGGCCAGTTTATCCGCGGAAGCACAGTGGCGTTCCATGCGCAGGCCCAGGGTCTTCAGCCCGCGGGCAGCCAGGTAGGAATCCTGCGGTCCGGCCACCGCTCCCCCGGCGAACTGCTGGTAGCCCACCGCTTCGGTCAGGGTTTGGCCGCGGAAGTGATGGTCGGCCACGATCACCGCGCCGCCGAGCACATCGGAGTGCCCGCCGATGTACTTGGTGGTGGAGTGGACCACCGCATGGGCGCCAAAATCCAGCGGGCGCTGCAGGTAAGGAGTGGCGAAGGTATTATCCACGACCAGCAGGGCGCCGTGTTCGCGGGCGATGGCAGCCCATCCGGCCAGATCTGCGATGCCCAGCAGCGGATTGGAGGGGGTCTCCACCCAGAGCAGCGCGGTGTTCGGGCGCACCGCGGCACGCACCGAATCCAGGCTGGTGATGTCCACCGCCGAGGAGGTGATGCCCCATTTGCTGTGCAGCTTGGAGATCAACCGGTTGGTGCCGCCGTAGCCGTCGGCCCCGAGGATGATGTGGTCGCCCGGTTCGAGCACCGCACGCAGCAGTGCGTCTTCGGCGGCGATGCCGGAGGCGAAGGCGAAGCCAGCTGCACCGTGTTCCAGCGCGGTGAGCTGGTCCTGGAACCCGTCGCGGGTGGGATTCGAGCCGCGGGAGTATTCATGCCCGGAGCGCAGCACGTTGATGCCGTCCTGGATGAAGGTGCTGGTCTGGTAGATTGGCGGGACCACGGCGCCGGTGTGCGGGTCCTTGTGCTGGCCGGCGTGCACGGCCTGGGTGTTGAAGCCAGTCATCTCATGCTCCTTGGGTTTGCGGGGCCAGGGCCTGGTCCAATGCCAGATCCAGGGCCTGGGTGAGATCTGCGAGCAGGTCGGCCGGGTCTTCCAGGCCAACCGAGAGGCGCAGGGTTGAAGTGTTCAGGCCGGCGTCGGCCAGCTGGGAAGCCGAGAGTCGGCAGTGCGTCATGGTCGCCGGGTGCGAAATCATGGTGCGGGTATCCCCCACATTGGCGGCCAGCGAGATCAGCTTGAGCCCATCGATCACCGGGGAAACCAACGTAGGGTGCGCCAGTTCGATGGCCACCACGCAGCCGGTGCCCTTGGGTGTGATCTTGGCGGCCAGCTCGTGGCTCGGGTGGGTGGGCAGCGACGGGTGGTGGATGGCCGCGATGCCCGGGTGAGCAGAGAGCTTCTCGATCAGGGTGGTGACGCTGCGCTGCACGTGGGCGGCGCGTACCGGCAGGGTTTCGATGCCGGCCAGGATGCCCTGGGCGCTGGCCGGGGCCAGGGTTGGACCCAGATCGTGCAGGAATTTGGAGCGGACCAGCATCGCGTAGGCAGCCGACCCGTGGCGTTCAAACAGCGAAGTATTGTTCAGTCGCACTCGTGGGGCTGCGATTTGCGGCCAGCGCGCGGTGTCGGAGAAGTCGAACTTCCCCGAATCCACAACGATCCCGCCCAAAACCGAGCCGTGTCCGGCCAGGCCCTTGGTGGCCGAGTGGACCACGATGTCGGCTCCGAAGTCCAGCGGGCGTACGTTCAGCGGGGTGGCCAGGGTGTTATCCACGACCACCGGGATGTTGTGTTCGTGGGCGATGGCCGAGATGGCGGGAAGATCGGCCACTGTGCACAGCGGGTTGGAGACCGATTCCAAGAAAAATGCGCGGGTGTCTTCCTCGATGGCCTGTGCCCAAGCCAAAGGATCGGCCTGATCCACAAAGCTGATGCGGATGCCAAAGTCGGCGAAGGTGTCGGTGAACAGATCCACGGTGCCGCCGTAGAGCGAGGAGGAAGCCACGATGTGCTTAGGTCCCTGGGTCAGCGCCAGCAAAGACAACGCAACCGCGGACTGGCCGGTGGCGGTGGCTACCGCGTGGGCTCCACCTTCCAGTGCTGCCACGCGCTGTTCGAGGATCGAGACGGTGGGGTTGCCGGTGCGTGAGTAGGTAAAGCCGGCCTGGCGCAGCGCGAACTTTTCGATCGCTTCGGCGTGCGACTGGAATTGGTAGGCTGCGGAATTGTGCAGTGGCGGCAGCATTGGGCGGAAGTCTCCGCTGGGGCGGTATCCTGCGTGGACCGCATCGGTTCCTTGGCTCATGGCTCCTCCTCGATTCTCTGCGAGGGAGTGCACCGATTGGCGTCGTGTGGCAACACGAAGCACAGCGCGAAAGCGCGTTCGGAACTGCTCCATCGTTCCTGGCATTAGCACCTTTCGGTTTCCCGATGGTTGCTGCGACGTCAACGAGCCAGATCTCTTAGTCGCTCTTGATGGTTTGTTGTTCTTCCATGGTTGGGCATGGCTCCCAAAGCGTGCAAGCGCTATCGGGCGGTTGGCTTCATACAAGGCCACCACGCTTCATATGTCGCCAAGTTGTCATGATGACGCGGTGGCTGGCGCCACTTTATGACGCGGTGAATTGAACAGGACCTGCGTGATTTCAAGGTTTTTGCCGAAGTTTATGACGATGGAGAGGTGCTCGATGACCGGGAGTTACGCCGTGGGCGGCTCAGCCGAGCACTTCCACCCCGAAGCTGGCCACCACGGCGCGGACTTCTTGCAGGTAGCGCTGGGCCTGGTCGGTGAGCGGGATCGCGGCGTGGTCGATCCAGCCGATCTCGATGCTCTCTTCGATCGCCAGCGGGATGGCAACGATGGAGGGATCAAGCTCGTCGCTGATGATGCCGGTGGAAATCGTGTACCCGCCCAGGCCGATCATGAGGTTGAAGATGGTGGCGCGGTCCGAAACCTGGATTTCGCGTTGGCTGGAGCGCGTGGAGAGCACTTCCTCGGCGAAGTAGAAGGAATTGTTCGCGCCCTGGTCGAAGGTCAGCCGCGGCAGGTCTTCGAGGTCTTCGAGTGTGACCTGGTCCCGGGTAGCCAGCGGGTTGCTGCGCGAGATGAAGATGTGCGGATCAGCCAGGAACAGCGGGTGGAAGACCAGCCGGGATTCGCGCAGCAGCTTGTCGATGACCTTCCGGTTGAAGTCGTTGCGGTACAGGATCCCGATGTCGCTGCGCAGGGTGCGCACGTCCTCGATGATTTCCTCGGTGCGCGTCTCGCGGAGCGAAAACTGGTACTCCTCGGCCCCGCTGGCCTGGACCATCCGGACAAAGGCATCCACGGAAAATGAGTAGTGCTGGGTGGAGACGCCCAGCAGCCGCCTGGCGGAGGGCCGGCCTAGGTAGCGGTGCTCCAGCAGCTCCACCTGCTCCAGGACCTGGCGGGCATAGCCAAGGAATTCTGCGCCTTCGGCGGTGAGCGTCACTCCCCTGGCCGAGCGCACCAGCAAGGTGCGCCCCACCCGTGATTCGAGCTCCTTCATCGCCGCCGACATGCTGGGTTGCGCGACGTAAATCAAGTCGGCGGCAGCCGAGATGGAGCCCTCGGAGGCTACCGCCACGAAATAGCGCAGCTGCTGCAGTGTCAAGCCATTTGTTCCCTGCACCATAGCCAGAGTCTATATGAATCCATAGTTATATCGAGTTACCTGATATCAAGAATCACCCTGCATGATTGACGCAACGACATCCCCTCGGCCTGCCCAGGCCTCCCAAATACAGATTGGCCATCATGGCAGACGCATTAAATTTCAGTATTAGCACCACAAGATTCGACGAGAATTACTCTCCTTCGGCGAATTCTCGCACCACGACAAACTTCGCCAATTTGGCACGCGGTGAGCGCCGCGAAGAGAACCTTCGCAATGCCCTGACGATGATCAACCGTCGTTTCAATTCCTTGGCTCACTGGGACAATCCTCAGGGCAACCGTTATGAGCTGGAATTGGAAATCATTTCAGCAAATGTGCATTTTTCCGCCGATAATACCGGTCAGCAATTTCCACTTTTAGAAGTGCTTGAAACCACGATCGTGGATAAACTCACCGGCACTCGCTCCCAAGGTATGGTCGGCAATAATTTCTCTTCTTATGTCCGCGATTACGACTTCAGCGTGGTGCTCCCAGCATCTTGTAATGACAGTGGAGCTCCGGTGCTCCCAGAAGATTTTGGCGATCTCCACGGACAGCTCTTCCAACATTTCTTGAACTCACAGGCATACCGTGAACGTTTTGCCCAGCTGCCGGTGGTCTGCATCAGCGTCTCGACTTCCAAGACCTATTTCCGCACCGGTAACAGCCATCCGGTGCTCGGTTTGGAATACCAGCAAGATGAAAATTCATTGACCGACGCGTACTTCGGAAAAATGGGCTTGAGCGTGCGCTACTTCATGCCGCCGGGCGCCGTTGCGCCATTGGCTTTCTACTTCCGCGGCGACCTGCTCAACGATTACACGAACCTTCAGCTGATCAGCCTTATCAGCACCATGGAGACATTCCAGAAGATCTACCGCCCGGAAATCTACAACGCCAATTCGGCGGCTCCCGCGGTGTACCACCCGAGCTTGGGTGCCAAGGACTTCTCCCCCACCCGCGTCTTCTATGACCGCGAAGAACGAACTCAGTTGGGCAAGATCCAAGGCAAGTTCACCGAAGAGCATTTCATCATCCCGAATCGCCAACTGCTCGATCAGTGGTCTTCTTCCTACCCGACTCCTGTCGCCTAAGAATCCGAAAGATAACTTATGACTTCCCCGCTTATCCCCACGTCAATTGTCGGCAGCCTGCCCAAGCCTTCATGGCTGGCCCAGCCCGAGGTCCTCTGGTCCGATTGGAAACTCTCGGGCTCCGAACTGGCTGAAGGAAAACACGACGCGATGCGTGCGGCGGTACTGGAACAGACCCAGCGTGGCATTGACATCATCAGCGACGGTGAACAGACTCGTCAGCACTTCGTCACCACGTTCATTGAGCACCTGAGCGGTGTTGATTTCGAAAAGCGTGAAACCATACGCATTCGAAATCGCTACGATGCCAGCGTGCCAACAGTGGTGGGTGCTGTAGAGCGCCAAAAACCAGTATTTGTTGAGGATGCCAAGGCCCTTCGCACATTTACCGACAAGCCCATCAAGTGGACTCTGCCTGGCCCGATGACCATGGTTGATACTTTGTATGATGCTCACTACCAGAGTCGCGAAAAGCTCGCATGGGAGTTTGCCACCATCCTGAACCAGGAAGCCAGGGAACTCGAAGCAGCCGGCGTGGATGTCATCCAGTTTGATGAGCCAGCCTTCAACGTCTTCTTTGACGAGGTTGCCGATTGGGGCATCGCTGCTCTGGAGCGTGCGTGCGAAGGACTCAAGGCAGAAACTGTTGCCCACATTTGCTTCGGTTACGGCATCAAGGCCAACAATGATTGGAAGGCTACCTTGGGTGCGCAGTGGCGTCACTATGAGAAGTCCTTCCCACTGTTGCAGGCGTCCACCATCGACACCGTCTCGTTAGAATCCCACCACTCGAACGTGCCCATCGAAGTTGTTGAGATGGTCCGCGGCAAGAAGGTCATGCTCGGTGCTATCGACGTGGCCAGCGAAACCGTGGAGACCCCAGAAGAGGTCGCATCAACCCTGCGTAAGGCGCTGGAATTTGTGGATGCAGACAAGCTGATTGCCAGCACCAACTGTGGCATGGCACCATTCCCACGCAAGGTAGCACTGGCCAAACTCAGCGCACTGAGCGCCGGAGCGTCCATACTGCGCGAGGAGCTTGTTGGTGCCAGCGTCTAAAGTCACGATTGAAGCCACCGATTCCCTGCCCGCAGAAGACTTCAAAGCAGTCTTTCGTGGGCACCCCGGTGGAGTTAGCGTCATTACTGCTGATGCAGGCGACGGGCCGGTAGTCCTGACTGCAACATCGGTGGCTTCGATCAGCGTTGATCCACCGTTGCTGGTTTTCTCGATTTCGGCACTCTCTTCAGCCTCTGACGTACTCTCTCGCGCCGAAACTGTAGTCGTTCATTCCTTGGATGTGCATGACATTGAGCTGGCTAAGTTGGGCGCTACCAGCGGTGTGGATCGATTTGCTCAGGACCAGACGTGGACTCATTTGAGCACCGGTGAAACGGTCTTTGATGACGTCCGTGCTTGGGTACGGTGTGAGGTTGTAGAGCGCATCCAGGCAGGGACTTCAACGGTCATTGTGGCCCGCGGTCTGCAGTCACACATTGCACGAGACGCCCAACCAGGCGAGCTTGGTGACGCGTTGGTTTACCATAACCGTTCGTGGCATCACCTGAATGCTGGCTCGCATTTGGGACACTAATACACCAATAGCTGACGCTGGGAACCACCAACAGGTGATCCCCAGCGTCAGCTATTTAATCTGTGTGTGGACTACTTCGCCGAGGTCTTGCGGGAGCGTGCCACAATGACGGTGCCTCCAACGGCTAGTAGCCCGCCAAGCCCGGCGGTCCAAGCGCCTTCAAAGCCGGTGTCCGCAAGAACTGGTGATTCTGCGGAAGAGGCAACAACGGTTGATGCTGGCTTCTTCGCCGCTTTGGCCTTGCTGACAATCGTCTTACCGATTGAACCGGCAGGCTTGATCTCTGCTTTGCCCACCGGGCTCGAACTTTCCGAGGCGACAGGCTCGTTCACCGTCTCAGATCCGTGGGTTGAACCACCCGAGGTCTCCGGGGTGATACCTAGATACAGTTCAAGGTAGTACGCGAGCTGCTCAGGGTCGTTGGCATAGACTTCTTCGAGGAATTCTTTGAAGTCCGCGGCATCCTCGTCGGTTTCGATGTAGTCGGCGATCAATGACAAGAACTGAGCAACCAGATAATGACCAGCATCGCTGCGGAAGTACGCTTCCCACTGAGCGTCGTCCCATTCGAAGCTATCCTATGGGAGCGCATTGAGAATGGTATCCCAGAACGCCCGCTCTTCCTCAGTTAATTCATAATCATCGTCAGCCGAAAACTCTTCGGCTAATAGCTCCTCGACCCGCCGGTTGTATTCTTGCCCGGCTTCGGAATTATCAAATTCTTCCCACTGAGTGTCACTCCATTTTTCGGTGCCTTCCGGTAACAGCGCATCAATTTCGTCCCAGCGATCGTCAATAGATACGACCCCGAAGGAGGTTGATGATGCCTTCGTAGGCTCAGGAGATGTAGGCGCCGCACACTTGGTTACCGGAGTCGCCGGCTCCGGTGCTTTCTGCACCTCAGTTGGTGATGCCAGTGTTTCCTCTGCGGCCGGCTCGGAAACTACAGCCTCCTGGGACACTTCTACTTCAGACTCGACAGTTTCAAGTGAGGACTCGACAGATGGAGCCGGTGCCTCTTCCACTAGCGGCGCAACATCAACGGAGGAATCCCCTACGGCAGACTCCGAGGAAGTTTCAGTTTCGGCCCAAGTCACCGACGGCGACTGCGCAGCGGCACTGTCGACGGCAGCAGGCTCCGCCAGATTTTTGACCGACACTTCTGCATCCGGAGACGCCACTACCGTTTCTTCAACGACGAGAACATCGTCAATAGCTTCAATAGCTTGCGCTGCGGCTCCGGTCAATAGAAGACCTGAGGCTAGAGCCGTAGAGAGTACGGTGGCACAAATTTTAGATTTCAAAATCTTCCTGCTTCATGAAGTGCGAATCGCTACGAGCAGGCCAATCTGAAAGGCGTCAGAAAGTTCCACAAGAGTGACTCTGGTCTGCGACGTGTTTAGCAGTGGTATTTGGTAGCACCTGTGTACCGAAACGGTGTGAAATCTCGTCACTTCGTAGACACTGAAACTCATGGCTTCGTGGACAGTGGATCTCAATACTTTATACACAGCTACCGGCGGCTCCCCTTCGAGCGCCGCCGGCGACAGCTAACTACCGATAATCAAATACCTCTGGCATGCCTTCTTCCCGCGCCTCGTACTGGGCTTGGTATTCGGCGGCCTTCCGGATCCACTGTTTTGTCGGGTTCGCCAAGTGAATTCCCCTGATCGAGTACGAGGACACAAACCGCTGATGAACGCGCAATGCCACCATCGGCAACGGGAAGCTCAACACCACTTCCGCAGGATCGGGGTCCGACAAGATGAATTCGTCGTCGGTGATGGTCCTCAGGAACTGCCGGTCGGCATAGGTCTGCGGCAGTGAGATCTGCTTGCCCCGATAATAGGCTTGGCAGTTGTCCTTATTGACCCGCACCAGTAGTTGATGGCTTTCCCGGTCCATGTCAGGCTCGTGCTGCTTCGTGAGCTTCTTCAGGATGTCGCCGGTTTTCGAAACGACTAGGTCAGCGCGGTTCGCCGCCGCGCCGCCGAGTCGGCGCTTCATCAGGTATTCAGCAGCCTTGGCTTCCAGCACCACCATCGGTATCGGCTCGGTAGCCGGTGTGTGCTCCAACAGCTCCCAGGCCTTCTGCGGGGTTGCCTGGTTCAGGGATTGATGGGGGCGGCGCTGGTTGTAGTGCTCGCGGTAGCGTCGAAGCAGCTTCTGCACGTCGGCAAGATTTTGCGGCCTGTTTGCTTTGAGGAACTGCTGTAGGGTCTGGTGCGAACGTTCATTCTTGCCCTGAGTTGTCGGCCTGCCCGGCAACCCCGTGATCGGCATGCTTCCCTGTGACGCCAGATAGGCTTCCACGATGCCGATGGTTCCGCCGCGAAGCTGGTTGAACGCCTTGGAGTTATCGCTGAGAACTTCCTTGGGCGGCCCGTATTCACTGATGGCACGTGCGAGCACCTGTTGCGCATCGCCGCTGTTCTCGTGGCGTGAATACGCGTTGGAGCCCACATCGAATCGGGTCGCATCGTCGATGAGCTGGTAGACGGTCACCACCTGGTCGGAGAGGGTTCTGTACTCGAACGCGTCGAGTTGCCACAGTGCCATGGCAGCAGAGCGCACGAAGGGGACGTAGGAGGATTTTGGGCGTTTGCGGGGACTTCGTTCAACATGCCCGACAAAGCAGCCTGGCAATGGTCGCGACGGACGGGATCTGGCCGCCAGGGAATTCGTCCAGGATGGTCGCTTCGTAATGGATGGTCTTCGGTCCGTTGTCCTAGCCGTCCTTCTTGAGTTCTTTGCGGATCCTGACCAATTCGTTGATCACGTCGGGACCGTAGCGTCTGGAAGGCAACTTTGGGGCCGTGGAACGTGGGTGGAGCGCGCCGGCTGATTCTTGGCTGGCTCGTTCGCGGATGCGGTAGAAGATACTTCGCGAGATTTTCTGGGTCTTGCAGAATTCGCTGACCGTCAGGGCATCGGGTGGTGTCGGATCGAAACTGATGATCATCGCGCGCAGGCCTGGAGAGAGTGCGTTAGGCATGGAAATGAGCGTGCCTGAAAATCACGTCTCGAATGTCCACGAGGGTAGGAGACATCGTGTCCACGATCTTATGAGATCGTGTGTCCACAAAGTCTTGAGACAGGACATACAAAGTATTGAGATCCACTGTCCACGAAGCGATGAGTTTCAGTGTCTACGAAGTGACGAGATTTCACATCCGATGCGCGCACAGGTGATACCAAATACCTCTGCTAAACATGCGACGATGTTTGATGATCAAATAAATGGATTCGCTAATTTACTACAAGACAAAATAATTTTCCGATTATCTGGCACTTTCTCAAAACGTAAAAATTCCTCTATTATGCGCTAGGGGTCATGCAAATACCTTGCGCATTTTCGCTCTTCGCACGTTCACGAGGAAATGAAACCCACGGAACCTAGTGACATTCTCGTCCTTCCCGTCGTCTTAGATTGTCGTACGTGGTTCGACGCGAACGAGGAAACCAGCGACGACGTCTGGCTACCATGCGCTAAGAAGAGAACACACTCCCCGACATCGCTCACGGTCAAGCAGGCAATACCCGAAGCTCCTTGTATCGAGTGGATAGATGCGTTTCGGCGCAAAAGCGACGATACTGCTTTCCTCCAGGGCTACACGCCAGGACGAAAAACCTTACCCTGGCCTCAGAAAATTACTGCACTGGCCGATGCGTTAGCCTCACAACTGAGAATGCACCCGAGGCGCCTAGTCGATACTGAAAACCCAAATCAGGCGGACTTCTGGAACGCGCGTATCAGAAACAGACAGAATGAATATTTTATGCAATGCAACCAATGATCCTTTGGCTACGCCTTCAAGGCGAACAACGATTGGAAAGTCACCTTGGGCGCACAGTGGCGCCAGTACGAGAAGTCCTTCCCTCTATTGCAAGCTTCCGCCATCGATACCGTTTCGCTGGAGTCCCATCACTCGAATGTTCCGCTTGAGGTCATTTCATTGGTCCGCGGCAAGCAAGTGATTCTCGGCGCGATCGACGTGGCCAATGACATTGTGGAGAGTGCGGAGGAAGCACCCCAGACCCTGCGAAACGCACTCGAAAATGTAGGTGCTGACAAGCTGATTGCCAGCACCAACTGCGGCATGACACCATTCCCGCCGCGATATTGATTTGGCTACCCTCAGCACTGGCACCGGCACAACGCGCTAGTCGTCGTCCGCGTCTGAAGCCAGAATGACCGCGCCCTGGCAGCTCAGAGAAGATTTCAAAGCTAAGTTCCGCTTGTACCAGTGGGTTGCGGTGATCACTGCAATTGCAGGACAAGGTCAGTTGGCTACTGACCACGTCCTCAGTGCCATCGTTTTGCGCGTACCGGAGATACTCGTTTTTCCTTTAGGCTCTGTCGCCGGAGGCCAGCGTGCGCTCGTGAGAGCAGGCTGTCGTCATACATTTGCTCAATGCGGGAAATAGAGGAGTCTGAGCTCGTCGCAATCAGATACTTCGACAGCTTTACCTTGACACATGCCCGGACCAAGTTGGCCACTCGTGAAGTAAACTGCGACCACGTGTGCTCTTGCGTGCGCCGCGAAATCGAGGAACGGGTTGGGATGGAGAATCCACAGAGTCCACCGGCCGAGCGATACAGCCCTTCGTCGAATGCGACATGCAGCTAGGTGGGTCCAGCAGCGCTCCACGGCCCCAAAACTGCGCGGCATCTTTTAAGAAAGCATTCTCAGCCAGATTATTGAAATTCAAAATTTAATTGGATACTGAATGCTGAGACTAGGGCTTAGTATTAATTATTGGGGTTACTTATTCGAGTGGGTCCCTGTCAATCACTTACCTACCTGTCCTTGGCATTGATCAATGATCACCAAGTCCGTGAGGAGTCCGCATGAACATTCCAGATATAGACTATTCACGCGTGCGCTCGCTGGGCCCGGGCGGTAAGCGAGATGGGTACGAACAATTCATCTGCGAGCTGGTTGCGCAAGAGCCTCCGCATGCAGACGCGAACTTCGCGTCCCTTCACGGAGCCGGGGGTGATGGAGGCGTCGAATGCTACTGGACCCTTCCCGACGGCACCGAGCATGGCTGGCAAGCGAAGTATTGGACTCACCACGCCGATGTCGACAAATCGCAACTCGATGCCTCCGTGAGGGCAGCTCTCACCAACCATCCGAATCTAACAAAGTACACCATCGCGATCCCTTGTGACCCGACCGGACGCACAAGCGGCAAAGGGAAATCGTTACTGGAGAAAATAAACGACTCTGATGGTTGGCTCAATAATTGGCAGACGATGGCGTCCGATCGGGAGATGACCGTCGTATTCGAGTTTGAATGGGCGTCAAACACAGCCACGCGCCTAGCTCGGTTAGACAATTCCGGTGCCCAACGGAGGTATTGGTTCGACGCCGACGTGCTCTCCCACCAGTGGTGGATGGACCGATTGCAAGACGCAACCAACGCCGCCAGCCCGCGATATATGCCAGAGCTGAACGTAAACGTTCCTGCGTCTCAGAACATCGCTGCACTATGTTCCGATGATGATTGGTGGGATGCCGTCCTGGAACAGGTCGATGAGCTCTCGGAAGTATCAAAACGTCTGCAACACGCCCGAACCGATGCAACGGCCGCTGATCTAGGCACCGTGCTTGACGCTGCCACGGCCGTCATCCAGGCCCTCAAAAATTGGGAGCGTGCACGAACCGAAGGTGAGTATCGAACTCTCGGTACGGCGCTAACCGACACAATAGCTGTGGTCAGAGAGCAGGAGGCTGCCGAGACCGCACAGATGAATGCCACGCATGAGGATTGGGACACACCTAGTTGGAGGCAGTACCAGAGCGAATACTTTGTACGTTTTCCTGCGGAAGCCGTCGACGCTCTCCGTGCTTTGGACGGCAAACTCGAAACTGCCGCCAAGCTCCTCATCAGCCCCCTCGGTACACTCGCCAACTCTCAAGTAGCGCTAATGACCGGGCCCGCCGGCATAGGCAAGACCTACCTCGCCCTCGATGTCGTCGACTACCGCCTGCAGAGAGGTCTGCCTAGCGTCATGATGCACGGTCGCTGGTTCAATGACAACGACCCGCTCACACATCTCCGCGACGTTCTTCAAATGCCGGCAGATCTGACTAGCGAAGAGACGATCGCTCTTCTTGATCAAAGTGCGCGCGCCACAGGAGCACCCACCCTCCTCGTCATCGATGCGCTCAACGAAACCCGTCCTCGATCCGTTTGGCGGGACAATCTCGCTCGTCTTGTCTCCATCATCACCAGATACCCACATATTCGACTGCTGCTGACTGCACGCACCCATTACGTCACTCAAGTAGTCCCTCCAGGCTTGTCTATTCCTCGGTTCGAGCACACAGGTTTCGAGGGTGTCGAGTTCGAGGCGGTCAGCGACTATGCCACGTACTACGGTCTCGAACCTCCGACATCGCCGCCGATCCACGGTGAGTTCGATAACCCGCTCTACCTCCGGTTGGTCTGCGAAGCTTTACAATCCGATGGCCGACTCTCGCTAGACCAAGCCAACATGGGGCTGGGTGAGCTCGCCAAAATGGTCCTCGGGCACGCGAACGAAACTATTAGTAATCGCGTCGACGCCTCGGTATCCGACCAGATCGTCCACCGTTCTATGCACTCTTTGGCAAGCGCAATCGCAAACCAAGACGGAGCCCCTCTCACCCGAGTCGCCGCCCAAGCCGAACTGAGCCCGATCTGGTCCGCCAACAGCGCCGAGAAATCACTGCTCGATGGACTCATCGCACAGGGCCTAGTCGAAGAAGACGTCATCCCCGATAGCAGTCCTTATGGCACCGACATCATCACCATTGCATTCGAGCGCATCGGCCACCACCTGATCGTCTCAGACGCGCTCGCTCAAGTGCGCGACATAAATGGCATTCGTGCCCAACTCTCCGGCCGCCTCGGGCAGATCATCGGTCTCGGCTCGACCATCGATGTCGGCCTCCTCGAAGCCACATCGGTCGTAATCGCCGAACGCTTCGGTATCGAGTTGACAGCCTTCGCTGAGGAAATTCCCGACATCCCCAAGCGCGACGCTGCCATCATCGCAGGCATAGCATGGCGTTCCACATCTTCCATTACTCTCGATACGGGAAGCATTATTACCAATGCTCTGCACCGAAGTGAGACCTTCGACGCAGGCCTCACGATGCTGTTCAGGCTTGCAGCACGCCCCAGTCATCCACTCAATGCCGACTTCCTCTATAAGTTCCTCAGCAGCCTCACTATGGCGTCGAGAGATCAATTCCTCGCTGGGTGGCTGCACACAAGTCACGGCACAAGCGGAGCGGTCGACCGCCTGATCCGCTGGGCGAGCGAGAAACCGCTCGATGCTGTCGGCGCGGAGACGACACGCTTGTGGGTCAACACATTGCTGTGGGCGACGAGTGCTACTGACCGACGCGTTCGTGAGCCAGCCACAATCGCCGCAGCCCGCTTACTGGCTCGTCACCCCGATCAGGCCGCTACTCTGCTCGAACAATTCTGCGTAGTCGACGACGAATGGGTTGTCGAACGAGCTCTTTCGGTCGTCTACTCGGCACTCTTAGCCACAGGTAGTGGTGTGGATTGGGCCGCAGCAGCCAGTGTCGTGTGGGAAAAGTTCTTCACCCCTACCGCAGGTCTTACTTCAAATGCCGCCGTTCGCGATGCCGCCCGATCCATTCTCGAAGCAGCGCACGATCGCAAAGCGCTCTCCGCAGATGTAACAGCTGACAAGTTTCGCCCTCCTTACAGCAGTGATTGGCCTCTGACTTGGCCTACGGAGGAGGATATTGCCCGCTATGACAATCGCGACTACCCGAAGGTCGTGTACTCCACCACAATCGACGACTTCTTCGTCTACAAGCTCAAGCACGAACTTCTTGACCGTCCGGAGATCGATGCCGCAGCTGGCGCACGATGGGTGGTCGCGGAGATCATCCGGCTCGGTTACCGCCCCGACCTACATTCAGGCTTCGATGGCTACGTGTTGGGAAAGTACGGACCAGGTCGTGCCAAGCCAAAGTGGATCGAGCGAATCGGCAAAAAGTACCAATGGATCGCACTCAACCGCCTCATCGGCCACCTATCCGACCACGCGCCCAAGTCCAAAAAATCTTGGGAACCCCCAGCGCCAGCCGTTCCCGGGCCCGATTCCTCTATCCTCCGGCAAGTTGACCCGACAGTTACCGAATTCGAACCCGCGAGCGATGCACCCCGACTCTGGGTGCCGGCCTATAACTGGAATGCAAAGAACGGAAGAACTGATGCCAGTTGGGTGGCCGATGACTCTGATCTGCCTACCATCGACATCACTTCTGCCGAACGGGACGGGATCCCCTTCATCGTTCTATCGGGGTCATACACTTGGGATCTCATTGACGACAATAACAAGCGGACCCACACCGTCTGGTCAAATCTCTACGCCCACTTCGTGAGTACCGACGATCTTTCCATCGCCCATGGAGAGCTTGAAAAACAGGACTTGATCAACGATCTTGACATGTCCCGGCTCCCAATGAGCTACAACGGGTACGTCGGCGAGTTCCCGTTCGGACACCACCACGGTGAAACGTTGCATGTAGTCGATTATGAGTGGACAAACCCACTGAGTGTTCCGACACGCCCAGCAATCTGGGAGCTTCGCGGCGAGAACGAGTATGCCCCAGGCAACCTCGAAACAATCTCGTTTGATGCTCCGGCTCCTGAGTTCTTTGGCGCCACACCAGGTGCTCTCCATTGGAACGGTCGCAACGGATGGACCGATACAAGCGGCCGGCTCATCGCGGTTCTACGGCATTCGATCGACGTCGGCCAGAACGAGCTCCTAATGGAAAAGGATTTCCTGCAGACCTGGCTGACCACTGAGCAAAAGTCATTGATCTGGGTCGAAAACACGGGAAAGGATGTATACCGAGAAATAGGTTGGAGCACATATTATCCCGGAGCTCTCGTCCGGTCTCAAGTCCGCACCTGGATTCCGGGGAAGGACGTCCAGACTCTGGCGCCCGGCTGGCAACGCATACCTTCCCGCAACGATTGATCATTCTCGCGAGCGGGTTATTTCCGTTCCACGCCGGTACTAGTTACTCTTTTTCCTCAGCTGCATAGCGAACGTACCATGCAGGCTGGCCCGCTGCGCCTGGCGCGGTACTACTTTGTCCGTGTGCTCGGGAGGTAGTCCCTTGGGCGAGTGAAAATAACTTCAACAGACGTCGAATGGAATGAGTCACTAGCGACAGAGGCTATACCGGCTCTTCGATTTTTAGCGTGGTGATCCCAACATAAGTAAGGCTCGCAGCTCCTCTGCGAAGATGGATGTCGACTAAAATAAATTCATCTGCAAGGAACTACGAGCCGTGTTCAAGTAGACCGGGCCAATCGATGCTGCGTCGATTCTGTTGAACCTCACCGACTACCGCGTCATCTCTGCCACTCACGAATCTTCCGGGCGACAAGTACTTGTCGAACCGATATCGACCGAAGCTGCCTGGCCTTCCTGTGGCGTGCTGACCACCCGGATCCAGGCCAGGCCAGTGCACCGGGGCAAGGACCTGCCAGCCGGCGGTGATGGCCTGCAAGTCCTGGTTCGCAAGCGGCGCATGGCCTGCCAAGAGCAGGCTTGCGAACGGCGGTCCTTCGCACAAACCACCGACCAGCTGCCAGTCCGCGCACGGATCAGCGCCAGGCTCTCCAACGGCTCGTGGAGGAGATGAGCTACGAGCCGCGTGCCATGTCCCGGGTCGCTGCCGCGCACTCAGTCTCATGGCCTTCGGTCATGGCCCGTCTGACCACCGTCGGCGAACTGGTCGGGGACGTGGACAGCATGTTCATCCGCCGCCTCGGCATCGACGAACGCTGTTTCCGCAAGGTCTGCTACGCGCGAGGCCGTAGCGGAAAAGTAGTGCGGATCGAGCCGTGGTCCATCGTGTTCACCGACCTGGATACGGGGAAGATCCTGGATATCGTGGATGGGTGCCGCGGTGCGGCGGTGAAGAAATGGCTGAAGGCCCGGCTGCGGTACTGGCGTCAGCCGGTGCAGGTCGTGGCGATCGACATGTCTTCACAGTTCCGCAAGACGGTGCGGGAAACCCTGCTTAAGGCGAAGATCAGCGTGGATCATTTCCATGTGATCCAGCGGGCGAACCTGATGATCACCCAGGTGCGCCGCCGGCGCTCCCACGAGGTGCACGAGCGCCGCGGCAGGATCACGGTTCCGGCGTATAAGTACCGGAAATTATTGACCTGCAATCTGGAGAACCTGTCGATCAAGCAAGTGGAGCGCCTCAAATTGATCCTTGAAACTGATCCCGAACTCGCCAGTGGTCTATGGGATCAAGGAACACGTGAGGGACCTGCTGCGGGCCACGGATGTTCATGAGTTCCAGGCCAGGTGGGCGGTGCTGGAGAAGTCGGTGCGAGCAATAAAAATGGTCGAGGCGAAATCACTGTTCAGGACGTTGAGTGCGTGGCGCAGCGAACTGCTGGTGTTCGTGCGAACGAGGCTGACGAACGCACGGATCGAGGCGTCTAATCTGACGGCGAAGGACCTGAAACGCACTGGCCGGGGTTATCGGAATCATGGTCATTACCGGCTTCGGACTCTTCCATGTCTGTCAAGCCGCAACCGGAACCTCATCGATCTGTGCTGAAATACTGAAGATCTTGAAAATTCGACGGGCCAGATAACGCTTGATGCATCTGCGGATCTCCCGATTGCTCTTGCCTTCAGTCCGGCGCTTCTCAACGTAAATTAGCGTCTCCTCGTCATAGGTCATGCGCGTGATCGCAGCCATATGCAGGGCAGAATTCAATGACCGATCACCGCCTCGATTAATTCGATAGCGGGTTGTGTTCCCCGATGACGCAGGAATCGGATTCACCCCAGCCAAGCAGGCAAACGCCGCCTCATCACGCACTCGCCCTTCATGGGACCACGCGACGAAACACTTCGCTGCCGTGATTGCCTTGAAGCCGATCTCACCCAACAACGGCGCCGCTTCGCTGACCCTAACCAGTTCATCCAACTGCTGCTCATTGGCCGTCAGATGCTGATCCAAGTCCAGAATATGCTTGGCCAGTCGCACCGCTTCGGCGCGTGCAATCCTCAGCGACAGTTCTTTTTCCCGTTCCCGCCACCGGCTGACCTCGGTGATTTGGCTACCGGTCAGCTTCTTGCGGGCGTCGATCCCCAGGGCGTTGCAGCGCACCAAAGCGTTCAAGGCGTTGACCGACCTGGTGCGGTCTTTCGCCATCGAGCTGCGTGCCGTGACGAGGATGCGCAGACCTTGCCGAATTCCTTCATGCAGCCGCGGATGGCGCAATTTGTCTACCGGCAGCGGGAGAGAGGCCCTGGCCAGTCGCTGGGCGTCCAAGGCATCGGTTTTTCCTACGCCGCGGTTCTGCTTTTTGCTCATGCGTGGTGCCTCGGTGACGGGGAATCCGTGGGCGGCAACGGTGCCGGCAAGGATCGCTCCGTACGTGGCAGCTCCTTCAATGACCCAGAGCGTGTCTGCTGCGCCTTGGGTGCGTCGGGCGACCCAGTTGACGGCCCGGTTGATGCCGGTACTGCTCACTGGAAACGACTGGGTATCGAGCAGGGCGCCGTTGCTGGAATCGATGGTGGCGTAAACATGATTTCGTGCGTGCGTGTCGACACCCACGACAAATGGGTGGCAATGCGCGACGATAGGTTGTGCGGTCACCGTAGTTTCCTTTCCTGGATTTTCTCGGTCGGCCGTGAACGGCCGGCACCAGTCCGGGTAAAGGTCACTACGGAACAGTACTGTGATGGGTCACACCCTCTAGTTGGGGGTGGACATTCTTCTGATGAAGCTACCGTGGCGGGCCGGCTTGGTCCCGGCCGACCCACCCCAGTTAGATGGACAAGTCCGAAGCATGACACTGTGACAGGTCAGATATTGTTTGAGTCACATCCAGGGTGGGGCGGCTGGTTCCTATCCTGCCAGCTAGTCCCAGACCAGCCACCTCAAGTCTCACAGATACTGTTGTACACGGCGGGGCTACGGCCCTGCTGAGCATCCTGCGCCACGCTTACTTTGAAGAGCCGCTTATCAGCTTCCAGGACAATGGACTGGGCCAGCGTCATCGCGCCGCTGTTCTTGTAGTTGCGCACCCAAGTGCGCAGCGTTTCACTGCTCAGGCCCAGCTCCTTGGCCACGCGGCTGATGGCGCCGTTCGCTGTGCTTGGATCGGCCAGCGCGTGGATCACGAGGTCCACGGCGCGGGTCTTAAGTTCATCGGTGCATTTGATCGGCAAGAGAGAAGTGTTCCTTTTCCAATTTCCTTGCCTCTATTAAACCCGGTGCGATTCAGTGTTCATCCTGGCCATCTCGGTAGGCCAAGACATTCCGCGTGCGGAAGCCGCCAGAGTGAGCGGACGCAGCTCGTAGCTCATTTCGTTCACCCGTTGTTGGGCGGGCCTGGTGGTAGGCCTGCCGCAAAGGGGCAGCCGGTCAGTGGTTTCCACGAAGGAACGCCGTTCTCGGATACCGGTTCTTGGCAGGCCATGCGCCGCTTCCAGACCAAGACTTGCAGATCGTCGTCGCCGGCTGACAGGTCCTTGACCCGGTGCGCCGGCGTGGTTCGGATCCTCGCGGTCAGTACCTTGCAGGAGGGGCAGGCTGCTTTGGTGGCGACCGGCTCGATTAGAACTTGTCGTCCGGCGACTTCATGGGAAGCGGTGAGGCGCGGTGGTCGGTGGGGTACAGAAGTATAGACGCAGCGTCGTTTGGCCCGGTATCCGTTGAACATGGCTTATAGTTCCATATTGGTGCATGTCTGGACAATACTCATCCTCACAGAGGACTGCGACCCGAGCTTATTTTCGGGTCACGACGCTATAACCCGAAGAGCCAGGTTATGCGAAGTTTTATCGAGGCACCTCATGAAGCATCGAGACTAGGCGTTCTCGTCCTCGTCTAGTACTTCAGGGAGCTCATAAGGCAATCCGAATAGGTAACTTTCCAAAGCAGCGTTGCGAATCTTGCGACTTCCCAAATCGCTGGAGGCCCGAACACCACGGGAATAGCCCAATGCCTGTTCTATGCTGTTCGAATCATCATTATCGGTAACAGATAGGTGTGAGGCCACGTTCGTGGAAAATATTTCAAGCTTTTCTGTTAGATTTTGGCGCAAATCTCGATCAAAAGGCATTGCTGTCACATGTTTCGCCATTACAAGAAATAGAGTGTAAAAGTCCGTCTTCTTGCTCCATCGGGTCCGTGTCGGCCACTTTAATATTTGCCCCAGTTCCCCTAGAACTATTCTGAAAATCTTCTCAATTTCCCGACGGTCCGGAAACTCTGATTCAAAATTTTTGTAATATTTGTCAAGAGAAGCTTTCTTATTTTGAAGACCGTATAGGTGAGCTACCGCTAGTTCACTTACAAACTCAATATCAAGCATGCGACGAATATCGTTACTAGTGAATACCCCGGAAGTCACCCAGAATTCATCTTGGCTAATCTCCTTCATGGTCGAGATGAATTCGCCCCAGTAAGTCGCATGACGGATCTCCTGAGCATTTAAGGCAACATTATTGCGGTTCAGACGCTCGAAGATACCTCGTATCTCAGGTTCCGAAAGTTGTGGTAACTCACGTACCACAAATTTGTACTCGAATATCTGCTTCTTTTGTTCGTCTTCGAGCTCGTCAAAAAATGATCCAGCCAAGGCACCCGAGTCATCTCCAAGGGCGAATTCTCCAGCTAAGAAAGCCATACATGCGCGAATTCGCTGCTGCCCGTCTACAACCACGTATTTTTCTTCCCCCACGGCGTCTACAACCGTCTGTAGGTAAAGTTCTGGGATCGGGTAACCCCTTAGTACCGTGTCAATGAGATATGCCTGCTGTTTCTCCTGCCAGACAGGATTCCTTTGGAATGGAGGCTGAAGTTCTAGCTCATTTTGATGGTATCTTTTCCAAAACCATGCAATGGTATGAGTTGTTGCTTCAAGGAAACGCTGCCCTCCGAAATACTGCTGAATGGACATAATGTCACTCGTCCTTCTCGGCTAACGCCGGGGTACTTGGATCGTCTGATAATTCTCGTGCCTGATGTTCAAGCATTAACTTCTCGACATTCCTCTGGTGATACGAACGAAGAGAGTCGAAATCTCGGTAGATCCTCGCTTTGACATCCCTGTCTTGAGTCGGCGCAAGTGTACCGGCTCGCCCCAACACGCTTGCCCAGTGCGCTCCGAATGGCAAGTATGGGAGTAGCTTGTCAGTAGCGATTGTCCCATCGAAAACGAGGCTTCTTCTATGCCATTTTAACAGGTCTGCTGTGTCTTTTGCTGTTGCATTAATACTTTCTGCTGGGCCAAGATTTCGAAGCCATCTCCAGGCCTCGTCGAAATGTCGTGAGCTAACCACAGCCAGATCTACGTCAGACTCACTGTGAAAGGGTCTCATAAATTTGGCGGGGTTAGGAGACAAACTGATGCCAACAGAAGTGCTCCCAACTATAACCACGTTTAGAGGGTCCACTCCCAACCCTTCGGCAACTTGCGCTCGCCAATTTGCGTACTCTTGTCTGGAGTTGAATATTGCTGGAAGCCTGTCCAGAATGTGGAGGTTCGTGAATGTCGAAGAATCGAGATGGGAAAGGCCACTCTTAATATCATCGACTACTAACTTAGAATTCTGCACAAACTTAGTATGCCGCATCATCGACGCTGTAGAGCCTAATTCGTTCATGTGACAACAAGATTCAAGGTATCGACTGAGGTTTAGTTGTATCGGCAACTTATCTTGTAATTCATAAGTTGCAAGACGTCTCATGCTGCTTCATCCCGATTAACAGGAACTATAATTCAGGATCGCCCGCCAGGCTGCTCGCTGTGGTTGACTCATAATGCTTGATTCCCGTCGCTTTCAGAATTCTCAGTTCTAAAGCGACGTGTCCGGTAGAGGTAGCGACCTATCAATCGGATAAACTCTTCTGCGCGCTCGTTCTGGCCAGTTAGCGCACCGGTAAGCTTTCCGAAGGCTCCTTCGTTCAGCACCGCAGCATCCATGAGCGTCTCTCGCAGTTCAGGCGACGCCATGAACTGGTCGAGAGCGTTGTGGTCGATCTGGTCGGCGATGCGTGGATCTTCCTCGGCCATGCCGGCTGCGGCGATCACGAAACCCTGGATCTGCGGATCGGCAAACTCCGCGCCGAACAGCGCATTGATCCTGGCCACGATGTCCGAGAGCAGTTCCTGCTGCGGGTTTTGCCGGGAGACATGCGAACCGACTCCGGAGATCCCGGGGAGCACCGGGGTGTCTAAGTCACCGGATAGACCGATGTCGGCCTTGCCCCGGTCGATTTGCCGGACCTTGCGCAGCTCAAGTCCGGAAACATCCACCGAGGCAATAGCATCGTCGGATGGCAATAACCTAGTGAGCTGGCGCAGGAACTCAGCGAGTTTTTCCAGATCGCTAGTGCCGTAGTCGACGACCTGAGACATGAAGTCGTACAGGCGGACGAACGAACCGCAATCCTTCTTGAACGTGCGCAGCTCATCGAGAGCCTGGGTGTCATCTCGTTCAGAAGCATCAGCCCACCGGGCCACACACTCGTCGCGTGCCGGAGTTACCGCCGCGGTCAACGCACTGTGGGACTGGGTACGCACCCACCAAGCCTTCGCATACCGCTCCACGTCAGCCTGCGTGTAGATACGCGGCTGGGACAACTTGGTTGCCAATTTATGCACGAGGTTCGGATCGGTGGCCGTCTCGACATGCGCCTCGGAGTAGTACTGCAGGAACGCATTGCGGATGTCCTGCGGATCATTGACGAAGTCGAGCACGAACGTCCGTTCCTTCTTCTCCCCCGACGGCGCACGGTACGTCCTGTTCAGCCGGGACAGCGTCTGGACCGCGTGGACGTCGGGCAGCTTCTTGTCGACGTACATCGCGCACAGCAGCGGCTGATCGAAGCCCGTCTGGAACTTGTCGGCCACGAGCATCAGCCGGTACTCCGGCCGGCCGAATTCGCGCGCCAGATCGGAACTGAGCCCCGGGTTCATGGTCGCCTCGGTGGCGTCGGTGAGGTCGTACTCCTCGTCGCTGATCTTGTCGCTGAACGCGACGATGGACTGATAGCCGTATCCCTTCTGGGCCAGATACTTGTCAGTCTCGATCTTGTAGCGCACGGCGGCCTGGCGGGAGTCGGTGACGACCATGGCCTTGGCATGCCCGTCGAGCAGGTGGGCGACGTTCGCGCGGAAGTGCTCGACGATGACATCGACCTTCTGCCCCACGTTCGTCGGATGCAGCTTGGCGAAGCGCATGATCTGTCGCGTGGCGGCTTTGGAGTCCACCAGCGGGTCGTCTGCCCCAGCGGTGATGCTGGTGATAATCCCCTTGTCATCAGTCTGCTCGATCTCGAAGGCGGTCTTGTAGGTCTGGTAGCCACGTAGTACGTCGAGGATGAATTCCTCCTCGATTGCCTGACGCATCGAGTAGACGTCGAAGGACACGGGCGTGCCATCGTCGTTCATCCGGCCAAACAGCATCTTCGTCTTGTGTTTGGGTGTCGCGGTGAATGCCAACAGCGAGACGTTGCGCGAACCGGCACGGGCAGCTGTTTCGGCAGCGATCTTCTGCTCACGGGCGAGGTCGGCCTCCACCACCTGGTTGATGACGTCTTGGCTGTCGAGTTCCTCATCATCAGTGAGTTCTCCCCCGCTTGTGAGGACTTTCTTCAGGTCAGCGGCGGTCTTACCGGACTGCGAGGTGTGGGCCTCGTCGATGATCACCGCGAAGTTCTTGTCACCCAGCGTCGTATCCAGCAGTCCCTTCACGAACGGGAAAGTCTGGATCGTGACGACG
This sequence comes from Glutamicibacter sp. JL.03c, assembly GCF_025854375.1. Classification (NCBI taxonomy): domain Bacteria; kingdom Bacillati; phylum Actinomycetota; class Actinomycetes; order Micrococcales; family Micrococcaceae; genus Glutamicibacter; species Glutamicibacter sp. JL.03c. The sequence continues at coordinate 713,333 of NZ_CP107575.1, read as the reverse complement.
ATGATCAGCGCCGAACCGGTCAAAGCATCCAGCAACGCTCGTGATTTTGAACCGCCGGAACGGCGCACGGCCGCAGAATCGATGACTGAGACGGTGCCGACGGTGTCGTCGACCTGCTCGACGGCCTGTTGCAGCTGTTTGTCCAGTACACGGCGATCGGAGACAATCAGGACCTTGTCGAAGGTCTTCTGGTTCGACTGGTCGTGCAGGCGGGCCAGCCTGTGCGCCGTCCAGGCGATGGTGTTGGTCTTGCCCGACCCCGCTGAGTGCTCAATCAAGTACCGCTGTCCGGGTCCCTCAAGGCTGATGGAGTCAACCAACTTCGTCACCGCGCGCCATTGGTGATAGCGCGGGAACATCAGCGCGGTGGAATGCTTGATCCGGCCGGTGGCAGGATCCTCATGGGTCTCGTCCTTCAAGAACATCTGCGAACCGAGGATAGCCAGCCAGTTGTCTCGATGGAGCACCTGCTCCCACAGGTACGAGGTGGCGGCTCCATTCGGATTCGCGGGGTTGCCCGAGGCTCCGGTGTCGTCGTGTCCGCGGTTGAACGGCAGGAAGTAGGTCTTCTCCCCGTTGAGCTTGGTCGTCATATGCACTTGGTCGTCGTCCACGGCGAAGTGCACGAGCGCACGGGTGCCGAAGCCTAGCAGCGGTTGACCGGCCGGGCTGCGGTCCTTGCGGTACTGGGTGACGGCGTTGCGCCATTCTTGCTTGAAGAACGACTTCAGCTCGCACGTCGCCGCTGGAATGCCGTTGACGAAGAACACCAAGTCGATGGAGCGCGAGTCGCCTCGCTTCGGCGAAAAGTGCACCTGACGCACCACACGCAGGCGCACCTTGCGATAGTGCTCATTGACCTCGCGATTCAGTGACGTGGCCGGCTTAAACTGGCACATGCGCAGATGCGCTGTCGCACCCCGGGTGTGGGAGAACTTGCGGCGCAGTACGTTCAGTGTGCCTCCGCCCGAGCTCATGGGTGTATCCAGACGGGACACGAGGGAGTTGAGTAGCGCTTCGCGGTCGGCGGCTTCGGCACCAGTTCCGACGCGCACAACCTTGGCGTATTCCTCGGGCTGGGTCTCGCTCAGCCACCAGTGAACGTCATCGGTCCAGATCGCCCGATCGACGTCGTAGCCTTCATCGGTCATGCTGTATTCCCAGCCATTCGCGGCCAGGTGCTCGGCAATCTCGGTCTCGAAAGCTTCCTCGCGTGTTCCGTCTGGTGATGCCATTAGACCCGGGCCCCCTTCTTGGCGGCGCGTACGTCGAATTGCCCAGTGACGGCGGCGGTGATCAGCGCTGAGCGGCGCTCCTTGGCGAGAGCGATGTGTTCTTCGGCTTTGGCGATCAACGTGTCGATCTGAGTGGTCTGTTGGCGATACTCCTCAACGAATGACTTCTGGTGCTCGACAGTCGGAAGCACCAACGGCACGCGCGCAAAGGTTCCCCAGTTCCGGAAGTCGACGCTCCGCTGTCGTGTACTGGGGGCCTGGGAGCTGAGGAATCCCGACGTGCCCATATACCTGATGAGGAGCGAGAGGTACTCCGCATCGTCGTCATACCGAGGTGAACAGACATGGTAAACAGGTGAGCATTGGCCCTCACTGTCGGCGATACCGACTGCGCCGGCAAAACCGTCGAGGGCATGGAAAACAATGTCCCCAGGGATAACTCCTTGGTATCCTGCCTCTGCGGCCGACATCGTGTACCCATCGGCCCGGCGGTTGGTGCGCAGCGTGACGACGCCGTCCCGGTACGCAGTCACGACGCCTGTTCCCGGGACCGATCGTCGCGCGAGGGGCACCAGCGTCTGCCTAACAGTCATCGTACGTTTGCCCTCGGTCCGTTGGAATTCAGCGTCTGCAATGGCGGCCTGTCTCTCCCGCAGCAACCTGATCAGCTCCTCTTGCGTGGCCACGAGCACGTCGATCTGGGTCGTCTCTTGGTCCAAGTAGTCAGCGATGGCGCGCTGCTCGTCGGTCTCGGGGATATATGAGTCGATCGTCTTCAAGACCGAGAACGGAACTTCCGTTGTCCGTACATTCCCTTTGCCGCCTGCGCCGATCCCTCTTTCGCGTTTGATCAGCTCCCCAGTAAACCAGTTTGATTTCATAAGGTAAGCAATAAATCGGGAGTCTACCCAATCACGGGGACGCATCACCTCATAGTGATACGTTACGAGACCGTCTTCTCCTGCTACGCCCATTGCGCCTGACCGAATGCTCATTTTGTTGAACACAATGTCATCACGCCTGCATACCTTGTATACATCAAGAGAATCTGCTCTGTGTGGTTTGTCCGTCAGCTCACTCCGTCGGATGACTCCTCGCGATTGCGACACTGACATCAAAGGAAGAACGATCCCAGGAATCCGTTCGTCAATCCTGTCAACGGCGTGTCCGAAGCGCATCACGACTCGACCTCACGCAGCAGCTCCATGATCTCACCGGCGACCCGTTCTAAGTCGGAGTCAATCTCCGCCAACGGGCGGGGCGGCTCATAGGTGTAGAAGTATCGCGTGAACGGAATCTCGTAGCCCGTCTTGGTCTTGTTCCAGTCGATCCAGGCATCCTCGACGTGGGGCTTCACCTCGGCATCGAAGTACGCTTGGACGGTCTCCTTCAAGGCTTCGTGCGTCTTCGGTTGGCCGTCCCAACCGAACGGCACGTTCTCAGAATCGCGAAGTGCAGGGTCGGGCTCGATCTCGCCCTTGTTCTTGCCAGTGGCGACGCGGCAGTACTCGGCCATCACATCGTGGACGCCGGTCGTCTGCCACAGAGCCTTGCGAAGAGCCGTCGAGAGGCTGACACCATGGTCATCGAGGTGCTTGCCGATCGCATTGTTGAACTTCTCGCGGTTCATATATGCCTCGTCGCCGAACGCCTCAAGCGCTTCTACAAGTCCGTCTACCCGTCCAAGCTTCTTGTGCTCGGCCACGGCGCTGATCGTCTCCGGCGTGCACTGGAAGCGCAACTGGAGCGGACGTTCAACGGTGACAGTCCAGTAGGCGAAGTCACGGTTGGAGAATTCCTTCACCGGCACTTTCACTTCGTCGTCCTCGTTTTGCAAACCGGCAAAGGCGTTCACAATGCGATCACGGTTCTCGTCTGAGATCTCGAGGCGTTTGGAGCCGATGGATTTGCGTAACCTCGTGCCCAGTCCGGAAGCGTCGATAAGTTGGATCTTTCCCTTGCGTTCGACGGGCTTGGCGTTAGTCAGGATCCACAGGTAAGTGGCGATGCCGGTGTTGTAGAACATATCGTTCGGTAATGCGACGATCGCTTCGACGAGGTCGTTCTCCAGCATGTGGCCGCGGATCTCCGACGGGCCCGACCCCGCACCGCCGTTAAACAGCGGCGAGCCGTTCAGCACGATACCAGCCTTGCCGCCGCGACCGGTCTCGTCCACATCACGCATCTTTGACGCGACGTGGAGCAGGAACAACATGGCTGCATCACCGACGGCGGGCAGCCCCGGCGCGAAGCGGCCCTGTCCCCCACGCACATGCTCGTTCTTTACATCCGACTCGACTGCCTTCCAGTCAGTGCCGAAGGGTGGGTTAGATAGCACATAGTCGAAGCGCAGGTCCTTGAAGCGGTCCACAACGAGTGTGTCGCCCTGGCGGACGTTGGTCGGATCCTGGCCCTTGATGAGCAGGTCAGCCTTGCAAATGGCGTAGGTGCGGGGATTGATCTCCTGGCCGAACAGCGCCGTGGAAGCACCTGGGTTGAGTTCATGCAGGTGCTCGTCAGCGACCGTGAGCATACCGCCGGTGCCTACCGTCGGATCATAGATCGACCGCACGGTGCCGCGCTCGCGCAGTGCGTTGGTGTCCTCGTCATAGATCAGATCGACCAACAGGCGCACCACGTCGCGAGGCGTGTAGAACTGACCTGCGCCGTCGTTGGCGGACTCGGCGAAACGGTAGATGAGGTTCTCGAACAGATCTCCCATGTCGGCATTCGACACGGTCTCCGGGGACATATCGATCTTCTCGAAGTGGCGGACCGCCTGGGCCAGCCGGTCGCGCGTGTCGAGCGTACGGATGACGTTCTCGAAGTCGAAAGACTTGAACACGTCCAGGTTCGCAGAGAAGCCGCCGACGTAGTCGATGAGATTGGCAGCTAGGTTGTCCGGGTCCTGCAGCGCCTTCTTGAGTGTGTAGTCGCTGGTCGTCCAGAAGGACAGTCCCGCGTTGTCCTGGCTGCGAGTGTGGATCTTCAGGTGAGTCCGGCGCTGCTGCTCGCCGTCGTATTTCTCGACGATCTCAGCCATGGCTTCGCGGTGTGGCTCCATGACGCACTCCAAGCGGCGCAGCACGGTGAATGGAAGGATGACCGAGCCGTACTCGGCCTCCGAGTAGGGTCCGCGAAGCGTGTCGGCAACGCTCCAGACAAAGCTTGAGAGGACAGACAAGACGAGCAATTCTCCTGATAAACGAGCGACATGAGCGATTTGCTTCATTCTATCGACGGGCTGGCCACTTATTAGGTTTCGTGACCGCGAATCACCGACGACGACCGATGCCACAGAAATTGTCATACGCGATGCTTCGAAGAATCAGTGTGGAGCTGGCTTCATAGAGAAACCTGCAGAATAGTACGAAATCCTTTTGCGCTCCGGTTCCGTAACGGATAGTCATGCGGACGGAGCTATCCTTGGCGCACTATGATGAGATCAGGCTTTGGGCAGGGCACGTTTCTCACGACTGGAATTACTCTTTCTCGGGCTCAGTCCAAAGAGCCATGGTGATAGTTTCCATGGATTATGACTACTCAATGTTCCCCGAAAAAAGTCGTTATCTGGAGTACCTGAACGGTTGACGACGAGAAAACCAGCAACGGATTGCGATTGTGCGTAGCAAAAAGGCACCACCGCGCCGACATCGTTCATAGCTGTCAACGCACTCTGGCTTGAAGTTCCCATATGGAGCTCAATAGTCGGAGAACGATGCCATGATGATCCTATGAAAAATGATCAGGTTGATTCAGAGGATTATTACTGGACAATCGAGTTGAGCACTGAGGCACCTTCAGGTTATGAAGTCGGGGCTAGAGGACACACCGCTCACCTCGTCTTGTTCCATGAAACCCGAGGACGCATAAAGTCAATGGGGCATGCTCAATTATTAGTGGTTCCCTATGGGCATTCCGCAGCTTCTTTTCTCAATTGCGCAGATGAAGTCTCGGTTGAAACTCTAGCGGCTGCGAACTTCGCTGCCTCAATAGTTGAAATGACCAACGGTGTAGGTATGGTCTACATTCCCTCTGTAACCCTTGATGACAGTATCCGTGGGCAAAAGCTTGGACTGTACCTTGTTATCAATGCGGTCCGAGCTCTTACTGATCTTGCTCCAGAGGCCGTCGCCGTACTGGATCCTTCTCCGTTCTACGCGAATCGGCTGGACACAGTCACACGCCGGAAGGCTGTCGAAAAACTCTCTTCGTTCTGGGCTGAGGCAGGATTCGAATTTAACGAGTTCGATGTAGATTCTAAATTCATGTTTGTCCTGGCTGAACGGTTGACAGCCCCTGATCTCTTCCCACCGGTACCGCTCAGCATTATTGATGCCCTTAGGTAATCACCATACCTATGCCAATACGGTTCTCTAAGAAGCCTGACTATTCCATTCCTTGGTTCTCGATGATATTGCCCTGGGACCAATCTAGGGGAAGCGACGTTCGCTGCCCCAGCCACAAGGCTACTGCAGATCCCGTTGGCCACAACGTCGTAATTAAGTGACTTCTTGTCAGAGATTTGCCAGCCTTCCACTTGCATCTGAAGTAGCCGCCGCCTCGGAGACGGTAGAGCTCGGCGGTCTTCTACGAATCGATTGCAGGAATTTCTTCTTCGCTGCTGTTTTGCAGTACGGCGGACGCCTCCCGCGTCCTGTTCAACGCCTCGGTGATCACACCACCGCTGACCAGTACCGCGCCGGCGAGCGCCAACAGCGCGCCGACCAGCGGGTCGAAGAATAGCGCGGCGAGACCAAGGACAAACACCGTACAGCCAAGGGCCATTAGCGCGGTGGTTCCGACTATCCCTTTGTGAGTCATGGGTTCAGCCTAATAGTTATTTGATCTGCAATCTGGAATAACTGATGCTGAGCAATGGGCCAGTCACCAGATTTTTCATCGCTACCAGTCAACGGACACAATAGTCATAGCACCCGAAAGGACATTCGTTTTATGGCATTACGTGTATTGCTCCCCTGGCAGGATCTCGTCGACCAACTGCAGCTTCCGGGAATCGAACCAATCCTCTGGCACATCGACAATGACACCCAAGATGCGCCTGATGCCGACGTGCTGGTTACCGAACGTCCGAGCAACCCTCAACTACGTTCAAGAGTCTCACGAATCAAGGGGCTGAAGCATGTCCACCTGCTCTCCATCGGATACGAGTGGGTTCTGGAACACCTTCCTGAACAAGTGTCATTGACCAATTCCAAGGGCGCCGTGGAAGACGCCACTGCAGAACACTGCCTCGCCCTGGTCCTGGCATCCCTGCGCCAGCTGCCGCAGGTCGGACGGCAGCAGCGCGAACGGCAGTGGACCAGGACGTGGACCAGCTCGTTGCATGGGTCCAAGGTGTTGCTTCTCGGTGCTGGTGGAGTCGGCAGCGAAATCCGCTCGCGGTTGCTGCCCTTCAAACCTGCTGAGCTATCATCGTTTGCCCGCACGGAACGAGTCCATGAGCAGGGCTACCCCATTTATTCTCTCGAGCGGCTCCGGGCTTTTCTTCCAACTGCCGATGTGGTGATTGTTGCCCTGCCGCATACCCGGGAAACCGAGCAGCTTATCGATGCCGAATTCCTCTCGGCAATGAAGGACGGAGCGCTGCTGGTCAATGTGGGGCGCGGGCCCATCGTCGACACCGAAGCCCTGTTGCCCGAGCTGCAATCCGGCAGGCTGCATGCGGCTTTGGATGTCACCGATCCTGAGCCGTTGCCGGCAGACCACGCACTATGGAGCGCACCGAATTGCATCATCACCCCGCACATGGCCGGAGACACTGGACAGTTCATCTCGTTGGTCTCCGAGCTGGCAGTCAACCAGGTCATCGCCTTGGCACACGGTGAAGAACTCGACAACCAAATCATCAATTGACGCGGCGCTGGGCCGTTGATCCCCTAGGCTGGTTTCTACCATGGAATACAGGGCAAAGACACACCAAAGCGGCGGGCGAGAACGCGCCATTGCCGAGCCGAGCCTGAACGATGAGGACGAATTCCGCATCGATATCGAGCGCATCCGCTTCTCCCCCTATTTCTCCCGCTTGTCCTCGGTCACCCAGGTGATCCCGCAGGCAGGCTCCGGCACCCTGGTGCACAACCGGCTGACCCACTCGCTGAAGGTCTCGGCGGTAGCCCGCTCCATCGCCATCCGGCTGCGTAACGCCGATGAATCAACTAGGCGACTTGTCGATTACTTAGGTGGCTGCGATCCGGTGGTCGTGCAGGCCGCCGCGGCGGCCCACGACCTAGGACACCCGCCTTTCGGCCATCTCGGCGAGCTGGAGCTGGACCGCGTGGCCCGGGGAACGCTGAACCTGCCCGACGGATTCGAGGGCAACGCCCAGACCTTCCGGATCCTCACCGCGCTGGACAGCTGTGATGCCACCGCCCGCGGCATGAACCTCACCCGCGCGGTGCGCGCCGCCGTCCTGAAATACCCATGGACCCGCAATGAATGGCGCGCTCTGGCCCCACTGGCCCCGGAGATGCTGCCCCGCGGCGTGGGGACCGACCCGGCGGCAGGGGCATTGAAGTATTCGGCCTACGATGTCGATGCCCACGAGATGGCCGATGTGCTCTCGGTGTTCCCCAACATCGGCCAGCACCAGCAGACCCTCGAGAGCTCGGTCATGGACATCGCCGATGACATTGCCTATGCGGTGCACGACTTGGACGACTTCTACCGCGCCGGGGTGCTCCAGTACACCAGCGTTTCGGCGGAATTGCGCGCCTGGCTGGAGCATTCCCAGGCTCTGGCACAGCTGAAGCAAGCCGACATCGATGCCCGACGCCCTGGGCACGCCTTGGAACAGACCTGGCGGCGGGCACTGGCCAAGGATCCATGGATCGCCGATGCGCAGGCATTCCGGGAGTCCGTGGAACGGATGGGCCATGACCTGGTCGACGGGCTGCTGGCAGTCCCCTACGACGGCGGACTGGAAGCGGATCGCGCGGTCACCGCATTCACCCGCCGGTGGATCGAGCGGCTCCAGACCTCGGTGACCGTAGAGCAGACCCCCACCGTACGCAGTGGCCACGTCCGCTTGGGCGATGAGGCCTGGCATGATGTCATCGTGCTGAAATTCGTCCACGCGCGTTTCGTGCTAGAGCGCCCGGACTTGGCCGTGTACCAGCGCGGGCAGACCCGGATCATCCGCTCGCTGGCCGAAGGGTTCCACAACTGGCTCAATGATCCCGATGATGCCGGACGCGCCCCGCGCCGGTTGCTCGATTCGGTCGAAGCCGCCACCGAGGAATACAGGAACCTGCGCGATCTGTCCCCTGAGCTGTTCCGCCAGGCCGGACCGGACGAGGTGCAGCGCCTGGGCCAGTCACGGGCCATCGTGGATTACATTGCTTCGTTCACCGATGCGCAGGCCGTATCGCTCAACGCCTTGCTGACCGGCACCGCCGACAACCTCTGGGAAGCAGGTCGCGGACTGTAGACATTTAGGATCTTGGCCCAAAGAACGACACATCAAACGGCCAGCGCGGGCTCCGCAAGCACTTCCTCAATGATCTTTTGCATCAGCGAATGAGTCTGGGCTGGATCAATCCCGGCATTGAAATGGCGTGCCATGAGCACCGCCAGCCGATCCGCGGCCTCGTTATAGCAATTTCCATTGTGCCCTCGCACCCAGACTGCCCGGGTGCTTCCTCGGCGTCGTGCCATGGCCACGTCGATCGCCACATGATGCGCCTGCCTGGAATACGGCCTCCCACGCACGATGTCGTTTATGGAGTTCACCAAGGCTCGGCTGTCGCTGAAAATGACAAGGTCGGAATCAACAGGAGTGTAATGCAAAGCTAATAATGCGCCAGTCGCCTCGGCCATTATCGGACTACGCGCGAAACTCTTCGGAGAAATCTGAGATGCCCAATGACCCTGCATGGTCACCATGGCGCCTGCCCCGCGGTCTCGCCCGTGATGCGGCAACGAACCATCCGTATAGGCAACGACAGATGCGAGCGAACGATAGGCCTCGACGCGTGGCGCCAATGCATTCTGGTTGGCCTTCATGGCTTCTTCTAGATTGATTCCGAAAAGCCACGTCGGGTTCACGCAAAATACGGGATTGCTCGACAATTCAGCCAGCCCTAAACCATCTCGATTTGAAGCCAGAAGATCTATGGACGCCGGACTGGAGATTCGACTCGTACCAGCGAATTGGGCGATTGAATCAAGAATAGCTGGCCCCAAGTCACCGCTTCTGCATGCCCCGGAGAGCGTAATCACGGGACGGTGTTTGGCGTCGCACAGAGTTACCGCGAAGTCGAAATGCAGGCCCCGTTCGCTGCGTTGGGCCAAATGCCCATCGAGCACCACAGCGGCCGAAAAAGGCACGTAGGCATGCTTCGCTCCCGAGGGATCACGGGTATAGGGCACGCGATCGACAACAGCGAGGATGCGGGCCGGATGCGCCTGTCGTTCTGCCGCGGCAAACCTCCGCACGCCATCAGGCTCGAGAACAATGGAGATTTGAGACCCCGGGAAATGGGCAGACATCATTCCTCCTTGCATTACCGAAAGACTTGAGCACGATAATACTGACAACATCCCATAAATTGGTTTCCCGCGCGTTAAATAATGCATTGCTTAATCAAATAGTTACTTTCTTCGGATGGTCCGCTCAGCATAAATCCGCTTCGGATATCCAGTATCTCGTATTCACGAATATATCTGCAGCTCAAATTGTCCATTGTTCGTGAGAATATGTACCTTGAAAACCGGCATCACGGCAAGGAGTTCCAACCAGAATTATGGAATCACTACTACCCATCAGAATAATTGAGGCCGTTCGGCTTCTGCATCGTCTCGGATATGCGGGTGTAAGGATCTTGCCCGGCATCAACGCGTCGGGCTCGGCATGGCGAATTGTCATTTTCAACGTCAATGAATGGGACAAATCCGAACCCTATGGCGGGCCATATATGGCCAAAGAGTCCTGCCTCTATTCAACTGCCGACCGAAACATCTTCAACAACCACTTTCAGTTCCCCGAAGACGTCAGTCACGTGAGTGTTGCTGAAGCAATACTTGAAGGCATGCCGTCGCTGCAACGAACCGCCTTGAGCCAAACAGGAAACGGGGAATACGTTCACTGGTACGCGCAGCTGGCTTCCCAGGTAAACACCCTTGCTGATCTGCCAGTAGCCTACGCGGACTACTTTGACGATACAGATGGTTGGGAAATTGGTTGGGGAAGCAAGAGAAGAATCAGCCATCCGCCTGCTTACACTCCTACGAGCGTTGAACAGGCAGAATTCCCGAAACGGGACGAACACTACGTGCTCATGTTGTGCGCCCAATATCTCGGATCGCAGTACGAACAACAGAAGACGTTCCCGTGGCTCCTCGGCGACCCAACCAAGAAGTCAGGCAAGCAGTCAAAGCTGCCGGTAGATGGTTATTGGGAAGAACACCAGCTGATCGTCGAATACCACGAAAAGCAGCATTCGGAACCTGTTCCTTTTTTCGACTCAAAGATCACGGCTACAGGAATATTCCGTGGAGAGCAAAGGAAAATCTACGATGCCAGAAAGGCCCAAGAAGTTCCCAAGCACGGTATCAATCTGGTCATCATCGACTATCGAGATTTCAAGCATCGCAAAGGAAAAATCGTAAGGAACCCTGAACAAGACCAGCTTGTAGTTTCCGCATTCCTGGAACGAGCATCTAGAAATTCGCAGCCGGGCGTCACCGCCACGTTCGCGCAGTCTTGACATCTACTTTGGGCAACAATTCCAGAATCTAAAGCACTGGCCCCAATCCTCAAATGGATTGGGGCCAGTGGCTTAGCTGTAAGGACTACTTGGTCAGCAGTTCCAGAGCCTTGTTCAGGGTTGCGCTTGGGCGCATTACTGCGGTGGTCTTGGCTTCGTCTGGACGGTAGTAGCCAGCGATATCCACGGCCTGGCCCTGGACCTCGGCGAGCTCGGAAACAATGGTTTCCTCGTTCTCGCCCAGTGCCTTGGCCACTGCGGAGAAGGCCTCGGCCAGCTGAGCATCCTTATCCTGCTTGGCCAATTCCTCTGCCCAGAACTTGGCCAGGTAGAAGTGGCTGCCACGGTTATCCAGTTCGCCCACCTTGCGCTTAGGCGACTTGTCTTCCAGCAGGAAGGTGCCGGTGGCGGCATCCAGGGTGTCAGCCAGGACCTGGGCGCGGGCGTTGTCGTTGTTCACAGCCAGGTGCTCGAAGGAAGCACCCAGGGCCATGAACTCGCCCAGCGAATCCCAGCGCAGGTGGTTTTCGTTCACCAGCTGCTGCACGTGCTTCGGAGCCGAGCCGCCGGCACCGGTCTCGAACAGGCCGCCGCCAGCCAGCAGTGGAACAATCGAGAGCATCTTGGCCGAGGTGCCCAGTTCCAGGATCGGGAACAGGTCGGTCAGGTAGTCGCGCAGCACGTTGCCGGTCACCGAGATGGTGTCCTCGCCCTTGCGGATGCGGTCGATGGAGTACTGGGTCGCCTCGACCGGGGACAGGATCTCGATGGTCAGGCCATCGGTGTCGTGTTCCTTCAGGTATTCGTTGACCTTGGTGATCAGCACGGCGTCGTGGGCGCGCTTCTCGTCCAGCCAGAACACGGCAGGGGTCTGGGAGGCACGAGAGCGGTTCACTGCCAGCTTGACCCAGTCGCGGATGGCAACGTCCTTGGTCTGGCAGGCACGCCAGATGTCACCGGCGAAGACCTGGTGCTCGATGAGCACGGTGTCGTTCTCGTCGACGATCTGCACGTGGCCGTTGGCAGCCAGTTCGAAGGTCTTGTCGTGGGAACCGTATTCCTCGGCCTTCTGGGCCATCAGGCCGACGTTTGGCACGGTGCCCATGGTGGTCGGGTCGTAGGCTCCGTTGGCACGGCAGTCATCGATGACCACCTGGTAGATGCCTGCGTAGGAGGAATCCGGCAGGACGGCCAGGGTGTCTGCGGTATCGCCCTTGGCATCCCACATCTTGCCGCCCAGGCGGATCATTGCCGGCATGGAAGCATCAACGATGACATCCGATGGGACGTGCAGGTTGGTGATGCCCTTGTCGGAATCGACCATGGCCACTGCCGGGCCTTCTTCCAGGCCCTTGGCGATCAGCTTCTCGACGCCGGCGCGAACCTCGTCGGAGAGTTCGTCCAGGCCGCCGAGGATGGCTGCCAGGCCGTTGTTCGGGTTCAGGCCAGCTGCTGCCAGCTCGTCGCCGTAGGTCTCGAACAGCTCGGAGAAGTAGGCCTTGACCACGTGGCCGAAGATGATCGGGTCGGAGACCTTCATCATGGTGGCCTTCAGGTGGGCCGAGAACAGCACGCCCTCTTCCTTGGCGCGGGCTACGGCGTTCTTCAGGAACCCCGAGAGGGCAGCGGCATGCATGACGGTGCCGTCGATGACTTCGTCCTTGAGCACGTCGAATGGCTTCTTCAGGACCTTGACTTCGCCATCTTCGCCAACGAAGCGGATAGAGATCTTCTTGTCTGCATCGATGACCACGGACTTCTCGTTCGAAGCGAAGTCGTCAACGCCCATGGTGGCGACGTTGGTCTTCGAATCGGCTGCCCACTCGCCCATGGAGTGCGGGTACTTGCGAGCGTAGTTCTTAACGCTCAGCGGCGCGCGGCGGTCGGAGTTGCCTTCGCGCAGGACCGGGTTCACGGCGGAGCCCTTGATCTTGTCGTAGCGTGCGCGGACGTCGGTCTCTTCATCCGAAGATGGGTTGTCCGGGTAGTCAGGCAGTGCATAGCCGGCAGCCTGCAGCTCGGCGATGGCGGCCTTGAGCTGCGGGATGGATGCCGAGATGTTTGGCAGCTTGATGATGTTCGCTTCTGGGGTCTTGGCCAGATCGCCAAGTTCGGCCAGGGCATCGGAAATGCGCTGCTCTTCGGTGACATAGTCCGGGAAGGTAGCGATGATGCGGCCTGCGAGCGAGATGTCGCGGGTCTCGAGCTCCACGCCTGCGGTCGACGCGAAGGCCTCCACGATTGGCAGGAACGAGTGGGTCGCCAGCATTGGCGCTTCGTCGGTGTGGGTGTAGATAATCTTGGCCATAGGTGTGGCGTCTCCCTGAACGTCGTGCGGAAGCGGGGTTAACCGCCCTGAACTCAACGTTCCAAATCTACCCGATTTTGCTCTGCACCACACTTCCACGGCATGCGAATAGTTCTTGGGAACCCCAATTTTTCCCCGAAATGCCGGGATGAATAGCGTGGGAGCAGTTTGTCACATTTAAGTTAATCTGCCATAACTCAATCTCGTTTTACATGCTGCTCAGGGTCCCGGGGTGCCGATAGAGGAAATCTGCACCATCTCATGAACCGCCTGCTCGAAGTATTCCGAAGGCGCAGCAGCACTGCCAGCCCTTTCGGCCTGGGTGAAGCACTTCCAGGCAACACGCCAGGTTGACGCGACCATCTCGGCGATCAATGACGCCTGAATCTGCGAAACGACCCCACGCTCAGCCAGCGACCGGCCCAGCTCTACGACGAGCTCCTGTTCCCTGCTAGTGGCGATCAACAGGAGCTTGGGATCAGAGAACATCAGCCTGGTCACCCGGCGGTACTCATGCTGCTCAACCTCTGCATGCAAATGCTCCCTGCACCCCTGCAATAGAACCTGGAATACCTCCGAGGGCGCAGCGCCCTGGGGAAATTCGAGACCTGTCAGGGCCGCGGCCAGCTCACCCTGACCAGGAACAATGGCCGATTCCTTGGAATCGAAATAACGGAAGAACGTTCGATCAGAAATGCCAACGCGCTGCGCAATGCGCGCCACGGTGGTGGACTCCAGCCCGAGCTCTTCAACAAGATCCAAAGCAGCCGCTTGAATCTTGCGCGAGGTCTCTGCCTTGCGCTGATCCCGTATCCCCATGCAGTCCTCCATAGCTGTAGCTTCTAGCGATCGTCTCATAAGCGGGAAGGAAAGTAGTTTCCTGTCACACTCTGACAGTTTCTCTTACGAAATTGTGTCACTCTATGCCACTATTTGACAGTCGAGAACTCCAAGAAAGAGGAAAAGTGACGTCAGAACCCACAAAAACAGAGGTCCATGCTTCACCACCACCTGCGCCTCAAGCGGCGCTCAGCACCAAGCAGCTCACCGGAATCATTGCGGCGCTAGCCTTGGCAGCCTTCATGATGATCCTGAACGAAACAGTGCTGACCGTGGCACTGCCGGGAATCATGGCCGATATGAGCATCACCGCGGCGACCGGCCAGTGGCTCACCACCGGCTTCTTGCTGACCATGTCGGTCGTCATCCCAACCACCGGATTTTTGCTGCAGCGCTTCAACCACCGTTCGCTCTTCATGTTCGCCATCATCAGCTTCCTGGTGGGCACGGTCATCGCGGTGATTGCGCCGAGCTTCGTCTTCCTGCTCCTGGCTCGCATCATTCAGGCTCTGGGAACCGCCATCATCCTTCCACTGCTCATGACCACGACGCTCACGCTGGTGCCAGTCCACAAGCGCGGCACCATCATGGGCTTGAACTCCATCGTCATTGGCGTGGGACCGGCCATCGGCCCCACCGTTTCAGGTGCCGTAGTGCATGCCTTGGGATGGCACTACATCTTTGCGATGATGCTCCCTATCGCGGCGGTGGTCCTGGTGCTGGGCATCATTTTCTTCAAGGTCCCATCCAGCGCGCGCAGTATCCGTGTGGATGCCGCGTCGGTTGCACTCTCGGCGCTGGCTTTCGGCTTCCTGGTGTACGGCATTTCCAGCATCGAGCACGCCTCGACCAACCCGGCATTGACCATTATCAGCTTTGCCATTGGCCTGGTATCGCTGGCGATTTTCATCAAGCGCCAGTTGTCGCTGACCGGCCAAGGCCGCGAGCTGCTCAACCTCTCCGCGTTCAGCGCACGTGGATTCACCTTCTCGATCATCATGATCATGATCGCTTTTGGAACCATGCTGGGGTCGTTGATGATCGTTCCGCTCTTGCTGGAATCGGGCAAGGGCATTGATTCATTGAAGATCGGCATGATGCTGCTTCCTGGCGGAGTGGCCCAGGCGATCGTCTCGCCAATTTTCGGGCGCGTCTACGACAAGCACGGCCCTCGCCCGGTCCTGATCCCCGGCGCCATCATGCTCGCCGCGGGCCAGTGGCTGTATACGACGATCAGCGCCGAGACCGAATTGTGGATGTTCATGATTACCCACATCGTCTTCTCCATCGGCTTGGCCTTGCTGATGACCGGGTTGATGTCCTCAGCCATGGCTACGCTGGAACCACGGCTCTTCGGCCACGGTTCAGCCATTTTCAACACCGGACAGCAACTAGCCGGCGCTATCGGCACCACCATCTTCGTCACGGTGATGTCTGTTGTCTCGACGTCGAGAATCGGAGCTGGCTCCGGAACCGCGGAAGCCCTGTTCTCGGGTGCTCACGTTGCGTTCCTGATTGGAGCTGTGCTGACCACGATCGGGATCTTCTTCGCCTGGTCAATCAAGGGTTCGGCACCGGCACAGCGTCGATAGGAGTCCTTGGTCTTGGGGCATCATGTCGTGCGAGGCGCGGGCCATGTTGCCCGGGTAGCGCAGTCCCTGATGGTAGCTTGAAGGCACATCGAGGAATACCGCATGCCTTGGTCTTCCTCAGCACCCCGGATTCTCCGGAGCCAGCAGAGAGGACGCAGCATGGCAACGTCGCCAGAAGCCGACATGAGCGATCTAGCGATCGCCTCGCGAACAGTGCTCAAGCCCATTTCGGAAATTGCGGCGGCCGCGGGGATCCCCGAGAGCGCGGTGGAACCCTACGGCCGCTACAAGGCCAAGGTTGATCCTTCGCGGCTGCCGGGAAATGGCGCACGCCGCGGGCAGGTGGTTCTGGTCAGCGGGATGTCCCCGACTCCTGCAGGAGAAGGGAAAACCACCATGGTGGTAGGCCTGGCCGATGCCTTGGCCGCCACCGGGGCGAAGACAATGATCGCCCTGCGCGAGCCCTCCGTTGGCCCCAGCTTCGGCATGAAGGGCGGGGCCACGGGCGGAGGCCAGTCGCAAGTACTGCCCATGGACGAAATCAACCTGCATTTCACCGGGGACTTCCACGCCATCACCAGCGCCAATAACTTGCTCATGGCGCTGGTGGACAATCACCTGCATCACGGAAATCTGCTGGGCATCGACCCGCAACGCATTACCTTCAAGCGCGTCCTGGACATGAATGACCGCGCCTTGCGCACGGTGGTGATCGGCCTGGGCGGATCCACCGACGGGGTTCCCCGCGAAACCGGATTCGAGATCACCGCCGCCTCGGAAGTCATGGCGGTCTTCTGCCTGGCCACCGGGCCTGAGGATTTGCGTGACCGGCTCGGACGCATGACCATCGGTTACTCCTACTCGAAAGAGCCGGTGACAGTCGATGATCTGGGAGCTGCAGGGGCATTGGCCTTATTGCTCAAGGATGCCATCAAGCCAAATCTCGTCCAGAGCATTGCAGGAACCCCCGCGTTGATCCATGGCGGGCCGTTTGCCAACATTGCCCACGGCTGCAATTCCGCCATTGCCACCAACACCGCTCGATCGCTGGCTGACATCGTGGTGACCGAAGCAGGCTTTGGCACCGACCTCGGGGCCGAAAAGTTCATGGACATCAAGGCCCGCTATGCCGACTGCGCCCCGGCCGCCGTGGTCATCACCGCGACGATTCGTGCGCTGAAAATGCACGGTGGAGTATCCAAGGAAGAGCTGGGAGCAGAGAACGTCGATGCCGTGCACGCCGGATTGCCAAACCTCGCCCGCCATGCCGCGATCATCAAGAAATTCGGCATCCCGCCGGTCATCGGCATCAATCAATTCGCCAAGGATACCCAGGCCGAGCTCAAAGTTGTCACCGACTGGGCTGCCGAGAATGGCATCGCGTGCGCGGTAGCGGATGTCTGGGGCCAAGGCGGTGCAGGGGCCGGGGCGCTGGCCGAGGCAGTGCTGCGGGCCATCGAGTCGCCTGCCGATTTTGACTACCTGTACTCGTTTGATCAAACAGTTGAAGAGAAGATCCTGGCCCTCGCGCGAGAGATCTACGGAGGCGAGGGCGTTGAGTATTCGGTCAAGGCCCACCGCATGCTGGAGCAGATCCACGCCAATGGCTGGGACCGCCTGCCGGTCTGCATTGCGAAAACGCAGTATTCCTTCTCTGATGATCCCCAGCTGCTGGGCGCTCCGAGTGGATTCAGGCTGCAGATCCGCGAACTGATTCCCAAAACAGGAGCTGGCTTCATTGTTGCCATTACCGGAGCGCTGACCACGATGCCGGGCCTGCCAAAAGTCCCGGCTGCTTTGCGCATGGATGTCGACGCGGAAGGGAAAGCCGTAGGCCTGTCCTAGGCAAAGCCGCGCAAGTCTTGGAATCTTTCGAAACCTTTCCCAGATTGTTGAACAATTATCGAAAGTAGGGCATTCTTTTACCAAGACATGTTCACGAGACGGGGGTCACAATGCCATACATCGACTTGAATTCGGACGTCGGAGAGTCCTTCGGCAACTGGAAAATGGGCGATGACGCCGCCATCTTCGCCTCGGTCTCCTCGGCAAATATCGCTTGCGGTTTCCACGCAGGCGACCCGAGCACCATCGCACAAACCTGCCGCGATGCCGTCAGCGCGAACGTCACCATCGGCGCGCATGTTGGCTACCGGGATCTGGCCGGCTTCGGCCGTCGATTCCTGGATTGCTCGGCTACCGAGCTGGCTGACGATGTCCTGTACCAGCTCGGCGCACTGCAGGCGCTCGCTCGCAACGCCGGCGGTGAAATCAAGTACGTCAAGCCCCATGGCGCCCTCTACAACACCATCGTGCACCACGAAGTCCACGCCCAAGCCGTCATCGATGCCATCAAGGCCTTCGGCACGGACCTTCCGGTCTTGCTTTTGCCTGGCTCGCTCGCCCTGCGCAAGGCCGAGGCCGCCGGGCTGCGCCCAGTTGCCGAAGCTTTTGCCGACCGCAACTACAACCCCGACGGCACGCTGGTATCGCGCCGCGAAGCCAATGCGGTGCTGCACGATGCCGAGGCGGTCACCGCCAACATGATCCGGCTGGCCACCGAAGGCACCATCGTCGCCGTCGATGGCAGCACCATCACCATGCCCGCCGAGAGCATCTGCCTTCATGGTGACACCGCGGGTGCTGTTGCCATGGCTCGCGCCGTACGCAACGGATTGGAAAGTGCCGGAGTGCAGATCCGGAGCTTCGTGTGAGCATCCGCGCCATCCACCGGGCAGGATCCCATGACCTGCTCGTCGACCTCGATTCGCTCGACGCGGTCCTGGCGCTGAACGCGACGCTGGAAGCCGCTCCCCTGCCCGGCCAGCGCGATCTGCTCGCCGCCGCGCAGACGGTGCTGCTGAAGTTCGATTCGGGACAGAACGCCGAACGCGCCATGGCAGCGCTGCCGGAACTTGAAGTGGCTTCGGCCATCCACGCCGCGGGCAAGCTCGTGGAAGTCCCCGTCCACTACGACGGCGAAGATCTTGCAGCGGTCGCCGAACTGGCTGGCATGAGCATCGAAGCGGTCATCAGCGTCCATGCCACCCAGAAATGGCGCGCCGTCTTCGGAGGCTTCGCCCCAGGCTTCGCCTATCTTCTCGGCGAAAACCAGAAACTGAACGTCCCGCGCAGGGACAGCCCCCGGACCAAGGTGCCCGCCGGGGCGGTAGCCCTTGCCGGCGAATACTCCGCCGTGTATCCCCGCCAATCCCCCGGCGGCTGGCAGCTGATTGGGCATACCGACCTGCAAATGTGGGACCTGCATCGCGAAAATCCTGCATTGATCCAGCCACAAGATACTGTGCAGTTCATCCCGGCTACTGAGAGGTTGTCGGTAAGCCAGGCGCCCGCTGCACGAGACGAAGAGCCAGAGCAGGCACACAGCGGCGGGCTGAAGATCATCGATGCCGGCCTGCAATCCCTGCTCCAGGATGCCGGACGCATCGGCTACGGGAATCTGGGAGTCGGCGTGGCTGGTGCAGCGGACCCCGCCGCTTATTCCCAGGCCAACCGCCTTGTCGGCAACCCGGCCGGACACGCGGTGATCGAGAATCTCGGCAGCCGCATCACGGTGGAAGCGTGCGAAGACCAGGTTCTGGCGCATACCGGAGCACAGGCGCAGCTGTGGATCACCCCGGCCCCGGATGACCAGCACCGCACCGAACGGCAGGTGGCCAGCAACGCGCCTTTTGCGTTGCTCCACGGCGAGCGCCTGAGCATGGAGCCCGTCGGCCAAGGACTGCGCAGCTATCTTGCGGTGCGTGGCGAGATCACGCTCAGCCCGGTGCTCGGTTCATTGTCTACCGATACGCTCTCGGGCCTCGGACCGGATCCACTGGTTCCCGGATCCGTCATTCCGGTCAAGCAGCCGAGCATCGGGCATATTGTCGGCAATCCCCAGCCGAGCACGCTGCCGGTTCCAGATGAACAGGGCATCTACCGGCTCAGGATCATGGCAGGGCCCCGCACCGAGTGGTTTGGCCCCCAAGGCTTGCGGCAACTGGCCGATCAGCTCTGGGACGTCACCAGCGAGTCCAATCGCGTGGGCATCCGCCTGTCTACCGGGGAGCAGCGGCTGGAGCGCATCCTCTCCGGCGAATTATCCAGCGAGGGGGTGGCCAGGGGCTCCCTGCAGGTACCACCCTCCGGCCTTCCGGTGCTGTTCCTCGCTGATCATCCGGTCACCGGCGGCTACCCGGTGATCGCCACGGTCATCGCCGAAGACCTCAGTGCCGCCGCCCAGCTTCCCCCGGGAAGCAAGATTCGATTTGTCCTCCAGTCCCCCGCCGTTCAGCCGGCCACGTAAGTTCTTAGGATTGTCATGAAAAGGGTTCTCATCGCCAACCGCGGCGAAATTGCAGTCCGCATTGCCCGGGCCGCCACGGACGCAAACATCGCTTCCGTCGCCATCTACTCCGACCCCGATGCCGATGCCTTGCACGTGAAGCGTGCCGACGAAGCCTACCCGTTGCATGGCTCGACCGGTGCTGACACCTACCTGGATATCGAAAAGATCATCGATATCGCCCAGCGCTCCGGGGCTGACGCGGTCCACCCGGGCTACGGCTTCCTGTCCGAGAACGCCGACTTCGCCCGGGCGGTCATCGATGCGGGAATGAAGTGGATCGGGCCATCACCACAGGCCATCGAGGATCTGGGCAATAAGGTCACGGCTCGGCAGATCGCCGTGCGCGCAGGCGCCCCCTTGGCTCCAGGCACCGATGGCCCTGCCGAGAATGCTGCCGAGGTGCAGGCCTTCGCCGAAGAGCATGGTGTGCCGGTTGCTATCAAGGCTGCCTTTGGCGGTGGCGGACGCGGCATCAAGATCGCGCACTCGCTCGATGAGATCACCGAAGCCTTCGAATCAGCCACCCGCGAAGCCACGGTGGCCTTCGGCCGCGGCGAATGCTTTGTGGAGCGTTTCCTCTCCAAGCCGCGCCACGTCGAGGCCCAGGTCTTGGCCGATACCCACGGCAACATTGTGGTTGTCGGCACCCGCGATTGCTCGCTGCAGCGTCGTCATCAGAAGCTGGTGGAAGAAGCCCCTGCCCCGTTCCTCAGCGACGAGCAGCGAACCCGCATCCATGAATCCGCCAAGGCGATCTGCAGGGAAGCCGGCTACGTCGGAGCGGGCACCGTCGAGTACCTTGTCGCCCAGGATGGACTCATCTCCTTCCTGGAGGTCAACACCCGCCTGCAGGTGGAACACCCGATCACCGAAGAGACGGCCGGCGTGGATCTGGTGGCGGAGCAGTTCCGCATCGCTGACGGCCTTCCGCTGTCCCTCACCGAGGACCCCACGCCCCAGGGCCATGCCTTTGAATTCCGGATCAATGCCGAGGATCCAGCCCGCGGCTTCCTGCCGGCACCTGGCGCGGTCGAGCGATTCGAGGCCCCAACCGGGGCCGGGGTGCGTATTGATTCCGGCGTCCGCAGCGGATCAGTGATTCCGCCGTTCTACGACTCGATGATCGCGAAACTCATTGTGCACGGTGCAGACCGTGCCCAGGCCTTGCGCCGTGCACGCTTGGCCCTGGATGAGCTCACGATTGCCGGCGTCCCCACCGTTCTGCCGTTCCACCGCGCGGTGATCGAGCATGAAGATTTTAATGGCGAACAACTGAAGGTCTACACCACGTGGATCGAGGATGAATTCCTCAATGAAGTCGAGGCCAGCGACGACATGGATCTTGACCAGGTGGATACCAGCCGGGAAACGATCACGATTGAGCTTGATGGCAGGGCGGTGCAGCTTGGCCTGCCTGCGGCCCTGACCAACGCATTGCGCAACCCATCGGGCGCAGGCTCGGGCCAGGCAACGGAATCCAAGGAAAACGCGGAACAGGATGCCGCCGCCGTTCTGAGCCCGATGGATGGCAACTTGGTGCGTTTCGCTGTAGAAGACGGCGCGGCTGTCTCCCAGGGGCAAACGATCGCCGTGGTGGAAGCCATGAAGATGGAGTCAGCGGTCGCCGCGCACCGGGATGGGGTTTTCACTGCGGCAAGCATCGACGTTGGCGCAGCCGTACGTCGTTCCGACGCACTGGGCAACATCCAGTAGCCGAATCGTCGGCTGTTCCTACTCACGCGATGAGTTGGGATAAATTGGACTAATGAACTCCAGCAGCAGTGTCTCCGCGCTTCCGGGCAAAGCACCCCACGCGCACAGCAGCGTTTGGGCCGCGAACCTATTGCGCACTCGCATTGCCGAAGGCGAGTTGCTTCCTGGCGACAAGCTATCGGAACAGTCACTCGCGGAGTCGCTCGGGCTTTCACGCAATACCTTGCGTGAAAGCTTCACGCTGCTGGACAGCGAATTGATCATTACAAGAATTCCCAACCGCGGGGTATTTGTCGCTTCTCCTGACGCGGATGACGTGCGCGAGATCTACGCGGTGCGACGCACGATCGAGCCGGCCTGCCTGGCCTGGGGTCCCGAGCTGGATGTGGAACAGCTGAGCCAGATCATCGATGAAGCTCGCGCCGGCTTGGCTGCCGGCGACATCCCGCGAATGGCGAATGCCAACCAGGCGTTCCACCAGGAGCTGGTCCGTTCCTCGGACAGCTCGCTGGTCCAGGAGCTCATGGGTCGGGTGCTGGCACGAATGCGATTGGTCTTCCATGCCATGAGCGATGCCCCGGACTTCCACTCGCACTATGTCGAGCAGAATGCGCAACTGGTCAAGCTCCTGGGCGAGGGCAAACGGGCTGAAGCCGCCACTGCCATGCGCTCGTATTTGGACAAGGCGGAGGCCGAGCTGTTGGAGCACATCGACGCCGCATCGGCATGACGACGCCCTGCCGTGCTCCGCAGCGGAAGTCTTGCGATTTCCGTCTCACCGGCTGCATCGGCGTCGGAGTCGCGCGGGTGCCAGTTGGTACCGCGCATCATCGTCACAGC
Source organism: Glutamicibacter sp. JL.03c (assembly GCF_025854375.1). Taxonomy (NCBI): domain Bacteria; kingdom Bacillati; phylum Actinomycetota; class Actinomycetes; order Micrococcales; family Micrococcaceae; genus Glutamicibacter; species Glutamicibacter sp. JL.03c. The sequence goes on along the minus strand of NZ_CP107575.1, from coordinate 690,726 downwards.
ATTCTGCTGAGGCCTGGCAGCTGCAGCGCCAAATGACGAACCAGATTGCTGAATTTCCGCTATTCTAGGTCTTCCCCGACGACCGTCCCTGGATCGGTCTCCTGCCTAGGGTTTGATGGTGAAACCCGGTGCCTTTCACTTGGCAGACCAGCGGCGCTGCCGAAGAGTCGAGCCGCAGGCCCTTAGCCTGTCAGCGTATGGTTTAAGGCAATCTTGCTCGTTCCTGGTTAGACCAGTGAACCCACGCCGATAGCTGTTGCAGAAAGGTTCCGCCCCGTGAACTTGCCCGTTGCCGAATTGCATATCCATCTCGAAGGCACCCTTGAACCGGAGATGATCATGTCCCTGGCCGCAAAGCATTCGATTGAGCTTCCCTATGGTTCAATCGATGAATTGCGGGCACAGTACGAGTTCAGCAACCTGCAGTCATTCCTGGACCTGTTCTATGCCAACATGCTGGTGTTGCGCACCCGCGAGGACTTCCACGAAATCACCATGGCCTACTTGCAGCGGGCGCACTCATCCGGAGTGCGCCACGTGGAATTGTTCTTCGACCCGCAGGCCCACGTGGAGCGAGGCTTGGATCTGCGCGATATCATCGCAGGCATTCGTGACGCGTTGAACGAAGCCCAGGATCGCTGGGGAATTTCGCACAAGCTCATCGCCTGCTTCTGGCGCCATGCGCCGGCCAGCGAAGCACTGGAGCTTTTGCGCCTGATGATCGCTGAGAAGCACGATATCGACGGCATTGGCCTGGATTCCTCCGAGCTGGGGTTCCCTCCAGAACTCTTTGTTGACGTCTTCGACTTGGCCCGCGACAACGGTTTGCACGTGGTCGCCCACGCCGGCGAAGAAGGCCCTGCTGACTACATTTGGCAGGCTTTGGATCTATTGAAGGTCGAGCGCGTGGACCACGGCATCCGTTGTTTGGATGATGAAAAGCTGGTGCAACGGCTTGTTGCTGAACAGATGCCGCTGACCGTTTGCCCGCTGTCGAATATCCGTTTGCGTGCCGTGGACACCATGGCCGATCACCCATTGCCAGCCATGCTTGGAGCGGGCCTGAAGGTTTCGGTGCACTCGGATGATCCGGCGTATTTCGGCGGCTACATGGACGCCAACTTCGCTTCCCTCATGGAGTCGTTCAACTTCAGCACCGAGCAGTTGGCGCAATTGGCCCGCAACTCTTTTGAGTCGTCATTCATCAGCGACTCCGCGAAGCGCGAACGCCTGGCGGAAGTCGAAGCTTGGGTGAACCGGCGCTAGAGAATTCTTGCGGTGCAAAAAGTGCTGCGGTCTTCCTCCCTGCCGGGAGGAACACCGCAGCACTTTTAGCTATGGCACCTGGTACTGCGAATCCTTGATGTCGGTGATCAGCATGTGGCCCGGAGCATGCCCGATGGCAAGCGTCGGCTTGGACTCCACCACGGCTGCCTGCGGCGTGACGCCACAGGCCCAGAACACCGGAACGCTGCCTTCTGGAATCTCGACGGCGTCGCCAAAGTCCGGCTTCGACAAGTCAGTGATTCCCAGCTCTTCCGGATTGCCGATATGCACCGGTGCACCATGCACCGCCGGATACCTCGAGGTAATCCGGACTGCATCAGCCACCTGCGACGCCGGTATCGGACGCATCGAAACCACCATGGGCCCGGAGATGGCGCCGGCCGTGGTGCTGCGCTTGGTGGTCTTGTACATCGGAACATTGACGCCCTGGTCAATGTGGGCAACCGATATTCCGTTATCCATCAGGGCTGATTCGAAGGTGAACGAACAGCCGATGATGAAAGTGACCAGATCATCGCGCCAGTACTCGGACAGGTCGGTCGGCTCGGCGACCTTGATGCCATTTTCATACACCACATACTTCGGGACATCGGTCCTGATGTCGCCGCCAGCCAGCAGTTCACCGGACACTTCGCCGGCTTCGAGCACGCCGAGGACCGGACAGGACTTGGGATTGCGCTGAGCGAAGAGCAAAACGTCAAAGGCCAGCTCTCGCGGCACGATCATCAGGTTCGCTTGCGCGTACCCTGCGCTGATTCCCGCGGTGGGCAGCACCTGCCCCTGGCGGAAGAACTCGCGAGCTTGGCTCGGTGATAACTTGGCCCGCTGGCCCAAGTCCAGGTCCAGGTCCTTGATCTTCTCCATTCTCCTGCCGCCTTAGCCCTGCCAGAGCGCAGCCAGGCCAGCCAGCGAATTCCATCCGAGGAAGACGCTCAAAAGCCATGCCAGCACGCCCACGAGGAGCAGGAACTTGGGGTACTTGTAGCCACCCATGAGGTCCCGGCGGCGCCAGGCAACCCACAGCAATACGGCGAAACCGACAGGCAGGATCAGCCCGTTGAATGCGCCAGCGAAGATCAGCAAGGTCGCTGGTGCCTTGCCCAGGAGCAGGTAGATGACACCGCAGACTGCGATGAAGGCGACGGTGATCAGGTTCCGGGTGCGTTCCGAGGTGGTCCGCTTGGTGACAAACGAAACCGAGGTGTAGGCGGCACCGATGACGCTGGTCAGCGCCGCGGCCCAGAGAATGATGCCGAAGGCACGGATGCCAATTGGCCCGGCTGCGTGGCCGAAGGCCTCTGCAGCCTTGTTGTCACTGACCAGCGCCACGCCACCGGCGACCACGCCGAGAATCGCCAGGAACAAGAGCACGCGCATGACGCCAGTGACGATGATGGCCAAGATCGAGATGTTGGAAATCGACTTGACGTGATCGATGCCGCTGGTGCCGGAGTCGATCATGCGGTGCGCGCCGGCGTAGGTGATGTAGCCTCCGACGGTGCCGCCGATCAGGGTGGTGATGATCAGGAAGTCGATCTGCTCTGGCAGTACGACGTTCTTCAGCGCCTCGCCCACAGGTGGTGCGGCAACGATGGCTACGTAGAGCATCAACAGGATCATGATGGCTCCGAGAAGCACCACGATACGGTCCAGGGCTATGCCGGCTTTCTTGGACAGGAAGATCAGGATGGCGATGACGGCAGAAATCGCACCACCGATTTTGGCATCCACACCGAGCATCGCATTGACGCCAAGTCCGGTGCCGGCGATATTGCCGATATTGAAGACCATGCCGCCGATGAAGACGAGGACCGCCAGGAACCAGCCCACTCCCGGCAGCACCTTGTTGCCAAGTTCCTGGGCGCGCATCCCGGTGACACCGATGACGCGCCAGACGTTCAGCTGCACCGCGATGTCGACGAGGATCGAGACAACGATGGCGAAAGCGAAGGCCGCGCCGATTTGTACCGTAAATTCGGTGGTCTGGGTGATGAATCCGGGACCGATGGCGCTGGTGGCCATCAAGAACATGGCTCCCAGCAGGGCGGTGCGCCGCGCCTTGGGGCTCATTTCAGTCTTTGACTCAGGAAGTGCCATGGTGACGTTCCAATGCGATAGTGGTGACAGCTGTCACAGAATCAATGTAACGCACAAGACATTACAGGTTGTTGAACAACCTTGGCAAGATGTTGTTGAACAATTTTATGTTTCGCGCGTTTCACACCTTCGCCCTCGAAGCAGTTCGAGACCGTCACAGGACGTCTCCGGCCTGCGCGGCAAGGGCTCTCTCGCCTTCCGCTTGGCCAACGAAAACAGCCACGATCCACGCGAAAAACCCGCGTGGATCGTGGCTGGAAAGCGCTGCTAATTCCTAGTGGAAGAAGTGGCGTGCACCGGTGAAGTACATCGTGATGCCGGCTTCGTTCGCAGCTTTGATGACTTCCTCATCGCGCACCGAACCGCCAGGCTGCACAACAGCCTTGACGCCGGCATCGATCAGGATCTGCAGGCCATCAGCGAATGGGAAGAAGGCATCCGAGGCAGCCACGGAGCCTACAGCACGCTGCTCCGAAGCAGCGCCATCAGCATTCTCGGCACCGCCGGCAGCATCTGCGCCGGACTCGACCTTCACACCGAGGGTGTTAGCACGCTCAACGGCAAGCTTGCAGGAGTCGATGCGGTTGACCTGGCCCATGCCGATACCGGTGGCCGCGCCATTCTTGGCCAGCAGGATCGCGTTGGACTTGGCGGCACGTACCGCGCTCCATGCGAATTCGAGATCAGCCAGGGTCGCTGCATCGGCAGCTTCGCCCGTGGCAAGGGTCCAGTTCTCCGGCTTGTCGCCCTCGGCGTCAATCTTGTCGCCGGCCTGAACCAGCATGCCGCCGGAAACCTGACGGAATTCGTTCTTGTTCCGGCCATAGCCCTCTGGCAGGGCCAGCAAGCGGATGTTCTTCTTAGCCGAGAGGATCTCAACAGCTTCTGGCTCGAAGTCCGGAGCGATGACAACCTCGGTGAAGATGCCCTTGACGGTCTCGGCCATTTCCTTGGTCACCGTGCGGTTGGCGGCGATCACGCCACCAAATGCGGACACTGGGTCGGTCGCGTGAGCCTTGCGGTGCGCGTCAGCGATCGGATCAGCGGCATCGTCGGAAGCCACCGCAACACCACAAGGGTTTGCGTGCTTGACCACAGCCACCGCTGGCTTCTCGAAATCAAAAGCAGCGCGCAGCGCAGCGTCGGCATCAACGTAGTTGTTGTAGCTCATTGGCTTGCCGTGCAGCTGATCAGCCTGGGCGATGCCGGCTGGAGCAGCTTCGTCAACATAAAGCGCTGCCTGCTGGTGCGGGTTTTCGCCGTAACGCAGGACAGCTGAACGTTGCAGGGCAACGCCTGCGTAGGCTGGCCAGTCGATGACGCCGTCGCCGTCTTCATCGAGGAACTGGCTGGCGGTCCACGAAGCGACCGCGGTGTCATAGGCCGCGGTGTGGGCATAGGCCTTGGCGGCCAGGCGCTGGCGGGTCTTCAGATCGAAGCCGCCATCTGAGGCCGCGGAGATCACCTGCGAGTAGAAGGCCGGGTCGACCACGATCGATACTGCTGCGTGGTTCTTGGCAGCCGAACGGACCATGGCGGGGCCGCCAATGTCGATCTGCTCGACAACTTCATCCTGGGATGCGCCGGAAGCAACGGTCTGCACGAAGGGGTAGAGGTTAACGACCACCAGGTCGATCTGCTCGATGTCCATCGAGGACAGGGTGTCCATGTGCTCGGAAACGCGGCGGTCGGCAAGGATGCCGCCGTGGATGCGCGGGTGCAGGGTCTTGACGCGGCCGTCGAGCATTTCAGGCGAACCGGTCACCTGCTCGACCTCGGTCACAGGAATTCCCGCAGCGGCGATCTTCTTGGCGGTAGAACCGGTGGATACCAGCTGGACGCCTGCAGCGTGCAGTCCGGCGGCCAGCTCCTCCAGGCCGGTCTTGTCGTAGACGGAAATCAGTGCGCGGCGGATGGCGACTTTGTCCAGGACGGTCTTACTCACGAAATTTTTCTCCCGGCGGTGAGAATGAATGGGGCGGGCGGCACACAGGCCACCGCCCTCATTCTATCCAAGGCCTTGCCCGATTTTTCAGTTCGTGTCATTCCCCTTCAACGAGCGCGGAGAGCTGCGGGAAGTACTTGGAAAGCTGCTGGTCAGTCAGGCAAAGCCGCAAAAGCTTCTCGGCATGCTCCTCATCGGCGACGTAGCAAACCAGATCGGCGGTGGTGCGTTGCTGCAGCTCTTCGCGCAACGAGTTCGCCACGGCCACCAGCGTGCCATAGTAGCGCTTGATGGTCGGTTCCCAGCCCTCGCGTGAAGCAAGATCGGTCATCGCATCGGACCACAGCGTTGCCGCCGGATCCTCGCATAAATCAATAGCTGACCAGTGCCAATCGCTGGGCTCCCACTTATCCGAGTAGAAGCTTTCGGCGTCATCGGCCTCCAGGCCTTCTTCGAGCGAGGCAAGAACCTGGTCAAGATCATCCTCGTCGATATCTTCCTGGTCTTCCTCGTCGGCATCCTCGTCGTCAGTATCGGAAATCACGATGGAGTCTTCTTCCAATGTGACTTCTTCGGATTCCAGCGGACTATCCACCCGGGCATCCGGGCGGTCCTCGTAATCAGCTGGTTCGTCGGCGTCCTCGCCGCGTTCCACCAATTCTTCGCGCGAAGCCGTAGCACGGTCTCTTTCCAGGGCCTGGACCGAATTCAGCGCGAGCAACGGCATGGCGATGCTTTCGCTTTCCTCCGTGCTGACCCCATGCAGGGCTATGGCATAGAAGTCTTGGTCCGGGTGTCCAGTTATCACTTCCGCCGCGTGCCGAAGGGCGGTCACCCGTATCGCCTCTTCGAGAGCGGCCCAATCTACTCCCATGCCCAGAGATTACTCCCTGGCTCGCGATGACAACAGGCCTTGACGTGGCAAGCAAAGAAGCGTAGAGAGCTGGGGACTGGGATTGCTTTTCGGTTATGCTTCGACGCGGTACACACTACTTTTCGCTCGCACTGAGAAAGGCGCCGCACCGTGTCTTCTGCACCCCCGACCTCGGGCACGACCGTCGTGCAAGAACTCCCCTTCAAGTGGAAGGTCCAGGGCGCCATCTTCATCATTGGCGGCCTTGGATTCATGTTCGATGCCTGGGACGTGACGCTGAACGGGGCCCTGATCCCGCTGGTAGCCCAGGAATGGGGGCTGGATCGCCCCACCGCGGCACTGCTGGGCACCTCCAACCTGGTGGGCATGGCCCTGGGCGCGTTCCTCTGGGGCGGAATCGCTGACCGGTTCGGCCGCAAGAACGCCTTCAGCCTGACCCTGCTGATGTTCGCGGTGTTCACCGTCTTGGGTGCGCTTTCGCCGAACTTCGGCTTCTTTGTCGCCTTCCGTTTTCTCGCTGGCATCGGATTGGGCGGCTGCATTCCCGTGGACTACGCCCTGGTGGGCGAATTCACCCCGGCCAAACTCCGCGGCCGCGTGCTCACCGCCATGGACGGCTGGTGGCCGGTGGGCGCCGCGCTGTCCTTCTTCGTTTCGGGGTGGGTCATGGCCACCGCCGATAACTGGCGCCTGATCCTGGCAGTGATGATCCTTCCGGCCTTCATGGTGTTCCTTATCCGGCGCTCGGTGCGCGAATCCCCGCTGTATCTGGCGGCGAAGGGCCGGGAAGAGCAAGCGCGAGCCGTCATTGACCAGCTGGTGCAGCGCACCGGGGCCACGCCGCGCGATTACGTCATCGAGCAGCCTGTCGCCCAGCGCCCGGCACGCTGGTGGGAGCAGGTCGTGGCGCTGTGGCGCTACTCGTGGAAGATCACCGCCACCAGCTGGCTGCTGTTCGTCACCGTATTGCTGGTGTACTACCTGGCGCTGACCTGGCTGCCCTCGATCTTGACCGAAGCCGGCATGGCCCAGTCCGCCTCCTTCTTCGCTACCGCCGTGATGGCCTTGATGGGCCTGCTCGGCGTGGTCATCGCTGCCTTGTTGGTGGAGCGGGTGGGACGCAAATGGCTGTTGGCGATCTCGGCCCCGCTCTCGGGCCTTGTGCTGGTTCTGGTGGCGCTGAACCTGGATGTCCCCTCAACGGCGGTGGCTTGGGTGCTGGTGTTCGGCGTGGTTGTCCAGGTCGCGATCCCGGTGCTGTATGCCTACGTTTCCGAGCTGTATCCGACGGAGCTGCGGGCCAGCGGATTCGGCTGGGCCTCGACCATGTCGCGTTTTGCCGCGGGCTTCGGCCCGCTGCTTTTCGCCGCGTTGTGGCCAGTGGTCGGGCTGCCCGGGCTATTCACCGGAGCCACGGTATTGGTTGTCGTCGCCATGATTGCCATGGCGAAATTTGCTCCCGAAACCAAGGGCCGGGAACTGGGCTAGATGACTCCACGTCGAGAACCATGAAGCGTTCGCGAGCCAAGAAGCACCGTAGTTGGCTTCGTCGTCACTGGGATGATCTGCTCTCCATCGTCTTTGACCTTGTGCGCTTCTGGCCCTAGAGCGAACTGGATGCCCAAGCTGCTGCGACCGCTAGGCGCTGGCCATCATGGCATGAGGCTTGAAACCGTCCAGCATGAGTTGCACCAACCGTGATTGAAGGTGCGGAGCCTGGTCTCTGAATGCACGCGGCAAGGGACGAGTGGCAGCGCCAATAGCGGTCACCAGCTCAACACCGTTCAGATCTTCACGTACCAGTTCGTGGCGCTTGGCCAAGTCAAGAACCCGGCTGACCGCCCGCGCGCACTCGCGTTGAATGCCCAGCACCCGATCGCTGAGCGTCAATGGCAAAGCAGCACCCAGTGCTTCGCTCAGCGCTCCGATGTTCAAACCGACCAGGATCTCCAGATACTCGGTCCACGCATCGTGTTCTTCGTTCAGCCGTGCCTCGGCCGCTGTTGATGCGTCCAGGATTTCCTGCAAGGTCGAGACGGTCACTTCTTCAACGAGCTCCGCGCGGGAAGCGAAGTTGCGGTACAGGGTCCCGATGCCTACGCTGCTTCGCTCTGCAATGAGATCCATCGCAATATTGGCGCCATGCTGCGCGAAAAGTTCTCGTGCTGTCCTCAGGATCGTCTCTCGTCGTCGCAAAGCATCTGATCGCATAAGACCTGTTGTGCCTTTCCGTAGGGAACTCAGACAGCAGGCCAGCCGCCGTCTGCCGGTTTGAGGATCTTGGATAGATTACCTGATGGGCCGACTCCAAGCTCCAGTGATTTTTCCAGAAACCCGCGGTGCCGGCTACCGTCTCAAGCCATCTGCCAGAAAACCTCGCCCGTATGTCGAATAAATAGCTGTTCATCAGTGAATTTGGGTAGTCTAGCAGGGAACCACCCCGCTGATTTTCGGGGTGCCGCCCTTCGAAAGGCTGCAATGCACGACGACACCTCGCTGACCACCGGTCGAGTCAAACGAGTACTGCAGGAACGCGTTCGTCCTGCCATCTACTCCCAGTCGATTCCGCTGCAGGTGTCGTGGCATGAACTTCCCGGCGAACCGGTCACCCCTGCCGAGGGCCTGGCCCTGGACTACTCGCCGACACAGGCAGGAACCGCTTGGGGCGCCGCCTGGGGCACCACCTGGTTCCACCTGCAGGGGCAGGTGCCCGCAAGCTGGGCCGGGCGCCGCGTCGAAGCGGTGATCGATCTCGGATTCGACGTGAACATGACCGGGTTCCAGTGCGAAGGGCTGATCTATCGCCCGGACGGCAGCACCATCAAGGCCCTGAATCCGCGCAACCAGTGGGTGCCGATCACCGGCTGCGCCGCCGGGGATGAACTGGTGGATCTGTATCTGGAGGCCGCATCCAATCCGGTGCTGCTGGACCACCATCCTTTCCTGCCGACCGAGCAGGGCGATATCCTCACCTCCTCGAGCAGCCGGCTCTACACCACCCGCCGGATGGATCTGGCCGTTTTCGAGCCGCAGGTCCATGACCTGTCCTTGGATCTCGAGGTGCTGCTCGACCTCCAAGAGCAATTGCCGCAGGGCCCGCGCAAGATGCAGATCCTCCAGGCCCTGGACAACGCGCTGGATGTGCTGGACCTGCAGGACATCACGGGGACCGCCGGGCTGGCCCGCGATGAACTGGCAGAAGTCCTTTCCGCCCCGGCCGAGCACAGCGCCCACCAGATTTCAGCCATCGGCCACTCGCATATCGACTCCGCCTGGTTGTGGCCCTTGCGCGAAACCATCCGCAAGGTCTCACGCACCTGCTCATCCATGGTTGAACTGCTCGGCGATGAGCCCGACTTCCTCTACGGCATGTCCAGCGCCCAGCAGTACAAGTGGCTCAAGACCCACCGCCCCGAAGTGTGGGACCGGGTCAAGCAGGCCGTTGCCGATGAGCGCTTCCTGCCCCTGGGCGGAATGTGGGTTGAATCCGACACCGTCATGCCTTCGGGCGAATCCCTGGCCCGCCAATTCCTCTACGGCCAGAAATTCTTCCGCGACGAATTCGGCGTGAGATCCAAGGGCGTGTGGCTGCCCGATTCCTTCGGCTACTCCCCTGCCCTGCCGCAGCTGATGCGCCGTGCTGGCTTCGAATGGTTCTTCACCCAGAAGATCTCCTGGAACCAGCAGAACAAGTTCCCGCATCACTCCTTCGACTGGGAAGGCATTGACGGCTCGCGCATCTTCAGCCACTTCCCCTCGATGGATACCTACAACTCCCAGCTCTCCGGCGAAGAAGTCGCCAAGGCCTCCCGCCAGTTCCGCGAAGCGCGCATCGCCAATAACTCCATCGCCCCGGTGGGCTGGGGTGATGGCGGTGGCGGCACCACCCGCGAGATGACCGGAAAGGCCAAGCGCCTGGCCAACCTCGAGGGCAGCGCCAGGGTCACCTGGGAGCACCCCAACGACTTCTTCGATCGCGCCAAGGCCGAGCTTCCGCACCCTCCGGTATGGGTGGGCGAGCTCTACCTGGAACTGCACCGCGCCACGCTCACCAGCCAGCACCAGACCAAGCAAGGCAATCGCCGCACCGAGCAATTGCTGGTCGAAGCCGAGCTGTGGGCCGCCACGGCCACCGCCTACACCGGCGCCGAGTACCCGTACGAGCAGCTGGACGAGCTGTGGGAGACCGTGCTGCTGCACCAGTTCCACGACATCCTGCCGGGCACATCCATCGCGTGGGTGCACCGCGAAGTCGTCGCCCGCTACGCCCAGGTGATCGAGCAAGCCGAGCAGCTGATCCGCGAGGCCCAGCAGCGTCTTGCCGGCACCGGGTCGACTGCCATCACCTTCAACGGCGCCGCGTTCACCCGCAACGACCTGGCCTTCGGCGAAGCCAAGGCCCTGGAAGCGGGCACCGCGGCGGCGGTCCAGGCAACCGCTGTGGATGGCGGCTACGTGCTGGATAATGGCATCATCCGTGTCGTCATCAATGCCCGGGGCTTGATCACTTCCGCAGTGGATCTGGCCACCGAACGCGAGGGAATCGCCCCCGGCCAGGAAGCCAACCTCCTGCAGCTGCATCAGGACTTCCCGAATATGTGGGATGCCTGGGATGTGGACGAGTACTACCGCAATCAGGCCACCGACCTGCACGATCTGGACTCCATGGAGCTGTCTTCGTCCGAGGATTCGGGCGCGGTGATCACCATCAAGCGCAGCTTCTCCAAATCCACCGTGGTGCAGGAAGTCTCGTTGGCGCCGGGCGAACGCACCGTGCAGATCAGCCAGAGCACCGACTGGCATGAAGCCGAGAAGTTCCTCAAGGTCGCCTTCCCGCTGGATGTCCGCGCCGAGCAGGTCATCGCCGAAACCCAGTTCGGCTACCACAAGCGGGTGACCCACGTGAATACGAGCTGGGAGGCGGCCAAGTTCGAGACCTCCATGCACCGCTTTGCCCTGGCGGAGGAACCGGGCTTCGGCGTTGGCTTGATCAATGATTCCATCTATGGATTCGATGTCACCCGCGATGCCAAGGACGCCCAGGTCACCACCACCATGCGCCTGTCCTTGCTGCGGGCTCCGCGCTTCCCCGATCCGCAGACGGACCAGGGGCTGCAGACCCACCGCTACGGACTGGTGATTGGCGCGGATATTGCCACGGTGACCGAGGCCGGAGCCTTGCTGAACAGCCCGGAGCGCACTGTCAACGGTTCCCAACCCGTGGCTCCGTTGGCGAGGATCACCGGTGAAGGGCTGGTTATTTCCAGCGTGAAGCTGGCCGCCGATCAATCTGGTGATCTGATGGTGCGTGTCTACGAGTCGCTGGGCCGTCGCGCCCGCGGCGAGTTGCAGCTCAACGTCCCGGTGGCCGCAGCGACAACGGCGAGCCTGCTCGAAGATCCGTTGGATGACGGCGAACTCGAGCTCACCGACGGCTCGCTGCCGTTGGCCCTGGGACCCTTCGAGGTGCGGACCTTGCGCTTCAGCCTGGCACGGTAGCCTGCAGGCCTGAGGGGCCCGGGGCGAATCCGGCCGCTTACCGGATCAACGTGCCGTCCGGGGCCACCGCGTACCAGACCCCGCCCACGCCCTGTCCGGAAGTGTCCCCGGGCTTGGCGTCCTGGGCGAAGGTGTACAGCGGCATACCGTTGAGCGTCAGCTGCCTGCGCCCGTCGGGGCTTTGAATGGCGTCCACTTCGCCGGAAACGCCTTCCAGCGTCGGGTCATCGCTCATCGTGGTGGCAATCGGCCACTTGGCCAGGCAATCCCCGGTGCAGGCGCTGGTCGTGGTGCCTGGCTCATCCTCGGTGAAGTAGTACAGGGTCATCCCCTGCGAATCCACCACAACGTCGCCCAATTCTGTTCTCGCCACCCCGAGATCCACCCCCGAGGATGATTCCGCAGGGGCTTGACTGGTGTTTTCCCCGCCTCCTGAATACATGCCGCCGGTTCCGCCCTCCGATCCGCCATCGCCAGAGCAGCCTGCCAGCAGCAACGCGGCGCCGAACAGCGCGGCCACCCCGGCCACGCAATTTCTGCCATTCTTGTTACCCATGATCCGATCCCTTCTCGAAAGCTGGACCCGCCTCAAGCGCGGGCATTCAGCCCCTACCTTGTAGGACGCAGGGAATCCCCGCCAGGTTCACCGCAGGGAAAGAATCTTGCCCATACTTGGGCCATGGATGAACCACGTGCCTCACAGGCGTGTTCCGGGACCTAGCGCCTTGTCCCAGCCAAGACCAGGCGGAGCCAAGGCTCCCCGGGATGCCCAGCTGGCGTCCGAGATCTACCGCAAGCATGCAGATGCCCTGCGCCGCTTCGCGTTGCGCGGGTACTGCAGCAGGGAAGAAGCCGACGACGTGGTGCAGGAAACCGTGCTGAAAGTCTGGAAGGCCGCACCGGTCATCACCGGGTCGCTGCACGGCTACCTGTTTGCAACGGCGCGGCATGTCATCATCGATGGGCATCGCCGGGCTACGGCGCGCATTCGAACCGACTTGCTGGGCGATGCGGATCCCGCCGCTGCCCGATCCGCGGATGGCACTCTCCAGGTCCTGGATCGCCTGCTGATACAGCAGGCGCTGATGCGCTTGAGCGCCGAGCATCGGCTGGTCGTGCTGCATTTGCACTTTTTCGGTTCCACGGTGGCCCAGGCAGCCCATGACCTGCACATTCCGGAGGGCACGGTGAAGTCACGGGAGTATTACGCCCTGCGCAACCTGCGCGGGATCCTGGCAGGGATGGGGGAAGAACCGTGAGCCAGCCTTACCACGGCGACGGCTCGTAGTCCTTGAGGAAGCAGCCGTAGAGGTCGATCCCGCGTTCTCCGTCGACAATCGGCTGGTAGACCCTGGCTGCCCCGTCGATCAAATCCAGTGGCGCGTGCCAGCCCTCGGCCACCATGCGGACCTTGGAATCGTGCGGGCGTTCATCGGTGATCCAGCCGGTGTCTACCGCACTCATCAGGATGCGGTCGGTGGACAGCATTTCTTCGGCGCTGGTGCGGGTGAGCATATTCAGCGAGGCCTTGGCCATATTGGTGTGCGGATGCCCGGCCCCCTTGTAGCGGCGGGAGAACTGGCCTTCCATGGCCGAGACGTTCACGATGTATTTGCGCCGCGCGTCGCTGGCCGCCAGCGCCGGGCGCAAGCGCGAGGCCAGCAGGAAGGGCGCGGTGACATTGCACAGCTGCACTTCAAGCACCTCCAGCGCGTCCACATCGCCCAGGATCTGGGTCCAGGAGTTCTCTGCGACCACGTCGGGCACCAGGCCTCCGGCGTCGATGGCGGTGCCTGCGGCAATCCGTTCCAGCGACGCCGAGCCGGCTTTCATCGCCAGGTCGGCCAGCTGCTGCGCGTCGTAGCTGCCCAGCGGCGCCGGGGCGAGCAGGGCCGAGTCTTCGAGCCTGAAGGCGCTGGCCAGGGCCTTGGGGTGCTCGGCTGGCGGGTTGGCTTCGCCCCACAGCTCCGGGCCGCCATTGCCGGCGAGCAGTTCCTGGCCCAGCGGCTGCTGCTCGGATTCGATCAGGTGCTGGTAGGAGTTGGTGGTGCGCCGCACGGTCTGGGCGGCGTTGTTGATCAAGATGTCCAGCGGGCCTTCGGCGGCGACGCGGTCGGCCAGCGAGATGACCTGGGCGGGGTCGCGCAGGTCGATGCCGACAATGCGCAATCGGTGCAGCCACTGGCTGCTGTCGTCGATGGCCGCGAAGCGCCGGGCGGCGTCTTTGGGGAAGCGCGTGGTGATGGTGGTGTGCGCCCCGTCGCGCAGCAGTCGCAGGGCAATGTGCATGCCGATTTTTGCCCGTCCTCCGGTGAGCAGTGCGCGCTTGCCGCTCAGATCCGCGCGGGCATCGCGGCGCTCGCGTCCGGCAGCTGCGCAGTCGGGGCAGAGGTAATGGTGGAAGGCATCCACCGTGGTGTAGCGCTGCTTGCAGATGTAGCAGCCGCGGGGCCTGCGGAATTCGCCGGCACTGGCGCCCTCGGTGGGCGTGCTCAGATCCAGCCCCAGGGTTTCTTCATCCAGGCGCTGGGGCGAGCCGGTGGCGGTGCTTTCGATGAGCGCGCGGTCCGCGGCGCTGATTTCGGCACGCTTCTGCGACTTGCGGAAACGCTTGGCGGCTTTGAACATGTTGCTGGTGGCGCGGCGGACGGCGATATGGCGTTCATCGGCGGAATCCAGCTGGTGCACCACCGAGAGCACCTTCAGCGCGGAGGCCAGCTCGGCGTCGGTGAACAGTTCGGTGGTTCTCGCCTCGTTGGCGGCAGGTGTTTGCTCAGTCATCTCGCCACCAATTTTACGGCCTTGGAGTCGGGGCCAGGCAGCGCGAGGCCCTGGGCGCTCGGCTACTGGCCCTGCGCGAGATCTGCGAGGGTGGCGATGAGCAGGCGGCGCTCGACGACCTTGATGCGTTCGTGCAGCGTCGCTTCGGTGTCGTTGTCCTCGATGGCCACTGCCTCCTGGCGCAGGATCGGGCCGGTGTCCACACCGGTGTCGGCAATGTGCACGGTGCAGCCGGTGACCTTCACTCCATAGGCCAGCGCATCGCGCACGCCGTGGGCTCCGGGGAAGGACGGCAGCAACGCCGGGTGGGTGTTGATGTAGGTGCCGTCGAAGGCGTTGATGAATTCCTCGCCGACAATGCGCATGAAGCCGGAGGAGACCACATAGTCCGGTGCGTACGAAAGGCATGTTTCGGTCAGGGCATGATTCCAGTCGGCGCGGTCTTCGAAGTCCTTGAAGTTCACTACGAAGGTTTCGATTCCCGCTTGCGCCGAGCGCTCCACACCCAAGGTTCCGTGCTTGTCGGCACCCACAGCGGCAATCTCCACGTTAGCCAGGGAACCATCCTGGACGGCGTCGATGACTGCTTGAAGATTAGAACCGGTACCTGAAACCAAAACCACGATGCGCATGGGCTCAATTCTACGGTTCCTGCGGCCCAGTTTTTCATTCGGCAGCAGTTTGTTGCCTTCCCCGGTAGCAAATGTGGCAGAGTCCTCATCCGCGGTGCAAGATGATCACATGAGCAAAATTGTTCCAGATCAGAAGAATTGGACCTTCGTCTTGGACTCGGTTTGCCCCGAGTGCGAATACGACGTGCGCGCGGTGACTCCAGGAGCTGTCATCGCCCAATTACCCGATGGCGTGGAGCGCTATGTTGCCGCGCTGTCCAGGCCCGAGGCCCGCGTGCGGATCGACCCCTCGAGGTGGAGCGATCAGGAGTACGTCACGCATGTGGCGCACATGCTGGTGATCATGAATGACCGGCTGGATCTGATGCTGGAGCAGGATGAGCCGACTTTCCCCAATTGGGACCAGGACCAGGCCGCGGACGCTGGCAACTACAATGCCTTGGAACCAGAAGAGGCTGCGGCGCAGCTTCGCGGCGCGGCATCGAAGTACGCAGAAAAATTGGCCAGCATCAACGAGGATTCGTACTCGCGCCGTGGCCTGCGTTCGAACGGCTCGGCCTTCACTGTGGAAACTTTGAACCAATACGCATGGCACGATTTTGTGCATCATTTATGGGATTTGGATTCCCACGCAAGCTGATCCACGGGCCGCTCTCGCTGGCCTGATGCCGGCTACCCTTCGAGTACCGGGTCGGTTTCGAACAAGGGAGCGATCAGGTAGCCGATCGCAGTGCCGACGCCCACCTGCAGTACCAGCGCACCGGCGGTGAGCCACAGGTTGGGTCCGATGTCGACCAGACGGCCAATGGCCAGGGAACCAGAGGAAAGCCACGAACCGATCAGGCTCAGCACACCGGCGACAATGCCGGTGAACAGCGAGAGGCACGCGGTAGACAGTCCCAGGGAGAGCATGTTGAACGGGATGCGGCGGGCGAACCAGTCTTCAAGATGGTTCTCGCCGCCACGCAGGAAGTACCAGCCAGCCATGATGCCCGCGGCAACAGGCAGCAGGAGGAAGAGCCACTGGTGGGACATTTCCCCTGACGGCAGCGAAGCCAGCATCGGAATCGAGGGCAAAGGCCCGACAGTGGTCTCCAGGGTCGACAGCGTGCTTCCGGTGCCCAGGGTGAATCCGCCACCGCTGATCCATGACAGGACCCAGAAGACCGCGTTGGGAATCAAGGACAGCTGCACCAGGGTCAGGGCCGCGGAGCCGATCGGACCGGGCCTCAATTCCTGGTAGACGTTGGCCACTTCGGTCCAGTGCAATCCCAGGTTGATGGTCAGCAGCAGCCCGCTGATGCCTACCGCCGCGACATAGCCGAGGAACCCTGCCACGACCACGTGCCAGACATAGGAGCCGGCCCAACGGCGGTGCGGTGAAATCCGCTGGATATAGGCGGCCATGTCAACACCGAAGAGCCTGGCCCAGGAGCCTGCTTCGCGTCGCGCGCCGATGATCAGGCCCAGGGCGGCGATGATCAACGGAATGAAGGCGGCGGCCAAGATGTTGACCCGCCCATAGCTGTTATTGGACAGCGCGCCCACCGCAGCGCCGATGCCGCCATAGGCGATGAAGGCACCGAGCAGGCCCTGCCACAGCTGGTCGGTGTACGAGGCGCGGGCGATGCGCCGCCCCGCACGCAGGCAGAAGAGGAAGGGCAGCAGCGCAAGCCCCAGCGGGATCAGTGTCAGCCACCCGGAGGCAGACCCCGGGTCGGCTTCGGGGCCCAGGTTCAGCACCTCGATGGGGACGCCGTGGATCATCAGCCAGACGAATCCGGCGAACTGCAAGATGATGTTAAAGGAGTCTTCCAGGAACCCGCCGCTGAAGTACACCGCGACCAGGGGCAGCATGATCAAGGCAAGGCAAAAAACGACTGATTGCAGGATCTCGAACACGCCCTGCAACGCCAGGGGCATCGGCCAGCCGTTGCGCAGACGCAGCATCACGGCCTTCATGGGTTTCTTTTCGCGACTCATCATTGTCAATGTTGCCACCATTGATGGCGCCCCGCGCAGTTCGACGCGCAACCTGCCCCTGAGCGCTTGCCCAGAACCATTGCTTCAGTAGCTCTTCGGCGCTGGTGCCTGGGATTCGGCGGTGAAGCTCGCAGCCAGCGCCTCGGTGGCGCGAGCGAGCAATGCCACATCTGCGCCGACCCCGACATAGTCTGCACCGGCCTCCATGTACTGGCGCGCAGTCTTCTGGTCGAAGGCGTTGACTCCAGCGTATTTGCCGGCCGCCTTGGCAGCATCAATCGACGTGATCACGGCGGCGACAACGTCCGGGTGGTTTTGCTGGCCGATGACTCCCATCGAGGCAGCCAAGTCCGAAGGGCCGATGAAAATGCCGTCGATGCCCTCGGTTTCCACAATGGCCTGGACGTTGCGCACTGCCTCATCGGCTTCGATCTGGACCATCACGGTGATGGTTTCATCGGCACGCGTCAGGTAGTCCGGGATGCGGTTCCACCTCGCCGAGCGCGCCAGGGCCGAACCCACCCCGCGCACTCCCTTGGGCGGGTAGTGGCAGGCAGCCACGGCAGCGGCGGCCTGCTGCGCATCATTGACCATCGGAATAATCAGCGACTGCACACCGAGGTCGAGGAACTGCTTGATGACTACCGGGTCATTAACTGCCGGGCGCACCACCGGCACGACCGGGTAGCTGCGTACCGCTTGGAGCTGGGCCAAGATGTCCTGCAGGCCGTTGGGGGAATGCTCACCGTCAATGAACAGCCAATCGAATCCGGCGCCCGCGCAGATTTCTGCGACCAGCGGCGAGGCGGAGCATACCCAGATTCCCGCCAGCGGATGATCGGCCTGCTCCAGCGCGTCCTTGAGCGAGGGATCCGGTTCTATTCGAAATGACATGTCACAGTTCCCAGCGGTCCGTAGTCGGCAAAAACGGTGTCGTTGGCATTGACCCACATCGGCCGGGTGAAGGAGCCGGCGAGAATCAATTCGCCGGCCTTGAGCTTGTCGCCGTGCGGAGCAATCTTATTGGCCAGCCAGTAGACACCGGCTGCAGGGTGGTTCAGCACGCCGGCAGCGACGCCGGTTTCTTCCACGGTCTGGTTCTTGAACAGGATGCCCGAAACCCAGCGCAGGTCGATGGCGTCTGGTTTCACCGGGTTGCCGCCGATCACCATCGCGCCCATGGCCGCGTTGTCGCTGATCGTGTCGACGATGGTGCGCCCTTCCATTTCAACGCGGGCGTCGAGGATCTCGAGGGCCGGGATGACGTATTCGGTGGCGTCCAGAACGTCGAAGATGTTGGCGCGCGGGCCTTCGATGTCCTTGTTCAGCTTGAAGGCCAGTTCCATTTCGACGCGGGCGCCGGTGAATTCCGAGAAGTTGAATGTGGCGCCCGAGTCGTGGACCATGTCGTCGAAAATGATTCCGTAGTCGGGTTCGGTGATTCCGGTGGCCATCTGCATGGCCCGCGAGGTCAAGCCGATCTTGCGCCCCACGAGGACTCGTCCGGCCGCCTCGGAACGCTGGCGCCAGAGGTTTTGCACGCGGTAGGAGTCCTCGACAGTCATTTCCGGATAGCGCGCGGTCAAACGCGGTACCGGGGTACGCGTTTGGCCGGCCTGGACCAGCTCATCGGCAATGGCCGTGATTGTTTCCTCGGATAGCATCGGCGCTACACCTTTCACTCCAGTTGAAACCAAGGTGAGCCCCACCAACCAGCTCAATGAGATGGCTCACGTTTCTTGATCGTACCGAGCTTCCAAGTGCATGGCACATCGTACTAACATTTTTGCCCGCGTCAGCGCCCCGCGGCCTTCACATTCGCCAGCAGCGCCTCGAAGGGCAGCGAGGTCAGTTCGTCGTTCGGATCCGCGTTTTCGCTGACCGACGGGGCGATCGATCGGGTGTCGCCCAGATCGGTGTCGGCCTGAAGCCTTCCGCGTGAAGCACCGAGGGTGAGCATCACTTCCTCAGCAACCCGGCGAGCGCGCTCCGCCAAGGTGCCAGCAAGCCCTTGTCCGCCGAAGTCCTCCGAGGCGGCGAATACCGTGGTGGGCATGATGTCAGCCCGCAGGTAGCTGAAGATCGGCCGCATTGCATAGTCGATCGCCAGCTGATGGCGCTGCGTCCCCGCCGTCGCGGCGAGCACTACCGGCTTTCCGTCCAGCGATGTGGGGTCGAGGATGTCCAGGAATGACTTGAACAGCCCGGATACCGACGCGGTGAAGACCGGGGTGACCGCCACGAGGACGTCAGCGCTGGTGACGGCGTCGATCACGTGCTGGAGGCTGGGCGCGGCAAAGCCGGTGAGCATGTTGTTGGTGATTTCACTGGCGTGCTCGCGCAATTCGATGTTGCTGACATCTGCCTGGACGCCTGTCGAGGACAGTTTCGCTGCGATATTCTGGCCAATTTGGTGCCCGAGCATGGAGGAGCTCGAAGGCGAGCCCAGTCCGCCGCTGATGACCACTATCGACTTGCTCATTGCTGCCGCCTTTCATGATTTATATGCGTATGCATGTATCAACACAACGACCGGCACAGGTATTCCCGAGACCAATTTTCATTACTGTGACGTTGGTAAGAATATTGATACACTGGGCGCATGAGCAACCAGAAGCCACAGACCGAAAACCAGCGCGACATCGAAGAAGGCGTACGCACCGACTTCAGGAACACCATGTCCTACGGCAGCTACCTGGATCTGGACCGCGTGCTCTCCGCACAGCACCCGGTCAGCGTGCCCGAGCATCACGATGAAATGCTCTTCATCATCCAGCACCAGACCAGCGAGCTGTGGCTCAAGCTCATGCTCCACGAACTGGTCGAAGCCCGCCGGCTGCTCGGCACGGACGACATCGGCAAGGCGTTGAAGTGCCTGGCCCGCGTGAAGCACATCCAGAAGACCCTGACTGAGCAGTGGTCGGTCCTCGCTACCCTGACCCCGCGAGAATACGCGCAGTTCCGCGGCTTCCTCGGCTCGTCTTCCGGCTTCCAGTCCTTCCAGTACCGCGCCATCGAATTCATCCTGGGCAACAAGCACGAAGGCATGCTCAAGGTCCACGAGGCAGATCCCAAAGCCCACGAACTGCTGACCAAGCTCCTGCATGAGCCCGGCCTCTATGACGTCTTCCTGGCGGCACTGGCTCGCCGAGGCTACGAAATCCCCGAGGAAATCCTTTCCCGCGACGTCACCAAGCCATGGACCTTCCAAGAAGCCCTGGTTCCGGTCTTCAAGGAGATCTACGAATCGGAAGACACCCAGTGGAGCCTCTACCAGGCCTGCGAGGATCTGGTAGACGTCGAGGATAATTTCCAAGCATGGCGCTTCCGCCACCTGCGCGTGGTGCAGCGCACCATCGGCTTCAAGCGCGGCACCGGCGGCTCGTCGGGCGTTGATTTCCTCAAGCGCGCACTGGATCTGACCTTCTTCCCCGAGCTGTTTGCGGTGCGCACCGAAATTGACAACTAGCACCCCGATATCGGCCTTCAGCCTCGACGACTTCGAGGCACGCACCGGCAGCGCCACGTCGATCATCCGGAGCATTACCGGGCTATACCTGCGCCACCAGCCGGCCCCGGTGCCGCGCACGAAACTGGTAGAACTGGCGAGGGCGGCCGGCATCTCCGCCGCCGCAGCCCAAACAGCCATTTCCCGGCTGATCGACAAGCAGGTGCTGGCGAACTCCGCGGATGCAACCTTGGATGTGCCGCCGATGGCCCGGGCCATGTTTGAACGCGGAAGCCGCCGCATCTTCACGCCGCGGCAGATGTCTCCCGACGACCAGTGGTGCTTGGCGACCTACTCCCTGCCGGAAAGCATGCGCCCGTTGCGCCACCAGATCCGCAAGCACTTCCAGCAGCTCGGCGGCGGCTCGGTCGCTGCGGGGTTGTGGATTTTCCCGGAGTATCTTCGCATCGAGGTCGACGAGGCCCTAGCCGCCTTGCAGGTCCGCTCCCTGGCCACGCTATTCACGGTCCAACAGCCGCACTTCGCTGCCACGCCCCAGGAAGCCGCAGCTCAATGGTGGGATCTGGAACATCTCGATTCCCTGCACCAGCAGTTCCTCAAGGCCACTGCTGATCTCAACGCCGCCCACACCGCTCCAGCAGACGCCTACCGCGGGTACGTGGGCATGATTGATGCTTGGCGGGCACTGCCCTACCTTGACCCGGGACTACCCGATGCCATGCTGCCGGCGGCCTGGTCCGGCAAACGCAGCAGGGAACGCCTCTTGGAGTTCTCGGGCATCTTTGAACGCCCGGCCAAGGAATTTGTCGCCTCGGTGCTCGCGGGCTAAATCCAGATCGGCTCATCCTGCCCATAGGCCGGTGGCGCCGCCAAGAAATCGAGAATCTCGCCATCAACCACAAAGGGTGTCAGCGTATAGTCCAGTTTCCCACTGGCGCTTGCCATATGGCCCATGCGAGGAGCATCCAGCGACTGCGTCGGCAGGGTGGGTGCCCCGAATTCGAACAATGCGGCCGCGGTGCGCGCCAATGAAAAACGTACGCTGCCAACGCCGCGATGTTCTGAACGGGCCTGGACCATGGTGATGATCGCGGCGGCCAGGCCATAGCCGGTGGCGTGGTCCAACGCTTGCACGGGCAGCGCACCGGGCTTCCCATCCTGGGTCCGGTAGACATCGGAGATGCCGCAGGCGGCCTGCACAATGCTGTCGAAACCGCGCCGTCCGACCCACGGGCCTTCATAGCCCCAGGCATCCAGCTCGGCGATGATCAAGTCCGGGTACTTCTCGGCCAGGCTCTGCTCACTGAGGCCAAAACGCGCTAGCGACCCTTGCCGATAACCGGCAATCAGAACGTCAGCCTCCCGCAGCAACTGCGCCATTCGCTCGCTGCCCTCCGGCGACGAGAGATCGAGCAAGGTGCTGCGCTTGCCGAACCCGGTATCAACATGCTGCATTTCCAGCTCGGGCAGCTGGGGAGCATCAACGCGGAGCACTTGCGCGCCCAATGCTGCCAGGGTCCGGGTCGCGGTGGGCCCGGCAATGACGCGGGTCAAATCCAGAACGCGCAACCCAGACAGCGGACGCGAAGCTGCTGGGCTGTACTGCCAGGTTCGGACCGCGCCCGAAGGTCGAAGCGAGAATTGCGCCCAATCGCCTTGTTGCGCGGCCTGGCCCTGCGTTGATTCCAGCCATTGCCTGCGAGTTTGCACCGCGGCGGCCACGCCACCTGCAGCCGCAATGAGTTCCTGCGCTTGCGCCGAAGACACCTGGCCCAAGACTTCGCTCAGTTCATCGCCTGATTCCGCGCCGAGGGACTGCAATAATCGCCGTTCGTGATGCGGATAATTGGCGTGAGTCCTGATCCAGCCATCACTGGTGCGGAAGAAACCTGAATATTCGGCGAAGCCTTTGGTCGTTTCGCCATTAATCCGCAGGTGGCCGGAAGACCCGAATGCGGCGGCGACTTGGCTGGAACTGATGTCTGGCGCGAATTGTCCGTGGCTCAGTGCGTTCAAGGCCGAAGACACCAGAGCGACCGACCCCACGGCAAGCTGCTCCACGTTGAGGGAGCCGCCCCACCATGAACCTGGTCCGGCGATCTTTGGAACCGAAGACGCGGCCAGCATCCCGGATCGTTCAAAACCCCTGCTGAGAATTCGCTGAACAGCTCTGTCCGAATCGGCACTCATATCCATAGCACCAGACTACTGCGCCAATTCGTCCCCTATATATAGGTGGGTTAAATGCGGAGAGGTCCACACGGCGTCAACTGACGCCATGTGGACCTAACAAGCTTGTCTAGCGAAATTAGTTCGCTGGAACGTTCAGGGTCTGTCCAACCATGATCAGATCTGGGTTGGTCAGCTGATCATCGTTCAGAACGAACAGGCCGCGCCAGTCGTCAACACCGAGCTGGTCAGCAATCTTGGCCAGGGTGTCGCCGGACTTGACGGTGTAGTTCTTGCCCGAGTCGGTGACATCAATGTTGAACACTGGTGCCTTTGGAGCTGGAGCCGCGTGCTTGCCCGAGGTGCTTGGAGCAGCCTGCTTGGTGGACTTGACCGAGTTGCTGGTCGAAGTCTTGGTTTCGGAAACCTTTGGAGCTGCCTGCTGGGTCTGGGTGCTCTTCTTGGCCTGGGTGGTCGACTTGGTCTGGGTGGTCGACTTCTGGGTCTGAGTGCTCGCGGTGGATTCGCTCGACGAACCGCCGCTTGGGGTTCCGCTGATGCCCAGCTTTGCGGTACATGCTGGCCATGCGCCCCAACCCTGTGCAGCCTGAACCTTGGTTGCAATGCGGATCTGCTCAGCCTTCGAAGCCTGGTTAGGCATGCCCGAACCGCCGAATGCCTTCCAAGTCGACAGCGAGAACTGCAGGCCACCGTAGTAACCGTTACCGGTGTTGATGGACCAGTTGCCGCCGGACTCGCACTGGGCCAGCTTGTCCCAAGTGCTTGCTGCGTTTGCTGGTGCGGTGGTGGCAACGATTGCGCCACCGGCTACTGCTACGGCTGCCAGGGAGGCCCCGCCGCGGCGGATCAATTTCTTAGTCTTCTGCTGGATCATGATTCTCCAGTGCTCTTCCCGCGCTCAGGTCGTCCAAGACCATCTTCGTGCACCGCTCAGCGTCGCATTTCGACGTTGTATGAAGCACTGCCCTGGCGAGCGGTCTGGAAGTCCCGGCAGTACCTGTTTCCCCAATAACACAGCGAGTGTTATCGAAACGTTATAAAGACACTAACCCAGACCCCCACCCACTCTGCAACTCAGGAAACGTTCAGAATCCGCGTAATCACAGGTCAGTTTCGACCGAAAAATTTAAATTTCGGCACAACCACGGCCCTTAAACCCCTTGTGAACCCGCAAGAATGTTACCGAACCGAACTGGATATCAAATAACTTTTTGTGATATGGCTTTCAATCCGCTCAAGAGGCCAAAAACAGGCCCAGTCCGTATGTTAAAGTCCCGGACTCCAGCCGCCCCATAACGCCGTCGCTGACGACTCGACGACTGCCGATCAAAATGCGCAGAATATGGCCTGGACTTCTGGTCCTGCACCCCTAGGCAACAGCCAAATATCGGTCTTTCTCAACTGGCCAAGACACGACCGCAATCTAAATGACCTAGTCACTGGTCGGGCGGTTAGGTAGTGTGATGTGCGAAACCAGATCGTCGCACTGATGAATTCATTTGTCAGACAGGGGAACCCCATGCCAAACCAAGGCAGATTCACCAAAGAACACATGAAAGAATCACTCGCCTGCTTCCCGCGCGCATTGCGCGAGTTCTTCAGGAACGATGGTCTGGATGTCGCAGCGTCGCTCGCTTATTTCATGGTCTTGGCAATGTTCCCCGGACTTCTGGCCCTGATTTCCCTGCTGTCTCTGGCCGGGGCCAGCGAAAGCGGAACCAAATGGATCATGGAAATCTTGGAACAAGGCCTGGCACCCAATGGACATGCATCCAATAGCGATTCCCAGCAGCTGCTCGACACCACCGAACAATTGCTGGAAGGCCTGGCGTCCCAAGCCAGCGGAACGTTCTGGGCCATCCTTGCAGGTTCGCTCGGTGCCCTGTGGAGTACTTCCGGATACGTCACAGCTTTTGGCCGCAGTTTGAACCGACTCTACGGGGTGCCAGAAGGCCGACCGCAGTGGAAACGTCGTCCGCAGATGTTCCTGATTACCGTCATGATCATGCTGGTCACGGTTATCACGCTGGTCCTTCTTGTGACCTCGGGTTCCATTGCCCGAGGTATCGGCAACGTCGTTGGTCTTGGCGACAGTTTCGTGCTCATCCTGAACATCGCCAAACCGCCAATCATGCTGGTGATGATCCTGCTCGTCTTGGCGTTGCTTTACTACTTCACGCCCAACGTCAAGCGTCCACGATTCCGTTGGTTCTCAGCTGGGACACTGACGGCCCTGGTGATTTTGGGGCTGTCACTGGCTGGGTTCGGCATTTACCTTTCCCAGTTCGCCAGCTACTCCGCCACGTATGGAACCATCGGTGGTGTCATCATCCTGGTGCTGGCATGCTGGATCAGCAATATTGCCCTGCTGCTTGGCGCACTGGTCGATATCGAATTCATCCGGCTGCGCCAGCTGCGCACGGGCCTGCCCGCCGTTGACGAGGTACTGCTCCCCCTGCGCGATGATGCCCTGGTGGCCAAGCAGGAACTGGCTACTTACAAGGATCTCGTCCAGGCTCAAGAAGTTCGCATCAATCATGGTGGCGACCCGCTTAAGGACATGGAAATCGATCCGCAGCGACCCGCCAAGCGCAAGACGAAACTGTTGCCGATGGGACTAGCTGCGGGTGCCGCTTGGATGATGTCCCGCGCACTAACAAGCAGGTCCCTGCGCAAGAAAATGAAGACTAGCTCAGATGAAGGCCAGTAGGCTCGTGGCCGACCACCACAAGGCGACAGCGCCAAGAACAAGTATCAACATGAGCCACAAACCTGCAAAAGTATTGGTTGCACGCGCAATCAAGTACGCATCAGATTGCCCGATATCGCGGCGCCGCCAAGTGTGAACGGCAAAGAGCTTCACATAATCACGCAGTCCCGCAATCAGCAGGAATCCCGCGATGAGCAATGAAAGATAAAGATAGGCCTCCACTGGCGCGAAAAAGACGACGCAGAGCGCCACGATCGCGCTGACCGCACACACCACAAGGGCTGGCCAATTGCGGACAAAAATCAATGCCAGCAAGAAGAAGAGCGCGTAAATGCCCAGCGCTTGGCCTGCGTAGCCGATGGAAATCGCCCAGAGCATCACCGCAGAAACCCACAACGGTGCCGGGTAGCCGAAAATGCCCGACACGATCACGGAAAATTTTCCACGTCCCCGGCTTACCACTTCGCCCGAATGGTCCCAGCCCAGCCGCAGACCCGTGACAAATCTTCCGGTGAATAATGCAGAGACAATATGCCCTAGTTCGTGGACCAACGTCGAATACAGTCCGGTGATCCGCCAAGCTGGAGCAGGGATCACCAAGACCAGCACCACAGCGGCAATAATCACCCACTGCCATGAGCTCAGATCGACAGCAACCGGTTGAGCCAAACGATGCCAAGCTTCAACAATGTCCAAGTTCACTCAAGCTCCTCAATCGCGCATTGATGCTTCCCATTCTTGCAAGCACCACCTGTTTGACCCCTGTGCGACCCAGCAGTTCAACCACGTTCTGGGAAACATCACAGGTGCAAGGCATAACCTTCATAGCAAGACGTTGTGCAAAATATTTGGAGGAACTTCATGTCTCGCTTGGCTTCTACTGCGTTGGCCGTTACCGGATTGGCCGGAGGCTACGCTACCGGACGTGCGACCAAGAAACGCCCGCTGGCCGCCGTAGTGCTTGGCGCAGCAGGTGCTGGCGCATTCTTCATCTGGAAAAAGGATGCTGGAACCGGCAAGGCGATCGCATTGATCACTGCCTACGTTGGCGGCTTCGGCGCCTCCCACCCATTGGCAAAGAAGCTCGGTGCGTGGCCTGCAGTCAACAGTGTCACCGCAGGGGTGGGTCTCTTGTCCCTGCTGCTTGGCGGATCCAAGAAGTCGAAGGATGAGCTTTCCTAAGACTTGCCAAACGTGAATACCGTCGGTGACGGTGCAGAACAATGATTCTGTCGGGGTCCGGTGCTACGTTGACTAGGTAGATACCAGTCAGCGAAAGGCGCCGGCCCCGTGTTCTTTTTAGAGGATCAGTTCATCTTCTCAGCCAGCGACCTCGCCGTGTCCGTCGACTGCAATTTCCAGTCGCTATTTCTCCTCGACGTCAAGCTCGGCCGCCGTCCTGCTGCGGACAACGCTCGCGACGAAATGCTCGAGCGTACCGCCATTCTCGGCGACGTTCACGAGCACAACGTCTTGGATCAGCTGATCGAGACCTACGGCGAATATGACCCTGCCACCGGCCAGGGCGTCAAGCAGTTCCACGACCGTCCCGCCATGACGCCCGAGGGACTACGCCATGCTCACGAGCAAACCATGCAGGTGTTGCGCAGTGGTGCGGATGTCATATTCCAGGCCACGTTCTTTGACGGCTCATTCCTTGGATTCGCTGATTTCCTCGTGCGCCAGCCCGATGGCTCCTGGGCCGTCTGGGATACGAAGTTGGCCCGCCACGCGCGGGTCAGCGCCCTGCTCCAGGTCGCCGCATATGCGGATCAGATGATGGCTGAAGGCATCAAGGTATCCAGCAAGACCACGCTCGTCCTCGGCGATGGCACTCATTCGGTCCATCGCGTCGACGAGGTGCTTCCCGTCTTCCGTGCCCAGCGTGCTCGCTTCCTGTCGATGATCCAGAATCATCGCTTATCCTCGCAGCCGGTTGCTTGGGACTCGGACCAGCTGCGCATCTGCGGCCGTTGCGATTACTGCGCCGAGCAAGTCCGGGCAACCAGCGATGTCCTGCTCGTCGCCGGCATGTCCATGGTGCAGCGTGAGAAGCTGCGCAAACGCAAGGTGTTCACCATCGAGCAATTGGCTGCGCTGGAAGCGCCGGCTGGAACATCCCTGGCTCGTATGGTCGACCAGGCGCAAATGCAGCTGGGGCTAGGGCGCGTTGACGGTGAAGTCCAAGGTGTGAGCTTCCGGGTCAAATCCAGCCAAACCATTTCGCAGCTTCCGGCACCAGACCCCGGCGATATTTTCTTCGATTTCGAGGGTGACCCGCTCTACCAAGAACGCACCGACGGCTCCTGGGGCTTGGAATACCTTTTCGGCGTCATCGAAAACGACACCGGGGAACCGGTGTTCAGGCCCTTCTGGGCACACAACCGGGCCGAAGAGCGCCAGGCCTTCCTGGATTTCATCAGCTATGTCCAGCAACGGCGCCAGCAGTTCCCGCACATGAAGATCTACCACTACGCGTCCTATGAAAAGAGCGCCCTGCGCAAGCTGTCGCAGGTGCACATCGCCGGTGAAGAAGAAGTTGATACTTGGCTGCGGGAAAACTTGCTGGTGGATCTCTATGAAACGGTGCGAAATTCATTAGTGGTTTCCACCCGTTCCTACTCGATCAAGAAACTTGAACCGCTGTACATGGGGCAGCATCTGAGGGGCGGTGACGTGACCGACGCCGGCGCCTCGGTAGTGGCCTACGCCCACTACATGCAAGCGCGCGATGCCAACGATGCTGACACAGCCGGCGATGTACTGGCCTCGATTGCCGACTACAACGAATACGATTGCCTCTCCACGCTGCGTTTGCGCGACTGGCTGCTGACGCTGGAAGACCACCAGCCGCAGAGCCTTCCTGCCATGCCGTTGCAGGAAGAAGCCAAAGAAGAATACGAGCCGACCCCAGAAGAACTGCGGCTGCAGGACTACCTGGCGAACCTTCCGTCCGGACAGCCCCTGAGTGATGACGATCGCGCCATCGCCATGGTGGCGGCAGCCACCGGCTACAACCGCCGGGAGAAAAAACAATTCTGGTGGGAGCACTTCGACCGGCTCTCGGCACCCATTGATGATTGGGGCGACGTTCGAGGCGTGTTCTCGGTCGACAACGCCGAAATCCTCGAAGATTGGCACAAGCCCACCGAACGAGCACGGACCTTCACACGGCTGACCAAGCTCAATGGCACCTTGGCCGAAGGCTCGCTGCTCTCCCCGGGCTCATCGGTTTTCGCCATGTTCGCCTCCCCGTTGCCCGACGGCATGGAAGTCGACGAATCCCTGCGCGGCGGAGCATTTAATGCCACGGTCATGGAAGTCGGGGAGGGATGGATCGTTATTGCTGAAAAGTCCAGCGCCAAGATCCCTCCCTACGGATCGGCGCCCATGGCGCTCACCCCGGACAAGCCCTTGATGACCAAGAGCATTGACGACGCCTTATCGGAAATCGCGCAAAAAGTAGGGTCAACGGTTCCTGTGCTGCCACAGCAGCCGGGAATCGATATCTTGCGCCGGATCTCCCCGCGGCTCAAGACGCTTTCCGCCCCGGCGCAGCCGATTGTTCTCGATGGCCAGCCTCAGGTCTATCAAGCAGTTGTCGAGACGCTGAAGGACCTGGACCACTCATATCTTGCCGTCCAAGGTCCTCCCGGCACCGGAAAAACCTTCGTTGCCTCCCACGTGATCCGTGAACTCGTCCAGGACGGTTGGAAGATCGGTGTCGTCGCCCAATCCCACGCCGTCGTCGAAAATGTTCTCCGCAAAGCAGTCGACGCAGGGGTAGATCCCGAACTCGTCGCCAAAGAGGTCAAGCACAAGGACCCGGTGCCATGGTCCGGAACCTCTAAGGACTCCATTGCCGAGGTTCTGGCTTCGGCCGAAGGAGCGCTCATCGGCGGCACGGCGTGGACCCTCACCGGTTCCAAAGTCCCGGCAGGAAGCCTCGATTTGCTGGTCATCGACGAGGCAGGGCAGTTCTCTCTGGCCAATACCCTGGCCGTCTCCCGGGCTGCCCGCAATCTTCTGCTGCTTGGCGACCCGCAACAGCTTCCCCAGGTCACCCAGGGATCCCATCCGCAGCCAGTCGACGAGTCCGCATTGGGGTGGCTCTCTGCCGGGGAACCTGTACTGCCATCGGAACTGGGCTACTTCCTTGCGGCATCCTGGCGCATGCACCCCGAGCTGTGTGCCAAGGTCTCGGCCTTGAGCTACGACCACCAGCTGTTTTCAGCCCCGGCTGCAGGCCAGAGGTCGCTGGAAGGCACTCCCGCAGGGGTGAGCACTACGCTGGTCGAGCATCGGGGCAATACCGTCAGCTCGATTGAAGAGGCCAAGGCGATTGCTCAGCTGGTTCGCGAGCATCTGGGACTGATGTGGAGCCCGGCGCCCGGCAAGCCGCAACGAGCCTTGGAACCGGCTGACATCTTGGTTGTTGCCGCCTATAACGCCCAAGTCAATCTGGTGCGCGATGTCTTGGCCGCGGAAGGCTTGGAAGCCGCCAAGGTCGGCACGGTCGATAAGTTCCAAGGCCAGGAAGCGCCCGTTGTGCTCATGACGATGGCCTGCTCCAGCGCGGATGACGCTTCACGCGGCATTGAATTCCTCTTGAATCGGAACCGGATCAACGTAGCGATTTCCAGAGGCCAGTGGAAGGCGATTATCGTGCGCAGTGAGAGGCTCACTGACTATCTGCCTTCTTCCCCTTTGGCGTTGTCGCAGCTGGGCGCCTTCATGGCTTTGTAGACGAGGACGCCGACTCGGCCATTTTTCTGGCCGGGTCGATGACCTTTTCCACGTCGAAGAACGGGCCCAGTACTGGGCGGTCGCCTTTTTCCTCCTTGGCGAACTGCAACCCGTCAACGTTGATGCGCATCTGTCGCTGATAATCCGGGCGCTGCTGCATCCAGGATTCGGTGGTGCCATCCACGCCGTAGAAGTACTTGAAGCCCTGCTTCTTCAGGAACTCGTACCGCGGCCCCGCATAGGCCCCGGTATGCGCAATGTCAGAGCCAAAGGGATAAATGAATTGGTCCGTTGAGCCCACGATTGGTTCAACTTCTTCTTTCCAGAGCTTGGAATCGCGTTGCAGGCGCCCCATGCTCACGGTGCCAGTTTGGATGTGGCCCCATGAATGCGACGCGAAGACCCACCCGGTTTCCTTCATGGCCTTGGCGATTGCGGCGGCTTTTTGCTGATCCTGTTTCAGGTTCTTGTTATCTGGATACTGGCTTTGCGAGGTGCGGTAGCCGAACTCGCCGTTATAACCGGTCATGGCAACCAGGCCGCGAGCATCGCGATAACTGAAATCAGGGTGCTCCTTGATGAAATCATCAACCATCGTGGTCACGTCATAGGCGCCGACGTGCTTCTTGCCGTCGGCATCAACATATTCATTGCGGACTTCTCCGTGCTCGTCGAGCACCAGTTTGCTGGCGAACCCGTCGCCTTCCATATATTCGTAGTAGCTGAGATCATCCACCGACAAGACCAGCGGCTTCTTGCCTTTGGGGAGCATGATCTTTCGGTATTCCATCTGCTTCGCCTTATTCAGCCCGGCGAAATCCTGCGGATTGACCAGTACGAAGTCGTTGGCGTAGAGCGATGACAGAATGGCCGAGAACTCCTTCTGCGTCACCATGTAGTCCCCGTACCCGGCGGAGCTGTTGTCCTTGTCAAAGGCGCGGTCGGTATCCACAATGAGCGAGTGGAAAAACAGGTGCGGAATCTGATCGGGCCGCTCCCACGCTTTGGTCTGCTCTTTTTCGTCTTCCAGTCCGGCGGCCATGGAGGATAGTTCCTCGCTCTTGTCGTTCTTGGCGAGCTTGATTGCGGCGTCGTAGTCATAGCCATCGGCGAGCCGGTTGATCTCGGCTTTCACGCTTTCGACCCGGTCTTGTTCTTGTTGGGACTGTTCGGGAGCGGCGGACTGGGAATCCGGGGTTTCGGTGGCCGTTTGGCCGCTGCAGGCCGCCATTGCCATGACCAGGCTGACGGATATCGCCAGTCGCAAAGACTTCATTGATCGCCACCTCCGCGCATTTTGGCTTTTGCCATGCTTGGACAGAAAACAAGCTGTCATCCATCTAATTCGACCCTACACAGGATGAGGTTTTGGCAACACCCCAAGACGCTGTTTCATCGGCAATCCCCCCAGATTCAGGCCCAGACGCGATGGATTCACATTTACTGTTGGGCCCGATGATTTAGAATTGATTGGTTAGGCGTCCTAAAGATCAAGGAAGTACATGCAGCCCTCGCACCGCGCGAATAGTTTGTGGCTTCAGGCTCAGCAGTTCAAAGGCTCGGCAGCATATCGTCTTTTGACGGCCCAACCCTGGGCGGTTGCTTTCATTCGGGCAGAGTTCACCGCAGATCGATCCCGCGTAGCGCTGGAACTCTTCCATGCGTCGCTGGATTCGTTTTTGAAGCAGGCTCGAAAAAGCGACGAGCAGATCCCGCAGTCGTATTCCGCCCAGGATTTTGCCGAGGCCTGGGTCAAGCAAGGGATTCTTGCCCGTCCGCTAATCGATGGGCGCTTCGTCTACGAACCCAGTGCCCAGACCCTGCGCGCGCTTCGTTTCCTCGCAGATTTTTCCACCGATGATTCGCACCTGAACTCCTCGCGCCTGAATACCCTGCTTTCCTCGCTGGAATCCTTGGTCCACGAGACGGACCCCGATCCCGAGGCCCGAATCCGCGCCCTGGAATCCCAGATCGCCCAACGACAGGCGCAAATCGAGCAGCTGCGCAGCGGGGATGATCCTGCAGTGTTGTCGCGGACCACCGCCCTGTCGGCCACGCGTTCGCTGCTGGACCTTGCTTCAAGCCTCCCCGCGGACTTCCGCCGCATGCGCGATGGCGTCCAGGACATGTTGCACTCGCTGCGTGAAGGCATCCTCGATGCTTCCACAGCCAAGGGCGTCGCGGTGGGCCAGGTGCTCGAAGCCGATCGCCAGCTGCGATCAACGGCCGAAGGCGAAACCTTCAGCGGATTCACCGAATTCCTCAACTCCCCCGATGCCCAGCAGCGATTCCGCTCGGCGTTGGCTGAAGTCCTCGAGCGCGATTTTGTTGACGACCTACAGACCACAGAGCGCCAGATCCTCACGAACCTGCTGCGGGAATTGCGCCGGCAGGCCGCCGAAGTGCACGCGTCCTACGGCAAGCTGTCCGAGTCCTTGCATGCCTTTGTGCAATCCGAGGATTACAAGCAAGCTGAGCTTCTGCGCCAGGCGGTCCGCGAGGCGGAACTGGCAATCAGCAAGTCAACTGCGCTGAAACCCCGCAACGGCCTGACGCCGATGGACCTGTACAGCCCGCAGCTGATGACCCTCTCGGGATTGGGCATTTACGATCCTTCCGAGCATGTCGCGCCTCCACCGTTGGCCCAGGCGCCGGAATTCAGCGAGGCCGACATCGTCCGCAATCCGGCGACGCCCCAGGCCGACATGTCGTTGCTGCGCGCATCGATTACCCGGCACTTGGATGGCCAGCCAGGCTCGGCGGTGCGCATGGATGAAGTATTCGCCGCCTTGGATGACGAGCATCGGCATTTGAATACCATTCGCGCCCTGGTGGAGATCGGCCGCACCAATGGCGAGTCGCTCAACGAGGCTGACCTGGTCAACATTGAATTCCAGCAACTTGATGGTTCGATCAGAACCGCTATCCTGCCCGCTTTAAGCTTCACGAAGGAGCCGCTATGACCACGAGCGATGCCTACGCCGCACCGATCGCCGAACCGTTGTTCGAAGGTGATACCGGAAAGTACTCCCTGCAGCTGCGCCAGCTGCTGGTTCGCCTCTTGCGTGGCCCTTACCTCGACGGCTCGATCGATGCCGCGGCCTGGCAGTTGCTGCTGGATCAGCAGCAGACGATCACCGATTACTTCTCGGAGATCTTCTTGTCATTGAGCTTGGATATGGATCGCAAGATCGCGATGCTGGCCCCGGTGCACATCGAGCAGGTCCATACCGCGCCGATTGCCCCGCGACGCCCGTTGAAGCGCGATGAAACGCTGCTGGCACTGCGCTTGCGCCTGCTGCTGGAGCAGCAGTCCGGCAGCGGAGCCGATGCGGTGGCTTCCCGATCCACGATGCACGAGATCCTGGCCGAGCACCGCCAGGCCAGCGACCGCGATGACAAGCGCTTTGCCGAATCCTGCGATGCCGCCATTGCCCGCCTGCAGTCCTTGCGGCTGTTGACCGGCACCGAGTTGGAGAACGAGTTCCGCATCTCCCCTGCATTGGCGATGGCTTTGCCTCTGGGCAATATCCAGGACATCCCGCGGTATATCGCAGCCATTGATGCCAATGAACCGGCCTTGAACCTAGCAGCTGACGAGAACGACGAACTGGCTGAACAGACCCCAGAGTTGGTGCAGGAGTAACCGATGAGCATTGAAATGACTCTTCCGCTGGGCGGCGCCGTCAACCCCGGCCAGCATCGCCTCAGCCGGGTGCAGATCGTAAATTGGGGCACCTTCCACGGGCTTCACGATCTGGCCGTCGACCGTGCCGGCACCCTGGTCACCGGCCATCCCGGCGTGGGCAAGTCGACGCTGTTTGACGCCATGGGCCATGTGTTCTTCGCGACGCCGAGGCTGAATGAATCGGCCAATGACGCCGCCACCCGCGAGGACCGGCGCACCACCTTCTCCTATATGCGAGGCCGCCAGTTCAAGACCGCCGAGGGCACGGTCTACCAGCGTCCCGGGGCAACCTGGAGCGCCATCATCCTGAGCTACGACGACGGCATGGGCAATACCGTCACCTCCGGTGCGGTGTTCGACCTGCCCGACGCCGGCTTGGAAGGCCAAGTCTCCAAGCACTACCTGTTGTGCGAAGGCACGATCGATATCGCGGAGCTGGAACATCATGGCCCGCGCCGCTTCACCGTCTCTTCGCTTTCCAAGGCACTGGTTCCCACCGAGGCCTTCGACACCCACAAGGCATTTATCGAGCGCTTGCGCCGTCGCCTCGGGGTTGAAAGCGACAAGGCCTTTGCCCTGCTGCGCACCTTGCAAAACGGCAAGGGCCTGGCCAAGGGCGTCAACCAGTTCTTCCGCCACGAAGTGCTCGAGGAACCGGCAACGCTGAGGGCCGCAGCTGCGGCAGTGGAGGACTTCGCCCACCTTCGCGGCATCTATCGCCAGCTGGATACCGCTCGCGCCCAGCGTGATGCACTGGCCGATGTTCCGCAGCAGGACCAGGACTACCGGCAGCTGGAACGGCAGATCACCGAGACCCGCCAGCTGCTCGATAGCGATGTCCAGGAGCTGGAGTCCCAGGTCCGCCAGCTGGTCCTGCGCAATGACCTTGCCTCCCATCACAGCGAACTGTCGACCCTGCAGGCAGAAGAACAAGAGCTTCGGTCCCGCAAGGAGCAGCTCGATGACCAGTTGCAGTCCTTGGAAGCCGCCCACGATTCGGCTGGCTCTGCCTCGCTGATGCTTCTGGAACGCGAAGCCGATGTCGCGCGCAAGGCGCTGAGCGAGAAGGAGAACCACATTCGCGCCTTGCAGCAGCAGGCATCGGAGGCGGGGTTGAACTTCGAGTTCTCCGCCACCGGATTGGACGAGTTGCGTGCGAATGCTGCGCGCACCTTGCAGCAGCTGGCCTCGATCACCCATGATGCGCAGACCGTGGAATATGAGGCCATGGCCTCGCTGGTGAACTTGCGCAAGCGGGCCGAGACGCTGGCTGAACAGATTCGCTCCTACCAGCGTCGCGCCAGCAACATCGATGACCGCTCCATCGCGGCTCGCCGCGCCATTGCCTCGGCCTGCTCGCTGAGCGAGGAACAGCTGCCGTTCGCCGGCGAGCTGATGGATGTCGCGGCCGACGCCTCGACCTGGCGCCTGGCGGCCGAGAAAGCCCTGCATTCCCTGGCCCGCACCCTGCTGGTTCCGGGCGACCTGCTGGGCCAGGTGACCCACGCTATTGACCAGCTCAATGGCCTGGGACGAGTGCGGTGGACCGATATTTCACAGCAGCCCAAGCACGCCGAAGCCGGGCCTGCCGATCTGGTGACCAAGCTCGACTTCGCTCCCGGCGAGGCCGGTGCCTGGCTCAAGGCCAAGATCACCGCGGACTACCCGCTGGCCTGCGTCGAGAACGACGCTGCCATGCACGTGCATCCCAAGGCCATCACCCCGGCGGGCACGATGAAGACCGCACATGGCACCTTTGAGCGCGATACCCGCGGGCTTCCTGCTTCCGAGTACCTGCTCGGCTTCACCAACGAATCAAAAATCTCCGAGCTGCAGTCCAAGGCCGCCGGCTTGGAAGAGAAGATCACCGAAGCCCAGGCATCAGCCGATGAGCGCAGTGCCGCCAAGAACAAGGTGGTCGCCAAGTCCCAGCTGCTCAAGGCGATCATCGCTGACGAGCGCAGCTTCAGCCAGCTGGATTCTTCGCCAGCGTTGGAGGCCCTGCGCCGCGGCGAGCAGAAACTCGGCGATGCCCTCTCGCTCTCCGGCGATTCCTCACGGGTTCGCCAGCAGATCGAATCCGCCAAGGCCGACGCCGAAAAGCTGGTTGGCGATTTGGCGCTGGTGCGCTCGCGCATCCAGGATCTGCAGCTTCAGATCCAGCGCGCCGAGCAGGTCCTCGCCACCGCGCAGGAGCCGAGACAGGACTGGGAGCAGGCGATTCCGCTGTCCCTGCGCCAGCATCAGCACCTAGGCCCGGTCCTGGATCAGGTTGTTGCCGGCAACTGCCCGGCCAGCGAGCAGATCAGCGAGGCTTTCGCCGAAGTCAAGCTGCAATTGGGCAGCCAGATGAACTCGCTGAGCAGCAAGCGCCAGGAAATCGGCAGCCAGCTCAGTGAAACCTTCCGCCGTTTTGCCCGGGATTTCGGCACCTCGCATGCCCAGACCCACGGCACTTCTGCCGAGGCTGCCGAGCACTATACGCAACTGCACGACCAGATTGTCGCCGATGGCTTGCCGCATCATGAAGCGCAGTTCCGCGAATACTTCGCCAACCGCTCCTATGAGCGCTTCAGCGACCTGTTGCAGCTGCTGGATGAAGAACGCCGCATGATCTCCGAACGGATCAAGCCGCTGAACCAGATCCTGGCCGAGGTGACCTTCGAACACGGATCCATCCTGCGTCTGGAAGTCGAGAACGCGATTCCGGCCGAGGCCGGAAACTTCCGCAAGGAATTGAAGGATGCCCTGCAGGAGGCCTACACGACCAAGGATGAAACCACTTTGGCGACCTCGTACCAGGCGCTGGAATCCCTGGTGACAGCATTGAGCGATCCGGCGTTGAACGCCTGGCGCTCCACCGTGCTGGATGTTCGCCAGCACGTGGTCATCAGCTGCAATGAGCACAAGACCAATGGCGAAATCGAAACCGGTTTGGAGCCGGGAACCCTCTCCGGCGGCGAGGGGCAGCGCTTCACCTCCTTCATCATGGGTGCTGCGCTGGCCTACCAGCTGGGCTTCGCTTCGGCCGGATTCACGTCCTTCGGTACCGTGATGATCGATGAAGCCTTCATCCAGGCCAACTCCGAATATGCAGCTGCCGGCATACGCGCCTTGCAGGAATTCGGCTTCCACCTGGTGCTGGCCGCGCCCGAGGACAAGATCGATCTGAGCCGCCATCTGGGTTCCATTACGGACATCATCAAGCACCCGGGATCGAATATCTCGGGCTTCGTGACCACCGGTCGCTCACCTGCCATGGCCACCACCATCACGCTGCGCAGCTAGCGCGCCATGCACGGCAAAAGGTCCGGTTCCCTCGGCAGGGAACCGGACCTTGAGCTTCGTGGCGCAGTGGCTGCTCCAAGAGTTCGATCTTGGACCTGCTTGCCCGTCCTCCAGTGTCCAGGGAGCGGCTACTCGGTGGCCAAGCCTTCCACGGGTGAAAGCTTTGCAGCCCGCCGGCCTGGCGTGATGGAAGCCAGGAGCGCAGCAATCACGCTGATGGCCAGGACAGCTGCCAGCTGCCACCACGGGATGGAGTAGGTCAGGGTTCCCATGGATGCCAGGGCAGACTGGGCACCGAGCAGGCCATAGGCGACACCCAGGATCATGCCCAGCAATGCCGCAACACCGCCGATCAATACCGCTTCGGTAGCCAGCATGCTGCGCAGCTGCTTCTTCTTCAAACCCAGCGCCCGAAGCAGCGAGTTCTCACGGGTGCGTTCAAGCACCGAGAGGCTGAGCGTATTGGCGACGCCGATCAACGCGATGAGCACGGCAACGGCCAGCAGCGCCGAGACGATGGTCAGCAGCACGTCGATGATCTGGGTGAACATCGACTTCATGACCACGCCTCCGTCGATCATCGAAGATTCAACACCGGTGATATCCGAAATCTCGGTCACCAAGTCATTGATCTGCGCACCAGCGACAGTCGAATCGACCTTGACGATGATGCCCGGGTAGGAATTCGGATCCTTGATTCCCAGGGATTTGAACGTCTCGTTCGTGATCAGATTTCCCGAGAGCAACGCCCCGGACTGCTTGACCTTCAGCGAGGTGCCGGCCACCTCGATGGTCTTCTGCTCAGTCTCCCACTGCGACAAGATCAGTTCGCCGTCCTGCGGAACGACCTTCTGGTCCAGAACGGTCGTGGCGTACTGATCCGGATCAACGGCGAGCAGCTGCATAGTGACCAGTTCGCCCTTGGACAGTTCCACGTCGGCCGAGGCGCTGGTGAAGGTCGAGGTTGCGCTCACGCCATCAACGTCGTCGATCTGCTTGGCCAGCTTGTCAGCCTTGGCTTGATTCGTCGTGCCATCGTAGAAGGACACCATCATGTCCACTGGATATTCGGCTGCTACCGAATTGTTCAGGCTGGCTTTGGCGGTTTGCCCGCCGACCATGATCATCGATACCAAGGTCACGCCGATCAGCAGCGCGGTCGCCGTGGCAGTGGTTCGCCCTGGGTTGCGGACCGCGTTCAGCGCCGCCAGGCGACGGGACGTGGACTTGCCGGCCATAGCCTTGCCGATGCCTGCCACGCTGCTCGGTACGAAGAGCGAGGCAAGCATCAAGATGCCCGGGAAGGAGACCAGGCCGCCGAGGAAGGCGACGATCAGGTTGCCCTTGATCGCTCCGAAGACCAGCAAGGCAACGCCAATCAATGCGAGGATCGCGCCGAGGATGATGCGGACAAGACCTGCGCGGTTCTTCACGCTGGCTGCGTCAAAGGGGCGAAGGGCTGCCAGTGGCGCCAGTTTCATGGCTCGACGGGCAGGCAGGCTCGCGGCGACAACGGTCATCAGGATGCCAACAACAATCGGAATGGCCAGGCCAACCGGAGTCATCGCCAAGGTTGCATAGGACATGGCAGGAACCAGCGCATGCAGGAGCTGGATCAGGCCGGCCATCAGCACGATGGCCAGCAGGACGCCGATGACCGATGCGACGATGCCGATGACCAGGGCTTCAATCAGCACCGAGCTGCGGATCTGCTTGCGCTTGGCGCCCAAGGTACGCAGCAGCGCCAATTCACGGGTGCGCTGGGCGATCACCACGGAGAAGGTATTGACGACAACCAGGCCGGTGACGACCAGCGCGATCAAGGCGAAGATCACGAGGATGACGCTCAGCTGGTCGGTGCCGCCGGTCATTTGCGCTACTTCGTCGATGACCTTTTGGTCCGCGGTGACTACCGAGACGTCCTTCTTCTTCTGGTCGGCGAAGTAGTCTTGCAGCTGTTGCCGCACAGCATCGATGGAGCCCTCGGCGTTGATGACCACATCGCGGAAGACCGCGCCGTCGCCAGCGAAGTGGTTCCAGGCCTTTTCGCTCATCCCGGCCAGCGCGTAGGCAGAAGTCTGCGGGTTGGCTGATGATCGCTGGATGCCAACAACCTTGATGTTCTGGGTTTTGCCCTGGTCATCGCTCAGTGCGACAACATCGCCAATGGAAACGCCCATCTCCTCAGCGTGTGATTCATCGATGGTCATCTCGTTATTGGCCAGTGGAGCCCGGCCTGCGAGCAGTTCCATGCCGCCAAGACCCTGGTTAGGGTCGACCGGCTGGATCTGCACGGTGTAGCCGTTGTCCGCGGTATGCAGCTGGCCGTAGGCAAAGCCCAGGCCATAGGCGGTGGACACGCCGGAAAGCTCGCGAACGCCGCTGATCTCCTTGGCGGTCAGCTCCGTCGTCTCCTCCGGGTCGGCGCTCGGGCTTGGATCCCAGTAGGCGACCAAGTCGGCGTTCTTGTAGGAATCCCCCAAGGAATTCCGCAAGGTCGCCTGTGTTGACGAGTTCACGGCCAGTGTTGCGGCGAGAAACGCGGTGCCGATGGCAACTGCGAGCACGACAGCGATATAGCGTCGCGCATAGGTCTTGATATTGGAAAGTGCTACGTGCAGCATCGCTTACTCCGCCAATGAGGCGAGTGCCTCGGACACGGTAGCCACGCTTGGCTCCTCGATGGTTCCCACGATGGCGCCGTCCTTCATGAGCAGGACGGTGTCAGCGTACGACGCGGCGACAGGATCGTGGGTCACCATGATGATGGTCTGCCCCATCTCACGGGTCGAGGTGCGCATCAGCGACAAGACCTCGGCTCCGGTACGGGAATCCAGGTTGCCCGTTGGCTCGTCGCCGAAGACCACCTCGGGACGGGTGAGCAAGGCCCGGGCAACCGCGACGCGCTGCTGCTGGCCGCCGGAGAGCTCATGCGGCTTGTGGGTCAGGCGATCGCGCAGGCCCAAGGCGTTGATCACGGTCTCGAACCAGGCTTTATCGTGCTTCTTGCCGGCAAGGGACAGCGGCAGCAGGATGTTCTCTTGCGCGTTGATGGTGGGCACCAGGTTGAAGGACTGGAATACGAAGCCGATCTGTTCGCGGCGCATTTCGGTGAGCTGGTCGTCGCTGAGCGAAAGCAGGTTCTTGCCGCCGATGACGATTTCTCCGCCGTCTGCCGAGTCCAGGCCGGCCAGGCAGTGCATCAGGGTAGACTTGCCGGATCCGGAAGGCCCCATGATGGCGGTGAAACGCGAACGTGCGAAGGAAACGTCCACGCTGCGCAGCGCTTCGACTCGGGTGGTGTCATGCCCGTAGGTTTTGGTCAGTCCGCGAGCGGCGACTGCATAGTCTGTTTTTGGCAGGGTTTCAGAAGTCATATCAAAAGAATATAAACTTCCTAGCCAGAGGGGCATCCACCAACAGGCTTGTCTTGTTTACCGGGCGCTCATACTCAGGTATGACCCAGTTCGGACAAAACTAAACCACAGGCGATCCAGTGCCAATCTGCTGGGCCGCGGACTAGCACCCGTGCTGGTGCTCGGTGCTTTGATGCGACGATGGCTCGATCTGGAAAGTCGAATGTTCAATGCTGATCGTGAAGTGGTCCGCCACGCAATTTTGCAGGTTCTTCAACAGGTCGCCGGCAACTCCTGCAGAGAACATGGCGTCTTCGACCACCACGTGGGCGGTGAGCACGGGAAGGTTGGAAGCGATCTGGCTGGCATGCAGATCATGCACTGCGATGACCCCGGGCTGGTTCTCAAGATGCTCGCGTACCGCAATGAGGTCCAGACCCCGCGGCGTGGATTCCAGCAGGATGTGGGTGGTTTCGCCCAACAGCCTCATGGCGCGTGGGACGATCAGCGCGCTGATCACCAGGGCTGCAATCGAGTCTGCGCGCATCCAACCGGTAGTCGCGATGACAATGGCAGCAATGATCACGGCGACAGAACCCAGGGCGTCGTTGACGACTTCAAGGAATGCGGCGCGCATATTGAGGTTGTTCTTGCGTCCCGCGGAGATGATCCACATGGAAATGACATTTCCCAAGAGGCCAACGACACCAAAGACCAGCAGCCCCGTGGGGTGGATTTCTGCCGGAGCGAAGAGCCGGCGGACGGCGTCGACGGCCGCATAGATTCCCACCGCCAAGAGCAGTGCTGACTGCACGGTGGCCGAGAGCACCTCGGCCCGCCGGAAGCCCCAGGTGCGTTTTGTCGTAGGTTTGCGTGCAGTCAGGTTGGCTGCGGTCAAGGCAAGCAGCAGCCCGAGCGTGTCGGTCAGCATGTGCGCGGCATCGACAAGCAACGCCAGCGAGCTGGTGACGATGGCTCCGATGACTTCGGCGACCAGGATGCCAGCAGTGATGGCGAAAGCCAAGGCCAATCGGGTGCGGTTTGCATCCGAATGGTTGTGGGAATGGCCATGGGAATGATCGTGGCCCATGATTACACCTCCCCCAGGTTGCCGGTGTGCGCTTCATGCCAATGATGCGTTTGGCTTGGAATGAGCTGCTGTGCCAGCAAGAGCAGCTGATCCAGATAGTCTGCCTGGCCCAGCGAATAGATGCTGGCCCGCCCTTGGCTGCGGGCAGTCACCAGATCGGTATCCCGCAGGCAGGCGAGATGGGCGCTGACCGTGCTTTGGGCCAGCCCCAGATGATCGGTGAGTTCCTTGACCTTATGGTCTCCGGTCTTCAGGTGCTCGAGGATCAGCAGCCGTGTCGGGTCGGCAAGGGCATGGAAGAGGGCGGCTTGCCGCGTCTTGCCTTCACGATCCAGCACTTCATCGCTTTTGGACTCTATCATCGCCATATAACGATGATAAATCACTGCGCCCGGAATCTGAAGACCGGAAGGCGAAGGTTGCGCAGATGCCGCTTCTCGCGGCGCGCCGAAGCACTCGCGCTTGGTGCAGACCCCCGCTGATAGGCGAGAGGACCGGCCTATACTGAACGTGAAGGAGTGGACGACCCACCGCCTCATTCGCCGGGGCACAGGTCTAAAACTCGCGGTTCAGCACCAGCAGACCGCCTCGCACCCATCTGCTCGACCGACACTCAAGATTTACTAAAATCTGAAGCATTTCTTCAGTACATGCCCTTGACCTCACTCAATGCGAAGATAGATAGATGACTGAAGATCTTGTTATTGGTGAAGATGGTCTCGCCCGACCGCAATGGGCAGCCAGCAACGATATGCTCCGCGACTACTACGATTCCGAGTGGGGCATGCCGGTGAATACCGAGGCAGGAGTCTTCGAGCGGCTGAGCCTGGAATGCTTCCAGTCCGGGCTTTCATGGGCCATCATCCTGTCCAAGCGGGAGGCATTCAGAGAGGCATTCGCTAACTTCGATCCCGAAAAGGTCGCGCTCTTCACGGAAAACGACTTTGATAGCCTCATGGACAACCCCGGCATCGTGCGCAACAAGCTGAAGATTCGCGCTACCATCGCGAATGCGGAGGCTACGCTCATGATGCGCGAAGAGGGAGGATTGGCCGATTTCATCTGGTCTTTCCAGCCCGATGCGACTCCCATTCCTCGAACCATTGCGGAGATCCCCACCCAAAGCCCTGAATCCAAGGAGCTGGCCAAAGCCTTGAAAAAACGCGGTTTCAGATTTGTTGGGCCTACGACGATGTTCGCCCTCATGGAAGCGATCGGCATGGTCGATACGCATCTGGTGGGATCCCACCGTCGCAATAGCTCTGGAATCTGGGCCTAGGACTCATGCGGCTGCGCTTGGAAGCAGAGGGAACGCTGGATATCGCGCATGCGCTCTCGGTGCTGAGTCTCCATTCACTTCCTGGCCAGGAGATCATCAACTTCGGCAGGGGCGAGGTCCACAGGATTCTGCGTAT
The DNA here is from genome assembly GCF_025854375.1 of Glutamicibacter sp. JL.03c. NCBI lineage: Bacteria > Bacillati > Actinomycetota > Actinomycetes > Micrococcales > Micrococcaceae > Glutamicibacter > Glutamicibacter sp. JL.03c. The sequence goes on along the minus strand of NZ_CP107575.1, from coordinate 647,676 downwards.
TGAGGATCACCTGATTGATGCTCGCCTGACGTTGGATCCATCAGGAATCTGCGTGGATCATGATGCCCCGCTGGAGTTGCTTCCCCGGCTTCAGGCGGTCATCATCCATTGGCTCGGGCTTGAGCAGGACACCACGGGCGCCTATCAGGCCCTCTCGGAAATGTCAGGATTCAGGAGCCTGGCCGCGGCATTTCCCCACCTGAGGCTCATTAGCTACCCGGACCTATTCGAAGCGCTCGCAACGACGGTCATCGGCCAACAGGTCTCGTTGGCTGCCGCACGGACATTGGCCGGGCGATACGTAGAACATCTGGGTGAGGCGCATCCATCGGGACTGCGGGCCTTCCCCACCGCCGAGTCCACCGCAAGTCTGAACCCCACGGAGATTCAGGCCATTATTCGATGCCCCTTGTCGCGGGCCGCAACTTTGCACAACGTCGCCTCGTGGTACCTCGATGACGGACAAGAACTTGGTCAACGACCGGACGAATTCCTAGGTCAGCTGCTATCTTTGCGCGGGGTAGGCCCGTGGACACGGGACTACATGGCACTGCGCGGGCTGCGAGACCCGATGATTTTTCTGGATTCTGACCTTGTCGTCAGACGGGCTCTCAAGGATCTTGGCATGGCGCCTGGCACTAGCGCATCCCTGCCCGAAGGTTCGGGATACCTGGCCACTTTGCTTTTGTGGGCCCATGACTCCGCCTATCGCGGCAAATGAAAAAGGAACTTGCCAAGGTGTGCAATCTTGGCAAGTTCCTTTTTCTGCGATCCGGATGACTGAGCAGGTCACCCGATTCCCTATTCCCCTTATTCAAGCCGGCTAAGCCGACCACTAGGTCGAGGTGAGCAGCCCCGAACCGTAGTGAACTGGCCGATGATATCGGTCAAGTTTGTCGCTTCTCCCGACCACACACGGGAGAAGCTCTGGAATAAGCATAACCTAACTAGCCCTAATAAGGTCAACCCCTAATCACCTAATATCGGTAATTTTTTATTAGGCCTGTCTAACTTAGCGTTAGTCGGCGAAGATTTTGCCGACCTCAGTGCGCTTTTCAGCCTGGAAAGCATCTTCGGCCCGGCCGAATGCCCAGTACGCGGACAATGACATGTCACGGCGTTCCACGGCGCGCTCATCATAGAAGTAGAGGCGCAGCCGCTTCATCACTTCACGCTCGCCGTGGGCGAAGACCTGCACACGGCCACCTGACCACGGGTGCTCTCGCACGGCCTGCTCCAAGACGGTATTCTGCGGAGTAAATGCTCCCTTCCGATGCAGCCACCGGACTTCCACACCTTCGGGATGGACCAATTCCAGCTCATCAGCAGCGTCAGCGACCTCTATGATGGCCACGCCTTTCATCTGAGGAGACATCGCTTCCAAGGCAGCAGAAATTGCTGGAATCGCGGTCTCATCACCGGCAAAGAAATGGAAATCGAATTCTTCGCGTGGAACGAAGAGGCCAGCTGGCCCGGCGAAACAGATCGACGAACCGATCTGAGTGTCACGCGCCCACTTGCCAGCCAGTCCTTCATCCCCATGGACGACGAAATCGACTTCAATAGTCTGCGCTTCATGATCGCTGCGGCGCACAGTGTAGGTGCGACGCACCGGCAGATTTTCCGGTGCCAGCTTATGGCGCAGTTCTTCCATGTCGTAAGGCATGTCCAAGCCCAGCTCGGGCTTGGCGAACAGGAACTTGACGTAACGGTCCGTCACGTCCTTGTCGACGAAGTTGGCAAAGCCGGGCCCGCCGAGCGTCAAGCGAATCAAATGAGGTGCGATCTGTTCCCGCTTGAGCACCTGCAAAACAACTTGAGGACGTGCAGGTCGAGCCTCGGTTTGCGGACGTCCGCCAGCTGGCTGAGACATAACATCACTTCCTGTCCTAATAAGAGTAGATAGATCAATCCTAATTGACAGGAGCGCCAGAGCTTACTTGGGGAAGGTCGGAGCACCCTCGAAGGCGCTTAATCCCTCACGTTCTTCAGGGCTCAGCCTTTGCACGCGTGATGTCGACGGGTCAAAGTACGCCAGCGTTGTGGCGGCTTTGACACATAGGTAATCCTCAATTGGATCCCGGAATTCGTAGCAGATGTCAAAACTTGCGGGTTTGATATTGGCGACCCACAGGTCAACATTCACCGGTACATTGCGGTATTCCAGCGGCTTGGAGTACCGCACGCGGTGCTCCACTACCAGAATCTGGGTTCCCGCTGGCACGGCGGAGAAAATATCGGCCCGCGGCTCAACGCCCGGAGCGCCGGTGCCGCCGGGCACGCCAAACCCGGCGATGCGCGCTTCTTCCATCAACCTGATCAGGTTCACGTTGTTAACGTGCCCGTACGCGTCCATATCACCCCAACGCATTGGCACCTGCACGCGAAGAGTTGATTCAGCCATTTTCATACTTCCTTCTACAGATCTTTTGCGTCTGCATCGACCAATTCCAGCTTGACCAGCTGGTCCAGAATCCGTGCGCCGTCTGGCTCATAGACCCAGCGCACGCCCGGAGTCGTTCGTCGCAGCTCGTTGGAACGGCCGCCAGCGAGCACGGCTTCGGACGGGGTCAATTGGCGAATCACGATAGCGCGCACCAGTTCGGGATACCGCCGGGCAAACTCTGCGTAAATCGCAGGATCATGCTGCCCGTCGTCGCCCACGAGGATCCACGAGATGTGCGGGAACTCCTGGGCCAAACGCCGCAGCTGGTCCACTTTATGCTGCATGCCGCTGCGGAACCAGGAACGGTCTGTGGGGCCCCAGTCCGTCAGCAGCAGCGGTCCTTCGGGATAGAGATTGCGGGACATGAAACGCTGCAGTGTCTGCGCAACATTCCATGCGCCGGTGGAAAGGTAGATCATCGGTCCGCCAGGGTGTTCTTGCCGCACTTTTTGCAGCATGACCGCCATGCCCGGCGTTGCCACGCGTGCATGTTCCGAGAGGACAAATGAGTTCCATGCGGCCAGCAGTGGACGCGGCAAAGCCGTAACCACCACGGTGTCGTCCACGTCGCTGATCACGCCGTATTTCTGGGTCTGGTCAATGACCATGATGCGCGCGGTTGCCTCGTCGCCATCATGCGCCTGGAGATGGATTTCATTCCATCCAGCGGGAAGATCGACCGACAGCTTCACGTCGAGGACGCCGCCGCGGTCCGCCTGCACCTCGAACCGGTGCTCGCCGACCATGATGCTGACTTTGCCGAATGGCAGAATGGGCGAGACGAAATTCCGGAAGCCCCTGATCCCGTCCGCGATCATTTGTGCTTGATGCTGCCCGAATTCAAAGGCTCCTGGGCCGGCAAGCACGACGCGTGCCAGAACGCGGATCCATCCGCCATCGGGGCCGGTGGAGCCGTACCCGGCATAGGGAAGAATCACCGCCCCTTGGCCCTTCGCCAGTGCCCGCTTGGCACGCCAGTTGTGGAATCTGTCTTCCACTCGCGAAGCAACGTGACGGGCTCGCTGATCAGTCGAAATGTGACTCATGCTCACAGTCTTTCATGATCTCGCCAAACCTTGGAAAAACGACAAGCAGTCAACGCCCGCCACGTGGCTCGACCCGTGCACTTGCCTGTTCTCTAGGAGTAGGGATAGAACCCTTCCCCGCTCTTGCGCCCCAGCAGTCCTGCTTGCACCTTTTCGGTAATCAGCGGATGTGGCTTATCAGCTTCGTCTCCGGTTTCGGCATAGGTGGCTTGGGCGATGAAGTCGATGACATCCAAGCCAACCATGTCCATCAGCTCAAAGGGGCCCATGGGGTGGCCGAGCGCGGTTTTTGCCGTGGTGTCGATATCTTCAATGCTGGCAATCCCCGCGTGGGCCAGGTTCAGTGCTTCGGCGTTGAGAGCCCCCATCATGCGGTTGGCGATGAATCCGGGAATCTCTTTGTTCACCAGCACCGGCCGCTTGCCCAGCCTGGTAGCCACCTCGGTCACGGCTTGCACGGTTTCTTCACTGGTCTGTTCATTGCGGACTACCTCAACGCATTTCATTACCAACGCGGGATTGAAGAAGTGCATATTGCATACCTGCTCAGCGCGGCCGCTGGCTTGGGCCACGCGAGAGGAAGGCAAGGTCGAGGAGTTGGTTGCCAAGATGGCGTGGGCTGGCGCATTTTCGCCCAGGGTGGCAAAAATCTGCTCCTTGATATCCAGACGCTCCACAGCCGCTTCAATAACCAGGTCAGCGTTCCTTGCGCTGTCTTCCAAGTTGGTGCTCTGGGCCAGATTGTTCAAGGCAGCGTCCGCGTCCGCCCGCGCTAGTTTGCCCTTGGCAACCCTTGAGGCGGCCCACCCTTCCAATTCCTTGCGGGCGGCGGCCAAGGCGTCGCTGGAGATATCTTGCAAGACCGTCGTGTAGCCGCTGAGCGCGCAGCTCATCGCGATCTGCCGGCCCATGGTTCCGGCGCCAATTACCAAAATGCGTTCAATCGTCATTGATGATTCTTCCTTCGGCACTCCAGCGCGGGCTCTCAGCCCCGCAGATACGTCGTCGTCATTCGGGTGTAGAACTCGCGAGCTGCCGCTCCTGGTTCCTTCGGCCCGTAGCCAGATGCTTTGGCTGCTCCGCAGGGAACGTGCGGGTCTGCACCTGCTGATTCCGAATGTACAGGCAATGTGCCAACATCCAGTGTTTGTCGGGCCTGGCGGTCCGCAGAAAGATTGCTGGTGGACAAGGCAAGGCTCAGGCCGAAGTCTGAGTCCTCCGCGGCTTCACATGCCTGTTCGTTGCCTCTATCGGTGCGCACCCCCAGGATCGGGGCAAAAATTCTTCCCTCCGCACTCAGCTGCCGCGACGGAAGTGATTTTGCGGCCTTCACCTTCAATCCAGTCGCCGTTGGGGTACCGGCGCAATGCCACCGGGTCGGATGCTGGTTCCCTGGTCATGTTTCCTCTAGGTTTTCTATGTTCTTCGCTCTAGCGGAAGGCTGGTACGCCGGTGAGCTGGTTGCCGAGGATCAGGGTGTGGACTTCGTCGGTGCCTTCGTAGGTGCGCACCGACTCCAGGTTGTTGGCGTGGCGCAGTGGCGAGTAGTCCAGGGTGATGCCGTTGCCACCGAGGATTGTGCGGGCCTCGCGGCAGATCTTGATCGCTTCGCGGCAGTTGTTGAGCTTGCCTACCGAGATCATGTGCAGATCCAGCTTTCCTGAGTCCTTGAGCCGGCCAATGTGCAGGGCCAGCAGGAAGCCCTTGTTGATTTCCAGGGCCATGTCCACCAGCTTCTGCTGGGTCATCTGGTAGCCGGCCAGTGGCTTATCAAATTGGAGTCGCTGCTGCGCGTAGGCCAAGGCATCCTCGAAAGCGTCGCGGGCTGCTCCCATCGATCCCCAGAGAATGCCATAGCGCGCCTCATTCAAGCACGAGAACGGTCCCTTCAGTCCTCTGACGTCGGGCAGCACCGCGGTGCTTGGAAGCCGGACATCGACCAGGTCGATCTCGCACTGGATCGAAGCGCGCATGGACAGCTTCTGCTCGATGGGGGTCGCGGTAAAGCCGGGGGTGTCCGTTGGCACGACAAAGCCGCGGATCCCTTCGTCGGTCTGCGCCCAGATGACCGCTACCTGTGCCACGTTGGCCAGGCCGATCCACCGCTTGGATCCGTTGATCACCCAGTCACCGCCATCACGGCGGGCAAAGGTTTTCATGCTTGACGGGTCGGATCCTGCGGTTGGCTCGGTCAGGCCGAAGCAGCCGATGGCTTCGCCGGCGGCCATTCTCGGCAGCCATTCCTGTTTCTGTTCTTCCGAGCCGTGCTTGTGGATGGCGCTCATGGCCAGGGATCCCTGCACGGAGACGAAGGTGCGCAGCCCCGAGTCGCCGGCCTCCAATTCCGCTCCGGCGATGCCGTATTCGACGGCTGATCGGCCACCGCAGCCGTAGCCGGCCAGATGCATTCCCAGCAGGCCCAGCTTCGCCATTTCCGGGACGATGTCCAGCGGGAACACCGCGTCGTTGTACCACTGGGCGATATTCGGCTTGATGTGCTCCTTGACGAAGCCGCGCACGGTATCGCGCAGGGCCAGCTCGTCGCTGCTGAGCAGTGAATCGAAATTGATGAGATCTGCCGGGTCAAGGACGTGCTCGGTGGTGGTCATTCTCGCTCCTAGGCGGTTGCTGTCGTCTGCTGGTCGAATAGCTCTTGATCCGCACCATGCCTCGGTGGCACGGTCCGGTATCGGGCCGCAGTGCGCGATAGCCCGATGGGGCTTGCGACGTGGGTCGTGGTTTCCCCGGTCGCCGGGTCTTCGATGACCGCCACGGGATCCAGGCCCAGTTCCCGGGCGAAGTCTATGGCTTCGGCGATGGAGTTCACCTTTCCAGCGGGCACTCCCGCCTTCATGAGGCTGCTCTCCCAGCTGCTGGCGCTTCGCTGTGCGGTGGCCGATTCGATGAGTGCTTTCAGTTCCCCGCGGTGAGCCACGCGGTCGGCATTGCTGAGGAAGCGGGGGTCTTCGGCGAGCGCGGCGTCACCCAGTTGGCGGCATAGCGCCGCGAATTGGCGCTCATTTCCCACGGCGATGGCCACCATCCCGTCGCTGGCTTTGAAGGTTTCGTACGGGGCGATGCTCGGGTGGGCGTTGCCCATGCGTACCGGTGCTTTTCCGGTGGCCAGCGTGCTGCTGGTCTGGTTGGTCATTCCCGCCAGCACCGAGGAGAGCAGGTTGATGCTCACGCGCTGCCCTTCACCGCTGCTCTCCCTTTCGCGCAGCGCCAGCAGGATTCCGGCGACGGCATTTTGCGCGGCAAGCACGTCTACCAGTGCCACCCCGGCCTTGCTTGGCGTTCCTTCTGGGTCCCCGGTAATGCTCATCAGCCCGCCCACTGCCTGGACGAGCAGGTCATAGCCGGGCAAGGACGCGCCGGCCTGCTCGCCGAATCCCGAAATCGAGCAATAGACCAGGCGGGGATTCAAGTGCTTCAGGCCGTCGTAGTCCAGCCCGTATTTTTTCAAGACGCCGGGACGGAAGTTTTCCACGAGGACGTCGGCCTCCCGGATCAGTTCCAGAAGCCTTGCCCGGTGTTCAGCATTGGCGAAGTCGGCAACGATTGCCTGCTTGTTGCGATTCACCGCCCAGTAGTAGGTGCTGATGCCCTGGGCATTGACCGGTGGAACCCAGCCGCGGGTTTCGTCCCCTGCCTGGCTTTCGACCTTCAGCACATGGGCGCCGAAGTCGGCCAGGGTCATGGTGCACAGCGGCCCGGCCAGGATGCGCGAGAGGTCGACGACTTTGATTCCGTCGAGCGGTTGGCCCATCTCTGCACCTCTTCGTGATTCACAGCTGACGCTTGTTACATGTTGCATGCTACTCTATGTTGCGCAGCTCACCAATGGCAAGAGATCGTGGAAAATTGCGTTGCGCCGTTCAGGAACCGGATCTAGGACGACAGGTCGTCCAGTCGCTCCAGGAACGGTTCGGGTTCCAGCCCTTCGGTCCGCGAACAGATCGAGCGGACCAGCATCTGCGCGGTGCGCATGATGTGCCCGCGCACCGCCTGGGCGGCGGCCGGGGCGTCCTTGGCGAGGATCGCCGCCATGATTTCTTCGCGGTCCCCTGCCAGCTCTTGGCTGCTTCGCGCATAAGGGATGGTGGTCTGGCCATGCGCCAGCACCAGATTGCGCAGCTGCCCCACTACGCCGTCAAGCTTCTTGTTCCCGGCCAGCCCCAGCAAGCAGAGGTGGAATTCCTTGTCGGCTTCCAAGGTCGCGCGCCCGTCGCCGCTGCGCCCCGCCTGCAGCATCTGCGCATGCAGCTGCGCCAATCGGGCCCGGTCGTCATCGCTGGCATTGATGACCCCGCGCGCGGCAGCCGGCGGTTCAATCGCCAGTCGCAGCTGGAAGACCTCGACAATGTCTTCCAGGGAGATCTGGTTGACCCGGACACCGCGGTTCTTGGCCACGGTCACGATGCCTTCTTTTTCCAGCAGCTGCAGCGCTTCGCGCACAGGAGTACGCGAGACCCCCAGCTTTTCGGAAATGCCGATCGCCGAGTAATGCTGCCCCGGTGCCATCTCCCCCGCCACGATGGCTGCCCTGATCATCGTGGTGACCTGCTCGGTCAGCGAGGCCTTGGGCAGTATCGGTTGCATGCTACTCATGAGCAGAAGCTTATCCTGCTTCACTCCCGGGCCAGGAACGCCAGGTGCTCCTGATCGCCCTGCCGCACGATCGCACGGCTCTACTCGCCGCGCGATATGCTGGCACGGTGAGTGAGCATCAGGCAATCTGCGATAATTCCCGCGCCGAAGAACTGCGCCTGGCCGCCCTGTCCGCGGCGCGCAGCGCAGCAGAACTGCTGCGTTCGACTTTCCGCACGTCGGTGCATGCGGAGCACAAGACCAGCACCCATGACCTGGTCACGGACATCGACCGCCGCAGCCAGCAGATCATCACCGAAGCGCTGCTCGCCTCGGTCCCGGATTCATGGGTCCTGGGCGAGGAAAAGATCGCCACGCAGCCGGGACAAGCAGCATCCGGGGCGGTGCAGTGGATTGTCGACCCGATCGACGGGACCAGCAATTTCGTCCACGGCGTCGCCTTCTTCTGCATTTCCATTGCCGCCGCGATCGACGGCCACCTGGTGGCCGCGGTGATCATCGACCCGATCTCCGGTGACGAGTTCACCGCGAACCTGCAGCAGGCGCTGCTCAACGATGTCGTGCTGCGCCCGCAATCGCGCCCCGAGCAGTCCCGCGCCAACCTGATGACCGATTATCCCGGCGCGGAATCCTTAGGGCGGGACGGGGACTTGGCCTTGCAGCTCTTCGGGCAGTGGATCGAGGACTTCGCCACCGTTCGGCGGAAGGTCAGCGCCGCGCTGGCCTTGGCCCATGTGGCGGCCGGGTGGTGCGATGCCACGATCGGCTTTGATACCAAGGTCTGGGATGTGGCCGCCGGAGCGCATTTGGTGCGTATGGCCCACGGCAGCTTCCGCGGCCTGTCCTACGGGAACAGCCGATTGGCTGATCATGAATGCCCCGGCTTCATCGCCCAGGGTCCGGGCGCCGCTTACCCCTCGCTGGAGAGCGCCGCCCGGCAGATCCACGAGCTGCGCACCGGCAGCGGAACCCAAGAAATCTGACAATATCCGGATTCCGCCCCGATCCCTCGGCTCGGCAGCAATTCGGTCGTATCATGGCGGCATGGAACCACTATTCCACCGGACCGCACACTCCGCCGTGCGGCACCATGGAGGCGGAGGAGTGATCCTGGGAGGAATCGGAGCGATAGTTCTCTTCGGTGCCTTCGCAGTGATGTTGGCAGCCCAGTCCCTGGACTGGGAGCCACTGCTCATCGGAGTTTGCATGGGCATTTCCACAGTGCTTTTCGGCGTGGTGTACCACTTCACGCACTAGGCGCTGCTGGCATTCGATAAGGCTGTGGCCCCGGACCTCGGCAATTGCCGACGGTCCGAGGCCACCATATTCTTGCCCGCTCTCGCCCGGCCCTTTACAGATGCGTCGGGGCGAACATCTTGAGCAGGGTTTTGACCACGAGGACGTTAGGGCCCTGCTCGGCCAGCGCCTCGGTGAGCGCTTCGCCGATCTGCTCGACCTCTACCTCGCGGGCCGGTACGCCGAAGGACTGGGCCAGCGCCACGAAGTCCGGCCGGGCCAGCTCGGTGGCCGTCGCCTTGCCGAAAGCGCCCTGCATGTATTCACGCAGGATGCCGTATCCGCCATCGTCAACGATCAGCCAGGTCACCGGGGCCTGATGCTGCTTGGCGGTCGCCAGCTCCGCGATCGAATACATCGAGGATCCGTCGCCGCTGACCGCCAGCACGCGCTGGCCGGTGCCGATGGCCCCGCCAATGGCCGACGGGAAGCCGAAGCCGAGCCCGCCGGCGCCCTGCGCCGAGTGGAACTGCCCGCCCCGGGTATCCCAGCAGCTCCAGCCCCAGTAGGCCGCGATCGTCATATCCCAGAAGGTCTGCATCTGGGCCGGAACGGCCGCGCGGATATCGGCCATGAACTTGCGCTCCTTGGCCAGGTCCTGCTCGTCCAGGCGTGCCTGGATCTTCTCCAGGGTCTGGGCGACGATGCGGGCAGGGTCCTGGCCGTGCCAGGTGGCCTGCGAGATGAACCCGGCGGCGCGCAGATCCCGATCAAGGAATTTCAGCGCTTCGCGGGCATCGGCGCGGATACCCAGGGCCGGGGTGTTGGACTCCAGCACCCGCGGTTCCGCATCGATCTGGATCATCTTGCCGCGCGGCTCCAGGGTGAAGTAGTTGCTGGTCACTTCGCCCAGCGCCGAGCCAATGACCAGCAGCACGTCGGCATCTTCCATGACCTGCGTGGCATGGCGGTCCTCGACCCAGGACTGCAGGGACAGCTCATGGTTCCAGGGGAAAGCCCCGTTGCCGCCGGGGCTGCAGAGCACCGGTGCCTGCAAGGTTTCGGCCACCGCCAGCAGTTCAGCCTGCGCGCCGGCACGGCGCACGCCGCCGCCGGCGATAATGGCCGGGCGCTGGGCATCCGACAGCCAATTGACCGCTTCGCGGACCAGTTCCTCGCGCGGCGGGTGCTCGTAGGCTTCGGCCAAGGCGTCCTGCACCGGCGGGACCATGACCTGGGCCAGCAGCACATCCTGCGGCACCTCGACCCAGACCGGGCCCATGGGCACGGTGATGGCTCGGGCCCAGGCATCCTGGATCGCCGAAGGGATGCCCGAAGCATGGTGCACGGTCTGCTGGAACTTGGTGACGTTCGCGGCCGAGGCCTTCTGGTCATCAAGCTGGTGCAGCATGCCCTTGCGGCGGGCGCCCAGCCCATCCAGGGGAATCTGGCTGGCCACGACGACCATCGGCACGCCAGTGGCGTAGGCTTCCTGCAATCCTGCCAGCGAGGTCAGCGCCCCGGGGCCGGTGGAGAGGAAGAGCACGCCGACTTCGCCGGTGGCGCGGGAGTAGCCGTCGGCGGCGAAGGCCGAGTTGTTCTCCACCCGCGAGGAGACGAATTCCAGGTTGGAACGCGACAGCGCGTCGAACAGCCCCAAGGCGTGCTGTCCGGGGATGCCGAACACCGTTTTGGCGCCCAGCGCGGTGAGGGTCTCGATGACCAGGTCGCCGCCATTGCGTTGAGGCTGTTCGCTCATGACTTGTTCAGCCCCTGGGTGGAACGGAAGTCGCTGATCAGGCTGATCAGGTCGTAGGTGACGTGGCTGGCGGCCACACCGGTGAGTTCCGCGTGGTCATAGGCCGGGGAGACCTCGACGATGTCGGCGCCCACGATGTTCAGGCCGCGCAGGCCGCGCAGGATTTCGAGCAGTTCGCGGCTGGTGATGCCGCCGGCTTCCGGGGTGCCGGTGCCCGGTGCGTGGGCAGGATCCAGCACGTCGATGTCCACCGAGATGTACAGCGGGCGGTTGCCGATGCGGTCCCGCAGCTTGTCGACGATTTCGCGCACGCCCTGGTAGTACACATCCGAGCTGGTCACGATGCCGAAGCCGAAGCGCTTGTCATCTTCCAGGTCCTTTTTGCCATACAGCGGGCCGCGGGTGCCCACATGGCAGATGGCTTCGGTGTCCAGGATGCCTTCTTCCACGGCACGGCGGAAGGGGGTGCCGTGGGTGTATTCGGCGCCGAAGTAGGTGTCCCAGGTATCCAGGTGGGCATCGAAGTGCAGCATGGCCACCGGCGCGCCGGCGCGCTGGGAGGCGGCGCGCAGCAGCGGCAGGGCGATGGTGTGGTCGCCGCCGATGGTGACCAGGCTCGAGCCATCAGCGGTTAGCTCCAGGGCCTCGTCCTGGATGGTCTCGATGGCCTCGTTGATGTTGAACGGGTTGACCGCGAGGTCGCCGGCGTCCACGACCTGGCTCTGCGCGAAGGGCGAGGTGTCGGTGGCCGGGTTGTACGGGCGGATCAATCGCGAGGATTCGCGCACGTGGTTGGCGCCGAAGCGGGCGCCGGGGCGGTAGGAAACGCCGGTGTCAAAAGGAACACCGATGATCTTGATGTCGGCGTTCTGCACCTGGTCCAGGCGTGGCAGGCGGGCGTAGGTTCCAGCGCCTGCGTAGCGAGGAATCACTGCAGCATTGATCGGCCCCAGATGGCCGTTTTCCTCGATGCGGACTTCTTTCATGTTCTTGCCCTCCTGGCATTCAGCGGGCAACTGCCATAGTTGCCTAATACGAAACTTCAGTTTCCTATTATGCTATTTTGTTGGCGAGGTCACGTCAAGGCTCAAGCCGCCAAACCTAGGACCATGACGCGCAAAGCCGCTGAATGCCACAGATGCCGTGACCCCTAGGGGGTCACGGCATCTGTCATCCGGGTTCGGCCATGGCTGCAACGCCCGCCTAGGTTCCCGGCGCTGCGCGATAGTTCTTCTTGCTGCCATTGACCAGCGAGCGATCGATTTCATGGATCCCGAGGGTTAATCCGGCGGAAAGAACCAGCGACTTCAGCATCAGTTCCGAGAAGTCATCGGCAACGTAAACCAGCTGGATTGGCCCGACCAGGATCAGCAGAATGACCGCCCAGAAGGCATAGGACCAGGAAACATGCGCTTGGGCCATCTGCGGGAAGCGAGCGCGGCGGCGGATGGTCCGCAGCCCCAGGGCCACAATCACCACGGCGATGATCACCGCGCCGATGAAAAAGAAATTGCGTTGCGTGCGGATCAAGGTCAGCGTCGTGCCGGCAAGAATGCCGACCAGCAATGAGGCCCACCAGCTGATGCAGCGCAGCTGGCCTCGTGTGCCAGTTTCCTCGCTAGTACCCACGCCACTCCTATCAATCACCGCATGGTGTGCGTACGCCGAGCACACCTTTTTAGAATACGCGCTGAACGGCATCACGCCGAATGGCGGCGCCTCGGATCAGAGGATCAAGGTCCACGTCACCAAGGCAACATCGTCCGACTCGTTCTCCCAGCTATGCGGTTCGCGCCCCGGGAAAGTCATGGTGTCCCCCGCTTGGAGCTCGACGCGCTGCTCTGGCAGCACCAGGGTGAACTTCCCGGCGATCACATGCAGCACTTCCAATTCGCAGTCCACGGAGTACAGCTCGGCCTCGCCGACCCCCTTGGGAGCGACTTCGGCACGGATCATCTGCACGCGCTTTTCACTGCGCGGCGTCACCAGCTGCTCGGTAATCCCTTCGCCGCCCAGCGACACCCGGGGCGCATCTTCCAAGCGCACCAGCATCGTCTCGGGCACTTCAAACAAGTTGCCCACCTCGATGCCAAGCACTTCGCACAACTTCAGCAGCGTTGACACCGAAGGACTGGTGAGATCCCGTTCCACGCGCGAGAGAAACCCTTTGGTCAGCCCGGACAGCTCGGCTACCTGGTCGATGGTCATCCGCTGCCGCTGACGCACCCCGCGCAACCGCGAACCAATATTGATCGCGGTTCCGCTTGATTCCACGGGCAGGGTTTTCATTCGTCAGCTCCATCGTGTCGTTTATTTCGGCACACCAGCGGCCATTTTTGGCGGTCGCATCAGGCTGCCGCGGCAAGTTTACCAATAGTAAACAGAGCATAGCGCCAGTCCTGCAAATATGCCTTGTCTCACACACTTCACACTTCGATATCGCTCCCGCTGATTAGACTCTTAGCATGGACCACAGCAAAGAGCTCCTGCTCGAATACCTCGGCGACGCGCGCCAAGCCGTCATCTACAAAGCCCAGGGGCTCAGCGACCGGCTGGCCCGTAAACCGCTGACCCCCACCGGAACGCACATCCTTGGTGTCGTCCATCATCTGGCCATCACCGAATACGGGTATTTCGGGCAGTGCCTCGGCCGGAGCGTGGACGACCCCTACATCCAGAACCTGCTGGATGCCGAGGATCCGCAGGCCGACTTCCTGCCGCCGGCGCACTTGAACGCGAACGGGATCATCGGCCTGTATCGAGACTCGATCCTCTTCTCTGACGCCGGCATCAAGTCGCTGCCACTCGATGCGCCGGTCGAGGTGCCCTGGTGGATCCGGCGCCGGCACACCACGCTGGAACAACTCGTGGTGCATATGATCGCCGAGACCTCCCGGCACGCCGGCCACCTTGATATCGTGCGCGAGCAGCTCGATGGATTCACCGGGCTACGCCCAGAAGCACCCAACCTCCCTGACTACTCCGCTGCGCAGTGGGCCGAGCAATTCGAGTCCATCAACCGCCTTGCCGACGGCGGTAGCCAGCTGTAGATCGACGGCCAGGTCATATTACGGAACAACTCTTCACTATGCGTAGTGCAGGCGGGTAGCATCACTGGTGTTGCTTCACGAGACACGGCGTCAAGCTCCGACTTGCCGTGCACCAACCCCAGATTCATGGGTGGTTCGGATGAAGAAGCGGTCCGTTCACTAGTTGTGCCCGGGCAAGAACCCAGCGAGAGTGCATCCCATGGCATATTCCGTCCTGCCCATCGTCGATGGCCAAACCGGCCAAGTGCAATTCACCGTCCAGGGCCACTGGCACATCTGCTACGTCAGCGATCCGCAACGCCTGGAATTCCTCCTCGCCCGATGCGCACGCCGCCCGATCTTCATCCCCGAGGCCTGCGAGCTCCGATTAGCCGTTGCCGCCGCCGGCAGTCCGCAGGGGCGCACCATTGCTTTTAGCCTTGCCAAATTCCCAACTCTGGAACCGGCCACTAAAATAGGTAGCTGACCTGTTCACCGGATTTCTCCAAGGAATTCGATCTGCCAAGAGAGCTGTTGTCGTGATGTCGAACCAGTCAGCAACCGAACCTACCCGCGCCCAGATCCAGCGCTGGCGAAAGTATCTGGCCGATGAAGTCGCCGAAGGCGCCATCTACCGCACCCTCGCGCAGAAGAAAACCGGACAGGAAAAGCAGATCCTGCTAGGTCTGGCTGAAGCCGAAGCCCGCCACGAAGAACACTGGCGAACCAAACTCGGCGAACAGGCCAAGCCGGTGCGCCCTTCATTGCGCCGCATCATCCTGCGTTTCCTGGCACGCAGCTTCGGCTCGGTCTTCGTCCTGGCCATGGCGCAGCGTTCCGAGAGCAATTCGCCGTACCGCAACGACAAGGACGCGACCGCGCAGATGGCCGCGGACGAACAGGTCCACGAAGAAGTAGTCCGCGCGCTGGCCACCGCGGGACGCGCCCAGCTCTCCGGCAACTTCCGTGCCGCGGTTTTTGGCGCCAATGACGGTTTGGTCTCGAACCTGGCGCTGATCATGGGCATCGGGGCCACCGGGGTTTCCTCGACCTTCGTGCTCTTCTCCGGCATCGCGGGACTATTGGCCGGTGCGCTATCCATGGCCGCTGGCGAGTTCGTCTCCGTGCGTTCCCAGCGTGAGCTGCTCACCGCCTCGCGCCCTACCCAAGTCACGCTGACCGCGGCGCCCAACCTCGATCTGGACTCCAACGAACTGGTGCTGATCTACAAGGCCCGCGGCATGAACGATGAAGATGCCGAACACCGCGTCGCGGAACGCATGGGCCTGTTCACCTGCGACTGCAACCCGTCCTTCTCCTTGAACCCCGAGGAACGCGCGGAGGAATTGGAAAGCGAACATGAGGAGCTCGGCTCGGCCACCGGCGCCGCGGCTACCTCATTCTGCCTTTTCGCTTCCGGCGCCGTGATTCCGATCCTGCCTTATATCTTCGGACTGGGCGGATTGACGGCAGTCATCATCTCCGTGGTCTTGGTTGGCATCGCCCTGATGATCACCGGTGCCATCGTCGGATTGCTCTCGGGCGCTTCGCCGCTCAAGCGGGGCCTGCGCCAGCTGGCTATCGGCTGGGGTGCCGCCGCGGTGACCTATTGCTTGGGTCTGCTCTTCGACGTACAGGTCGCCTGACCGGCCGCCGGCCCTCACCAGCGCGTGCGTCGACGCAAGGCGCCCATGGAACCGATGAATTCCATCGCCTCGGCGGCCGTGTCCACCAGGGCGATCCGGTCGTCCATGACCCGCTGCGCGGCGAGCGCTTTGAGCAGGGGCCACGCCGGCATGGTCGTGGTCCAGTATTCGCGCCCCAGCAGCACCATGGGAACCACCCTGGCTCCGGTGGCGTAATAGTTTTCGCAGGCATCCTGGAAGATCTCCTGGACCGTTCCGGCAGCCCCGGGCAGGACGATCAACCCGCCATTGGACTGCTCCAGGAGGATTGCTTCCCGGATGGAGTTGGTGAAGAACTTCGCGATTCTTGTGGCGAAGAGATTCGGCGGTTCATGGCCATAGAACCAGGTGGGCACGCCCAGTGATTGCCGGGCGCTGGGGAATCGCTCCTTGACGGCGAGCGCGGTGCGGGCCCACCCTGTGCGCTGATGAATGGCATCAGGCTCGGCAGCCAGCATTTCCAGGGCGACCCGGACGTCCGCGGGATCGTAGTCCGCCAGCCATGCACCCGCATTGGCCGCTTCCATGGCTCCCGGTCCCCCGCCGGTGGCGACGGCGTAACCGGCCCGGGCAATAAGTTGCCCGAGTTCCACGGTGCGCTCGTATTCGGGTGTCCCGCGCTCCATGGCGTGGCCGCCCATCACCCCAATCAACGGGGAATCCTTGAAGGCGCCCTCGTAGACTTCCGAGACGAGGGCCTGCCCGATGTGATGATCGTGCAGTGTCCTTGCCATCGCATCCTCGGAGGTGCGCACAGCTGGCGCCGTGTGCTGCTGCGAGTAGGCGTAGATCTTCGCGTCCGGAACCTGTTCGTAGCTTCCTGTCCGGATTCCCGAATACAGTTCCTCTGGGCTATACAAGCCCCGCTCACCCGTGGAGAAGGGAAGCTCCTGGCCCGAGCCCATGCACAATCCGCCCGTCGCCTGGACCAAGGTCCTGCCCTGCGGGGAGAATTCGCAGTCGATGAAGATCGCTTCTGAAAGATCCAGGGACCGCAGGACGGAATCACGCTCGCGCAGGTCGACGCGATGCACCCGCCAACCCATTCCCCGGGCCGAAGTTGCGGCCAGCGCCTCGGAAGCCAAGCGATCGAACTCGATCAGCGAGGTGATATTCACTGCCCGTGCCGGTAGATAGGGCCAGATGTGCGACATGCGTCAACGCTACGTCATAGATAGTGATTATTCACAGACCGGCCCTTCAACTTTCACCACGGGCCGGAACGTGAAACGATGAGAGGATGAGTGATTCTGTTCCACCAACCATCGACGCCCGCCACTTGCTGCGTTATCTCGGCGACGTCCCGTTCTTCTACGGAAAGAACATAGCGGCACAAGAAAATTCCGTGGTTGACGTGGAATTTGATGGATCCACTCGGCAAATCGAAGGCACCGTTCGTGCCAACGACGAAGAATTCTCGCCGATGATCCAGGTCCAGCAAGAGGGCAACGACTGGACAATCGAACTCTGCGAGTGCACTTGCGACAATCCAGGCATCTGCGCGCACATTGCCGCGTTGGCCATCGTCTCGAACAAGATCGCCTCCTTGCCGCGCTTGGTGGCCGTGCCGGAGGAGAAGAACACCGCAGCGTGGGCGCAGCAGATCGACGCGTGGTTTGAACCCTCTGAACCTGGCCCGGCCGATGGGCTTCTCGGCTCCCAGCACGACCCGGTGGTCGCCATGGGCCTGCAATTCATGCTCTTTGACGCGAAGAACACCACCCAGCAGCAGCAGTGGATGCCCACCGGAACCATCCCGCACCCCACCCGCAATAAGCGCTTCCGTTTGGGTGTGCGCCCGATGGTCCGCAATTCCGAGGGCCGCTGGGTGCGCGGGCAATTGCGCTGGACCACGTTGGGCTTCAAGACCTACGGGTGGAACCTGCTGCGTTCGCAGCACCACTGGTTCACCCGCTTTGCTTCCATGGCCCGTAGCGATACCCAGCTGCAGTTCAAGGTCGACGAAGACTGGCTGTTCATGGATGAATACGCCTCGGACCTCCTCTGGCCGCTGCTCCAGCAGGCCCAGGAGCTGGGCATCGCGCTCATTTCCACCCGCTCCGAGCAGCGCATCCGCATCGTGGAGCCAGCCAGTTTCAGCATGCAGGCCACGCTCGATGACCAGCAGATGCAGCTCGGCGGCATCCTGCATATCGACGGCCAGGACCTGAGCCTCGATTCCGACTCCCCTAGCGGCGTCATCGCCGACCATGGCTTCTACGCCCAGCTGGGCCAGCCCGATGAGATCTGGTTGGCGCGTAGCCAGGAACCGGTCGCACAAGCCCATCGCCGCTGGTACGTCGACCGCCGTCCGGTCACCGTCCCGGTTGCGGAAATCGACAGCTTCTTTGAATCGACCTACCCGCGTTTGGCACGCCGTTTTGATCTTCGCAGCGCCAGCGACGAGTTGGCGCTCCCCGATCTCAAGCCTCCCTATGTCCAGGCCACGGCCACCTACAAGCGGGATCTGAACGACAAGGGAGAGCCCAATGACTCGGCTACCTTGGAATTCCAGGTTCGCTACCCCGGCGTTCCGGACCAGCACGAGGTCTACGATTGCGAGGCCGAGGAGCAGTTGCGCGCGGCAATCAACGAGGTCTTCGAGCAAACCACCGGTGCTGGTAACCCGGATCTTTCCCCGAAATTCTACTCGGGCGAAAGCGTGATCACCTTCGTCTCTGAGATCTTGCCGGCCATCGAGAGCCTGCCTGTGGTGAAGCTCAGTGAAAAAGGCACTAGGCCAGTATTCCGCCAGCTGCGCGAACTTCCACAGCTGAAGATCAATGCGGTGAACCATGAACGCACCGACTGGCTGGATCTGGGATTGCTGATCACCGTGGGCGACCACGAGGTTACTTTTTCTCAGATCGTCGAGGCCATGAGCAATGGCGCGATGAAGATCAAGCTGCCGGACAATACCTGGTTCTCCCTGGACCAGCCGCTCTTCGCGAAGCTCAAGGCCCTCGTGGACGAGGCGCAGGCGCTTAACGACAAGCCCAAAGATGGAGACCTGAAGCTTACCGTCTTCCAGATTTCCATCTTTGAAGAGCTTGATGAACTCGCCGAAGGCATTGACGGCGCCGATTTGTTCATCGCCCGCATGCGCTCCTTGCTGAAGGTAGCCGAGGGCGAGCAAGCCAGCGTCCCGGAAACTTTGAACGCGCAATTGCGCCCGTACCAGGTGGAAGGCTTCCGCTGGCTGAGCCGGCTGTATGAAGGCGGTTTCGGCGGGATCCTGGCCGACGACATGGGCCTGGGAAAGACCCTGCAGACCATTGCCTTGATCCTTCATGCCCATGGGCTGTGGAATGACAGCGAGGCGTGCGCCAAGCTGCCAGCGGCCCAGCAGGCTCCGGCCCCGTTCTTGGTGGTTGCGCCAAGCTCCGTCGTCTCGAACTGGGAAACCGAAGTGAAGCGGTTTGCCCCGAGCCTGCGCGTGACCAGCATCGAGGGAACACTGAATTCGCCACGCCAGCTCAGCGAATTGGCCGAGAACTACGACGTCATCCTCACCACCTACACGCTGCTGCGCCTGAATGACGAGATTTATGAGGCGCAGCGCTTCGCAGGCCTGATCCTCGATGAGGCCCAGTTCGTGAAGAACCGTTCCACCAAGGCCCACCGCACCGCAGTGAACTTGCAGACCAACTTCAAGTTGGCGGTGACCGGTACCCCCATGGAGAACAATCTTTCCGAGCTCGGCGCCTTGCTGTCTCTGGTAGCACCGGCGCTCTTCCTGAATACGAGCCGCTTCAACCGTCAGTTCGCCCGTCCTATCGAAGTGCTCGGCGACAAGGACACCTTGGCTTTGCTTCAGCGCCGCATCAAGCCGTTCATGCTGCGACGCACCAAGGAATCGGTGGTCCTCGATCTGCCGCCAAAGCAGGAGCAGCAACTGTTGGTTCGCCTCTCGGATGAGCATCAGCATGTGTACGACACGCACCTGAACCGCGAGCGCCAGAAGATCCTGCACCTGGTGGAGGACCTTGACCGCAACCGCTTTACCATTTTCCAGTCGCTGACGCACTTGCGCATGCTTGCACTGGAACCTTCATTGGTTGACCCGGAACTATCTGATGTCCCGGGGTCCAAGCTGGAAGCCCTGTTTGATCAGCTGGACGATGTTCTGGGCGAAGGCCACCGCGCATTGGTCTTCAGCCAGTTCACTTCGTATCTGAAGGTCTTGGCCGACAAGCTCACCGAACGAGGCGTGAATTTTGTGTATCTCGATGGAAATACGCGAAATCGCTCCAAGGTCATCGAGCAGTTCAAGGAAGGCGAAGCGCCTCTGTTCTTGATCTCCCTGAAGGCCGGTGGCTTCGGGTTGAACCTGACCGAAGCGGACTATTGCTTCCTTTTGGATCCCTGGTGGAATCCTGCGGTCGAGGCCCAGGCCATTGACCGCACGCACCGTATCGGCCAGACTCGTCAGGTGATGGTCTACCGGATGATCTCCCAGGGCACCATCGAGGAGAAGGTCGTTGCGTTGCAGGAAAGCAAGCGCAAGTTGATCTCCACCGTCATGGACGAAGCCGATGGGTTCTCTAAGGCGCTCACCGCACAAGACATCAGAGGACTGCTCGAGTAACAGGTTGATTAATTCTCTGGGAATAAGAGGCGACTGCTGGCCAGACGCGATATATTCGATGTGTCAGTTGGTATGCGCTAAACCACACATAGTGCGCCCATCGGTCACTGGCCTGAGCGGATCCGCGCTAGGGCGAAACGAACGATAAAGGCGGTAATAACCGTGTCCCTGATTAAGTCGGAGACTATCAGTACCCCCGATGACGAATGGATGCGCGCGTCGGTAAGTACCGATAAAGATCGTGTGGTCATCGAAACTGGACAGCAGCGTCTGTCCCTGGAAAACGATCGCCTGCTGGAGAAAGTCCGCCGGGTACTCGCATCTCCAATCGAAGAGATTTTTTACAACCCCAAGCACAGGATGCTTCTGATCCCCGGCGCTTTTGCCGTCATCGGTTCCTCATTCCTGCGGATCGATGCTGAAGCAACTGTCGGCCTGCGAGGCTGACAATCGTCCACCATATGCCCCAAGATGCCTCGCCGGCACCCTTGGGGCATTGTCGTGTCCGCCTCAACCCAACAGCCGGTGCCGGATGTTCGACGAAACGCGGGTGCCCGGCAATGAAGAATCCTCAAAATATAGCTCTGTGACGGGCGGAATTCTTAGTTTTCCGCGGTTTCCCTGCCGTGTCGTTCAGAGGCCTTCGCCACATTTTTGGCGCCAAGCTTCCGCACACAAATTTCACATTCAACTCGTCTCAATGCCTAATGTCTTCAACGGTTTCAGCCGGTCGGCCTCGCGTGGACAAGGCATCTCAAGGCCTCTTGCGCGAGACGTGGGACACACCCCGCTTAGGGGAAATAATCGGATTTTTGGTAGAGTTGATAACTATCCGCTCAAGCGTTTCATCGCTCGAAGCCCGTTTTTAGGCGGTTTTCGAGTAGGAATCTATCGATTTCGATGAGTCGCCCGGTGTCCGTATGTGACTTCAGAGAGTAATCTTTGGCTCGATTGTCATGGCAGTGCGGGCGTCGGTTCCACGACAAGATCAAGAAAGATACGAGGAGTGAAACTATGGAAGCAGCAAATCCACGTAAACAACGGTTCTTTAGAAAACGCCGCCTGAAAGTAGAAGACGTCAACGTCGTTGACGACTCAATGCTGAAGAAGGCCATCGGCGGAACTGTCGTCGGTAACCTCATGGAATGGTACGACGTTGGTGTCTACGGATACCTTGCTGTCATTATCGGCAAGCTGTTCATGCCGGACACCGTTGACCCTGCAATTCAGACTTTGTTCAGTCTCGGCGTCTTTGCCGTGACCTTCGTTGCGCGCCCTATGGGTGGCGTGATCCTTGGCCAGCTCGGCGACCGCGTTGGCCGCCAGAAGATCCTGGTCTTCACCTTGCTGATGATGGCTCTGGCCACCTTCGGCATTGGTATCCTTCCGGATTACTCGGTATGGGGCGTAGCAGCACCAATTCTGCTCGTCGTTTTGAAACTGGTTCAGGGATTCTCCACCGGCGGTGAGTACGCCGGTGCTACTACGTTCATTACCGAGTACGCACCCGATAAGCGACGCGGTTTTTACGCCTCGCTGCTGGACCTCGGTTCCTACATGGGCTTCGCGGTAGGCGCGGCATTTGTATCGATCCTGCAGCTGACTTTGACCGAAGACGTCATGGAAGGATTCGCATGGCGCATTCCATTCCTGGTGGCGTTGCCGCTTGGTGTTATCGCGTTGTGGTTCCGTTCCAAGATCGAGGACACTCCAGCGTTCAAGGAGGCCCAGGAAGCCGCCAGCCGCGCCAGCGAGGATGCCAAGAATTCGCCTGATGCACCCAAGGGTGTCATCGCGTTGGTCAAGTCCTATTGGCGCGAGCTGCTGACCGGCTTCGTTCTGGTTTCGGCGGCCAACACCGCTGGCTACGCTTTGACTAGCTACATGCCGACGTACCTGACCGAAACTCTTCATTACGACCCGGTCCACGGCAATTTGCTGACCCTGCCGATCCTCGTAGGCATGTCGTTGTGCATCCCTCTGGGCGGCAAGCTCTCCGATACCATCGGGCGCCGCAAGGTGTTGTTCATCGGTTCCGTTTCCGCAATCGTCTTGGCCATCCCTGCATTCTTGTTCATGATGCACGGCGCTATCTGGTCCACGCTGGTTGGCCTGGCTCTGCTGGCCTTCCCGGTGACCTTCTACGTGGCTAACCTCGCGTCGTCGCTGCCGGCGCTGTTCCCGACCGCTTCGCGTTACGGTGGCATGGGCATTTCCTATAATTTCGCCGTCGCGATCTTCGGTGGTTTCGCACCGTTCATCATGCAGGCCCTGGTCACGATGACGTCATCGTCGTTGGCTCCAGCATTCTGGGTGATGGGTACTTCGGTAGCCGGTTTCATCGCGGTGTGCTTCCTGAGGGAATCCGCTCGCAAGCCGTTGCCGGGTTCGTTGCCTTCGGTTGCCACCGAGGAAGAAGCCATTGAACTGGTCGAGACCCAGGAAGAGAATCCTGACCTCGACGTTGAAGAGCTCTTCGAACAGGTGCCGGCGCTGGAAGAAAGCTACCAGCAGGAAATTGCGGATCAGGGTAAACCTGGAAAGGACATGACCCCGCAGCCGTGAGGCTGATCCGCCGCCCCTCGAGTCCGCACCGGATCCGTCCGCAATGGCTCTGGGCGTCGCTAACTGAATACCAAAGGGGAAGGCTGCCGATGAGGCAGCCTTCCCCTTTGCTTCGTTCTGCCAAGCGCTGGCAGTCGTTGATACGGTAGAGAAAAGCCATGCCCCGGATCCGAAGATCCGGGGCATGGCTTTCGCTCAGCGTCAGCTTAGAGAGCTGCGAAAACTTCGCGCAGCAGTACAGCAGTCTCCGAAGGAGTCTTGCCGACCTTCACGCCAGCGGCTTCCAGAGCTTCCTTCTTGGCCTGGGCGGTGCCAGCCGAGCCGGAGACAATGGCGCCTGCGTGGCCCATGGTCTTGCCCTCTGGAGCGGTGAAGCCAGCCACGTAGCCAACAACTGGCTTGGTGACGTTGGCCTTGATGTAATCAGCTGCACGCTCTTCAGCGTCGCCACCGATTTCACCGATCATGACGATGGCCTTGGTCTCTGGGTCAGCTTCGAAAGCAGCCAGTGCGTCGATGTGGGTGGTGCCGATGACTGGGTCACCGCCGATGCCGATTGCGGTCGAGAAGCCCAGATCGCGCAGTTCGTACATCATCTGGTAGGTCAGGGTGCCGGACTTGGAAACCAAGCCGATTGGGCCCTTGCCGGTGATGTTGTTCGGGGTGATGCCAACCAGTGCTTCACCCGGGGTGATGATGCCTGGGCAGTTAGGGCCGATGATGCGGGTGATCTGGTTGCCGTCGGCGTCAACCTTCGACTGTGCCAGAGCCCAGAACTCAGCGGAGTCCTGTACTGGAACACCTTCGGTGATGACTACGACGAGGCCGATTTCAGCCTCGATAGCCTCGATGACCGCGTCCTTGGTGAACTTTGGTGGCACGAAGACGATCGATACGTCTGCACCGGTCTCGGCCTTGGCCTCGGCCACGGTGCCGTAGACCTTGATGTCCTGGTCGCCATGGGTGACGGTGGTGCCAGCCTTGCGGGCGTTGACGCCGCCAACAATGTTGGTGCCAGCCTTGAGCATCAGGGCGGTGTGCTTGGTGCCTTCGCCGCCGGTGATGCCCTGGACGATGACCTTGGAGTCCTTGTTCAGGTAAATGCTCATTGTTCGCTTATCCCTCTTACTTCGCTGCGTTGGCGAGCTCGGCGGCCTTGTCGGCGCCCTCATCCATGGTTGCTGCCAGGGTGACCAACGGGTGGTTGGCCTGGGCCAAGATGGCACGACCCTCTTCAACGTTGTTGCCGTCCAGGCGGACAACCAGTGGCTTGTTCGCTGCGTCACCCAGGGTGTTCAGCGCGCCAACGATGCCGTTTGCGACAGCGTCACATGCGGTGATGCCACCGAAGACGTTGACGAAGACCGACTTGACCTGCGGGTCGTTCAAGATGACGTCAAGGCCGTTAGCCATGACCTCAGCCGAAGCTCCACCACCGATGTCAAGGAAGTTAGCTGGCTTGACCGAACCGTGGTTCTCGCCAGCGTAAGCAACGACGTCCAGGGTGGACATGACCAGGCCAGCACCGTTACCGATGATGCCTACTTCGCCGTCCAGCTTCACGTAGTTCAGGCCAGCGGCCTTTGCCTTGGCTTCCAGCGGATCGGCTGCGCCCTTGTCTTCCAGCTCTTCGTGAGCTGGGTGGCGAACCTCAGATGCGTTGTCGTCCAGGGAGACCTTGCCGTCCAGTGCGACGATGTCGCCGGCGCCGGTCTTCACCAGTGGGTTGACCTCCACGAGGGTTGCGTCTTCTTCCTTGAAAACAACCCAAAGCTTCTGGATGGTTTCGGCAACCTTGGCACGCAGTTCTTCTGGGAAGTTAGCTGCCTCGACGATTTCAGCGGCCTTCGCGGCGTCGATGCCGACGATTGGGTCCACTGCGACCTTGGCCAAAGCCTCTGGGCGCTCAACTGCGAGCACCTCGATCTCCATGCCGCCTTCAACCGAGCACATTGCAAGGTAGTTGCGGTTTGCACGGTCCAGCAGTACCGAGAAGTAGAACTCCTCGGCGATGTCGGCGCCCTGGGCGATCATGACCTTGTTAACGGTGTAGCCCTTGATGTCCATACCGAGAATGGCGGATGCGTGCTCGAAAGCCTCATCGGCGGTCTTAGCGACCTTAACGCCGCCAGCCTTGCCACGGCCACCGACCTTGACCTGTGCCTTTACTACTACAACGCCGCCGATCTTCTCAGCTGCGGCCTTGGCTTCTTCCGGGGTGTAAGCGACGATACCGGCAAGCACGGGAACGCCGTGTGCCTCGAATAGATCGCGCGCCTGGTACTCATACAGGTCCACGGGTTTGTGTCCTTCGTTCGAAGTTCATGCTGACTCGCGGCATGGCCACAGACCGAAATCCATGCCATGCCTAAGAGAGCGCACCGCAACAAACGGACGTCATAAGGCGCCGTAGCCCGTGCGCACCTCTCAGACTATCCCGACTTTCGTAAAGTTCCCACTTTTACAACACGTAGAGAAACTGCGGAATTACGCTGGGAACCCGGTAAATGTGACGAAGAAAACTCGCCCTTTTGGTTGACTATTCCACGATTTCAAGGGGCGCATATCTCAGCAACAGCCGCTTTTCGGAATCCGGGAACTGCACCTTGGCCACAGTCTTGTCCCCGGCACCTTCCAAAGCAATAACAGTTCCCAAGCCAAAGGCGGAATGCTTGACCGATTGCCCGACCTCCGGGATGGTGATGTCCTTGTTTTGCACCACACGTTGTTTGGAAACCGGAGCGGCATTGTGCCCGCGCTGAGGCGCACTGCTTGAAGTGCCAGCGCCCCAATGGCTTCCGCGCTCATATCTGCTCGTGGCGAAATTCACCGTTGAGTTACCGAAGCCGAAGCCCATCGAACCCGATCCTTCGCGCTTCCAGTCAATGAGCTGGCCCGGAATCTCTTCCAAGAACTGGCTGGCCGGGTTGTACTGGGCTTGGCCCCAAAGGCTGCGCTGTTCGGCACGAGTCAGGTACAGGCGTTCCCGGGCACGGGTCAGGCCGACATAGGCCAGGCGGCGCTCTTCAGCCAGTTCCTTCTCATCGGTCATCGAACGCTGATGCGGGAAAACACCATGTTCCATGCCGGTGAGGAACACGACGGGGAATTCCAAGCCCTTGGCGGTATGCAGGGTCATCAACGTGACCATGCCTTCCTGCGCGGCCATGGCTGCGCCTTCATCATCGCTCGGAGCTTCAGGAATCTGATCAGCATCAGCCACCAAGGCCACCCGCTCCAAGAAGCCGGCGAGCCCGCCTTCAGGATCCTCGTTGACGAAGTCGCGAACCACCGCGACCAATTCGGCCAGGTTCTCGACACGTGATTCATCCTGCGGGTCGGTGGATAGGCGCAGGTTTTCCAGGTAGCCGGTTTGCTCCAGCACCGCCTCCAGGGCTTCTGCCGGGCCGGAACCTTCGGCGACAGTCTGCAGGTCATCGATCAGCGACACGAAGGCAGCAGTCATCTTGATGCCACGGGTACCGAGGCCAGGAGCCTCGTCCGAACGGCGCAAAGCTTCCATGAAGGACATGCGTTCTCGGTCCGCCAGGGCCGCCACTGCGCCCTCGGCACGGTCACCGATCCCGCGCTTGGGTTCATTGAGGATTCGACGCACGTTGATGTCGTCTTCGGGATTCACCAGAACACGCAGGTAGGCCAAGGCATCCTTGATTTCCTTGCGATCGTAGAACCTTGTACCGCCCACAACTCGGTACTTGAGGTCAACACGCATCAGCTGCTCTTCCAGCGCGCGAGACTGGGCATTGGTGCGGTAGAAAATCGCTACATCGCCCGGCCGGACATCATTCTCGTCATTGAGCCGCAGGATCTCTTCGGCGATCCACCGCGCCTCGTCGGACTCGGATTCACCGACGTACCCGGTAATCAGTTCGCCATCACCGCTAGCGGTCCACAACCGCTTGTCGTTGCGGTCCGGATTGCGCTTGATAACTTCGTTGGCAGCAGACAAGATCGTCTGCGTGGAGCGGTAGTTCTGCTCCAGCTTGATCGTCGCCGCGTTCGGGTAGTCCTTTTCGAATTCGATGATGTTGCGGATATCGGCGCCACGGAAGGCATAGATCGACTGGTCCGAGTCACCCACAACCGTCAGCTCACCCGGGGAGGTCTCCCCCTCGGTCCCGGTCAGCTCGCGAATCAGCGAGTACTGTGCGTGGTTCGTATCCTGGTATTCGTCGATCAGCACGTGGCGGAATCGGCGACGATAGCTATCGGCAACCCGTGGGAATGCACGGAACATGTAGACGACCTGGCCGATGAGATCGTCGAAGTCCAGCGCATTGGCCGAACGCATCCGCCGGGTGTATCCCCGGTAGACCTCGGCAACGGCACGCGAAAACGGGTCGTTGGTATTGATGGTCGCAGCATAGTCTTCATCATCAATGAGTTCGTTCTTCAACGAAGAAATCTTGTGCGCGATGGCCTTGGGGGTAAAGCGCTTGGGGTCAATCTCAAGGGACTTGGCCACTAGGGTGATCAACCGAAGGGAATCGGTTGAATCATAGATGGAGAAGTTGGACTTCAGGCCAATCGTCGCTGCTTCGCGACGCAGAATGCGCACGCAAGAGGAGTGGAAAGTGGAGATCCACATTTTCTTGGCCTGGTCTTCGCCGATGAGCTCGGATGCACGCTCGCGCATTTCCGCCGCGGCCTTGTTGGTGAAGGTAATAGCAAGAATCTCATGGGGCCGTGCACGACCGGTGGCCAGCAGGTAGGCAATGCGGTGCGTAAGAACACGGGTCTTTCCGGATCCAGCGCCTGCCACGATCAGCAATGGACCGCCGGCATAGCGGACGGCTTCTTCCTGCTGCGGGTTCATGCCCAGCAGCAAGTCCTCTGCACTGGGCCTAACCTGCGGAGTGGTGTCGGTAGCAAAATCATCAAAAAGAAAATCCATGATGTAGCCAGTCTACGTGGCGCTGCGGACACTTTTCAGTGCCTGTAGAAAAGTGCCGTCCCTAGCACGGGCATAATGGAGAGTATGGCAAAGCAGGTCAAAAAAACTAAAGAGTATCGTAAGCCGAGTCAATTCAGGCAGCAGGAGCCGGCTGCGGCGATAGCCAACGCAGCACGCCCAACCGTTAGTCGCGGATCTCAAGAAAACAAATCAAACCCGATGATTCTCATCTCGGTCGGTTTGGTTGTCTGCTTGGCACTCTTCGCCTACTACCACTTGCTCACCATGGTCCAGATGAAGGACTTGAGCGATTCATTGCCTATGCCCGACCAGCGCGTTTTCGGCTACACCATGGGCGATATCCAGGCCCTGCGCACTGCAATGGATTCGGATGCCATAGGACAGCTGAATTACCTGCACAAGACCGCGGGCTTCCTCTTCCCCATGTTCACCGCAGCCTTCTCGATGCTGCTATTCATCCGGTGGATACCCAATCGCCAGGCGCGTTGGCTAGCTTGGATAGCCCCCATAGGCTTTGCCGTTGTCGATATTTGGGAAAATTTTGCCATCGACGCCCTGTTCAGCCATGATCTCAGTGCCGGTGCAGTGCTTCTCGCCTCCATTCTGACGACCATCCGCTGGGCGTTGCTGATTATCACTGCTGGACTTGTCGTTGGGCTTGGAGCCGTCCGTGCGAATCGAGGGCTCAAGCGCAAGTTGCTGGCCATCCGCGAGGGCACTGACTAGGTCGCCACGTGAAATTTACCCACGGCATCCCTGTAGGATAGTGTTGTTGGTGTTTTCACGCCCATGCCTCTGTAGCTCAGTAGGATAGAGCGACCCTCTCCTAAAGGGTAGGCCGTCGGTTCGATTCCGGCCAGGGGCACAATCAGAGCTTTGCTCCCAGAGATTATCTGGAAGCAAAGCTCTTTTGCTATCCCCATGCTTTGTCGCATCACGATGAAGGCAGCAAATAAGGGCACGTCCACATGGAACGTACCCCTATCTGGCTTTGGCTAAGTGATTTAGCGAAGCAGCAGTGCAGTTGCCTTGGGCGACAGCGAAGCGTCCATGACTACGCATGCGCCACCGATGGCGCCGACATTCGAGCGCAGCTCGGAAGTGCGGGTTTCAATTTCGTGCACACCGCGCAGGGCGAAGCGACGTTCGATTGCTTCGCGGACTTCGTCCTCCACCAATTCGCGGACCTTGTCCCACTGCGGTCCGCCAAAGACTACTTCGCGAACATCGAGCGAGTTGGCAAGCTGACCAGCAACTTCGGCGACCATGATCATGGTTTCCGTGACCAATTCCTTGGCTACCTTGTTGCCTTCGTGTGCCAGCTCGTACAGGCGGTTCATGCCTTCAGCACGCTGCTCTGGACCAACGATTTCGTAGGTTGGCAGTTCCAGTCCGCGTTCCTTGGCCTGGTTCGAAATATATTCGTACGAGGTGCCAGCTGCAAGGCAGTCATCGGAGCCGCAGTCTTCGCACGTGAACGACTTGTGACCGGTAGAGTAGTGTCCGATTTCGCCGGCATTGTTGCTGGCGCCATGGTGAACATCGTTGTTCAAAACCAGGCCTGCGCCGAAGCCGTGGCCGCAGTAGATGAAGACGAAGTCGTTGTTCTTCTCTTCCTTGGTCTGCCACAGCTCGCCCACTGCCGAGGCAATGGTGTCCTTTTCGATAATGACCTGCAGTCGCAAGAGCTTACGCAGAGGATTAACCAATTCCACATCTGCCCAGCCATCGAGCAGTGGCGGGTTGAGGACAACGCCGTCTTCGACGTTCACTGGACCCGGCACGGCAATGCCGACGCCGACGATGTGCTTCTTCGGAATTCGGATTTCGGCGATAAGTTCCTTCACCGTAGTTGCCATGAGCTGAATCGTCTCAGCTGCAACTTCCAGGTTAGGAACTTCGATGCGACGCTCGCGCAACACTTCACCGCGAAGGTTCATTGCGACGAAGCTCAGTACGCTGGGGTCAAGGTGAATGCCAATGGAGACCAAACGGTTGCCCTCAAGCTCCAAGACGGTGCGAGGCTTGCCCGGGCCGGAGACAATTGTGCGGTCTTCTCGAACGATGCCGTCGTCCAGCAGGCGTCGAACGACGTTTGAGATGGTCTGTGGCGAAAGGCCGGTCGACCCCGCTAGTTCGACACGGCTGATGCCCTCAGGCGCGCGTCGAATCGACTCGAGAATGACAGCTTGGTTGAAGTCTCCCAAACGGCCTAGATTTGTACCCCGTCGCATTATTGCTCCATTGTTCTGTAAATTAGATGGATCGATCTTCCTGTTCCAAAATTTTTGGTAGTCATGAGCCTGTGGTCTGAATACTGCGAGTAGGCGACCACTCAAGAACTACAACTAAAAACGTTGGAGATCCAATTAAGCACGTTACCACCTACAACCCTTGGATACACGCGATATTGTGTTTTGGTGAAGAAAAAATTGACGATATCAGCAGTCTGTTTAATCAACAACCAAGGAGAAATCCTCCTTGTGCGAAAACGAGGAACAACCAAGTTCATGCAGCCCGGCGGAAAACCGGAGTTCGGTGAATCGCCGTTACAAACTGTTATTCGAGAAATTCGTGAGGAACTCGGGCTGCAGTTCTCAGCCGAGGATCTCAAGTACAACGGCGAGTGGGTTGGGCCGGCAGCCAACGAAGATGACACAGCAATCACCGCGTCCATCTTCACGGCGCACTACGATGGCGCGCTGACCCCTTTAGCCGAGCTTGAAGAGTTGCTTTGGATCGCGCCCGAGGATGCCCTGCCACGGGAGGATCTGGCTCCATTGCTCAAAGATCACGTGCTGCCCATGCTGATCGAACGATCACCGAATTAGTCGGCCCGGGCTCCGGTTCATGCTCTTTTCGTGTGCTTGGCTCAGCTTGCCTGAAGGAAGTCGTCCCATGCGGCATCAATATGCCGAAGACCGGAGACCAGATGCCCGCCGATCCGAGGGCGATGCGGCGTGATTCGAAGTTGCCAGCCCAACTGAGACAGCATCTTGTCGGCCTTCCTGCTATTGCAGTGCAGGCAAGCAGCCACCAAGTTCTCCCACGTGTTCTTCCCTCCCCTGCTTCGCGGAATGACGTGGTCGATCGTATTCGCCGATTTTCCGCAGTACGCGCAGGTATACGCGTCACGACGCAAAACGCCCCTACGCGTGACATGGAGCATGTCGCGGTAGGGGCGTCGTACATAGCGTTTCAAGACAATGACAGTGGGTCTGGGTAACTGTCCATGGGAGCTGCGAACAGGCGAGTCGTCATCCTGGAGAACGATGGTCGCCTTATCGGCCATGACCATTACCAGTGCTCGTCGAAAAGTCACGACGGCCAAGGGCTCGTATCCTGCGTTTAATACCAGTGTTCGCATTTGTCGTACTTCCTTCTTGAACCGATAGCTACCATCTGGCATTGGTGGAGCTCGCGTTCTGATCGGAGTGGCTCTAACGGCTAGCCTATTCGATTGAGGCTCAAGTTAGTGAGCATCTGAGAAAGAAATCAAGCGTTTTTCACTTTTTTGACTTGTCCAGTTCACCTATTTAAACGAACATAGGCCATCGAACGAATGATTCGTTCGATGGCCTATGAAAAGCTGCGAAATTAGCCAGCGAGGGTGTAGTAACCGTACAGCGGGTTGCGCGATACGGAGTGAACCAGCGTGCCAACGCTTGGGTTCTGGGCACCGATCATCTGGCCGCCGCCCAGGTAGATGCCAACGTGGCCGCCACCGTTCTGGAATACCAAGTCGCCTGGCTTCGGGCTGCTGGTGCGCTTGAACTGACCCGAGCCGAGGATGGCCGAGGTGCCACGAGCAATGTTGATGCCATGCTGTGCGTATACGTACTTTACGAAGCCGGAGCAATCCCAGCCACTTGGGGTGTTGCCGCCCCATACGTATGGAACGCCTGCGTACTTTGCAGCAGTTGCTGCAATGCCGGACAGGCTAGAAGTTTCTACGGAGGACTCAGTCTTGGTCTCAGCCTTTGGAGTAGCAGACTGGGTCTGCTGGCTGCCACTGCTACGGCTCTGACGAGTCGTAGGAGCGAGCGAATCCGAGGATTCGCTGTTGCTCGACTGGGTGCTGCGAGTGGTTGGCTCGATGCTATCGGCTACTGCGATAACAACTGGCTTTGGCTTTGGCTTTTCCTTAGCGGTAAAGCTTGCGCGCTCGATGTCTACAGATGCGTCCTTGTCGGCAGCAACGCTTACCGACTTGACGGCAACGCGCTCTGGGGTGATGGTGTCAACCGGTGCTGCCGAAACATCGCGTGGAGCCGATGCCTGACCTGGTACACCCAGGGCGACGATCAAACCTGATGCTGCAGCTACTACAGCTGCCTGGCGACCTACCGAACCAGCGTTCGACGATACTGCCTGCGAAATCGCTTCTAGCGAGTTGGTGCGTGGTACGTCAGCACGTCGACGTCCATGAGTATGACTCTTGGTCACTATTATTGCCTCTCCTTGGTACCTACGAGGTAAGCTGTCGGGTTCGAAGTGGAGTTACCTCGGTGGATTCGAAGTTTCCTTCTCTATCCACTTCACCCCTAGGGTTATTAGCCAAGCTAACCGCCCGATGATGGTTCCCCCGCCACTGCCGTACGAGTTGTGTATAACTGCTCATTGCGTGTTGGCAGTGCTCGGTTCTCACGCAAAGATGCCCAGGGTTTCCCATGGCACGGATATAAGCCTATAGGATGATTTTTGAAATGTCACGTTTTGATCACGGAATAGTGACGAACGTCGTTATAACCATCCGGCAGGGTCTTTGAACTGGCCGTCGACGATTACTTCAAAGTGCACGTGAGGGCCGGTTGAGTTGCCAGTGGTACCGGCCAAAGCAATGACATCGCCACGCTTCACGTGATCGCCAACCTTTACCAATACTTGGCTGTTGTGGCTGTAGCCGGTCTCCAGTCCGCTTCCGTGGTCCAGAGTGACTCGGTTACCCGAGTGGCCGGCCCAACCGGCAACCTCGACAACACCATCGGCCGCTGCGTAGACCTTGGTTCCGCTTGGCACGCCGTAGTCGGTACCGCTGTGGATCATGTATCCAGCACCGGTTGGATTCTTACGGTGTCCGAAAGCCGAGGTGATGCGCTTGGAGGTCACCGGAGCGGAAAGCAAACCTGCGGTTTCCTTGATGCTGGTGATGTCGCCACCCGATGCGGTCATGATATCCGAGAACTTCTCTTCGCTCTTGACCTCTGGGTTCAGCTTTGAAGACAGAGCCGCTCGCTCAACAGTCAATTCAGCAGCGTTTCCTGGAGCCTTGACGTCGACCACAGCCGAGGTTGCGGTGCGTTCGGCCGCGGCCGCTATTGCCTTGTCCTCTTCGCCGGTGTTACCGGATAGCTGCGGTGCAACGGCCGCTAATGCCAAGCCGGAAACCGCTGCGACGGCAGCAACTTTATGCGTGAATCCAAGGCGGCTGGTCTTGCGGACCTTCGACTTGACGTTGGCAATGAATTCGACGTTGCTTGACGCCTGGACCGGAGCCGGGCTTGCTGGCTGAATCTCGACGGCATTTGGCAATGCGACAACATTGTTGTCTGCTGCCTTAGGTGCCAGATCAGTCTGAGTTGGGGCAATACCGTAGCGCTGCAAGGAGTCGAAACGACGACCTACGAAGTCTGCGTTAACCGGCCTTGCCGGGGTAATGGTCGGGGCGGTTTCAGCGGCGCGTGATGCGCGGCGTCCACTAGCGCGCTGGGTTGCCGAGGCAGCGATCTCGGTGATCACATCAACCTCGGTGCCAGCAGCGCGACGTCGTCCCGCAGTCTTGGTTTCTACCAAAACATTCCTCTCACTGTTGCGCCTACGAAGTTAGCTGTCGGGTTCGGTTCTGGAGAATGAACCGGCCTGCGTCAAGCAGAGCTTCACCCCAAGGCGCATTCACGCCGAAGTCGTGGGTCCCCCGTTGTTGCCCTCAAACTTGGTAACCGGCTACCGGCGCAGGGCAACACTAGGCGGTCGCGACGGAGACGGGTGATACCAGTCAGATCCGTGGCATCGATTATTAACGTTACCGGTCATCCGGTAAAGTTACAATTTCGTTATCTTTTTTGAGCCCTCACAAATACGTGTCCGCTAACTTCGACGGGCAGTTCCAAAGCACCTTCGATACCCTGCACACGGACCACAACGTAGTCGTCTGCCCGTTCCAAAGTGACGATCGCTCCGGGGCGAATTCCGCCTTCATTCAGTTGTCCGAGCAGAATTGGGTCCGTTTGGATCGGTTCTGCTAGACGCTCGATCGCCACTGGACCATCATTTCCTGCGAGCAAAGCGTCATCCAGATTCTGGACTTCATATGAGATTTCAGCCACACTTGGTCCGCCAAGGACCTCAAGACCCGGAATCGGATTGCCGTATGGAGACACAGTGGGCTTGCCCAGAAGGTCATAAAGGCGACGCTCAACACGCTCGCTCATGACGTGCTCCCAGCGGCATGCTTCATCGTGGACGTATTCCCAGTCCAAGCCGATCATGTCCGAGAGCAGGCGCTCTGCCAAACGGTGCTTGCGCATCACGCTGGTTGCCAATTCGTGACCTTTTTCAGTCAAGGCAAGGTGACGGTCGGAGGAAACGACAACCAGGCCATCGCGTTCCATTCGAGCCACGGTCTGCGACACGGTAGGACCAGAGTGGCCAAGACGTTCCGCAATTCGGGCGCGCAAAGCCACGATCTCCTCTTCTTGAAGTTCAAGAATGGTACGCAGATACATCTCAGTTGTATCGATAAGATCAGACACGGCAGCCGCTCCTGGAAGTCACAACAGTTTAGTTCGCTCGAATAATACGTGGCGTCGATACCCCACTCTACTTGGTTTATCGGACAGAAAGCGGATGTAACCCGCCCAGCGGATTTCGTAACCGACGGTCGCGTTTTTCTCACGAGCCCTTGCTATTTGCAAAGATATCTATTGAAACGCCACGGCCATCCTTCAATATTCCGACTCATGGGTATTGGTGGCCTGTCAGGCACTTCAAACTTTCGCTACAAGAGGAGCGCGATGAGCACGGACATCCAAATTCCACAAGACCTTCTGCCCGCCGACGGACGATTCGGCGCAGGCCCTTCCAAGGTCCGCGCAGAGCAGGTCCAGGCCATCGCCGACGCAGGATCCAAATTGCTGGGCACCTCCCACCGCCAGGCGCCGGTCAAGAACCTCGTCGCTTCGGTGCAGAATGGCCTGAAGGAAATGTTCAACGCGCCAGAGGGCTACGAAGTCCTCTTGGGCGTCGGCGGTTCCACTGCATTCTGGGATGCAGCAGCGTTCAGCCTGGTTCGCTCCAAGGCTCAGCACTTGTCTTTCGGGGAATTCGGCTCGAAGTTCGCCAAGGCTACCGATAAGGCCCCATTCCTGGAAGCTTCTTCGATCATCGTTGGCGAGCCGGGTACCGTTCCGGAACCAGTGGCTGAAGCCGACGTCGACCTCTACGCTTGGCCACACAACGAAACCTCGACTGGCGCAGCAGCACCGATCAAGCGCGTTGCTGGCGCCAACGACGACGCACTGATCGTCATAGACGCCACCAGCGCGGCCGGCGGCCTGGACGTGGATCTGGCCGAGACCGATGTGTACTACTTCGCACCTCAGAAGAACTTTGCTTCAGACGGCGGCCTGTGGCTGGCTTTCGTTTCCCCAGCGGCTATCGCGCGCATCGAGGAAATCGCTTCCACCGATCGCTGGATCCCGGACTTCTTGAACCTGAAGACCGCGCTGGATAACTCGCTCAAGAACCAGACCTACAACACCCCTTCATTGACCACCCTGGTAGGCTTGGACGCCCAGATCAAGTGGATCAATGCAAATGGCGGCCTGAAGTGGGCTGCGGCTCGCACCGCCGAGTCTGCTGGCCTGATCCAGGCATGGGCCGAAGCGTCGTCGATCGCTTCTCCATACGTTGCCAATCCGGCTCACCGTTCCAACGTAATTTCCACCGTGGACTTCGACGACTCGGTAGATGCCTCGGCAATTGCCAAGGCCCTGCGGGCCAACGGCGTCGTCGATGTCGAGCCATACCGCAAGCTCGGACGCAACCA
The DNA here is from genome assembly GCF_025854375.1 of Glutamicibacter sp. JL.03c. Taxonomy (NCBI): domain Bacteria; kingdom Bacillati; phylum Actinomycetota; class Actinomycetes; order Micrococcales; family Micrococcaceae; genus Glutamicibacter; species Glutamicibacter sp. JL.03c. The sequence goes on along the minus strand of NZ_CP107575.1, from coordinate 611,728 downwards.
GCTGCGCATTGCCACCTTCGTGGCCATCGAGCCTGGCGACGTCGCAGCGCTGCTCAAGTGCATCGACTTCGTTATCGAACAGCTCTAAGCCATATGGCAACGGAGGGGGATCGAAGAATATTTGTTCTTCGAACCCCCTCCGTTGTCTTAACTACTAGTTTTCCTTGCACGTGCGGTTGCGCTGCGCTGCCCGGCGACGAGCCGCAGTACGTTGCGCAGTGCGACGGCGTCGAACCTGGCGTCGAGCCGGCGACTTATGCGGGGCGGCTTCGGAATCATCCTCTTCGGACTCTCCACTTTCCTGCTCCGCGCTAGCCGATGGTTCTGCCGCAGCGTCGTCCGCGCCTTCTTCCGGCTCCGATCCTTCGGCCTGCGACGGGTCGGTTGCCGATTCTCCAGCGTCCTCGGCTGCTTGCGCAGCGCTGGCAGCTTCGATTTCTTCCTTGGCCAGCCGGTCAGCCCACGGCACCCATGCGGGGGCCAACAGCGAGTCGTCGCCGGCGATGATGCCGACTTCGCAAACGGTGAGGTCCTTTGCCTTGGCCCGCGGAACCCGTGCGAGAGTAGCGAACCAGGTCCATCCTTGGTATCCCTTTTTCTGGGAGACAAAACGATGGGTGACAAGTCGCTCACCTTCCGCCGTGACCCCGAGATGTTCGCCGATTTCTTGCGCGCCGGCAATCGCCGCGAGCGCACCGCGTGCAGTATCCACTGCGTCGGCGAGGATGGTGTCCAACTTGGGTTTACGGGCCATTATTTATGCGTCCAGATCGTCGGCTACCGCACGAAGTACGGTAGCAACCTTCTTGCCATATGCCTGTTCAGGATAACGCCCATTGCGCAGGCTATTGGAAACGTTGTCGAGCAGCTTGATGAGATCTTCAATGAGAACCGCTTCCGCTTCAGGCTTTTTGCGCTTGGCGCGAGCCACCGAAGGCGCCTGTTCCAGCAGGCGCAAACTCAGTGCCTGAGGCCCACGGCGACCTTCAGCAACACCAAATTCCAGCCGAGTGCCTGGGCGCAAATCATGAACGCCTTCAGGCAATGCCGCTGCGTTGACATAGATCTCTTTGCCATCTTCCGCGGTGATAAAACCGAAGCCCTTGGCCTTTTCGTACCATTTAACCTTGCCGCTAGGCATGATCATTTACCTCGTTCGTTCCTTAACCAAATGCAAGGCCGAGGCCTGCTCAGCGCCATGCATATTCATATGTACGATTTCGCGGAGTCACAGCCGGGGTTCTTTTCAGCTTCTTGCCGGGTACTCAACGTACGAAATCGTTTCAAGTCGTTTTCTAAGATTATGTCATCACTGAAGCACTGAATTCATCTTTGCGCACCGAAGTCCGGCACGGCGCGCTGCGGATGCCCCTGCAGGGCTAAGCTAGAAGTCGTGAGCACTGCATCAAAAACCATGACCGTCATTTCTCGAGTGGCGATCATCATCGCTGTCGTTTCGGCCCTCGCATTGATTGCCACGCTGGTCCTCTACTTCCAGCAGATCGCGATTCCACCGCTGGTGATGGCCTTTGCCGTCTGGGGCCTCCCCGTCGCGTTCGTCCTGGCGGCAATCGTGGTGATCAGCAATATCGCCAAACGCCGCAATACCTAGACAACCTGAATCAGCAACCATTCAGCAGACTCCCAGACTTCTTGTGCAAACTTGGATTCATGAGTGCAAAACCCGCTGAAGCAAAACTACTTGTTGTTGATGACGAACCGAATATCCGCGAACTGCTCTCCACGTCGCTGCGTTTCGCCGGCTTCGAGGTTGTTGCGGCAGCCAATGGACGTGAGGCACTTGCCGCCGTTGAAGCAGACGAACCAGATCTCGCTGTCTTGGATGTGATGCTCCCGGACATGGACGGTTTCACCATTACCCGCAAGCTCCGGGCCGCCGGACGTCACTTCCCGGTACTCTTCCTGACCGCCCGCGATGACACGAGCGACAAGGTCACCGGCCTGACCGTCGGCGGCGACGACTACGTCACCAAGCCATTTAGCCTCGACGAGGTCGTGGCCCGCATTCGCGCGGTCCTGCGGCGCACGGCCAGCGGCGAAGAGGAGAACGCCACGATTGCCGTCGCCGATCTTGAACTGGACGACGATGCCCATGAGGTCCGCCGTGCCGGGGAAATCATCGATCTGTCCCCCACCGAGTTCAAGCTGCTGCGCTATTTGATGATGAACCCCAATCGCGTGCTCTCCAAGTCGCAGATCCTGGACCATGTGTGGGAATACGACTTCAACGGTGATGCATCCATCGTCGAGTCCTACATCTCCTATTTGCGCCGCAAGGTCGACCGCCCTGAATGGCCCGCCTTGATCCAGACCAAGCGCGGGGTCGGCTACCTGATGCGCACCCCTGATCGACGCCAATAATTCACCGAGGAACACCAAGGCCTTGTAAAGTCTGCATATGAAGTCAATTCGAGCCAAATGGCGCCGCACCTCGATGAGGACAAAGCTCGTCACCGTTATGCTCGGGCTGATGATCATCGCGATCTTCGCCACCGCGATCAGTTCAGCGCATACGCTGAAGATCTCGATGACCAACCAGATCGATGACCAGCTCAACGCTTCATGGCCCACGATGGCCTACGGACTGAACAAGGCCTACGTGAATTCCCTCGATGGCAACGGCGGATCCGATGGTTCCGGTGATTTCGATCCGACCTTGCTGGGGCTGAATAGCTCGTACGCCGATATCCGTGATGAAGAAGGCAAGATCCTCTACATCATGCCGCGTTCGCGGGTCAGCCCCAGCAGCACCACGGATCTGCCGTTGCTTAATCCACAGGAAATAGAAGAGCTGGCGGCCAACCCCTTGGTTCCCTCCACTGTTCCAGGCAGTTTCCGGACTTCTTCGGGCTGGCGAACCATGATGGTGCCACTGGAGAGCAGCAACCTCAACCTCTTCCTGGCCTTGCCACTGGACACCGTGAACTCCACGGTGCGACAGACCGCCGTGCTGGTGCTCTCCACCGGACTGCTCGCCGCCTTGGTCATGTCCATGATCGCCTACGGCCTCACCGGAAGATCTCTGCAGCCGCTGAACAATGTCGAGCGCACCGCCTCGATGATTGCCGCGGGCGATTTGTCCCAGCGCGTGAAGGACTACCCTTCCGAGACCGAAGTGGGCCGGCTCTCGCGCGCCCTGAACGCCATGCTGGCCCAGATCGAGAAGGCCTTCCACGACCGGGAAGCCTCCGAACGCAAGATGCGCCGCTTCATCCAGGACGCCTCCCACGAGCTGCGCACTCCCCTGGTCACCATCCAAGGCTACTCAGAGTTCTACCGCTACGGCGGGCTGGCTGAACCCGAAGCGATGGACTCGGCCATGGGACGCATCGAGGCCGAATCAAAACGCATGGCACGCCTCGTTGAAGACCTGCTGATGCTCGCACGCCTCGATGAGCAGCGGCCCATGGAGAAGCAGCCGGTGGATCTGCTGGTGCTCGGGCAGGACGCGGTGGAAGATACCAAGGTGCGCGCGCCCGACCGCGCGGTCAAGCTCGTGGGACTGACCACCAGTCGCCCCAGCCCGGCCAGCACCGTCGGCGATGACGCTCGCATCCGCCAGGTCATCGCCAACCTGCTGACTAACGCGCTGCGCTACACCCCCGAAGGCACTCCGATTGAGATCGCGGTTGGCGTCCGGTCCCTGGTGGCAGGCGCCATGGACGCAGTCATCGAGATCAGGGACCACGGCCCTGGCATTCCTGCCGAAGATGCCAAGCGGATCTTCGAGCGCTTCTACCGTGCCGACAGCTCCCGACAGCGGGAAACCGGCGGGTCGGGACTTGGCCTGGCGATCGTTGCGGCCATCGTCCAGCAGCATGGCGGATCGGTCGCTCTAACCGATACCGAGGGCGGCGGCGCAACCATGTCCATCGCTTTGCCCTACGTGCCGCTGATCGAGCGCCCCGAGCCGCAGATCGAAGACTAGACCCTCGGGCGGATTGCCGTGCTTATCCACATTCGGCGATCGCCAGATGCTGTGCTGCTAGCCGGCTTCCTAGGTTGGATGCATCGAGATATCGATACAGCCATCTAGAAAGGACTAGGTCCATGAGTACGTTCTCCACCAATACCGGCGAGATGCAGGTCAAGTCCCAAGCCGTCATGAACACCATCGATCGCCTGCGCCACGAGGTGTCGACAATGCAGATGAACCTCGACCAGCTGCAAAGCACCTGGCAGGGCTCGGCCGCCGCGTCATTCCAATCCATCGTCGCCGAATGGCGTTCCACCCATGTGCAGATCGAAGAAGCCCTGAGCAGCATTGCCAGCGCCCTGAATCATGCTTCGATGCAGTACGAGGAAGTGGAGCAAGTCAACACCTCCCTTTTCCGCTACTGACCGGCGACTGCACGATGGCGGGTGGGTCAGTAGGCTTAGCTTATGAGTATTCTGATCGACCCGCCGCGCTGGCCGGCCCACGGCACCGTCTTTGCCCATCTGGTCTCGGATACTTCCCTCGATGAGCTCCATCAGTTCGCCGCCCAGCAAGAGATCCCTTTGCGGGCGTTCGACAAGGACCACTACGACGTTCCCCGCGAACGCTATGAGCAACTGGTCCGCGCCGGCGCGAAGGAAGTTTCCGGTGGCGAGCTGGTCCGCGCCCTGGTTGCCTCAGGTTTGCGCATCCCGGCCAAGTATCGCCCCGAAAAGCTGGACGCCATATTGCGCCGCCGCTGGGCCCGCACCTTGCCGGCCGAGCCCGAATTGGGCAAGGAGCTGCTCGGCCTGTGGTCCCAGGAGCACCGGTACTATCATGACCGGGTCCATCTGCTCTCGGTGCTCGAAGCGGTGGATCGCCTGGGCGAAAAGGCCTCCGCCGAAGAGCTCATGCTCATCCAGCTGGCAGCCTGGTTCCATGATGCGGTGTACCAGGGGACCTCCGAAGATGAATTCAAGTCGGCGGTGCTGGCTCGTGAACGGCTCGATTCTGTGCTCTCTGCCCGGGCCGTGAGTACCGTCAGCGACCTGATCCTGCTCACGGCCGGGCACAACCCCAAGGAATCGGACCGGCTGGGCCGGATCCTGTGCGATGCGGATCTGGAAGTGCTCGCACGCCCAGAACCGGCATACCAACGCTACGCCCACGCGATCTACCAGGAGTATGCGCATCTTCCGCGCCACGTTTTGGCCGAAGGTCGAAGCAGGATTCTCACAGCGTTGCTGGGCAAGGCCACGATCTATGCGACGGCTGCGGGACGTGAGTTGTGGGAGTCCGCTGCACGCTCGAATGTGGGCCGGGAACTAGAGCATCTGCAGGGCTGGATGAGCTAACCCGATTTTGGCTTGTTAACGGCTGATGGCCTGGTACCCGAAGGTACCAGGCCATCAGCGCAGGTGATGCGCTAGATCGGCGGGGAAGCTTAGAAGCCGCCCATTCCGCCCATGCCACCCATGTCGTCGCCACCGGCTGGAGCAGCGCCAGCAGGAGCTGGCTTCTCTGCAACAACAGCTTCGGTGGTCAGGAACAGGCCGGCGATCGATGCTGCATTCTGCAGAGCCGAACGGGTCACCTTCACTGGGTCGTTGACGCCAGCGTCGAGCAGGTTCACGTACTCGCCGGTGGCGGCGTTCAGGCCGTGGCCAGCGGCCAGGCCCTTGACCTTGTCGGCGACAACGCCTGGCTCCAGGCCAGCGTTCAGTGCGATCTGCTTCAGTGGTGCTTCGATGCCGACACGAACGATGTTCGCGCCGGTTGCCTCGTCGCCTTCCAGCTCAAGCTTGGCGAATGCAGCAGCGCCAGCCTGGATCAGTGCAACGCCACCACCGGCGACGATGCCTTCTTCAACGGCTGCCTTGGCGTTACGCACGGCATCTTCGATGCGGTGCTTGCGCTCCTTGAGCTCGACCTCGGTAGCAGCACCGGCCTTCAGCACAGCGACACCGCCAGAGAGCTTTGCGTGGCGCTCCTGCAGCTTCTCGCGGTCGTAGTCCGAGTCGGTGTTCTTGATCTCGGCTGCGATCTGTGCCTTGCGGCCTTCGATAGCGTCGGCTTCGCCGCCGCCTTCAACGATGGTGGTCTCGTCCTTGGTGATGACGACCTTGCGGGCGGTACCCAGGACCTCGAGGCCAACATTGTCCAGGGACAGGCCGATTTCCTCGGAAACAACCTGGCCGCCGGTCAGGATGGCGATGTCGGTGAGCATGGCCTTGCGACGGTCGCCGAAGCCTGGGGCCTTGACGGCAACGGACTTGAACAGGCCACGGATCTTGTTCAGGATCAAGGTAGCCAGGGCTTCGCCCTCAACGTCCTCGGCAATGATCAGCAGCGACTTGTTCGACTGCATGACCTTCTCCAGCAGGGTCACCATGTCCTTGACCGAGGAGATCTTGGAGTTCACGATGAGGATGTATGGATCCTCCAGAACGGTTTCCTGGCGCTCGGTGTCGGTGACGAAGTACGCGGAGATGTAGCCCTTGTCGAAGCGCATGCCCTCCGCCAGCTCCAGCTCGAGGCCGAAGGTGTTGGACTCTTCAACGGTGATAACGCCCTGCTCGCCGACCTTGTCGAGTGCCTCGGCGATCAGGCCGCCGATTTCCTTGTCGCCTGCGGAGATCGAAGCGGTAGCAGCGATCTGCTCCTTTGATTCGATCTTCTTGGCAGCGGTGAACAGCTCAGCGGTAACAGCTTCTACAGCCTTGTCGATACCGCGGCGCAGCGCGATTGGGTCGGCGCCAGCAGCAACGTTGCGCAGGCCTTCCTTAACCAGTGCCTGAGCAAGAACGGTTGCGGTGGTGGTACCGTCACCGGCGACGTCGTCAGTCTTCTTGGCAACTTCCTTGACCAGCTCTGCGCCGATCTTCTCGTAAGGATCTTCGAGGTCGATTTCCTTAGCGATGGACACACCGTCGTTGGTGATAGTAGGAGCGCCCCACTTCTTTTCCAGAACGACGTTGCGGCCGCGTGGGCCCAGGGTCACCTTTACCGCGTCAGCGAGGGTGTTCAGTCCGCGCTCGAGTCCGCGGCGTGCTTCCTCGTCAAATGCAATCATCTTAGCCATAGTGGCGTACGGTCCTTTCGGGACGATTTTGCGAAAATGCAACCGACAGACAGCGCCCGCGACGGACGAGTTATCCGGTGCGGCATCGGGCCGGCGACCGTTTCAGCTCTCGCTATCTGAGGTAGTTTCCACGCTCTATCCGACAGCGCGCTACTCGGTGGCCCTTTGTCCCGCAGGAACACAAAAGCCGACCGGCGTTAGCAGTCGCTGTGTAAGAGTGCTAATACAAATATTGGCACTCTCGCATGGCGAGTGCAAGCCGATCGGCTCTGAGCGAAGAGATTTATGGACGAACTATTCGTTCAGCCCTAGTGGGTCGTCGGTACCCAGCACGACGGCGACACGATTTGGAATGTTGCTGGTCTGCAACACTTCGTCGATGTTCAGGACTTCAGCTGCCTTTTGAGCCGTGGTGCGGTAGGACTCCGAGACGTAGTACACCGCGGAGACATCGGCTGGCTTGCTCCAGTTATCGGCGACGATATTGGTGAATCCAGCTTCGGTCATGGCCTCTTCGCCGGCGCCTGCGACACCAGCCACGCTGGCTGCGTTATAGATACCGATCTGCTGGCCGAAGAGCACTTCGGCATCGTCAATGGTGCTCGACGGGGAGGCTGATTCGCTCGGCGATGCCTCTTGAGAGCTGTCGGCTGACTCGCCGTCGTCGCCCTCTTGGGACTGCGAGCTTTCACTGCTGGACGAACCGGCAATGCTGTCCTTGAGCTGAGGACCAAAGATGAATGAGGCGGCACCGATGACCAGGACGATCACGGCGGTTAGCACTACCCACAGCAATTTGCCGCCGGTCGACTTTGAGGCGGCGGACTGGGCCCATCCGTGCGCGTGGTGTGAACCCACACGGGTGTTGAACTCCGGTACGCGATCAAATTCGTCACGCGGGTAGTTGGTCATTCTTGTCCTTGCTCGAGGTCTGACTGGTCACGGCAGGCTGGGTTATCGTCCCGAGCCGACCTTACCGCCCACACGACGTTTTGTTGAACGTGCTCTGCGCAGTCGCTTAACCAGCATCGGGTCGTAGGCCATGGCCGCATCAGTTTCAATCAGCTGGTTCAGCAGCTGATAGTAATTGGTTGGCGACATTGAGAACTGCTTGGTAATCGCTTGTTCCTTGGCTCCGGCATACTTCCACCACAATTTTTCCAAGCTCAGGATCTGTTGTGAGCGTTCGTCCAATTCCGAATCCGGGTTCATCACAAAATCAACCAGCAACTCGTTCTCAGCCATCTGTCCTCACCCCTGTCCTCGGCTCAGTTTTTGCGTATTTCAGTCATGCATGTACTCCACCGTCGGTAGACATACCACCGATATTCTAACCAATCCGTTGAGCTATCGCCGTGTGGCCGGGCACAGGCACGCCAGAAAAACGGCACAATGGCACCTATGGATGAAATGCAAGATGCCCTGTTTGACGCTCCCGAGCCACCAGCACCACCGGTGTACGAGCCCGCGGATTTCCCGTTCTTCCACGGTGCGCAATCCATGGCCGACCGCGGATTTATTGCCCGGGATTGGGTTCCGGCGCTGAGCGGACATGATGGAAATCTCCGTCGCCTTGCCCTCGAATTAACCAAACGTTCATCGCAAGGTGAAGTCCTCCTGCCCGATCCGAAGGTGATGTTCCGCGCACTTACGCTGCCATTATCCGAAGTCAAAGTCCTAATTATCGGCCAGGACCCTTACCCGACACCGGGACACCCCAACGGCTTGGCATTTGCCGCCAATCAGCAGGTCCGCCCTTTGCCACGTTCCCTGGGCAATATCTACAAAGAGCTGGAATCGGATTTGGGCATCAGCCCTGCGCCTCATCCTGATCTGGGTCCTTGGCTGCAGCGCGGGGTGCTATTGCTGAATCAAGCATTGTCAGTGGCTGCTGGCAAGGCTGGTTCCCATCAAAAACTCGGGTGGGAGCCAATCCTCGCGTCGGTGTTAGCTGCCCTGAATACGCGCGACAATCCACCAGTCGCCATACTTTGGGGCAACCACGCCCAGAAGTTCGCATCCGACCTCGGCAACCTGCCCCAGCTGCGCAGCGCGCACCCCTCACCGCTCTCGGCTGCACGCGGCTTTTTCGGGTCCAAGCCCTTCTCCCAAGCAAATCGGCTCCTGTCCGAGCAGGGACAGGAGCCGATTGATTGGTCGTTGCCGTTGGCCTAGCGGCGGCGGATGCGCCGGCGCTCGCGCCGTGCATTGGAAGTCAGCGGACGGCACAGGGTCTCGCCGAAGACAACGCCGCCGGCGATGGACAGCATGATCGCCATGGCATTGAACATCTCCACAAGACCGGTGGCCATGTCATCGACGTTGATCACGATGCCGTACATGGCCCGGAAGATCATCAAACCCGGCAGCAGGAACATCACGGCCGGAGCGGCTAGGACCAGCTGCGGAGTGCGCAGCTTGTCCGAAGCGAAGCGAGCGGCAAAGCCGATCACCGTGGCAACAATTGCTGGAACCGCGCGTTCACCCAGGCCAATGCCCTCAGCGAGCATCTGGATCAGATAGCCGCCCACGGCGATCCCCACAGTCGGCAACAGCAAGCGCAGCGCACTTTGTTCGGTCACGGCGCCGGCGGCAATGGCCACGGCTACCAAGAGGACCAGCAACCACGCCGGATACTCGGTCGTCACGATCTGATGGACATCGACTTCTTCCCCTCCGAATGCGTCGGAGATCACCAGGGCTGCAGCGATCCCGCTCAAGATCGCCCCGTAGGTCAGGCTGGCGGAGAACAAGCGGCCCACCGCGGTGACCGGGAAGCCGTTGATCGCGTCCTGCAGAGCCGAGACGAAACGTCCCGACGGCAAAAGCAGCAGGATACCGCCGGAAACCACGAGCGCCGGGTCCAATGGAGCATGTAGTTGATGCCCGATCAGCGCGATCCCGGTAATCACCATGGTCGAGACGGCAATGGTGAAGAACTCGGGGACGCGCCAGCGCGAGCCGTAGCGCCCGATCTGCGTCACCAGGCTGGAGGAAAACATCGCCACCAGCGCCCCGGCCCATGAACCGCCGATGAAAAGCACGAAAGCCGCCGCGAACAGCGCCCGGCCGCTGGCAACAATCCAACGAGGGAACGGCTTGGGGCGACGGGTAATTTCCTTCAGGCGCTTAGCCGAAGCGCTGCGCGAAACACCGCCGGCAATGATGTCCGAGACCAGCTCGTGCACCAGCACCAGCCCCGCATAGTTGGACGTGTAGGAACGGACCACGCGCAGTACCGAATAGCTCTCGGCGTCCGGCGGGCTGTAGTTGAGGTGCAGGGACTGATTGGTGATGTCGACATCCAGGTGGCTCAACCCCAGGGCCGCGGTCACCGCGATGATGCTGGTTTCCACCTCCAGCGCGCCAGCGCCGTAACGGATCAGGGTTTCCCCCAGGTCCAAGGCGAATTCCATGGTGCGACGCGAGGAAGCATCCTGTTGGTCGTTGACTTTGGGGTTGGCATAGGGAGTGCCCTGTAGCCGCTCGACGATATTCAGCGCCTGAGTCGGCGGGGTGTCCGAGATCCACATCTTGGCCAGCAGCCGACGAGCCACCGGGTTGGCACGCGTCGGCATCAGGGTGATGCCTTCGTCGGTGGTGTGGACCTGGCCTGTACGCCACTCGATATCGGAGGCATCCGCAGCGGCCACATTGGCACTCACGGCGGTATTCAGCGGCAACTCGGAAGCGGTGGCAGGCTCCTCCATTGGATCTTCCGGGTGGAATCCCATGTTGATTTCACTAGTCGAAATACGCGGAAGCACACCGGCTGATGGCGCTGGATCTTCGCCGATCTGCGGTGACGCTGCACCGTGCTCCTCGTCAGATCGATGCGCCACTAATCTTGCCCCCTGAACCGATGTATTCCCATGCAATTCACGATACAACCCATGGGCGATCAGTTGGCGCGAACGGGCATAAATCACTTGGTAGCGCCGAACACATTTATCCAGTATCTCGCCCGATGGAATATCGCCGGGCAGCAGTTGGTTGAACCTGCTAGAAATTAGATACTTTTGCATACACTTCGGAGGTCACTGATGAGCGGCACACTGCTCCTACCCGAGATCGGCGCCGAGACTTTTGGCGACATCAGCCAGGACGCTGACGGGAACCTGCTCACCCACGCGCAGGTGATCCGCAACGTCATCGCCGAAGGCCAGGCAGCCGAATCGGCCAATCTGGACTTCTTCGGCGTGGGCGAACACCATCGCGACGACTATGCCGTGTCTTCACCCGAGATCGTGTTGGCCGCCTTGGCCAGCACCACCGATCGCATCAAGCTGGGCACCGCCGTGACCGTGCTCTCCAGCGATGATCCGGTCAGGGTCTACCAGCGCTTCGCGACCTTGGATGCCATTTCCCAGGGCCGTGCGGAAATCGTGGCCGGACGTGGATCCTTTATCGAGTCGTTCCCGCTGTTCGGCTTCGAGCTGGATGACTATGAAGAGCTCTACGAGGAGAAACTGGACCTCCTGGTGAAATTGCGCCACGGAAATCCAGTGGTCTGGCACGGCAAGCACCGCGCGGCATTGCGCAACCAGCAGGTCTACCCGCTGCTGGAAAAGCAGCCCCTGGCCACGTGGGTGGGTGTCGGCGGCAGCCCGCAATCCGTGGTCCGTGCCGCGCGCCACGGGTTGCCGCTCTTCCTGGCCATCATCGGCGGCCAGCCCTCCGGCTTTGAGGGATTGGTGTCCCTGTACCACCGCGCGCTGAAGGAATTCGGCCATGGGGAGCAACCCGTCGCCGCCCACTTCCACGGGCTGGTCGCAGATAGCGACGAAGAGGCCTTGGAAACCCTCTGGCCGCATTACCAGAGGACCATGAACCGTCTCGGGGCCGAACGAGGATGGCCGCCGGCCAGCAAAATGCGGCTGAAGGCATCCATGGGACCCGATGGGGCCATGATGGCCGGAAGCGTTGGCACCGTGGCGTCGAAGCTCGCCTCGGCCACCAGGAAACTGGGCCTGTCGCGGGCTGACATCAAGTATTCGGCGGGAACGCTGCCCCACGAGGCGATGATGCGCAGCATCAAACTGCTCGGCGAAGAAGTCAAGCCCCGCGTCCACGAATTGCTCGGCGCTTAAACGCGAAAAATGCCACCATCGCTGGTGGCATTTTTTCGTGGATCTTACTGGACTCGAACCAGCGACCTTTCGCGTGTGAGGCGAACGCTCTAACCAACTGAGCTAAAGATCCGCACTTGCGCCGTGACCACAGGGTCAAGCACCTAAATGATCTTAGCCGGTGATGCCTCGCGCGCCAAATCGGCGACCGGCTTCAAGCTGCTTGATCCGGCAATCCCGGCGATCTTTCAGCTTGCCGATGTGCCTGATGATCAGCCTCGAAAAACCGCGCCAAATAGTTTATTTTCGCTTCACCCGAAAGTACCTGTTTCCACTTGTCAAAACGGGACTTCAGGCTCCATAATTTTTCTAGCTCATCGAGCTGAAACTGGACCCTACAAGGAAGTTGCCGGAAGCCGCCGGCATCGGTCCCCTCAAGGCCAACGAAACCGCGTGGCAGGCCGAGCCTGTCGCGCAAAGCCTCATTTTTCGTTCGTTCTTTTTCCCTAGGACCGTACCCAGTGTTTGAAAACCTGAACTTTTCCTTGTCACCCCTCTGCGTTCTGCCCGAGCAGCGTGGCGAATTGGCACAGCTCTACCCGGTGACCGACCAACGGTGGCATCAGAAATTCGACCGCCTCAGCTTGCTGGTGACGGTGCGTGACCGCGGCACACTCGTCGCGGCCGGTTTGGTTCACGACTCGATCGTGGCACCCACCGAATCAATGAACGCCGTCGAGCTGGGTTGCATGGCAGTGCGGCCCGAATACCGCCGGCTGGGGATCCGCCAGCACGTGACCTCATTGCGCCTGGAGCATGCGGTGCGCTCAGGCAAGACGCCGATCATGGTCATCGACGCGCAGAACCCTGCCTCGTGGGCCTTCTACGAACGCTCCGAGCTGTGGGAGCGCGAGCGCAGCTTCGAGCAGGAGGGACGCTTGAAGTTCATCTACCGGGCCACCCAGACGGCCTGGGAGTGGGTCGAGAACCTGCCGCAGGCTTCCGAAGACTGCCTCGGCATCAGCACCGCTGCTCCGTCGATCCAGGCGCCATGTTTCGCCGCGGCTCCGGCAACTCGGCCGATGCTTGGCATGCAGCTGCCTTTCGGCGAACAGGTCCCGGCGCTGCCGATGCTCTGATCCTAGAAGAGCGCGTCCTGCTGCTCGTCCACCCATTCGTGGCCGGGCAGCGGCGCCACCTCGCCCGCCCGGCGAGCGCGAGCAGCTTCGTGAAGGTCGATCGGGGTCACCTTCAGCACCGCATCGACCATGGCGTTCAGGAACTGCGGCGTGGCAATATCGTCCGGCACCGGCTGATGCACGCACCTGACTTCCGGGGCATCCGAGGAATCATCCCAATCCACCAGCAGCAGTCCGGTTGCGGTGTAGCCGTAGCCGTCCCCGAAGTCCCGCAGCTTGCGGATCATATCCACGGTGCGGCGGAAGGCGGCCGGCTCGGCTTCGAGGATGGTGGCACGCTGCACGAAGAAGAAGCCGACCGCGGCCAGCGGATAGCGTGCCCGCAGATTCGCGGCATCCCCGTAGGCCTCTTCGTAGCGGTTGGCCAGGTTCTTGCCGAACGATGAGGTCATGGCCTTGGTGCTCAGCAGCAGCTCGGGGCCGGTGGACCAATGGGTCATCACCACATCGGTCTGCTTCATGTAGGCGCGGCCCAGGATTCTGGCATCGGTGCTTCCGGCCTTGCCAGCCATGATCGATTCATGGACTTCATCAGCCAGGCGCTCAGGCAATCTGCGCAACAGATCCAGGATGTCGCTGGAGAGCACGCGCGGCGCTTCGGGACGAGGCCAGACCAGGTCCGCATCGAAACCGGCTCGACGAAGTTCGTGGGCCAGCCACGCATCAACACCCTGGGCGAAGCGTCCAGAACGCGTGACTGCCTTATTGCGCACCGGAATGCTCAGCAGCGCTTCCAGCACCTGATAGGACGGATTGAATTCCTCGGTGACCGCGCCGTTGCTCAGCCACGGCGAGTCCTTGGCCGCTGACATCAAGGTGGTATCGAATTCCGCAAAGGCCAGGGTCTTCTCAACTACAGGATTTGCCACGTTTATCCCTTCACCGCTTTGCCGCGCGCCTTGCGGCGCTCCAGCATGTTCGTGCGTGCCGCACGGATGGTGTCCACCGCGCCCCGGTCCAGGCCAAGCATGCGCTCCAGCACGATCCCATCGACCATCTCGGTGGCTTCCTGCTTCTTCCCGGCCGCCAGCAAGTCACGCACCACGGGCTTGATGCCGCGCAGCGCCTCGGCGTACTGCTGCACCATGGCGATCGAAGGCACCGGCAATACGTCGGCTTCCCTCGGTTCGAGCTTGAGGATCCCGCCGCCGTAGGAGCGTCCGACCATTTCGGCGCCCAGCATGGTCAGTGTATTCAGCGAGGCCAGGGGCAACAGTTCGCGCCCCAGCTCACGCGCATCCGCGCCGAGATACACCCCGTGGATCGAGTTGATGTGGTGGACCTGGGCCTCGTTGGCGGTCAGTCGCGGCGTATCGGCGTTCATGTAGGTCATGAACAAATCCGGCACCGAAAGCACCGGCACCCGCCACCACGGCGAGCGCACCCGGCATTTATAGGCCTGGTCCACGTTGTCCAGTTCGCCGGTGGCCACCAGGTGCTCACCGGCAGCGCTCGGTGCGCCGGCGGGACGGAAGAGATAGGCCGCCGCCCCATGATCGCGCAGGCGTTCCCACCCGGGCTGGTCGAGTTCCAGCCCGCGAAGGTGCCTGGATCCGGGAGGCGAGATGCGGATCAGGTCCTGGTCGTCCAGGGCCAGCTCGCGCACCTGCCGCTCACTGAGGGTGAACCACTTGTTGTTGCCGGTGACCGCGCCGAGCGATGTTTCGCCCCAGGACTTGAGCGTTGCGAAGCGGCCGCCGGCGTTGGCCGCGGCCAGGATCCCCTGGGCTTCGAGCCCCACCAGCGATCCGGTCCAGCGATCTGCCGCGTGCTCGGGAACATGGCGGATACCGGATCCGAGCTGCGCGAGATCCTGGGCGTTGCGGAATTGGTGCAGGTTGAAATGCTCGCTGGGCCCATGCTGGTAGCCTTCGGCCAGCAGCAGCACCACTTCTTCCTGGGCGTCGGCGAAGAGCCGCTGCTCGAAGACTGCAAGATTCACCGTGGCGAAGCGCTCGAGCAGCATGGCACGAACCACTCCTGCGTAATTCACGAACATCAGCTCGGCAGGCAGCACCAGGGCCATCCGGCCGCCGGGGGCCAGGAAACTGGTCGCGTGCACAACGAAAGCGGCCCAGATGCTGGCCAGTTCGTTCAGCTCCACTCCGGCATTCTTCGCAGCCAGCCGCGATCGCTGGCGATCTGCGCCGCGATGCAGCTGGTAGCGCACATAGGGCGGGTTGCCGATCACGACATCCATTTCGCCGGAGCCCTGGATGTCGAAGAAGTCGGCTTGGCGAATCTGCGCGTTGATTGACTGCTCGGCCAGCCGTTGGCGCGCCTGGGCAACCGTGGGTTCATGCAATTCGTAGCCCAGCAGCTGCGTTTGCCCGTGGCGCGCGCCGAGTTCACGGTGTACGGCTTGGAGGAATTGAGCGTCGCCACAGGAGGGTTCCAGGACTTTGGAGGCCGGTGCCTGAAGCGCCCACTGCGCCATGAAGGCCGCAACCGGCTCCGGGGTGAAGTAGGCTCCCCGCGCATGGCGGGCGTTGGCCTGCTCTTTTTGTTCTCTACTCAACACGCAATGATCTTTCCATGGCGACCAGACAGTTTGGCTGGACGCAGATGACCGGGCCCGGGACGGCAACTTATCCATTGTACGCGGGGGCCGCCCGGATCCTTGCTCCTAGTGGGCTGGCTCGGCCTTGCCCTTGTTCCGCAGCTTCTGGAGCGAAAGGACGATCACCGTGATGATGGCGCCCATGATGAATCCGGCCACGCAGGAGAAGGCGGTATTAACGCACCAGCCCAATACCGCGCCGGCTGAACCGGTGGCGTGATGCACCAGCTCTTCGATGTGGTGCACGAATCCGTACGGGGCGTGCCAGCCAAGTTCGTCCATTCCGACGAGCAGCAGGTGGCCGCCGACCCACAGCATGGCGACCACGCCGACTTTGCTGAGCACCGACATGATGATCGGCATGGCCTTGACCAGACCGCGTCCGATTTTCTGCGAGAGCTTGCGCGGCTTGGCGGCCATGTGCAGGCCAATGTCATCCATCTTGACGATCAGCGCCACCGCGCCGTAAACCGCCACGGTCATCATTACGGCGACAACGATCAGGATCAGGGCGCGGGTGATGAACGGCTCGTGTGCGACTTCGTTCAGCGAGATCACCAGGATCTCCGCCGAGAGCACCAGGTCGGTACGCACCGCCGAGTTGATGATGGACTTCTCGTCGCGCTCTTTGCCTTCTCCGCCAGGGCCATGATGCTTGATCCAGCCGAAGGCTTCGAGCAGTTTTTCCGCTCCTTCGAAAACCAGGTAAGCGCCGCCGATCATCAGGATCGGGGTCAGCGCCCACGGCGCGAAGTAAGAGAGCAGCAGGGCGACGGGAAGGATGAAGATCAGCTTGTTGCGGATCGACCCCAATGCGATCTTCCAGATGATCGGGAGTTCGCGCTTAGGAGAGATGCCTTCCACGTATTGTGGTGTTACCGCGGCATCGTCGACGACCACACCCATGGCCTTGGTACTGGCCTTGGCCGCGCCAAGGGCCACGTCGTCAAGTGACGCTGCAGTGACCTTCACCAGCGCAGCTACGTCGTCCAATAGTGCTACAAGGCCTCCGGCCATGGTCGGCTCCTCAAGGTGGTGGTGAACGTCCGGACTTTTCTGCCGTGGCTCAAGGGATATGGTCTTGCTAGAAATTCTACCGGGATTGCGAATATCCGGTTCATAGGCACGACATCGATGCAGTGTTGTTGCCGGCGGAAATGAAAGAAACCGCGTCATGGACAAGCATGAACACGGTTCTCATCTGGATTGGCTCCAGAGTGGAGCCCCCTACCGGATTCGAACCGGTGACCTTCAGTTTACAAGACAGACGCTCTGGCCAGCTGAGCTAAGGGGGCGTACCGAATAAGAATATCGGAAAACCACGCGAGTCTGCGAATCGGCAGGCCTCGCGGTGCAACGCAAAGGGGAGGAAAACCACGGATGGTTTTCCTCCCCTTTGACGTAGGTGCGAGATCACTATGGAATACTACCGGATCTCGCCCGGTTGTCTAGAGCCGGGCCCTGGACTTACTTGTTGGCCTTGATGGCTTCCTCGACCTTGGTCGGGAAGTCTTCGGTGCCCAGAGCGAATTCCTTGCCCTGGATGAAGATCGAAGGGGTTCCCTTCACTCCGTCGTACTGGCCAGCGGTGGTCGTGTACTGGACGAATGGACGGAACTTGTCGCCGCCGATGCAGTCGCCGACCGATTCGCTGGCGCCGTTATCGACAGCCATCTGGGCCAGTTCGGCATTCTTCATTTCGCCCTCTGGGTAGTGGCCCCACAGTGCCTTGACGAACTTCATGTAGGCAGCTGGGCTCTCATCGGCAACGCACGCCAGGGCATTGGCGCCACGCGAGGAGAAGTTGGTTGGCGAGCCGCCGTCCAGGTACCCGACGTTGCGGTATTCAACGTTGATGTCACCGTCGGCCAGCCACTTTTCGATCTGGTCGCCATAGGTGGCTTCGAAATCCGCGCAGTGCACGCAGTTCGCATCCACGTACATGGTGATGTTGATTGGCTCGCCCTTCTTGGCGACAGTCAGGTCACGTGGTTTGGCACTTTCCAGCTGCTCCGTGGGAGCGGTCAGCGTGGTGACATCCACCTTGTCTGTGGTCTTCTCGGCGACCGTGTCCGCGGAAGTGACAACGATACCTCCAGCAGCGGTCGCACCCTGAGGCGTGGCACCGCTATCTTCAATCTTCGCGTTGTTGTTTCGAACGATCAGTGTCACGACCAGAGCGATGACAACAACAACGGCAACTAGAACGCCGAGCTTCACGAAAAGCGACTTGCGCTTCTGGGCGGCCTCTTGGCTGGCTCGCAGCTGGGCTGCTTTTTCGCGAGCGCTCGCGTTACGCTGCGCCTTGGTCGGGCGCGGGTTATTCGTAGACATAAATTTGGTGGTTCCTCAGTCAGCAGAGAACAGGCATCTGGGTCAAGCTTAGCCAATTCCTTGCGCAAATATCCCGGAAAACCCCAGAATGCCCACCCTTCACAGGACACACATATCTCGTGCATACAGCCCCCAAAGCGCCAATCAGCAACGTAGTTGAGCATTCAACCAAGTCATGAGGCAAAGAACTCCGAAGTTCCCGGCATGCACCTGTGCCTAAGCAGTGAGGGTGCGACACCTCACATGACTTGGGGAAAAATTCAGTATGATTTCAATAGGAACGACTTTTTTCATAGCCGTTCGCCCAGTGCGAGAGAAAAAATCAAATACGCAGTCATTCACTCAGAACCGACGAATCCGCACCCCGCCGGTGCACAGTTTGATCAAGCCAGGAGGTTTAAAGTGGGTACCCCAGCACCAAGCCAGAACACCGAGGAAACTTACGATTTGGTGGTCGTAGCCAACAGGCTGCCCGTTGACCGGATTACCCATCCCGACGGGTCGCAAGGTTTCCGGCGCTCCCCTGGAGGCCTGGTGACAGCGCTTGCTCCGATCATGGCAGCTTCGGACGGCGCTTGGGTTGGCTGGCATGGTGGCATCGACGAAGAACTGGAGAGCTTCGACAAAGATGACATCCATATGGTGCCCGTGCCACTGAGCGAAGATGACCTGGAGCTGTACTACGAGGGCTTTTCGAACTCCACACTATGGCCGCTTTATCACGATGTGATCGTTCCCCCTGAATACCACCGCACGTGGTGGGACCGTTATAAGAAGATCAATCAGCGTTTTGCCGATGCCGTACTGAAAATCGCGGCCCCCGATGCCACGGTGTGGGTCCACGATTACCAACTGCAGCTGGTACCCCAGATGATCCGCCTGGCACGACCGGATCTGAAAATCGGTTTCTTCCTGCATATCCCGTTCCCTGCAGCCAGCCTCTTCTCCCAGCTGCCATGGCGCAAGCAGATCCTCCAAGGGCTGGCCGGCGCGGACCTCGTTGGGTTCCAGCGCGAAACCGATGCCTCCAATTTCCTGCGGTGCCTGCGCCGCTTCACCGAATACTCCACCAAGGGCGATGTTGCCACTCCCCCGGCAGGCAACCAGATGCAGAACCTCTGCCGGGCTAGTGCCCACCCGATTTCGATTGATACCGAGCAGATCGCCAAGCTCGCGCGCGACCCGCAAATCATCGCCCGCGCCGGACAAATCCGCAACGAATTGGGCAATCCGAAAACTGTCATCCTGGGCGTGGACCGCCTGGACTACACCAAGGGCATTCGCCACCGACTCAAGGCCTATGGCGAATTGCTTGCCGACGAACAGCTGCGTGCCGGCGATGTCTGCCTGATCCAGGTAGCCAGCCCGAGCCGCGAGAACGTTGACACCTACATGGAACTGCGCGACCAGGTGGAACTGATGGTCGGGCAAATCACCGGCCAGCATGACACCCTGAGCCACACCACGTTGCGCTACCTGCATCAGTCCTATCCGCTGCGCGAAATGATCGCGCTGTACCTGGCTGCCGACGTCTTGCTGGTAACTGCGCTGCGCGACGGCATGAACCTGGTCGCCAAGGAGTTCGTTGCAGCCCACCAGGATGGCCGGGGCGTATTGGTGCTCTCCGAGTACACCGGCGCGGCCGACCAGCTGACCCAAGCCGTATTGGTCAACCCGCACGATATCGACGGCATGAAAGACAAGATCATCCAGGCCGTGAATATGAGCGAAACGGAACAGGATAAGCGCATGCGTCGAATGAACCGGCACCTGAAGGTCAATACCGTGGCCCGCTGGTCGGAAGTGTTCCTCGCCGAGCTTGCCGAAATCAGCGCCGCTTCCTCGGCAGATGCCATCGCTCGATAACCGGTTCCACGATTCCTACACACCCGACGGGATAAGCACCTTGCCTGAGCTCGACCCGGAACTGCAAGCCGCCCTGGGCAGCTTTGCAGCCCATCAGAAGATCCTTGTGGCCCTGGACTTTGACGGGACCATGTCGCCCATCGTCGATCGCCCCGAAGATGCCCGGCCACTGCCGGAATCAGCGGAGCTTTTCGTACAGCTCCAGCAGCTGCCTGGCGTTTTTGCCGCACTCGTCTCCGGGCGCAACCTGGCCTCACTGGCTCAGGTCTATCCCGAGCCAATGCCGGAATTCTGCATCGGCTCGCACGGCGCCGAGCGCCGGGTCCCAGAACCCTTCCAGGCTTCGTGGATTGACAAGCCGCTGAGCGCGGAGCAGAAGAACTTGCTGGCCCAGGTCACCGCGGAGCTAGCCGCGGTCGCTGACCGCCACGCCGAGGTGTCCTTGGAGTACAAGCCATCGGCGACTGTGCTGCACGTGCGTCGCGCGTCTCCCCAGGCCGCTGCAGCGGCGCTGCACGAAGCTAAAACCGCTCTGCAACCTGTGGCGGGGGTCAAGTTGCTGGAAGGAAAAGCGGTCCTTGAAGCCTCGGTCCATCAGGGCGACAAGGGCGAGAGCCTTTTCTGGCTCAAGGAATTGTTACAAGTCGACGCGGTGCTTTTCATCGGCGATGATGTCACCGACGAAAACGGCTTCAAGGTCCTGGATGCTACGGATCTTGGTGTGAAGGTAGGCTCCGGGCCCACGGCAGCTAGGCATCATATAGCGTCTCCGCAAGACTTGCCAGAGCTTTTGCAAAACCTGATTTCCATGCGACACTAAAGTGTCCTATTTCACTTTCACTATGGATCGTCGGGCACGTACCTGCCCGTGAAAGGATTGTCATCATGGCAACTGTGACCTTTGATAAGGCCACCCGTATCTACCCAGGCGCTCTCGTGCCCTCAGTGGATGCAATCGACCTGGAAATTCAAGACGGAGAATTCCTCGTGCTTGTGGGACCGTCAGGTTGTGGCAAGTCCACCACCTTGCGCATGCTCGCAGGTTTGGAGGAGGTCGATTCCGGTCGCATCCTCATCGGCGACAAGGACGTGACCAACGTTCCGCCAAAGGACCGCGACATCGCAATGGTTTTCCAGAACTACGCACTGTACCCTCACATGACCGTGGCCGAGAACATGGGCTTCGCATTGAAGATTGCAGGTGTTGACAAGGAAGAACGAAACCGTCGCGTTCAGGAAGCAGCCAAGCTTCTGGATCTGGAGCAATACCTGAACCGCAAGCCAAAGGCGCTATCCGGCGGTCAGCGTCAGCGTGTGGCCATGGGCCGCGCAATCGTTCGCTCCCCTCAGGTCTTCTTGATGGATGAGCCGCTGTCCAACCTAGATGCGAAGCTGCGTGTGCAGACTCGCACCCAGATCGCGTCGCTAACTCGTCGTCTCGGCGTGACCACCGTGTACGTGACTCACGACCAGGTTGAAGCACTGACTATGGGCGATCGAGTAGCAGTGCTCAAGGATGGCGAACTGCAACAGGTTGGCACCCCCCGTGAACTCTACGACCGCCCGCGCAACGTATTCGTTGCCGGCTTCATCGGCTCCCCCGCCATGAACTTGGTCAAGCTGGAATCCGCGCATGGACAGGTAGCCTTCGGGTCGACCCTGATTCAGGCTCCTGGCGCACAGGGTGGAACCACGCTGGGCTTCCGTCCGGAAGATATCGAGATTGCAGGCGCTGGCGAAGGCGTCGAGATCGTCGTCGATGTCGTCGAAGAGCTTGGCGCTGATGCCTACATCTATGGCTCCGCCGAACTAGCCGGCGAAACCCAGATGATCGTGGTTCGAGTTGATGGCCGGACGCCACCAGCTCGTGGCCAGAAGCTGAACATTGCACCTCGCTTGCAGCACGTTCACCTGTTTGATACAGAGAGCGGTCTGCGTCTAGACGAAGCCTAGGAACGATCAACCTGAGGGGCAGGAATACTATTATTTCCTGCCCCTCAGGTTTGGCTTTAACTTCTGCGTTAAACATCGAAGGCCCCGAACTTGAGTTCGGGGCCTTCGGCAAATTATGCCCGGCGATGACCTACTCTCCCACACCCTCCCGAGTGCAGTACCATCGGCGCTGTGGGTCTTAGCTTCCGGGTTCGGTATGGGACCGGGCGTTTCCCCCACGCTATGATCGCCGTAACTCTGTACCTCATGGCTAACCATGGGAAAACTACGGTGTCATTCGCAATTGCGACAACTCCATAACTATATCAGGCGTGCCGTTCGCGTGCCAATCCAGAGGGCGGTGCAGAGGGTGTCCTTCGCCATACCGCCAGAACCATCCAGCTCCAGATAGTTTCGCCATGCTAGGTGGCTTCTGCACCGCCATCGCAGTAAATCGTCTGACCTGTCGAGTAGGCGCCTCTTCACTCGCAGGCCACAGAAGCAGCTTCGCGATGAGAGATGCCTCCGAGTGCCAATTCATTGGCATTGGTGCGTTGGACTCCACCCTGGCTCGGCCTCCCTCCTTGGCCAGCATTGAGCGGGTCATATGGGTAATGACGTTGTCAGGTGTCAGGTGTCACTGCATTCAACAGAATGCCGGCACCAGACCATCGTGGCGAGATGCACTCACGACAATCCCAAAGGCTCTAGGCCCGCTTGGTGGATGGGTAGTTGAGTTAGCTTTTTGCGTGGACGCGCAGCCTGCAGCCGGATGCCGGGAGCAAAAGCGGCCGGCTCGTCACCGCCTAGCATTGCATCCACGAGCTCTGGAGAGCTCTGTTGTCTTGACGCCAGCGAGGAAACAACAACCGCTCCCAGAGCATTAACCTAGGCCAGTGCTGGGGCAAGTCCCTCCAGGACCTGAGTCACGCCGAAATAGTTGGCGGCAACTCTCAAGGTCCTGGGAGCCAACATGCGACCGCACCGATTACTGCGTCAATACCAGTGCCCTGCGCCTTCTCTAAGGTCTTCCTGGCAGCATCACTGCGTCCCTCGGGCGTGGACAAATCCGCAACGACGTCCGATTCGTGCAGATCTACTCCAATGACGCGGTTGCCTCGAGACGCAATCACCTCAGCAGTCACCGCACCAATACCGGAGGCAGCTCCGGTCACACGTAGGTCCGCATATGCATTGCTCTCTCCCTGGACCGTTCACGGTAGTCGCCCATTCAGACTTGCAGTCAGAACGCGAATGTGCCGCACTTCCTGAGTCTGGCGATTCGCGAAACGGTACCTAACAACATTGGCTTAGGCAAGGACTGCGCAGCACCGAAACCATATTCAGGTAATGCTGATACCGCGGGTTTTTGTTGTGGCGGCCGGCGGGCACGCGCCCCATAAACACGACAAGGGAGCCAGGCCACCAGCCCCAACACCAACACCAAGCCGGCAACCAGCCCGCCACCAAACTACTGGTTAAACAGGTGAGGCCCTGACACACACCGTGTGTCAGGGCCTCAAACCATCATCTCAAGTTAAGTCCGGCGGTGACCTACTCTCCCACACCCTCACGAGTGCAGTACCATCGGCGCAATGGGCCTTAGCTTCCGGGTTCGGTATGGGACCGGGCGTTTCCCCCACGCTATGACCGCCGTAACAATCACGAAGCACACAAACCAACTCATGGTGAACGTGTATTCGGTGCTACCAGCAAGACCACCAAGGGTCCTGCCTCAAACCTCATGTTTTCCGGTAAGAGGTTGTTGTCTCGTAACCGCATAGTGAACGCGAACAGCAATAATAATTGCTAGTAAAATATTGTTTTATTGTGTGTTGAAAGTCATCGGCCTATTAGTACAGGTCAGCTACACAAGTCTTCAGTCCTTGCTTCCACATCCTGCCTATCAACCCAGTGGTCTAGCTGGGGGCCTCACACACACAAGGTGCATGGAAATCTCATCTCGAAGCAGGCTTCCCGCTTAGATGCTTTCAGCGGTTATCCCTTCCCAACGTAGCTAATCAGCGATGCACTTGGCAGTACAACTGACACACCAGAGGTTAGTCCGTCCCGGTCCTCTCGTACTAAGGACAGCCCTTCTCAAATTTCCAACGCGCGCAGCGGATAGGGACCGAACTGTCTCACGACGTTCTAAACCCAGCTCGCGTACCGCTTTAATGGGCGAACAGCCCAACCCTTGGGACCTACTCCAGCCCCAGGATGCGACGAGCCGACATCGAGGTGCCAAACCATGCCGTCGATATGGACTCTTGGGCAAGATCAGCCTGTTATCCCCGAGGTACCTTTTATCCGTTGAGCGACGGCCCTTCCACGAGGTGCCGCCGGATCACTAGTCCCGACTTTCGTCCCTGCTCGAGCTGTCACTCTCACAGTCAAGCTCCCTTGTGCACTTACACTCGACACCTGATTGCCAACCAGGCTGAGGGAACCTTTGGGCGCCTCCGTTACATTTTAGGAGGCAACCGCCCCAGTTAAACTACCCATCAGGCACTGTCCCTGAACCAGATCATGGTCCGAAGTTAGGTGACCGGTACAGCCAGAGTGGTATTTCAACGATGACTCCACCTGAACTAGCGTCCAAGCTTCACAGTCTCCCACCTATCCTACACAAGCTGCACCGAACACCAATACCAAACTATAGTAAAGGTCTCGGGGTCTTTCCGTCCTGCTGCGCGTAACGAGCATCTTTACTCGTACTGCAATTTCGCCGAGTTCATGGTTGAGACAGCGGGGAAGTCGTTACTCCATTCGTGCAGGTCGGAACTTACCCGACAAGGAATTTCGCTACCTTAGGATGGTTATAGTTACCACCGCCGTTTACTGGGGCTTAAATTCTCAGCTTCGCCACAAGGGCTAACCAGTCCTCTTAACCTTCCAGCACCGGGCAGGAGTCAGTCCGTATACATCGTCTTGCGACTTCGCACGGACCTGTGTTTTTAGTAAACAGTCGCTTCCCCCTGGTCTCTGCGGCCCACACCCGCTCAAAGAAGCAAGTTCTCATCACGAGGCAGGCCCCCCTTCTTCCGAAGTTACGGGGGCATTTTGCCGAGTTCCTTAACCATGATTCTCTCGATCGCCTTAGTATTCTCTACCTGATCACCTGTGTCGGTTTGGGGTACGGGCGGACTGGGACCTCGCGCCGATGCTTTTCTAGGCAGCATAGGATCACCGAATCACCCGCCAAAGCGGGCGCCTATCAGGTCTCAGAACATATGAGCGGCGGATTTGCCAACCACTCTTCCTACACCCTTGGACCAGGTCAATTCCATTGCCTGGCTCGGCTACCTTCCTGCGTCACACCTGTTAATACGCTGACCTCACTGCATCGGTTCCCACCACACCACCAGCAACCATTCCCGAAGGAACACATCACCGGATCCGTCATGGTTAGCATCCACAGCTCAGTATGGGCGGTCCTTCGCCGGTACGGGAATATCAACCCGTTATCCATCGACTACGCCTGTCGGCCTCGCCTTAGGCCCCGACTAACCCAGGGCAGATTAGCTTAACCCTGGAACCCTTGATCATTCGGCGGACGGGTTTCCCACCCGTCATTCGCTACTCATGCCTGCATTCTCACTCGTATAGCGTCCACCGCTGGTTTCCACCGCGACTTCACCCGCTATACGACGCTCCCCTACCCATCCAAACACCCAATCGAAACCGGGCAAAAATTTGAATGACGCAACTTCGGCGGTGTGCTTGAGCCCCGCTACATTATCGGCGCGGAATCACTTGACCAGTGAGCTATTACGCACTCTTTCAAGGGTGGCTGCTTCTAAGCCAACCTCCTGGTTGTCACAGCAACTCCACATCCTTTCCCACTTAGCACACGCTTAGGGGCCTTAGTTGGCGTTCTGGGCTGTTTCCCTCTCGACTATGAAGCTTATCCCCCACAGTCTCACTGCTACGCTCTCACTTACCGGCATTCGGAGTTTGGCTAAGGTCAGTAACCTTGTAGGGCCCATCGCCTATCCAGTAGCTCTACCTCCAGCAAGAAACACGTAACGCTGCACCTAAATGCATTTCGGGGAGAACCAGCTATCACGAAGTTTGATTGGCCTTTCACCCCTACCCACAGCTCATCCCCTCCATTTTCAACTGAAGTGGGTTCGGTCCTCCACACGCTCTTACACGCGCTTCAACCTGGCCATGGGTAGATCACTTCGCTTCGGGTCTAGACCGTGCCACTCAAACGCCCTATTCAGACTCGCTTTCGCTACGGCTACCCCACACGGGTTAACCTCGCGACACAGCACTAACTCGCAGGCTCATTCTTCAAAAGGCACGCCATCACCCAGGAACAAGTCCCAGGCCCTGACGGATTGTAAGCGCACGGTTTCAGGTACTATTTCACTCCCCTCCCGGGGTACTTTTCACCATTCCCTCACGGTACTGATTCACTATCGGTCATCAAGTAGTATTCAGGCTTACCAGGTGGTCCTGGCAGATTCACACAAGGTTTCACGGGCCCCGTGCTACTCGGGTATCAACACTAGAACGGCAGACACGCATTACACCTACGGGACTATCACCCTCTATGGTCCGGCATTCCAACCGATTCACCTATACGCCTGCACCTCATCCCGCCAGCAAGATAGCACTGGCACATGTCAACCCCACAACCCCGATGATGCAACGCCTATCCGCTATCACACACCAACCGGTTTAGCCCCATCCGCGTTCGCTCGCCACTACTAACGGAATCACTATTGTTTTCTCTTCCTGCGGGTACTGAGATGTTTCACTTCCCCGCGTTCCCTCCACACAGCCTATACATTCAGCTGCAGGTCACACCACATAACATGGTGCGGGGTTCCCCCATTCGGAAATCCTGGCCTCAACGTCCGGTTATCGACTCCACCAGGCTTATCGCAGATTCCCACGTCCTTCATCGGCTCTTGATGCCAAGGCATCCACCGTGCGCCCTTAAAAACTTCAACACAACATCAAAGTCTCAAAAGTATGAGCAATAAAACAATCTAACAAAATCACGCAGACAAGACTCAAACACCAGGCAACCCCAGGAAAAGGGCCACCCGACTCATCTCATCCGCAAGATGCTCGCGTTCACTATACAGTTCCCAAACAACAACCCCGCACCCCCGCAACCACACCACCGGCAAAGGCAGCACGACCACGGCAAACACAGGACAAACACCGAAACACCAAGAACCCCACACCACAACAACAACCCCCACAAAAAAGGGGCCATCACCGCGGCCTGGAGGCTTGTTGCCTCAAAACCCAACAGCATGCCAAACCATACAAACCACACAACACCACCACCGCTTTTCCAACACCACAACAACCCCGAAAGATCATCATGCTGCGTACTCACCAGCAACAACACCATGCAGCCACAGCCAGTACCCCACACACACCACACAACCCCACAAAGGATCGAACAGCATGCATGCCTTCCAGTACTGAGTCCATTGATATTCCACCCATGAGCAACCCACCCGCACCACACTCGGGCACAGACATGGGCAACCAAAAATGGTTAGCTCCTTAGAAAGGAGGTGATCCAGCCGCACCTTCCGGTACGGCTACCTTGTTACGACTTAGTCCCAATCGCCAGTCCCACCTTCGACGACTCCCCCCACACAAGGTGGTTAGGCCATCGGCTTCGGGTGTTACCAACTTTCGTGACTTGACGGGCGGTGTGTACAAGGCCCGGGAACGTATTCACCGCAGCGTTGCTGATCTGCGATTACTAGCGACTCCGACTTCATGGGGTCGAGTTGCAGACCCCAATCCGAACTGAGACCGGCTTTTAGGGATTAGCTCCACCTCACAGTATCGCAACCCATTGTACCGGCCATTGTAGCATGCGTGAAGCCCAAGACATAAGGGGCATGATGATTTGACGTCATCCCCACCTTCCTCCGAGTTGACCCCGGCAGTCTCCCATGAGTCCCCACCACTACGTGCTGGCAACATGGAACGAGGGTTGCGCTCGTTGCGGGACTTAACCCAACATCTCACGACACGAGCTGACGACAACCATGCACCACCTGTGAACCAGCCCCGAAGGGAAACCCCATCTCTGGAGCGGTCTGGCACATGTCAAGCCTTGGTAAGGTTCTTCGCGTTGCATCGAATTAATCCGCATGCTCCGCCGCTTGTGCGGGCCCCCGTCAATTCCTTTGAGTTTTAGCCTTGCGGCCGTACTCCCCAGGCGGGGCACTTAATGCGTTAGCTACGGCGCGGAAAACGTGGAATGTCCCCCACACCTAGTGCCCAACGTTTACGGCATGGACTACCAGGGTATCTAATCCTGTTCGCTCCCCATGCTTTCGCTCCTCAGCGTCAGTAAATGCCCAGAGACCTGCCTTCGCCATCGGTGTTCCTCCTGATATCTGCGCATTTCACCGCTACACCAGGAATTCCAGTCTCCCCTACATCACTCTAGTCTGCCCGTACCCACCGCAGATCCGAGGTTGAGCCTCGGACTTTCACGGCAGACGCGACAAACCGCCTACGAGCTCTTTACGCCCAATAAATCCGGATAACGCTTGCGCCCTACGTATTACCGCGGCTGCTGGCACGTAGTTAGCCGGCGCTTCTTCTGCAGGTACCGTCACTTTCGCTTCTTCCCTACTGAAAGAGGTTTACAACCCGAAGGCCGTCATCCCTCACGCGGCGTCGCTGCATCAGGCTTCCGCCCATTGTGCAATATTCCCCACTGCTGCCTCCCGTAGGAGTCTGGGCCGTGTCTCAGTCCCAGTGTGGCCGGTCACCCTCTCAGGCCGGCTACCCGTCGTCGCCTTGGTGAGCCATTACCTCACCAACAAGCTGATAGGCCGCGAGTCCATCCCCCACCGATAAATCTTTCAACAACCCACCATGCAGTAGGAAGTCATATCCGGTATTAGACCCAGTTTCCCGGGCTTATCCCAGAGTCAGGGGCAGGTTACTCACGTGTTACTCACCCGTTCGCCACTAATCCACCCTGCAAGCAGGGCTTCATCGTTCGACTTGCATGTGTTAAGCACGCCGCCAGCGTTCATCCTGAGCCAGGATCAAACTCTCCATAAAAAACAAAAAGCCACCGAAACCCCTCGGAAAATAAGGGAGAATCAATGAAAAAAATCCTGGCGAATAAAAAACACTCAAGAACACTGCACGGGGGTGCAATGCCTCAAGCAAATGTTATGTATTCACCAAATAAAATAATTCGGTATCAACAAACTTGGCACACTATTGAGTTCTCAAACAACAAACACTTACCGGTTCTCCATTGCCCAGCAATTCAGGCAATGATTTCGTCCAGCGTTATTTTTCAGATATTTATTTCGCTCAAGAATTCTTGAGCTATTCTGAGTGATTGTCACCGGATTTCGTGTCAGCTTCAAGCTGACCTCGTTGCGGCGACAGATAAAAACTATACACAGGTTTTCGGAGAGTTACAAATCAGATTGATACTTTTGGAGGTGACTGTGGTTACATCCATAAATCTCGGCTTCGGAGTGCGTTTGGAAGCTCTCGCTTGTCCACGATTCGCGTTATTACCAACAGGCTGCAATCCGCATGATCGGTTCTGCCTCTTCGGTACCCAACTGATGCCCACCCACCGGACTTCCACGGTCTGACTACTCTGGGGCCTTCGTTTGAGGCATTCTAGCTGGATTGCCTCGGCCTATCCCTTGGAGATTTTGAGCTCTGCATGCCTACATATGCCTGCTATGCGTTGCTCCATGAAGCTGTTTCACTCCTTGATAGTCCGAACAGCATGTTGCGCCATTCCCGTTGAGACAAACCTTGCTGAGGAATCGTGCCGTCCTCTTGGGTGTCCGCCAAAGTATGTGTCGATACAGGACCGACACATCGGTTAGGAACTTAGCACGGACAAAAGTGGGATCTTCTCACCCTCCAGAATACGAAACCTCCACAAAGTCGCTATTTGAAATGACATGCTTGAGCGTCCGCCAGACAAATCCCTGCATCGTTATGACCATGCATCGCAGCCTGTAGTTCAATGCTTCGTGCCCGAATGGGATTCACATGGTCAAATATCGATTCCCTGCTCTCTTGTCTAGGCCATCCGGGGACCCTGCCGCGTTCGAATACGATCCGCTCGTGTCCGCCCTCTGAAACACCACGCCCGTTTGTGGTGGTTCTGGCATTCATTCCACATAGGCAGCGATGCCAGACTACTTATGAAGTTCTATTGCTACGACACTCATGAATTCGTTCCTTCACTGCTGCCCTAACCGTATTGTGGCAATTTCGATCTGTGAACGCTTCACGATCTCGGCCTGCCCCGCCGATTACTACCCAGCTTGGAATTGTGTTTTCTTCTGTGCAGTCATAGCCCCACACTCAAATAGAGTTTCGCAGCCCCGTACACGACGGAGAACTCTTGGCAGCCAAGAAGTACCCGGCTGGTCTAGTACGCAGATAATTGAACATACTTGCTAGTATCGAGAGCTCCTGCGACGGTCATCTGCCCTAGAGTCGGCAAACAAGTGGTTAGGTTCGCATACTTGGCAACGCCGCACTGCCCTACCGCATCTGTATCGCGATATCTGATCGCGCGCTGGCCGGCGCCGAACTCTTATAGGCAAGATCTAGTGTCGGATTATCTGTCTTACGCGCAAAGCCAGAAACAAAGCTGAAAAGCTAATGGCCCACGTGCCATGCCTCTCGCGTTACTGCTCCCTATGAAAAATCGGGGGTGTTGGGCGCCAGGATTGGAGACGCGTGTATTTTGCACATACGACTCCGACAAGTTTCAGCTACACCGAAAGGTTTATGGAATAGCTTCAGAACGAAGGTGCCCGGTCCTATAGCCAACAGGAACGAAATATGACTGCACCGGCTGGACGCGTCAGTCGATGCACCGTCGAAATGTCACAGACGTAGAAGCAGCGGGAAAATCGCGTTCCGGAATGGCAAAGCAGATCAATATTCCAGAGTCTGACAGCAATTACCCCCTTTAGGTCCTATCAGCGCTGTCTGAGTCCTATTTCTGGGCATAAAAAAATCGCGGAACCGAAGTTCCGCGATATTTGTGACCCCAACGGGATTCGAACCCGTGTTGCCGCCGTGAGAGGGCGGAGTACTAGGCCGCTATACGATGGGGCCGTATGCTGAAGAATAATCTTCAGCTCACCAAATTGCTTTGGTGAAGCGCTGGGATACCAGGACTCGAACCTAGAATGACGGAACCAGAAACCGTTGTGTTGCCAATTACACCATATCCCAATATGACTTGCCATTCATAAGTCAGATCAGACAACCGATCTGCAATGAATGCCTTAGCACGAGATATAACTATACCTAAAAAGTTCCTCGAACGCACATCCAGAGCCCTGATACTCGAGTGATCTACAGCTCGTTAGTTTCAACAACGACAAAATACATGGCTGCTCCGATCCTGAACACCTGTAGAGGGCACTGAGGCAGAAATCCAGCGGCAAGCAGACTGTCGCAGAATGAACGAAGGACCCCGCTCATTGAGCTGGGTCCTTCGCATTTCTTATTGGTCGGGATAACAGGATTTGAACCTGCGACCTCGTCGTCCCGAACGACGCGCGCTACCAAACTGCGCCATATCCCGTGATCAAGAACGTTTTTACTCTACACCCGGAGCATTCTGATCTCATAATCCATCCGAAGCAGGAGAATGAGCAGGAAATGGATACAGCGAAAAACCAAGTCAGCTATATGCCTTTACCTGGGTTCAGAATATTCAGCGGATCCAATAGACCTTTGATGCTCCGTTGCAGTTCAAGCACATCAGCCGATTGTTCCCAAGGCAGCCAATCCTTCTTGATTAGTCCAACACCGTGCTCGCCCGTAATCGTTCCTCCCATCTCCAAAGCAATTCGAACTGAACTCTCAACCGCACGATGCAAGCGTCCCAATGGATCATCACGATCATCAGGTTCGACAGAAAAAGTTGGATGAAGATTGCCGTCGCCAACATGGGAAATCATTCGCATGTCTACTCGCTCTTGCTTGGCAGTCTCTTGAAGCCGGTGAACGTACTCAACCATCTTGCTCTTGGGAATCGCGACATCCTCACCCGTCCTATAGGCATCGTCCTTGGTGTCACCTCTACTCGTACGTCTCATTTCAATTAGTTCAGTAGCGCTGTTGCTTCCCGGAGGACTTACTTCGACGTCATGTTCGGCAAATACATCTCGGATCGCTTCCTCTTCACGAAGCGCGCCATATCCATCGAGCCTGGTTAACACCATCGCGCCACCTGATGCAGACAGATTTGTTCCATACTGCTCGTCCAATATCTGCATGGTTGCGTGGTCAACGAGTTCCAGAATTGCCGGTTGGATCCTGGCTCTAGCGATGAGCTGCACGCCGTGTACTGCTTCTTCCAAAGAGGGGAACACTAATGACATGTCGCGCTGGTCGACAGGCAGGTAACGCAATCGAAGCACAGCTCGCACCACAATCCCCAAAGTTCCCTCAGAACCTGTAAATAGCGCCGCTAGATCGTAACCAGCTACGCCCTTGAACGTGTTCTTTCCAACGCGTATCAAACGACCATCGGCTAGAACGACATCCAGCGACAGAACTGACTCACGCGTGACGCCATATTTTGCACAACGCAGACCACCCGCATTAGTTGCAACGTTCCCGCCAAGGGTGGACATCTTGTAACTAGCCGGATCCGGGGCGTACATCAACCCGAATTTGGCGACGGCCGTATTCAAATCATGATTGATGACGCCCGGTTCCACGATTGCTATTTCATCGTCAGGACGGATATCCAGGATCCGGTTCATTTTGCTCAGGTTCAGAACAATAGCTGGGCCTAAAACATGGACACCGCCCGATACCCCTGTTCCGGCTCCACGACTAATTACTGGGACGCCAAATTCGGTAGCCAGACTCATTACCCGCTGAACCTGTTGCACTTCGGTCGGTACAACGACGGCGACGGGACGAATTGGCTCTTCGGCGAGCTGCCCAAAATCTCTTGAATTTTCCGATAGAACTGATTCATCTTGGATTACTGCTTCTTCGGGAAGAACCTCACTGAGGCGTTCAAGAAAAGCCAGTTGCTTATTAGACATCTTTGTCTCCACAGTCGCTGGTGATTCGAACTTACCCTAGACCCTACGATCAAAGAGCTCAGACAGAGAAATCGTGACTGTGCTTGTTGCGGGTTTTTGTTGTGGCGGCCGGCGGGCACGCGCCCCATAAACACGACAAGGGAGCCAGGCCACCAGCCCCAACACCAACACCAAGCCGGCAACCAGCCCGCCACCAAACTACTGGTTAAACAGATGAGGCCCTGACACACACCGTGTGCCAGGGCCTCAAACCATCATCTCAAGTTAAGTCCGGCGGTGACCTACTCTCCCACACCCTCACGAGTGCAGTACCATCGGCGCAATGGGCCTTAGCTTCCGGGTTCGGTATGGGACCGGGCGTTTCCCCCACGCTATGACCGCCGTAACAATCACGAAGCACACAAACCAACTCATGGTGAACGTGTATTCGGTGCTACCAGCAAGACCACCAAGGGTCCTGCCTCAAACCTCATGTTTTCCGGTAAGAGGTTGTTGTCTCGTAACCGCATAGTGAACGCGAACAGCAATAATAATTGCTAGTAAAATATTGTTTTATTGTGTGTTGAAAGTCATCGGCCTATTAGTACAGGTCAGCTACACAAGTCTTCAGTCCTTGCTTCCACATCCTGCCTATCAACCCAGTGGTCTAGCTGGGGGCCTCACACACACAAGGTGCATGGAAATCTCATCTCGAAGCAGGCTTCCCGCTTAGATGCTTTCAGCGGTTATCCCTTCCCAACGTAGCTAATCAGCGATGCACTTGGCAGTACAACTGACACACCAGAGGTTAGTCCGTCCCGGTCCTCTCGTACTAAGGACAGCCCTTCTCAAATTTCCAACGCGCGCAGCGGATAGGGACCGAACTGTCTCACGACGTTCTAAACCCAGCTCGCGTACCGCTTTAATGGGCGAACAGCCCAACCCTTGGGACCTACTCCAGCCCCAGGATGCGACGAGCCGACATCGAGGTGCCAAACCATGCCGTCGATATGGACTCTTGGGCAAGATCAGCCTGTTATCCCCGAGGTACCTTTTATCCGTTGAGCGACGGCCCTTCCACGAGGTGCCGCCGGATCACTAGTCCCGACTTTCGTCCCTGCTCGAGCTGTCACTCTCACAGTCAAGCTCCCTTGTGCACTTACACTCGACACCTGATTGCCAACCAGGCTGAGGGAACCTTTGGGCGCCTCCGTTACATTTTAGGAGGCAACCGCCCCAGTTAAACTACCCATCAGGCACTGTCCCTGAACCAGATCATGGTCCGAAGTTAGGTGACCGGTACAGCCAGAGTGGTATTTCAACGATGACTCCACCTGAACTAGCGTCCAAGCTTCACAGTCTCCCACCTATCCTACACAAGCTGCACCGAACACCAATACCAAACTATAGTAAAGGTCTCGGGGTCTTTCCGTCCTGCTGCGCGTAACGAGCATCTTTACTCGTACTGCAATTTCGCCGAGTTCATGGTTGAGACAGCGGGGAAGTCGTTACTCCATTCGTGCAGGTCGGAACTTACCCGACAAGGAATTTCGCTACCTTAGGATGGTTATAGTTACCACCGCCGTTTACTGGGGCTTAAATTCTCAGCTTCGCCACAAGGGCTAACCAGTCCTCTTAACCTTCCAGCACCGGGCAGGAGTCAGTCCGTATACATCGTCTTGCGACTTCGCACGGACCTGTGTTTTTAGTAAACAGTCGCTTCCCCCTGGTCTCTGCGGCCCACACCCGCTCAAAGAAGCAAGTTCTCATCACGAGGCAGGCCCCCCTTCTTCCGAAGTTACGGGGGCATTTTGCCGAGTTCCTTAACCATGATTCTCTCGATCGCCTTAGTATTCTCTACCTGATCACCTGTGTCGGTTTGGGGTACGGGCGGACTGGGACCTCGCGCCGATGCTTTTCTAGGCAGCATAGGATCACCGAATCACCCGCCAAAGCGGGCGCCTATCAGGTCTCAGAACATATGAGCGGCGGATTTGCCAACCACTCTTCCTACACCCTTGGACCAGGTCAATTCCATTGCCTGGCTCGGCTACCTTCCTGCGTCACACCTGTTAATACGCTGACCTCACTGCATCGGTTCCCACCACACCACCAGCAACCATTCCCGAAGGAACACATCACCGGATCCGTCATGGTTAGCATCCACAGCTCAGTATGGGCGGTCCTTCGCCGGTACGGGAATATCAACCCGTTATCCATCGACTACGCCTGTCGGCCTCGCCTTAGGCCCCGACTAACCCAGGGCAGATTAGCTTAACCCTGGAACCCTTGATCATTCGGCGGACGGGTTTCCCACCCGTCATTCGCTACTCATGCCTGCATTCTCACTCGTATAGCGTCCACCGCTGGTTTCCACCGCGACTTCACCCGCTATACGACGCTCCCCTACCCATCCAAACACCCAATCGAAACCGGGCAAAAATTTGAATGACGCAACTTCGGCGGTGTGCTTGAGCCCCGCTACATTATCGGCGCGGAATCACTTGACCAGTGAGCTATTACGCACTCTTTCAAGGGTGGCTGCTTCTAAGCCAACCTCCTGGTTGTCACAGCAACTCCACATCCTTTCCCACTTAGCACACGCTTAGGGGCCTTAGTTGGCGTTCTGGGCTGTTTCCCTCTCGACTATGAAGCTTATCCCCCACAGTCTCACTGCTACGCTCTCACTTACCGGCATTCGGAGTTTGGCTAAGGTCAGTAACCTTGTAGGGCCCATCGCCTATCCAGTAGCTCTACCTCCAGCAAGAAACACGTAACGCTGCACCTAAATGCATTTCGGGGAGAACCAGCTATCACGAAGTTTGATTGGCCTTTCACCCCTACCCACAGCTCATCCCCTCCATTTTCAACTGAAGTGGGTTCGGTCCTCCACACGCTCTTACACGCGCTTCAACCTGGCCATGGGTAGATCACTTCGCTTCGGGTCTAGACCGTGCCACTCAAACGCCCTATTCAGACTCGCTTTCGCTACGGCTACCCCACACGGGTTAACCTCGCGACACAGCACTAACTCGCAGGCTCATTCTTCAAAAGGCACGCCATCACCCAGGAACAAGTCCCAGGCCCTGACGGATTGTAAGCGCACGGTTTCAGGTACTATTTCACTCCCCTCCCGGGGTACTTTTCACCATTCCCTCACGGTACTGATTCACTATCGGTCATCAAGTAGTATTCAGGCTTACCAGGTGGTCCTGGCAGATTCACACAAGGTTTCACGGGCCCCGTGCTACTCGGGTATCAACACTAGAACGGCAGACACGCATTACACCTACGGGACTATCACCCTCTATGGTCCGGCATTCCAACCGATTCACCTATACGCCTGCACCTCATCCCGCCAGCAAGATAGCACTGGCACATGTCAACCCCACAACCCCGATGATGCAACGCCTATCCGCTATCACACACCAACCGGTTTAGCCCCATCCGCGTTCGCTCGCCACTACTAACGGAATCACTATTGTTTTCTCTTCCTGCGGGTACTGAGATGTTTCACTTCCCCGCGTTCCCTCCACACAGCCTATACATTCAGCTGCAGGTCACACCACATAACATGGTGCGGGGTTCCCCCATTCGGAAATCCTGGCCTCAACGTCCGGTTATCGACTCCACCAGGCTTATCGCAGATTCCCACGTCCTTCATCGGCTCTTGATGCCAAGGCATCCACCGTGCGCCCTTAAAAACTTCAACACAACATCAAAGTCTCAAAAGTATGAGCAATAAAACAATCTAACAAAATCACGCAGACAAGACTCAAACACCAGGCAACCCCAGGAAAAGGGCCACCCGACTCATCTCATCCGCAAGATGCTCGCGTTCACTATACAGTTCCCAAACAACAACCCCGCACCCCCGCAACCACACCACCGGCAAAGGCAGCACGACCACGGCAAACACAGGACAAACACCGAAACACCAAGAACCCCACACCACAACAACAACCCCCACAAAAAAGGGGCCATCACCGCGGCCTGGAGGCTTGTTGCCTCAAAACCCAACAGCATGCCAAACCATACAAACCACACAACACCACCACCGCTTTTCCAACACCACAACAACCCCGAAAGATCATCATGCTGCGTACTCACCAGCAACAACACCATGCAGCCACAGCCAGTACCCCACACACACCACACAACCCCACAAAGGATCGAACAGCATGCATGCCTTCCAGTACTGAGTCCATTGATATTCCACCCATGAGCAACCCACCCGCACCACACTCGGGCACAGACATGGGCAACCAAAAATGGTTAGCTCCTTAGAAAGGAGGTGATCCAGCCGCACCTTCCGGTACGGCTACCTTGTTACGACTTAGTCCCAATCGCCAGTCCCACCTTCGACGACTCCCCCCACACAAGGTGGTTAGGCCATCGGCTTCGGGTGTTACCAACTTTCGTGACTTGACGGGCGGTGTGTACAAGGCCCGGGAACGTATTCACCGCAGCGTTGCTGATCTGCGATTACTAGCGACTCCGACTTCATGGGGTCGAGTTGCAGACCCCAATCCGAACTGAGACCGGCTTTTAGGGATTAGCTCCACCTCACAGTATCGCAACCCATTGTACCGGCCATTGTAGCATGCGTGAAGCCCAAGACATAAGGGGCATGATGATTTGACGTCATCCCCACCTTCCTCCGAGTTGACCCCGGCAGTCTCCCATGAGTCCCCACCACTACGTGCTGGCAACATGGAACGAGGGTTGCGCTCGTTGCGGGACTTAACCCAACATCTCACGACACGAGCTGACGACAACCATGCACCACCTGTGAACCAGCCCCGAAGGGAAACCCCATCTCTGGAGCGGTCTGGCACATGTCAAGCCTTGGTAAGGTTCTTCGCGTTGCATCGAATTAATCCGCATGCTCCGCCGCTTGTGCGGGCCCCCGTCAATTCCTTTGAGTTTTAGCCTTGCGGCCGTACTCCCCAGGCGGGGCACTTAATGCGTTAGCTACGGCGCGGAAAACGTGGAATGTCCCCCACACCTAGTGCCCAACGTTTACGGCATGGACTACCAGGGTATCTAATCCTGTTCGCTCCCCATGCTTTCGCTCCTCAGCGTCAGTAAATGCCCAGAGACCTGCCTTCGCCATCGGTGTTCCTCCTGATATCTGCGCATTTCACCGCTACACCAGGAATTCCAGTCTCCCCTACATCACTCTAGTCTGCCCGTACCCACCGCAGATCCGAGGTTGAGCCTCGGACTTTCACGGCAGACGCGACAAACCGCCTACGAGCTCTTTACGCCCAATAAATCCGGATAACGCTTGCGCCCTACGTATTACCGCGGCTGCTGGCACGTAGTTAGCCGGCGCTTCTTCTGCAGGTACCGTCACTTTCGCTTCTTCCCTACTGAAAGAGGTTTACAACCCGAAGGCCGTCATCCCTCACGCGGCGTCGCTGCATCAGGCTTCCGCCCATTGTGCAATATTCCCCACTGCTGCCTCCCGTAGGAGTCTGGGCCGTGTCTCAGTCCCAGTGTGGCCGGTCACCCTCTCAGGCCGGCTACCCGTCGTCGCCTTGGTGAGCCATTACCTCACCAACAAGCTGATAGGCCGCGAGTCCATCCCCCACCGATAAATCTTTCAACAACCCACCATGCAGTAGGAAGTCATATCCGGTATTAGACCCAGTTTCCCGGGCTTATCCCAGAGTCAGGGGCAGGTTACTCACGTGTTACTCACCCGTTCGCCACTAATCCACCCTGCAAGCAGGGCTTCATCGTTCGACTTGCATGTGTTAAGCACGCCGCCAGCGTTCATCCTGAGCCAGGATCAAACTCTCCATAAAAAACAAAAAGCCACCGAAACCCCTCGGAAAATAAGGGAGAATCAATGAAAAATCCTGGCGAATAAAAAACACTCAAGAACACTGCACGGGGGTGCAATGCCTCAAGCAAATGTCATGTATTCACCAAATAAAATAATTCGGTATCAACAAACTTGGCACACTATTGAGTTCTCAAACAACAAACACTCTCGACACCACAACCACCACAACACAGTGACTGCTTCGCTCCGGAGCAACTTTTCTAGCCTACCATGTTTCGCGATCCGGTCAAAACCGGTCGAAACCCTTCGGTGAAAAGTGATTGGCCGCCAGGTAAACAACTCGTAGATTCCGTGTTGTTTCCGTTCCGGCAACAGATAAAAACTTTACACGGGTTCCCACCAAACGCAAAATCGGCCTGTGCACTCTCCCATCAGCTCGGAAACGCCGTAACTACGCGGATTCTGGGCTTGCCAGTATGAATTCTGGCCAAAAACAACTGAAATTTGTTGTTATGAAGCGGGTCACTCTACGGAAAATGGGCCGCCACCTATCCGGAGACAGGTGGCGGCCCATTGAAAAACGCAGCGTGCTACTTGGCACCCTGGTTACGCAGGCGGGACACTTCGTAGAGCGAAATACCTACGGCCATCGATGCGTTCAGCGATTCCATGGCGGAGTCGATCGGGATCGAGACGATCGCGTCGCAGTTCTCGCGGACCAGCCGCGAGAGGCCCTTGCCCTCGGAACCAACCACGATGCACAGCGGGCCGGTGGCCAGCTCGAAGTTCGGTAGCTCCATGTCGCCGCCGGCGTCAAGGCCGATGACGAAGATGCCGGCAGCCTTGATTTCCTTCAGTGCGGTGGTGAGGTTGGTGCACTTGGCAACCGGAACGCGCACTGCTGCGCCAGCACTGGTCTTCCATGCCGAGGCAGTCATCCCAACGCTTCGACGCTCAGGGATGATGACACCGTCGGCGCCGAATGCGGAAGCTGAGCGAACGATCGCGCCGAGGTTACGCGGATCGGTGATGCCATCCAACGCCAGGAACAACGGCTGCGACTTGGTGTAGCCACGGTCGTAGTCCTTGACGACTTTGGTCGCCAGCTGCACAGCATCCTTGTATTCGTATGGCGGGATCTGCAGGGCTAGGCCCTGGTGAATCGCGTCGTCGGTCATGCGATCGAGTTCCTGCTTCGATGCTTCCATCAACGGGATGCCCTGAGCGGCAGCAAGCTTGAGGGATTCACGCACGCGGTCATCCACGTCGATGCGGATGGCTACGTGCAGTGCTTTGGCAGGGATGCCGGCACGCAATGCCTCGACAACCGAGTTGCGGCCGGTTACGAATTCAGCGTTGACCTTGATCCGGTCGGTGCGCTTGCCGGTGCCGCGTTTAGCGGCCGAGCGCTCGGACAGCTGCTTGGCACGGTAAGCCTTGTGGTACGGGCGATCTTCCGCCTTGGGGGTCGGGCCCTTGCCCTCGAGGGAACGTCGTCCCTTGCCGCCACTGCCCTTGGTTGGGCCCTTTTTGCTCATGGTATGTGTCCTTAAAGTTGAGTTTGCTGTAGCCGATCAGCGGCTAGTTGTTCAGTGTCCAGCGGGCGCCGTCAGCGGAGTCAAGCACCGTGATACCTGCAGCGGCCAAGGCGTCGCGGATCGCATCCGAACGCGACCAGTCCTTGGCGGCGCGTGCCTGGGCGCGTTCCGCCAGCTGCGCCTGGATCAGCTGGTCCAGCACCTCGTGCTCTGCAGATGCATCGGAGTTCTGCTGGCCGCTGGCATCGTCCAAGCCGAGTACCTGCGTCATTGCCAGCACCTGGCCAAGGGCTGCGGCAACGGCTGCGTCCTCGTGCTTATCCAGGGAAGCGTTGCCGTGGCGCACCGTTTCATGCAAGGCGGCCAAGGCCATTGGAACGTTCAGATCGTCATCCATCGCGGAGGCGAA
The DNA here is from genome assembly GCF_025854375.1 of Glutamicibacter sp. JL.03c. NCBI lineage: Bacteria > Bacillati > Actinomycetota > Actinomycetes > Micrococcales > Micrococcaceae > Glutamicibacter > Glutamicibacter sp. JL.03c. Next base: position 570,957 of record NZ_CP107575.1, on the reverse strand, counting down.
AGCTTCCGGCACCTGCGTGGCAGCTATCGTTTCTGCCGCGGAACCCAAGCGGTAACGCGCGTTGGAGATGAAAGTGTCGATGCGTTCCACCGCTGCGCCAGCTTCGGTCAGCGAGTCCGGGCGGTAGTCCAGCATGGAGCGGTACTGGGCCTGGCCCAGGAAGTAGCGCACCACGCGGGCGTCGGCCAGGGCAAGCATTTCCTCGGGGGAAATGGTGTTGCCCACGGATTTGGACATCTTCTCGCCCTCATAGGTGACCATGCCGTTGTGCATCCAGAAGTTCGCGAATCCGTGCCCGGCCGCATTGGACTGGGCCATTTCGTTTTCGTGGTGCGGGAAGCGCAGGTCCAGCCCGCCGCCATGGATGTCGAATTCGCTGCCAAGGTACTTGCCAGCCATGGCCGAGCATTCCAGGTGCCAGCCCGGACGGCCCCGGCCCCACGGGCTTGGCCAGGACGCGGTGCGCGGATCGGAGTCCTTGTGCCCCTTCCACAGGGCGAAGTCCCGAGGGTCCTTTTTGCCGCGTGGATCCGAGTCGGCGGCATCCTGCATGTCGTCGATCTTCTGCCGGGTCAGCGCACCGTACTGCTCGTAGGAGCGCACGTCGAAGTACACATCGCCGGAGCCATCGGCGGCCGGGTAAGCGTGCCCGCGGTTGATCAGCTCGGTGATCAGTTCGTGCATTTCGGTGATGTGCCCGGTGGCCCGCGGCTCATAGGTCGGCCGGCGCACGCCGAGCGCCTCATAGGCGCGGGCAAACTCCTGCTCGAATCGGTAGGCCAGCGAGAACCATTCTTCGCGTGGCTTGTAGTGTTCGTCGGCTTGGAAATCCGCGGCAAAGGAGTTGTCGGACTTTTCCAGGATCTTGTCGTCGATGTCGGTGACATTGCGGACCGTGGTGACCGCTAAGCCGCGGTATTCCAGCCAGCGGGAGAGCACATCGAAGACGATGGCGCTGCGGACATGGCCCACATGCGGCATGCCCTGCACGGTGGCGCCGCAGTAGTACAGCTTGACTTCGCCTTCGGTTAACGGCTGGAAGTCACGTACTGATGCTGTTTTGGTGTCATAGAATCGCAGGCTCACGCCTTTAAGGTTATCCGATGGATGCACCCTTTGTACTTCACTTGTGATGCGCTCGCTGATCTGGGCTTTTCGCCGGCTCTCCCGCCCTCAGTTCTGCGCGGCGTACACCAGCGCTGTGGCGTAGGCGGTGATTCCGGTTCCTTCGCCCTCGTAGCCCAGCCCGTCGCTGGTGGTCGCAATGACGCTGACTGGGGCGCCGATCGCATTGCTGAGCACCTGGCTGGCCTCTTCGCGCCGTGCCGAGAAGCGCGGGCGGCGTCCCACGAACTGCACGGCGACATTGCCGATTTCGAACCCGGCGTCGCGAACCAAACGCGCGGCTTCTGCAAGCAGCCTCACACCGCTGGCCCCGGCGAATTCTGGCCGATCCACCCCGAAGTGGGTTCCCAGATCGCCGATCCCGGCCGCGCTGAAGAGCGCATCGCAGGCGGCATGGGCGACCGCGTCGCCATCCGAATGCCCCGACAGGCCAATATCCTCGGGGAAGTGCAGGCCGGCGAGCCACATCGGCCGGGCGGGGTCAGTGCTCACTGCGTGAACGTCGATACCGTTTCCGATGCGTGGCAGGATCATTGGTTCCTTCGCGGTGTTGGCGGGGCTGTGCTGGGTACTGATGAGCTGGTTGACGGTATCGAGGTCATCGGGATGGGTGACCTTCAATGCCTGCTGCGCACCGGCGACCACCTGCACCTTTTCACCATAGGCGCGCACGATCGAGGCATCATCGGTGACTTTTTCCAGTTCCGCTTCGGTGTAGTGGTCCAGCTGGGCGTGGGCTTGGCGCAGCACCGAGGCCTTGAACCCCTGCGGGGTCTGCACCGCGCGTAGGGTGGATCGTGCCGGGGTGTGCTCGATGTATTCGGTGCCATCCAGCGTTCCGGGTTCCACCACGGAGATCGTGTCGGTCACGGCCAGTGCGGGAATGGCTGCGGTGGCATGGCCTTGATCCAGCGCCTCGATCACGCGCTGGTAGAGGTCGACCGGGGCAAAAGCGCGGGCGGCGTCATGGACCAGGATGTTTGCGGCGTCCGGGCTTACGGCGCCAAGGCCGCGGCGTACCGAATCGGCACGGCTGCTTCCTCCGGGAACAGTGCGCAATGCGGTGCCGTAGGGGGCCAGGACCTCGGACATGCGGTAGTCATCTGCGGGGGTGACCACAATGATTTCAGCGATCTGCTCGACCTGCAGGATGCGGTCGATAGCGTGTTCCACCAGGGACTTGCCAGCTACCTGAACCAGTGCTTTGGGAATGCCGGCTCCGAGCCGGGTGCCCATTCCGGCGGCAACCAGGATCAGGCTCGAGGTATGCGATGGTGTTTGCTTCACAGCGCCCAGCTTATCGCGTTCATGATGGATTGATCGGGCTTTTAACGGCAACAGCCGTGAAACGCTTTTCAGCGCTTCACGGCAAGATGCAATCGGGAGTTTCGCCTAGGCCGAAGCCAAAACCTCATCCAGCAGGCCCTCGGCCTTGGTCTCATCCAGGTCCTTGGCCAGAGCCAATTCGCTGATCAGGACCTGACGGGCCTTGGCCAGCATGCGCTTTTCGCCTGCCGACAGACCACGATCATTTTCTCGGCGCCAGAGATCGCGAACGACCTCGGCCACCTTGATGACATCGCCGGAAGCTAGCTTCTCGACATTTGCCTTGTAGCGGCGCGACCAGTTGGTCGGCTCTTCAGTAAATTCAGCACGAAGGACATCGAACACATGGTCCAAGCCTTCCTGACCTACCACGTCACGCACGCCAACCAGATCAACGTTCTCTGCAGGAACTTCAATGGTCAGGTCACCCTGAGCCACCTTGAGCTTGAGATACATTTTCTCTTCACCCTTGATCTTGCGCATCTTGATCTCTTCGATCATTGCGGCGCCGTGGTGCGGGTAGACAACAGTCTCGCCAACCTCAAAAACCATGTGGATAAACCCCTTTCCCACAACATAGTCTAACATGTTTGCCATCGACGAACCCTCGATTGTGCCCGATATAACCGCGAATTCACGCGGATTGACCTCTTCCATTCGCAAGAGAAACATGGTAGGAAGAAGGTAGGGTGGGTTGGGTTTTATACCCCTTATTCCCAAACCCGGTTCTCTACTGCTTGTCGAAAAGTGTGTGTTGCACGTCGCTAAATCGCGTCTTTGCGTGAAAAACGGCTAGGCTTAGAGGTAATCATGGTCTAGTTCTTGGGTTGCCCCTGCTCTGGGTGCAGACAAGCCGACAGCCATGAACCGAAGCAACTCATTATTCTCACCGAGGAGTTAGTGTCGTGATCACCGCACGCATGACCGCTGGACGTCGCATTGCCGCGTCCCTCGCTGTGGCTGCCCTGGCATTCGGTGTCACCAGCTGTGGCGCCATCAACGAGCAGGCCACCAACACCGACTACGCTGCCAGCGATGGCGTGCATGTCGACGTCGCCGACGCACAGGTTCGCAACCTGCTGTTGGTTACCAACAGCGACGGCTCCAAGGCGCGTCTGATCGGCTCTGTTGTCAACGACAGCGATTCCTCGCTGACCCTGACCGTCGAGGCAGCCAGCACCGAGCCAGTGACCATCTCGGTTCCAGCCGAACAGAGCGTCAAGCTGGAAGATGATGCGAACCAGAAGGTCGTTTCCGGCCTGAACATCTCTGCTGGCGAGCATGCAGAGACTACCTTCACCTCGGGCGGCGAGACCGTTGACTTCAGCGTCCCTGTCGTCGATGGCACCCTTGCCGAATACCGCGATTTCGTGCCAGGCGGATCCGACGCCTCCGTTACTGATCACCTGAAGAAGACCGAGAGCCACGCGACCTCGGAGCACTAAGCAAAAAACCAGGGAGCCTGGGAGCGAATCAATTGATTCGCTCCCAGGCTCCCTGGTTTTTAAGACCTGGCCAGCTAGACCACGAACTTGTAGCCCAAGCCGCGCACCGTCACCAGATGCTCGGGCGAGGCCGGGTCCGGCTCGATCTTCGATCGAAGGCGCTTGACGTGAACGTCGAGGGTCTTGGTATCCCCCACGTAGTCGCTGCCCCAGACCCTGTCGATCAGCTGTCCGCGGGTGAGCACGCGTCCGGCATTGCGCAGGAGCATCTCCAGCAGCTCGAATTCCTTCAGCGGCATGGAGACCTCGGAGTTGTCGACCGAAACCATGTGGCGCTCGACGTCCATGCGTACCGGGCCGGCGGTGACCACATTGCTGATCAGCTCTTCGCCCTCGCCCTGGCGGCGTAGGACGGCGCGGATGCGAGCGAGCAGCTCACGGGACGAATATGGCTTGGTGACGTAGTCATCGGCTCCCAGCTCGAGGCCAACCACCTTGTCGATTTCCGAATCCTTGGCGGTGAGCATGATGACCGGGACCTGGCTGTTCAACCGGATCTGGCGGATCACCTCGGTTCCGGGCTGCCCTGGCAGCATCAGGTCCAAGAGCACCAGATCGGCACCGTGGCGTTCAAACTCGGCGACGGCAACCAGCCCGTCCTCCGCGATCCGTACTTCAAATCCTTCGCGTTCCAGCAGGAAAGACAGCGGATCAGAAAGCGATTCCTCATCCTCCACGATCAAGATTCTGGTCATCGTCGTCCTCCTTCGCGATCGGAGGTTCGCGCCTCGACCGCTCGTTCCTTCATCATCTCGTCGGCAGCACCATCAGTGCCTGCCCGTTCTTCATCCGCTAGGGGAAGTCTAAGGGTAAAAGTGGAGCCCTGGCCGGGCTGCGACCACAGCGACACCTCGCCGCCGTGGTTGGCCAGCACGTGCTTGACGATGCTCAGCCCCAATCCGGTACCGCCGGTTTGCCGTGAGCGCGCGGAGTCGACGCGGTAGAAACGCTCGAAGACGCGTTCTTGCTCCTCGGGTGAAATGCCCGGGCCCTGGTCGGTGACCGAGATCTGCGCATAGCCATCGCGTTGGCGGATCCCCACGCCCACCTTGGTGTTCTCCGGGGAGTACCGGATCGCGTTGTCGATCAGGTTGCGCACTGCGGTCATCAGCAGATCGGGATCGCCCAGAATCGGCTCATCCAGGTGCCCGCCGACGGTGATGTCGATGCCTTTTTCCTCGGCAATCAGGTGGCTGCGATCCACCGCTTCGGCGACAACGGAATCGATATTCACTTCCTTGCCCTGCACAATGGCATCGCTGGCCTGCAGCCGGGAAAGCTCGATAATGTCCTGGACCAGCGCGGCAAGCCGTCGTGATTCCTTATCCATGCGGGTGGAGAAACGGCGCACCGCGGTCGGGTCATCGGCCGCTTCGGTGATGGCCTCGGCCAGCAGGGAGATGGCGCCGACCGGAGTTTTCAACTCGTGCGAAACGTTGGCCACGAAGTCGTTGCGCATGGCTTCGGTGCGCGTGATCTCGGTGCGGTCATCGGCCAGCAGCAAAATGTATTCGTCGCCCAAAGGCGCGACGCGCACGTGGACAATCAGCTGTCCGGCGCCGAGCGTTGAGCGCTGCAATTCATACTGGCTCTCAGCGATCACGCCGTCTGCGCGCACCTGGCGGACCAGCGCCAGCAGCTCGTTGTGAACCAGCGTGTGGCCTCGGACCAGGCCGTAGGCATAGGAGGCGGGATTAGCCCGCACGACTCCGTCAACATCATCGAGGATCACGAAGGCGCGTCCGATGACGGACAGGACGGCCGCCGCGCCTTCAGGGAGCAGAGGCTCGTCCACCTGCGGCAGTCGGGCGGTCCGGCGCTGGGAAATCCTGAAAGCGATCACGCCAACGATGCCCAGGGCCAGACCGAGGACACCGGCTATCAGAGTCGAGATCACATCGTTCACCCTTTTAGCGTAGCTTCCCCGCTGGGCACCTTCGTTCCTAAATGACGCGAAAATGGCCAAATCGGCGCGCTGTTCACCAAACGTTCACGTTTCGTGGCATATTCGTTAATCACCCGCTGACAGGCTGGAGTAAGACCCTCCACCATGCCATGAATCTGTTTGGGGTGGCTTGCCGCTACGGCGGAAGGCCAGCTGGCATGGGAACCGATACTCGAAAGGAACTGCTGTGCGTAAGGTTTTTCAGGCAGATCTACAACAAATTGGCGAAGAACTTATTGAGATGGCCAACCAAGTCGCGACCGCCATGGATCGCGCATGGGATTCGTTGGCGAATGCCGACGTTGAGCTGGCCCAGGAAGTCATCGCGGCAGACGCGAAAATCGATTTCCTGCAGAACCAGCTGGATGAACGCGCTATCGATACCCTGGCGCTCCAGGGCCCCGTGGCCAGCGACCTGCGCATGATCGTCGGCTCGCTGCGCATGAGCGCTTCGCTCGAACGCATGGGCGACCTAGCACGCCACTTGGCGCAGCTAGCCCGCCTGCGTTTCCCGTCGCCGGCAATTCCAGAGAAGATCTCCACGACCTTCGCTGAAATGGCGAAAATCGACATCCAGATCGCCCAGGCCGTGGCCCGCCTGCTCGACACCCGCGATCTGAAGATCGCCGCGGAGATCATTGAATTGAACCACGAAGTCGATCGCCTCCACTCCAGCGTCTTCGCTCGCATCGCCGAAGCGGATTGGGATGCTTCGGCCCCGACCACCGTGGATGTTTCCTTGACCAGCCGCTACCTTGAGCGCTTCGGCGATCACGGTGTTTCCGTGGCCCGCAAGGTCACGTACCTGGTCACCGGCGAATGGGATCCATCGGACGCCTAAGCCGATCACGGCATCAAGATCCTCGGCAGTGCCTGCACCCGGAAGCCTTCCGGATGCAGGCACTGCTTATTTGGCCCATTGCTTAAGGAAAGCTCGACGGCAAAGGGCAGCCCACCAGTTGGCGGGCTGCCCTTGAAATTTTCGGCGCGCAATCGGCGCCGGCGTACAGCGGCTTCTTAGCCTTCGCACTCTACGCAGAAACCTACATTGCCTTCTTCGCGAACCAGCTGCGAGCGGTGGCGAATCAAGAAGCACGAGCCACAGATGAACTCGTCGTCTTTCTGTGGAATGACGGTGACCGTCAATTCCTCGTTGGACAAATCTGCACCCGGCAGATCCATGCCATCAGTGTGATCGGCTTCGTCGAGCTCGCGCACGACGGACTTGGCGTCCGGTGCGTTTGCGGACTTAACCGCATCCAGTGAAGCCTTGCGTGCCTCAGCAACGTCTGGGCGGACTTCATCGTAATCAGTTGCCACGAATTGCATTCCTAACGTGAGCCATTGAGCCTATTCGAAATAGGAGATTACAGCATACTAATGCCAAAAATACAATCGTGCGCAGTTGTTTCGCTCACAGCCATATAGCCGGCCCATTTTGTAGGTTAAATACAAAACGGCGGCACCAGAACTTCCGAGCTCAACGCCTGGGGTTCTAGTGCCGCCGAAAAGCAGGTTTTACTTGCGTCCCTGGTTTGCGACAGCCTTGATGGCGTCGGCAGCAGCGGCAGGATCCAGGTAAGTTCCGCCCTTGGTGATTGGCTGGAAGTCGTCGTCCAACTCATAAACCAGCGGGATGCCGGTCGGGATGTTCAGGTTGGCGATATCTTCGTCGCTGATGCCGTCAAGGTGCTTGACCAGTGCACGCAGCGAGTTGCCGTGAGCGGTAACCATAACGGTCTTGCCCTCCGACAGGTCCGCCTTGATGTTCTCTTCCCAGTAAGGAAGCATGCGCTCCAGCACGTCCTTGAGGCACTCGGTGCGTGGAGCGGAATCGCCCAGCGCGGCGTAGCGCTCGTCATTGATCTGGCTGAATTCCGAGGAGTCATCCAGAACTGGTGGCGGGGTGTCGTAGCTGCGGCGCCATTCCATGAACTGCTCTTCGCCGAATTCAGCCAAGGTCTGGGCCTTGTCCTTGCCCTGAAGCGCGCCGTAATGACGCTCGTTCAGGCGCCAGTCGCGGTTCACTGGGATCCACGAGCGGCCGGCGGCTTCCAATGCCAGATTGGCAGTGACGATCGCGCGGGTCAGCAGCGAGGTGTGCAGCACCTCTGGCTTGTAACCGGCCTCGGCCAGCAGCTGGCCGCCGCGGGAAGCTTCAGCACGGCCCTGTTCGGTCAGCGATACGTCGTACCAGCCGGTGAACAGATTCTTTTCGTTCCATTCGCTCTGCCCATGGCGAAGCAAGATCAAAGTGTGACTCATACGATCCATCCTATCCAATGCACCAGCACCGAAGCGCCAAAGTTAAGGGGTGTTCATTAATTGAGAAGACCCGCCCTCGTCTTACAACACGAGTGCGGGTCATCCAAAGTTCAATGCGGTTCCTAGCGGCCTAGTAGTTGTACCAGCCGCCACCTTGCCCGCTGACTGCAGGCTTGACATCTGCAAGGTAGACGCAGGCAATGCAGGCACCGATGAGCTGCAGGAAGCCAATTCCGCCACCGCTGAGGATGCCCAGCAAGGACACGACAGCACTCGCCGCGGTCAGGCCGGTCCAAAAGCCTTTGGTGCGCTTGCCTTCTTGCGCGAAGCGCTGGGCTCCGTGGCGCAGGCAGTCAACCAGCGCCCAGACGGCGAGCACCAGAATGATGACGCTCAGAGCCAGCATCAAGTAGTACTCGATCAGGTGGGCAACATTCATCATGGACATATCTTCACTCTACCTATGAGACTTCACGTTTTAGGAACTGCCACGCGCTAAAGCTGTTCCAGGGCCTGCTTCACATCGGACCACAGGTCTTCGACATCTTCGATGCCCACCGACAAGCGGATCAGGTTATCCGGGACAGTCTCGGGTTCCGATGCATGGCGGGCTCGACGCTCGGCCAAGGTTTCCACCCCGCCCAGCGACGTGGCACCGGTAATGAGGTTGAAGCCGGCGACAACCTGATCAGCATCCTCGGCGTTCTGCCCTGCTTGGAAAGCGATGACCGAGCCAAATCCATCCATCAGCCGCGCAGCGCGCTCATGGCCTGGATCTTGCCCCAGCCCCGGGTAGCGCACCGCTTGCACCTTGGGATGTACGGCCAGGCGTTCGGCCAGCACCTGGCTGTTCGCTTGCGAACGATCGATGCGCACGGCCATGGTCCGCACGCCGCGCAGGGCAAGGTAGGTGTCCATCGGGGAGCTGATCGCTCCGTGCAAGGTGCGGTAGCCGTGCAGCTTCTGCCGCAGCGATTCATCGCTGGTCACCAGCGCGCCCATGATGATGTCCGAGTGCCCCGAAAGATACTTGGTCACCGAGTGGACCACCAGGTCGGCACCCGAGGTCAACGGGCGCTGCAGCAACGGGGTGGCGAAGGTGTTATCCACGATGCTCAGCACGCCGCGGTTCTTGGCTTCTTCCAGCAGCACCGGCAGATCGGCGACCTCCAGCATCGGGTTGGTCGGTGATTCCACCCAGAGCACGTCGGCCCCTTCCAGGGCGGTGATCACCTCTTCGGTGTCGGCGATATCCACCGGGCGGATGTCCAACCGGCCAGCAGCCTGCAATTCCGAGCTCAGCGCCAAGGACCCGTTATAGGAGTGCTTGGGCATGACAAGAACTCCCCCTGCGGGAACCAGGCTCAAGGCCGCGGCAATAGCGGCCATGCCCGACGAGAAAACCAGAGCGGGCAAAGCTGCAACTTCCAGCTGGCCCAGGACCTCTTCGAACGGATCCCAAGTGGGGTTGGAGAATCGCGCGTAAACGCGTTCGTCCACGGCCGCCTGCCCCTGGGAGTGATAGGTCGAGGTGAAAGTCACCGGGTAGTTAACCGGCGCATCGGTGTCATGGGCCGGACGGCCACCTGCCACGATAAGAGTCTTCGGATCCCAATCGGGGCGTGGAGCTGCTGGCATGCTGCTGGAGTTCATGGAAAAAACTTTACGCGCAGACGCCCTCTGGCTGCGGATGGGTTTCACTACATTTCATCCGTTGAATCCACCACACCGTGCGATTAGTTGCGCACAGGGCAGGGGTTGCGCAGATGTTTTGCCGACTCCTTGGATAGGCTAGAGGGGTGAATAACGAATCGAGCGCGCCGGCCCCTGGCTTGTTCATAGTCTTTGAAGGCGGCGACGGCGCGGGCAAGTCCACGCAGGTCGCCCTGGCCCGGCAATGGCTGGAATCTCAAGGGTCCAAGGTCATCACCACCCGCGAACCCGGTGGCACCCAAATCAGTGAAGCCCTGCGCTCGCTGGTCCTGGAACATGGCCACGGCGACATCGATTCCCGCACCGAAGCCCTGATCTACTCCGCGGCCCGCGCTGCCCATGTGCAGCAGGTCATCAGCCCGGCTCTGGCCGCCGGCACCCACGTGATCTGCGATCGTTTTGTCGATTCTTCGCTGGCATATCAGGGCATGGGCCGGGCATTGGGCTTCGACGCCGTCGCGACCATCAATGACTTCGCGACCAACGGATTGAAGCCCGATGTCACCATCATCTTGGATATCTCCGCAGCCGATGGCCGTGCACGACGGGTTGCTGCCGGTGGTGGCATTGAGACCGCTGACCGGCTCGAAGCCGAGCCCGACGACTTCCACGAACGCATCCGCCAGGCATTCCTGGAGCTGGCCGCTCGCGATCCGCAGCGATACCTCGTCCTGGATGCCAATAACAGCGTTGAAGGCCTGAACCAGTCCATCACCGCGCACTTGGCTGGCCTGCTGTGAGCCGCCCGGTCTTCGCCGACCTCGCTGGCCAGCAGCGGGTCATCGATACCCTGTGTGCCGAAGTCGACCGCGGCAACCCCACCCATGCATGGCTGGTCACCGGCCCGCCAGGGTCCGGGCGCACCACCGCGGCCCGCGCCTTTGCAGCGGCCCTGCAGTGCACAAACACCCCTGCCGGCTGCGGCGAGTGCGAGAACTGCAAATCGGTCCTTTCCTCCTCCCATCCCGACGTCTCATTCGTCTCCACGGATAAGTTCGAATACCAGATTGCTGATGTACGCCACCTGATCACCCGCGCCCAGGAAAGCGCCAGCACCGGGCGATGGCGCATCATCATCATCGAGGACGCGGACCGGATGTCTGAACGCAGCACCAATGTGCTGCTTAAAGCCATTGAGGAACCGCCGGCGAAGATGATCTGGATCCTGTGCGCCCCGTCGCCAGCCGACGTTCTGGTCACCATCCGTTCGCGCTGTCGCGCAGTCAATCTGTCGGTCCCTTCGACCTCGGACGTGGCGGATCTCCTGGTGCGCCGCGATGGTCTTGATCCGCAGCAAGCGCTATTTGCCGCCCGGGTCTCGCAGTCGCATATCGGTGTGGCCCGATTGCTGGCACGTGACGAACAGGCTCGCATCCAGCGGGAAAAGGTCGTCACCTTGCCGCTGCGCACCACGACCTTGCCCCAGGCCATGGCCGCCGCCGCCGAAATCTCGAAATTGGCTACCGAGCGAGCTGAGAGCATCACCGGAACGGACCTGCAGAAGAAAACCGAACAACTACGCCACGCCAATGGCCTCGGTCCTGAGGAAACCATTCCCCCGGGCCTGCGCAGCCAGTTCAAAGCCCTCGACGAGGATGCCAAGCGTTTCGCTCGACGCGCCAGCTTTGATGCCTTGGACCGGACACTGACCGACCTGACCACCTTTTTCCGGGATGTGCTCAGCTTGCAGCTGGGAACTGGCATCGAGCTGATCAACGAGCATTTGCGCGAAAAGCTTGAGGCTTATTCCCATGGCCAAAGCAAGGAAAAATCTTTGGCGCAACTGGATGCGATCAACCAGACGCGCAGCCGCCTGGCCGCCAACGTCAATCAGCTCATGGCCTTGGAAGCCCTGATGACCCGCCTTTTGCCAAATCCCGGCCGGCGCTAACCCACGCAAGGAGACACTCAACGTGCCTGTACGCTTATCCAAACTGCGTTTGCTTGCGGTGGGAACCCTGCTCGCCCTGACCGGGCTCACCAGTTGCTCCGCAGGATCCCCGCTCCCTGACGCCGAAGGCACGGACGCGAGCCCCAGCACCAGCGCCCCCGATGCTCCCCGCGGGCTGGAAAGCTACTACGCCCAGCAGATCGATTGGGGGAACTGCGGCGATGCCCTGGAATGCGCCACCATCAAGGTGCCTCTGGACTATGGCGATCCCACCGGTGAGAGCATCGAGCTTTCGCTCAATCGCCGGACAGCCGAAAGCGCCAGCCGAAACCTGCTTGTGAATCCCGGCGGCCCCGGCGGCTCAGGCTTGGATATGGTCGAGTCTTCCGTTCAGACCATGTTCAGCGACCAGCTGCAGCAGTCCTACAACATTATCGGCTTCGACCCGCGTGGCGTGGGTGAAAGCTCCCCGGTCACCTGCCAGAGCGATGCCGAAACCGATGAGGGCCGCCAGGAAAACCTCCGCGCCTGGTTGCCCGAGGATCAAGAACAGATCATCGAGGAAACCGAGGACTACGCCGCCGACTGCGCAGCCAACACCGGCGACCTCTTGGGCCACGTTGATACAGTCTCGGCTGCCAAGGACATGGATGTCATCCGTGCAGTGCTGGGCGACAAGCAGCTGGACTACTTGGGGTTCTCCTACGGCACGTTCCTCGGTGCGACCTATGCGGATTTGTTCCCGCAGAAGGTGGGGCGGTTTGTGCTTGATGGAGCCATGGATCCCAAGAGCCAGGCCGCTGATTTGACCAAGGCGCAGGCGGTGGGTTTCGAACACGAAATTGAAGCGTGGCTTGCCCAGTGCATCGGATCCGAAGGCTGCCCTTTCAGCGGCACCGTGGAATCAGCAAAGGTGCAACTTCAGCAGTTCTTCGCCCAGGTCGAAAACGAGCCAATGGTTTCCAGCGACGGGCGAACCGTGCCGATCATCGATTTTGTCAACGGCTTCATCCTGCCGCTGTACGACAATACCAACTGGCCCTACCTGACACAGGCCATGGCTTCCGCTGTCAACGACGGCGATGTCGATACCATTCTCGGATTCGCCGATCTGGCCGCCGATCGGCAAAGCGACGGAACCTACGCTTCGAATTCCAGTGACGCGTTCACGGCCATCAATTGCTTGGACCGTCCCATGAACGCCGGCGAAGAGGAGATGGGCCAGGAAGCCACCGAGTTGATGCGCGTGGCTCCGACGTTGGGAAAGTACCTGTCCTACGGTGAAATCGTCTGTGACGTGTGGGATCACAAGCCGACGGGCAAGGCTGGCGCGCTGGATGCCAAGGAATCCAATGAGATCCTTGTCGTCGGCACGACGTCGGATCCTGCCACCCCGTATCAGTGGTCCCAGTCGCTAGCCGAGCAATTGGATAACGCCACGTTGTTGACCTACCAGGGCCATGGCCACACGGCTTACGGGCGCTCCAATGACTGCATCACCAATGCGGTCGATGGCTACCTGATTGATGGGAAGGCCCCGGCATCTGGCACGCGGTGCTGATAGGGAACAATGATGTCTTCCTCGTTTTGACGATCAGACAATTCCTCGGATAAAGTGACGTGGTGCCTGTTTGCAGGCACAGGCCTCCTTAGCTCAGGGGTAGAGCAGCTCCCTCGTAAAGAGCAGGTCGCCGGTTCAAATCCGGCAGGGGGCTCGGCCTAACGCCCTTGTCAGAGTCATTATTGATTTTGGCAGGGGCGTTTTTCGTGCCCAAAAACTCGCTTTGTGTGTGCAATGTGTGAACATCCGATTTTTCAGCGTCGATCAATTGCGACACCTTCGACGCCGCGTTACGGGAGACGTTCGGCATCAAGTGGCCATAGAAGTTACTCGTAACGGCGATATTCGAATGACGCAGGCGCTTCGAAATGATCATTACATCAATGCCCGCTTGCGCCATGAGTGCCGCGTGCTCGTGCCGTAGCCCGTGCAACGTGAGCGCAGGAGCTCCAGCGGCCTTGCGGAGCTTGGTAAACAATTTGGTGACGTAGGAGGGATTCAAGGGCGAACCGTCCGGCATAGTGAAAACGTGCCCTACGCCTTCCCAAAGTTCGCCGTACATCTCGCGTTCGGCGTCCTGGCTGATCTTCCAGCGCATCAGCGCGTCAACTGCAGCGGGGTCTAGTTCAACCGAGGCTTTAGAGGCATCAGTTTTGACGCTCTCTTGCTCGACGGCCACGCCGCGAACTTCCACCCTTGAGTGTCGGATATTCAGCTTTGCTTCTACGAAATCAACATCTTCCCAGCGCAAGCCCAACGCTTCGCCTCTGCGTAACCCGGTGCGGGCGATTAGCTGAAACACCTCACCGAGTCGATGCTTAGCGGCCTCGGCAAAGAACGCTTGCAAGTCTTTGATTTCCCATACCGTGATTGCTTTGCGTTCCACCGTGGGAAGGTCAATGTCTTGGGCTACATTCGCGCCCAGGTACCCATCTCGCACAGCATACTTGAACGCGGTTTTTAGTACGGCGACGATTCGATGAATAGTTTCCGCGCCTCGGCCGTCATTCATGAGCTGGTCAACATAGCGCTGAACGTGGTCACGGCGTAGCTCACTCAATTTCATAACGCCGACCATTGAGCCGGTAATGTCATTTTCGATATACCGGCGATAGTTGCTTACCGTTGTCGGTTTCAAGCCCTTGCCGGTACGCTCCCGGCGCGGTAGCCACTCGGCCAGGAACTGCTCAACAGTGATTTTATTAGGCGCTGTATACGTGCCGTTGTCGATAGTTGCAGCGACTTTGTTACGGGCTACTCGCGCCGCCTTCTCCGTAGGAAAACCCGACTTTCGATGTTGCTTGCGCTTGCCAGTCTTGGCGTCTTTGCCCGCCGAGATGTAGAACGCCCAGGAACCATGCTTAGGGTCAGTCATCCAGGGGCATGACTCGGCGCGTTCATCAGCAGTAGGGCGCACCGGAAGCGTCTTGTATTGCGTGCCGTCCGGCTTGCGGCAACCACAGCGCCGGTAAATATCATTCGCCATTATTTCCATCCCCCTCATTTAAATCGTCGCCAGAAAAATCGAGCTGCAAATATTCCGGCCCCATCGGTTCGCCGCGAACGATATCTAGGGCCGTCGTTAGTAGTGGGCTTGATGCAACGACCGTTTCAATCGGCAACAGCATCTTTGTGCCGTTCGAGTATTCACCAGGTGATTGCCTGTCTCGAATTTCTTTCAGGTTTTCCCGGTATCGCTCACTTATTCGATCATGAAACGCTCGGTCATTGTCGGCAAGAGTTTGCAATGGTTCAATAACGGCCTTGTATTCTTCACGGGCGCGCAGCATCACGCTAGCAAGGCGCTCGGCATGATCGATTGAACTCCAGGTAAGTTCGTTCTCTGCGTCAAAATCAACACCTAGGAATGCTGATAACGGCGCTTCGAAAACTTTCGAGAAGGCCACCAACTCATTCAGGCTAATTTTTCGCGGCGGTGTGCCCTTCTCAATTTTTTGCAGTGAACTGCGGTCAATATTGCAACCGGCGACTTCAAGCATTCGTTTGGATAGATCACCATATGACCAACTCCTAGCCTGTCGCATCTCAGCGACCACACGGGAGGCTTGAGCCTCCGCGTTCTCGTGATTTCTCGGGGTCTTCGCCATGCGTTCCATCCATCGGTCAGTCGTTCCAAAAGCTCTCTCGTGTCCTATCTTGCCACATTTGATATCTGTGCGGTACGCTGAAGGTGTTCTGTTTTGGAACAGCTAATCTTTTTTAGAACAGCAGGGGGAAATCATGATCACCGAACGCAAGACTTACTCAGTGCCCCAGGCCGCGACCATTCTCGGCATCGGCAAGGCTAAAGCCTACGAATGGGCACGCAGCGGAGAACTGCCCGGCGTACTGAAGATCGATTCGCGCTTTCTCGTTAGTCGCCGAGTCCTCGATGGCTACGTGAATGGCGAACAGCACCACGAAGCCAGCTAGGGCATTTAGGCAACACCAGCAGCGCAACCGCTCTCTATACCGGAGACGAAGACAGGAGCAACTTTGTTATGCCCACACAACGGGAATTGCAACGCGAACTCATGGCCAAGAATCCCCACTATTCAGCAGGGCAGGCCAAGGCGGTTGCAAAAAAGATGATCTGGCTTGAAGAAAACGTTGGTTACGACGCAGTTCGAATCCACGGCATCATCTCAGACCCCACGGCACGAGAAGCAGTAAAGAACCTTGAAGCGACTGAGCGCAAATCAAAGATGAAAGAGAGGCCTAACAAATGTTCCGTATAGGCAACCGTGTAGCTTTCGCTTTCGACAAGTCCACCGCTGGCACTGTCACCAGCTCCAGGAAGACCGTTGTTCGCGTGCTGTGGGATGCAACGGGCATCGAAACACCAGTTGACCCGGCAGAGCTTATCTACTGCCCTGCACCTAAGAAAAATGACCGTAGCGCTCTCGCCAAAGAATCCGCTACGGCCAACGAAACCAACACCCAGAAAGAACGTGATTTCATGTCTAAGCCTACCGAAAATGAGCGCAACGCGTTTATTGCCGCTACTTTGCGCGACAAGTTCACCCGCCACGGCATCAACGCGAACATGTCAACTGAAGCCCTCGGAGCGTTCGCAGATGAAAACTCGGCTGACCCTATCGAAGTAGCCCAGGCGCACATGTTCGCCTTCGGTTATGGCGCTAATTCTCCAGAGCTGGAAGAACCCGAATACTCCGAAGACGAATTGCACGCCCGCTTGATTGAGTGGGGCGCGTCTGAACGCACTACGGTTCACCAGCTTTCGCTCTTCGCTCTCGAAACTGACATTGATGCCAAAGCATTGTTCAATGCCTACGCCTCGCTCGGCTTCATCCCGAACGGCGGG
Source organism: Glutamicibacter sp. JL.03c (assembly GCF_025854375.1). Classification (NCBI taxonomy): domain Bacteria; kingdom Bacillati; phylum Actinomycetota; class Actinomycetes; order Micrococcales; family Micrococcaceae; genus Glutamicibacter; species Glutamicibacter sp. JL.03c. The sequence continues at coordinate 554,301 of NZ_CP107575.1, read as the reverse complement.
GCAAACAATGCATAGGACGATTCAAATCGCAGTTCGCACCGTCTTTTACATGGGCGTTTTCCTCGCCCTGGTCAGTATTCCCCAATTCATCGCTTTGGCCGTAGGAGCACCGATTGTCTACTAATCCCGCTGAACCCGCCGAGTTGCCGACCATGGATGGTGTTTACGCCGTCGTGGTCGAGTGCCAGCCCAAGCTTCAGGGCGGCCACGTACCGCCACGGCATCGCCGCCGCGTCTATCTCTCGCTGGCACCGGCAGAGAAGGCCGTTCAGCGTGCCCACGTCGCCGGGTTACGGGCAACACTGACCCTTTACCGCTTAGTGCCAGCAGAGCACGCCTAAACACCAAGGAAACAAGATTACCGACGCACTAAAGAGGGGGTGAGCGCGTGGGAGCTTCAAACGTTGCGAAGGTCTTTATCAACTGGTCAAAGTCCGAATTGACGCACCGCGATTTGGTGGCCCTTATCTTCATGGCAAACGTTGCCTTAGACGCAGATGAACCGCCGGTTTACTTTGGCGGCTGGGATTCCATCGCCGACGCCCTCGGAGACGAAGGCGACGCGCTCGCCTTCAAGAAAGACCCCTACGCCACTGCCGAACAATTGCGCAAAGCGAAGGCCGTAGAAGAAAAGGTTCGGCGCGTCATGAAATCGCTTGTGAAGGCGGGGGCTATCGTCTCAGCCGGTGACGCTCGTAACTCTACGAATGCTGATTACGCCCTCTGCCTCGACCCTGGCATTTCATACCGTCCATCAGGTCGAATACGTACCGAGAAGGGGCGTTATCGAATGTCCTGGGCGCCTGTGGATAGCCCAGTTAGCCCCACTAAAAAGGTGGGGCAGGTTTCCACCGAAAAGGTGGGGCAAGAGCCACCGAATAAGTGGGGCAACTTCCACCGAAAAGGTGGAGATAGCCCCACCGAAAAGGTGGGGCCGATGAATAAGGATGAACCATATGAGGAATATAGGGATGAACCAATCAATCGGCTTTTGGACGCAAGTTTAGAAGGGCGCAAAGAAATTTTCGCCGCCGCCCAAGATGATGATGATTCTCAAAACTCCACCGAAGACGAATACGACGCCGCACGCGACCACCTGCAAACCCTCGAAGACCACGGCACTAAGTTGCTCGCCGCCGTCGAAGAATCGAATCCTGACCTCTCACTGACCCAGCGAGTCATCGAAGCCGCGAACCTCGCACGACAGCGCAAGGGGAATGCAGCTTGACCATTGACCCATACGACCGGGAGCAGGTTGTGAAGCTACTGCGCACAAGCGCCGACCATATCGCGGGAGGGCAAACCTCCGAAGCGCTTCACACCGACCTCCAGCAACTCGCCGACCACCTCGAACAAGAAAGTTAGCGTCATGGCCTACGTCTACACCGATAAAACTTTGCAATCCGAGCACTGGCCGGAACCTACCCAGGCAGCCGTCTTGTGGGAACGCGCCAAGCACTGGGAACAAAACGCGAACTATTGGAAGGCACGCGCTGAATCCGCAGAGCGCCGGATGCTCGAACACCATTGCGAAGGAGGCAACTAGATGCAGGAAAACCACCGCCCTTACATCGGCCATATCTTCAAGCGTGCCTGGACTGAGGACTCAGGACAGAAAGTTGACGGCATTGCACTTATCGGCGGGCGAGGCATCGCGGCGCACCTGACTAAGCCCGAAGCGTTCGCCCTGGCAGACCGGATTGTTGACGCCGCCGAGCATCTTCCAGACCCGGCAAAAGTGCGCCAAGCTCAACGCAGCGCCTTAGCCACCCGCCCGCGACTGACCGCCGCCGACGGAACCGAAGAGCAACCACTGCCCACCAGCCCAGCAGAAAGCGAATAGCTCAATGGATGAAGAAACTCTTGAAAGCACCAAGTACCGAATTGCCGAAAGCTACCGCCTCAGCGATGAAGACACCGAACTACTCGACGGCCTAGCGCCTGACCTAATGGTGTCAGTTGCTCAGCGTCTCTCGCGCACGTCCAACCCCTACTTCAGCGCCCGTGCTGAAACCAGCCTCCACACTATCTGAAAGACAACCAATGACTAACCCAGACTTCACCCGCCCCGCCGCCACCGAAAACACCGAGGACACCATGACCGACACCCCAGCACCAGCCGAAAAGCCGAAGCCATACCGCCCCGGAAACTTCCGACTCACCGAAAAAACCGACGCAAGCAAAAGCATCCCGAGCATCAATCGAGGACTTCCGAAGCGCCTTCGAAACATCGGGCGACTGCTCAATACATACAACTTGGACACGCCGAAAGAATTGCGCGTAGGGCTCATTGCAACACTCACCGAAGCGAAAAAGCATGTTGATTCGCTAGTTGCCGAAATTCACGGGCAAGGGCTCGACGCTGCCGCTCACGCGGTACTCAATGGCGAAAATCCCGAAGATCACCTAATGCGATTCGTGGCATGGAATCAGACCATCGGAGGCCTGCAACAACGCGTCGAAGCGCTAGCCCGCGAAAACTTCCTGCAGCTCGTCAATGACAACGCCGACAACATTACGCACCAAATCGGCGAAAAGCTGTTCTTCCCCGCCCTGGCTGAACTTACTGCGCTAATCGAAGAGCACCCCGGCAAGCAATGGAACCTAGATGCCGCTGTGAGTTCGAAGGACTTTGCTCACGCCGCCCTAATCGAAAGCAACGCGCACATTGCCAAAAAACTGCATGACGCTTGCCAGCTCCGCGCACTGCTCTACACCCCCGACGCTTTCACCGATGAAGCCGCCTACATGGCTGAACCCGGCTTCAAGGGAGCAATCGCAACCGATTCGCTGCAATGGTGGGCAACAGTCCTAGACCAGGGCCTCATTATTTGGTTCCCCACGGCCAACAGCTGGCATAAGGCAACCCACAGCGAAGAGTTCACCGAACACCGCAAGGCCGAAGCCGAAGCCCTAGCCGAACTCAACGCAGAAGCCGAAGCCGAACTTGGAGCCGACAAGCCCGCGCCATTCGAACCAGCGCGCTATGACAGCAGGAGCGCATACTAACCAACAGCCCGCCCCGCAACGGCCAGCCTTCACACACGGAGGCTGGCCGTTCGCACAACCAAAGAACAACCAATGGCGTCATCACGCACAGACACAAGCGCATAGCAACCAGCCGCACGCATGGCCCTACACCTCGCGCAAGAACGAGGGCAAACACAATGCCCCCTATTGCTCACGCCCCCTGGACTACGAGAACAAGCTCACGCCAAACGGCGCATGGGTTGACCACGTAATCCCATACTCAAAGGGCGGCACACATGAGCAATCAAACCTCATAGTCTGTTGCCGAACATGCAACATAAGCAAAGGCAACCGAGCAAAGCCGAAGAGCAAAACAATAATGGCAAGCACTCCACTTCGGACTAGCCGTCGATGGTAATGCGCGAACGTTCGCCCTTGTTAGTCAGCGTTTTCACCGTCATCTATGGCTTCAGGGGAATTCACTATGCGTTCCAGCAGAGCTTCACGCGCTGCTCTATATCGTGATTCAAGTTCAGTCATCGCGCTTTGTATGACTTCGAGCCGCCGTGTTTCCCAATCGGCGGCATCGCTTACGTAGAGTCCATTCAGCCGAGGAATCAGCTCGAAAGCCAGCCTAAGCGACGCCGTCTCCATCAACTGCCGGTCATCGGTTATGCCAGGAATGTGGACGTCGCTTTTACGGATAGCGAAGCCTCCATCTAGGTGCACTTGCACTCTAAAGGTGCATAGTGAGCCATTCTCATCTTGGACGAAAGAGATATCTATCGGGCCTAGAGTGTCTGCTTCGGCGACCGCAGTTAAAAAGTTCGGGCGATCGAAATCAACTCCCGCTCGGAGGTCAGCAGTTCTCGCTGATGCATCCTTGCCGCTGATGCCAGACACCTTGTCCAGGCGCAGATCGGGAGCGATCTGGGGTTTGTCACGCCGCTGAACCGTTAGCCATAGGAAGATATCTGTATCACATAGCTCTAAATGGGAATCCGAGCGGTCAATCTTGATGGTGTTATCGTTTGCTTTGAGAATATCTTCAAGTGATTTCAATACGCCGTCGCGTCGGTTTAACTGCTGCCGATTTCTAGTGGATAAAAGAATGCCGAGGTGATTGGAATCATCCATGGAGATAATGACGTCAATCGCAGCCAAACGGCGAACGGAATTTACATCGAGATTCGGCACATTTGAAGTCCCAGTGGGAGGGGTCATCCAGAAGTAATACCGCGCTTTTAAAACCTTTGGAAGCCCACCGGCTGCTTGTTCAATAATTGGAGTTGACGGGAGTGGGCAACCACCGGGAAGACCAATGCTTGATCCCTCGTTTTCCATGCTCGCCCAGCCGCCGACACGGTCGGTCGAGTTTGGTGGCTTCTTAGCCATAGCGTCTCGGATTTCTTCGAGAGTGGAACTGGTTCTGGATCGCATGGGCAGTACATGAACTGCTTCCTGGCTAAGAGTTGGCAATTCATGCCCTTTCCACTGAAAACAAATTGACGTTCGTAGATTTGCCGATTACCAAATTAAGTACTCTTTTCACCATAGGCTTTTCGTGCTGGAAAAAACAATCGACGTTAAGATCTGTGCCCTCAAATTTCTCGTCGACTGTCCAACGGACGTCGGCCCAATGCCATTTTCCGGGGCTGTGCGGTGGTTTGCCTAAACTTACTATTACACCTTTGGAGTCAAAGTCAGCTCTGACAGTGGGCTCTTCTCCTTCGAGAGAGCTATTATCGACTATTGGTTGAATGGCAGCACCCTTAATCTGAATTCTAAGGGTTGGTGAGTTTTTCATTAGCAGAAAAAGTGCTTTGTTGCTTAGCCACCCGCCCGGCGTAGTTGAAATGTTCAAACTGAACGGCTTGCATTCATTTTGTGTTTGGGAAACTCGGGCAACGAGTGAGTAGATTTGCGTAGACGCACCCTTTTGCTCCCAGTTGATGACTATCTTAGGGCGCCCAAATATTAACTGAAAAAATATTTCAATTAAAATTGCTAGAATAATCGCAGAAAATAGATACTTAGCGACTAAAGGTATCGCAGGAGCTGTGCTGGCAATCCATGGGTCGAGGGAGGTTACCGCCCATATTCCACACGCTAATTTAGTAGCATCGTAAAATGCAGTGCTGACTCTACCGCTCATGCCAAGCGAAGCTCTCGCCAAGCCGACCCTATGAGATTTTCAGCGTCTTTGGGTATTGACGTATCGATGTAGCCATGGCGTCGCAAATCGATGGTCAATCCGTTCTTTGGTGATCTCAGTTCAACTCCCACAATGTAGAGGCCGTCGAATTCAAATTCCATCGCGGCGTTCAATCCTCTGACACCTAGCTCATTGAAGACCTGCAACATAGAGTCCGACGTTGATTCAGCGTCATCTTGAGGAAGCGGGTTAAGCCGAGCGTCCGAAACGGAAAAGCTCGTGATTCGAAATCCGTGCTTCTTGGCATATCCGGCGAAGCGGATTAGATCCTGGCTGCCGAGCCCGAGGCGCCTGCCTTCCTTCATTAGCTCCGACGCTGTGCTATCGACGGGATAGATACGCAGGGCAGGGCTGTCGCCGTTAGGCTGACGGACGAGCACCTGACTAATCATGTTATAAGTATGCTCCATTAGGCCGACGTTTGTCGCCTGGCGGTAGCGCGAGGTGCGGGGTAGGGGTTCGGCAGGGGCCGAGGTCAGCCCCTCCGGCATAGCTAAAAATATCCCCCCGAGCATTTCGCCAAGTCGGATTGCCTTTAGGAAATTGCCCTATTTTAGGCGTTTGGGCTATTTGTGGGGCATTTCGAACGCTTCAGGCGGGCGGCGCTGTAAGTCGATTTGAGGGCTTAGTTTCGTCTCGGTGTGGCGTTGCTCGGCTGGCGCTGTGTTAAGCTCGTGCTGTTAAATCCAGGGGGCTAATAACCCCGTTTGGTGTGAACGTCACGGCGGGCTGCAACAAGGTAAGTGCCGAGCGATGGAAGAGAGCGGATGCGAACGCGATGACCTTCCAGCACCAGGCGAAGCGAAATAGCGGCTTTCTAGATGCAGAGAGAAGGATACCTCCTAGGCAATTGCCCGCGCTTCTCCCTGAGATTCCCTTAGCCTTCGACGGCTAGGGGAATTTCTGTTTAACGGGCATGTCTACGCGGCTACTTTTTCGCTCTCGTTGCCCAAATTGATTTGATTGCCAAGCCTAAGGCCGCGACCGAAACAGCCAATCGCGCTAGTGGCGGCATGGGCACGAAAAACACCACGGCGACTAGCGCAAAAGTTAGGCAAATATCTTTGTTTAGCTTCAAGGTGACCTCTCAACGATTCAGGTAGCCCCGGCAGGGGCCTAGCAAGCCGGGGCAACGATTCAGACTTTAGCCGACGCGCCGGACATTATGGCGCCGCGCTCACTCAATCCAAACTCATTCGCGATGACGCGGAATTCATCACCGTGCACGCCACCAGCGATGGGCCGTCGAGCAGGGCCCGGGGCGTTAGTCAAAGTCGAAGCTATAGGAGAAACGCCATAGAATCAGGTCATGATCATCGCAGGCGACCTTGTTTGTCGCATACCTAGTGAGAATGCCGTCAAAATAGAACGATTCTTCTGCACTGTCAACTATCCTGTAGATTCTGCAGATTCGCAGACATGGGCCGCCTGGATAGGCGTGGCAGTCGCGTTTCTTGCCGTGATATTTGCCCGTAAAGCTTGGACGGCAGCCCGAGACTCGAATGGAATTGCCGAGAGAAACTTGAAGCAAGCCGACGAAGGGCTTATCAAACAACTCGAAGAGACTCGTATAGGACTGGAAAAACAAATCTACGCGGCCCAACATCTTAGCTTTCGTGAACGAGAATTAGACCGGTTGCAAGTTTATGTTGAGGGGCTGATGCGGCTAGTCAATTCCTCGTCAAACTATGCCGAGCGTTTAGGCGGGCAAACAGAATTCGAGCATGACACGGGAGAAGTCACAATCCTTTGGGGCGCGTGGTCGGCACATCTCATAGCCGGAGACCCTGAACTTCGGAAGGCAACCAGCGTCATGCACGAACATTACGTTGAAAAGTCTTCTGAAATCCAAGCCATCGCAAAGAAAATTGCGAAGAATGATTGGGAAGGTTTTACGCAGCAACAGCTAACTGAAACCCTCAACGAAACCTACGAGTTTCAGAGAAAACTTTTTGAAGCTGTAGGTAGATACGTGGCTACTTTGCAACAAATTGCTTACGAAGGGGCTAATCACGACCTAGCACGAACATCAATTATCGGTGATTCTGCTACTGTTTCAGCGAACGCTTCTACTGGTAAATAGCCAACTCAGATTAGGCCGCCTTCGGGCGGTTTTTTCGTCTCGGTAAGAAGTGGTTAGGCGTGCGCGGAGCGCATCGGATAGCCATAGCGAGCTGCAGCGCCCTAACCTTCGCGATGTTGCACGCATGCCTCGCCTATTAAAAGGCGGTGCGGCAATGACCACGAAGCCAGTCGGCGGCAAATAGATTTCAGTCCACAGCTAGTCCGCGCACGTGTGTGCAATTGTGTGCACACACTGTCGGGTAAAAACTGAAATCCCCTGCACCAGCGGAACAAATAGCCTTATTTCTAGGCCTAACAGGACAGTCAAAAACACTCAAATATCGCTTTCGTCTGTCTCGTAAAGAGCAGGTCGCCGGTTCAAATCCGGCAGGGGGCTCATGTGAAGAACATCCCCGGAATCACGCTTGCGTGATTCCGGGGATTTTCGCATTTCTCAAGCGTCGTTGCCGCCGGTGATTTCGAAGTCGAGCGTTATCGCTCCACCGGTGGCGTAGTTGGGGACATCCGCGGCAACCGCCTGCCCCTCAGGCGAGCTCATGGCAGCGCGAAATGCATCAACATCGCTGAACTCGGCCTCGAAAACCGCGAAGTACTTCGCCGGGTTGCCTTGCGCGTCCGGGGAAATATCTGTCGAGTAGCGCCACGAACGAAGCCCAGGAAGTTGGGCTGCGAGCGGCAAGTGGGTCTGTTCGTAGTACTTGACGAAGGCATCACGATCAGCGGGTTCTGGATATAGAACGGTGAGCTTGTGCATGTCGGGTTCTCCTCGAGGGTTGCCATTGACTAGGTACGCGTCGGCCCCTCGAATTCCGGGAATCCGAGGGGCCGACGCCGATCTTATGACTTACTCGAAGTCGGCAGTGGCTGGGTCGGCAGCAATGCGTCCTTCTGCTCCGCGATCCAAGGAGGCGATCGCGTCAATGTCTTCAGCATCCAGGGTCACGTTCAACGATTCGAAGTTCTCCACGATGCGCGCATCGGTCACGGACTTCGGAATAACGATGTTGCCCAGTGCCAGATGCCACGCGATGACAACCTGCGCCACGGAGGCATCATGCTTGTTGGCGATGCCTTCAAGCACTGGATCCTTGAGCAGGTCTCCACCCTGCCCCAGTGGTGACCACGACTCGTGCAGGATGCCGTGTTCGGCCTCGTAGGCACGCAGTTCGGCCTGCGGGAAGTACGGGTGGGTTTCAACCTGGTTGATCACCGGGCGGACACCGGTTTCGGTGTAGAGCTCTTCGAGGGCATCTACGGTGAAGTTGCAGACGCCGATGGATTTGGCCTTGCCGTCCTTCTGCAACTGGATCAGCGCCTTCCAGGTATCCACGTAGGTGCCGCGCTTGGGCTGCAGCCAGTGGATGAGGTACAGGTCAACGTATTCCAGGCCCAGACGCTCCAGCGATGCGTCGGCTGCTGCGATGGTCTTGTCGTAACCCTGGTCCGCGTTCCAGACCTTGGTGGTGATGAACAGGTCTTCGCGGGCAATGCCGCTGGCAGCAACAGCGCGGCCGACGCCTGCTTCATTGCCGTAGATCTTCGCGGTGTCGATGTGGCGGTATCCAGCTTTCAGGGCCTTGCCAACCGCGATTTCCGCTTCATCGTCCTTGACCTGCCACACGCCGTAGCCCAGCTGGTCAATGGTGTTTCCGTCGAGGAACTTGCTTGTGGGTATTGTTTGGGTCATGCAACCAATTTAGTGCACCGCCCGACCCGATTTCTAGGACCACCACGCAACTGATCGGGAATTGTCAATTATTCGCTGCCGGTGAGCAGCTGGGCGGCTCGGCCCACATCTTCCTTGACCAGTTGAGCACGATGGCGCACCGATTCGATATCGATCGGCTCCCCCGCTTCGGCCTGCATCCGCATCATCGCAATGACCTGCGCGGTGGTCGCGAGGTCATTGGCCGACTTGGTGAGGCTGCGGTGCACCCCGGCCGTGGACTGCGGAATATGCTCGTCGTTGCTCGGCGTGATCCGCTGGGCCATGGTGCACAGCTGCCGCACGGTGGCCAGCAGGTCTGCCATGTCATTGGCTTCCTTGACCAGCTGGTTATAGACCTGGTCATCGGCAACGCCCTCGATCACCTGGAACACGCGATCCAGGGAACGCTGGAAGCGATCGTGGGCGCGGCGCCAGACCCCCTCGCCAAGTTCGCGAGTGGCTGCGCGCTCAGCGCGAAGTCGTGAAAAGAACGCCATGACTCTTCTCTACCGGTGATCTATAAGAAACGTTAGCTCTAGCCTACCGGTGCCACGGCACCGGTAAGAGCATGGATGCGACATAAAACGACACCGGTCCCGAAACCTCCCGCAGGTGCGGGTGGTTTCGGGACCGGTGATCGGTGCTTTCAGCAGCAGCGCCCCTCGGGGTTCTTTTCCTGCCAGTCGGTGTAGTCTTTCCAGAACTCCCGTTCGCTCATCGGAGGTTGGTCCGGATGATTGCGATGATGGTGCTCCAGATAGTGCTGGTACTTATCGGCACCCAGCACCCCGTCGACAAACCGCTTGGCCTGCGAGAGGCGTTCCATCAGCGTTGCCATGGCTAGTGGCCGCCCCGCTGGACTTGCGATGAAGCAGGAACCTGCTTCCACTCCTTCGCCAGCTGCTTTTCAGCAGGAGTGGAAATCAGGCCGGCCGGCGCGTACATCTTCGAAGGGACTGCAGGATCTTCGGTGTTGTTGCCGCCGCCGTTCTTCTTGGCCTTGAGCGTTGCCATGATCGCGGTAACGATCACCACCGCGGTCAGCAGCAAGAAGAGCACCGAGAGCCAGCCCTGGACGCCGGTATTGCGCACCACAGCTTCCATGGCTTCGACGGTTTTGGCCGAACCCAGCGAGGTTTCGCCGTTGGCCAGCGCTTCCTTGTAGGCATTGTGGTTGGCGAAGTATCCGACCTTGGTATCCGGCGAGAAGATCTTCTGCCAGCTGGCCACGAAGGTGACCACCACGGTGAAGGCCAGAGGCAGGGCGACAACCCACAAGTACCTGAAGTTGTTGCGTTTGGCGATGATGGCCATGACCACTGCCAAGGCGATTGCCGCCAGCAGCTGGTTCGCGATGCCGAACAGCGGGAAGAAGGTGTTGATTCCGCCCAGTGGATCGGTCACGCCCAGGATGAGGATGTAACCCCATCCGGCCACCATGACCAGGGTGCAGATCCACACCCCGGGACGCCATGAGGTGTCCTTGAACTTCGGGAAGAAGTTGCCAATGGTGTCCTGCAGCATGAAGCGGGCCACGCGGGTGCCGGCATCGACGGCGGTGAGGATGAACAGCGCCTCGAACATGATGGCGAAGTGGTACCAGAAGCCCATCATCGCGGTGCCTCCGAACCACTGGTGCATGATGTGGGCGATGCCCACGGCCAGGGTCGGAGCTCCACCGGTACGCGAGACCACGCTGGTCTCACCCACATTGGCGGCCAGTTCGGTGAGCGTATTCGGTTCCAGGTTCACGCCGGCAAGGCCCAGCGAGTTCACGAAGGCTACCGCGGTTTCCACGGTGCCGCCGGTGGCGGCCGCCGAGGAGTTCATCGCGAAGTACACGCCGCGGTCGATGGAGATCGCAGCCACCAGCGCCATGATGGCCACCATGGATTCCATGAGCATGCCGCCGTAGCCCAGGAAGCGGGTCTGCTTTTCCTTCTCAACCAGCTTCGGGGTGGTGCCCGAGGAGATCAGTGCGTGGAAGCCCGACAGCGCGCCACAGGCAATGGTCACAAAGAGGAACGGGAAGATATGCCCGGAGACCACCGGGCCATCGGACCGCGAGGCGAACTCGGAGAAGGCCGGAACGGTGATTTCCGGGCGCACGATGATGATGGCCACGGCCAGAAGGGCGATGACGCCGATCTTCATGAACGTGGACAGGTAGTCACGAGGGGCCAGCAGCAGCCAGACCGGAAGCACTGCGGCGATGATGCCGTAGATGATGATGGCCCACGCGATGGTGGTGCGATCCAGGTGGAAGAATTCGGCGCCCCATGGCGATTCGGCGATCCAGCGGCCGGAAATGATCGCGAACATCAGCAGGATGAAGCCGATGATGGAGATCTCCAGGACCTTGCCCGGGCGGATGAAGCGCAGGTAGATGCCCATGAAGAGCGCGATCGGGATGGTCAAGCCCACCGAATACACGCCCCATGCTGATTCGCCCAGGGCGTTGACCACGACCAGCGCCAGGATGGCGGTAATGATGATCATGATGGTCAGCGTGGCGATCAGGGCGGCGGTGCCACCGATCAGCCCGAGTTCTTCGCGGGCCATCTGGCCCAGGGAACGGCCGCCGCGGCGCATGGAGAAGAACATCACCAGGTAGTCCTGGACCGCTCCGGCCAGGACAACGCCGACGATAATCCAGATGGTTCCCGGCAGGTAGCCCATCTGGGCGGCCAGGATCGGGCCGACCAGAGGACCCGCGCCGGCGATCGCGGCGAAGTGGTGCCCGAAGAGCACGCGGCGATCGGTCGGAACGAAGTCGCGTCCGTTGTTCACCGTTTCGGCAGGGGTCGCACGGAAGTCGTCCGGCCGGACGATCTTGCGTTCGATGAACTTCGCGTAGAAACGGTAGGCAATCAGGTAGGTGGCGACGGCTGCGAAGACGAACCAAATCGCATTGATGGTTTCTCCTCGCGAAAACGCAAGGAAGGACCAAGCAATGCCACCAACCAGGGCAATGGCGATCCAGACGGCGATGCGCAGAGGCGTCCAACGCGTTTCTTCGCGTTGGGCGACCTCAGGATCAACGCCTGCCGGGGGCAGCGTATTCTGGGCACTCAAGGTGAGCATCCTCCTCAGGGGCGTGGCAAGTGATGTGCGCGATCGCACTATATAAGCTCGATCACGCTGTTAAGACTACTGTGTCACTTTACGCGCCTGAAACATTTCCCGCTAAGCCTTCACAACGATTTTTCCTGTGTGCTCACCCGAATCAAAATACTCATGTGCACTAGTCAGATCGGTGAATTCGAAGATCTTGGAGACATTGAAGGCTAGTTTTCCTTCATCGACCAACGGCATCACTCGTGCGATGGTCTGCTTGATGATCTCGCTCTTCTGCTCCAGCGGTCGGGAACGGAGCGTCGTAGCGATGACTCTGGCACGCTTCCCAAGCATCACGCCCAAGTTCACTTCTCCTTTGGTTCCGCCCTGCAGACCGATGATGACCAACCGCCCGTTCACGGCGAGCGCATTGATATTCGGCTGTAGGTACTTCGCGCCGATGACGTCGAGGATCAAATCAACGCCCTGCCCCTGGGTCAGTTCGCCAACTCGCTGCTCGAAGTCCTCTTCGCGGTAGTTGATGCCCTGATCAGCTCCCAGCTCCTGGCAGTAGGCCAGCTTTTCGTCCGACGACGCAGTGACGAATACACGAGCGCCGGCAGCCTTGGCCAGTTGAATAGCCATGGACCCGATGCCACCGGCCCCACCGTGAATCAGGACCGTTTGTCCCTGCTCCAGTTCACCTTCAATGAAGAGATTCGATACCACCGTGGCCGAGACTTCCGGCAGGGCCGCTGCCTCCTCGATCGACAGCTCGTCAGGGATTCGAATCAGCAGCTCGGTCGGCACGTTCACATACTGTGCGTATCCACCTCCGGCCAGCAGTGCCGCCACGCGCGTGCCAACGCTCCAATCGCTGGCCCCGTCACCGACCGCCACGATGCTTCCGGCAATCTCCAGTCCGGGAATATCGCTAGCTCCCTCAGGCGGTGGATAAACCCCCTTGCGCTGCTGCACATCGGCACGGTTCAATCCAAAGGCTTCGATCTTGACCAGTACTTCCCCGGCTCCAACACCAGGGATGGGCCGTTCGGTCAGCTCGATGACCTCTGGCCCTCCACCGGCGTTGTAGATGTAGGCGTTCATTGTTTCGCTCATGGATCTCAATTCCTTCCAATCAGGGTTCATGCCGTATACTTTTTCGGGTTGGATGGTTGTCCGAGCGGCCGAAGGAGCTGGTCTTGAAAACCAGTAGGCGGCAACCCCGTCTCATGGGTTCAAATCCCATACCATCCGCGTTTTGAGTTTGGCGGGCTGATCTTTTGATCAGCCCGCCAAACTGTTTATTGCCGTTCTGTCGGCAGCCCTTCGCCGACCAGGAAACCAGCCAGGCGTGCCACTTCGTTGGCTACATGCGTGGCGTCCTTGAGCGTTCGCGCCGCAGGATTATTCACGTCGCCAGCCTGGGCTGCAATCGCCGTTCCCCATTGCGCTGAAGATAGCTGCAGGCCCATCACAAAAATCCCGCGATGGGCCAGTCCCTCGCTGTTGACCAGACGGTATGGCTCGCCCACAACATCAAAACCTGAACCGGGAAGGCTCTCCCCTTCGGAATTGCGCCAAGTGTGGGCTCGGCCCACGTGCTCCATCAGCAATTGCTTGATGAGCGTTGTGTCGTTCTGCAGTACGCGGTTGCCCGGCATCATCGCTTCGCACATGGTTTTCGCGGTGTGCACTTCGGCGTCCACCCATGGCGAAGAAGCAGTGAACTGCCCCGAGACTTCATCAAAGGCGAATTCCGGTTCCGGGCCGATAAAGGTCACGATCCCGGCGCGGGATAGCGCCAGCAATTGTTCGATTCTTTCCAAGGGAGGCCCGGAGGCCAGCCCTTCAACCAGTGGTTCGAAGTGCGCTTGGATCTCTTCAATCCGGGACTGTTCGTCGATAACACCGGCGACAATCAATTCCTTGACCAGCATCCGCCCGGCATTCATCGTCATGATGGCGCAGGACAACGGGTCGTCCAGACCCCCGGTGCTGTGCCGGACATTGCTGATCAAATAATCCTGGACTGCCTGCTGGTAGTCCCCAGTAGATGCAAATCCCAATTCTTCGAAAGGCCGGGCAAGCTTGGGAACATCAAGCCACTGGATTTCCGGGAATTGCGAGATGAATTTGCGCAGCTCGCCCAGCCACACCTGGCTGCCTTCGCGGTGTTCGGCCATAAGGATCGATTCGAGCCGCTCGATGAACTCTTCCGCTGATAAGCCCTCGGGCGCACGGGTGCTCCGTGCGCACTGCCGGAAGTAGGCGAAGAGCACATCACGGTGGAGCTTGGGCCAGATATGCCGCGAGAACTCGAGCGTGGCATTCGAGTTCGTTGCTCGGAGCTCGGCAAGATGGCCAATCAGATCCTGGACATCGAAGAAGCGCAATTCGATCTCATCTGGGATGAACTGCTCAACGACCGGCTTGCCCCAGTAGGGGGTTCCGCGTCGCGATGCCACAATCAGCTCAGGTTCCCTGCCAGAGGCTACGTACTCGAACTGATGTCCCGGTTCATTGCTTACCTCCCGGAAGATTCCTCCCCGGCCCAGGGTGAGTTCAGCCATGCAGTCAAAGAAGTTCAGGCCCAGCCCTCGAATGAGCGCTGGCTGTCCGTCCGCGAATTTGCTGAAGTCAAGATCAGCGGGAATATTCGGCGGCAGATAGGTGGCACCCGAGTTAATCGCGGCTTCCTGCAGTTGCTTCTGCCAGGGATTCAGTTCCGCACTCTGGTGCCCCAAGGCCAGGACCACCGCATCTGCTGACAGGTGCTGCGCTTCGGAGCCGGGAGTACACGCTTTGTACTCCAGCTGATATCCGTTGCCCTGCGGACGCACAGCGAGGACTTCGGCCGGAACATGCTGGATCGTGAATGACTCATGCTCCGTGAGCACGGCACAGCTACGGTCAAAAACATGCTCCAGGTACTCGCCGTACAAAGCGCGTGATGGATAGGTTCCCGCGTCGATATGTTTGATGGCTTTGGCATGCTCCTCGGTGAGCTGTCGCCCATCTCCCCCCAGCGCGACAAATTGCCTGAAGCTCAAACCCGGCTCATCGGTTACTCGTTCGGGCGCAACCGTGGGGAACGAGGCGGGGGTGTTCATCCAGAAATTCTCCGACTGCTGCGGATTCCAGACGTGCCCTGATCCAGGACGGCACGGATCGAGAACCACGATGTTCAACTTGCTTCCCTTGGGCGCCAGCCTGAGCGACAAGTCAGCAAATCGTTCGACAACGCTGGTGCCACGCGGGCCAGCCCCGACAATAGCCAGGCTGTACTCAATCTTGGGGTTCTCCATCACGGTGCTCACCCCTCTAGGTTATTACCTCTAACGCAGGCCATGAGCCCTACCGCATAGACTATGCCCATGACTGAGCATGTTTCCATGGCGACGAACGCTGATCCATATTCTTGGCTAGAAGGTACCCGCGACAAGTCGGCCCTTGAATGGGTGCAGCAACAGTCCGCGCGAACCGAAGACGAACTCTACGACGATTCGTTCCACGAACAGGTCCAGCGCATCAAAACGGTGCTCGACGCGCAAGACCGCATTCCGATGGTCACCAAGCGAGGCGAGTGCTATTACAACTTCTGGCGCGACGCGGAGCACCGCCTCGGGCTGTGGCGACGAACGACGTGGCAGTCCTATCTCACCGATGACCCGCAGTGGGAGATATTGCTCGATCTGGACGCCTTGGCGAAGTCGGAAGGACAGGAATGGCATTTTGCTGGTTCCACGCTGCTTCGCCCGAAAGAATCCGAACCCTATGAACGCGCATTGATCCGGTTGAGCCCCGACGGAGGCGATCAGGTGCGCATCCGGGAGTTTGATTTGATCGGCAAGGGCTTTGTTGACGGCGGGTTCGACTTGCCCGTGGCCAAGACCCAAGCCTCGTGGATCGACCGTGATACCCTGCTGGTCGGCTCTGCCAGCAGTGAACAATTCACCACACGCTCCACTTATGCCAACACGCTGCGACGCGTAGGGCGAGGCGTTGACATCGAAGCAGCGCCGATGCTCTTTGAAGTGGACAAGGAGCATGTGGCGGCGTTCGGCTACTTCGATTCAACCCCCGGGTTTGAACGCATCGTGACCACCGACGCCATCGATTTTTATCATTCGGCCACCGGAGTCTTCCTCGACGGCGAGCATCATGTCATTGAAGTGCCTACGGACGTCCAGGTGAGCCTGCACCGCCAGTGGGTGCTTTTCGCGCCGCAGACCGACTGGAAGCACCAGGGCCAGATCATCACTGCCGGCTCACTGGCCATTGCCGAACTGGATGAATTCCTAGAGGACGGCACCATCCAGCGGGTGCTCTTCGTCCCCGACGACAGTACTGCCTTGGAATCCTTGAGCTTCACCGCGAACTACCTGCTGCTCACCGTACTGCACCACGTAGCCGCCCAGGTCCGCGTCATCAGCCTGCGTGAGGATTTCAGTGAATCCCAGATGCCGCTTGAGGATCCGATGCTGAGCGTTTCGGTGGGAGCTGTCGATGATGAAGACCCGGCTGCCGGCGATGACTATTGGATGACCGTTACCGGATTCACGACGCCCACCACGTTGTTGCGTGGACCTGTCGGATCCACAGCCACCGCGGTGAAGAAATCGCCCGAACGATTCAATGCCGAAGGATTGAGCGTCACCCAGCATTTCGCGACTTCCGCTGACGGGACCCGTGTCCCCTACTTCCAGGTCGCGGCAAAAGACCTGCTTCTGGATGGCCAGAATCCCGTGCTCATGGATGGGTATGGCGGATTCCAGCACAGCATGACTCCCGGCTACGCAGCCGCAATGGGGACCGGGTGGCTTACCCGGCACAATGAGCGGGGCCGCAGAGCGATCTATGTGATGGCCAATATTCGCGGCGGCGGAGAATACGGTCCGGCATGGCATCGGGCGGCCTTGCGCGAGAATCGCCATCGCGCCTATGAGGATTTTGCCGCGATCGCCGAAGACCTGGTGCAGCGAGGTGTGACTTCGCGCGAGCACCTGGCAGCCACCGGCCGATCCAATGGCGGTTTGCTGATGGGCAATATGATTGCCGGATACCCCCAGCTGTTCGGGGCCATCTCCTGCGGTGTCCCCCTGCTCGATATGCAGCGGTATACGCAGCTTGCCGCGGGCCATTCGTGGATTGCCGAGTACGGGGATCCCGAGAACCCTGAGGATTGGAAATTCCTTCGAACCTTCTCTCCGGTCCATCGCCTCAGCGACCAGCCCCACCCGGTGGATGACTATCCTGCGTCTTTGATTTGGACTACGACTTCCGATGACCGAGTCGGCCCATCTCAAGCCCGAATCATGGCGGCCAAGATGATGGACCTGGGCATCGAAAACGTGCGGTATCACGAGCCCGAAGGCGGCGGACATGCCGGCTCGACGGACAACGAGTCAACCGCGAAAATGCTGGCTACAAGTTACGAATTCCTCTGGCGACAGGTGCAGTAGTCGACTCGTTTTGGAACACGCGCCCATCTTCAGGTAGGCTAGATTCTGCTGGAAACAGCGGATGGACACGTGCCAGAGCGGCCGAATGGACTTCACTGCTAATGAAGGGTCGGGCTAAAACTCGACCGGGGGTTCAAATCCCCCCGTGTCCGCCATAAAACCCCTACTCAGGTAGGGGTTTTTCTTTATCCTGCGGCAACACGGCCCGCACCGGAACAGCCAGTTCCCGCAACGCGCGTGAATAGCTTGCAGATTGATTTCGCGGGCGTTACCGGCACGGGCCTTGGGCAATAGCCAACAAAAAACGGCACCCCGATCGTGATGATCAGAGCGCCGATATTGGATCCAGCAGTTGGATCGGGTTTTTGCGCTAGTCCTTGCGCTTGACGAAGGTCTGCAGCATGTTCTGCACGATATCTTCGGGCAGTGAGGTATGGCGCACGATGATCTCCGACATGCGGTCCAAATCGGTATCGGCGATGGCCTCAAAAAGCGCCTCGCGGTCAGCTTCAGGCAATTCAGCCGCATCGAAGTGCACCGGACCATCCGGTCCCTGGCCTTCAAACCGGAAATCAGCGACGTTGCCGTTCGAAGCCCCGCCTGACATAGGCGAAGTGGCGATCATCCGCTCGAGATCTTCCACCGGCAATCCTGTGTACCCATGCAAGATTTTTGCGGCTTCTTCGAAGTTCGAATCGCGCAGCATGGAGAACAACTGATCGTATTCGTTCGGCGGCAGCTGTTCGCTGGAGAATTCGCGGCTCTCGCCATCAAGTTCGAAGGCCATCTTGAAATGGGTGGCGCTTGGCTCGTTCTCGGAGCCGAACTGTTCGCTCCATTCCTGGGGAACCACCCAGTGGTCGTCCGAGGCACCCGGCTGGGCATCCTTGGGCTGACCGCCGGTAGCCACGCGGTCTTCACGCTCAACCTGGGCTTCGAGCTTGTCGCTCAATGCCTTGATTTCGGCATCATCAGCAGGAAGTTCCTTGGCAGGAGCCACCTGCGGGTACTTGTCGAGGCTGCGCACTGCGATGACACAGTTCTTCACTGAATCACTGGTAGCTGCACGGTACACCTGCACGGCTCCCATGACGTCGCCCTTGGCCAGATTGCGGTACACCGAGTTACGGGAAGAATCATCTAGTTTCGCGTTAGCTGCCTCGGCTGCTTCACGGGAGATCGCCTGCGCAACTTGCGCAGTATTCTTCTTCCGTAATGCCTGCAGACCGAAGTAGCCCAGGGCAATCACTGCGATGATGACGACGAGCCAGATGATAATTTCCATACATCCAGACTACTTCTTTTAACTGTGCAATTACCCTGCTACGCCCAAAGTGAAAGGCAGGACACCCGGCGCACCGGCAATCCTCAAGGCGCGACCGGCCATTGCCAGCGACCAGCGCGAATCTGCGAGGTCATCAACCAGCAAAATCGGTCCCGGAGCGCCGGCCACGAGTTGCTCCAGGGCGGCTGGAAGCTCAAAGGCATCGGCTACCGCCGCTACACGGAACGCGGAGTTGCCTCCGGATCCATTTTGCGGTCCCGCACCCCGATACTCCAGCTGTCCGAGGTAGCGCAAACGGCCCACCTCGGCCAAGCTGTGAGCCAAGGACGTGATCAGTTGTGGCCGCTTATTCGATGGCATGGCGACAACGCCTACCGGGCGCTCTTCCCAGTTCCACTCCGCCAGCACCTTAACGCATGCATCAAGCATCGCCTTGTCGATTGGATGATCGGCGGGATCAGCGAAGAGCTGGCGCAAGCGGTTGCCCCACCCGAGGTCGGTCAACCTGGCCAGGGCCCTGCCGTTGGCCAGTTGCTCATCCACGGGGATCTTCCCCTTGAGCGAATAGCCCAACCGATCCAGACCCGAGGGATAGAGCTTGCGAGGCTCGACCGGGATGCCAACCCGGCCCAACGCAGCCTGCGCGCTGTCCTTGGAATCCTCGGGAATATGGTCATCGAACCACACGCCGGCACAGTTATCGCAACGCCCGCAGGCCACCGAACGCGGGTCATCCAGCGCTTCGGTCAAGAACTGCATTCGGCAGCCGCGGGTGTTTTCGTAATTGACCATCAGGTTTTGCTCGTGGATCCGGCTTTGCGCCACGCGCTTGTAGCGATCCGCGTCGTAGGTCCATGGCATGTCGGTGCGCATCCATCCGCCGGCAACGCGCTCCACTGCCCCGTCCACGGCCAGGACTTTCAGCAGCAGTTCCAAAGGCGAGCGGCGCAGATTCACCGCGCTTTCCAACGCCGGTACGCTCATGGCGCCATCGGTGCCGGCTAGGACTTCAAGTACCTGGGTAGCGCGGACTTGGTCCGGCATGGAGCTGGTGGCGAAGTATTCCCAGATTTCCGAATCATCGGGTCCAGGCAGCAGGAGCACGTCAGCGTTGATGCTGCCACGGCCCGCGCGGCCCACCTGCTGGTAATAAGCCACCGGCGAGCTCGGCGCGCCTACGTGCAGCACGAACCCAAGATCAGGCTTGTCGAATCCCATGCCCAATGCGCTTGTGGCAATCAGCGCCTTGACCTCATTGTTTTTCAGGGCTTGTTCCAGCCGCTCACGTTCCTCCAAGTCCGTGCGCCCAGTGTAGGAGGCCACCTGATGCCCGGCTTCGTGCAGGAGCCTGGCGATGTCCTCGGCCGCCGACACCGTGAGCGTATAGATTATGCCGGAACCCTTGAAGTCATTGATGTGGCTGAGCAGCCAGGCCAGCTGCATGCGCGGAGAGGGCAAGCGAAGCACCCCCAGCCGCAAGGAGTCACGGGCCAGGGTGCCGCGCAGGGTGAAGACCTGTTCGGTCCCGCCGGCTAGTTGTTCCGCGACGTCTTCGACTACTCGGCTGTTAGCCGTTGCCGTGGTGGCCAGCACCGGCAGGCCGTGGGGCAAGCGGCCAATCAGGTCGCGAATACGCCGGTAGTCGGGACGGAAATCATGGCCCCAGTCCGAAATGCAGTGGGCTTCGTCAATCACCAGCAGCCCCAGCCGCTGCATCAGCATGGGCAGCTGTTGTTCCCGGAATGACGGATTGTTCAGCCGCTCGGGGGACACCAGCAATACGTCGATTTCGTTGCGTTGCAGCTTTTCAAGAATTTCGCGCCATTCAAGCACGTTGGCAGAATTGATGGCGGCGGCTCGCACCCCGGCCCGCTCGGCGGCGGCCACCTGGTCGCGCATCAATGCCAAGAGCGGGGAGACAATCAGGGTGGGACCGTACCCCTGTTCCCGCAGCAGCAGGGATGCGATGAAGTACACCGCCGACTTTCCCCAGCCGGTACGCTGAACCACCAATGCGCGACGGCGTTGGGCGACCAGGGCTTCGATCGCTTCATACTGCCCGTCATGGAACTGGGCTTCCGGGTTTTGCACCAGGGCGCGCAATTTCTGCAGCGCGAGAGTTTTCAGATCCACTTGCGTTGAGCCATCCATGGATCAAGTATTTCAGTTTCCTCCCCCGATTTAGCCCCGGCCCCACCGATTTGTGCAAGAACAAGGAATCCGAAGGCGCGCAGAACGCATATTTAGCGGAAGTGTTAGGCATTTCCCATGCACAATAGCGCCATTCTCGATGATTTGAATCAGTCAAACCGGTAGGCTGAAAGGTGTGAGTGAAGAAATTGATCTTAATCAGAGCTTTAAGGCCTACGACGTGCGTGGCGTAGTCGGCGAGAGCCTGAATGCCGAAGCGATCGAAGCTATCGGCGCAGCCTTTGTTGATGTCTTGTCCTTGGCTGGCAAGGATGTTTTGGTCGGCGGCGACATGCGCCCATCCTCAGCAGAATTCGCCCAGGCCTTTGCCCGAGGTGCCACCTACCGTGGCGCCAACGTCATCATGCTCGGATTGATTTCCACCGACGAACTCTACTTCGCCTCCGGCAAGCTGGATGCAGCTGGCGTGGTTTTCACCGCAAGCCACAATCCGGCCCAGTACAACGGCATCAAGATGTCCCAGGCCGGCGCCCGCCCGATCTCTTCGGCCACTGGCCTGTTCGAAATCCGCGATCTCGCCCAGCAATACCTCAATGAGGGCTTGCCTGTTTCCGGCGATGCCCCGCAGGGACGCATCAGCGAGCGCGATGTCCTCGCCGATTATGCCGCCTACCTGCGCGAGCTGGTTGATCTCGCGGCCATTCGCCCGCTGAAAATCGTCGTGGACGCGGGCAACGGCATGGGTGGCATGACCACCCCGGCAGTGCTTGGCGACACCGTGCTCCCGGCCCTGCCACTGGATATCGTACCGCTGTACTTCGAACTGGACGGGACCTTCCCCAACCACCCGGCCAACCCGCTGGAACCGGAAAACCTGAAGGATCTGCAAGCCGCCGTGCTGGAGCACGGTGCCGATCTGGGCCTGGCCTTCGACGGCGACGCCGACCGTTGCTTCGTGATCGACGAACGCGGCCTTCCACTGTCCCCATCGGCCATCACCGCCCTCGTCGCAGTCCGCGAAATCGCCCGCGTTCAGGCTGCCGGCGAGCCGAACCCGGTGATCATCCACAATCTGATCACCTCCAAGGCGGTCCCGGAGTTCGTCAAGAGATCCGGCGGCACCCCGGTAATGACCCGCGTGGGCCACTCCTTCATCAAGGCCGAGATGGCAGCCCAGGGCGCGGTCTTCGGCGGCGAGCACTCCGCCCACTACTACTTCCGCGACTTCTACAATGCCGACACCGGCATGCTCGCAGCCATGCACGTACTGGCCGCGCTGGGCGGGCAGGACCTTCCGCTCTCGGAACTGGGTGCCGAATACGAGCCCTACGTTGCCACCGGGGAGATCAATTCCCAGGTTGAAGACAAGCAAGGGGCCACAGCTCGGGTCGTGGCTCACTTTGACGGACAGCCAGTTGATGTGCTGACCATGGATGGCACGACCATTTCGGCGACGGACGGCAGCTGGTGGATCAACTTGCGCCCGTCCAACACCGAACCGTATCTTCGCTTTAATGGCGAGGGCCGCACCGCTGCAATTATTGAGCCCCTGCGCGATGCCGTTTTGGCCATCGTGCGCGGAGAAAACGTCACGAACTAGCAAAAGGGAAGACATGAATCTCGAATCATTGGATGAGGGCGTCAAGGATGCGCTGAACAAGGTTCTGGGCACCGCCTTGGGCGTGGCTCGCGAACAGCTTGAAGAGCAGGGCGTGTTCCTCCCCTTCGCCATCGCGCTGGAGCCGAAGGACGGCGAGGATGAGCCGGAGCTGCGTCTGATCGCTGTTCCGCCAACGGATGATCCGGAGGATCCGGACGCAGATATCGATACTGAGGCCATGGCTGCCGATCTGGTCCAGGTACTGAACCAGCAGGGTACGCACTTCGAGGCCATCGCCATCGCCTCGGATGTGCTGCTGCAGGAAAACGACCGTGACGCAATCCATGTGGTGGCCGAACACCGCATTGGCGCAGCGCTCGCGATCGTCCAGCCTTACACCATGCCTGCCGAACCAGGCGGCGAGTGGATCTTCGATGAGCCGGCAGCCGAATCCGCCGAGGCCGTCTGGGCCAACGCCCAGCACTAATCGATGGCTACTGGGAGGCCAGCAGTTCGGCAATGAACTGCTGGCCCCTTGCTAATTCCGCCGTAGAGTAGGAGCCATGAAACTCAGTGCCTTCGCCGACGTTTGCCTACGGACTCTTATGGTGCTGGGCGCTCCTGGAGTGGACCAGCTGACCAGCCGTGAAATCTCGGGCCTGGTCGACGTTCCCTATAATCATGTGACCAAAGCCGTGCTGGAACTGCGCACGCTGGGGATCTTGAATGTCTCTCGCGGGCGCAACGGCGGCGCCGCCATGACCGCCCAGGGTCTGGAGACATCCCTGGGCGCCTTGTTGAGGCAGCTTGATAAGCGGGACGACGTCGTCGACTGCACGGATATCGATGGAAGCGGGAATTGCCCGCTTTCCGGCGGATGCCGGCTGCGTTCGGCACTGCGCCAGGCCCGTGAAGCCTTTTACGCAGCGCTCGACCCGTTGACCATCCGCGAGATTTGCTCCAACTCCCCAGCGATTGCTGCACTGCCATTCCCCGGCCTACGCCGCGCGGCTCCCTCGTCAGCATCCTCGGAGTGAATCCCATCACAGGCGCGCCTGGCTGCAACTCCTGATTTGAAATCTCTTTCTACAAGGCGTAGAACTGAAGTATAAATCTTGCATTTCAAATGCAAGATAACCACCCTGCTGAAGGAGATACCCCATGCTGTCGACCACAGCCCGCCCAGTCATCGAAGCGACCCTGCCGATCATCGCGGATCGGATTTCCAGCATCACGCCGAAGTTCTACAACCGCCTTTTCGCTGCGCACCCCGAGCTGCTGGATGGCACTTTTTCCCGTTCGAATCAAAAGAATGGAACCCAGCAGCAGGCCTTGGCTGGCTCCATTGCGGTCTTCGCCACGCATCTGATCAAGCACCCGGAAACTACCCCGGAAACAATGCTGTCCCGCATCGCCCACAAACATACGTCATTGGGCGTCGCCGAGGAACAATATTCGGTTGTGTACGAGCACCTATTCGCTGCCATCGCCGAAGACCTGGGCGAGGCGCTCACCCCCCAAATCGCCGAGGCGTGGACGGAGGTCTACTGGTTGATGGCCCATGCACTGATCAAGATCGAAAAGGGCTTGTACGCGCGACAGGCAAATAGCGAGGTCTATACCCCCTGGATTCTTGCGGACCGCACGCCCACCGGCCTGGACTCGGTGACGTTCAGCTTTGTCCCTGCCGACGCAACCCCTGCAACAGTGGCCAAGCCCGGGCAGTTTGTCTCGCTGCGCCTGGCAATGCCTGACGGCATCCGCCAAGTCCGCCAGTACACCTTGAGCAATGATGTCGACCAGATCGACCGCCGCACCGTGACCGTCAAGCTCGATGCAGACGGGGAGTTCTCCCCGGTGCTGCATCATAATATGCAGATCGGTGATGTGGTCGAACTGTCCAATCCGTATGGCGACCTCGTCATCGACGATGATGGCGCCCCGCTGGTCATCGCCACCGCCGGCATCGGATGCACCCCGAGTGCGGCCGCGCTGCAAAACCTCGTTGCCCGCGCTTCCGAGCGCAAGATCCGCGTATTGCACGCGGATCAGGAATTCGAGGCCTGGCCGCTGCGCGATCAGATGATTGAATCTGTCGCCAAATTGCCCCAGGCCAGCATCGCCACGTGGTTCGAACGCGGTGCGCTACCCGAGGGCTTGAACGCCAAGCAGGGCTACATGGACCTGGCCGATGCGCTGGAAGAAGACAGCATCGTCTATCTGTGCGGTCCGTTGCCCTTCATGCACGCCGTGCGCAACCAGGCACTGGCCGCCGGGATTCCAGCCGCACGCATCCACTATGAGGTTTTCGGTCCGGACGTCTGGCTAGCTGCCTAGCGTATATACGCTGCCTGATCTGGGTGCAGGCCGATGGCCACGATCCGCCTGCACCCCGTTGCGGGTTCACGCCCGCTGGATTCCCGCCGGCCGCACCCCGCGCGGGCAGGGCCATCCAGCCATGCCCCGCCTCGCAACGTCCCGTGTTTCGCCTGAACCGCCCCCGAGCGCTATTCAGCGGCACGGCAAATTGCGCACCGCGCTGGGACTGACTCCCCGACCGGGCAGCGAGGCCCGCAGATGCGCGGGTCTTTCGTTCGGCAGGGGCCTGTGCGCCTAGAGTTCTACAAGAACCTGATGAATCCCTCCATCGGTAATCCACCGACGCAGCACCGAGTTGAACAGAATAGGATTCTCGATATTCCATTGGTGGTGCATTCCCGGTACTGCCCGGGTGATCGCCTGCGGAACCCTGTCGCGCAACGCCGCAAAGGATTTTTGCACTAGCTTGGGTTCCTTGGCGCCTACCAGTGCGAGCAACGGGCCTTGGTAGGATTCAAGATGCTCGGGCAGCCCGCCGGAGTCCAGTTCGTCCATGATGGCGCGCATATTCTGGGCCTTGAGCTTGACCCCATGTTCGGTGAACAGCTCGCGTTCGTCGTCGACCATGCCATAGGCGCCGGCCTGGAAACGCCAATACCACTCACTGCCAATCAGCTTCAGCTGCATCCGATGAACAGCGCGTGCCCCAGCGCTGGCGCCGGCCACCGGAGTGCCGGTGATCAGCATCGATTCCACCAGTTCAGGGTGCCGCGCGGCCACATGCAGCGCGATGACTCCGCCCAGCGAAATGCCGACCAGGTGCACGCCGCCCTCGGAGACTTCGTCGGCGATCAAGGCCGCCACGTCATCGGCCGCGGATTCCAACCCATCCCAGGTTTCCTCGAAGCGGGCACCGAAGGCCGGCAGGTGCAGCGTCAGGATATTGAAGTCCCCGAAAGCGAGCACCTGCGGATCCCAGCTCCAGTTCCCCACATTGCCGCCGTGCAGGAAGACCAGCGTCTGCGCCTGGCGTTGACCGGCGGCAGCCCGGCCTGGATGCACTTCCGGGTAGTCGGTGGCGTCGCGCACCGCGCCCTGGGCTGGCTTGGCCGCAGAATCCTTGGAAGAAGTCATGGCAGATACTCCAATACCGCGTCGAGCCACTCCAGCTCGGCGGCTTGTTGTCGGATGGCATGGTCAAGGGTGGCGGCCATCAGGAAGCTCCTGCGGTCGGCGGCCGCGCGCATGTCGATGCCTTCGCGTTGGGAGAGATAGTCATCGAGGATGAACTGCGTGGCTTCTCGACGTTGCACCAGCAGCTCCTCGATGTCTCCGCGTTCCAATTCGGCCGCGAAAAACACCTGGCCCATGAAGGGATCGCGTTCCGGGGACTGCGCGGCCCCGGCCGAAAGCCAACCGGTGAGCACTTCGCGTCCGGCGTCGGTGATGTGATGTTCCTGGCGGTCAGGGTAGTTGCTCTGCGCTACCGTGCGCACTGTGGCGTACCCTTTATCAACCAGCTGGGCCAAGGTGCGGTAGATCTGCGCCTTGTCCGCGTTCCAGAAGTGGTTAATAGAGGAGTCAAAATGCTTTTTGAGCTCGTAGCCGGTCATCGGCGACAAGCACAGCAGCCCGAGAATCAATCGTGCCAAAACCATAGGCTTATCTTTTCACAGTTAGTTGATTTTGCACCCACTTTTGACCGGCGTGGGAAAACTGTGCCCGGATTGTGACCATTACGCAAATGGCTCCCTGATCCTGGATTTACAGGATCAGGGAGCCATGCGGCGCTGGTTGATCGGCGCCTAGAGCTAGGCGCTCAGTCGTTCCTTGAGGCCGTCCAGCTCGGCACGCAGCGATGCTGGCAAAGCGTCGCCGAAATTGGCGTACCATTCTTCGATGCCCTCGACTTCGGTGGCCCATTCATCCTTGTCGACGGCCACCGCGACCTCGACGTCGGCCGGGGTGAATCCTTCCAGACCGGTCAGGTCCAGCGATTCGCCGGTTGGCACGTTGCCGATGATGGTCTCCCTGGCGTCCGCAGTGCCTTCGATGCGCTCGATGGCCCACTTGAGCACACGCGAGTTGTCGCCGAAGCCCGGCCATGCGAAGCCACCATCGGCGGTGCGGCGGAACCAGTTGACCAGGAAGATCTTGGGCATCTGCTCCGGGTTGAGCTTGGCCGAGATGTTGTCCCAGTGGTTCAGGTAGTCGCCAGCGTTGTAGCCGATGAACGGCAGCATTGCCATTGGGTCGCGGCGGATCACGCCGGTGGCGCCAGCAGCCGCAGCGGTGGTTTCCGAGGACAACGTGGAACCCATGAAGATGCCGTTGGTCCAGCTGCGTGCTTCGGTCACCAATGGGATGGTGGTCTTGCGGCGGCCACCGAACAGGATCGCGTCGATCTTCACGCCGTTAGGCGAGTAGTAGTCCTCGGACAGCATGTCGACCTGCGAGATTGGGGTGCAGAAGCGCGAGTTCGGATGCGCTGCCGGACGTCCTGACTCTGGAGTCCAGTCATTGCCCAACCAGTCGGTCAGGTGCGCCGGGGTCTCGTCGGTCATGCCTTCCCACCACACGCCACCTTCGTCGGTCAGTGCCACGTTGGTGAAGATGTTGTTGCCCTTGGCGATGGCGCGCATCGCGTTCGGGTTGGTGGACCAGCCGGTGCCCGGCGCTACGCCGAACAGGCCGTATTCTGGGTTGACGCCACGCAGCTCGCCGTCCTTGCCGATGCGCATCCAGTTGATGTCATCGCCCAGGGTCTCGGCCTTCCAGCCTTCGATGGTCGGGTCCAGCAGCGCCAGGTTGGTCTTGCCGCAGGCCGATGGGAAGGCCGCGGCAATGTGGTATGCCTTGTTCTGCGGGCTGGTCAGCTTCAGGATGAGCATGTGCTCTGCGAGCCAGCCCTCGTCGCGGGCCATCGCCGAAGCGATACGCAGCGAGTAGCACTTCTTGCCCAGCAGCGCGTTGCCACCGTAGCCCGAACCGTAAGACATGATGGAGCGCTCTTCCGGGAAGTGCACGATCCACTTGTTCTCATTGCATGGCCACGCCACGTCTTCCTGGCCCGGCTTGAGCGGTGCACCCACTGAGTGCAAGGCTGGCACGAAGAAGGCGTTTTCAGCTTCCATCTTGCGCAGGACCTCGGTGCCGATCTTGGCCATGATGCGCATGGACGCGACCACGTAGGCGGAGTCGGTAATTTCCACACCGTAGGCAGGAGTTTCCGCGTCCAGCGGCCCCATGACAAATGGGATCACGTACATGGTGCGTCCGCGCATCGAACCGTCAAACAGCCCATTGAGCATGGATTTCATCTTGTCCGGGTCTTCCCAGTTATTGGTGAAGCCGGCGTCTTCCTTCTTCTTCGAGCAGATGAAAGTGCGCTCTTCTACACGCGCAACGTCCTTGGGGTCCGAGAAACCGGCGTAGGAATTAGGGAAGTTGGGATCGGTCAGCTTGACGAGCGTTCCAGCTTTAACCAACTCTTCGGTCAGTCGATCGGCTTCTTCAGCTGATCCGTCTACCCAATAAACACGATCCGGCTTCGTCAGTGCGGCCACTTCTTCAACCCAGCTTGCCAACCCCTTGTGCGAAGTCGCCGCTGCGTCGATTACGGTCTGATCCGAGCTCGTGCTCATTATTTGTTCCCTCCATTGGGCTCAACTAGCAATGAATCAAGGCTATGGGGAGCGTGCGGCGGGATCTGTGTGATTGAGGCCTCAGAACTCCCGCTCCCCCACAGCGAATTGTTCAAAATTACCGAAATTCCGCGGGAGACATCGAACCAAAATACAGCAATATGTGACGAAGGTCACGTATACCGGTACCCTTTTGCTTGCTTCACATAACCTTTTGTTCATCTGGGCGCGGTAGCTTTGCCCGTCGATTTGTACATGCCTAAAACGACCTGTATAGTAATTCGAGGTTCGTGAGAACGGATCAACAAAAGAATATGCGCCCATAGCTCAGCTGGATAGAGCGTCTGTCTACGGAACAGAAGGTCAGGGGTTCGAATCCCTTTGGGCGCACAAATTGAAAATTCCCACTCACTTGAGTGGGAATTTTTTGTTCCTCAGGAGTTGTTCATGCGCCAGCTACCCGTTGACTCAGACACCGCCCTTCGGCTGCTCGCCATCAGTGACGCCCCTCAACTCGCGCATTCCTACCAGCGCAACAGGGAGCACCTGAAGCGGTGGGAACCAGAACGCGCCGAGGTGTTTTTCACCGAAGCGTGGCAGGCTCAGAATATTTCACAGGTCCTGGCAGCCAGCTCCCAAGGTCTTGCGTACCCCTACGGATTGTTCCGCGAAGACGTTTTAATTGGACGCTTTAACATCGCTTCCGTGGTTCGCGGCGCCTTTCAAAGCGCGAGCCTCGGCTACTGGGTCGATCATGAAAGCACCGGCCAAGGATTGGCTTCACGCGCGGTCGCCGCACTACTTGCCGAAGCAGCTGAACATCTCAGCCTGCACCGGATCGAAGCCAGCACCCTGGTTGATAATCACGCCTCGCAGCGAGTACTGCTCAACAACGACTTCACCCAGATCGGCATGGCACCGAAATACCTCAAGATCGCCGGCCGCTGGCAGGACCACAACCTTTACCAAGCCATCTTGCATAGCTGACCTTTGAACATCACCCGCCCCGAAATTCGACCTGGGTCATGACAGCAATACACGTTCCACTAGATATTTTGTGAATCACGGCACTTTTGCCTATTTTGGTTTTTGCTCCGACTTAAACTCGTGTAAAGTTATTCAAGTCGTCAAGGCGACAACAAATAAATATGCGCCCATAGCTCAGCTGGATAGAGCGTCTGTCTACGGAACAGAAGGTCAGGGGTTCGAATCCCTTTGGGCGCACAAATTAAAAATTCCCGCTCACTCGAGTGGGAATTTTTTTGTGTTCTCACCGAAATCGATGTCCTTGCTAATGCGAGTCGCGCAGCACCAGCTGGGTGTCCGTAATGCTCCATTCAGGCACCTGCGCACCTTGAATCCGCTTGATCAGCAGTTCAGCCATGATCTCCCCCTGGCGTTCAGGGAATTGCGCAATGGTGGTTAGCGGTGGAGTGGAGCTACGCGCAAATGAGTCGTCATCCACAGCTGTCACCGACACGTCCTCGGGCACTTTGATTCCTGCCTCGGCCAGGGCCTGCAGCGCGCCAAAACCCATCTGGGCGCTGGCGGTGAACAGCCCGTCAAAGTCCACATTGTTCCCGATCAGCTGCTGCATGATCTGATGCCCGCTCGCTGGCGTGAAATCTCCGATTTCGACTGCCACAGATTCAAGGCCAGCGTTTCGAACGGCTTGCTGGAATCCGGTCAGGCGGTCCAACCCAGCACCCATATCCTGAGGGCCGGCAATCATTGCCAGCTTGGTCCGGCCCCGGGCAATGATGACCTCGGTTGCCTGGCGCGCGGCCGCAATATTATCGATGTCGACAACGTAGATTTCATTCTGGTCGGTGCTCATGGTGCGTCCGCCGTAAACCATTGGGAGCAGGGATCCCAGATCTGCATAAGACCTGTCGGCCGCATGGTGCGACAGGACCAGGGCGCCGTCAACGTTTCCGCCCTGGAGATAACGAGTGGTTTTTGCCGGGTCGGATTCGGTGGAAAGCAGCAAGGTCAGCATGAATTCGGTGCCCGCCACGTACTGCGCTGCGCCCTGGACGACCTTGGCGAAATAGGGGTCAGCGAAGAACTTCGCGGTGTTTTCCGGGACTACCAGCGCAATCGAGTTAGTTCTTCCCTGTGCCAAGGAACGAGCAGCCCGGTTGGGAACATAATTGAGTTCGCGGATCGCCTGTTCCACCGCTTTCCTGGCCTCCGGCTTGACGCGATCCGAGCCATTGACCACTCTCGAGACCGTGGCGCGAGATACGCCCGCCCTCTGCGCCACCAATTCCAGTGTTGCCTGCGGCTTGCGTGGTTCTTGCGTGCTCATTCGTCTGCGCCTAGATCCTGGGAGTTTGTTGATCAGCCAAGCAAGCAAGATGGCCCGCAGCGACCCCTTATGGGCCTGCGGACCATCATGCTCAGGTGTTAAGCCATTGTACGATTGGCGGCGATCAGGCCCGCGTAAGCGCGACCGCTATTCTTAATGATTCGTTCTTGGGTCTGGTAATCAACGTAGATGATGCCAAAGCGCTTGTCATAGCCCCAGGCCCATTCGAAATTATCCAGCAGCGACCAGACGAAATAGCCGCGCACATCCACGCCATCTTCGAGGGATCGGGCAACTTCATCAAGATGGTTCAAGATGTATTCGCGGCGCTCCTCATCCTCGATGGTTCCCTCCTCGCTGAGCACGTCCGTGTAGGAAGCGCCATTTTCGGTGATGTACAGCGCCGGAAGATTCTCATAGTCACTCTTCAAGCGGTTCAACAGCACGCGCAATCCCTGGGGATTCACTTCCCAGCCCATTGCGGTTCGGGGCAGGTCTCGAGCCGGAAAGGTCACATACTCGCTGCCAACGAACGGCGATGACTTCGCGGAGTCGGTGGGAACCACCGCAGGTGGCTGTCCTCCAGGCAGTGGATGGCCAGAGACATTGTCATCGTGGTAGTGGTTCACACCCAGGAAGTCGATCGGCTGGTGAATGATCTGCAGATCCCCTGGCTGCATCACCTCGGCCAGGCCCAAATGGCTTACGTCTTCCAAAAGGTCCTGCGGATAGCTGCCCTTGAGGATCGGATCCAGGTACATGCGGTTCCATACCGCATCGATGCGGCGGGCGGCTTCCAGATCCGCTGGATCGGTGGGGTCGTTTGGCACAGCGTTAGTCAGGTTGAGCGTAATGCCCAGTTCCTTGGCGCCAAGCTCCCGCAGCCGCTGGGTCGCCAGGCCGTGGGCCAAGTGCTGATGGTGCATGGCGGCCAAGGCCGCTTCGGGTTCTTGGCGTCCCGGCGCATGCTCGCCGGAGGCATAGCCGATCAGCGACGAGCAGAGCGGCTCGTTAAAGGTGGTCCAATGCTGCACCCGGTCGCCGAGCTTGGCGTACACAGCCTCGGCATACTCGACAAACTTGTAGGCCGTCTCGCGATTAGTCCATCCGCCACGTTCTTCCAACGCTTGCGGCAGATCCCAGTGGTACAGGGTCAGCCAGGGCAGGATGCCATTCTCGAGCAGTTCATCGACTAGACGCGAATAGAAATCCAGGCCCTGCTCGTTGACCGTGCGCCCGCCGGGCACGATGCGGGCCCAGCTGGTGGAGAAGCGGTAGGAGTCCAGACCCAGTTCGCGCATCAGCTGAACATCTTCGCGATAGCGGTGGTAGTGGTCTACCGCGACTTCGAGGTTTTCTCCCCCGGCAATGGTCCCTACCTTGCGGGCAAAGGCGTCCCAAACGGAGTCTTCCTTGCCGTAGAGGTGGCCAGCGCCTTCGATTTGCGCCGCCGCGGTGGCCGAGCCGAACAGGAAATGCTTGGGCCAGGCGAATTCTTGAGAGAGGTGGTGAGTCATTAGCCCTTTACAGCTCCTGCCATAATTCCGGATACAAGTTGTTTGCCTGCTACGACGAAGAGTAACAGCAGCGGGATCGTGGCCATCAAGGCGCCAGCCATCACAATGGTGTAGTCGACATATCGAGCAGATTGCAGCTGGCTCAGCGCCACCTGCAGGGTAGGTGTTTGCGGGGCGACGAGCATCGGCCACAGGTAGTCGGTCCACGCGGTCATGAAGGTGAACAGCGAAAGGATCGCCATGGCCGGACGGGCGGCCGGCACGCCAACATGCCAGAAGGTCCCGATCATCGAGGCCCCGTCAACACGGGCGGCTTCAATCAGCTCATCCGGGATGTTGTCCACCAGGTACTGGCGCATGAAGAAGACGCCGAAGGCGGTGACCAGGGTCGGAATCATGATGGCTCCCAGTGACCCGGTCCAGCCCAGCTGCTTCATCATCATGAACATCGGGATGATGCCCAGCTGGGTCGGCACCGCCAGGGTGGCGATCACGAAGACCAGCAACCCCTGGCGTCCGCGGAAGCGCAACTTGGCAAACGCGTAGCCGGCCAGGGTGGCGAAGCTGACCACCGAGAAGGTGATGACCGAGGAGACGATCAGGCTGTTGCCCAGCGCCGCCCAGAAGTCGACGGAATCGAAGACCTCGGCCACGTTGACCCAGAACCGCCCGCCGGGCAGCAGCGGTGGCCACGCCGAGGAGAACACGTCGCCAGTGGAGGAACCGATGACGAAGGAGTACCACAACGGGTAGGTGCTGCCGATGAGGAAGGCCAAGAGGATGCCGTAAGTGAGGAATCCAGGACGGCGATCGGCAGAGAAGTTCTTGCCTCGCCCCAAGCGCACCGGCTTGGGTGTGGCGGGCCGCTGCAAGGTCGCGTTGTTCATTTTTTGCCCTTCCTGGTAGCGAATCGGCGGGATTTTTGCTTGTCCGATGACGAGGCGATGGTGCCGGAGATCAAGAAGTTGATCACGCCGATCACGATGATGATCAGGAACAGCATCCAGGCCACGGCCGAGGCGCGTCCGAAATCGCCGCGGTTGAAGGCCAGATCCCACAGGTACAGCACGGTGGTCTGGTACTGCCGGTCCGGTCCGCCCGGGACCGAGCTGCTGGGGTTGAAGAGCTTGGGTTCGGTGAAGATCTGCAGGCCGCCGATGGTCGCCGTGATAATCACGAAGATCATGGTCGGGCGGATGCTGGGCAGGGTGATGGAGAAGAATCGGCGAATCGCTCCGGCCCCGTCGATGGCCGCCGATTCGTGCAGCTCACGCGGCACCGCCTGCATGGCCGCGAGCAGGATCAGCGCGTTGTACCCGGTCCAGCGCCAGTTCACCATGGTCGCAATGGCCATATGCGAGGGGAACACATCGGTTTTCCATGCGATGGTATCCAGGTTCAAGGCACCGAGCAGGTTGTTGATCAGCCCGTACTTTTCGTCGAAAGCGGTGGAGAAGATCAGTGTCACGGCTACCGGGGTGACTACGTATGGCACCAGCACGCTCATGCGCCAGAAGGTCTTGGCCCGAATATTCTGGTCCAGCATCGCCGCGATGAAGGTCGCAACAACCAGCTGCGGGATGGCGGAGAGCAGGAAGATGCTGAAGGTGTTCAACAGCGAATTCCAGAATAGCGGCGAGGCCAATTCGGCCTTGTAATTATCCAGCCCCACCCAGTCGCCGGCGCCGCCGAGCAGTTCCCAGTCGTTGATCGACACCACGAAGGTATAGATCAGCGGGAACAGTCCGACCAGCGCGAAGAGGACGAAGAACGGGGAGATATAGAGGTATGGCGAGAATTTGAAATCCAGCCGTCCGCGCAGGTGCCGGCGACGCATGGCCCGCTCGGCTTTTGATTCCTCCAGCTTTTCAACCGTGGGCGTGCTGGGTTTTCCGGCCTTTTCTGTCGGCCGTGACATAGGTGTCATGGTGCTCATCAGTGTCGTCTTTTCTACTGCAGCCACCTTGTGCGGGGATTAGCCCGCACAAGGCGGTGGAGGCTATCCGTTTACTTGATTTCCAGTTCCTGCAGCGTTGACAGTGCGCTGTTCCACGCAGCTTCGCCGTCGGTGCCCTTGTCAATGGCGATGGTTGCCGGTCCGAAGACCTGCTCCTGGATCACCGAATCATCTGCGCCCTTGTACTGGGCCTTCACTCCTTCGGCGCGGTGGCCGAGGATCTCGCCGATCGGTGCGCCGTTGAAGAACTTGGTCAGATCGTTTTCGCCGGTCACAGCCTTGGACTTCTGCGCTTCAAGGTTGCTCGGGAAGGCGCCTGCCTCTTCGAAGGAGGTGGCCTGGGAGGCGGCGTTGGTCAGGTACTGGGCCAGCTTCGCTGCCTCGGCGGGGTGCTTGGAGGTGCTTGGCACGGTCAGGAATGCGCCGCCCCAGTTGGCCGGTCCGCCCGGGAAGACATCGGCGAAGTCCCAGCCATCGGAAACGTTGCCGCCGGCACCTTCAACTTGGCCCTTGACGTTGCCCAGCATCCAGCCGGGGCATGGCATGACGGCAAAGGAGCCATCGACAAAGGCCTGGCCCTTGCCCCAGTCCCACTGGGTCTGCCCGGAGGACAGGCCCTTGGATGCGGCGTCCGAGAGCTGGTCCCAGCGTTGGCGCAGTTCGGCATTGGAGTCGATATTCAAGGAGCCATCGGCTGTGTAGTAGCCCTCGTCAAGCTGGTTCACCATGGCGTTCCAGACGAAGCCGGACTGGTCGTAGAAGGCCTTGTCGGCCTTCTTCACGTAGTCTTCGCCCACCGAGAAGAAGTCATCCCATGTGGCGTCTTCGCCGCCGAAGAGCTCGGCAACCTTGTCGCGATCACTAGGCAAACCGGCGGCCTTGAAGAGCTTGCTGTTGTAGCACAGGCCCATCGGGCCGATGTCGGTGCCGTAGCCAATGATTCGTCCGTCAGCGTCGGTGGCCTGCTTGACTTTCCAGTCCACCCAGTCGCCGGAGATGTCGCTGGCGCCGTATTCGTTCAGGTCGGTGAAGCTGTCGGACACGGTCATGACCTGGCCGAGCCAGCCTTCTTCCACAGCTTGGACATCTGGCAACCCGGCGCCTGCTGCCTGCTTGGTCTTCCAGTCGGTCAGAGCGTTGCCGCCGGTATCGATGTTGGTGGCTTCAATGGTGACACCCGGGTTGTCCTTCTCGTACTGCTTGTACAGCGGATCCAGTCCCTGGGTGCCGAAGGTGGTAACGGTGAGGGTGACGGGGTTATCGGCCGAGGCCGGCTGGGCAGCGTCCTTGCTTGCTCCCGATGAGCATCCGGCAGCCAGCAGCGCGATGCTCGAGGTCAGTGCTACTACCTTGGCAAGCCGGGTTGTGCGTGAAGATTTCACGGTGACTCCATTCAAGTTCAGTTCGTGCAAGTGTGGGTACTGCTGAATTTTGAGAGCGCTCTCAAAATGGGGCAAAAAATAATAGGTCCATCCCTGAACCCTGCTTGCCATGGCAATGAAAGCAGCTCCGCTTAACCGTTTTGTGAGCGCTCTCACGAAACGTCTTCAACAATTCTCCACGATGGAACTTTCCTGTCAACCCCCTAATTCCTGCCGCACCCGTTTTGATCAACGGCCACAGCGCCTGCAGGCAAAAAATAACAGTCAGGCATGTCTTCGAGCAGCGAAGTCATGCCTGGCTGTTAGCGCCTGCGGGAGCTAGCCCTTCTTATTCAGCTCCAGTCCAACCAGCACCGGATCGTGATCCGAAGAACGGTACTGATTCGCGGTGAACAGATCGGTGATGTTGTAGTTATGCCGGCTGTACTCGTAGCCCACGGATTCGGTCGCATTGATATTCCAGATGTCCTGTCCGGTGACCTTTGCAGCTAGCTCAGGGGACGCCAGAATGTGGTCCAATGAGCCGCTGAGCCCGTCGTAGACGTAGCTCTGGGAATCGGCGTTGGCACCGAGATCGGTGAACCCGGCCTCGGTCAGAACGCGAATCGGATCTTCCGCGGCATAGGAGTTGAAGTCACCGGCCAGCAGGACCTTTTGCGTGTTACGCGAGGTCTTCAGCTCTTCGGTGAATCGAACCAATGCCCGCGCCTGCTCGACACGGTCTGCATTCCACGCGCCCTGGCCGTCGCCGGAGTCGGCATTGCCTGAACCATCATTCGGGTTGGACCCCTTGGACTTGAAGTGGTTGGCCACTACGACAAAGCGGGTGTTCTGGTTTCCGCCGACTTTCTGGAAGGCCTGGCCCAGCGGGTCGCGGGCATTATCGAAGGCGGCATCGCGCAAGATGACCGATTCGTCAATCGGCTTCACCGCCTTATTGCGGTAGATGATCGCAGTGCGGATGACATCTTCATCGGCTGGCACGGTTTCCGGGCTCGGAACGAAGCGCCACACCTTGCCGCCGGCAACAGCGTTCAGCTGATCAACCAGGTGGGAGAGGGCTGCATCGCGATCCTGTCCAAAGCGTGCGGAGTTCTCGATTTCCTCAAGGACCACCACGTCGGCAGTGAACTTGCTCAACGCGGAAACAATCTTGGACTGCTGGCGCTCGAAGCTGATCGCATCGGCGGCGCCGCGGGCATCGCAGCCCTGCTTCACGGTCAGCGGGTTGCCTTCACGGTCCCGGTAATAAGTGCAGCCCTCAAGCTGATCGCCGGTGGTGGTGAAATAGTTCAAGACATTGAAACTGCCGACACTGAGGTTGCCCCCGACTTCTTCGGGAGCCTCGTTGCTGATCTGCTCGAAGTTCAGCGCGATGTCGGAGTCCTGGGCGCCAATCACCTGGCCCTGCGGCTGCAAGCGCCACAGGTCATAGCGGTAGTCCAGGATCATTGGTCCGGTGAAGGTCGCCGTGGCGCCGACGCTCACGCGCTGCTCGGCATCGATATAAGGCAAGGCAACGGAGGTGTTCTTGGCGGTGCTGAAATTCAACGTGGCACCATCATCAACCACGAGCGCACGCCGCGCATTTTCTTCAGCGAGCGCTTTGGCCTGGGAGCTTCCGGGAGCAAAAACGTCGGTCGGCTGGCGCAGAAGCTTTTCGCCAGGCAGGATCGAGCTGGTCCCCTGGGCCAGGCTCAATTCGCCGTACTGGTTCAGCGAGTAGTTATCCGAGACGGTGAACTCCCCTTGCGGCTCAACGAGCATTGATTCGATCTGCTCGCGTCCTGCCTCGTCGCCAGGCAGGGAGATCGCCAACGGCTTCACGCTTTCGGCCGGCTCGGCTAGCTGCTGAACGCCCTGGGCCTTGATCTGGGTCAGCCCGTAGTATTCGCTGACCGCTCCGGAGACCTGGACAAAGTCGCCTACCTGCACCGAGGAGACCTCGTCAGGAGCATAAACAAAAATTGCCGGGCTGCCTGAGGTGGGAACTTCCACCCCGGTGCCTTCGCTTTGCACATAGAAACCGCGGATCCCGCCCTCGGCATAGGCGCCGGTGACCACGCCTTGCACGGTGACTTGCTGGCCGGACAATGGCGAGCTGCTGCCTGTGCCCTGCACCTGTTCGATGGGGGTGATTTCGACTGTGTCCGCCTGGGCCACCGAGAAGCTGGATACAGCCACGGCGCCGCCGAGCAGAACCGCTGTAATGCGAGTAGTTCTTCTCTTGCTCATATTTTCCCTCTAGCTGATGATCGTTGCGTGACGGTCGGGCCGCCACGATTGATGAGGCCTCGAGGTAATCAAAGTTCGATGAACTACCAATGAACTTCGCACCGCGGTTTTCTACACGCCCCACGAACAATCCAAAAGCATCAAGCGGTTTACGTCTAGAGGTGATTAAAGGAATATTCGCACTAATTGAACTGACCGGTCAGTTCAATTAGTCTGTAGTTGTGCTTATTGCAGATTCAGTCACCGTCAAAGGCCGCCACGAACAGCTAGTGCCGCCCACTTCCCTGAGTGTGCAGCGGGGCGAAGTGCACCTGGTAGTTGCCGACCCGCAGATTTCGCGTACCGCTCTGGCCCTCGCGCTGAGCGGCCGCATGCAGCCCACCTCCGGCACGGTAGCGTGGGGCCATTCCGAGGCACTGAAGACCTTGCGCCGGCATAGCGCGCTGCTCGATTCCCCCCAGGTGAACGAGCCGGAATCCCATATGAAGGTCCGCGACGTGGTTGGCGAGGACCTCGCTTTGATCCCCGGGCCTATTTGGCGCAAGCCGCGAACCAAAAAGTGGATCAGCGAACATGGCTTTGACGACGTGGCAGCGGATTGGGTCGATGCCATTGACCCAGCACGCCGCCTGGAATTGCAGTTGCTCCTGGCCGCCGAAAATCCGCACGTTCAGATGCTGGTTCTCGACTCCCCCGACCGCCACGATCTGCACGACGAGTCGTGGATGGACCTGCTCACCGAATTCGCCTCTTCCCCTCGCGAATTCGCAGTGGTCGCCATCGTGAGCGGCATTCCCTGCGATTGGGACGGTCCGGTCAGCTACCTCGGCCCGCTGCCTGAACAGCCCGAGGAAGAAACCCCCGAAGAGACCGGTTTCGACGGCTTCGTGCAAGAAGAACTGGACCTTGATCTGCCAGAGCCGACGAGCCAAGTGCCGGTCATCGACCAGCCGGCCAGCGAAGAACCTGCCGCTGAAACCAGCGAAGCGAAGGACAATTAATGACGACTTTGCAACTTGCGCTCTCCGAACTCAAGCGCATGACCCGAGGCACCCTGCCGAAGCTGGCGCTGATCGCTTTGACGTGCGTGCCATTGCTCTACGGCGCGCTCTACCTGTACGCCAACTGGGATCCGCAGGGCAACCTGGACAAGGTCACTGCCGCGGTGGTCAACCTCGATGACGGAGCGGAAAAGGACGGCAAGGACACCCAGGTCGGCGATGACGTGGTGAAGAACCTCGAAGAAGACGGGACCTTCAGCTGGGCCCATCTGGGCTCCCGCCAAGAAGCCGAAGACGCGGTAGCCAGCGGCGAGTACGCCTTCGCGCTGGTGCTTCCCGATGACTTCTCCGCGGCTCTGGTCTCCCCCGGCGACTTCAAGAAGGCCGACCGGGCCAATCTCGAGCTGCTGACAAACGACGCAAACAACTTCATGGTCTCCAACTTCGCCCGCACCTTGGCCGCGGAGGTGCGCAATTCGGTCTCCGAAGAAGTCGGGACCGAAACCGCCTCGGCCATGATCGCCGGATTTGTGGATATCCACGATTCCATGGGCGATGCCGCCGACGGCGCCAAGAAGCTCTATGACGGAACCCTGAACCTCGGCGATGGAGTGCTCACCCTCGCCGGCGGCACGACCAAATTGGTGGACGGCAGCAGCGATCTGAGCGATGGCACCGTCCAGCTCAAGGACGGCACCACGCAGCTTTCCGGCGGCCTGGATGACCTGCTGGCCGGGCAGAAGAAACTCAGCACCGGCGCCAATGCGCTGGCCGAGGGCACCGGAGCGCTGGCCACCGGCGCCGACAAGCTCAATCAGGGCCTGCAGAGAATGCAATCGCAGACCTCCTCGCTGCCTGGCTCGGTGGGCAAGCTCAACGATGGAGCGCACAGCGCCAAGAACGCCGCCGATCAGCTGGCCACCGGTTCGCGCCAGGTCGCCGACGGCAACGCGCAGCTGGCCAGCACGGCGGATGATGCGATCTCGGTGATCAAACAGCTGCAATCCGACACCGATGCGCAGCTGGAAAAGGTCAAGAGCGACTCCCAAGCCCAGCTGGACGCGCTGGTCGCCGACGGCACGCTGACCCCGGAACAGGCCAAGACCATCAAGGCCACCATCAGCCAAAGCGTCGAGGGCTCCTCGGTGCCCGACGCCCTGGATGCCAAGGTCAAGCAGGTGAACTCAGGCCTGTCGGGACTGCAGACCCAACTGCACACCCTGGCCGACGGTTCCGAAAAGGTCGCCGACGGCAATCAGCAGCTGGCCAGCGGCCTGGGCACGCTGGCCGATGGCACCAAGAAGCTGGATGCCGCAGTTCCCGCCCTGGTCGATGGCATTTCCACCGCCGCGGACGGCTCGGCCAAGCTTGCCGCCGGCGCGCACAGCGCAGATGACGGGGCCCGGAAGCTGGCCGATGGCGAGAAGTCGGCGCTGGCCGGCACCTCCCAGGCCGCCGACGGCGCCAAGACCCTCGATGACGGCGCCGGTTCCCTGGTGGATGGCAGCGATCAGCTGCACACCGGCCTGGTGCAGCTCTCCGACGGCGTGGGCGACCTCTCCGATGGAGCGCAGCGGCTCGAGGACGGCTCCGGCGACCTCTCCAACGGCCTGAAGGATGGCGTCAAGGAAGTCCCGAACCCTGATGAGAAGACCAGCGACCAGCTGGCGGACGTGATCGGCTCCCCGGTGGCCCTGGATAACGTCAAGCAGACCGCTGCCCAGTCCTACGGTGCCGGCCTGGCACCGTTCTTCATGACCCTGGCGACCTATATGGGTGTCCTGGTCCTCACCCAGGTGATGCGCCCGATCACCAAGCGCGCCCTGCTCTCCAACGGCAGCAATTGGAAGATCTCGATCGGCGGCTGGCTGCCCTTCGCGGCGATCGCCGTGGTGCAAACCACCCTGCTCTACGCGGCCGTGCACTTCGGCCTGGGCCTGAGCACGGCGCACCCGTGGATGGCCTGGCTGCTGCTGGTGCTCGCCGCGCTGTGCTTCAGCGCCCTGATCCAGGGGTTCTTCGCCCTGCTGGGCACCGCCGGCAAGTTCCTGGTGCTGGTGCTCATGGTCCTGCAGCTGATCACCGCCGGAGGCACCTTCCCTTGGCAGACCCTGCCCGAGCCATTGCAGTTCCTGCACCAGATCCTGCCG
Source organism: Glutamicibacter sp. JL.03c (assembly GCF_025854375.1). NCBI lineage: Bacteria > Bacillati > Actinomycetota > Actinomycetes > Micrococcales > Micrococcaceae > Glutamicibacter > Glutamicibacter sp. JL.03c. The sequence goes on along the minus strand of NZ_CP107575.1, from coordinate 513,249 downwards.
ATGGGCAATGTCGTGCTCGGCCTGCGCCACCTGGTCTACGGTGCCGATCTGGGCGTCATGTCCACGGTCATCGCCTCCCTGCTGGCCTACACCGTCCTCGGTTTGCTGTTGAGCATGCTGGCGGTGCGCAAGAATAAGACATGGACCTTGAAGACCCTGCAACCGGAGCTGAAAGAATGACCCACCCCGCCAGCCAGCGCCAGCGAGTGCGCGCCACCGATTCCAAGGAACGGCTTTTCGAGGCCGCCATGACGCTATTGGGCCACCGTGCGCCGGAAGCCGTATCGGTGGACCAGATCGCCGCGGCGGCCGGCGTGTCCAAGGGCACCGTCTACTACAACTACGGTTCCAAGGACGAGCTGATCAGCCAGATCCTCGACTTTGGCGCGAACAAGCTGCTGGACGAGCTCGCTCGCGTGGCCGCGGGGCCCCACCCCTATGCGGCGCTGAAGCATATGGTGGAATTCGCCATGGACTTCGTGGCCAGCTACCCGGCCTTTGTCCAGCTGTGGATGCAGGAGCAGCTGCACGCCGATCTCGCCACGACCACGACATTGCACAGCCGGGTGACGGATCTGCTCCTGCAGGTGCTCGAACGCCTGGTCCGCCTCGATGAGGCCGACAAGCTGCCGGTGGCCACCACAATTTTCGGCGCGGCCCTGTTCACCGCCCGGATGCGGGCCACCCGGCGCGAGGATCTGGCGCGCGATCAGGTCGTCAACGCCGTCATGCTCACCGTTGACGGGCTGCTGGCAACCCGGCCGCGCGCCACGCGCTAGTCGCCTGCAGCCCCGGCAGCTGCCCAGAGCAGACCACCACGCCCCGATAGCCGTTCAACCGCCCGAGAACATAGGCGTATCCGTCGGCCGGCAATCGGGTGAGCAGTTCGTCGAGCACCAGTACCGGCGGTTCGCGCAGCAGGGCGCGGGCCACCAGCAAGGCCGCCTGCTGGCCGCGGTCCAGCGGTTCGCCGCCGCGGCGCAGCCTGGTCTGCTCCGCCTCGGGCAGCGACTGAAGATCCAGTCCGCAGCGCTGTGCCAATTGCAGCGCCTTGTCCATGGCGGAACCGGGATGGCGGTAGCGCAATGCACGGCCCAGGGTTCCGCGCTCGGGCACCATGGATTCCAGCGCCGCGCCCACCAGCTTGCGCCGTTCGGTGGGCGGCAAATCCTCGCTGCGTCCTTCGGCGATCCACACCCCCGCCTGCCCTGGGCCGCTCCGGGCGAAGCTTCCGGTGGCAATGGCCGCCAGCAAGGCCGAGCAGGCAGCGGGCGTGCCGAGCAGCTGGATGCGTTCCCCGGGCTGGGCCCGCAGCACCGGGAAGGCCTCTGGGCCATCGAGCGGCGGATGGATCCGCACAGTCGAGCCCTGCCCCATCAGCTCCTTGGCATTCCTGGTGCTGGCCGGCGCCTGCTGGGCATCTGGCCACTGTTGCTCCTGGGCCAGCAGCGGCGCGATGATCCGGCGACCGGCCTTGTAATTCTGCCGGTACTCCACCGCCTTGCCCCATTCGCCCAAGCTGCCGGCGCAGATCCCCATCAGCGTCAGCGCCGTCGCGACCGCGGCATGCGGCAATCCCGCCACCGTACACGCCCCGACCGCCAGCGCGGTCCCCAGCAATGGCACCGCCAAGGCCGAAGCGCGCAGGGCACCGGCATAGCGGGCACGGTGCACCGAAGCATCCACCACCTTCTGCGCCGTCGCCTGCACCCGCGCCACTTCGCGGTCAACCCCGCCCCCAGAGGTGATCGCGGTCCGCGCCGCCACGGTGTCCGAGATCCGGGCGGCCAGGTATCCGCGGTGCCGCCGCAGGCTCCTGGCGCTGGCGAAAGTCCCGCCCGCCAGCCCCAGCAGGAATACCGCTTCGATCACCAGGGTCAGCCCCAGGCTCGACGCCAGCAGGGGATGCAGCAGCCACAGCCCGATGCCGCTGACCAGCAGCAGCGCACTGCCCGCCACCAGTGGCACCATGCCCTGCACGATCCAGTTGCGAATGGAGGACAGATCGTTGGTGGAGCGGGCGATGGTGATCCCGGCCGATGGACCGCGCACGCTGCGCAGCGCATGGGCGATCAGCCCGCGGCGCAGCTGCGCCACATAGTGCTGCCCCAGCTTCTCGGCCAGCACCCGCTCGAGGTACTTCGCGGCAAAAAAACCGAGAACCAGCCCGATCACCGAGCATAGCGCCGCCATCGTGAACCCGGCAGCCAGCTGCCCGATCAACCAGCTGGCCGCGATCGAGAACAGTCCGGCGAGAATACCCAGGCCCAGCAGGCCCGCCAGCAGCCTCCTGCGTCCCGGCGCATACAGCGGGGGCAGCCGTTCGTCCCGGGCCAAGGGCATCACAGCTTGGCTGGCAGCAGGCTGGCGGCCACCTCTGCCTGGCACAGATCGAAGGTGCCGATCACCGGGGTGGACAGCTGGCCTTGGGCCTCCTGCGCAGCCAGCGGCGAAGCAGTCACCACGCCGCTGACGGCCGCGAGGTCCAGCCCGGCTTCCAGCAGGATCCGCTCGCCGGCCTGCGCGCCGAGCGCATCCTGGGCGCTGAAGAGCACGCGGTCGACGTGCTCGGCAAAGATCGGATCGGCCAGCAGCCGCGCGGTTTCGCCTTGGAACAGCCCGTCGGCGATCTCGATGACCACCGCGTCGGCGCCGGTGGCGCTCTGTTCGCGGATCATCGCCACCAGCAGCGAACGCACCGTCTCATAGTCCAGGCGGTAAGTGGTCGGGTAGCCGAAGTCGGTGAAGTCGCAGACGCTGAACGCGCCGGCATCGGTGAACAGGTCCGGGTCGTTGCCCGCGCCGGTGCCGGTGGCCTTCCCGGCAGCCACCTTCAGCCCGCCATTGACCAGCCCGTTGACCAGGCAGCCCAGGGTGGTGGACTTGCCCGAATTCATCGATGTTCCCAGCACCGCGATCACCGGCGGGCGCATCTCGCCGAGCTGCGCAGCCTGCGGCGATTCGTTGTTGATATCCAGCGGCGCGAAGTCCGAGAGGTTGACCACCTTGCCGTGGCGCATCAGCAGGCCCACCGGCTCAAGCTGGGTGGCCTTGTCGATGGATGCGTGCTGTTCGATCACTTCGCTGGCCACGCCTCCCCCGGCGACCAGCTGGCAAGGCCCCAGAGCATCCGGCACGTGGGCGAGGAACTGGTCTGGCGCGTAGCGGTGGCCGTAGGCGACCATGATTTCCTGGCCGGCGAACAGCAGCTGGCGGCGCGATACCGGGGACTGCAGCCGGGTGTGCTTGCCCAATTCGGTCACCGAGGCGATCACGACGTCCCCGGGTGCCGGAACCAGCTGCGCCCGGCGCACGATCTGGAAGTCCTGCGGGTTGCGCTGCAGTTCGGCGGCGACAAAACGGGTGGTGTACGCGGCCCGGATGGCCCGGGCGCGAGCTGCGTCGATATGCTCCTGCACTTCGCTGCGCGCGGCGGTGCTCTGAACTGGAAGTGATTCTGCGATGACGGCCATGGTCCCATTCCTCTTTCACACAAGACCCGGGGCACCTGGTGGTGTTCCGGCGTTGGCTGTGGCGCCAACGGTTCTCAGTGAAGCGAGGGATGGTTAACCGAAGATGAACTACCCCTGAGGTCTTCCGGGGCAATCGATGAGAGGGTTTTCATCTCCTTCTCATAACCCCAGCTCATCCGAATAACGCAGTTTGACTAGTGCATAAGAAAAAACTCGGTGAGAGTTCTCTCATGCGGGCCGTGGGGCGAGGAAATGCGTCACCCTAGCGTCGCGAGCATCCAGGTGGGAATACGGATGGCTGGTTTCCAGCACAGCTGTTCCCAGGGTCGGATAGTTCATCGCCAGCTCGTAAACGGCTTCCTCGTCGGAGTCGACCGAGGCCAGCCTCAGGGCCAGCTCCTGGAGGATCGGCTGGTGCCCGATCACCAGCAGGTTGCTTACGGTTTCGGGGACCTCATTGATGATGGAGCACAGCTGCGCGACGCCCGCGCCATAGATCCGCGAATCCACATAGGGCGTAGGCCCCTTCTCCCCCAGCTCCGATAGCACCCACGCGCAGGTGGAGCGCGCCCGCAGGGCATCCGAGCACAAGATGTAGTCCGGTATCAGGTCATTTTCCACCAGCCATGCGCCGGCCGAGGGCGCCTCGCGGTGTCCGCGGGCGGCCAGCGGCCGTTCGTGATCGGCAACGCCGAGGGGATAGTCGGCCTTGGCATGGCGCATCAAGATGAGCTTGCGCGAATGAATGGTGTTCATCTTCCCAGCTTAAGACAGCAGCGGCGGGCAAACCGAATATGGTTTGCCCGCCGCTGCAGGGTGATCAGATTAGATCGAGTATTCAGGTGCTGCCCAAACGACAACTTCCGGGTGCTCGTAGAAGCGGTAGCCCTGGCCGCGTACGGTGCGCACGGTGTTGGCCAGGCGGCCCAGCTTGGAGCGCAGTCGGCGGATGTGCACGTCGATGGTGCGCTCGTTAGGCACTTCTTCGGCATTGCGCCACAGGTTCTCGAGCAGTTCTTCGCGGCCTACGGTGCGGGTGCCGTTTTCCACGAGGAAGTTCAGCAGCTCGAATTCCTTGAAGGTCAGGTTCAGGGTGTCGCCATCCAGGTACACTTCGCGGCGCGACAGGTCGATCAGCACGCCGGATGGGCGTGGGGTGCTCGGGCGGGCTTCTGCGCGTGGGCGGCGCGAAGCAGTTGGGTCCCCCAGCGCCTGGCGGACCACGTCAATTGGCTCGCCCTGGGCGCTGGTTGGCGCCAACGCGACTGCCGCGTGGGTCTGAGCCTGTGGCGACAAGGTTGCCAGGAAGGCGCGAACCTGGGTGGCCAGCTTGCCCAGCGAAGTTCCCTGCGCCTGGGCGGCAGCTTCATCCAGGCCTACATACAATACGAAGCCGCGGGCCGAGGTGTCGGCGCTGGCCTGGCCTGCAGGCTGCACCGGGGTGCTGGCCGGCTGATGCGTAGCTTCACGAGTTTCCTGGACGCTGGAAACTGCGCGCAGTGGGCGATATCCCGCTGGTGCATAGTTGCCAGCAGCCTGGCGCTGTGCAGCAGCCGCGCGGTTCTGCGCGTTGCGAATTGAAACGTGGACGTATCCGGATCCAGCCGACATGATGTTTTCCTCTTTTAGTGCGAAGGCCAAGTGGCTTGGCGCTCGTGCTTCGGGTTTTGCTTGCGCTGATCATGGCCTTCGTCCATGCCCAGCAGTTGGGTTTCCCGTCAACGACCGGCGAAATCTCGATTACGAGTGACTCATAATTCCGTTTTCGCGTCGTTGACGCCGAGCATTCGATTGCAACGTGCATCGGCAATCCGCGGTTCTCCGCCGGGATGCTTTTTGCTGTTCTGCGCCGTACTCACACCTCTAGTTTCCTCGTAACATTGTCAACTTGCAAGTAACAAACCAGAAGCATGTCCACATAGTGAGACAAAACCGCTCAAAGGTGACACAGGACACTTTAGGCATATCTAGGGTATCTAAGCGCTTAACTACTCAATATGCTCAAGCTTTCCAGGCAAAGCATGCATACCGACCAGTCCATTCAGTGCCCTGAATATCCATTCATTGCAACACGCTGTCCACACTTCAATCATTCGTCGATCTCAGGGCTTGACCAAATTAAGCACTAACTGCCAGCAAAAAACCTGCATAAAATCGACTTGCAGTCATAGCTCACGCACAGCAAAATCATATTCTTACCCCAAGGCAATAGGAGACGCTGTTGAACATGAATGAATCTCGGTTTTCACCTTCGCAATTGCCCCGCCTCACCCATCCCGATGGCACCCCGATCAAGGTCCTCGTAGTTGACGACGAGCCTTCGCTCGCCGAACTGGTGGCCATGGGAACCCGCATGCTCGGCTGGGAAGCCACCATGGCTCACGATGGACCCGAAGCCGTCGCCACCGCACGTTCGCTCGCGCCAGACGTGCTGGTTCTGGACTGGATGCTGCCAGGCTTCGACGGCCCGGAGGTGCTGCGCAAGGTCCGCACCCACTTCCCCGAGATTCCTGTCCTCTTCCTCACCGCCAAGGACGCGGTCGAAGACCGCATCGAAGGCCTCGGCGCCGGCGCCGACGACTACGTCGCCAAGCCATTCAGCCTCGAAGAGGTGCTGATCCGATTGCACCGCCTGGTCGAACGCTCAGGTGCCGCAGCCGCGGATACCGCTGAACTGGTAGTGGGCGATCTGGTACTGAACATGGATTCGCACGATGTCTCCCGCGCCGGCCGCGATATTTCTTTGACCGCCACCGAATTCGATCTGCTCAGCTACCTGATGAGCAATGCCCGTCGCGTGGTCTCCAAATCGCAAATCCTTGACAACGTCTGGCACTACGACTTCGACGGCCAGGCAAACATCGTCGAGCTCTACATTTCCTACCTGCGCAAGAAGATCGATGTCGACGCGGAACCAATGATCCATACCGTGCGTGGCGTCGGCTACGTGCTGAAGCCGGCGGCATGAGTTTTTTCTCCCCTAGCACCAAGGTCAGCTCCCCGCATTCACTGCAGCGCAAGCTCCTGCTCATCCTGCTGACCTCGCTGACCGCCGTCTCGGTCCTGCTCGGCGTGCTCTATAACGCCGGCATGCGGCAGACCCTGATGGACCAGCTCAACAGCCAGTTGCGGCTGACCACCGAGCGCGCGCTGAATTATTCGCAGGGCGCGCCTGCGGTCAACTCGCGCCTGGATGCGCCGGGCCAGGCCGCCGGCACGCTCACCGCGCGCTTTGTGGACAAGTACGTGTTCAACGGCGGCGTGCTTGATGAACGCACCGGCGAGCTGCAACAGCTCAGCCAGGAAGACGCCATTCCGATGGTGGATCTCGAGCTCAGCGACCTGCACCCGGACAAGGACAATTTCCACCCGGTCCGAGCCCACCTGACGGTCGGCGACTACTACCTGGTCGCCGTGAAGGACTCCGGCTCCAACGGCATCCTGATCGTCGGCTTGCCGCTGCACAGCACGGATCTGGCGCTGCGCGGCATGGCCTGGCTGACCCTGTTCATCGCCTTGATCCTGATCGCCGGCGCGGGGCTGGCCGGCTCATGGCTGATTTCACGTTCGCTGGCATCGCTCAAGCGCGTGGCCTCGGTGGCCGCATCCGTGGCGGCCGAGGACCTGGATTCCGGCAAGGTGGCACTGACCCAGCGGGTGCCTTCCGAGGACGCAGTCCCGGGAACCGAGGTCGGCAATGTGGGCAACGCGCTGAACGCCATGATCAGCAATGTCTCCACGGCCTTGACCGCTCGCGAGAAATCGCAGGCCCAGATGCGCCAGTTTGTCGCCGATGCCTCCCACGAGCTGCGCACCCCGCTGTCCTCGATTCGCGGCTACACCGAGCTGCTCTCCGCCACCGAGCACTTCTCCCCGGACGGCCAGCGCTCCGTCGACCGGGTGCTGCAGCAGAGCAGCCGCATGGGCTCGCTGGTGGAGAATCTATTGCTGCTGGCGCGATTGGACGAAGAAAATTCGTTCAAGCGCAGCAATCTGGATCTGGGTATGCTCACGGCCGACATCACCGAGGATTTCAAGCTGACCGCGCGCGACCATCAGTGGGACTTCGAGTGCCTGGCCGAGCAGACCACGGTCTTCGGCGACTCCGCCTCGCTGCGCCGGGTGATCACCAATCTGCTCGCCAACGCGCGCAAGCACACCTCGGCTGGCAATACCGTCACCGTGACGGTGGACCAGGACGATGAAACCGATGAGGCGGTACTGAAAGTCCATGACACCGGCGAAGGCATCGCGCCTGAATTCCTGCCCAAGGTCTTCGAACGCTTTACCCGTGCCGACAAGGCGCGTTCGGGTTCCGATGGCACCACCGGGCTGGGCCTGCCGATCGCCAAGAGCATCGTCGAAGCGCACGGCGGCACCATTTCGGTGACCTCCGAGCCCGGCAATACGGTCTTCGAGGTCCGCCTGCCACTGGCCGGCGAAGAACCTCAACCGGACATGCCGAAGGCCGTGGTCTAAAGACCACGGCCTTCGGGCTGGTGCTTAATGCAGGTTAGACAATCGGCGGGGTGACACCGTACAGGCGGTCCCCGGCGTCGCCGAGCCCCGGGATGATGTAGGACTTCTCGTTCAGCTTCTCATCCAGCGAAGCCAGCACCACGTGCACGCGATCGTCGTCGCCGTGGATTTCTTCCAAACGGGCCACGCCCTCTGGAGCTGCGATCAGGCAGATGCAGGTCACGGACTGCGCGCCCCGATCGAAAATGAACTTGATGGCCTCGGCCAGGGTGCCGCCGGTGGCCAGCATCGGATCCAGGACGAAGACCTGGCGGCCGGTCAGGTCGTTTGGCACGCGGTCAGCGTAGGTGATGATGTCGAGGGTTTCCTCGTTGCGAGCCATGCCCAGGAAGCCGACCTCCGCGGTGGGCACCAGGCGGGTCATGCCTTCGAGCATGCCCAGGCCGGCGCGCAAGATCGGGACAACCAGTGGGGTTGGCTTGGCAATGGCGGTGCCGAGGGTGGTGGCAACCGGGGTTTCAACCTGAACGCTTTCGGTCGTCACCTCTCGGGTTGCCTCGTAGGCCAGCAGGGTGACCAGTTCGTCAGTGAGCTGACGGAAGATCGAAGACGGGGTGTTCTTATCTCGAAGAACCGAAACCTTGTGTGCCACCAGCGGGTGGTCGACTACCTGTACGCGCATAAGTAGAAATCTATCAGCACACCGGCGGGCGAATCGAGGAAATTGCCCGAAATTCCGCTGTTATACGAGTTCGGTGTGCCCAAAGAAACAGGAATCGGATGCCAGCACGTAGAGTAAAAGCACTATGCTGCACGAATACGATACCTGGATGGACCTCGCCCTGGACGAGGCGCGCGCTGCCCTGGCCACGGACGATGTGCCGATCGGCGCGGTCATCATCTCCCCCGAAGGCCAGGTTCTTGCCACCGGGCGCAATGAGCGCGAAGCGGTCAAAGATCCCACCGCCCATGCCGAAGTGGTCGCCATTCGCAATGCGGTGCGCGCATTGGAAGCCCTCGGCGAAGATGATGGCTGGCGCTTGGCCGACTGCACATTAATCGTCACGCTGGAACCCTGCGCCATGTGCGCGGGGGCGATCGTGCTCTCCCGGATTCCCAAGCTTGTTTTTGGCGCCTGGGATGAAAAAGCCGGGGCCTGCGGATCGGTGTTCGATGTCGTGCGCGAACCGCGCTTGAACCATTGGGTCGAGGTTTATCCAAGGGTCAAGGAACGAGAATGCGCGGACCTGCTGCGCGAGTTTTTCCGGTCCAAGCGCGGCTGAACTGGCTGAAATGTGTGTTTCGAGCCACTTCGCACTGAATATCGGGCTCTCGTTTTTGTAATCATCTTTGGTTCGGTATAGAGTTATCAGGTCTGGTGACGTGTCCGAGCGGCCGAAGGTGCAACACTCGAAATGTTGTGTACGGTAACCCCGTACCGTGGGTTCAAATCCCACCGTCACCGCCAAGAAAACCCCGGAAATCCTTTGGATTTCCGGGGTTTTGCTTTGCCTGGAACCGAATCCGCGCTAATTCGCGAAAAGGTCGCTGAGTTTGCCCTTGGCAGTCCAGAGCGCCAGCGAGTCGCCACCATTGTTCAACACGCCCGCCCCGTCGACATAGAACGCTTCATCGCTGTTGGTGCCTGGACCCGAGTACACGCGCAGCTTCGCTCCCGGTGCCAGCTCGTAGCCTGCTCCGATCTGCAGCTTGTTGTTGGCGGCATCGCGGATGAGATAGCCGCTCACGTCAATGGTGCGCTGGCTCGTGTTCTCCAAAATCACGTGTTCGCCGTTTTCCGGGGTGGTATCGCTGCCCGGAACATCATTGACGGCATCCGAAATCAGCACGCCGTTGTTGGCTGGGAACACCTTCTGCCCTTCGAGGTGGCGATCGATCTGTTGCGAGAAGTCCCCGGTGATGCGCTCGACGCCCAGAGCCAGTACTTCATCGGCGGCCTCTGGAGCATTGACCGTGTAGACGCCCAGGCCCAGTCCGGCATCCTTCACTCGCTGGGCGCCGGCAGCGTCCAGGCTGCGGTAGCTGGTGCCGAAAGCATCAGCGTAGGTTGCGTAGTGTTCGAGTTCCTGCGCCGATGGCACGCTTCCGGTCAGCTGCTGCAGTGGAACTTCAGGGGCCAGCTGGGCAAAGCGTTCGTTGGAGGCTGCGTCGAAACCAAGAACTTCGATCTTGCCGTCCTCTGCCAGTGCCTTCCACTGTTCGTCATTGGCCAGCGCGTCAGCCACGACCTTTTCAACGCCCGGCGACTTCGCTGGGTCCTTGATCTCGATGAATACCCCGGTTTCTCCGGTCAATGCACCGGGAACATCATCAAAGTGCGGGATCTTCGTCCCGATGAATTCCCCGGAGAAGTACGAGCCGGCGTCCAGCTGCTGCAATTCATCCCAGGTGAACGAAGTAATCGGATCGTTGGCACGTTCTGGGAACACGTCTTCAACATTTGTGGTTCGGGTCGGGGTTCCGTCATGGAAGATGAACGGGACGCCGTCTTTAGAAAGCTGGACATCGATTTCGATGAATTCGGCACCCGGCTGGCTTCCGGCTTTGATGGCTTCCAAGGTGTTCTCCGGTGCTACACCTGCAGCGCCACGGTGCCCAATGACTAAAGGGCCGGAATCCGATGACTCAATCTCCGTTGCTGCTGCCGGTGCACTAACTCCGGCAACTAGGCAGAGGGCCGCTGCCCCGAGGGTGATGTTGCGCAGTTTCATGGTGGATTTCCTTTGGTGTTGTTGATTAACACCAGCCATGCTTCCGCGCGCGCATGACCTCCACCTCAAGGTCAGTTGAAGCCGAGATTAATGTTTACTACTCAATAACGTGTTCGCAGAATTGCGTCTCCAAATTCGTTCCATTCAGCTCAAGATAGATCTGGCCCTCTGTCACCGAAACGGACATTGTGTTTCTGCGGGTTAGGCAGCGCACCGCCTCATCAATGAAAACGGAATCAAAAGATCGAAAGCGAATATCTTCAGCTTGGTGAATGGTTTTACCTCGCCAGGCCGAAAGCAGCTTGGCAGGATCCCTGTGAGTGTAGATGGCCGCGCGGTCTGCTCGTTTGCTGCCAAGGTGAAGCCTCTGTGCATCCGGCGCACCTACTTCAATCCATGCCGTGATCAGCCCAGTCAGATCCTTAACCAGGATCGCTGGCTCTTCGCCCGTGGATACGCCACCGGCCGAGAAGGTGATCCCTTCGTCGTATTCCAAGCAGTAAGTCAGAACGCGCGTGATCATGTAGGCATCGGTTTCAGAAGGATGCTGCGCCACGCGCAGAGACAGATCCTCGTAAACCCCGCGATCTACATCAGCAAGTTGAACTTCAAAAGTGTGCATAGTCGCGCCGATAGCCATAGTTCTCGAGTTTACAGCGCGTGCGGCACCGCCAAGTGACATCCTCCGTTTTACGGAATCAGGATGCTTCAGGGAAGATTCGAATGATGCGAACGTTCCGAGGGGATTGCGGGATCTTCGTCCTCTTATTGATCTGCCTGGTCAGCGACTCGTCCATTCTTGCCAGACCAGTTATTGGCGGAGACGAAGATTCGTAGGTGACGCTGCCTGGAGGATGAATTCTGATCTTGTGCGGATTCTCCTGAACAACTTCTTCGGTCCAGCCCGGGGCCTCTTTGGCCAAATTACAGAAAGCGCATTTCATGCATCCGTTGACGCAACAGGTCTTTCCGCCCTTGCTGTGCTGATGAACATGGTCTGCGTGACGGGGCTTGTTGTTGCAATATGGAGTGCGACAGTACGGGTCCCGTAATTGCAAAAGTTTGCGCAGCGACCCCTTGAAGAGCCGCTCTTTGGAATCCATGGCGACCAAATCCTGCGCACCTGGCAACGTATAGAGCCGCCGGATCATCGGGTAGGCCCTGATTCTGCGACGCAATGCAGCAAGTTCTGAAATCGGTGAGCAATCATCGATCTCGCCATAAGTTTTAATCAGGCTCCGTGCATACTGTGCTGGAACGGTGCCATAGCCGGGCATTGAAGCCGGCTCTTTTCCGTCCATCAACAGAGCCATATCCGTCATCACGAGATTTACGTGAAGTTTAATTGGCAATGGCTTATCCGCCGGATGCCCCGTCAGCCTGGAAACTATAAGATCTGCTTTGAGCTGGGCGATGGAGCGTTCGTCGCCAGCATTCTTCAACTGCTGAGCTTCATGCTCAAGCGATGCTTCCACGGCAATTCCCACTTCAATGGGAAGTCCGGCGCTCAGCCTGACGCAGTCTTTTCCCTTGAAGAAGGACACTCCACGATGTTCTGCCTTGCGGTCAATATCTTCATCGCGATTTTCACCACGCACTTCGTCAACAGCTTTTTGTGCAAGGTCGCGGGCTTCGTTGACGGATGCCGTGTCAAACATGGCGGGAGCGCTGGCAAAAAAGCTATCAAACTCCCGGCGTTCCGACCTGCTCATGTCCTCCAGCGGGGCCAGGATGGCCATAACCAACTTTTCGCTGAAGTCTCCATGCTGATAGCGCGAAAAAAGATAAGGCAAGTCAGCTATCAAGAAATGCATGCGACGCACATAGGCGACCGAGGCATTTTGTGAGCGACGACGGGCCATTGCCACCTGGTGGGCCATCCCCCGCTGCTTGGCAGTCACCGGACCGTCAACAGTCCCGCCCTGAGTAATATCCAAATGAGCTGCAAGGCGGGCTTGAACTGAAGCAAGGAAGGCAGTCTGGGACTCGATTTTCTGAAGTGCTATGACGCTCAGGGTCGGATCATCCTCAGAGAGTGCCACGTTGATAAATGACAGATCGCTTTCAGAAAGGCAAGGAGCATTAGCGAAGCCGGTTCCCACTGGAATCGCGTCTTCGAAATTACTACCGAACACTCCATTGTCTTCGAACATATATCCAGTATACGCCGGATACCCCCGGAACAACAGGGATTATTCACAACAACTAATTCAACAGCGGACGTGGGTAATTCGAAAACTTGTCCGTATTAGGCGTCGTTTTCCGGATGATCGTCGGACCACGAGTGGGCACGGGTGACCAGCTGTTGAGCGAGGCCGGGCAGATCGCCCTTTGCACTGCCCAAAGCGACGCCGAGCAGGAACGTGCTCAAGGGTGCCGCCGGGCGGGCGACTTCGTGGGCCACGTGCTTGGCGACGTCCAAGACCGTGGCGATGTCGATCTCGGTCGCGTCCAGGCCCAGCTCCCGGGTCGCGGCTTCAAGCCATTCGTTCAGCGCTTCGGGAGGCAAATGCACAGCCATGTCAGTTCCTTTCGTTGCGGCGGGCGCGTTCTAGCGCCTGCATCGTATCGATGTCGTTGGTGGTCTCATCATCCACCGGCAGGTCGGCTAAATCCAGTTGGCCCAGCGCGGCGCGCACCGGGGCATTGACCAGCCGATCGCCAAGTTCGGCGCAGGCTTGGGCAACGGCGGCCGTGCGATAGAAGCCGGCGAGCCATTGCGCATAGCCATGGGCATCGCGCAGCACCAATCCGTCGGAGGCCCGGTGATCGAGGTTCTCGAGCAGGACTTGGACGACCGCCTCGGGATGCTCCAGGTCGCAGGCCAAGATCAGGCACCAGGGGTTTTGCACTGCCCCGATCCCAGCGGCGATGCCAGCCAGCGGACCGGCGAAGGGCGGATCCTCGCGCAATACCGCATCAGCCAGGGCTCCGCTGGCCTTTTCGCCGGCCACGACCACGCGGACAGCACCTGCGTGGCGGGCGGCATGGATGACGCGGTCGACCAGTCGCTGCCCGTGCAGCAGCAGTTCCGGCTTGTTCACCCCGCCCAGCCGGGTGCCGCGGCCGCCGGCGAGGACGAGCGCGTCGAAATCGTGGCTCATGGAATCATCCTCAGGACTTCGAGTTCATCGCCGGGATTGATCTCGGCGACACCGGCCGGAACCAGCGCATAGCCCTGGGCCGCTCCAAAGCCGCCGACCGAGTGGGAAATGCTGCTGGCCTGGACCGCCGGGGCGCAACGCAGTGTCGGCCCGTGCTGGAACACTACGGGGATGACTTGCATGCGCCCGGCCGCGGCTTTCCATCCCACTGCGGCCACCGCCCGCAGGGTGGGGCGCAGCACTTCGCGGTGCCCCTGCATGGCTCGCAGGCACGGGCGTACGAACAATTCGAAGCTGACCGCTGCGCTGACCGGATTGCCGGGCAGCGCGAAGACCATCGCGCCGGATTCCAATCGTCCAGCGCATTGCGGCTGCCCGGGACGGATCCTCACCCGGGCCGCCCGGACCCCCGGTTCGGCTTCCAGCACCTGGCGCATCACGTCATAGGCGCCAGGGCCAACGCCTCCGGTGCTCAGCACGGCATCATGGGTGGCACCGAGAATATCGAGCTGTTCGCGGACCGCGCAGATGTCATCCACGCAGTGCACCACCGTGGCTGCCTGGATTCCGGATTCGGCCAGCAGGCCGGAGATGAGCAGCGAATTGGTTTCCGGGATCTGCCCGCGCGAAAGTTCTTCACCGGGGGCACGCAATTCCGCCCCGGTGACCAGCACGGCCACCCTGGGCGCGGTGCGCACCACCAGCGTGCTGGCGCCGGCGGCAGCCAGGGCCGAAAGCCTGGCCGCGCTCAGCGTCTCGCCAGCGTAGGCCATCACCTCCCCTGCGGCCTTGTCCTCGCCGCGGTGCCGGATGTCCTTGCCCTGCGGCACCTGCACGTTAACCTGCACGGTGTCCACATCCCAGCCGCCGATGGCCGCCGAGGTATCCTCGATGCGCGCCACCGCATCGGCATCCGAGGGAATCGGGGCACCGGTCATGATCTTCACGCATTGGCCCGCTTCCAGCATCGGGTCCCAGCCGCTGCCGGCCGGAACTTCGCCGATCACGTCCAAGGCAACCGGCGCTGCCGCGGTATCGCCCGAGCGCACCGCGTAGCCGTCCATGGCCGAGTTGTCCCACAGCGGCAGCGGATGCGCGGAGGCGGCGTCCTCGGCCAGCACCGCGCCGTGCAGTGCGGCAAATCCGCCAGAGACTTCGATGGCCTGCGGGGCCAGCGGCACAATCTGCGCAAGCAGCCGCGCACGATGGGTTTCGAGGTCTACGGGTTCATTGCCGGTGTTCATGGCTGTCCCTCCTGGATGCTTCGTGGATGCCGGGCGGGCAGCGTGGCCGCCACTGCGCGCACAAAGCGGTTGGCCGGGTCGGCGAAGACCTGGTCGACGGTGCCCCGCTGGATCACCTGTCCCCGCTCCAGCACCAGCAGGTCATCGGCGAGGGCCAGGGCATCGGTGGCCGAATGCGAGATGACAATGGCGCTGGTCGCGGTGCGCTCCAGCTCCTCGCGCACCAGGGAGCGCATGTCCATGGCCGCTTCGACATCCAGCGAGGCGAAGGGCTCGTCGATCAGCAGCAGCTTGGGCCGGGCGGCCAAGGCACGGGCCAGGGCGATGCGCTGGCGTTGCCCGCCGGAGAGCGCCGCCGGGCGCTGGCCAGCCAGCTCCTCCAACCCCAGCCGCGCGAGCCATTCGCGGGCGGTGGCCAGCGCCGCGGCCTTGCCCGCCCCCGAGGCGTGCGCCCCGAAGGCAATGTTCTTGGCCGCGTCCAGATGCGGGAAAAGGTGCGATTCCTGCCCCAGCAGCCCCACCCCGCGCAAGTGCGGGGCCAGATGCCGGCGTCCATCGGCCAGCAAGGCGCCGTCCAGTTCGATCCGCCCGCCGGCGATTTTCTGGGTTCCGGCAATGGCGTTGACGATGGTGGACTTGCCCGCGCCGCTGGGCCCCATGATCGCCAGCGTGCAGCCGGAACGCACCTCGAATTCCACGTTGACCTCGAAGCCGGTGCGCGGCACCCGCATCTCGGCGAGCAGCCTCATTTCACGGCCCCCGGACGCCAGGCACGGACACACAGCAGCACCAGCACCGCGGTAGCCAGCAGCAGCAAGGACAGCGCCACAGCGGTGTCACGCCCGGTGCCTGCTCCGTTGAAGGCCGTGTAGATCGCCAAGGGCATGGTCTGGGTAACGCCCGGGGAGTTGCCGGCGAAGAGCGCGGTGGCCCCGAATTCGCCGATGGCCCGCGCGAAGCACAGGATCACCCCGGCCACCAGCCCGGGGGCTGCCAGGGGCAGGGTGATGCGGGTGAGCACCATCCAGCGGCCGGCCCCCAAGGTGGCGGCGGCTTGCTCATAGCCGGTGCCGGCCGCGCGCAGCGAGCCTTCCACCGAGAGCACCAGGAAGGGCAGGGCCACGAAGCTTTGCGCGATCACCACGGCCGCGGTGGAAAAGGGCAGGGTGATCCCCCACAGCGAATCGATCAGCTGGCCGATCGGGCTGGTGCGGCCGAACAGGAAGAGCAGCGCCACCCCGCCGACCATCGGGGGCAGCACCAGCGGCACGGCGATCAGTGCCCGCAGCAGTTGCGCGAGCTTCGGGCTGCTGCGGGCAATCAGCAGGGCCAAAGGCACGCCCAGCAACACGCATGCCGCGGTGGCTGCGGCCCCGGTGCGCACCGAAAGCCAGAGGGCGGCCAGCGCCTGCTCGCTGGTGGCGTCGGCCCACAGCGTGGACCAGCTGGCGCGGCCCAGCAAGGCCAGCAGCGGGGCAATCAGCAGAGCCAGGCCAAGCGCGGCCGGGACAAGCGTGAAGGCCGGGGTGCGCAGCCCTGTGTCACTAGCCATCGCCCTGCGCGGCTCCGCTGCCAAACCCGTAGTCAGCGAGAATTGCCTGCCCGCGCTCGCCGAGAACAAAGTCCAGGAACTGCTGGGCGGCCGGGTTATCCCCCAGCGCGGCAATCGGATAGCTGTTGACAACTTCCTCCGCGCCATCCGGGACGATGGCCGCAAGGCTGGGGTCTTCGCGCACATCGGTGGCATACACCAACCCGGCGTCCGCTTCCCCGGCGGCCACCTTCTGCACGACTGCGGTCACATTCTGCTCTTCGCTGACCGGCTTGAGGCTTACCCCGGCATTCTCCAGCAGCCGCCGCGAAGCGTTGCCGCAGGGCACCTGGGAGGCGCACAGCACGGTGTCGGCCCCAGCGAGATCCTTGAGCGACGCGATGTCGGCGGGGTTGTCCTTGGGGACCGCGATCACCAGGGTATTGCTGGCGAAAATCACCGGTTCGTGGCCGAATCCGGCCTCGGTGACCGTAGCCATATTGCGTTCGTCTGCGGAGGCGAAGACGTCCACGTCGGCGCCTTCCACAATCTGGGTGGCCAAAGTGGAGGAGCCGTCATAATTGATCCCGGCGATCTGAACCTCGGGGTGCTCCGCCTGGAATTCCTCGGCGATCTGGTCAAAGGCTCCATGCAATGAGGCCGCGGCGGAGACCGTAATAGCCTGCTGATCAGCTGGTTGATCGCTGGCACAGCCTGATAGCGCCAAGGCGGCAGCGGTGCCTGCCAGCAGGAGTCGGGCAGCCAGCGGCCGAGATACGCGCATGAATTCTCCGATGGTTGAGCTTTGTGCCCATGCTACAACCGGGCGCCGGGCATTCGCGTTATTTTACGTCTTGAGTTGCTGTTTTACCTGACCATCTTCCACCGCTAGTGAACGACGGTTACGCTGGTAGTTATGACAGTTCTACCGGCCGGGGATATCACCGACGCCCGCGGGCGGCCCTTGCACGATTTGCGGATCTCGGTGACCGACCGCTGCAATTTCCGCTGCGTCTACTGCATGCCCAAGGAGATTTTCGGCCGCGACTTCGCCTTCCGCGAGCGTTCCGAACTGCTCAGCTTCGAAGAGATCGAGCGCCTCGCCCGCATCAGCGTATCCCTTGGCGTCACCAAGCTGCGCTTGACCGGTGGCGAGCCCCTGCTGCGCCGGGGCATTACCGAGCTGGTCTCGATGCTCGCACAGTTGCGCACCCCCCAAGGCGCGCCAGTGGATTTGGCGATGACCACCAATGGTTCGGCCCTGCCCAAGATGGCGCAGTCGCTGAAGGACGCCGGGCTGAACCGCGTGACCATCTCGCTGGATTCGCTCGACGATGCCAAGTTCAAGGCCATCAACGACGTGAACTTCCCGGTCGCCCGCGTGCTGGAGGCCATCGAGGTGGCCCGCGAGGCCGGCCTGGGGCCGGTGAAGATCAATACCGTTCTCAAGCGCGGGGTCAACGACGATGAGATCCTGGAACTGGCCGAGCACTTCCGCGGCACCGGGGCGATCCTGCGCTTCATCGAGTACATGGATGTGGGCACCACCAACGGCTGGAAGCTGGATGAGGTAGTACCTTCGGCCGAAGTGGTCTCGATGATCAACGAGCGCTGGGCGCTGGAGCCGGTGACCAAAACCGAGCCGGGCGAAACCGCCAACCGCTGGCGCTATACCGATGGCTCCGGGGAAATCGGCGTGATCTCCAGCGTCACCAATGCCTTCTGCGGCAATTGCTCGCGCTCGCGGGTTTCGGCCGAGGGGCAGCTCTACACCTGCCTGTTCGCCGGCTCCGGCTATGACCTGCGCCAGCTGATGCGCAATGGGATCAGCGACGAGGATTTGGCCAAGGCGTTGGCCGGCCACTGGCGCAAGCGCGATGACAATTATTCCGAGCTGCGCGCCGCGCTGACCCCGGGAAACCGCAAGCGCATCGAGATGTCATACATCGGGGGCTAGGAGTTTTTGTTGCGTGCCAATTTGATAGCCTGGGCGGCCACGATTTCCGCGTCCTGACGGGCTATAGGCGGATAGGCCACATCATCATCACCGTAAAGTTCCTCGGCGATTTCCACTGCTTCATGGGGATCCGTGATTTCCAGCTGTGCAACGAGGTAGCCGAGATCTTCCATATCGCGTTGCCTAGCCGAACTGAGCTTCATGGCCAGCAGCGTTCGTGGTGTTGCAAGATCAATACGATAGCCACCGCCCAGCGCAATTGGCTGCCATCTGGCGCCTGAGGGGATGAATGCTGCGGCGGACGAGTTCATCCAGTTCCGCGGCAGCCCGCGCTCTTCGGCGATGTCCTGCACGATCTTGTCGACGGCAAGTACTGGCGTATAAGACGCGTCAATATCAACCGTGACCCTTCGGACTCTGCCAGAAAGCGCCATGGCAGCACCTCCAACTAATCGCATAGTCGCCTGAATTCCGGCATTCTCCAGTCGTGCGCAAATCTCACTCAGAAGCTCTCGGATATCATCCCGAGTCAGTTCTGTAGTCATAGCCGCTCCAAAGAATTGTCTTTGAGGAAGATATTAAATTCTGCGAAGCGCCGTGGAGTACGCCGGATGGTCAGCGCCCGAAACTCATCGGTCAGCTCCATCACGTCATCCGCTGGGAACCATGGTTCGGAAAGCTTCGAACCCCAGCGCGGTGGCGTAGAAGGGTGCTGATCAAGCACCGCTCTTGCCCCGGCTGCGAGCAGAGCATCAAAGCGCAGCGACCCAGTGGCCGGAGGCTTTTTTAACCGCGACGGATTCATTGACTTCAGTTGCAAGAAGCAAGCCATCGCCAGCTGCAGGGCGAACTGTGAATCCCCGTTGGCGACTTCCAGGGCAATAGCCCGCGCTGCCTGGTCCAAGATCGACTGCGGCGTGGGAGCCGGCGCATTCCATACGATATCCATGGCGGCGGCGACTTTAAGCGCGGCTCCCAGCTCGACTGATTCTTTGCCCATTTCCAGGTCGCCAATGTATTTGCGGGATAGTCCGCTCAGCTCGGCCAGCGCTTGTTGGCTAAGCCCTCGCTCAATGCGAGTCCCGCGAATGGCTTGGCCCAGCGTTTGAGCGGAATCTATCGTTTCCATGCTGGCATTATGACACCGTACGGCGACAAAATGAAGCGGAAATTGTGGACCAAATTGGATTTCTATCCCATGGACTTCTGCCCATCCAGGGATTCGCGGATGATGTCCGCATGCCCTGAATGCTGGGTGGTCTCGGCGATGATGTGCATCAGGGTGCGGCGCACCGACCAGTGGGTGTCGACAAACCATGGGGCCGAGGGCAGTTCGTGCACGGTATCCAGATCCACTTCGGCCAGCAGCGCGTCGGTGCGCTCAGCAATCAGCGCATAGTTTTCCAGCAGCGCTTCCAGGCTGTCACCGTCCTGCATGCGGAATTCGTTGAGGAAAGCCTCAATGGCCTCGGGTGGCATCTGGCTGAAATCCGCTCCGTCCCAGGCCATGGCGGCCCGGCCCTTGACCATGAATTCCTGCCACTGCTTTTCCACGGCGCTCACGTGCTTGATCAACCCGCCGAGGGTCAATTCGCTGACGGTGGTGCGCTGCGCGGCCTGCTCGTCGTTCAGGCCCTGGACGGTGAAACGCAGGAAATGCCGTGCGTTGGCCAGGGCGTGGAACAGGTCGGCACGTTCGCCGCTCAGCGTGGTGTTGGTGATGGCCATGGTGCTCATGATTGCCTCCTGGCATAAGCTGCAGCCGGTATTTCCAGCTGGCAATAACCAGAGTAGAAGTGAAAAGTGCCAGTTTCTGTCCTAAATCAAGGCAGACTTGTTGCATGAGTACCAGCACCAGATTCCTGCGCCTGCTCTCGCTCTTGCAGACCCATCGCTATTGGTCCGGGGACGAACTCGCCGACCGGCTGGACGTCAGCTTGCGCACCGTTCGCCGGGACATCGAGCGGCTGCGCGATCTCGGTTATCCGGTCCAGGCTGACCGGGGCGTCGGTGGAGGCTATCAGCTGGCCTCCGGCACCGCACTGCCTCCCTTGGTCCTCGACGACGAGGAAGCCGTGGCACTGGTGGCCGCATTGCAGTCCACTGTTCACGGCGGATCCTCCGCGCTGGCCGAGGCGGCACTGCGGGCGATGGGGAAGGTTCTGCCCGTGCTTCCAGCCAGGTTGCGGAAGCGAGCGCAGGCGCTGACGGCAAGCACCGTCCCGCTCAATTCGCAGTCCCCCGCACCGGATCCCGTGGACCCTGCGGTACTGGTGGCTTTTGCCCAGGCCTGCCGCGATCACGAGCGTATCGCCTTCGACTACAAGGATTCCAAGTCGGCAGCAACCTCACGCCGCGTAGAGCCGGTCCAGCTGGTGAATGTGGGCAACCGCTATTACTTGGTGGCTTTCGACCTGGACCGCGATGATTGGCGCAGCTTCCGCGTGGACCGCGCACAGAACGCCTCGCCCAGGGCGTTGCGCTTCATCCCACGGCCGGTGCCGGGTGGCGATGCGGCGGGGTTTGTCCGCGCAGGATTACGTGGCAGCGGGAGGCCAGGCGTGAGCGCGCAAGTACATGCAACTGCCGAAAAGCTGGAGCCGCTCATTGGCCGCTGGTTCGAGATCCAGCAGATCGATGGGGACAGTTGCCTGGTGCGCACCGAAAATATGGATCTTCGCTGGGCCGCGTTCGGGCTGGCCATGAGCGAGTCAAAGGTCAGCGCGGTGCAGCCAACGGAACTGCGCGCGCTTCTGGATTCCTGGATTTCGAATATCGGCGCCCAGCACGAAAAGTTGTGAGATGCAACAAAAAACGTCCTGGCAGCTTGACGGTGCCACAACCGCGAGGCGTATAGTCACTGGCGTGCTGATCGAATTCAAATCATTCGGATTAAACCTCTCACTAGATAATACTTAAAGATTTAACCATCAGCACGTTCATATTTAGCATCGCAGAAGCCCCTCCGAAGGCCTTTGCAATCGCGCAGAATACTCCCTGTGAAAGGCTGATTCATGACCCCTGCTGACTTCGCCTCTGACGCGCAAACGATCCTCCCTGAACTGATCGAGCTGCGGCGCGCATTGCATGCGGATCCCGAGCTCGGCCTCGACCTGCCTCGCACCCAGCAGAAGGTGCTCGATGCCCTCGATGGGCTGCCGCTGGAAATCGCCACCGGCACCCGCACCAGCTCGGTGACCGCAGTGCTCCGTGGAGCACTGCCCGGCCCGACGGTCCTGCTGCGCGGCGATATGGATGCTTTGCCGATCCTTGAAGAAACCGATCTGGACTTCGCCTCTGCCAACGGCAACATGCACGCCTGCGGGCATGATCTGCATACAGCCGGACTGGTTGGCGCGGCAAAGCTCCTCGCAGCGCGGCAGAACGAACTTCATGGCTCGGTCATCTTCATGTTCCAGCCGGGCGAAGAAGGCCATGGCGGCGCCAAGATCATGCTCGAAGAGGGGCTGCTCAACGCAGCCGGCGAACCTCCGGTTGCCGCCTACGCGATCCATGTAGGCCCCGGTCCGCGAGGACTCTTCGCAACTCGGGGCGGCCCGGTAGCCGCCGGGTCAAACCAGCTAACCGTGAAGCTGAAGGGACGCGGCGGACATGGCTCGCAACCTCACCAGACCCTGGATCCGGTACCGGCAGCCGCGGAGCTCGTCCTGGCCTTGCAGAGTTTTGTAACTCGGCGGTTCAACGCCTTCGACCCGGTGGTTCTCTCGATCACGCGGCTGTCCACGGGAGACGGAGCGATCAACGTCATCCCGGAGAGCGTCGAGCTGGCTGCCACCATCCGCACCATGTCCCACGACTCCCTGGCAGTGCTCGAAGAAGGACTGCCGCGGGTTATCCACGGGGTGGCTGCAGCCCACGAGCTCACCGCAGACGTGAGTTTTGAAACGCTCTACCCGGTAACCGTGAATGATGCCGCCGAGACCGAAGCGGCGCTGGAAACACTGCGCGAAATCTACGGTGAACAGCGCGTAGCGGTCATGCCATCGCCCATGATGGGCTCCGAGGATTTCGCGTTCGTGCTCGACGAGGTTCCAGGCACCTTTATTGGCCTGTTGACGTCTCCACCCGAAATGAAGGCCGACGATATCGAATGGAATCACTCGCCACGGGTGGTTTTTGACGACTCCGTGCTCGCAGATCAGGCCGCAGCTCTGGCAGCCATCGCATTCAAGCGCACGGCCAGCTGAACCTGGACACGGAAGCGTTCGAGCTTATACCGGCTGGGAACTGCTAAAGCCCTACCCATTCGGAGCTACCTGAAGCGAAATGCTGTTTCTTCCAGATCGGAACCTCGGCCTTGATGCGTTCCACGAGGTTCTCAATGGCGTCGAATGCTTCCTTGCGGTGTGCCGCCGCCGAGGCAGCCACCAGAGCGGCATCGCCGATCTTCAGCGGACCCACGCGGTGCACTGCGGAAAGCTTCAATCCGGTGCGATCTTCTTCCTCGGCGATGATCTTCTCAAGGAATTCCTGCGCTTGCGGATGGTGCGAGTAGTCCAGGGAGTTCACCGACTGGCCCCCATCATGGTTGCGAATGATGCCGTGGAAGAGCACCACCGCGCCTGCAGTGTCTGACTGCACGGCATCGCGCACTGCGGCCTCGTCGATGGGTTCTTCGGTGATCAACGCGTAGCTCATGAGCGGGCTCCTTCGGTGTGTGCGTGTTCGGCCAGCAGCTGCGGGGCCACTTCAGCCAGTGCGGGAAGCCCGCCTTCAAGATAGTTTGTTTTGATGCCCCGGCCAGCGAGCAAGGCGGCCGCGCGTTGCGAACGCGGACCTCGGGCACAGTAGACCGTCACTTGCTCAGGAATGTGCTCCAGCTCTGCGCCGGATTCAATAGCTGCCTCCAGCTGAGGCAGGGGCAGATGCAAGGAACCAGCGATGTGCTTTTGTGCGCGTTCGTCATCATTGCGCACATCCAACAAGGCTGGCGCTTCATCGCCAGATAGTGCTTCTGCGAGCGCCCCGGCATTAATGCCGTTGACCTCTTGCAGAGAACCGGAGCAGAAGAGCACGTAGTCAATCAGCTCGGTGACTTCTGCGCCTTCGGGGTCCCGGGCGAATTCGAGGGTGCGCGTGCTGGCGGCCAGTGCATCGTAGATCAGCACCTTGCCCACCAGCGGCGTGCCGATTCCGGCGATCAGCTTCAGGGCTTCGGTGGCCAACAGCGAGCCGATGGTTCCGCATAACCCGGGCAGCACTCCCCCGGCGGCGCAGTCAGGAACGGTGCCCGGGGCCGGTGGCACCGGGAAGAGATCGCGGTAGCCGGGCCCGTGCTCATGCCAGGCCACGGAGACTTGTCCGTGGTGTTGCAGGATGGATCCCCATATCAGTGGGATACCCGAAAGCTGGGCTGCGTCATTGGATAGGTACCGGGTCGGGAAGTTGTCGCTGCCATCGATGACCAAGTCATAATTCGCAAAGATCTCCAGTGCGTTGGAAGAATCCAAGCGCAGATTGTGCTCGATGATTTCTACATCGGGGTCCAGCGCTGTGGCAGCCTGGGCCAGGGAAGCGGTCTTGGCCAGGCCGATATTCTCGGTGGTGTGAGTGACCTGGCGATGCAAGTTGGATAGTTCCACCACGTCATCATCAACGATGCCGATGGTGCCTACTCCCGCTCCGACAAGATACGGAACGCTGGCGCTGCCTAGCCCTCCGGCGCCGATCACCAGCACCCGGGCGGCAGCCAGCCTGCGCTGCGCGGTGTCATCGAATCCGGGCAGGCTCAATTGGCGTGCGGCGCGAGCAGCCTGATCGGCGCTGAGTGCTGGCCCTGGGGCTACCAGCGCGGGTAAGTCGCGTTCGCTGTTCATCGTGCTCCTTATCGCGTTGGCGCGATAGCATGAAGTCATGTCGAAGATTACGATACGCTACTTCGCTGCCGCGGCGGCAGCAGCGGGCTGCGAGCAGGAGAGCTGGGAACGCCCGCAAACGCTCGCCGGGCTGCGTAGCGAACTGATCGATTCCTACGGGCCAGAAATGGCACAGGTTTTGCGTGCTGGAAGTTTCCTGATCAACGGCGTGGTGCGCCGCGATGCCGGAGAACTGGGCTCGGACGAAGACCTTACGGTGGACGTGCTGCCGCCATTTGCTGGCGGATAATCGATGACCTGCACCCTGGAAAACCATCGCGCAGAACTTGAAGCGCTGCTCTCCCCTCTCTTCGCTTCCCTGGACAGCGAAAAGCTGTTGGCTGATAGCCCCGAGGCAAACGGCCGCATCCTCAGCGAGGATCTGTACGCCCTGTCGCCCATCCCCGCGTTCACCAATTCGCAAATGGATGGCTACGCTGCACGCAGCGCGGACTTGGCCACCGCAACGCCGCAGTCCCCTGTCACCTTGCCATTGGGTTTCACGGCGGCCGCCGGCGACCGGCAAATCACCTTGGCTGAAGGAACTGCCAGCCCGGTGATGACCGGGGCCATGATCCCGCTGGGGGCCGATACCGTGATCCCCATCGAGGAAAGCAGCTCCGGGGTTTTCCCGGACTTGGTTCGGGCAGGCCGTGGCACCCCGAGCGGAAACGCGGAGTTCACTGCTCCCAGCGCCGAGGGGCGTTTCATCCGCCCCGCCGGCGTCGACCTTGAAGCCGGCGCCCTGGTGGCCCAGGCCGGAATCCGGCTGACCCCGACCATGATTGCTGCATTGGTTTCCAGTGGACTGCGTGAAGTACCGGTACGCCGCGCATTGAAGGTGGCCGTGTGCACTACCGGTGACGAGCTCAGTGATGATCAGCCTTCCCAGGGCCAGATCCCGGATTCGAACTCCCCCATGCTCACCGCCTGGCTGCGCCAATACCAGGTACAGGTGCGCACCCTGCAATTGCCTGATGATCCCAAGCGCTTCGCGCTGGCTATTGATGCCTTGCAGGAACAGGTTGACCTGATTCTGACCGTAGGCGGAATCAGCGCCGGAGCTTATGAAGTGGTCCGCCAGGCTCTTGCGCCGCTGGGCGGCGCGTTCCACCACGTGGCAATCCAGCCCGGCGGTCCGCAAGGCTTCGCCCAGCTGCCCCAGGCAGCGGTGCTGTGCTTCCCCGGCAACCCGGTCAGTGCGCTGCTATCGGCTGAACTATTTTTGGCCCCGCTGCTGCGCAAGCTCAACGCCTTGCCCGAGCCGGTGCCGCAGCACTTCCCGCTGGCTTCCGATGCCACCTCGCCCAGGCATAAGCACCAGGTACGCCGGGCAGTGATCCGTGAGGGTCAAGTGGAAATCCTGGATCCGGGTTCGCATCTGGTCCACGATCTGGCCCGCGCCGATGCGCTGGTGCATATCCCTGTAGGCATCAGCCAGCTGATAGCTGGGCAGCAAATTGAAACTTGGAGCATGAATGTCTGAAAAACTTACCCACCTGCGTGAAGACGGCAGCGCCCACATGGTCGACGTCAGCGATAAGGCTGTCACCAAGCGCGTTGCCACCGCCGAGGCCATCTTTGCCACCCGCGAGGATGTCGTCCCGATGCTGATGACCGGCAACCTGCCCAAGGGCGAAGCACTGGGCACAGCCCGCGTCGCGGGCATCATGGCAGCCAAGCGCACCTGGGAGCTGATTCCGCTGTGCCACCCGCTGCCGATCTCCAAGGTCTCCATTGATTTCGAGGCGCAGGATTCCGCAGTGCGCGTGATCGCCCAGGTGACCACCAAGGGTGTCACCGGGGTGGAGATGGAAGCGCTGACAGCAGCGAGCGTGGCCGCGCTGACCCTCTATGACATGGTCAAGGCCGTGGACAAGCACGCCGAGGTTCGCTCCGTGAAAGTCTTGGCGAAGTCCGGCGGCAAGAGCGGCGACTGGGCTCGTGAAGACTAGCCGCCATGCGGCAGTCGTGGTCGCCTCGACCAGCGCTGCAGCGGGAACCGCCCAGGACAAGACCGGCCCGATGATCGCCCAGTGGCTGACCGAGCGCGGGTTCGAGGTGCCGGGCCCGGTGGTGGTTGCCGATGGCCAGCCGGTGCGTTTCGCCGTGGATGGCCTGCTGGCCGATGACGCGCAGGTGATCATCGTGACCGGCGGGACCGGGGTCAGCCCGGATGACCAGTCCCCCGAAATGGTTGCTCCGCTGCTGGATGTGCAGTTGCCTGGGATCATCGAGGCCATTCGCCGCCGCGGCGAGCCGAACACGCCGCTCTCGATCATCACCCGCGGGGTGGCCGGGTTCGCCGGCAGCAGTTTCGTGATCACCTTGCCTGGTTCTACCGGCGGGGTCAAAGACGGGCTGGCGGTCCTGGATCCAGTCTTGGAGCACCTACTGACCCAGCGCAGCGGCGGCACCGGCCACGGGCCACGCTGAAAAACACCATGTACTTTGATCTGGAAGGCTGAAGGATGAGCGTCGAACCTGGAATCTACGAACACTTCAAAGGGCAGCGCTACGAAGTGCTGGCCGTGGGCAAGCACAGCGAAACCGAAGAACCACTGGTCTTCTACCGCAAGCTCTACGACGACTACAGCTTCTGGGCGCGACCGCTGGCGATGTTCGAAGAAGCCGTTGACCGCGACGGCTACAGCGGACCGCGGTTTGTGAAGGTGGCTTAGCCCTACTGCGAATCAGCATCGTTGTAGCGCTCAAGAGCTTCCGCGAAGTCGCTGATCTGTTCTTCGCTCCAGCCTTCCAGCCGCTCGATCACCGCGGCCCGGTGCACGGCAGCTGAGGCGTTCAGCCGTTCTTGTCCGAGTTTGGTCAGTTCAAGCACGCGGCCCCGCCCGGCTTCGGAATCGTCGTATGCCGCATACCCAAGATCAAGCAGGGTTCCGACTTGCCGGGAGACCGTTGAACGATTCAGCGAGAAGGCCTCGGCGATATCGGTCGCTCGTGCCCCGGGCGTATCAGCGATGAATCGCAATAGCGAGTGCTCCACCATGCTCAGGGGCTCCGCTAGCTGCCGTGAGCGCGAGTTGGCTCGTCGAGTGATCAGTTGCATGTGGTGGTAGACCGACTCAATGTCTGTCTCCCGCTGTTCCCTGCCCATGGTTCCGAGTCTAGTACGTGTCGGACAACTCAAGATATTCTGTTGCATAATGCAACATTAGCGGTATTCTTAATACATATGACTGCCACCGACACCACCGCACCCAGTACCCCCACCGCCAAGCATTCGAACTCCGCACCGCCAAAACCGGCCACCGCCCAACGCGCGCCGAAGGGATGGGGAAAGCTGGCGCGAACCATGCTGATCCCGTTCTTCCTCTGCGCCATCATGGGCCTGTTCTACCTCGGAGCCTTCCATCAGCCAACGCCGCACAACGTGCAGGTAGCTGTGGTTGGAGATTCAGCTGCAACCAAGGTCTTCGCCCAGACACTGCAAGATGAATCGGATGGGGCGCTGACCGTGCGCACTGTCGATAATGGGGAATCCGCCCGGCAGCTGGTTGAAGGTCGCGAAATCGTCGCCGCCTACGAATCGACCAAGGATTCGGCAACGCTCTATGCTTCCAGCGCGGCATCGGAAACCTCGGCGAACATCGCCCAGAAGGTCTTCATGAATGTGGCCTACAAGCAGGGCCAGCCGTTCCATGTGGAGGACGTTGTCCCCGCCGGAGAACACGACAGCACCGGGCAGGGCCTGTTCTTCCTGCTCGTCGCACTGAGCATTGGCGGCTACGCCAGCGCTGTGCCGCTGGCAGGGTTCATGGGCAAGGTCAAGCTGCCCATCCGCTTCGCCATGGCCGCAATTGCTGCCGCAGTGATCGCATCGATTGCCGTGATCGTTTCCGGTCCGATTTACCAGATCATTCAAAACCACTATGCCAGCATTTGGCTGATCTCATGGGTCTACGCAGCCTCGATCATCATGCTGGGCATGGGGCTGCACCCGATGCTGCGCCACTGGACCACTCCGGTCTTGACCATGTGCTTTGTCGCCTTGAACTTCACCAGTTCCGGCGGCATTTTCCAGCCGGCCATGCAGCCCGGATTCTTCGGCGCGCTGAACACCTTCTGGAACGGCGCCGGCTGGCTGCACGCAGTTCAGACGCTGGTCTACTTCCCAGGCCAGGGCATCGGCATGGATATCCTGCGCCTGATCGTGTGGCTGGTTCCCGGTGCAGCATTGATGTGCGCAACCCATGCGTGGAGCGCGCACAAGACCCGCCTCGCCAATGAAAACGCGGCCATCCAGGAAGTGGAAGAGGCCGTCGCCGCCTAGCGGATCCGCTGGGCTTCCAGGGCCCGAGTCCGCCCTTCTGCTAGCGGCTGGAAGCCAGCGCTTCTCGCACCTGCTGCGCTGCCTGGAGCAGCCGAGGCAGTATCTTCTGGGCCGCTTCGTCAGCGCTTTGCTCGCTGGCCGGGTGCACGCTCATGGACACGTTCATGGCCGCCGCCACGGTGGAATCGGCATTGAAGACTGGCACCGCGACCGAGCGCAACCCGATTTCCAGCTCCTGGTCAACCACCGCGTAGCCCTGCATACGGATCTTTTCCAGTTCCTTGCGAAGGGCTGCTGGCGTTTTCAGGCCCAGCCCGGTGCGCGACTCGAAGCCTTCGGCCAATACGGATTCACGAAGCTCCTCGGGCCCGAAAGCCAAAAGCACCCGGCCCATGGAGGTGTTCACCGCAGGGAACCGGGTGCCCACGGAGATGCCGACGCGCATGATCGAGCGGGTATGCACGCGGGCGATGTACACGATGTCTGTGCCATCGAGCACGGAGGCCGAGGCGGACTCGTGCACCTGTGCCGAGAGTTCCTCAAGCACCGGCTCGATCATTTGCGGCAAGGTGGCGCTGGAGAGATAGGCGTAGCCGAGCTGCAGGACCTTGGAGGTCAGCTCGAAATGCTTGCCGTCAGAGCGCACGTAGCCCAGTTCCTGCAAGGTGAGCAAAAAACGCCGGGCGGTGGCGCGCGAGAGCCCGGTGCGCGCTGCAACCTCGGAGAGCGTCATCGAGATATGCTCTGCATCAAAGCAGCTGATAACGGCCAAACCGCGGGCCAGGGACTGGACCGACGTTGAAGGTGTTGCCTGCTCGCTCACCGTACTCCTTGCACCTGCTCAAAACTATGATGGGGTGCCTCCCACAAGTTGGAAGGCACCCCACTAATCTACTGCGTCTCTAGGCCCAGGTCAGTTCCACCGGGACCTTGGCCTGCAATTCGTCGAAGCTGATGCCATGCACCGAGCGGACGAAGACCTTGCCATCGCGCAGCTCGAAGTTCGCCACCTCGGTATAGATCCGCGAGACGCAGCCCAATCCAGTGACCGGGTAGCTCAGGGTTTCAACCAGCTTTGATTCGCCCGTCTTGGTGAACAGGCTCATCATCACCCACGTCTCCTTGGCCCCGATGGCCAGGTCCATGGCGCCCCCGACCGCGGGAATCGCGCCCTCGGCCCCGGTATGCCAGTTGGCCAGGTCCCCGGACTGCGAAATCTGGAAGGCGCCGAGCACGCAGACATCCAGATGGCCGCCGCGCATCATGGCGAAGGAGTCGGCATGGTGGAAGTAGGCGGCGCCGGGCAGCTCGGTCACCGGAATCTTGCCGGCGTTGATCAGGTCCTCGTCGATGTCCTCGCCGGTGGCTACCGGGCCCATGCCGAGCATGCCGTTTTCGGTATGCAGGGTGACACCTTGCTCCTTGGTGAGGAAGTTGGAGACGTTGGTCGGCTGGCCGATGCCCAGGTTCACGAAGGCACCGGCAGGAATGTCGCGGGCTACCTGCTGCGCCATTTCGTCGCGGGTCAGCTTTTCTTCGGTGGTGCGCGTTTCAGTCATCACTTTTCTCCTCCAAGAGCTACCACGGTGTCGACGTAGATCCCCGGGGTGATCACGTGCTCCGGATCGATGCTTCCGACCTCGACGACCTCGTCAACCTGCACGATCGCGGCCTTGGCCGCGGTGGCCATGATCGGGCCGAAGTTCCGTGCGGTCTTGCGATAGACCAAGTTGCCGAAGGTGTCGGCCTTCAGCGCCTTGATCAAAGCGAAGTCGGCGTGGATGGGCGTTTCCAAAACATAGCCCTTGCCATCGATCACCCGGGTTTCCTTGCCCTCGGCCAGCAGCGTGCCGTAGCCGGTAGGGGTGAAGAATCCGCCGATGCCGGCTCCCGCGGCGCGGATGCGTTCGGCCAGGTTGCCCTGCGGGACCAGCTCCAGCTCGATCTCGCCGGCCCGGTAGGCCTCATCAAAATGCCAGGAGTCGGACTGGCGCGGGAAGGAGCAGATGATCTTCTTCACCCGGCGCTCCTTGATCAATAGCGCTAGGCCGGCATCGGCCTGCCCGGCGTTGTTGTTCACGACCGTCAGGTCCTTCGCGCCGCAGTCCATGAGTGCGTCGATCAATTCCATCGGCTGGCCGGCGTTGCCGAAGCCGCCGACCAGGACGGTGGAGCCGTCGGTGATTTCGGCGACGGCGTCCGCGGCCGAGGTGGCAATGCGTGGTGCCATGATCCTGCCTTTCTACAAGCTACTTGGTTGCGTTCACGTTCTCGACGACCACGGCCAGGCCCTGGCCGACGCCGATGCAGATCGCGGCGACACCGTATCGTTCGCCGGATTCGGCCAGGCGGCGGGCGACGGTGCCCAGGATGCGCAGGCCCGAGGCGCCCAGCGGGTGGCCGATGGAGATGGCCCCGCCCCAGGCGTTGACGATCCCCTGGTCGATATCCCAGGCGCGGATGCAGGCCAGGGACTGCGCGGCGAAGGCTTCATTGAGCTCGACGGCGGCGATATCCGACCATTCCAGGCCTGCCTTGGCCAGGGCCTTGTTGGCGGCATCCACCGGGGCGAAGCCGAAGAACTGCGGGTCCAGGGCGGAGGCGCCGTTGGATACGATGCGGGCGATCGGATCCAGGCCCAGCAGCGTTCCGCCCTTTTCAGAACCAATGAAAGCGGCCGAAGCTCCATCGCTCATCGGCGAGGCGTTGCCTGCGGTGACCGTGGCGTTTTCGCCGGTGCGGAACACGGTGCGCAGCTGGGACAGGGTTTCGGCGGTGGAGTCGGCGCGGATGGTTTCATCTCGGGTGACTTCGGTGCCGCGCTTGCTGGCCGGCGGCACGGGAACCACCAGGCTCTCGTACTTTCCGGCATCCCAGGCAGCCGCGGCCTGCTGGTGCGAGCGGGCGGAGAATTCGTCCTGGTCCTCGCGGGAGATGTTGTGTTTTTCGCGCAGCTGCTCTGTGGCCTCGCCCAGCGAGACGGTCCATGCCCCCGGCATGGCCGGGTTGACCAGGCGCCAGCCCAGGGTGGTATTGGCCAGTTCCAGGTTGCTCATCGGGAAGGGGCGCTCGGTTTTTGGCAGAACCCAAGGAGCGCGGCTCATCGATTCCACGCCGCCCACCAGCACCAGATCGGCATCGCCAGTGGCTACCTGGCGGGAAGCTGCAATGGAGGCATCCAGCGAAGAGCCGCAGAGGCGGTTCATGGTGGTGCCGGGCAGCGAGGTGGGCAGGCCAGCGAGCAGGGTGGCCATGCGGGCAACATTGCGGTTCTCTTCGCCGGCGCCGTTGGCGTTGCCGAAGATCGATTCGTCGATGGTGCTGGCGTCGAGCTTTGGGGACCGTGCGACCAGTTCGCGCACCACATGAGCGGCGAGGTCATCGGGGCGATGGCCCGATAGCGCGCCACCGATCTTGCCGAAGGGGGTGCGAATTGCGTCGTAGAGGTACGCCTGCTGCATGGTCTCACTGCTCCATTGCTGAAAGATGTTCACAATGTGAACTTAAGTTCGTAGCATGAACTTTATCAGCCTTCACCACCCCGATCAAGGGGTTATCGCAAAAGTTCACTCTGTGAACTTTGGTGCGCATAATGAAAATGGTGCTAGGATCACAACGCCGTGGCACCCATCACGTGCCGGGCACCAAGAGATCTCGAAGGGGCGACTCATGTCTTCACCACACACCGATACCCGGAAACTCAAACTCGGCGGCTGGATCGCCGCCCTCTGCTTCTTCATCGTGGTCTTCGAGGGCTACGACATTGTTGCTTTGGGCGCCACCATTCCAGTGCTGACCGATCCAGATGTTGGTGGATTCAGCGTCGGCGAGATGAACTGGGTTAATACCTTTTCGCTGATCGGCGTCGGAGTTGGCGCGGCAACCATGGGACGGTTGGCCGACCGCTTTGGACGGCGCCGCCCGCTGCTGGTTGCAGTGCTCGTATTCTCGGTATTCACCCTGCTCTTCCCCTTCCTGCCCAGCGCATTCTTGATGGGCACCTTCCGCTTCATCGCCGGCTTGGGATTGGGTGGCTGCATGCCAGTAGCCTTGGCCCTGATGCAGGAAAACGCGCCGGTGGGGCGGCGCGCGCTGGCCAACAACCTGCCGATGGTCGGCTACCACCTCGGTGCGGTTTTGGCATCGCTGGCGGGCAAGGCCGCCGGGGTGCACTGGTCAGTGCTGTACTTCCTCGGTGGCGGGCTGGGCCTGGCCCTTCTGGCCCTGCTCTGGTTCAAGCTTCCCGAAAGCGAAGTTGTTTCAAGCAGTGAACGCACCTCGATTTCCGATGTGCTCAAGCCGAAGTACCTGCGCACCTCGATCGGCCTATGGATTGCCGCGTTCATGGGCCTGGTCCTGGTCTACGGGCTGAACGCCTGGCTGCCCAAGATCATGGGCGCGGCCGGCTACCCGGTCGCCGATTCGCTGACGATGCTCTTCGTGCTGAATCTGGGCGCTATCGCAGGCCTGGTCATCAGCGCCTATGCTGCAGACTCCAAGGGAATCAAGCTCGTTTCGCTCATCTGGTTCGCAGCTGCCGCGGCATTGCTTCTTGTGCTGGCCATACCTTTTGGAAGCCAAGTGTTGCTGACCGCGGTCCTCTTTGTCACCGGCATATTCGTCTTCTCTGCCCAGTGCCTGATGTACGCCTACGCGGGACACGTATACCCACGCAATCTGGTGGCCACCGGCATTGGGCTGGCCTCGGGCATCGGACGCTTTGGCGCCATCATCGGCCCCTATATCACCGGACTCATGGTCGCGGCAGGAACTGCCTACCCGGGCGCATTCTTCCTCTATGGCGGCGCGGCGTTGCTGGCGGTTCTGGTTATTGCCCAGATCCCGAAGCCGAAGAGCGCGTAGCCGCGCGCAGCAACTATTCCCTCCAAGCAACTCCGGGCCCCTTCCAATGGGGCCCTGAGTTCTCCATGCGGCCGTCTGCCGGATCATGCAATGTGAACTGGCCCTACGGCCGATTGGCCACGTGGGTGTTCATGCTGAACCGGCTGTTGCGCAATCTGGACGCTTTCAGCCAGCACACGCCATCGTTATGCGCGCCGACATTGGCCCGACTAAAAGGTACCCCGCCGCCTCAGGCGGCACAGACACCTTTCGCTGGTGCTTCGCCATTGGGCGTCGAACGCGGCATCCAGCAGCGCGCTGCTGCCCGAAGTTGGCAATGGCGGCCTCAGCATTACCATCCACTTGATCAAGCTGATCCAGTTTGCCGGAAATGTCCGGGAGGCCGAACTCGCCGTCAGCGATGCTCCCGCCCTCGGCTTCATCTTGATCGTTCCGGGAGATCCTCCCCTGGCAGTACGTGGACCATCCGGCCTTGCCGTAGTGGGACATCGTCCAGACCACCGCGTCCTGGGCGGCCGGGGCAAGGTTCTGATTGCCTTCTGGATCCGGCTACGTGTCGCTGCGCTCGGCCATGGTGCGCTCCTTGACATCCGCGTGCATTCACAGCCCCGGATGCCTTCGCACGCCTTGACTGCGCCGCACTCCAAGTACCATGGCATGACCATGCCCGCAGGCCCGTGCCCATCGGTATATCCTGGCACATCACAGGCTCGCCACGAGCTGCGGGTTTCACCCGACGCCCGTGAAGCTGCTCTGGATCACCTGCCGCCAGCCCGCTGTCCGGCTGGTCTAGAGTAGTTCCATGGCCAATTCGCCCAGCGGGGATTCGATGCTGGACCGCCTGGTGCGGATCCTTGATGCCTTTGACGCGCATAACCCGCAGCTGACCGTCAGCGCCCTGTCCCGCCGGGCCGATGTCCCGCTGGCCACGGCCTACCGGCTGGTCGAATCGCTGGTCGCCCACGACCTACTGTCCCGCGACGCGGAAGGGCAGGTGCGCTTGGGCCTGCGGCTCTGGGAGCTGGCCAATCGCAGCGCGTCCACGCTGGGCCTGCGCCAGGCGGCCCTGCCCTTCATGGAGGACATCAACCAGCTCATCGGCCAGAATACCCAGCTCTCGGTGCTGGACCGGGACGAGGTGCTGATCATCGAGCGGTTATCCCGCCCGGGTTCCGTGGTGAACCAGGCCAGCGTGGCAGGCCGGATGCCGGTGCACCGCACCTCCATGGGCATGGCCCTGCTGGCTTTTGCCCGGCCGGAGGCAATCGCCGGGTACCTGGCACGCCATCAGGCAACGATGGATGCAACCCATCCCGACTTCCGTGCCGAGATCGCCGAGATCCGCCGCAACGGCTATGCCTCCTTCGACGGATTCATCGACCCGCAGACCACCGGCGTAGCCGCCCCAATCCTCGACGAGTCGGGCTACCAGATAGCGGTGATCTCGGTCGTGGTTCCCAGGGATTCGGGAATCCTGAACTCCGCCGCGCTGGCGTTGCGCACCGCCGCCAGAGGCATTTCCCGCGCGCTAGCCCCTGCCTCCTGATTCTGCCTGTCCCCTGACCGGCTTACGGCCGGCGCCCGGCATCCTCGCGTTTGGCGGGATGGCAACAGGACACGGCGGTTCTCCGTAGTGGATTCCGGTTCCTCCCGTACGAGCCGGGCACAGCTGCCCTAGCGCACCTTGAAGACATCGATGCGCACGCCATCGGGACGCCGTTCGCCCACGCCGAGGAAGAGGGTGCGGTTCATCCATGCATGCGGGCCCGAATCGTCGGCAGAGAGCTGCGGGACGCAACGGAAGTAAACCCGGGACGGATCTACGCGTTCCCCGGCCATCATCTTCTCCAGATCTGCCGGATCAGCTACTCGCACGGCACGGTTCTCCACCAGGATGCGCGGCCCGTCATCCAGCTCCAGCACGTAGTTCGCCTCCAGCAAGGCCAGATCCGCGGATGGGTAGCGCTGGAAGTCGGCTCCGGCATCCAGGACCTTTCCGGCCAGCCCGGGGCCGGCAACGCGCCCGCCGCGGATCGGTGCCACCCTGCGGATGCCTTGGGCGGTGCTGCCGATCTGGATGGTCTCGCTGACCTCGACATCGATGCTGGCTACGAACTCCAGTGCCGGCGGGGTTGGATAGTGGGGCATTCCGTCTCCTTTCAAGAGCGCTTGCCTGCTGTGCGAGCAGGCACAGTCTATTCTGCCTTGGCTGCCTGGGCTGCGGCTTCTGCGGGAGCTGGCTGCTGGCTACCCGCGCCCGGCGAGCGCAGCAGCGCCAGGGCTGCCGCGGCAACCAGGACCACGACGCCCACACCCAGATAAAGCTGGCCCGCGGTCCACGAAGCGTCGAGCAGCGTGCCCGCCGCGAGCGGGGCGAGGATGGCGCCGAACCGGCCGATGCCGATGGCCCAGCCGACGCCCGTGCCGCGCGACAGCGGGATGTAGGAGGCCGGGGCCAGGGTGTACAGGCCGGCCACGCATCCGTTGATCAGCGTGCCTACCAGGACACCGAGCACGAAGGCCAGGGCGAGGATACCGACCGCCGCGATGAACACCACCATGAGCACCGAAGACAGCACGGTGAAGGCAATGAGCACCTTGCGCGCGGCCCACTTAGCGGACAGCACTCCGAAGAGCAGCGAGCCGAAGGTGCCGCCCAGGGTCAGCATCAACCCGCCGACCACGCCCTGGCTTTCGGTCATGCCCGCGGTGACCAACAGCTTCGGGGTCCAGCTGTTCACGAAGTAGAAGCCGAACATCACGGCGAAGAAGGCCACCCAGATCACCGTGGTCAACCGCCTGGTCGTCGGGGAGAATAATGCGAAGATAGCGTTGCGGCCCGAGACGGACACGTTGCCGCCCTGTTCGGGCAGCACGACGTCCTCCGCTCCGAGGCGCATTCTGCGGGCCAGCCGGCCCAGCTTCTGGGCGGTGCGTTCCAGCCCGGGAGCTTCCGGAAGCACCCGCGCTGGAAATCCTCAGCTGTACTGCTTGCGCAAATCCGCTTTGCGGATCTTGCCGCTGGCCGTGCGCGGCAGTTCATCGAGGAATACTGCGGTGCGCGGAATCTTGTAGCGCGCCAACTTGCTACTGAGGTGATCGACGATGCCCTCCTGGGAGATGGAGCCGCCCGGCTTGAGCACGACGATCGCACGCGGCACTTCCCCCCCATTTGTCATCCGGGATCCCGATGACAGCGACGGACTCGACTTCGGGCAGTTCCATGATGGCTTGCTCGACTTCTGCCGGGTAGATGTTCTCGCCTCCAGAGATGATCATGTCCTTCAGGCGGTCCGAAATGAACAGGAAACCTTCATCATCCACATGCCCGATATCCCCTGAACGGAACCAGTCGGGTTCGTAGAATGACCCGACCGTCGCTTCGGGCCGGTTCCAATATTCCTTGATGACATTGGGACCGCTGATCAGTATTTCGCCAACCTCGCCGGCGGGCAATTCATTGCCCAGCGAATCGGCGATGCGGATATCGGTGAAGAAGTGCGGCAAGCCGGCCGAACCCATTTTCGGACGCGAATGCACGGCTTGCAGCAATGTGGCCCCCGGAGCGGTTTCGGTCATCCCGTATCCACCGCTGAACGCCAGC
Organism: Glutamicibacter sp. JL.03c; assembly: GCF_025854375.1. NCBI lineage: Bacteria > Bacillati > Actinomycetota > Actinomycetes > Micrococcales > Micrococcaceae > Glutamicibacter > Glutamicibacter sp. JL.03c. Next base: position 476,095 of record NZ_CP107575.1, on the reverse strand, counting down.
CCGCGGGTTTCGTAAGCTTCAAGCACACGCAGCGGCACTGCCGAGCCTCCACAAGTGAGCATCCGCAGCGAGGACAGGTCGGTGCTCGCCCAATTCTCATGTTCTGCCAGCAGCTGGAAGGTGGTTGGCACCCCGGAAAGCTGGGTGACCTGATTGCGTTCCACAGCATCCAGGACCGCCGCTGGTTCGAAGCGTTCTTGCAACACCACGGTTCCGCCTTTGAGCAGCATCGGCAGCGCGCCCATGCCCAGTGCCGCCACATGGAACAGCGGAGCGATGAGCAGGACCACCGATTTGCTGGTGATGTCGTAGTCCACGATGACGTTGTAGGAATTCCATGTCATGTTCGCGTGGGTGAGCACCGCGCCCTTGGGAGTGCCAGTGGTGCCCGAGGTGTAGAGGATGATAGCCGGGTCTTCGAGTTCCACGACCAGATCCCGGTGCGTTGCAACGCCAGACTGCAACGCCCGTTCGTAGGCGCTGTCCTCGCAGGGAACCAGCGCGACGTCCCAGGCCTGGGCCACCGGGCTGCCCTCGATTGCGGCTTGCGCCTCGGCGGCGAAGTTCTCGACATAGACCAGCACTTCGCTGCCCGAATCGCGCAAGGCGAAGTTCAGTTCCCGCGGAGCCAGGCGCACGTTGAGCGGAACGAACAGCGCTCCGAGTTGCGTGGCGGCGAACATGGTCTCCAGATAGGCGGCGTGGTTGGCACCGAGGAACGCCACCCGGCTGCCCCGGGCAATGCCCTGGGCAGCCAAGGCGCTGCTGAGCCTGTCGATGCGTTCTGCCAGCTGAGCGTAGCTCAGGCTGACCCCCGCATGGATCACCGCAACCTGCTTCTCGGACTTCACCCGGCGCCGGTGGATCCAGTTGCCAAACCCTTTATTCAACATCTGTCACTCTTTTCGTTAGGTCGATCGATGCGGTTGCAGCGCAGGCCAGCAGCACTGCGGACTAGGCGTAGAAGCGGTAGAGTCCGCGGGAAACCACGGCCGGCTTCGTGCCGCCCTCCACTTCAACCACCTGGTCCACGGCGATCTGGTAGCCGCCCTTGACCTCTTCCACGTCGGCGATTTCGGCCTTCATCCGGACCTTGGCACCCACAGGCACAGGAGATGGAAAACGGACTTTTTCCAGGCCGTAGTTGACCTTGGTCTTCACTCCGGACACGTCGAAGAGCTCGGTCCAGAAAGCGATCTGCAGGCTCAGGGTCAGGTAGCCGTGGGCAATCGGGCCGCCGAAGGGACCGCCTTTGGCCTTTTCCGGATCGGTGTGGATCCACTGGTGGTCATCGGTCGCGTCGGCAAAGGTGTTGACCTGCTCCTGCGTGACCACGCGGTATTCGCTGTATCCCAGATCCTTGCCCTTGGCGGTGGCGAGGTCTGCGTAATCCAAAATGGTCGGTGCCATGGTGTTTCTCCTGATGTTGTAGTGGTTGATTGCCAACGAGCGGTGCTGCGGTCACTAGCGGAAGGCGCTGACGCCGGTAATGGCCCGCCCGATGATCAGCGAATTGATCTCATGGGTTCCCTCGTAGGAATAGATGGCTTCGGCATCCGCTTGATGGCGGGCCACGCTGTTCTCAAGCAAGATGCCGTTGCCTCCGCAAGCGTCCCTGGCCAGCGCCGCGGTCTCGCGCAGCATCCGGGCCGTGAACATCTTGGCCATCGCCGAGTTCTCGTCGCGGTAGACACCGGCCTCCTGCTGCTGGGTCAGCCGCACCACCATGGCCAAGCAAGCGGTGGCATTGGAAAGCATGTGCGCCAGCTTTTCCTGGATGAGCTGGAAGGAGCCCAGCGGCTTGCCGAACTGGCTGCGCCTGGCGACGTAGTCGCGGGCCGATTCATAGGCTCCGAAGCACACGCCGGTGGCAATCCAGGCGACATCCGAACGCATATTGCGCAGGCAGGCCGCCACGTCCGCGAAGGAGTTGATCCTTTGCAGCCGGGCCGAAGCCGGTACCCAGACTCCGGACAGCTCGATATCCGCGTTCTGCATGATGCGCAGGCTGGTCTTGCCCGGAATCTTGCTCATCTTCACGCCATGCGCATCTGTGGGCACGAGGAAGCACTTGACCTGGGAATCGGACTGATCGCGGGCGAAAACCGCCAGCACATCTGCCTGGCTGGCGCCACCGATCCAGCGCTTTGCCCCCTTGATCAGCCAGCCGTCTTGCCCGTCGCGCTGCTCTTGCTGTGCCGTGGTGGCCAGCCCGCCGGCGATGTCCGAGCCGTGTTCCGGCTCGGTCAGGGCGAACACTCCCCTGCAGGCGAAGGACGTGATCTGCGGATCCAGCTGCGCCACCTGTTCTGGGCTGCCTCCGAGATTCACGGTGGTGCGGAACAGGCCCGATTGCGCGTTGTAAAAGGTGGCGACCGAGGCATCCATGCGTCCCAGCTCGAAGTTGCGGAAACCGGCGTATAGGCCCGAGGGACGCTGGCTGGCTTGGAGGACTTCTGCTGGCTCCATCAGCTGGGCATCGACCAGCGGCGCGACGATCCGCTCCGGGAATTCCCCGCGTTCCCAGTAGTCGTCAAGCACCGGGCGCACATGCTCCTGCAGCAGACCACGAAGGCGCGACAGCGCACTGCGCTCGGCCTCGCTGAGCAGATCCCTGAACCCGAAGAAGTCACTGGTGGCAACGGCTTCCATCAGCTATCCACCCCCAGCACGCGCAGCGCGTTGCCCTTCAGGATTCCCGGACGGACCTCATCATTGAGCTCCAGATCAGCGAATGCGCCCAGCCATTTCTGTGGCGTGATCAGCGGGAAGTCGGTGCCGAACAGCAGCTTGCGCGAAAGCACGTTATTTCCCATTTTCACCAGTGAGCCGGGGAAATACCTGGGGCTCCAGCCAGAGAGGTCAATATAGACATTCGCCTTGTGCGTGGCGATCGAGTTCGCCTCGTCCTGCCACGGCACCGAAGGGTGCGCCATGATGATGACCAGGTGCGGGAAGTCCGCGGCAACATCGTCCAGCAGCAGCGGATTGGAGTAGCGCAGCTTGATGCCTCGGCCGCCGGGTAGCCCGGCGCCCATTCCGTTCTGCCCAGTGTGGAAAATGCAGGGCAATCCCAGTTCCTGCAATGTCTCCCAGAGCGGGTAGAAGCTCTCATCGCTCGGGTCGAAGCCCTGCAATGACGGATGGAACTTGAAGCCGCGCACCCCCAGGGTTTCTGCCTGGTACCTCGCGTCGTCGATCGCCTGCTGCCCGCGGCACGGATCCACCGAACCGAAGGGAATCAGCACGTCATTGTTCCGCGCACAGCCTTCCACCAGGTCCTCGATGGAGTTCGGCTCATGCCCCAGGGCGGTGCGCGCGTCGACGGTGAAGACGACCGCTGCCATCTTCTGCTCGCGGTAGAGCTGCGCAATGCTGTCGATGGACGGGGTCCGGTCTTCCGACTTGAAGTACGCCGCCGAGGCATCGAAGAGATCTTCCGGCATGGCCTTGTGGCCGCACTCATCGACTTCAAGATGCACGTGCATATCGATGGCATCCAAAGCCGCGAAGTCGACCCCTAGTTCATAGCGTGCAGTCACGGTATTTCCTCCGGGAGTTACTTGGCTGGTTCCGGGCGGAGTTCCTCAGGAAGCTCTGGGAACTTCTCGCCAACGGACTGCTGGTTACCTGCGAAGGGGAACCGCTCCTGAAGCGTTGCATAGTCCCAGCCGCCGTCGTTGAACTCCGAGGCGATGGCCTCCGGGTGGCTCCATAACTGCAGGCGGTCGCCGCCGGCGCCAATGGCCTGGCCAGTGATTCCGCCTGCTTCCTCGGAAGCCAGAAATGCGATCAGTCCGGCAACATCGTCTGCGGTGCCGAAGCCCAGATCCTTGCGGAAGAAGCCAGGCATGGCCTCGCCTCGCTCATCGGCCTCGACGGCCTTGGCGAAATACGGAACGGTCTTGGTCATTTCGGTGGCAGCTACCGGGATGACGGCGTTGACGGCAATGCCGGCGCGCTTCATTTCCAGGGCCCAGGTGCGCACCATGCCCACGATGCCGGCCTTGGCTGCCGAGTAGTTGGTCTGCCCGAAGTTGCCGCGCTGTCCGGTCGGTGAACCGATGGCGATAATGCGGCCGCGGATATCGTTCTCCTTGAAGTAGGCGTAGGCCTCTCGGACGCAGGTGAAGGTGCCGCGCAGGTGGACGTTGATGACAACGTCGAAGTCCTCGTCGGTCATCTTCAGCAGCGACTTGTCGCGCAGCACCCCGGCGTTGGTCACCAAGATGTCCAGGCGTCCGAAGTTCTCCACCGCACCGGCCACCAGTGCCTTGGCGGCTTCAGCAGAACCGACTGCCGCGACAACACCTGCGGCCTTGCCGCCCGCTTCGGCGATGGTGGCAACGGCAGCTTCCACTGCGGCGGGATCAATGTCGTTGATGATCACAGCTGCACCCTGTCGAGCCAATTCTCGGGCGTAGCCCAGTCCTAGACCGCGTCCACTTCCGGTGACGATGGCAACTTTTCCTGCTAACGACATGAGAACTCCAATTCGGTGTGGTGTTTCAATTGCCCCACCGCGTTGAAAAGTGGGAACCTTGACACATACATAAAATCTTTAATCCTTGAAAATGTCAATGGTTTATTTTCTCATGAAAAGAAGGGATGATTGAGTGAACACCAAATCCACCGCTAAATTAGCGAAAGAAGAGCAGTTCATGAAGAGCGATCTGGTCCAGGAACTGAACTTCCTGATTGCGCGCATGCGTTCCCTTGGCTCAAGCCGAGCCAATCAGGCACTTCAGCCATTCGGCCTCAAAGTGCGCTCGTACTCGGTCCTGTCGTTGGCATGCAGCGACTTCACGCCGACCCAGCGGGAAATGGCCGAGTTCCTCGCCTTGGATCCAAGTCAGATTGTGCCGCTGGTGGACGGACTGGAAACAGGTGGACTGGTCACCCGGATGCCCGATCCGAATGACCGTCGCTCGAAGGTCATTGTTGCCACGGAGGCCGGTCGCAAGCTTTACGCTAGGGCGCGAAAAATTACCAAGCAGAATGAAAACGAAACCCTCGAAGCGCTCACGCCCGAGGAAAGGCTACAGCTGAGAGACCTGCTCTCACGAGTTGCGTTGCCCGGCGCGGAGTAACACCACGACAAGAATTCTCAATCAATGAGAAGCTGCCTGCTGAGTGAGTGACTCGAATCGCATCCTTGAGGAAGTTCCAGTCATTCGATCAGCATCGCAGGTAGGCAACGACGCCGCTTCGCTCCCGCTGGTCCCAGCACAGACAGGTAGGACCCATGGCACAGGCGCCACGCATCCTGAAGACCAAGGTCGGCATCATCGGCGGCGGTCCCGCCGGCCTGATGCTCTCCCATCTGCTGGCCCAATCGGGCATCGAGAACATCGTTGTGGAAATGCGCGATCACGAAACCATCCGCAACACCCACCGCGCCGGCATCCTCGAGGCCCAGGCGGTCAAAATGCTCACCGAGTCCGGGGTGGAGGGACGGGTGCTCACCCACGGCGACGAGCACGCCGGCATCGACCTGCGCTTCAACGGCGAATCCCATCCGCTCGACTTCCGCGATCTGGTGGACGCCACCGTGACCCTGTACGCGCAGAATGAGGTATTCGTGGATTTGGCCGCAGCCCGGCAGCGCGACCAGGGCGACGTGCGCTATTCCTGCGAGGTCACCGAGATCTTCGACATGGAAACCTCCGCCCCGAAGTTCCGCTTCACCGATGCTGACGGCAGCCTCTTCGAGGTGCACGCAGATGTGATCGTCGGGGCCGACGGATCGCGCTCCTTTGCCCGCCGCCAGATGCCGGAAACCGTCAAGCAGGACTTCAAGGTCGCCTACCCGTTCGCCTGGTTCGGCATTCTCACTGAGGCGCCGAAGTCCGCACCGGAACTGATCTATGCGAACTCGCCCCATGGCTTCGCGCTGATCTCCCAGCGCAGCGAATCCGTGCAGCGCATGTACTTCCAGTGCGCCCCGGACGAGGACGTGAATGCCTGGAGCGATGACCGCATCTGGGCTGAGCTGCAACGACGCGTGGACGGGCCGGATGGCTTCGAGCTGAAGACCGGGCCCATCTTCGACAAGACCGTGCTGGGCTTCCGTTCCTTTGTCCGCGAGCCGTTGTCCCACGGACGGATGTTCCTGATCGGCGATGCCGGGCATACTGTTCCTCCCACCGGTGCCAAGGGCCTGAACCTGGCCTTCGCCGACGTAAAGGTGCTCTTCGAAGCGCTGGATTCCTACTTCTCCACCGGCAGCGAGAAGCTGCTGGAAGGCTACTCGGATCTGGCACTGAAACGCGTCTGGAAGGCCCAGAACTTCTCCTACTGGATGACTTCCATGCTGCATACGCCGGTGGGCGGCGATCCGTTCATGGCCCAGCGTGCACTGGGTGAATTGGATACCGTCACCTCCTCGCGCTTCGGGCAGCAATACCTCGCCGAGTCCTACACCGGCTGGCCGCACGCCTAATTCCCGCCCCACAAACTTTCAGAAAGGAGCCGACATGAGCGCCAACACCAATGCACTGGATCCCGCAGCCACCACGGCTACGCAGGAAGATATCAGCGCCGAAATCTCCAGCATCCATGAGGACTACCGCCAGCAGCTGCTCTCCGGCAAGAAGGTCGAGACCCAGCCACGCGTGGACTTCGCCCCGTACCGTTCATCGCTGCTGCGCCACCCGACCAAAAACCTGCACCACGCGGATCCCGAAACCATTGAGCTGTACTCCCCGGCTTTCGGCCAGCGTGATGTGCACGCCCTGGAATCGGATCTAACCATCCAGCACAATGGCGAGCCGATCGGCGAGCGCATTGTGGTCTCCGGCCGGGTGCTGGATGGCGACGGCCGCCCGGTGGCCGGACAGCTCGTGGAAATCTGGCAGGCCAACGCGGCCGGCCGCTACGTGCACAAGCGCGATCAGCATCCAGCCCCGATCGACCCGAACTTCACCGGGGTGGGCCGGACGATCACCGGCGCCAACGGCGAGTACTCCTTCACCACCATCAAGCCGGCTCCGTACCCGTGGAAGAACCACCACAACGCGTGGCGCCCGGCGCACATCCACTTCTCGCTGTTCGGCACCGACTTCACCCAGCGCATGATCACCCAGATGTACTTCCCCGGCGATCCGCTCTTCGCCCTGGATCCGATCTACCAGTCGATCACCGATTCTGATGCGCGCGACCGCCTGGTCGCCACCTACGACCACTCGATCACCTCCCACGAATGGGCCACCGGCTACAACTGGGACATCGTACTGACCGGATCCAACCGCACCTGGATGGAAGAGGAAGAGGGAGAGCACTAATGTCCACGGCTCCAGAACTGAAACTCGCCCCCACCCCGGGGCAGACCGTCGGCCCGTTCTACGGCTACGCATTGCCCTATGACAAGGACAATGAGCTGGTCAACCAGGGGCACCCGAACTCGGTGCGGCTGCACGGGGTGGTATATGACGGCAAGGGCGAGGTCATTCCCGATGCGCTGCTGGAAATCTGGCAGGCCGACGAGCAGGGCAATGTGGTTTCCCGCGAAGGCTCTCTGGTGCGTGATGGCTACACCTTCACCGGCTGGGGGCGCACCGCGGTGGACAATGCCGGCCACTACACCTTCACCACCGTGAACCCGGGCGCCACGGAAGCCGGCAAGGCACCGTTCATCATGCTCACGGTGTTCGCCCGCGGCCTGATGAACCGGCTGTTCACCCGGATCTATCTGCCCGAGGACACCGCCGCGCTGGCCAACGATCCCCTGCTGGCATCACTGACCGAGGCAGAGCGCAAAACACTGATTGCGACCCGCGAAGAGGACGGATCCTTGCGCCTGGACATCCATTTGCAGGGCGAGGATGAGACCGTGTTCCTCTCCTACCCGCGCGCAAGCTGAGGCTCTAGGACTAGAGTTCTAGAGCGAGGCACAAAAATATCCAGTGAGGAATCGAGGGACTTGATGGACGGCGCAGACTACGGCGTATTAGCTCCAGCCTGGGCTGGCACCGCGGCCGCTTCCCTGTCGAGCGACACCGCTTTTGTGCAGGCCATGTTGGATGTCGAGGCCGCTTGGGTGCAGGTCCAGGCCGATGCCGGGTTGTGCGGCGCCAAGGATGCGCAGGCTGTTCATGCGGTGGCCGGCGCCCAGCGCTACGATCTGGCGCTGTTGGCCTCGAAAACTCCCGATGGCGCCAACGCGCTGATCCCGCTATTGGGCATGATGCGTGAGCTGCTCGCCCACGATGGTGCCCCCGCATCCGCGAGCACGGCGCTGCACCGCGGGGCGACCAGCCAGGACATTATCGATACCGCGCTGATGCTTCTGCTCTCCAGAACGCTGGCCCAGGCGCAGGCCGATCTGCGCAGTACCGCCGACGGGCTCGCGACGCTCGCCCAGGCACACCGCCAGACGGTCTGCATCGCTCGCTCACTGACCCAGCACGCGTTGCCCACCACCTTCGGCTGGAAAGCGGCCAGCTGGCTTTCGGCGGTGTTGGACGCCGAGAAGCAACTGGAAACGGCATCACTGCAGCTGCGGCTGCAGTGGGGCGGCGCGGTAGGAACCCTGGCCTCCCTGGAACAATTCCTCGCCGGCAATCGCACTGCCGAAACCACCAGCCAGCAGCTCAGCTCCCAGCTGGCCGAGCGCTTGGGCCTGCAGGATCCGGGAACCCCGTGGCATACCAACCGCATGCCGATCCTCCAACTCGGCTCCGCCTTGGGCGCAGCCATTGCCGCGCTGGGCACCTTCGGCGCCGATGTACTCACCGCGTCGCGCCCGGAAATCGGCGAATTGTCCGAACCACGCGAAGCCGGCAAGGGCGGATCCTCGGCCATGCCGCAGAAGCAGAACCCGGTGCGTTCGGTAGTGCTGCGCAACGCCGCTTTCAGTTCCCCTGGACTACTCTCAACCCTCTTCACCGCCGCCGGCACCGCGGTGGATGAACGCCCCGATGGCGGCTGGCACGCCGAGTGGAGCGCCCTGCGCGAATTGTCCCGGCTCGCCGCAGGCGCCGCTTTCCATGGATCGTTTCTGGCCAATGGGTTGCGCGTGAATCCTCCGGCCATGCAACGCAACCTCGCCTTGGGCGGGGACGCGGTGCTCTCCGAACGCTTGGCGACCGTGCTGGCCCCGCTGGTGGCCGGCGGCAAACCTGCCATCCAGGCCCTTGTACGCCGCAGCCTGAGCGAAAACCGCTCCCTCCACGAACTGCTGCGTGCCCAGATCCCCGCAGAAAACCTCAGCGATGCCGAGCTGGCCGAACTCTTTGATCCCGCAGGCTATCTCGGTGCCGCGGATCGCTTCACCGCAACCGTAGTGGCCGAGTACTCGGCACGGAAGGAACTATGGCAGTCCCAGAACTGACCCCGTCGCTACTGCACAGCAAGAGCGAACTCCCCACCCTCATCGCGGGCCCATCCCTGGGCACCGCGGCCCTGCCTTTGTGGGGCCCTGCTGTGCCTTTTCTCCAAGAGCATTTCCAGGTCATCGCGTGGGACCTGCCAGGGCACGGAGCCAGCAAGCCCTCGACGCAAGGCTTCACGCTGGCCGAGCTCGCCACCGGCGTCACCACCATGGTCGAGGCCTTGCGCTTCGACGGGGTGATTGCCGATGGCACCAAGCTGTTCTACGCCGGAGTCTCGGTGGGCGGCGCCGCCGCATTGCAGCTGGCGGTGGATCATCCTGGCTTCTTCAACGCTTTGTCCTCGATTTGCTCGGCCGCCAAGATCGGCACGCCCGAGGGTTGGACCGAGCGGGCGGAACTCGTGGCGAAGGCCGGAACCCCGACCATGGTCGCAGGCTCCGCGCAGCGCTGGTTCGCTCCCGGGTTCATCGAGAAGGAACCGGAGATTTCGGCCAGCTTGTTACACAGCCTGCAGGATGCTGACCGCTTCGCCTATTCCCATGTCTGCGGCGCCTTGGCTAGTTTCGACGTGCGTGAGCAGCTGTCCACCGCCACCGATCCGATCTTGGCTATCAATGGCGCGCAAGATCAGGTGTGCCCGCCAGCCGACGCGCAGTTCATCGCGGAGAACGCGCCGCAGGGCCAGGTTGCCATTATTGACTCCGCAGGCCATCTGGCTCCGGCTGAAGCACCGGAAGAAACCGCGGCCCTGCTGGCCGAGTTCTTCCTGACCCACTAGAAAGGCAACTTCAGAATGACTGATTCACAGCGCCTTCCCGGCGACACCTATGATGCGGGCATGGCCGTACGTCGCGAAGTCCTTGGCAACGAGCATGTTGACCGCTCCACCAAGAATTCGAACGCTTTCACCGATGAGTTCCAGGAAATGATTACCCGCTACGCATGGGGCACCATCTGGACCCGTGACGGATTGCCACGCACCACGCGCAGCGCCATCACTCTGACCGCCATGATTGCCGGAGGCTACTGGGAAGAGCTGGAAATGCATGTCCATGCCGCACTGCGCAATGGAATGACTCCGGAGGAAATCAAGGAAGTCTTCCTGCAGTGTGCTATCTATTGCTCAGTGCCCGCCGCGAATGTGGCCTTCAAAATCGGCAAGAAAGTCCTGGACGAATACGCGGCGCAGTAGTACCCGGCAACAGTGCCAAGAACCACTTGATCTGGCTGAAAATTATTTCTGGACTCTAGTTCAGGAGCACACAACGGAACCGTGCAATGGGCGTTTTTTTGTTGTTGGCAGCTCGGCGGGTCGTTCTCAGCCCGGTGCCGCACTCGTGCGCCTGCCGACCTCTCTGGATTGAAAGGGCACAGACTGTGGCGTACCACCATGGTCTTTCTGGGTTTCAGCCCGCTCGCAATGTCATGAAAACATCGACGTTGTCCTCGTCATCAACTATGAATCCGAAGCGTTCATAGAGTCGACGTGCTGCGCTTCCCTGCAATACGTTGAGCCGGGTGTCGCCATCATGCGATTCATCAAGTACCTTGCGCAAGACCCTAGAGCCAATCCCTTGGCCCTGCACATTGGGCGACAGATAAAAATGCTCGATCCAGCGCTCGGCCCCGTCAGGCCTGGCCGTGATCGATCCGACGTCGATCCCATCGACTACAACGATTCTTGACCAAGCTGGTACGAAGCTCGTTCGCATCCGTTCGCGCACACGCACTGCATCGTATCGCCCAAGACGCTCAAGATCAGCTCGCAGGGCCACAGCCCGCAGTTCTACCAACCATTCGATGTCCTCGGGAGTGCTAGGTCGCAATGAGACAGTCATGAAGTACAAGATATCGACTATGCCACGGCCAGCAAACTTCCGGGCGAAAAGACAAACAGCACCGCTACCACTGTCAGTTCACGCGATAGCTACTCAGAAGATCGGCATCCCACTTCCCTCAAGAATTGTCGGGGGCAATCAACGATGCCTCCAACCACTTTCGTTCTTGGTCGGTGAGCAGCCGAGAGGATACGCCATCGGCGGCCAACGGAACCATGACCGTGGTGGAATCGAACACCGGCTGGCCATCCTGGTAGCCGATGCCCCGCACGGTGAAAGACTTGTTGCCAATGCGGTTGATCCCCATGCGGATCAGCATTTCTGGCTGGTAGTACAGTGGCCGTGTGTAGTCGATCTGGATGGACGCCACGACCGTTCCAGATTCGAATCGCCCGGTCTTCCCGTCTTCCCGGGTCCAGCGGATGCGCGCTTCTTCCATTAGCGTGACGATGCGGGCATTATTGACATGCCCCAAGGCGTCCTGATCCGACCAGCGCAGCTGCAGCATTATTTCCGTTGCCGCAGCCCAGTCATCGTGTTGTGCTTCATTGCTCATGAACCTATTGGATCAGAGTTCAGGTACATCGCCCCCAGCGTGACAGAGCGTTAACCCGTAGAGCCTTCATCCAAGACCCAGTGCGCTGTATTGCTGTTGGCATCCACGCATTTCCAGTCTTGCGATTGTTCGCTTTCGAGCAAGCCGTCGATGAACCAATACGTCTTGCCGGGGTCCCACCCTGCTATGAGCGTAGAGAATTCAGCATCTACTGGCAGGCATTCTCCGGCGAGCGCGAGGTAGGCGCCGATACTCAGATGCACCCCGTCATAATTGCGTGCTACGGCCAGCCAATCTGGAATGACCCACGCGCCGTCACGGCCAGTGACCTGATACCAGTCGTGGCGTTTCTGTGCAGTGACCTCGATTGGGTGATCTTGGCAGAGCCTGATCCATTGCTCCGCCGAGGAAATTTCCAGAACGTTGGAACTAGCGGGTATGTCTACTAATCTTGTAGTTGCTTTTTCCCACCCGAAGCCGTCTTCAACGCAAATCAAACCTATGGGTTGCGCCGTAGCGAATTGTCCGCACGTTTCCTCTAGGTACATGTTTGGTGCCGACCACCATTCACCGCTGAAATTCCCTAGCGGGCGCGACTGGTTCTCCCGGGCATCACGCATTTCGGTTCGGAGCACGTGATCTTTCCACGCGATCAATGACTCGAGACCAGTGCGCTTCTTATCTGCAGCAGGGGCAAGAGACCCGGTGATATCGAAATTCACCCGGTGCTGGGCTGCCATATCCAACGGGTCGACCCAATAATCTATTTGCCCCGAAGCCGCGATGTGTTTTGCGATTCTATCCAGTTGTGCTCTGAGGATCGGGGATGCCAAGACGAATTCTTGCCCGTACGGTGGTTGCCAGTACATCGCAGCGTCAACGGAACTTTCCAATGCCGATTGCAACATGCAATGTTTTACCTCGAAAAGTTCGGTATGTTCAAGCAATTCGGCGAGCTTCTCTGCCCCTTCCCGCGCGGTATGCTCAATCTCAACGATCACGGCGGATGATTCGAGCCCGCGATAGTGCAGATCATCGATACGGGTTGAGGTGTAGTACATCGCCTCGTGCAAAGGATGCGGGGAAATATCAGTTCGCGACTCTTCTTCGCCGGCCGTCATAAATTCCCACAACAGCCGCCGTCCGCGCTGCCCTTGCACCAGGGCATCAACAATCTCCACGGTCACCCCCGCTTTCTCTAGTCATGGATAGCTAAATACACCCAAGACACCCTGTAAGTATTAACGGAATCGATTATTCGACATTACCTGAGCGGGTGCTGTTATTCACCTTAGATTGACAGCGTTGGCAAAGTCCGGTCAACGGGCCGGCAGATTGTCACCACCCGGAGGAACGTACGTGAAATTCTTCGCTCGACCCGGCAAAACCAATCACATCACCCCGCTACGAGCTACTGCAGGCGCACTCGTTGTCCTGGCAGCTTCGGCGGGTCTCACCGCCGCCAATTCCGTCCCCGATCCAGAACCAGCAGCACAGCAGACTGCAGACTGGAATTCGTCCGCTTACCGAGGATCAGTCCAGGTCATCCGTGCACAAGATGAGAAAGCAGCAGCAAGTGACAAGACCCTCGAAGGCGTAGTTTTCGAGGACAGCAACAAGAACTCCAAGCAGGATGCCAATGAGCCAGGCCTGCCCAACGTCACCGTTTCCAACAGCCGCGACGTAGTCACCACCGACGGCCAGGGACGCTACGAGCTTCCTGCTTTTGAGAACATGACCGCCTTTGTCACCCAGCCTCGCGGCTTCCAGGTGCCAGTGGATGAAAACAACGTAGCCCAGTTCTCCTACATCCACCTGCCAGAAGGCTCCCCCCAGCTGAAATACGGTGGCATTGCGCCTACCGGTGAACTGCCTGAGGCGGTCAACTTCCCGCTGACTCGCAGTGCTGCCACTCAGTCGCCGGATCAGAGCTGCGCTATCGGCGCCGATGTGCAGACCTATAACCAGAAGGAAGTTGAGTACGCTCGCAAGGGTGCCTTCGCAGACCTTGCAGCACGCACCGACTACACCGGTTGTGGCGCGCTGTTCATCGGCGACCTCGTTGGCAATGACCTGTCGCTGTTTGCTCAGACCCGCGAGCTGACGTCCATGCTCAACGGCCCGGCTCGCTTCCTCCCGGGCAACCACGACATTGACTTCGATTCCCTGGACGGCGTGCACGAGTTTGACACCTACCGTGCTCACTTCGGCCCTGAGTACTACTCCTACGACACCGGCAAGACTCACGTGGTCGCGCTCAGCACCATCGAGTACCCCACCAAGGTCCCAGCCAAACGCAGCGACTACGCCTATCAGCTAGGCAAGCAGCAGCTTGAGTGGCTGCGCGCAGACATCGCCAAGGTGCCAAAGAACAAGGCCATCGTCCTGGCCGGTCACAGCCCATTGCTGGAATTCTTCTTCAACGATGAGCACACCACCAAAGAGGTCAAGGACATCTACAAGATTCTCAAGGGCCGTGAAGTGGTCTCCTTGGGCGGCCACACCCATATGTCCGAAAACCTTCGCAAGGGCGATTTGATGAAGGGCTGGCTGGACGAAGTAGGCGAAGCCGGCCTGCCATTCACCCACCTGACCGTTCCGGCTGTTGCCGGCCAGTGGTACGGCGGACGAGTCAACGAAAACGGTTACCCGACGTCCCTCCAACAGGATGGTACCCCTCCAGGTGTTTTGACCTTGGACATCAAGAACACCAAGATCACCGAACGGTTCACTCCCACCGGCGCGAATGACAGCGAGCAGATGGCTGTCGGTCTGAACACTCCTGCCTACCGTGACTGGTACGAGGAGAATGTGGACAAGGAATACGGCACCATCGACCCTTTGGAGAACCCGCTGTCGGTGAGCCGTGACGGTCTGGCCAAGGACACCTGGCTGACCACCAACTTCTGGATGGGCAGCACCGGCTCCAAGGTCGAGGTCTCCATTGATGGCCAAGATCCAGTCAAGTCGACTCGTACGCAGTCTCTCACCGGGGAAACGGCGCTGACCGGTGCCAAGTATTCAGATCCAGTGGCTATCGCCGAGCAGTTTGTCTACGGTGGGGGCCTGCCTGAGAAGACCAGCCACCTGTGGCGTCTTGAGCTGCCAGATGATCTGAAGACCGGGTCGCACACCGCTGAAGTGACGGCCACGGATGTTCATGGTCGCTCCTTCACGGAAAAGCTTGAATTCGAAGTCACGGACTAGTTTTCAGTCTGTGGGTGGTGGCTGGTCCCTCGGGCGCCAGCCACCGCTTTGTCTTCTGAAGGATAAAAGCCGATCACGGAGCATGAAAACGCGTTGGTACGACATGAGAGCATCTAGGATGAACTCATGCGCATTGCCATTTTGGATGACTACCAGAACGTTGCTACCGACCTTGCAGATTTTGAGGGCCTGGCAACCGAGCTCGATGCCGAGCTGACAGTTTTTAACGAACATCTCGGGCATGATGATGTAACTGTCTGCGCGGCACTGAAAGGCTTTGAGGCCATCGTGGCCATGCGCGAGCGCACACCGTTCCCGGCATCGAGATTCGGGCTCTTGCCGAACCTCAAGCTCCTGGTCGCCACAGGCCGGCGCAATGGAGCCATCGATTTGGAAGCGGCGGCCGCGCACGGTGTCGTAGTCTCGCACACCGGTTATGTCCCCACCGATGCTGTGGAGCATACGTGGGCGTTGATCTTGGCCGCCGCCCGTCGATTGGACGTGGAATTGTTCTCCTCAGAGAACCCGCGTTCCAAAGCTGAGCCGTGGCAAACGAGTTTCGGCATGGGCTTGGCGGGCAAGACCCTTGGCGTTTATGGCTTGGGCAACTTGGGTTCCAAGGTGGCGAAGGTCGGTCTGGCTTTTGGAATGCGGGTCATTGCTTATAGCCAGAATCTCACCAAGGCGCGGGCTACCGAGGTCGGCGTGGAATTGGTGTCCGAGGCGGAGCTTTTTGCCGCCAGCGACATCGTGACCGTTCATCTGAAACTCTCGGAACGCAGCACCGGCGTCATTGGCGCAAAGCAGCTGGCATGGATGCGGCCAGAATCCATTTTGGTTAATACGTCGCGGAGCCGGATTGTGCAGACCGACGCGCTCATCGCAGCCCTTGAAAACGAGCTGCTCTATCTGGCAGCGCTCGATGTCTTCGATACCGAACCATTGCCCGACAAAGATCGCCTGCTGGGCACTCGCGGCGTGATTGCGACCCCGCATATTGGCTACGTAACCATTGAACAGTTCTCGATGTTCTACCGTGATGCAGTTGAAGATGTCCGCGCTTGGGCTAGCGGTTCACCGATCCGCGTGCTGAGCTAGGCAATGTGCGCCGAGGAACAAAGTAGTAATGGAGGATGGCCACTACTGCGGCCCACGCGGCTCCAATCAACAAGCCCACCAGCACGTCTGAGACCCAATGATGCCCGATGTAGATCCGTGATGCGCCCATGGCCAGGACAAACAGAGTCGCCACGATCGAAATGAGATAGGCGTAGCGTCGCAGTCCGTAAATAATGGCCAGGTAGCTGGAAATGCCAATGAGCGCTGCGGAATTCAGCGTGTGCCCGCTGGGAAATGAATAAGACAGTGGCGGCGTTGGACCGCCGGGAATTCCTTCTGGCCGGTGCACCTGCAGGCTCGCCTTAAGCAGGATGGTCAGCCCGACGGATACCAGTGCAGTCAGGGCCACTGCGATAAAGGGCCAGATACTTCGCGTTTTCCAGCTCAGCAGTCCGGTAATCAGCACCATGATGATGCTCATGCCGGGTGTTGATCCCCAGAAATACAAGAAATCAGAGATTGCGAAAAGGACCGGCGACTGATGGTCCAAAACCCATTGGTAGGTAAGTGCGTCGAGGTCGGTAGCCCAACCGCCGGCATGCAGTGATACCAGTACACGTCGGGTGAAGTAGAAGATGGCAACGACGACGCCGAAGATCATCCAGAGCACCTGCGCGCCGCTAGGTCGTTGGCCTGACGGAAGGGGTCTCGGATTTCTCATGTCCTCCATCGTATCCGTGCATGATTCAAAGCATCCAACCGGGGAATGCGGAACAATAGAAGCATGACAATCAAGGTGCTGGCAGTTGGCAAGAAACACGAGTCGTGGGTAGACGAAGGTATCTCCCGTTACGAGAAGCGACTCAAGAAGCCTTTCAACCTCACCTGGCAGTTATTGAATCACTCGTCCCGCGAGAACGACGCCGCCCGCACCGAGGAGTCGGCACGGATCCTGGCGAAGATCGATGACCGCGACTTTGTGGTGCTCCTCGACGAGCGAGGCAAGAACATCGATTCCCCCGCCCTGGCAAACAAGCTGCGTTCCCCTATCGATTCTTCACGCAATGTTGTCATCATCATTGGCGGAGCCTACGGCGTCGATCCCACAGTGCACGCCCGCGCGGACTTCACTTGGTCCCTTTCCAAGCTGGTCTTCCCGCATCAGCTGGTGCGCTTGATTCTGACCGAGCAGCTGTACCGTGCGCAGGACATCTTGGCTGGTGGAAAATACCATCACGTGTAAACACGCCGATTCACTTTCAAAGTTGGAAAGACAAGACTTTCCATAACGGAAAGTGGGTGTCATGGTTTCGCCAAATGATCGTCCGGGACAAGATGACGCAGCGAGACTGCTGCAATCTGTAGCGCAAGAATCAGAACAGATGGTTAAGGCCTCTGAAACCCCGCGTGGTTTGCTCACCAGCGTCGTCGCGGTCTCCGCTGTGGTCTTCACGCTGATCCAGGCCTATCCACCACAGGCTTTTTGGCTAGCACTGCTCTATCTTCCAATAATCCTTTGGTATGTTTTGGCTCAACGGGGTCGTGCAAAACCACTCACATTCATCAACAGTCCAAGTCTTACGACAGGAGCTTACGCAGGATATTTCTTTCTATGCATCCTGCTGATCAATTGCCTCAGATTCTGGGACGCTGCCCGAATGGAAGAAGTTCTCGCGAAAATTCTTGTCACTTTCATCAGTGGCATGTTCTTGATGACCAAGATGCAAACCGCCTACAACAAGGCGCGCGTCGAGGACAGCAATGACCAAGCCAACTAGCAAGGCTCAGTTTGATGAGCTGATCCATGCTCCATTGCGATTACGGATTTGCGCAAGCTTGGCCCCTGTCGAATGGGCTGAATTCGCGCAGCTCAAGCAGAATCTAGGAGTTGCGGATTCGGTACTCAGCAAGCATCTGAAGCAGCTGGGCGATGCCGGTTACGTTGATATTGAACGGTTCACGAAGCTGGGCCGCAGCCATGTGCGGGTCTCGCTAACTTTGGCAGGGCGTCGCGCGTACGTCGGGCATGTCGCTGCGTTGCGTGAAATTACTGCAATTAGGTAGTTGCACCCCATCCACAAACAAGCGGCCACGATTGACATTGGACATACTAGCCATGGATAACGATCCGGCCCGGCACCCATTTCCAATGAAGCTTTGAGACGCCGGCTCCAGACAACCTCACGATCAAGCTGGCCGGTTTCAATAAAGAGCTGAACCCGGTGCGTCGAGGCGAGGCCAATGCAAGACCATCGGCGCGCGCGGAGCTGAATCCAGCTTTCTGCCAAAACAGACCAGACCTGCGGCTAAACAGCCACGCTTGGTTTGCTCCAGCAGCGACAACTCGTTGCAGCGCAAATTCGGCAAGCTCAAAGCCTATTCCGCCCCGCGTCGTCCGGGAGCTACCGCAACACTTCAAAACAGTGCGTACTGGCCGTCTTCGCTGCTGTCCTACCCTGTGGTGGCAAAATGCGTCCCGTCGTTTCATCACGTGAGATCCACGAATGCACGTTAGACGAGACCAGCCCACTCACGGTGAGGTCAGTGATGCTGAGGAATTCTGAAATCTCGACGATCTCGACGTTTGTCGCACGAACAAGATTGAGCATCCTTCAACGCTAGCTATCAGTGGTTCAATCCTCGAATTATGACCATGTATCTATAGGAAATGCTGTAGTCCGAGGGCATCCCCCGTGACGCTCCGGCATATGAACCTAAATGCAAGATTTAAAAATCCGCTGGCTTTGCTCGTGCTCGAAGATTCTTGAAGTAGTGCCGTTCCCGAACTGTCCTATTGAGAACGTAGTATCGATTCCATGAGTGATGTACTTTCCCGCTTCGGTGCGGCCACCCGCAAGTGGTTCACCGATGTCTTCTCTGCGCCGACGGTTGCGCAGCGTGGCGCCTGGGAATCCATCTCAGATGGCAAGCACACTCTGGTCATCGCTCCGACTGGTTCGGGCAAGACCCTGGCGGCGTTCCTTTGGGCTTTGGACCGGTTGCACCACGCAGAACTGGACACTCCAGCTTTGCCGGGTTTGGAGTCCGATGCGGATCATCCGGCAGGCAATGGCACCAAGGTCCTCTACATTTCTCCGCTGAAAGCCCTGGGCGTGGACGTTGAGCGCAACCTGCGCTCCCCTCTGGCCGGCATCCGCGCAACCGCCCATGAAATGGGCTTGTCGCAGCCTTCGGTGTCCGTGGGCGTACGCTCCGGCGATACCCCAGCTAACGACCGGCGCAAGCTGCTCAAGGATCCACCGGAAATCCTGATCACTACGCCTGAGTCGCTGTACCTGATGCTCACCAGCCAAGCCCGCAAGACCTTGGCGCAGGTGCATACGGTCATCATCGATGAGGTCCACGCCATCGCCAATACCAAGCGCGGCACCCACCTGGCGTTGTCCTTGGAACGGCTCGATGCGTTGCTCCCCACCCCGGCCCAACGCATTGGCCTGTCAGCCACGGTTGAACCGCCCGAGGAAGTCGCCCGTTTCCTGGCGGGTTCAGCACCGGTGAATATCGTGCGCCCTGAATCCACCAAGAAGTGGGAACTGGCGGTCCGCGTCCCAGTCGAGGACATGACCGATCTGCCTTCGGCAGCTGGTGCCCACGATCTGGGACCTGGCTCCTCCCCGGCAGCATCGGCCAGCATCTGGCCACACGTGGAAAACCAGCTGGTGGACCTGGTGCTGGAAAACCACTCCACCATTATCTTCGCCAACTCCCGACGGTTGGCCGAACGGCTGACCGGCCGGCTCAATGAGATCTACGCCGAACGCGAGGGGTTCAGCACCGAGGATTCGTCTACGTCGACTCCGGCGGCGATGATGGCCCAGGCCGGATCCACCCCGGCTTCAAACCCGGACGCACCCCTGCTCGCCCGAGCCCACCATGGCTCAGTCTCCAAGGATGCGCGCGCCCAGATTGAAGAGGACCTGAAGCTGGGCAAGCTGCGTGCCGTGGTCGCCACCAGCTCACTGGAACTGGGCATCGATATGGGTCTGGTGGATCTGGTCATCCAGGTTGAATCCCCCAACTCCGTCTCCTCCGGCCTGCAGCGCGTAGGCCGTGCCGGACACCAGGTTGGTTCTGTTTCCCAAGGCATCTTCTTCCCCAAGCACCGCGCTGACCTGCTCTCCACCGCACTGGTGGTCACGCGCATGCGCCAGGGATCCATCGAAAAGATGGTCATCCCGGCCAACCCGCTCGACGTTTTGGCCCAGCAGACCCTGGCCGCGGTAGCCATGGAAGAACTGGAAGTCGAGAGGTGGTTCGAGACCGTGCGCCGGTCAGCGCCCTACCAGCAGCTTCCGCGCAGCGCCTATCTAGCCACCTTGGACATGCTCTCGGGCAAGTACCCCTCCGATGAATTTGCCACGCTCAAACCACGACTGATCTGGGACCGCGATGCGGGCACGCTCTCGGCGCGCCCAGGAGCCCAGCGTCTCGCGGTAATTTCCGGCGGCACCATTCCGGACCGGGGGCTTTTTGGCGTCTTCCTTGCGGGTGCCGAAGATGACAAGGCACCCAAGCGGGTGGGCGAGCTGGATGAGGAAATGGTCTACGAATCGCGGGTGGGTGACGTCTTTGCCCTGGGTGCGACCAGCTGGCGAATCGAAGACATCACCCATGACCGGGTACTGGTCACCCCGGCCTTCGGACAGCCCGGAAAGCTTCCGTTCTGGCACGGTGATGGACTGGGACGCCCGGTGGAACTCGGCGCAGCCTTGGGTGAATTCACCACCAGCTTGCTGGCCAGCGAACGCACCGAAGCGTCAGAGGTCTTGCGCACCGGCGGGCTGGATGACTTCGCAGCCAATAACCTGCTGAACTACCTGGGCGAGCAGCGCAGGGCTACCGGCCAGGTGCCCAACCACCAGAACTTCGTGATCGAACGCTTCCATGATGAGCTCGGCGACTGGCGAGTCATCCTGCACTCCCCCTTCGGGCTGGCGGTCCACGCCCCGTGGGCACTGGCCGTGGGTGCGCGCGTGCGCGAACGCTGGGGCCTGGATGCCTCGGCGATGGCTGCCGATGATGGCATTGTGCTCCGCATTCCTGCCATGGATGACCAGGCGCCGGGAGCGGATCTATTTGCCTTTGAAGCCGATGAAATCATCGACGTGGTCACTTCGCAGGTTGCCAATTCCGCGCTCTTCGCCTCCCGCTTCCGCGAATGCGCGGCTCGCGCATTGTTGCTTCCCCGGATCAATCCGAGCAAGCGCACGCCATTGTGGCAGCAACGCCAGCGGGCTAGCCAGCTGCTGGATGTCGCTCGGAATTACCCGGACTTCCCGATCATCCTTGAAACCGTGCGCGAGTGCCTGAACGACGTTTATGATCTGCCGGCCTTGTCTGCGATTCTGTCCAAGGTCTCTTCGCGCGCTATCCGGCTGGTTGAAGTGACCACCGAGCTGCCTTCGCCCTTCGCCCAGTCCCTGCTCTTCGGCTACGTTGCACAGTTCCTTTACGAGTCAGATGCGCCGCTGGCCGAACGCCGGGCCGCCGCGCTGAGCCTGGACCCGGTGCTGCTCGGCGAATTGCTGGGCCGCAATGACGTCCGTGAAATCCTTGATCCTCAAGTCATCGCCGGGCTGCAGGAACAGTTGCAGTATCGGGCTGAGAATCGGCGCTTGTCCGGCATGGAAGGCGCAGCCGACCTATTGCGTCTTTTGGGCCCTTTAGGCATAGAGCAACTGGCCGCCCGGCTCCGAGATCCGAATGATGACAGCGCGCCACTTGATCCCGCGGTGGCACGGGAACATGCCGAGTCGCTGGTTGCCACCCGGCGTGCCTTCACCCTGCGACACAATGGCACCTTGGCCTACGCTGCAATCGAAGATGCCGGTAAGCTGCGCGATGCCCTGGGAACCCCGTTGCCCACGGGAATTCCGGCGGCGTTCTTGGATCCGGCGGCTGACCCTATCCAGGATCTGATCTCGCGCTTCGCCCGAACCCATGTTCCTTTTACGCTCACCGAAATTGCCAGCGAGCTGTCACTGGGCGTTGCGGTATTGCGACCAATGCTCGACCAGCTCGTAGCCGCTGGCCGGTTATCGGTCGGAGCTTTCCGTCCGGTGGAGATTGTCCCGGAAGGCATTAGCGGTGATGAATACTGCGATGTCCAGGTGCTGCGCACCATCCGCACCAGGTCCCTGGCTGCCCTGCGCGCGGAGGTGGAACCTGTTGATCAAAATACCTATGCCAGGTTCCTTCCGGCCTGGCAGCAGGTGGGTTCAACGCTCAGCGGCCCCGACGGTGTTTACGAGATCGTCGCCCAGCTCGCGGGGTCCGAAGTTCCCGCTTCAGCGCTGGAGTCCTTCATCCTTCCTGCCCGGCTCAAGGGATACCAGAGTTCCTGGCTCGATGAACTGTGCAGTGCCGGTGATGTTCTGGTGTGCGGTGCCGGGGCGTCCGGCGGCAAGGACGGCTGGTTGTCGTTGCATACCGCGGAGCACGCAGCGCTCTCCCTGCCGACCCCTGACGCAAGCGACCTGCAGGCGCTGGATCTGCGAGTGCTTGAGGCCTTTGAAGCAACCGGCGCCTACTTTGCTGAAGAACTGGCCGCGCGTATCCATCATCCGGACAAGCCTCCCTTGAGTGCCACCGATATCGCCGAATCTTGCTGGCGGCTGTTCTGGGCAGGCTACATTTCACCTGACACGCTGGCCCCGATTCGCGGATACTTGGCGGGCGGAAGCACTGCGCACAAGATCGCCAAGCCAGCACCGCGGGCCAGGGCCGCCCGGTTGAACCGGCTCTCGGGCCTGAACCGGCTCGCTCAGGAACACGGCGGTTCTCCGATGCGCGGTCCGCGCGGTTCGGCACGCTGGTCCTTGCTTCCCCAACCGGTGGCGGACCCGACTATTTCCGCGCACGCTAGCGCCGAAATCATGCTGGAGCGATATGGCGTGCTCACCCGCGGCTCGGTCGCCGCTGAAGCGGTACCCGGGGGATTTGGCCAGCTCTACCGTGTGCTGTCCAAGCTGGAAGAGGCCGGGCATGCCCGACGCGGCTATTTCGTGGAAAAGCTGGGTGCGGCCCAGTTCTCCACTTCGACCACCATTGACCGCTTGCGCGGATATCAGCTATCTGAGGATCCGCGTCGTCAGCCCGTCGCGGTAGTCCTCGCTTCTACCGACCCGGCCAATCCTTACGGTGCGGCGTTGGGCTGGCCAGCCACGCAAACCGGACATCGCCCCGGACGCAAGGCGGGAGCCATCGTCGGATTGCTGGATGGCCAATTGTGCTTCTATCTGGAACGCGGGGGTCGCACAGTATTGACCTTTGCCCAGCTTCCCGAGGAGTCATGGAATATCGTCGCCATGCACCTGGTGGCGGCTCTGCGTACTGCGAAGGTGGAGAAAATCGCTATCGCCACCGTGGACGGGCAACCGGTTCTGGACCATCCGGTGGGAACCGCGCTCTTGGCTGCCGGATTCTATTCAACGCCGCAAGGCATTCGATTTCGGCGCTGACTGACCGGCAGAAAGAAGAGCGCTCATGCCCGAAGGTGATTCCGTTTATCGCGCCACGGCCCGGCTCCATCACGCGCTGGCCGGCCAATCCCTGCTGTCCTCGGACTTTCGTGTTCCGGCGTTGGCAACTACTGATCTCACGGCTTATGCAGTGCATGAGGTCGTTCCCGCAGGCAAGCATCTGCTGATGCGACTGCGACCGCCGACGATTGAGTCCCCGGTGTTTTCCGCCAAGCCGTTGACCTTGCATTCACATCTGCTGATGGAGGGCCGTTGGGATCTCTATGCACCCGGGGAGCGCTGGAAGAAACCGGCGCACACCGCGCGGGTAGTGCTCAAGACCGCAGCGGTCACCGCCGTGGGCTTTGACATTGCCCAGGTGCGGCTGGTGCCTACTGAGCAGGAATCCGACCTAGTCGGCCATCTGGGACCGGATCTGCTGGGCGCGAATTGGGATCCGGTGCTGGCCGCAGATAATCTGCGCCGCGATCCACACCAAGGCATCGGCCAAGCGCTCCTGGACCAGCGGATCATGGCGGGCGTGGGCAATGTGTACCGTTGCGAGATCCTGTTCCTGAGGCGTTTGCATCCGTTGACCGAAGTCGGGCAGATTGCTGATCTGCCAGCGGTAGTGCAGATCGCCCATCGTCTCCTCAACGTCAATAAGGACCGGGCACGTCGTGTGACCACCGGCCACGAACGCACCCGGGAACCACTGTGGGTTTATGGCCGCGCCGGGAAACCTTGCCTTCGCTGCGGTACACGTATCGAGCTACTCAAGATCCCTTTCACACCCGAAGGCGCCGAGCGGGATTGCTACTGGTGCCCGCATTGCCAGCCAGCGGTCTCAAGCCCTGGCGCAAAGATGAAAGAATAGCCTTCATGGCTATGGAATCCCCGCTCCCCGTTCGCAACGGCGTGAATGCGACCCGTTTGCGTCTCCCGCAGGATGGCGGATGGGCCACCGTGGCCGATTATTTGCTGGAGCGCTTTGGCCATGTGGACCCCGAAGGCATACTGCGACGCTTCGACAACCAGGAAATTGTCGGGCTCGGCGGAGTGCCGCTGGACCGGCAGACCCCGATGGGCGAGCACGAGTTCATCTGGTACTACCGCTCGCTGCCGGTAGAAACTTCGATACCTTTTGAAGCGAAGGTCCTGCACCAGGATGAGCATCTGCTGGTGGTGGACAAGCCGCACTTCCTGCCAACCACACCCGGCGGACGATTCATCCAGGAATCAGCACTGGTGCGTCTTCGCAACCGGACCGGCATCGACGATCTTGTGCCGATGCACCGGCTGGATCGGGCTACCGCAGGAGTCATCCTTTTTGCCGTCAACCCGGAAACCCGCGGCGCCTACCAGATGCTTTTTGAGCGCCGCGAAATCAGCAAACGGTACAAGGCCGTCGTCGCCTTGGAACCGGGAGACGGCCTGGACACCGGGCGAGTGCTCCAGCCCAATGGCGAACACTCATTGGTCAAGGACGAGGCGCAATTGCGCGAGCTTCTTGATCGGATGCCCATGATTTTCGAGAACCGCATGTCCAAGGTCAAAGGCCAGCTGCGTTCGATCGTGGAGGACGGTGCACCGAATGCCAAGACCCTCATTGACGTCGAAGCGGTGGGCCGCAGCGCTGGCCACCATGCAGGATTGGAGGTGGCCTTGATGGATCTGAAACCCCATTCCGGCAAGACCCACCAGCTGCGCGTGCACCTGGCATCGCTGGGCCTGGGAATCATCAATGACGCGTTTTACCCTCGTTTATGGGATCTGGCTCCGGACGATTACCAACGCCCGTTGCAACTGCTGGCGCACACTATTGCCTTCACCGATCCGTTGACCGGAATCGACCGTAGTTTCAGCTCAGCCCAGAAGTTGGCTGAATCGCCCGTCGCCTAGCGGTGCTTCTCAACGCCAGCGAACTGTCCTAGGCTGTTTCTGATAACTCAGCAATCGTTAGGGACTGAAGCATAATGGCCGAGCAGCATCCGACCCCGCCAATCGATTCGCTGACGGAGCCCGGCCAGCTGGCTACGCCTGCCACCCCAGCCGAGCATGATTTTGTCCTTCCCTACCCGGCTCCGGATGATCGCCCGAATCCCGAGGTCGAGCCCTTCGACAGGATCCGTGGCTACCTGTTGGCTGCAGCAGCCCTCTTGCTGCTCATCACATCCCTGGTGTTCTCATCCTCGATGGATGGACGCGATCGCACTAGCCTGATCGATAGCAGCATAGTCGCGGCCATACTTTGGCCAGTTGCGGCGGTCTTCCTGCTGGCCAGCGCCGCTTTTTCGCTGAGCACAGGCCAGCTCTCGGCTCGCCGGCAACGCGTCATCAGCCCCTTCGCCATCAGCTCTTCAGCTCTGGCTGCCTGCGCCATCACCCTCGCCGCCGGGTTCCTGCAGACAGCCGCAGCAGTGGTCGCTACCCTTGCTTCGCTGTTGGCGCTGGTCGGAGTGCACCAGCTCAATCGAATGACAGCGCGCAACAGGAAAGAGCATTGGCTCACCGATGCTCCACTAAGTTTCCTGGCCGGTTTTTCCATGGCCTACACGCTGCACTTGTGGTTGGCCGTGGCGGGCTGGAACGATACCAGCCATAACCTGCAGATCGCACTGGTCGCCGTTGCCGTGTCCCTGCTGGCCGCCGGGTACGCGCATACCGAACGCGGGCGCCACGCGCTGGCCGGCGGTTTCGGCATCGCCATGATTGCCGCCGCCATCACTGGGTGGCTGAGAGGCGCGACAGGACTATGGGTGGCGGCGATCTGCATTCTGATGTCGTTGCTGGTGTTCCTCATGGCCGAAAACCGCAGGTTCCGGATCAGCCACGCGGAACACCGCGCCCAGCGCGGCAAGCCCGTAGATTTCTAGAACTTGCCGCTCTGGTATCAGCTTTAGCGCGGCGCCATGCGGATTGCCCCGTCAATGCGGATGGTTTCGCCGTTGAGCATCGGGTTGGCAACAATGTGTTCCACCAGCGCCGCATACTCGTCGGGACGTCCCAGACGCGATGGGTGCGGCACCTGCGCGCCCAATGAATCCTGGGCTGCCTGCGGCAGGGAATCCATCATGGGCGTGTGGAAAATGCCTGGAGCAATGGTCATGACCCTGATCTGATGGCTGGCCAGCTCGCGCGCCAGCGGCAGGGTCATAGCCGCCACGGCCCCCTTGGACGCGGCATAGGCCGGCTGTCCGATCTGCCCATCGAAAGCCGCGACCGAGGCGGTATTCACGATGACGCCGCGTTCGGTTGTCCCGTTGGCGTCCGTGAGCGCTTCGCTATGCACCATGGATTCAGCGGCGAGGCGCAGCACGTTGAACGTGCCATTCACATTGATATCCAGCACCTTGGAGAATCGTTCCAGCGGCAAGACGCCCTCGCGGCCCAGCACCTTGCCAGGTGTGGCCACGCCGGCGCAGTTCACGACGACGCGCAGCACGCCAAGTTCTTTGCAGCGCTCGATCGCGGTGGCTACCTGTTGCGGATCGGTGACATCGGCCGGGGCATAGCGGACATTCGAGCCGATCTGCGCGGCGATTTCATCCCCGTCTTCGCGTGGCAGATCCACGATGAGAACATGTTTGGCCGTGGCCGAAAGCTTCTGGGCAGTGGCCCGTCCCAGGCCTGAAAGCCCTCCGGTGACCAGCGCGACCGAATCCTGCAACTGCATGCTTACCCCTTCGTAGTCAGTACACTTATCAGCCAGCCTACTGCCGAGTCACCCACCGCAACAGAAGTCGACAGGGGCAAGAGTCAAAAATTGCCGGATGCTCATCAAGAACATCCGGCAATCTTTGAATCAGGGATCGGTTAGTGCTTTTCAGCCGAGGCAGGCTCAGCGTCGAGGCTCACCAGATCCTTCTTGCCGCCCAGCAGGAACCCGATGATGATAATGCCAACGCTGCAGCCGGCACCAATCAGGAAGCCAGGCTGGAATCCTTCAACGGTGGCGGTCAGCTGGTCGCTGCCTGCAGCCAGCTTTGCCGTCGTGGTCGCCGCGACCACGCCCACCAGCAGCGCGGTGCCCATGGCACCGGCCAGCTGCTGCAAGGTGGAGAGCAATGCCGAACCGTGCGAGTGCAAGTGGTGCGGCAGCGGGTTCAGCGCGGTGGTGAACGCCGGGGTGAAAATCAGCGCCAAGCCCAGGCTCATCACCAGGTGCAGTACCACCAGCAACCAGATCGGGGTACTTTCGTCCAGGATCAGCGCGTAGCCCAGCAACGAGGCCAGCAGGATGATAGCGCCGGGGACGATCAATGGGCGAGCGCCCAAGCGGTCGTACAGCTTGCCGACCATCGGAGCCAGAATACCCATGAGCAGGCCGCCGGGAAGCATGATCAAGCCGGTGGTCAGGGTTTCGATGCCCAGCACGTTGGTGAAGAACATCGGCAACAGGATGATCACGCCGAACAGGGAGATCATCGCGAACATCATCAGCAGCAGCGAGAGCGTGAAGTCCTTGAAGCTCAGCGGACGCAGGTCCAGCAGGGCCTTGTCTTCCTTCTGCAAACGCAGCTGCAGGAAGACGAAGGCGGCCAGGCACAGCAGTGCCACCACGAGGATGGCGATATTGGTTGGGGTAACGCCTACGGACAGCCGGCTCAGGCCGAAGACCAATCCGCCAAAGGCCGGGATGGCCAGGACCACCGAGGTCACCGACAGCGGAGTGGACGCGCCGTCAACCTCGTTGGACAGACGCGGGGTGCCGATGATCAAAGCGGCGATCGCGATCGGGATGATCACGATGAACATGAAGCGCCAGGACAGGTACTGCAAAATCAGTCCCGAAAGGGTCGGGCCGATGGCAGGAGCCACCGAGATCACGATCGAGACGTTGCCCATCAGCACGCCGCGGCGTTCGGCCGGAACCAGGTGCAAGATGGTGGTCATCAGCAATGGCATCATGATGGCGGTACCGCAGGCCTGGATGACGCGGGCTACCAGCAGAACTGTTAGTCCCGGGGCCGCGGCGGCCAGAATGGTGCCCAGCGTGAACAGGCCGATGGCCAGCACGAAGACATTGCGCACGCTCAACCGCTGCAGCAGGAATCCGGTCATCGGAATCACTACTGCCATGGTGAGCATGAAGATGGTCGATAGCCATTGGATGGCATCTGGGGTGACGTTAAATTCGTGCATCAGAACGGGCAAGGCCACGTTCATGATGGTCTCGTTCAAGATAACCACGAAGCTGGATACGATCAGCACCGCAATCGTGGTGAAGTTCTTTTTGCTCAGTCGTTCTGGAGCGTTCGTCACGGCAGGATTCTGCTTCCACGAGTAATCGAAAAGGGATGCGCTGTCCAAAGCCTGCAACGAGCGCGCAGACAAGAGATTGGGATAGCTCAATCAATTTTATCCGGTGAACTCCACCGGCACTAGGGTGCGCCGAGACCCAGTTGGTGAGTTCCGCAACACAGATACAGCTTCATGGCTAGAACGGGGTTTGTGTACGAAGATAGAACCATGAACGTGCGCACGCCTGATCCCTATCCCGGATGGCTCTCTGAAGAAGACCTCTACGAGGCGCGTCAGCGCCTGCCGATGCTCTACGTCGAGGCCATCCCGGTTCGCCTTGACCCGCTGGGCTATGTGAACGAAGTGGGCCTCTTGCTCACCGGTGACGACGACGGCCGCATGCTGCGGACCTTCGTCTCCGGTCGCGTCATGTACCGCGAAACCATTCGCGCCGCCTTGATCCGGCACATCGAAAAAGACCTGGGCACCATGGTGCTGCCGCAGCTGCCAGCGTCCCCGGTGCCTTTCACCGTGGCCGAATACTTCCCAGCCCCGAGCGAAACAGGACTGACCGACGACCGCCAGCACGCTGTCTCCATGTGCTACATCGTTCCGGTCCGCGGAGAGTCCACCCCGCGCCAAGATGCGCTGGAACTGACCTGGCTCTCGCCTGCCGAGGCCTTGAGCTCAGATATCCAAGGCGAATTCGCCGGTGGCCGTGAAAATATTCTCCGTCAGGCATTAGCCCACGTCGGAGTCAATATCTAACTTCAGCTTCAGCTCTTGGGATCGAGGCCCTGCTTGCGTTTGAGGACCATGCCGAACCAACTTCCCAAGAGCACGCCAAGCATACCCACGGCACAGCCAATCAGGGTTTCAACCACACGGTCGTAGATGACCGCCCCACTGAGCCCGGTCACCAAGGACACTCCCACCAAGGCCATGGGCGTAACGAAAATCTGCGCAAAGAAGTAATTGCGCATCACGAACATCTCTGTCATGAACTGGCAGACGGCGATGAAGGCCATCAGGACCCACACCTGTGGGTTGAGCCAGATCAGCAGCGCCATCAAGATCATGCCCACCAAGGTCCCGAGCACGCGGTGCACGCCGCGGCGGATGCGCAATCTGGTGGTGTGGCCGACCAGCGGCACGACCGCGGCAACCATGGCCCAATAGTTGTGGCCGGCCGATAATTGGCTGCCCACGGTATTGGCCAGGATTCCGGCCACCCCGGCGGAGAGAATGTAGAACAGGCCCTCCCAGCAGATCGCCTTGCGCACGTTATCGGACAGCGGCGGCAATGGGGTGCGTTCCCAGAGGTTGGCCCACTGGCCCAAGGCTCCAGCCGAGCCGATCACCACGGCCAGCAGGATGGTCAATGCCGCGACCAGCAGGGCTTCGCCCATGGCTGCCGGGTGCGGGATGGAGGCAATGGCAGCAAAAGCGAAGATGTGGAACAAGGATCCGCCCGGACGCAGCCGCATGAAGCCGACCAGCACCGAGCAGATGCCTGCGACCAGGGTGGTTGCGCCGACAATCTGCCACTGCATCACTTCAGGGTTGCCATGATCAACCCACCAGTACGATGCCGACAGCGCCAGGGCGATGACAACAAAGAACAAGAGACCAGAGCGGACCTGCATGCGCAGCCGGTTCCAGTAGCCGTCGACTCGGCCGTAGACCCCGGTGAAGGCGCCGAAGACGGCGAAAACCACGAGGTCCAGGCGGTCAATGGCGAAAAGGGTGATCAGCGGTGCGAAGACGCCGATACCGGTGCGCAGCCCGATCCAATGGTCATTGCGGGCCGGCCCGAGCGTCATCAGCGCTTTTGTTGATTCCTTCAGTTTCTCCAGGCCCACAATTTCCTTCCGTCGCGTTGGACACAACAAGTACCTCCCATTATTCGCTCATGGCCTTGTGAGGGGCTAGGTTTATGGGCGGATTGGCATTGTCGTTTTCCTCACCGGCGGGTTAATACGGCAGACTTGGTACGTGCCCGAAAAGAACTTTGACCCCAGTGCCCCGCATGCCCACCAGGAAGAATTCGGCTTTGAAGTCGGAACCCGGCTCACTGCACCCGATGGCTCGCCGATGTTGGGCCGTACCGGAGTCATCCGTACGCCGCACGGCGAAATCAAGACTCCCGCTTTCATCGCTGTGGGCACCAAGGCGACGGTCAAGGCGGTGACCCCGGCCCAGGTTGAAGAACTTGGAGCCCAGGCAGTGCTGGCCAACGCCTACCACTTGTACCTGCAGCCAGGTGCCGACATCCTCGATGAGGCCGGCGGCCTGGGCAAGTTCATGGGCTGGCACGGCCCGACCTTCACCGACTCCGGCGGATTCCAGGTGATGTCCCTGGGCTCTGGCTTCAAGAAAGTCATCGATATGAAGTCCGTCGACCAGTCAGGTCCGGATGACGCGGTGGCACCAGGCAAAGAACGCTTGGCCAATGTCGATGAGGATGGCGTCTGGTTCAAGTCCCATCTTGATGGCACCAAGCACCGCTTCTCCCCGGAGATCTCCATGGGAGTCCAGCATCAGATCGGCGCCGACATCATGTTCGCCTTTGATGAGCTGACCACGTTGCAGAATTCGCGCGGCTACCAGGTCGAGTCCCTGGAACGCACCCGTCGTTGGGCCGAGCGTTGCATCGCCGAGCACTTCTCGCTCACCGACACTCGCGAGGGCAAGGATTACCAGGCACTGTTCGGTGTCATCCAGGGAGCGCAATACGAGGACCTTCGACGCAAGGCCTGCCAGGATCTCGGAGCCATGGCCTTTGACGGCTTCGGTATCGGCGGCGCCTTGGAGAAGGAAAACCTGGGAACCATCGTTGGCTGGTGCGCCGAAGAGCTCCCGGAAAACAAGCCCCGCCACCTGCTGGGGATTTCCGAGCCGGATGACATCTTCACCGCCATTGAAAACGGTGCCGACACCTTTGACTGCGTCTCCCCTACCCGCGTGGCCCGCAATTCCGCGTTCTACACCCCGTGGGGCCGATTCAACTTGTCCGGGGCCCGCTACAAGCGCGACTTCACTGCGCTGGTGGACGGTTGCGAGTGCTACACCTGCCAGAACTTCACCCGCGCGTACATTCACCATTTGTACAAGGGCAAGGAACTGCTCAGCCACACGCTGATTTCCATCCACAACGAGCACTTCACCGTGGGCCTGGTTGAGTCCGCTCGCCAGGCGCTGGAAAACGGCACCTTCTTCGAGCTCAAGGATCAGGTCCTGGCCAACTACTACGCCGGGAAGCCAGATCCGCAGGGCCAGCCGGCCTCGAAGTAAGCGGCCAAGCGAACTGCAAGAGGCATCATTTTCCGCTGCGTGAACTGCTGGGCGGGAAATGATGCCTTATCTTCGTGATCAGGCCGAAGCTTCGACGGCTTTTCTGATCATGGGCAGATGCATGATCCCGTCATCGTCGAAGTCTTCGCCACACCGTTCGAACCCGAACTTCCCGTACCAGCTTTCGAGCTGGGTTTGCGCGCCGAGATGGATCTGGGCGTCCGGACGGCACAAGGCCACCGCGCGTTCCATCAGCTGCCCGGCGAGCCCGCGGCCGCGGGCTTCGACCTTGGTGGCCACGCGTCCGATATGCGGTTCTTCCCCATGAACATCGAGAATGCGTACCGTGCACAGGATTTCGCCATCCTCCCACGTGCTCAGGTGCACCGTGCCTTCGGCAAGATCCAAGCCGTCAAGGTCCGGGTAGCAAGAACGCTGCTCAACAATGAAAATGTGGGTGCGCAGTTTCAGCAAGGCATACAGCCGCTCGGTATCGAGATCCCCGGGTGCTTGAACGGCAATTTCCACGCTCATCATCTCGTCCTATCTGCGCATGCTTCTCGGAAACTCTTCGACTAGCAATCGTAGAGCAGGAAGGGCGAATAGCAAGGAGATCATCCACAGCGGCCAAGCGATACCCGTTTGCGGGCTCAGCGCCAAAGCGAACAATGGGACCAGGCTCGCCACCGCGCGAACCAATGTGGCGAGTTCGCCGAAAAGGACAAGGGCTACTGTCGTATCGCTGGTGGCTGCGCCCAGCAGGCTCTCCCAGTCGCGTTCTTTCCGCTGGGCATGTCCGAGGCTGGCAGCCGCAACGCCGAGGGACCCGACGACGACTGCGGCGCACCACCACCAGAAGCCGCCGAGGCTCGCAACGCCCAGCAGTCCTAGTCCCCCGGTCAATAGGCCCAACGCCACGGCGCTGTAGATCACGGCGAATAGTGCTGCGCTGCGCTTCAATTTCGCAGCTGGCCGTCCCAGATGTTGTGTCAGCTGCCGTTGTGTCAGCAGCGGTGCAATGACTCCCGAGACATTGATGGTCAGCAGCACGCCGAGGCCCAAATAGAAGACCACCGCGCTCAGCGGGTTCGCGACTTGTTCGACGGTGGCTGCCAAGGCCATCACCAGCAGCAGGTAGCCACCAGCATCCTCCCAATATCCTCCGCGAATCCAACGCAGCACCAAGATCCGCCACGCGACTGGCAGATTCGCGGTGACCCGGCGGCCCCAGCGTCGCCGTCGGCCTATGGCGGCAGTCGACGGAGCGGTGCCAGCCCGCCCGTCCGCCTGCATCAAGGCACCTAGGACCCGCTGCTGGGATTCGCCAGATGACCGCAGGGACCTAGAGCCAATACGCCGGGTGCGCTGTACTGCCCACCAGACGCTCACAACACCCAGTGCCAGCAGTATCGCAGCAGCGCAGATCCAGGCGGGCAATTCCAGCACGGAACCAGCCATGGTTTCCAGCGCGCTGTGCGCCCATTGGTTCTTGGCGGTCAGCAAAGCCCAGACGACCACGAGCACTGCAACAATGGCCGCAATGCCTCGCCCGATCCAGCGTTGCGCACGACGCTGCAGCCCAAAACTTTGAATCACTACTCCCGCACTGGCCAAGACGATGCCGGCAAGGGCGAAACACACTAACGCGCAACCTGCCAAGAGCGGGTCGAAGGCACCGGCTAGCCCATACAGCACGATCAGCCAAAGCACACCGATGAAGGCGCTTGCGAATATCCCGATCAGAAGCGAGTTGCGCAGGGCGCTGCCACGAAGGGCTGATGAGCTAAGCGGCAGCGGCAACCACCAGTCGGCTTTGGCTGCGTTGACCGCTACCGGCCCTAAGTTTATGAGCAGCCTCAACAAGTAGATGGCTCCCAGCGCCAGCAGCACAGGCGATAGCTCTTGGAGGCTCCATACCGCAGTTGGCATCTGCCGGTGGGCTAGACCCTGTCCGAGCAGCGCGAAGATCAGTCCGAAGATCGCGCTGAACAGGTAGGCCAGGGCCACAATCGCGGCCAGCACCCATACGTAGGCGTCCGAGAAGCTGTCAAAGCGTTCCGAAAAGTTCCGTCGGCGCTTGGCGCGGAGGATGAGCTGCTGCGGATCAAAATCAGACGTTTGGGCCGAAATACCGCTATCGCTCAAGCCACTGCGCTCCAGCTTCGGCGTCGAGGATTACGCCCTGGTCTTCGTTAAGGAGCAATGCGCTATCCAGGCTCTCGCGGAGCAGTTGCGGATCATGGGTAACAACCAGCAGCGTAGTTCCGGACTGCCGCAAAAGGGCCAGCCGATCATAAAGTTTCTGCCTGATTCGAAGATCCAAGCGCTGTTCGGGTTCATCCAGCAGCACCAGTTGCGCGGGCCTGATCAGGGTTGCGGCCAGCAGCACCTTGCGCCGCTGGCCTGAGGACAGTTCGCCGGGCAGCAGGTCTGTGACAGCATGCAATTCGAAAAAGTCCAGTTCCTCATCTACCTTCTGCTCCCACGCGGCAAGCCCATGGCCGCGAGCCACCAACTCGAGATGCTCAGCGACGGTGAGTTCCTCGAAGAAGGTTCCGTCGGTGATTTGGACGGCTACTTGTCTTCGGAAGGTTATCGAATCTTCATCCACTGGCAGCCCCAGGAATTCGACTTCGCCGCCCACCGGTGGCAGGTGGCCGAGGATGGTGCGGATGAGCGTGGACTTTCCGCTGCCGTTAACCCCGATAATTCCGGTGCCATTTCCTGCGGACAGCTGCAGATTCAGTGGGCCGAGGATGGTCCGCTGCGGATATCCTATGGTCAGTTCCCTGGCTTCCAACTGGTATCCAGAGCTCTGACCTGTCTGCATACTGACTACGTTAGCCGCCGGGTACAGCTGTGGGCATCGTCCTTGCGGATGATGCCCACCGATGTGTTAGCTGGCGATTGCGGCTTGGATGTACCCTGGTTCGCGTTTCTTGAACCACCGGATCACCAGCGAGGTCAC
Source organism: Glutamicibacter sp. JL.03c (assembly GCF_025854375.1). Lineage (NCBI taxonomy): Bacteria > Bacillati > Actinomycetota > Actinomycetes > Micrococcales > Micrococcaceae > Glutamicibacter > Glutamicibacter sp. JL.03c. Next base: position 441,116 of record NZ_CP107575.1, on the reverse strand, counting down.
TGGCACCAGAATGATTTCCACCGCCGTCTTGTAGACGAAGCCGACGACGACGTAATTGATGAAGTTCGGCACATCGCTGATTCCGATGACCGGTGCCGCAATGGCGCAGAAGATCAGGGTGTCCAGGAATTCCCCGACGCCGCTGGAGCCGATGAGGCGTCCAACCAGCCCTCGTTCGCCGGTTCGTTCCTTGAGCTTGACCAGCACCCAGGAGTTGGCGAATTGCCCTACGAGGAATCCGCAAGCAGAAGCGAGAACGATTTGCCAGATTGGCCCCAAGGTCCGTTCCAGCGCTTCTTGCCCGTCGTAGAATTCCGCGGATGGCAGGTGGATCATGATCCAGAAGGAGATCACCGCGAAGAAGGCCAGGGCGAAGGTGAGGATGATCGAGCGTCGCGCGGCTTTCAGTCCGTACACCTCCGAAATGACATCGCCGAGGATGTAGGCCATCGGGAAGAGGAAGAATCCGCCATCGGTGATGATCGGCCCGAAACTGACGCCTTTGGAGGCACCGATATTCGAGAGGATCACGATCGCGCCCATCAGGGTGAGCACCGTGGAGAAGTAGGGTGAACCGGCCGAAGCGAAAACCGCTTTTTTGGTCTTGGTCAGATTATTGGCGTCGTTGATTTCGCCCATGCTAGTTGTCCTTGTCAAAGTGGTTCGCCAGAACTATGCCTCGGAGGCATGCTCCCCCGCCAAGAAGAAAAGGGAGAGTTTTGCCTGCGTGCTGTTCCGCTGTATTAGCACTTACCTAGCAAGTATCCCATGGTGAGCTCTGCCAATCCCGAATTGCTTTAGCGAGCAACCAAGTTCTGAGAATCGACAATCTCGACAATGAGCATCTCACTAGAAACTCTTCGAAACAGTAATTCGAGGAATCAAATCTGACCGTGACCACCATCCCGCGCATCCGCATGAATAATTTCATTTTTTGAACGCGTTCAAAAAATGCTAGACTGAACGTCACCGCATTTCTCTTGAAGGGCCGATGAGCATCCAACCACGCACTGAAAAGGGCCGCCAGACGCAAGCCAAGCTCCTGGCGACCGCCTTGGACTGTTTTGCCGAGGACGGCTACCGGGCCTCGAGCATGCGGGTTATCGCCGCCAACGCCGGGGTATCCCTATCGCATGCGTACTACTACTTCCAATCAAAGGAAGACATCGTCGCCCAGCTGTTGTTGAACCTCCGCGCTGAGCAGTACGAGTACTGCCAAGGCGCGTTCGACGAGGGCAATACCTTGGAATCCAATATCCGCGCGGTACTCGATGCCGGGGTCCGCGTATTGGCGCCCTATCACGAGTTCGGCCCGGTCTTCTTGAAAGTCCTGCTTTCCAACGAACACGCGAATGAGGAAGTCTCGAGGATCGAGCTCTCGCTGTGGGAGCAAGCGGTTGCCGGCGCCCGCCCACTGCCCCCGCTGGGAATCCGCCGCGATCTGCCGAAATTCCTCCTGCTCGTGTCGCGGCATGTTTTCTCCGCCTGGGCCTATGACCAGTCCGCGCGCCAACGCCGCTCCCGCACTCTCATGAAGAACATGGCGCCGGTGGTGGCAAAGTTCGCTGTGCTATGTCGCCTGCCGGTGGTGCGTTCGCTTTTCGAAGACATCCTGGCCCTCATGGATCCGCAAGAGGAAGATGAAACCGGGATGAATCCTCCGGTTCGTTCCGTCCTCAGAAGGCCCAAGGCTTCCTAGTTCCCAGGCGCCGAGGCGCGCCCCCTGCAACGTGGCAACACAGTTGAGTATTGCCCGGATTTTAGGCGTAAAGTCAGTGTTGCCGATAGGTAATCCCCATCGAACCAAAAGGAGAACGCAACACCATGAGCTCAACCGCGCGGACGTTGCCAAGCTGGACCAGCGACTACGCATTACTTCGCGACCGTATTGCATCCTTCCCGAATCAGCAGGAAGTTCGTTCGGTAAACCAGGACGGGGACGACGTAGAAATCCTGCGCTACTGGCCCAGTGCTTCATGGAACGCACCTGAAGATGCCCAACGGCTGATCTTCTTGGGCCCTTCCGATGAGAGCACCCGGGCAGGCTTGCAGAACCGGGGTTGGCAGCACAGCGCCACCATGCACCTGCTCGCCGGAAAGCCCGAGGACGTTGAGCAGGTGGTCAAACTGGCCGACACCTCGGGGCTTTTTGAAGCGCCAATGGATAACTACGACGTCGTCGAGGTCACGGATTTCGACCGTCCGGTAGCCCGTGGCCGCATGCATTTCGGCTCGACGTACGGATTGCTCAGCGATCCAGACCTGTTCTCCCCCGATGACCCGGATGCAGCTCGCCGTGCCGTGCTGGCCAACTTCGCCGGCTCCGCTTTCAGCCATGGCCTTCCTTGGCTGCTGTTGGTTGCCACAGAAGAACACGCTGCGCAGCTAGAGGTCGGCTGGTCCAAGGCGACCGAACTGACTTTTTGGCAGCACAATTAATTCGTTCCCAATCCGCACTACTTCTAATTGAGACTATGACTAATACAAACACTGTTGATCCAGCCATCACTTTGACCATCGCCGGCTCCGAAGCCACCGGTGGCGCAGGCGCCCAGGCAGATTTGAAGACTTTCCAGGAACTGGGAACCTACGGCATCGTAGCGCTGACCTGCATTGTCTCTTTTGACCCGAAGGATTCCTGGAACCACCGTTTTGTCCCAGTGGACCAGCAGGTCATCGCCGATCAGCTCGAAGCTATCCAGACCTGCTACGAAGACAAGCTGGGCACCGTCAAGCTGGGCATGATGGGGTCCCCTGCAACCATCAACACCGTGGCCACCGCTCTGAAATCCCAGAAGTGGGAGAACGTCCTGCTGGATCCGGTGCTGATCTGCAAGGGCCAGGAACCAGGCCACGCTCTTGATACCGATGAAGCGCTGAAGGCAGAGCTGCTGCCATTGGCCACTTTCGTGACGCCAAACCACTTCGAAGCCGAGCAGCTATCCGGAGTGAAGATCAGCACCGAAGATGATCTGATCGAGGCCGCCAAGAAGATCCACGAAATCTCCGGCGCTGCAGTTCTCGCCAAGGGCGGCGTCCGCATCGCTGGCGAAGACGCTGTTGACGTGTTCTACGATGGCACCACCTTGGAAGTGCTGCGCGAGAAGAAGATCGGCGAAGTTGCAGTTTCCGGCGCCGGCTGCTCATTGGCCGCCGCGGTCACCGCGGAACTGGCCAAGGGCGCAACCGCTCTTGAAGCCGCACGCACCGCGAAGGCGTTTGTCACCGAGGGCATCCGCAACCGCGTATCGGGCAACACTCCGTTTGATGCGCTCTGGCAGGGCGGACGCCGCTAGACAACGCGTCCCGTTGGACGAATCTTGATGCCGGTCGTATCCCTAGCAGATGCGACCGGCATCATGGTTAAGCGTGGGCCTGCCCATTGGCATCCTCCAATGACTCTTGCTACGGTAGTTGCAGTGCATCAATCATCGACGCGTGGATCAGCCACGGGAAAGGGCGGCCGGCTATGCAAGCCACTTTGACGCTCAACCCGTTCGTCTGCGTGTCGAACGGGGCCAGCAAGTAACTTCCTCCTCAGGCCGTCGCCTTCAGGAATTCTTCCGCTACCCGTTTCTTCCACTTCGTTGCAGACCTCATCTTTCCTTTTTTGACTAGTGCTTCCGTGCGCCCTCTTGAGCGCGCGCGAATTCCTTGAGGATTATCATGCAGCCCATTACCGAAAAAACCATCCGCTCTTCCTTCATCAACGCCAGCCGGCAAGAGGCCAAGAAGCTGACCCTGCCGGAAGACTTCAGCACCCTCGACTGGGACTCCCTTGAGTACCTGGGATGGCGGGACCCCAAGATGCAGCAGCGCGGCTACCTGTTCCACACCGATGAAACAGGACGCACCCGAGGCATCCTGCTGCGCCCCACCGATGGCGGGCGCAAGCCGAACAACGCCACCATGTGCGAGATGTGCCGAGACGTCAACATTCCAGTTGCAGTGGGCATGTGGACCACGCGCCGGGCCGGACAAGCCGGCCGAGATGGTGACACCCTGGGCACATTGATCTGCCTGAACTTCGAGTGCTCACGCAATGTGCGCATCCCGCCTCCGAAGAATCCGATCTACCCGGATCCGATGGTTGTCGTCGCCGAGCGCATCGAGCTGCTCGATGAGCGCGTGCACAGCTTCTTGAACCGACTGTAGAAGAGCCGCGGAGCATTCCGCGCCCGTTAACACCAGACCCGTCCAGCGCTAGCCAACTGCCGAGTAATAAAACGTCGATTTTTTTCTAAAAAATCTGCGTGCTCAACCGCTAGCACTGGGCGGGTTTCTCGCGGTGGTGAGCGGATTTTATTGTGAAAGACCTTATTCAAGCCGAATGCCGTTTACAGAATATTATTCAACAACCCCTTGATATATGCTGTGCGTCACTTAGGATTCCTAGCTATAGGCTTTCGTACCAGCGGACTAAAGCCTCGGACGATCATCAAAGCTCGCACCGCTTTGCCATTTTCGCCCGCCCGTGACGGGAGCAGTACCGCTACCCAGCCCAGCTAGGAGAACCATGGTCACTCGGCGCACGCAACGAGTGCCGCGCCTGATTTTGGGGTCCGCCACTGCACTCGCAATGGCAGTCACCCTTTCAGGCCCGGCAAGTGCAGCAGGCATTCCCCAACCAGCAGAAGGCGAACAGGCTTTCTCGCTGCCGATCAGCAGCTCCCAGGCGCTGTCAGATCTCAAAGTTTCAGGACCACTAGCCAAGGCCTCCGGCAAGGTCTCGGTGTTCGTACAGCTTGAAGGAGACGGCGCGTTCGAGACCATCAAGAAGTCCGGCAAGAAAAAAGATGCCGCCAAGGTCAAGAAGATGGGCAAGGACGTCAAGGCCAAGGGCAAGCAGCTCGCCGCCGAGTCCAACTCGACGATCATCTACACCACGCACAATGCACTGCAGGGCGTGGCGCTGACCGGCGAAGCCGACGATCTTCGCAAACTTGCACAACGCAGCGACGTAGCAAAAATCAGCTCCATCGTTCCTAAGAAGCCATCCAACCGCAGTTCCGTGGTTGACACCGGCGCTCTGGAATCATGGAAGTCGCTGGACAAGACCGGCGAAGGCATCAAGGTCGCGGTCCTGGACACCGGCGTTGACTACACCCACGCAAGTTTCGGCGGCCCCGGAACCCTGGAAGCCTACAAGGAGGCCCAGGCTTCTGAAGAACTGCCTTCCACCGACTCCGGTCTGCGTGATGGCAACAAGTTCATCGGCGGCTGGGACCTGGTTGGCGATGACTACAACGCCAATGATGCAGACGAAAGCTACCAGCCGATCCCGCACCCGGACCCCAACCCGCTGGACTGCGAGGCAGCCGGCCACGGCTCCCACGTCGCAGGCACCACCGCTGGCTACGGCGTGAATGCCGACGGATCCACCTTCACCGACAACTACGCCGACCTGGATGCCAAGGCCCTGTCCGAAATGAAGGTCGGCCCAGGCTCGGCACCGGGCGCGCAGCTGATCGGCATCCGCGTCTTCGGTTGCGAAGGGTCCTCCTCCGTGGTGGGCCAGGCACTGGATTACGTCCTGGACCCCAACGGCGACGGCGACTTCTCCGACCGCGCCCAGGTGGTCAACATGTCCTTGGGTTCGGATCACTCACCGACCGAAGACCCTGAAAACGACATCGTGGACGCGCTGACCAAGGCCGGCATCCTCTCGGTCGTCGCTTCGGGCAACGCCGGCGATGTCACCGACGTCGGCGGCTCACCGGGCAACTCCCGCTCGTCGTTGACCGTTGCCAACTCGGTAGGCTCCCACGTCACCCTGGACAAGATCCAGGTAGACGAGCCGAGCGATGTCGCGGGCACGGCGTCGGGCCAGTACTCCGCAAACTTCAACTACACCAATGCCGACCCGGCAAAGCTCTCCGGTGAAGTTGTCATGGCCCCAGCCGGCAATGAATATGGTTGCGACGCATTCGAAGCAGGTTCTCTGGAAGGCAAGTGGGTTTGGCTGAAATGGAGCGAGAACGGCGAATTCCCTTGTGGATCCGGCGCTCGTTTCAACAACGCTGAAGCCGCCGGTGCCACCGGTGTGCTCCTGGATTCCGAAGCAAACCTGTTCGACGCCGGTATTGCGGGCAACGCCACCATCCCAGGTGCCCAGTTCACCTTGGATGAGTCGCAGCGACTGCGCCCAGCTGCAGAGGCTGGCACGCTGAAGGTGACCCTGTCCCCTGATTTTGTTGGCGGTTCGTCCAGCGAATCCGGCGCCGGAGACACCCTGAACTCCTCGTCTTCGCGAGGCGTTCATGGCACCAACGGCGTGGTCAAGCCTGACGTTGCCGCACCGGGTACGCAGATCGGCTCGGTAGGCGTCGGCACCGGTACCGGTACCGCTGTCATGTCCGGCACCTCAATGGCCACCCCACTGGTGGCAGGCATCGCGGCCCTGGTACTTGAAGGCAGCGACTACACCCCGTATGAGGCCAAGAGCGTCATCATGAACACCGCGGCCACCGACATCAAGGCAGCCAATGGCGAAGCCTACGGTCCAAACCGCGTAGGTGCAGGCCGGGTGATGGCCGATGCAGCACTGCAGACCCCAGCTTTCGCTTATGACTCCGAAGCACCGGATCTGACCAGCGTGGTCTTCGGCGTCATCGAACTCGATGCCAAGAAGCCGTACACCGCCCAGCGCAAGATCACCGTGGAAAATACCAGCGACAAGGCCCAGACCTACAAGGCCGACTACGTTGCTTCCACCCAGATCCCCGGCGCGACCTACACCTTGGACCGCAACAGCGTCACTGTTCAAGCCGGCAAGACTGCCCAGCTGACCGTGACCCTGGCTGTTGATCCACAGAAGTGGGCCAAGACCATCGATCCAACGATGGCCACCACCCAGTCCGGCCTGTCCCGTGCCTGGCTTGCCGATGCTACCGGTCGCGTTGAGCTGACCAGCAGCGACGCACCCACCCTGCGCATCCCGGTTCAGGCCGCTCCGAAGCTGACCGCCGACATGTCCGGTTCGGTCAAGAAGCTGAAGAAGGGGTCGAACACCACGACCCTGGATCTGAAGGGCAAGGACATCACCGCCGGAGAGGGCGCCACCGAAGTGACTTCGCTGCTCGGCGCCTTTGAACTCGGTGCCTCCAGCGACCGCGATGCTTCGCTGGATTCGGTCCCGGCAGCAGGTTCCATGGACCTGCAGTATGTTGGCGCTTCGAGCACCGCACCGCGCACCGGCGTGGCCGATGGCCAGCTGAACATCGGCATCTCGACCTGGGATAACTGGGCTCACCTTGCCGGTGGCACCGAGCTGGATGTCGAGATCGACACCAATAACGATGGCAAGGCTGACTTCGTCACCTTCACCGCCGCCATGGATGAGGTCGACCTGGATCTGGCCGCGACCTTCGATCTGAACACCGGCGAACAGGTTGACCTGCAGCCAGTGAACGGCGTGCTGGGTGATGTTGATACCAACAGCTATGACACCAATACGGCGATCCTGCCCGTATCGCTCTCGGCCCTGGGCCTGAGCGATGACTCGGACGAGATCTCCTACCGTGTCCTCGGCTACTCCTGGTACAACACCGACGATGCCGGTTCGATGGTTCCCGTGGATCAGACCGACTGGATCAAGTTCAACGCGGTGACCCCGCAGGTTGATTTTGGTGCAGAAGGTTCGCTGTTCACCGACCTGAAGGGCAACAAGATTCCGGTCACCGTTGCCGATAGCACCAAGGCTTCCAAGGCGCTGCTGCTGCACCTGCACAACGCCAGCGAGGACCGTGCACAGGTACTGGATATCGTTTCCGGTAGCACCGGAAAGCCGAAGAGCAACTAGCTTCCAGCTTTCCTGAGACCAGATCCGGGGCACTTCCTAGCGAGTAGGAAAGTGTCCCGGATCTTTTTGATGCCAGATTCCTAGCCCAGCTTCGCTTCCAGGATCACTGTGGCCGCCTCGCGGACCTTCGCCGCGAACTTCTTGTCATCCTTGGCTTCGGCCGCCAGCGCCTTGGCCATGGCAATTGCCTGATCGGCCTTAACGCACAATGGCACCGTGCCACCGGCCGCCACGAACTTCACAGCGCGCTGGCCGACGGGAACCGAAGCAACCTGCTGCGCTTCGCACAGGTCATCGGAAATCACCACGCCCTCGTAGCCCAGTTCATCGCGCAGCAGTCCGGTGATGATCGCCTGTGAGAACGGCGCATCATTCTTGGCATCAAGTTCTGCATAGCGGGCGTTGGAAATCATGATCCAGGAATTATCCTGGGCGATCGCCTGCTTGAATGGGTCAAGGTCGGAAGCATCCATGCCGATCACGGTGTCAGTGACACCACTGGAGGTATCTGTATTTTTTGCCACCCTGCCCAAGCCGGGGAAATGCTTGACCACCGGCTGCACCCCGGCGTCGTTCAAGGCATCGTTCACGGTGGTTATGGCAGAGGAAACATCGCCGGCGGTGTGGGCGTATTCCCGCCCGAAGTAGCCGATGGGGGCGTTGCCGGTGCCGACCTTGGCCGGCACCACATCAGCCACCGGCGCAAGGTTCACGTTGATCCCGGCGTCGGCCAATTCTTCACCGACCTGCTTGATGGTCGAGGACAGCTTGTCCTGAGGCCATTGGCCCTGCTTGGTGGCGGTCGGCAACTGAGTGAATCCGGCGCCCTGCAGGACCCGCACGAATCCGCCTTCCTGGTCGGTAGCCACCCAGACCGGCAGCTGGTCGGGGACATTGGATTTCAGGGCCTTGGTGATAGCCCCGACTTCCGCGGCGGTCTGCTTGAGCGAGAGCTGCGACCTGCCTCGCAAAAACACGTTGCCCAGGCCCCGCTTCTTCATGGCTTTCAGCTCTGCGCTGCCCGCGCCTTGTGCCGAGACGCCTGCCATCACCAAGCTTGCCGCTTGCTGCTCCACCGAGAGCTGGCCAACGAGTTTTTCCGCCTGCTGGCGAAGCGTCGGTTCCTGGGTTGGCGTAGGCGCTACCTCCTCGTTGCCTTCGGGCCCCGTCGCCTTGCTCGTGGGCGAGGATGATATTGATGGCGCGGGATTGTGCGAACTTGAGCCATTAGTCGGTGAACTGGGCGCACTGCAGCTGCTGAGCAGCAGCATCGAGAGCATTCCCAACGACATGAGCGCTCTGACATGAGTAGTCATGATTTCTTCCTCTCACTCAGATCTGCGAAGACGCCGAAAGTTCTATGCGCGGACTTCCAAGAGCTCATCCCATTCGGTGGTGTAGCGCTGGGAGATGTGTTCGCGTTTCATGGTCCACGCCGGGCTTTGGGCCATGCCCGCTGGTCCCAAGCCGATGGACTTCGCCCCGAAACGCGCGGAAATATCCTGCACTACCGAGGAGACATTCTTCTGCTCATTTTCATCGTGCTCGTCGCCGAGGTCAAAAAGATCCAGCTGCTTTTCACCCGGGGAATCACTGAGCCCGGAGAGGATCACTCCCCCGCGTACGTAATCCATGCCGGGCTGCATCAGATCAGCCATGGCCGCGATAGCCAGCTTGCTGAGCAGGATAGGGTCCCGTGTCGGCCGGGGCAGCCGCACCTGAGCGCTGGGGAAGGATGATTCGCCTTGGGCAAATCGGCTGGTGCCCGCGGTGACCGTCAAGAGCGTGGCATATCGTCCTTCACTGGCCAACCGGCTGGCGGCCTTCTGCGCATAGATGGACATGACTTCTTCCATGGCCTCGCGGGTCCGTACCGGGGTCGAGAAGGACCGGGTGAACATGACCTGCCCGCGGTCCGCGCGTTCTTCCACCGGCCCGATGCAGCGCTGCCCGTTGAGTTCGAAGACGGTACGTTGTAGCACCACGGAGAATTTCTTGCGGATGAGCAACGGGTCAGCGTCGCGCAAATCAGCGATGGTTTCGATGCCCATGCTGGCCAATTTGGCCCCCGATTTGCGTCCCACTCCCCAAACGTCGGTGACCGGAACGCGGGTCAGGATATTGCCCAGAACCTGCTGGTCCATCAACTGCTGGACGCAGACACCTCCGAGCCCGGGGTTGTGCTTGGCAATATGGTTGGCCAGCTTGGCCAGCGTCTTGGTGGTGGACACTCCCACGCAGACCGGCACACCGATGGTCTTGTCGATGGCCTTGCGGATCTGCGCGGCGGTGCTGCGCACCTGTTCCAGATTGCCTTCCAAGCCGATGAACGATTCGTCGATGGAGTAGACCTCATGCCACGTGCCGTAGCGGCCGAGCAGTTCCATGACGCGGGCGGACATGTCGCCATAGAGTTCATAGTTGCTCGAGCGCACGGCCAGGTTGTGGCTGTCCATGAGCCGCTGGATCTTGAAGAATGGTTCTCCGGTGGGGATGCCCAGGTCCTTGGCTTCCTGGGATCGCGCGACCACGCAGCCATCATTGTTGGACAGGACGACTACCGGACGATTGCGCAGCGAGTAGTCGAAGGCCCGCTCGCAGGATACGTAGAAGTTGTTCACGTCGACCAGCGACACGTGATCAGCGGACATGATGCAGGCACCTCGTGATGACCCCGAAGACCCCGACTTCATCACCCTCGGTCAGCCAGACCGGCAGGGGCGATTCGTCGCTGAGCAACCCGACCTTGGAACCGTCGATATGCCATCGCCGTACCAGCATTTGCCCGTTGAGATTCACGATGACCACGGAGCCATCGCGGACCGAGAGCGAACGGTCGACGATCACTTCATCACCGTCGTAGATTCCCGCGGACTGCATGGCACGTCCGCTCACCCGCATGATGAATGTCGATACACGGTCCCTGACCAGCAGCCGGTTCAGATCCAGGCCGCCGTCGAAGTAGTCGCGTGCTGGCGACGGGAATCCCATGGCCGAAACGGCTTGCACCGGCCCCTGGCTGGCGCCCGGAGGCATCAACTCTTGTTCGTCAGCCACGCCCACCACTCCCTGCTGCAAGCTAGTACAAATGTTCGAATACAAGAATTGTACAGCGCTTGGCAGGATGCTTCACATCAGCTGGTTCCCAGCAATTCCCGTGGTTTGGATGCCAAGGCAAACACCAGGCACAGCACCATGCCCACCACCGGGATGGCCGGCCAGATGTACCACCACGTGGCCAGTTCATAATCGGGATGGATACCGAAGAAACGAATGGCCCGCTTGGCCGAAATCATCAATTCCATGCTGAACAGCACGAGCACCCCCAGCATGATGCGCCTCGGCCAGACCTCCAGGCGCAGGGCCACCACTGCCCAGGCATAGGCTATGACCGGACCCCACACCCAGTGATGGGACCAGCTCACCGGTGAAACCAGCAGCGGGCAGGTAGCGGCAATGCCCAGCAGCACCACCGGCTCAACGGTGCCATCGAGCTTGTAGAGCAGCGCGATGAAGGCCAGGCCCACGGCGAGCGCCACGACAAACCAGATCAGCGATCCGGCGCCGAGCCGGGTGAGGAATCCCTGCAGGGAAATATTGTCGATGTACCCCACATTGCCGACGCGCGACGGATCGCGCACCACGTCGAACCAGTAGTCCAATGTATTGCGCCATTGGAAGACCAGCCCGATGACCTGGGTGCCGAGGAAGGTCAGGGTGCCGATGATGACCGCCGTCCATTTGCGCATGGCCAACGGAAGAATCAGCAGTGCAATAGGCGTGAGCTTGATGCCGGCGCAAATCCCGACCGCAATCACAAACGGGGTCAAAGACTTTGAATTCACCAGCGCCAGATAACACGCGCCGAGAATAAGGATATTAATCTGCCCGAACCAAATGGTGTCGCGGAATGGACCGGAAATCAGCATCAGGCAGGTCAGCGTCAAAGGAGTGACCCAGCGTCCTAGTTTCGGCCAGCGTCGGGCAATGCGCGTGGCCAGGTCCTTGCCGACAAAGAAAGTCAGCACAATGGATGCCACCATGGTGACAGTCACCGAGACCCAGTAGGGGAAGAACGCCATGGGAAGGAAAAGCAAGGCGGCGAATGTCGGGTAGGTGAAGGGCAACCCAGGAGCATTGATGGGGCCGACAAATGGCCCGTACAGGTCTTCTGGTTCCCGCAGCAAGGTCAGCGCCCCTTCGCGGTACACCGACAGATCCCACCCGGTAGGTTCGATGGCGATCAACGTCCAGACCAAGAGCACGACCATCGCTATTTCGAGGACGGCTGTAGTTGGCTTGACTGGCCTGATGATTGAAGAACGGATAAATCATCACCCTAGCATTGGTGGATCTGGCGGCCCGGCAACCCAAGCGCCTGGCGGCAGTAGAGGAATTCTGTCGGCGCGAACATTGAATTCTTAACAGAACAGCATTCTTCATCGGTGCCGGACTGCGCTGATTCTTCAATTGCGCCTGCTATTAACCCTAGAGCACAATCTGCAAGTTCATTTCCGGGGCGTTTTGCCTTCGCCGCTGGCCACGGCCCCGGTTCAGATCCGGTGGGGCCGAGGCAGCCACACGGTGCCCCGGTGATACCTTCCGCTGCGTCCTGCAGCAGCTGGCTCCCGGCCCGATGGCGGCATCGTGTGGGAACTTTCCTCGGGGCCCAGAAGTTCTAGTCTTGAAGTACACGGAGTAACAACAAAGGAGCGCAGTGGAAGTCTTGCTAGTCAGTTGTGGCGATGTCGCCACCGAAGCCGGTCTGCGATTCCTCGCCCAAGCAGATGAGGTTACCGGGTGGCGCCGCAACAGCAGCAAGCTTCCCCCAGCGTTCGACGGGCACGATGTAGACCTGCTGAATCCGGCCGGCTGGCCGCAAATCGACCCCGCGACGGAAGTCGTTGTGCTGACTCCGGTGCCGGTGTCCCGCGATGTGGACGGTTACGAGCGCAGCTACCTGCAGGTCGCCCAGGAACTCTGCGTCCGACTGCGCGAGCAAGCGCCAAAACTCCGCCGGCTGATCTATGTTTCCTCCACCGCAGTGATGGGTGGCGATGACGGCGAATGGGTAACCGAGCAAGCACCGGTCCACGCCTCCCGCGATACCGCTAAGGTTTTGGCTCGCACCGAGGCCGCGCTCGCCGGCAGCGGCCTGCCAGTGACTATCTTGCGGGCCTCGGGTATCTATGGCCCGGGGCGCACCAGGCTCATTGACCTGGTCGTCTCCGGAACTGCCAAGGTTCCCGCCGGTTCGCACTGGACCAATCGGATTCATCGCGATGACTTGGCAGCCGCCATCGTGCACGTGGCCAACCTTGGCGACCAGGCCGCCGAACTCTATCTGGCCACCGACAGCACGCCGGCCCAGCTCGGCGAGGTGTACCAATTCCTCGCCGCAGAGCTGGGCATGCGGCTGCCTGGGCAGGAGGCAGGTTCGTCCATGCGGCGTGCCGGCGACCGGCGGCTGGACAATTCACGGCTACTGGCCAGTGGCCTGAAACTGCACTACCCGAGTTTCATCGAGGGCTACCGCGACATCCTGTCTGGTATTTCTTCCCGGCACGCCTGATGGCTCCACGCCGCGAGTGCGGCCGTGGCAGGCACGCCACCTGGCCGCCGTTCTCGGTGATTTGGCCTAGAACCCCTTGCGCAGCGGGTTGAAGTGCCGGGCGATCACCGGAGCATCCTGGCCGCTGATTTGCGCAGCCAGGATCTTTCCGGTCAGCGGCCCCAGGGCCACGCCCCACATGCCGTGGCCGCCACCCACGGAGACACGCTCCGAGCCGGTGCGGCCGATCAGCGGCAGCCCATCGGCGGTGCATGGCCGTCCGCCGACCCATTCCTCTTTGCGGTGCTCCCAGTTGATCCCCTTGTACACCGGGGTGGCCGCCGCGACGATTGCCTCGATGCGCTTTGGCTCCAGCTTGTGGTTCACATCCCGGAACTCCATGGTGCCCGCAATCCGGAAACGGTCGCCCAGCGGGGTGCAGGCCACGCGCTGGGTCGGGAAATAGATCGGGTGCGTTGGCATGTGCTCGGGCTCGACGGTGAACGAGTAGCCTCGGCCAGCCTGGACCACGACATTAACGCCGAACTTCTTGGCTATGTCGGTCATCCAGGCACCGGTGGCCAGCACGACGTGATCCGCGGTGATAGCCCGGCCTTCGGAACCGATCACTGTTACCGAATTCTTGTTGTCGCGGATATCGGTGACGTTAAAGGCGCCGAGGATATCGCCACCTCGCTCGATGACGGATTCGGCCAGCGAAGCCATGAATTTCGGCGGGTTGATGTAGCGCTGGTTCTTGATGGCGACGCCAGCCGCGACATTATCCGAAAGCGTCGGTTCAATACCGCGCAACTCGTCCCCGGTCAGCAGCTCGTATTCGACATTGCCACCGGTTTTTTCGATCATCTCGAATTCGTGCAGGAGCGCATCGCGATCCTTGAACGAGGTGAATCCGGTCAAGAACGGGTTTGCCGGCTTGGTCAGTTCAGCAACGCCCGGGCCGGCAGCCGTGCGCTGGGCGATCTCGTCAAATGCATCGAGCCCGGTGACCCCGATCTCGGAGAAGATGCGCATGGCAGCTTCCCAGCGCTTGGGCATCGAGTGCCATGCGAACCCGAGGAGGAAACGCAGCAGCTTCGCGTCGGCCTTCAACGGAATATACAGCGGCGATGTCGGATCGAGCATCATCTTCAGGCCGTTGGCAAAAATCGCAGGCTCGGCAATGGGCAAGGTCAATGCGGGCGTCAGCCATCCGGCATTACCCCACGACGAACCCGAAGCCACGCCACCGCGATCCACAACAGTGACTTTCACGCCAGCTTCCTGCAAGTACCAGGCCGTAGACAAGCCCACGAACCCCGCACCGACAACAACAACATGATCCGGCGCAGCTACCCCTGCCATGACCCACTCTCCTAGCTTTCCTTTGGCCCCACTACGCAAGGCCGCATGTGTTCACTGTCGCGCGATCCAGCGCTAAATTCAACGGGTTCTGGGGATTCAACGGTGAGCGCCGCCACACTTCGATGTGACTTGTGTTTTCTGCGGAAATTTCGTGATCTTGCCGTATTTCCAGCAAGTCTCTCCGGGGATACGAAAGCTTTAACCGCCATGGACGGCATGAGGCATATCCGGGAATCTGTTCTGAAGCGCACTCTGCGTACACTGATTGGAAGCGAATAATCCCTCTTTTTACCGCCATCCCAAAGGAACACCACCACTCACATGGCCTCACGCAAACCAGCCAAGAAGAAACCAGTCCAGGGACACCCGGCACGCCGAACAGGTGCAAGCTCAGTACCGTTCGAAACCGAAGTGCGCCAGGCTCTGCAACCGTTCAAGTCCCAGCTCTTCCGCCATTTCCAAGAAGAAGGGCAGCCCGCCAGCGAGACTCGGGCGGCACTCGAAGGCTTGACCACGCTGCTGACGGTTCATGCCCAGTTGCGCAAGAGCGTTGACGTCCTGTCGCTGGACCCGACGATTCTCGGCGAGCAGCTAGGCCACCTCTCCTCGCTGGGCAAGGAAGTTGCTGCAACCAGCGCGGCCATCCTCAAGCACTACCTGACGTTCTTGGGAACCTCCGCCAATTTCGGCGGCAGTGTCGAGGACTTCAAACAGACATTCGAGTTCCTTTCTCGCATGGCTGGCGATTCACCGATCGTCGCGCCTTATCTTGGAGACGATGAAGCCAATGGCGCCTTCGAATCCATGCGCTTCGTTTTCGCGGCACGCGAGTTGATCCAGTGGGTCGGCGAAGGCAAGCCAACCACCCCGGCCGGCGTGCTGACCGGGGAAACCTTGCAGGACGCAGCCCAAGCGTTGGGCTTGTTCATCAAGGTCGATGTGACTGCCGAAGTCCCCGAGGATGTTTCCTGGGAGCCGGAAGATGGAACCGCAGTTCCTTCGCTGGCCGATATCCCGCGGCTCTCGGCCTACTGGGATGCTCTGATCGGCACCGCGATGTTGACCTACCAATCGCCTAACGCCACGCCGACCGAATCGCTCAGCGAGGCGCTGCTGGCGTCCAGCGGAGCCGGTGCGCGTGTGGTCAAGGAGCTGATTGCGGAGGTGCTGTACTCGCACATCCTGATCAACACTTTGGAGAAGCCAGGCCAGGCTCAGATTGCTGAGATGGTGGCCGGCGTCTTAAGCAGTGCCGCCTCGTCGACTCCACCACGCACTGAATTCGCCCTGCAGATTCCCACGAAGGAGGATCTGCCCGAAGAGCAGCACCATTTGATCCCGAGCCTCGAAGAGGTCGTTCCGCAGGTTGAAACCCTCCTGCGGACCTTTGAACGCGAGGGGCTGGTGGAAATCGACGACCAAATCACCGTCCCCGTTGTTCTTCGCTCCTCCTTGGAACGCGCGCTGGGCAAGGTTTCGGAACATGTACTGAAACGGGACAGCAATTCCGCCACCTCGGAGATCTAGGACCTTCTAGATCCATCGAGTAGGTGGGGGTGTCTAGCCCCCACCTCTCACACCACCAGGACATGCGGGCCCGCATCCGGCGGTTCGCTAGGTCACTGAAAACGCTCCCAAGCCCGGCGAAAGAACACCACACCCAACTCCTCCCAATAGGAAGTCGGCAAGGCACGGTGAAGAATCGGGGACTTCGCCACGCGCCAAAAGGCACGCGAGCTGTTCCCCCACTGATAAGCCTTATCCTTAACAATCCCCAGACGGCGAAGATTCGCCACCCGAGTACGAGGAAGCTTCCACTCCTTCCAGCGGATCTGACGTAAACGGCGCCTGAACCATTCATCAAGATCAGAGAACTTCCCCGGCGTCACAGACAACCGGAAGTAGCCCATCCAACCCCGAACAAAACGATTCAACTGCTCGATACGGTAGTCCATCGACACACTCCACCGCCGAGAAGTCAGATCTCGGATCCGTTGCTTCATGCGTTTGAACGCCTTCGGAGCAACCTTGATCCTGACTTTCGACCCTTTGACGAAGTAGAAACCAAAACCCAGCAACGTAGCTACACTCGCCGGATTGATCACTGATTTCTGCCGATTGACCCTCAACTTCAAACGCTGTTCAAGGACTTTCGTCGCCTGATCCAGCACCCGTTGAGCTGCCCGTTTCGACTTCACAAAAATTCTGATGTCATCGGCATACCGCACGAAACGGTGATCCCTCGACCAGAACTCCTGATCAAAATCATCCAACATGATATTCGAGAGCAACGGCGACAAAGGAGACCCCTGCGGGGTTCCCTCCACCGTTTCCCGGCGAACACCCTGCGCCATGATCCCAGCCGTCAAATACTTGCGAACAAGCTTCAGAACTCGCTTGTCTTTCACCTTCCGCGCAACCCTGGACATCAGCACGTCATGGTTCACCCGATCAAAGAACGCATCAAGATCAACCTCCACAACCCACCGATACCCCTGCTCGATGGCCTCACGAGCCATCGAAGCAGCGTCGTGGGCGCTTTTGCCCGGCCGGAACCCGTAGGAGACCGGCACGAACCCCTCATCGAAAATCGGGGACAAGACTTGCGCGAGAGCCTGTTGAATCAACCGATCCAACACGGACGGAACACCCAGCATCCGTTCCCCAGCGTCAGGCTTCGGAATCATCACCTGACGCACCGGCAACGGCGCATACGTTCCAGCATCAAGCGCCTTCCGAGTCTCCATCCAATGCTCATGGCACCATGCGCGCAACTCATGCGCTTCAAGGCCGTCAACACCGGCAGAACCCTTATTCCGCTCAACACGTTTCAATGCAACCAACAAGTTCCCTCGCGAGAACACCTGCTCCCACAGATCGACTTGTTGATCCCTGATGTCTTCCCCATCAGCCACCGGTTCAACGCTACGCGCAAGAAAATACTCTCCCGGATTCACCGGTACCATCCTCCCTCTGCCCCACCACGTCCGTGGGTTTTCTGCGATGATCGCGTGAGCACGAGAACTCATGCTTCAGTCCATCAATTCCCAGCGTTCAGCCCTTCCCTGCCTCCCTCATCAACCACAACGGGTCTCGGGCAAACGATCGGGTTCCTCACCCGACGCGATTCCCAGGCAGGTACTATGACCTCTGCTGACTTCTGCCCCATCAGTATCTGACCTCACGACCAGAACCGCCCCACCCGTCCAAGGACTGGTGGTGCACTGGGACAGACCTCCCCAGATAAGAACATTCACTTTCACCCTGCGCCTGCCACATTTACACACCTGCCGTTTTGATGGAGCGGGCTTCACCATCTCTTGCTGGCTTACCCCGACAAACATGCCTTATATGTGATTCGTGTTCCTCAGTGCAGAGGTTTGCCTCCGGCTTCCTTCCCACCCCACCTCGCGGTGACGCAGTTGCCTTCAGCTAAGCCTTAAACCACCTTCTCGGCCAGAGGACTTTCACCTCCAAGTAAATGCCCATGCTGGGCGTACATCGAGTAGGTGGGGGTGTCTAGCCCCCACCTCTCACACCACCAGGACATGCGGGCCCGCATCCGGCGGTTCGCTAGGTCACTGAAAACGCTCCCAAGCCCGGCGAAAGAACACCACACCCAACTCCTCCCAATAGGAAGTCGGCAAGGCACGGTGAAGAATCGGGGACTTCGCCACGCGCCAAAAGGCACGCGAGCTGTTCCCCCACTGATAAGCCTTATCCTTAACAATCCCCAGACGGCGAAGATTCGCCACCCGAGTACGAGGAAGCTTCCACTCCTTCCAGCGGATCTGACGTAAACGGCGCCTGAACCATTCATCAAGATCAGAGAACTTCCCCGGCGTCACAGACAACCGGAAGTAGCCCATCCAACCCCGAACAAAACGATTCAACTGCTCGATACGGTAGTCCATCGACACACTCCACCGCCGAGAAGTCAGATCTCGGATCCGTTGCTTCATGCGTTTGAACGCCTTCGGAGCAACCTTGATCCTGACTTTCGACCCTTTGACGAAGTAGAAACCAAAACCCAGCAACGTAGCTACACTCGCCGGATTGATCACTGATTTCTGCCGATTGACCCTCAACTTCAAACGCTGTTCAAGGACTTTCGTCGCCTGATCCAGCACCCGTTGAGCTGCCCGTTTCGACTTCACAAAAATTCTGATGTCATCGGCATACCGCACGAAACGGTGATCCCTCGACCAGAACTCCTGATCAAAATCATCCAACATGATATTCGAGAGCAACGGCGACAAAGGAGACCCCTGCGGGGTTCCCTCCACCGTTTCCCGGCGAACACCCTGCGCCATGATCCCAGCCGTCAAATACTTGCGAACAAGCTTCAGAACTCGCTTGTCTTTCACCTTCCGCGCAACCCTGGACATCAGCACGTCATGGTTCACCCGATCAAAGAACGCATCAAGATCAACCTCCACAACCCACCGATACCCCTGCTCGATGGCCTCACGAGCCATCGAAGCAGCGTCGTGGGCGCTTTTGCCCGGCCGGAACCCGTAGGAGACCGGCACGAACCCCTCATCGAAAATCGGGGACAAGACTTGCGCGAGAGCCTGTTGAATCAACCGATCCAACACGGACGGAACACCCAGCATCCGTTCCCCAGCGTCAGGCTTCGGAATCATCACCTGACGCACCGGCAACGGCGCATACGTTCCAGCATCAAGCGCCTTCCGAGTCTCCATCCAATGCTCATGGCACCATGCGCGCAACTCATGCGCTTCAAGGCCGTCAACACCGGCAGAACCCTTATTCCGCTCAACACGTTTCAATGCAACCAACAAGTTCCCTCGCGAGAACACCTGCTCCCACAGATCGACTTGTTGATCCCTGATGTCTTCCCCATCAGCCACCGGTTCAACGCTACGCGCAAGAAAATACTCTCCCGGATTCACCGGTACCATCCTCCCTCTGCCCCACCACGTCCGTGGGTTTTCTGCGATGATCGCGTGAGCACGAGAACTCATGCTTCAGTCCATCAATTCCCAGCGTTCAGCCCTTCCCTGCCTCCCTCATCAACCACAACGGGTCTCGGGCAAACGATCGGGTTCCTCACCCGACGCGATTCCCAGGCAGGTACTATGACCTCTGCTGACTTCTGCCCCATCAGTATCTGACCTCACGACCAGAACCGCCCCACCCGTCCAAGGACTGGTGGTGCACTGGGACAGACCTCCCCAGATAAGAACATTCACTTTCACCCTGCGCCTGCCACATTTACACACCTGCCGTTTTGATGGAGCGGGCTTCACCATCTCTTGCTGGCTTACCCCGACAAACATGCCTTATATGTGATTCGTGTTCCTCAGTGCAGAGGTTTGCCTCCGGCTTCCTTCCCACCCCACCTCGCGGTGACGCAGTTGCCTTCAGCTAAGCCTTAAACCACCTTCTCGGCCAGAGGACTTTCACCTCCAAGTAAATGCCCATGCTGGGCGTACAAGAAATGCGATGGCACCGGAGATTCTCCGGTGCCATCGCATTCCAAGAACATCTGCATATCGGCGCCGGAGGTTCTGCCGGCGATTAAGTTATAAAAGGTACGCTGCACTGCTGACAGACAACGACGGGCGATGGGGGCGCCTCCGCCGATGAAAGATCAGTCCGTTCACACAATGCAACGTACCTTTTAATCACCCTTAAGGTCTTCCATGGTGCCACTCGCAAAACACCACCAAGTACCTTTCTGGTGATCGGTCTTCACCGATACATGTCTAACCTATCGCGTTCACGGGAAATCCGAAATCATACTTTAGTAGGAGGGTAGGACCTAGAACGGGATACTGGCGCGCAGGGTCCAAAACCCGTTTTCGGAACTCGTCGAGAATTTTCCACCAAAAGCACGCATGCGGTCCGACATACCAATCAGTCCGCTTCCACCTTCCGGAAGCCCCGTTGCATTTTTCACCGAAACATCGATCTGATTAGTAATTTCTAATACGGCTTCGGTTCCGTGCAACGCCAACTTCAAGGTGCAAGAACCTCCAGGCGCCCCGTGTTTGATGACATTCGTTGTCCCTTCTTGCATCACTCGATAGATCGCAGTCTGCGCTGAACGAGGCATCTCAGAAATCTTCTCATCCGTGGTTGAGGTCACGGAAAAGTTTGCATCCTTAAGACGTTCAGCAAATAGTTCCGCTCCCTGAAGTGCGTATACAGTCGTTGCGGCCGGATTATCGATGCCAGGGGTTGCTTCATCAGACATCGTTCCATCGGCACGCAGAACATTGAGCATCAGGCGCAGGTCATGCAGGGTTTCAGAACTCAACTTTGAAATGACTTCCAAGGCGTCCAACGCCACTTGGCCGTCGTTGGAAAACTTCGCTGCCTTTGATTGCATTGCGACGATCGTGATGTCGTGGGCGACGATGTCATGGAGGTCCCGTGCGATATTCTTGCGCTCTCTATCGATCGCCGTTCGCGTTTGCTCCTGCGCTCGCTGCATCTGCTCGACTGCGTGAGCGTTCTTCTCCCTTAGGGAATAGATATTGCGCGTCACAAAGTAGGACAGCGCAGTCAGCGGCGCCAATGCCACCAGCAGTACAGCATCTTTTTGAGCCTGGATCCCGAACTGCACCATCCAGGCAACCGACAAGGTAAGAAACAGACCACGAACACTTCGGGTCGAGGCAGTTGCCGCCAAGGCAGCAAAAATCATGAACGAGACCGCCGTCCAGAAGAACATCTCACCCGATGTCAGGTAGAAATACGCGACGGCGATGAACAGGCCCAGTGAGGCTGCTAGCCAGCGAAAACCGACCGCTAGGATCACGCATAGCGCAACACCGATCAAGGCACCTCTAATAGAAACGTCTGAGGAACCGCGCAGACCCTTCTGAAGGATAGTTACGAACTCACTGCTGGAAACCAGCACTAGCACCACAATGCCAGCCCAAATAATGACACCCCGACCAGCAAGGTGCTTGGTCAGGGTGCCTTTTAGTCGTTCACTCATATGCCGAATAATTCACGGCAATGCCAATCAAGTCAAATAGGTCAGCTTACGGGCATGCAACGCCGTAGCGGGCGCAAAGCCACTTGCCGAAATCTTCTCCCACGCCAGCAGGTGTCGCAACGGAACCGCCACTGATCTGCTGGCTCTGCGCCGCAGATGCGGGAGCAGCCACAGCCGTTAATGGTGCTAATGCCAATGCGGCAACGGCCAGCATTTTCAAACCCTTCATAACAAACCCCACATCTCGTCAACTTATATACTTACAAGTGAGCAGTCCGTTTAGTGATCTGCAGCATCGGCCCAAAGGAAAAAATGGAACAGATCAAGGTCCTAATCGTCGATGATGAACCCCTCATTCGGCATGCGTTGGGGACAATACTAGCAACAGATCAAGGAATTGTAACCGTATTTTCTGCAGAAAATGGCAAGCAGGCAGTCGACTATTGTTCCGAGAATGAGATCGACGTTGTTCTGATGGATTTGCAGATGCCAATCATGGATGGAGTTAGCGCTACGCGCGCCATTAAATCCCGCAAAGACAGCCCCGCAGTCCTTGCAATTACGGCATTTTCCTCGGATGAGTATTTAGTTCCCGTCCTCACCGCTGGCGCCAGCGGGTACCTTGTTAAAGATTCCGAACCAGGCGAAATCATTAATGCCGTGCACGCAGTCCACCAAGGCACCGCCGCTATTTCTCCATCGGTTTCCTCCGACCTGATTTCTGCAGTGCGCGAAGCCTATATCGACAATACTCAAGCTGTTGAAGATCTCATTTATGACCTCGGCATTACCAATAGAGAAATTCAGATTCTAAAACTCCTTGCTCAGGGATTAAATAACACTGAAATCTCTAAAACCTTGGGAATCACCGAAACCACGGTGAAGACGCACATGGCCAAGATTTTCGCCAAGCTGGATGTCCGCGACCGCGTACAGGCACTTGTGGCGGCCGCGCGCATGGGAATCGTCGAAATCCCCAAGGACTAATAACTGCTTCTGCCCTGTGTGAGCTCGAACGCTCGAAAGAAATCTTGAACGCCTCGGGAATATCTTGGAGCCTCAGACGTTGAACATGAGCATAGACCGCTCAAGTTTCTACTAGGAGGCTCACTTGCCAGCATTTTTTGGTGCACCATCAGACGGCTCGTTTGAGGAATTCCTCTCCCGTTTCCTCTCTTCGCGCGCCCAGGCAGCTCGTCCCATCGACATCACCCGCCTGCTTTCTACGCGTACCCACGAGGCTGTAGCAACCGCAGCAGCGATCTCGCACGAGCACGGTCACGACGAGATCGACTCGCTGCACCTGCTCGCCGCGCTGATCCGCACAGAACCCATCGGCGAGCACCTCACCGCCATGGGCATCGACATCGATGCGCTCAGCAAAGACGCCATCGCACATATGCCCAAGAGCCAGGACCAGGGGGAAAAGCCAACACGGCTATCCTCCGCCGCGCAACGCAGCCTCTTTGACGCTTATCAGGTGGCACGCAACTACGGGTCGACCTACATAGACCCGGACCACCTGTTCCTGGCCTTTGTCTTCAACCCGGAATCCCCCGTCAGCCACCTGCTGGCACAGCATGGAATCACCGGCCAGTCCCTGCAGCAGGCCGCCATGGAACAGGCCCAGCGCGCCCAGAATGGCGGACAGGACCAGGAGCAGGACGATTCCAATGCCTCCATGCTCGAACGCTACGGAACCGACCTGACCGCGCTGGCAGCTGACGGTCAGATCGATCCGGTGATCGGCCGCGACGATGAGCTGGATCAGGTAGTTGAGATCCTGGCCCGTCGCACCAAGAACAACCCGGTGCTGATTGGCGAGGCCGGCGTGGGCAAGACCGCGATCGCCGAAGGACTGGCACGAGCCATCGTCGATGGCCAGGTCCCGGAACAAATCCGCGGTTCCCAGCTGATCTCCATCGACCTGCCTGGCATGTTGGCCGGCACCCGCTACCGCGGTGACTTCGAACAGCGCTTGACCGGCCTGCTCGAAGAAATCGCCGACTCCGAGGGCCAAGTGCTGGTGTTCATCGACGAGATGCACCTGCTGGTTGGCGCCGGTTC
The DNA here is from genome assembly GCF_025854375.1 of Glutamicibacter sp. JL.03c. Taxonomy (NCBI): domain Bacteria; kingdom Bacillati; phylum Actinomycetota; class Actinomycetes; order Micrococcales; family Micrococcaceae; genus Glutamicibacter; species Glutamicibacter sp. JL.03c. The sequence goes on along the minus strand of NZ_CP107575.1, from coordinate 417,359 downwards.
CGGCGAGTCCGGAAATATGGATGCCGCCAACATCCTCAAGCCCCGCTTGGCCCGCGGCGAGCTGCACCTGATCGGTGCTACGACGCTGGATGAATTCCGCAAGGTGGAGAAGGACAGCGCCTTGGCCCGGCGCTTCGGCAAGGTCATGGTGGATGAGCCATCCCAGGAAGTCAGCTTGGCCATCTTGGAGGGCCTGCGCGAATCCTACGAGGACCACCACCAAGTGCAGTACACCCCGGCAGCGCTCAAGGCCGCGGTGGCGCTATCGGCGCGGTACCTCACCGACCGCCAGCTGCCTGACAAGGCCATTGACCTGATCGACATCGCTGGTGCCCGGCGCTCCATCGCCGCCGGCGATACCGAGGACGTGCAGTCCTTGCGCGCCGATCTGGTGGAGGCCGAACGCGAGAAGTCCCGCGCCATCGGCCAGGAACGCTTCGAGGACGCCAGCGCATGGCGCGACCACATCGCCGAGCTGACCGCACGGATCAACGCTGCCGAGGAAGCCGGGGACGCAGGAATCACCCGTGTGGTGGATGAAGCCCAGATCTCTGAGGTCATCTCCCGCTCGACCGGCATTCCGACCTCCCGGATCACCGGAGACGACAAGTCCCGGCTGGCAACCCTCGAAGAGTCCTTGCACGCTTCGGTGATCGGCCAGAAGGATGCCGTGTCCGCAGTGGCTCGCGCGGTGCGACGCAATCGCACCGGCCTGTCCCCTGCGGGCCGGCCCATCGGTTCTTTCCTCTTCCTGGGCCCAACCGGTGTCGGCAAGACCGAGCTGGCCAAGGCCCTGGCGACCAACCTGTTCGGTTCGGCCGACTCGCTGGTGCGCGTCGATATGAGCGAATACGGCGAGAAGCACACCGTTGCCCGCCTGATCGGTGCCCCTCCGGGATACGTCGGCCACGACGAGCCGGGCCAGTTGACCGAGAAGGTCCGCCGCAACCCGTACTCGGTGATCCTTCTTGATGAGATCGAAAAGGCCCACCCGGACGTGTTCAACGTGCTGCTGCAGGTACTGGATGACGGACGCTTGACCGACTCGGCCGGCCGCACCGTGGACTTCTCGAACACGCTGATCCTCATGACCAGCAACCTCGGTGGAGAGTACCTGGCCAACAAGGCCGGGAACTTCGGTTTCACCTCGGCCAAGGCCACCAGCGAGGCTGGCGAGATCCGCGCCAAGGTGATGAGCAAGGTGCGCGAGTTCATGCGCCCCGAGTTCCTGAACCGCCTGGATGAGGTGCTGCTCTTCTCCAAGCTTTCGCAGTCGGAGATCGGCCAGATCGTCAAGCTGGTCATCGCCGATACGCAGAAGCATTTGGCAGACCAGGAACTGGATCTGGAAGTCAGCGCGGCTGCCGTGGATTGGCTGGCTACCGAGGGCTACGACCCGGAGTTCGGCGCCCGCCCGCTGCGCCGTCTGGTCCAGCGCAAGGTGCAGGATTCCATTGCCGATCTGCTGATCGACGATTCCCTGTCTGCCGGTGACACCGTCGTGGTGGACTACGCCGAAGACAAGCTGGTAGTGCGCAAGAAGGTTGACGCGCCAACCCCGCCAGCGCAGAACGAGCAGGTGCCAAGCTTCTTCGATAACTAGGTCGGATTTGCAGCCGGGGGCTTGATCCACGGAAGCTTTTGCTTCGGTGGATCAAGCCCCTTTTTCACGCCCGAACAGCTCCAGCCGCCCCTCAGCTTTCCGGGGCGGGGAATTTCGTCACGTCTTCACCGCAGGTGAGAACCAGTTCAGTGTTCTGCTTTTCAAGTGTGCAATGGCCCGAGACAAAATGACCGGACTCCGCTTCGCTGCTGATCCCGTAGACCTCTTGATAGACGAATGGCGATTTCGGGGTGTACACAACAAAGCTTGCAGGGTCGAAACCCGGTTTGGAAACTACAACGCTCTCGCCGGTCTCCGCGTTGACCTTGTGGTAGTCGGACATGAGTGCATTCAGCCCTGAGATCAGCCAAAATCCGAGCCAGGCCAACGAAGCCGCAGTGATGAACAGGTGCACAATAATCCGCACCAAGACGCGAGTGGTTTTTCGCCCGATCCGGGTGATCATCTTGGGCACAAGGCACAGCAGGCCTGCAGCAGCTGCAAGACCGCTGATCAGGAATCCGCAGAAAACCAGTGACTCTCCCGCGACGATGAAAAAGACCACTCGTCCAGCTGGCCATAGCTGCTCCAACAACGCCCACAGCCAGCCAGCACCCAGACCGAAAATCGCCGCGACAGCAAGAAGCAAGATTCCCCAAGCCAGCTGCTTCCGGCTCATCTTGTTGTCTTGCAGTTCAAGGATCCCTTCGCTCTCAACAACCGCCTCGTTCATCTCAGAGGGTTCTTTCAAGAGATGTTGCAGGAGTGTGCGCTGGCGACAGCGGGATCAGATTCATCCGTTCAGTCTTTCAGGATGCCGGTTGCAAAGCCTCCGACCCGGGTATGAATTAGTCCAAGCAAATTACGACGCTCCGCAAGCGTTATGGCCCAGCGATGTTAGCCTGAAGCAAAATCATGGACATGCAGGGAGCAATCGGACAATGGAAATATCCACGACACAAGTCCCCACCCATGAACAGATCATCGCCCTCTACGATTCGGTTGGCTGGAGCGCCTATAGGGACCAACCTGACGTTTTGGCCAGAGCGCACGCCAACTCGGATTTCCTAGTTTATGCCTACGACGATGATCACCAGCTCATTGGATTGGCCCGTGCGATATCTGATGACGCGACCATTTGCTACCTCCAGGACATCCTCGTCCACCCGCAAGCCCAGCGCACTGGAGCAGGACGAGAACTGTTCTCAGCTGTCCAGAAACGATTAGAGCACCTGCGCCAGTTCGTGCTCATTACCGATGACGAACCGGGCCAACGGGCATTCTATGAATCAATGGGACTGACCGAGGGATCTGATTTCGAGCATGGCCCCGTGAGGGTCTTTGCACGGTTCAATTAACCTGCTCCTAGTTCGCCTTGCTCACCGATTAGGCTTGAATCCATGACGCAAGAACTGTCGATTCCGTTTAATGATTCTGGGCTCAGCGCCCTGTGGTCACCTGCAGAGCAAGCGACCGCGATGATGATCCTGGCCCACGGTTCCGGCGCAGGCAAAGATAATGACTTCATGACCGGCTATGCTCATGCTGTCGCGGATCTCGGGATCAGCGTCCTGAGCTTCAATTTTCCTTACATGGACGCAGGCAAGAAATTCCCGGACAAGACACCCACGGCGATTGCGGTCTGGCACCAGGTTCGCGCTTGGGCCGAAGAACACCTGGCCGACGGCCTGCCCGTCGTTGTTGCCGGGAAGTCTTTTGGCGGACGAATGGCATCGCTGGCCATCGCCGATGGAATGCCTGCCCAGGCGCTGATCTTTCTGGGCTACCCGCTGCACGCGCCCAAGAAGGAAGACAAGCTCCGCGATGAGCACCTCTACCCGTTGACCATTCCCATGCTGTTTTTGGAAGGCACCAAAGATCCCTTCGCAAACCCCGAAAAGATGGAAGCTGTCGTGGCGAAGCTCAACGGGTCATCAGAACTTGTCTGGTTTGAAGGCGGCAACCATTCCTTCAAGGTGGCCCGTTCCCAACGGACTGTGGTGCAAGACGGTGCATGGCTGGCTGAGGCTACCGCGAGTTTCATCGCCAAGCATTGTTCCCAGCGCTAGTTCCAGCCACACCCCGTGAACATCTGGGATGACTTGACAGCCTCAGCCTTCCTGGCGTTGCAAGAAGCTATAAACCTCGGTTTCATCTACGCCAGGGAAGGCACCGGTAGGCATGGCAGCCAACAGATGCGTATTGGCGCGGGTTGCTGGCCAGGCGTTGCCAAACCACTGATCCGATAGGTCCGCAGGCGGACGACGGCAGCAGTTTTCATCCGGGCAGGTGGACTGGCACCGTTCCTTGGTATCGCGACCGCGGAACCATTTCACGTGCTCAAAGGGAACGCCGATGGACAGCGAGTACAGTCCTGAAGAGTGCCGTTCGGTGCGGGCCGTGCACCAGTAGGTGCCGTTGACTGTATCGGTGTACTGCTCAAATGATCGGAATTTATCCATCTGCTCAAAGACGACGCGGCTGGTCCAATAGCGGCAGATCGTCTGCCCTTCGATGGCTCCGGTGTGATCCGCCGGGAAATTCACCCGGTCATTTTCATACGCCTTATGCAAAATGCCCGACTCATGCACTTTCTGGAAGTGGCACGTCATTCCCAAATGTTCGGTGGCCAGATTGGTGAAGCGGTGCGCCGCCGTTTCATAGGACACGGCGAAGGCATCACGCAGGTCTTCGATGGCCAGCTCCCGGTTGTCCTTGGCCCGGCTCAGATATTCGACGGTCGATTTCTCCGGCATCATCAGCGCCGCAGCAAAATAGTTTGTTGCTACGCGCTGGGAGAGGAAATCCGAGTAATCGGTCGGTGGCTTATGTCCAAGCACGTGATGCCCCAAGGCCTGCAGCAGCACCGACCGAGGGTCATGCTCGGTCCGGTTGGCCTGCGTCAGGTAGATGCGCATATTTTTCAGGTCGGTCACCGAGCGCGTGGAATGCGGCAGGTTTCCGACGAAGCGCAAACTGAAGCCGAGATGCTCCGCGATATCCGCGGCACGGTGATGGGACAGCGGCCCGGAATCGTGGCCGACGGCCGAAAGGACCTTGGAGGCTTCCTGCTCGATCTCTTTGTAGTAGTTATTGCGGCCCCGCATCTCGTGGCGCAGGGCGGTATTGGCCCGGCGGGCTTCTTCAGGAGTGGCCGCCTGTTCGTTCAACCGGCGTTCGAGTTCGTGCTGCAGTCCTACCAAGGACTCGAGCACGTCCATCGGAAGGCGGGTGCCCACGCGTACGGTCGGCAGTCCCAACGACGCGTAGAGCGGGCCACGCTGGGCGCGCTCCAATTCAATTTCCAGGGCTGCTCTGCGCGAGGGCGGTTCGTTGCCCAGCAGGTCATCCACGCCTACTTCGAAGGCGCCCGCCAACGCTTTGAGCAGGGACAGCTTCGGCTCCCGCTTGCCGTTTTCAATCAAGGAAAGCTGGCTCGGCGCGGTGTCGACCAAGGCCGAAATATCGTCGAGTGTCATCTGCTTGCTTTTGCGCAGGAAACGAATCCTTCGTCCCAGGGCAATGGCATCCATCTCCGGGGTTTCCCCGGAGCTATTGCCATTTTCGGGCTTCGTCGCGCGGTTCCATGTGGTTGCAATCACATATCCAGACTATGTGAAGAACCAGGAACTTTTCCAGAAACCGACCATAAAAGTTGTTTTACCCCGACATCGAGCACCTCGGCGAGTGAAATATTTTCAGTTCTTCTATTCGTGTCGGGTTTGCGCCATTCATACCGAATGCACAGCAGGCATGCGGAATCATGCATGCCTGCTGCTCGTTGAACTAGGCAACAGCCACTCCAAGGAGCAGCATGACCGCCATCGCAGAAAAAGTCCTCTCCGCGAAGAACTCCGCCCACGATCCCCCGAGGACCTTTGTTGTCATGGGTATCGACGGGGCAGGCAAAAGCACGGCCATCGCCACCTTGGTGCAGGAATTGAATAACGAGCGGATCCCGGCACGCCGCCTCGCCAACGCCGCTGGGCGGCGCTGGCTCAATAACTTCTCTTTGAAGTCTGGAATCCGCATCCCGCGCTTCCTTCAGGAACGGGTCGAGACGACCCTGCGGATCTTTAATGTCGCTCGGAATTCCTTGGCCGCAGCGCAATCTCCTGGCCTGACGGTGATGGATCGCCACCTGTATTGCCAGCTGGTTCTTCGCCACGTCCGAGGCCATAAGCCAGGCATGCTGCTGCCGTGGCTCGCACGCAAATTCACCGAAAACACAACCGTCATTCTTCTCGATGTTGACCCCCAGCTTGCTTTCGAACGCATCAATGCAAGAGCAGAAGATGAGGAACCGTTGGAGTACCTGCAGTCAGCACGAGCTGAATATCTTCGCCTAGCGAAGCTGCATGGTTGGCTGGTACTCGATGCATCGGTGCACACAACGCAACTGGTGGATCAGTTGCGCATGATCGCTGGCAAGTAGACTCGAATCATGAGCGAAGCACAGGCTACTTTTGCACCCGAGTCCATTCTCCAGCTATCCAAGAGCACCAAGAAGCAGTGGGAACTGGGACAGGTCCGGCTCATTGCCGTAGGAACCCTGGCCGATAACGGGACCTTGCAGCGTAGCTCCGAAGCCGAAGCAACTTGGCAGGTATCCGTTCGCTCTATTGAGAAGGCAGCATCCTTCTCCTCCTTGCTCCCTGCCCAGGTAATGACCTTGGTGGCCGGCGATTTTGTCGAGCTCACCGTCGACGGCGAGCAGCACGGCCTGGAACCTCTGCGTCCGCTGAAGTTCACCACCGACGCTCCGGTCGAGGCCAGCCAGCCCACCGAAGAATTGCTCACCGTACATGTTGCCGCAGATCCGCAGAGGGTCCGCCCCACGGTGCGCATTGTTGAGCTGTCCAAGAAGCGCGAGCAGTACCTCTTTGATGGCCAGCTCAGCATCCTGCTGCAAGGTTCGGCAACCTTGCTCCTCGGTGAAGACCAGCAGCCCGTGAACCTGCGCGATACCGTCACCGGTTCGGATGCCCGGGAACCGCGCATTTCCGGTCGCGGCGTCATGGCTGTCGTTTCCCTCGACCTGGTGTAGCCAGCCCGAGGCATCAACACGCCGCCGGCCCCCGAAATCAAGAAACGAAGAATTTTCGAGTCAGTTTCTTGTTTCCTGCACCCCACTCGCACGCTCAAAGACTCTTTTCCGCTCACCCGTCGCCTGAGGGCATCTATAGGTCTTGCTGCTTAGCGCTTCACGCTTCTGACCCTTGCTGCCCTGCCTTGTCGCCGCCCAAATCTGCTTTCAATCGGTTAATTCCCATATCAAATCAGGGCAGCACACTGCCCTTCTGGCGACTTCGATCGCGCTCGCTCGCCCGCAACCGTGGGGGCACTGCTAAATTTTCACAATTCTTCTCTGCGATTTTGCTCGCCCACGTCAATTTTTAGCGCTTTGGCTCACTTTCAGCCCAAGAATCACAAATCTTTCACTTTCGAGAAGAAGTGAAGATCTTAATCCGAAAAACCTCTATTTCGGCTCTTGCGCTTGAGGAAAAGTAGTTCCCACGAAGAAGTTCACACGATCACCTAGCGATCAATATGAACCCGGAACTTGCGCGAAGGAGCCAAGGCAATGACTACCGAGAACACCAACGAAACCTCGATCGACAACCGCATCGCAGCCATCGAGACCGACTGGGACAACAACCCCCGCTGGAACGGGGTCACTCGCGATTACACTGCCGCCGACGTCGTGAAGCTGCAGGGCCGAGTTCAGGAAGAACACACCCTGGCCAAGCGCGGTTCGCAGAAGCTGTGGAAGCAGCTCACCGAAGAAACCCCGACCGGCGGCTACACCAACGCCCTGGGCGCACTGACCGGCAACCAGGCAGTACAGCAGGTCAAGGCCGGGCTGCGGGCCATCTACCTCTCCGGCTGGCAGGTTGCGGCAGATGCCAACCTCTCGGGCCAGACCTACCCGGACCAGTCGCTCTACCCAGCCAACTCGGTCCCCCAGGTAGTGCGCCGCATCAACAACGCGCTGCAGCGTGCCGACCAGATCGAATTCTCCGAAGGCATCCAGAGCGTCGAAGACTGGATGGTCCCGATCGTCGCTGACGCAGAAGCCGGCTTTGGCGGCCCGCTGAACGCGTACGAGCTGATGAAATCCATGATTGCGGCCGGCGCCTCGGGCGTCCACTGGGAAGACCAGCTGGCCAGCGAAAAGAAGTGCGGCCACCTCGGCGGCAAGGTGCTGATCCCAACTCAACAACATATCCGCACCCTGAACGCGGCCCGCCTGGCCGCCGACGTGGCTGGCACACCCTCGGTGGTCATCGCCCGCACCGACGCCGAAGCGGCAACCCTGATCACCTCGGATGTCGACGAACGCGACCAGCAGTTCATCACCGGCGAGCGCACCCCCGAAGGCTTCTACAAGGTCACCAACGGCATCGAACCGTGCATCGCCCGAGCCAAGGCCTACGCCCCGTATTCGGACCTGATCTGGATGGAGACCGGCACCCCTGACCTGGAACTGGCCCGCAAGTTCGCCGAAGCGGTCAAGAAGGACTTTCCGGACCAGATGCTGTCCTACAACTGCTCACCGTCCTTCAACTGGAAGAAGCACCTGGACGATGCCACGATCTCCAAGTTCCAGCGCGAACTCGGTGCCATGGGCTTCAGCTTCCAGTTCATCACGCTGGCCGGCTTCCACGCGTTGAACCACTCGATGTTCGACCTGGCCGCCGGCTACGCGAAGGATGGCATGAGCGCCTACGTCGAATTGCAGGAACGCGAATTCGCTTCAGAGGCCGCCGGCTACACCGCCACCAAGCACCAGCGCGAAGTCGGCACCGGCTACTTCGACGCGATCTCCACGGCGCTGAACCCGAACGCCTCCACTCTGGCCCTGGTGGGATCCACCGAAGAAGGCCAATTCCATTAGACCCTTCACGGGTCGATGGTGCTAGCCGGCAAGGACGCCGGCTAGCACCACCACCATTTTTAATCTTTAAGGACGCTGCCATGAACTCCCCGATCACCTTGAACAACATCACCATCACCGCTACCCCCGTTCGCTACCAGGAGCAGATCCTGACCAGCGACGCACTGGATTTCCTCTCCACCCTGCACAGCGCCTTCGAGACCCGCCGTGCCGAGCTGATGCAGCGCCGCCAGGTCAACCGGGCGCGCATCGCCAATGGCCGTGACCCGAAGTTCCTGGAAGAGACCCGCGCTATTCGCGAAGATGAGTCATGGCAGGTAGCCCCGATCGCTCCAGGGCTGGAGGATCGCCGAGTGGAAATCACCGGCCCGATCGAACGCAAGATGGCCATCAACGCGCTGAACTCCGGCGCCAACGTATGGCTGGCCGACATGGAGGATGCGTCCTCGCCGACCTGGCAGAATGTGATCAAGAACCAGGTCAACCTGATCCGCATCCTCGATCAGGAGCTGAATTTCACCGCACCGGATGGCCGCGACTACACGCTGAACAGCTACGAGCTGAGCGAGCTGCCCACCATCGTGGTCCGCCCCCGCGGCTGGCACCTGCCCGAGAAGAACCTGCTGGTGGCCGGCACCCCGATCTCCGGCGCACTGGTGGACTTCGGACTGCACTTCTTCCACAACGCCAAGCGCCTGCTCGCAGCCGGCCGTGGCCCGTACTACTACCTGCCGAAGCTGGAGAACCATCTGGAGGCACGGCTGTGGAATGACGTGTTCAACATGGCCCAGGACCTTTTGGGCATCGAGCGCGGCACCATTCGCGCCACGGTGCTGATCGAGACCATCACCGCCGCCTTCGAGATGGAAGAGATCCTCTACGAACTGCGCGAGCACTCCTCGGGGCTGAATGCCGGACGCTGGGACTACATCTTCTCGATCATCAAGAACTTCCGTTCGCGCGGACCGCGCTTCGTGTTCCCCGACCGCGACACCGTGACCATGGCCGCGCCGTTCATGCGGGCCTACACCGAGCAGCTGGTGCGTGCCTGCCACCGTCGCGGGGCAACGGCAATCGGCGGGATGAGCGCCTTCGTTCCCAACCGCAAGGATGCCTCGATCAATCAGATCGCTTTCGGCAAGGTGCGCGAGGACAAGGCCCGCGAGGCAGCCGACGGCTTTGACGGATCCTGGGTGGCCCACCCGGATCTGGTGTCGGTAGCCCGCGAGGTCTACGACGAAGTGCTCGGAGAGAACCCGAACCAGCTGCAGCGCACCCGCGAGGATGTCGAGGTGTCGGATACGGCGCTGCTGAATATCCAGAGCGTCACCGGCAAGATCACCGAGCGCGGCATCCGCGACAATATCGAGATCGGCATCCGCTACATCGAGTCCTGGCTGCGCGGCAATGGCGCGGTGGCACTGCGCAACCTGATGGAAGATGCCGCAACCGCGGAGATCTCGCGATCCCAGCTGTGGCAGTGGATCCACCAGTCGGCCATCACCGATGAAGGCGAGATCATCACCCGACGCTGGGTGCAGGAACTGGCCGAGGAGACCATGGACCGCATGGAGCGTTTCGAAGGAGACCGCTTCGAGGAAGCCCTGGAGATCTTCGAAGCCTGCGCCCTGCGCGATGACTTCCCGACCTTCCTGACCAAGAATGCCTACCTGCGCTACCTGGATGCGCCAGCCCGCACCTTGGAAATGGCAGGCTAGGCGCCGCACAGACCCGGCCGGTTGAAACCAGTCGTCCTCAAGATCGGCCACGAGAAGCGGCATTCATCCGCTGGTAACCAGTCCAGCGGGTGGATGCCGTTTTTGTGCGCTGTGGCTAGGCTGTTGCCATGGCATTGAAGTTCAAGAGTCCCGCCGAAGATCTCTGGCAGCCTGACCTGCTCGGAGATGGTTTCTCCTCTCGGCCCCTGCCCTTGGCCGATGGTTCGACCGCGACCCTGGTGCGGCATCGTCCGCGCAAGATGCTGCGCCTGGCACCGCCGCTGCGCGGCATCGCGGTGCTCTATGTGCATGGCTGGTCCGACTACTTCTTCCAGCAGGAACTGGCCGAATTCCTCAGCGAAGCCGGCGCCGACTTCTACGCGCTGGATCTGCGCCATTACGGCCGCAATCTGCCCGCCGATCAGGCCAGCGGCCTGTCCGCGACGATCAGCCCCGGGTTCACCACCGACCTGCAGGACTACTTCGAGGAATTTGATGCCGCGCACCGGATCATTTCCAGCGCCCACCCGGGCACCCGGTTCGTGATGCTCGCCCACTCCACGGGCGGGCTCAGCGCGTCCCTGTATGCGGCGGCCAATCCGAACAAGGTCGATGCGCTGGCGCTGAACAGCCCCTGGCTCGAATTCCAGGCCAGCGAAATCGGGCGCACCGCGCTGGCCCGCATCATCCAGGCGGCCAGCACGCGCAATCCGCATCGCTATTTGCCCACCGTGGATCCGGGGCTCTACACCCGCACCGTGTCCAACCAGTTCAACGGCGAGTGGGACTATGACCTTAGCTGGCGGCCGGTCAATGGCTTCAAGCTCACCGCCGGGTTCATCGGCGCGGTATTCGCTGCGCAGGCCAAGGTGAAAAGGGGGCTGGACCTGCAGATGCCGACCCTGGTGATGCTCTCGGCAGACGACTACCTGCTGCCCCGCTGGCATGACACCGCCACGCGGGCCGATGTGGCGCTGAACGTGCAGGTGGTGGCGCAGCGCAGCCTGGATCTGGGACGCGAATTGCACGTGGTGCGCCTGCCTGGAGCGCTGCACGATATCTTCCTGTCGGCCCCGGCGGTGCGGGCCAAGGCCTATCGTTCGCTGGGTTCCTGGCTGGCGGCGCTGAAAATCCGGCAGCGCGATTCGCAGCTGGCCTCCTGCATCCGCGCGGTGCTGCCCGGCGGCCGCCAGGTGCTCGACTTCTAGCCGCTGATCTTGGCCGGGACCTCGTCGTTGACCAGTTCCAGCTGCCAGGCTCCATCTTGGTCCTGGCCCACAATGGCCACCGAGCCGTTGCGGATGGTGTCCAGCTTGTAGCCGGCCAGGTGCGAGAGCGTGTAGCGGATGATCGTGCCATGGCAGATGATCGCGACGTTCTTGCCCGGGTAGTCGGCGGCGATCTGCTCGATGGCGTGCAGTCCGCGATCCACCACGGAGTCCAGCGGCTCGATGCCGCCGCCATTCTTATCCGGCCACTGGGCCAGCGCTTCGGCTTCGATCATGCCCTCGCCCTGGGCGTAGTCGCGCTCGATGAGCAGGTCATAGCTGGGGCCGAGTTCCAGGCCCAGCCCGTCGGCAATGATCTGCGCGGTCTCGCGGGCACGGGAGAGCGGGGAGGAAACGATGACATCCCATCCGCCGGTGCCGAGGACCTCGACCGCCTCGCGGGCCTGCACCCGGCCGGTGTCATTCAACGGGATATCGCTGGAGCCCTGCAGCCGGCCTTCGAGATTCCATTGCGTCTGTCCGTGGCGGACGAATCCTAGTTTCATAAGCCCATTCTCGCACTGTGCAGGTGGCCCGGGCCAGCTGCTGGTGGTTAAGCTCACGGTAGACCTATGCCACGTTCGGCGCATCAGGGTCCTGTGACAACGTAGGATTTTCTCGGCTGATTTCTGTTTTCCAACGGTTTCAGGCCCAAGAACGAATGCACCCGAACAGGATCCGAGCAATACTATCGTGACCGATATCAAGGCATCCCTGGCCCGCGGGCTCACAGCCCGCCACATCCGCTTCATGGCTCTGGGCTCCGCGATCGGAACGGGCCTGTTCTACGGCTCGTCCTCCGCGATCCAGGCCGCCGGACCCGCAGTCCTGTTTGCGTACATGATCGGCGGCGCGGCCGTCTTCATCGTCATGCGCGCCATGGGCGAGATGGCCGTGAAGCATCCGGTCTCCGGATCCTTCGCGCATTACGCGTCACGCTACCTGGGCAACTTCTCCGGCTTCGTCACCGGGTGGACCTTCAGTTTCGAAATGGCCATTGTTGCCATCGCCGATGTCACTGCCTTCGGCATCTACATGGGCTTCTGGTTCCCGCAGGTGCCGCAGTGGATCTGGGTGCTGGCCGTGGTGCTGCTGATCGCCGCGATCAACCTGATGAAGGTGAAGGTCTTCGGCGAAACCGAATTCTGGCTGGCCATCGTGAAGGTCACCGCGATCATCGCGATGATCGCCGGCGGCGCGGCCCTGATCGTCTTCGGCTTCAGCGCCCCTGGCACCGACACCGCCACCGGCGTGGCCACGCTGATGAGTGCCGGCACCCTGTTCCCCCATGGCTTCATGGGCCTGCTGCTGTCCTTCGCGGTGGTGATGTTCGCCTTCGGCGGCATCGAGACCATCGGCATCACCGCGGGCGAGGCCGACGATCCAACTACCTCGGTGCCGGCCGCCATCAACACCGTGCCATGGCGCATCCTGCTGTTCTACGTGGCTTCCCTGGCCGTGGTCATGATGCTCTTCGACTGGCGCCAGATCGATGGCTCGGCCTCGCCGTTCGTGCAGATCTTTGATGGCCTCGGCTTGCCGGCGGCAGCCCACGTGCTCAACGCCGTGGTGATCACCGCGGCGGTGTCGGCGATCAATGCCGACACCTTCGGCGCCGGACGCATGCTCTACGCGATGTCGGTGGCCGGCCACGCGCCGAAGTCCTTCGGCCGGGTCTCGGGCAATGGCGTGCCGTGGATGACCGTGGTCATCATGGCCATCGTGCTGCTGGTCGGCGTGGTGCTCAATGCCCTGCTGCCGGAAGCGCTGTTCACCATCATCGCCTCCATCGCGACCTTCGCGACCGTATGGGTGTGGATCATGATCCTGGCCTCCTACTTGGCCATGCGCCGGCAGGAAGCCAAGGCCGGCCGTGATAGCTCGCTGCCCCGCGAATACGCTGTTCCAGGTGGAACCATTGCCGCATGGGCTGCGCTGGTCTTCATGGCCTTTGTCGTGGTGCTGCTGGCGCTGAGCGCCGAGACCCGCGTGGCCCTGTACACCGGCATCGCCTGGCTGGCCTTGCTCGGCGTGCTCTACAAGGTGCTGGTGCGTCCAGCGGCTGCCATCAAGCAGGATAGCGGCTCTGTGCAGGGCTGATCCCTGGCTGATGATCCGGCGCCCGGCTTCCCGATGGGAAAACCGGGCGCCGTTGTCGTATCCGCAGGCAGCTACTCGATGGGTTCCCGGTGCGTGCTGCTCCTGGAGCAGCGCCGGGGTGGCCCAGAGGAGCGTTCCCGCTCCCACGATCCAGAGGCTGCCCAAACCCAGCTGCAGGCAAGCGAGGAAGCCGCCGCGCGGGCCTGCGATGATCATGGCCCACAGCACCGCGCAACGCAGCCGCAGCAACCGGTTGCTTCCATGGTTGGATACGGCGAGCACTGCGAGGATCATTCCGGCGAGCGCTTGGCCGGCCTTGACCAAGGTGCCGGTCGCATAGGTCAGTCCCCACCAGGACACTTCGCCAGAACGCGCAGAGGACACGTTGGCCACGCCCCTCTCGGCGGCCAATAGGAGCGCTGTGGCGTAAGGCTGAATGCTTCCGATCCCAGCCGCGGTCAAGAGCAGGGAGGCACTGAAATACGTGGTCTCCGGCCTGCGCAACGCAACCAATGGCGAGGGCGTCACGGCGGCCGAGGAACGCGTGGAGTTGCCGGACATGAGCGACAGGAAATAGCCACCAAAGCGGACGAACAAGACGCCATCCACGAATCCGGACCTGGCGGTGATGGTTCCGGCAACGAGGATTCCACGCCAGCGAAGATTCTTGGCCCCGTGGACCGCTTCTTCTGCACTTCTGCGTTCTCGGACTTCACCTCCTGCTCCCGATCGTTCCAGCCATTGGCGTGTTTCAGGTCCGCCGGTACGCGGAATGCATTCGAACACAAAGTTGTTAGCTCAAGTATGAGTGAAATTATTAGCGAACAGCCTGCTGATTCCAAGCGCCTGCGCGTAGACATCTTCTCCGATATCGCCTGCCCTTGGTGCTTCATCGGCAAGCGCCGTTTCGAGCAGGGAGTCGAAGCGTTTGAATACTCGCAGAACGTCGACGTGTACTGGCATGCCTACCAGCTGGATCCATCCTTGCCGGACAATTACGACGGCAGCGAAGCCGAGTACCTCTCCAAAATGAAGGGCCTGGATCAGACGCAGGTTCAGCAGATGCTGCAGCACGTCACCGCGCAGGCGGCCGAGGAAGGCCTGGAATACGACTTCGATAACCTCAAGGTGGCCAATTCCTTTACCGCCCTGCGCGTTCTGGAATACGCCAAGCAGCACGGAGCAGGCAACGAGATGAAGGAGTTATTGCTCTCCGCGCACTTTGAAAAGGGGCTGGATACCGGCAACGTCCAGACACTGCTGGAGCTGGCGGGCTCGTTGGATCTCGACGTTGCGGAACTCGGCGCACAGCTCGAGGCCGGCGCCTACACCGAGGAAGTCAATGCCGATATCGCGCAGGCCCAGCAGATCGGAATCAGTGGTGTTCCATTCTTCGTTCTCGACGGAAAATACGGGATCTCCGGCGCGCAGCCGGCCGACGTTTTCGCCAATGCGCTCACCCAGGTCTACGCGGAGAACGTGAAGACGCAGTAGCTGCGAAACCTGATGCGATTACTCCGCCGGCGCGCACACCAGCTTGCCGGCGGAAGTATCGAGCTTGCGGTCCTTTTGCAGGCCCTCATATTTCTCGCCGAGGGCAAGGTCTACTGTCGTGCCCCATTTTTCCGGCTCGAAGATGAAGACCGCGCCCGGTACCTGACGCTGGATGGTAAAGGCCTGGGCATAGCCATCTGGACCGGCAATGACAGCCCCGGTGGTTGCCGACAGCTGATCCCAGCCCGAGGTCAACGAGGAAATCTTGAAGCCGCGTTCTTCCAAGGATTTTGCGGTGTCCGAGGCTAGTCCCGCGATATTCGTGGTGTTCAGCACCCGAATTTTAAAGCTTTGCGGATCCTGATAGGAGAAATCCACTTCGGGGCACTTGGCATTCTCGATTTTCACCGGGCTTGGCTCGGCAGTGTCCGCGGCCGTGGCATCTGCTCCGGGCTTCCAGTTTCCGGTCGCGATGAGCAGCGCTCCCACGGTGACAGCCATAACAAGCACGGCCATGACGGCAAACACCACGTTTTGGCGTCTGCGGGCACGACTCTTGGCTTTTTGATCCGAGCTGAAGCTCAAGTCTTGTTCATCAACAATATGCGCCCCGTGCCATTCGGCCGGGTCTTCGCGTTCACGCATCTTCCCACCTAGCTCCGGGTAGCCTGTGGCTACGACTAGCTGAGGAAAACCAGCTCGTCATCCTCGTGGCAATTAGCTTATCGAATCGCCGTCTAAATCCAATATCCGCGCATGTATTACGGAGCGATGATGAAGCGCGGATCGTAGCGCGCGGTGCACGCCGTCTTCCAGATAAAGGACTCCTCCGAACCGGACAACGTGGGGAAACAAGTCACCGTAAAAAGTGGAATCTTCCGAAAGCAGCGCTTCCAAGTCAAGTGTGGACTTGGTAGTAACCAGCTGGTCCAGCTTCACCTGCTGCGGAGGTAGTTCGCTCCAGTCGCGTGAGGAGACCAACCCGTGTTCTGGGTATGGACGTCCGTCACCTACTGCTCGAAATATCATCCTTCAAGCATAAGCGCCCAGTAGTCAGATCGCTGGAATTACTCGGTGCGCGGCAGTGTGCGGTTGAATAAGTTTCGCTCGTCATGCCTCCAGTTTCTGGCCGCCAGCTTCACAGCATTCCGCCCGTCCGGAACATGGAACCCACGGTAATAATCGGGCGTCCAGATTACGGGCGCGTGAGGCCAGCTGTGGCACTGGCATGTCAAAAACCCTGTGCGGCGCGTAATCCTTGCACGGGCAGATCATTGGCATCGTATGCTGTACACGCGTCGGGACACCCCGGCCTCCAAGAATGTCATCCAGCGGCCGCATCTTCCAGACGGAGTCCCCGCCGATGGCAAGAAGCGGAATTATGGACCTCATATTCGCCTTGCGCAAGGATTGTTACACGGCGAGAAACGTGGAGGAACCCGGCGTAACTTAGGCTAGTAACAATCCCGTCATGAGGTGCACTCTGGGGTTATGAAAAACGTAGTCACCGAGATCCCAGTCCTCGACATTTCTACCTCGCGCAACGCTGACGGCAGCTTCAACGAAAATTTCGTTGCTGCACTTCGTGACGCGGCCCATCGCGTTGGATTCTTCCAAATCGTTGGCTACAGCTCACAAGAAGGCCAAGACCAAGAGCTGTTGGACACCATTGCCGAGTTCTTCAACAAGCCAGTAGAGCAGAAGATCAAGCTCGACAACCGCAACAGCGCCCAGTTCCGTGGCTACACCCGCATGGGCACCGAGATCACCCGCGGCCGTGCCGACGCCCGCGAACAGATCGACTACGGACCCGAGCGCGACACCCTGGCAGTCGTTCCCGCCGATAAGCCTTATTTGAACCTGCAGGGCCCTAACCAGTTCCCTGAAGATTTCCCGCAGCTTGAAGAACGCGCCATGGCGTGGGCCGAGCTGATGAACAAGACCGGCCATGAGCTGCTTTCAGCCATTGCCGTGGGCTTGGGCTTGCCCGAGGACCACTTCGATGAGCCGTTCGCCAACACCCCGTCGTGGATGGGCAAACTGGTTCATTACGTCTCCGGCGATGTTGTTCCGGAGTCCGGCAACCAAGGCGTTGGCCTGCACGCCGACTACGGCTTCGTCACCCTGCTGCTACAGGACCAGGTTGGCGGACTGCAGGTCCAGCCATACGGCCAGGAGGAGTGGATCGAAGTTCCGCCGACTCCGGGCGCGCTGGTCGTGAACCTCGGCGAAATGCTGGAGGTCGCTACCGACGGCTACCTGATGGCCACCATCCACCGCGTGATCGCACCACCTGCCGGGGTTGATCGCTACTCGGTACCGTTCTTCTACTCGCCACGTCTGGACGCAGTCATCGACAAGGTCGAGCTACCGGCAGAACTGGCAGCCGAAGCCCGCGGCGTCTCCGATGATCCAGAGAACCCGATGTTGGCCTCCTACGGTGCCAATGTTCTCAAGGGCTGGTTGCGTGCCCACCCGCAGACCGCTGCCATCCACTACCCAGAGGTAGTCAAGGCCAAGAAGAGCGCCTAGCTCACCGGCCTTCCCGCCTGCCGGGGAGGAAAACACGAAGACCTGCTGGCTTCAGTCCGAGATTAATTTCGGGTTGAAGCCGGCAGGTCTTTTTGTCGGTTGCAGCTTTAGCTGTTGCCGGAGAGGACGCAGAACTCATTGCCTTCCGGATCGGCGAGCACTACCCAGCTCGCGTCCTCATCCTGGCCAACGTCCGCGTACGAGGCGCCAAGAGACAGCAGGCGATCGACTTCTTGCTGCTGGTCTGCGTCCTTCGGCCGCACATCGAGGTGAAGCCTGTTCTTGATTGATTTCGGTTCAGGAACCTGGGCGAAGGTCATTAGGATGGCCCCGCTGTTCCCATCGGAAGCACCGATGGTGACCAATCCGGCTTCCTCTTCACGAACTTCAAAGTCCAGCACTTCGCACCAGAAGCGTGCCAGAAGCATCGGGTTCGCGCAGTCCACGGAAATCTCGCTCAATACACTTGCCATGATCTTGCCTCGTCGAAAGATTGATCGTCAGTTGGTTCGGATCATACCGGGAAATAATCTCTCGTTGTCAGAAGGCAAAAAAATAATGTCCCGAGTCATCGTTTTACCGATGTCCCGGGACATTAAAAATGGCGGAGGATAGGGGATTTGAACCCCTGAGGGCGTTAACCCAACACGCGTTCCAGGCGTGCGCCATAGGCCGCTAGGCGAATCCTCCTCAGTTTGCTCCGAGGAGCAGGATCCAGCATATCTAAATTCTCGCTCAATCACGAATCGAGTGTTCTCCCGCCGTTTCCCATGCCGTCACCGAAGCCGTTCTTCCCTGAATCTAGGCGTTTTTAGAGGTTATACCCACCTCGCCACCTCCCCGATCTACCCCGCCCAGAAGCGCGAATACTGCTATATATGAGCAAAAGAGAGGTATTTCACAGCAGCGATGATCCTCGCCGCCTGCATATCGGTCCACCCGGGCAACGCACTACGCCCGGAGATTTCGGGCTATGGGCAGCGAAACTGGATCAAGACAATCTGTTCGCGCAGGTTGCTGCCACAGCGCGCAAGCTCTACGAGCTGCCGCCGGCATCAACAGCGGACCAAGGCCTGGAAACCCTCAAAGTCATAACCCGGCTCCGGAGCATGCTGGATGCCGCAGAAGCGGCAGTGCTTGCAGATTCATACGAGCACGCGGTGAAAGCCTCCAGCGCCCAAGGGGCGCAGGACCCGCTCATTGAAGCACCGATTGATGCGCTCCAGGACCAGTCATCGCAGTACTACGGCATCAATCCTTCGGAAGAGACAGTCATTCGTTCATCGTTTGTCGCGGAAGCCGCCATGGCCTTGCGGTCCACCGAGGCCAATGTACGCGACCGCTTATTTATCGCAGAAGGCCTGCGCCACCTTTGCCCGGAGACCCTGGAAGAGCTAAGCCGGGGCGAGATCACCACCAGGACAGCGCAAGAAATCGTCAAGCAGTCCCAGGACCTTGAACCGGAAGACATCCAGCATATGCAGCAAACCCTGTTGCCCATTGCCCGTACGGCCACCGACTCGGCTGTTGCCCACCGCGCGAGAAAGATCCACGAGCGCCTTCATCCCCACCCCATCGAAGAACGCCACAAGAAGAGCGCCGAGGACCGCAAGGTGACCTATTGGAATGAACCCAATGGCATGTCGGTCATCCAGCTGTATATGCCGGCCGAGAACACCCTGAGCATCATCAACACCGTGAACTGGCATGCGGCACAGCACAACGATCCTGACGATGAACGCACCGAGCAGCAACGCCGCTTGGACATCATCTGCGATGCGCTGCTCGACGGCTGGCCGGCCGGAGGCGGTACCCCCTTGAAGGCACGGGTCGCGGTGACCATTCCTGCCCTTGAAATGCTGGCCGACCCCCGGCGAGCCTTGGCCGATCTGGAAGGCTACGGCCCCATTCCCATCGGGACGGCGCTACGCATTGCCAAAGATGCCCCGTCCTTCATGAAGGTACTCACGGATCCATGGTCCGGCGCCGTGATTGATGTCGGCCGTGAGAAGTACCGTCCGTCCAAGGCACTGCGCGATCTGCTGCGCAGTCGGGATATCTACTGTCGCTTCCCCGGATGCAATCGTCCGGCTGAAACTTCGGAGATCGACCATATCGAGGCCTGGGCCAGCGGGGGACATACTTCGCGCACCAACACGCACTTGCTGTGCAAGCGGCATCAGATGTTCAAGCATGTCTTGGGGTGGCAGGCCACTTATCTTCCTGATGGGTCAGTGAACTGGCGTTCGCCTCACGGGGTGGTATGCATCGAACTTCCCGGAAGTGTCACGAACGTGCAGAATTTCGACTTCGAGAGGGAGCAGACGCCGATGCTTCCTACAGTCCAGCTCAACGAACGGGTGCGCAAGGTTCTGGGATGGTTCGAATCAACGGACGAAGACACC
This sequence comes from Glutamicibacter sp. JL.03c, assembly GCF_025854375.1. NCBI lineage: Bacteria > Bacillati > Actinomycetota > Actinomycetes > Micrococcales > Micrococcaceae > Glutamicibacter > Glutamicibacter sp. JL.03c. The sequence goes on along the minus strand of NZ_CP107575.1, from coordinate 397,341 downwards.
GGTTGAGAGCAAGCGCACGCCCTCCGATTTTTATCCAAGCACCACCCTCGGGTAGTATTTTCGGTGACCCCTCGTGTGGTGTCATCCTGTTGAACTCCCCCAGGACCGGAAGGTAGCAAGGGTAGATGGGCTCTGGCAGGTGCATGAGGGGTCTTTACTTTTTCACGCAAGCCGAATGGAGTCCACGTGGGCGCTGGCCGTTTCGCCCCTAGCCCTTCCGGGCCACTCCACCTTGGCAATTTGCGCACGGCAATCCTCGCATGGCTTTTTGCCCGTTCCACGCACCGCGACTTCTTGTTGCGGATCGAAGATCTTGACCGAGTCCGTTCCGGAGCCGAGGCCACCCAGATCGCCGAGCTGGAGTCCCTGGGACTGGCTTTCGACGGCCCGCTCTTGCGTCAATCCGAACGTCTGCCGATTTACTTTGACGCCGTAGAACAGCTCAAAAAACAGGATCTTCTCTTCCCTTGCTTCTGCTCGCGCAAGGACATCGCCGAAGCCGCCAGCGCACCGCACGCAGCCCCCGGCGCGTACCCGGGAACCTGCCGGGATCTGAGCGCCGCTGAACGCGAGGCCAAGGCAAAGGAGCGTCCAGCCGCCCTGCGCTTGCGCGCCGAGGTCACCGAATTCTCGATTCACGACCAGTTGGCTGGCGATTACACGGGCGTCGTGGATGATTTTGTCCTCGTCCGCAATGACGGTGCCCCCGCCTACAATTTGGCGGTGGTTGTCGATGACGCGCTGAGCGGAATCGATCAAGTGGTGCGCGCAGATGATCTGCTTACCTCTGCCCCGCGCCAAGGGTATCTTGCAACGCTGTTGGGCTACGACGTGACGGAGTACGCCCATGTGCCACTGGCGTTGAATGCCAAGGGCCAGCGACTGGCCAAGCGAGATGGAGCAGTAACACTCGAAGAGATCACCGAACACGGAGTACATCCAGCCGATGTGGTGGCGATTTTGCTAGAGTCATTGGGCTTGCCCAGCACAAGTTTGCAGGCAGCCCTAGAAGCTTTCGATCCGGTGAACCTGCCGCGTGAACCGTGGATCGTTGAACCAGAGAATATCGTCCAACAGCTGATGCCCCGCGCATCACGCAACCGATAGGGAACCGGTGTGAGTACAGCGCTATATCGCAGGTATCGTCCCGATACGTTTGCCGACGTCATCGGACAAGAGCACGTCACTGCTCCCCTGATGACGGCTCTGGAGAAAAACCGTGTTAATCACGCGTACCTCTTCTCCGGTCCGCGCGGTTGCGGCAAGACGACCTCCGCACGAATCCTTGCTCGTTGCCTGAACTGCGAACAGGGTCCGACGCCGGTTCCCTGTGGCACTTGCCCGAGCTGTGTTGAGCTGGCCAATGGCGGCCCCGGCTCGCTGGATGTCATCGAAATCGACGCGGCCAGCCACGGTGGCGTGGATGATGCCCGCGACCTGCGCGAGCGGGCGACCTTCGCTCCGACCCGTGACCGCTACAAGATCTTCATCATCGATGAGGCCCATATGGTCACCGCGGCTGGCTTCAATGCCCTGCTGAAGATCGTTGAAGAGCCGCCGGCGCATATCAAGTTCATCTTCGCGACGACGGAACCCGAGAAGGTTATCGGGACCATTCGTTCCCGTACCCATCACTACCCATTCCGCCTGGTTCCGCCGGAAGCCTTGCTGGCCTACCTGCAGGTTTTGTGCGAACGCGAAAACGTTGCGGTAGCCGAGGGCGTGCTTCCGCTGGTGATCCGCGCTGGTGGCGGTTCGGTCCGAGATACCCTCTCGGTTCTCGACCAGCTGATGGCTGGTGCCCGTGAGGGAACGCTTGATTATGAGACTGCCATTGCGTTGCTGGGCTACACCCATTCGACCCTTTTGGATGAGGTGACGCTGTCCCTTCACGAGGCTGACGGTGCTGGGCTCTTTGGCGCCATTGACCGCATTATCCAGACCGGTTTGGATCCGCGGCGCTTTGTCGAAGACATCCTTGAGCGCTTCCGCGACCTGATCATCGCCAAGGCGATGCCAGAAGGCCTGGAAAAGATCCTGCGTGGCGTGCCCGTAGACCAGCTGGAGGCCCTGCGCTTGCAGGCCGGCTTGGTCGGCGCGGGCGAGCTATCACGCTGGGCTGATGTCACCAATAAGGCGCTGAGCGAGATGACCGGCGCGACCTCTCCGCGTTTGCATTTGGAGCTGCTCGCAGCCCGTTTGATGCTCCCGGGTTCCGAAAACTCGATCTCTTCCTTTGCTGCTCGTTTGGATCGACTCGAACGCCATGCGATGACCGGCGGGGAGCTTCCTGCCCTTGATGAGGAGCAAGCAGATGGCTCCTCGGCTTCGCTCGGCGCTGCGCCGAATCCCGGTGCTGCCCGCCAGGGTGCTGCCGCGGTGCGTGAAGCCTTGGCTGCGGCCAAGGCCCGCCGTGAGGGCATGCCTGCACCACAGGTGCAGGCACCGGTTGAACAGCCAGAAGCCCCGGCTCAGGTCGAAGAGCCTGCCCAACCGGTTCAGCCTCAGCCAGTTCAGCCTCAGCCAGTTCAGTCGCGGCCGGTCCAGGAAGAACCTGTTCAGGCTCAGCAGCCTGAACAGCGTCAGCAGGCACCTCAGACCGAGGCCGATGACCAGCCACAATTTGCCAATGATGATCCCAACGCCCCGTTGGATCCCGATGCGCAATCCTCGCTGAATACCGGAGAAGCTGCCGATTGGGGTGCAACGTGGGGGCCGAAGGATGATAGCTATTCGGTGACCACCGAGGTGCAGCCTGGTCCAAGTGTTCCTGCCGCGCGCCCTGAGGGTGTTGCACCATTCAGCTTGGTTCCAGACCCCTCCAGCGGCGAGGACCTGTCCTTCGGCACCGGGGTCTCCATCGATGATGTGAAGCAGAACCCGGCCATGGCCGAATTCGCTCGCAAGGCTGCAGAATCCCGCGCCCAGCAACCGGCTGCCCGTGCCCCTCAGCAGCAGTCGCCTGCCCAGACTCCTGCCCCGGCGGCAGCTCCAGCTCAGCAGCCTGATCAGGCAGAGCTCGATGCCCAGCGCCAGGCAGCACAACAGGCACAGGCTCAGCAAGAGCAAGCACAGCGCGAAGCGCAAGAACGCGCCGCACGTGAACAAGCCGAACGCGAAGCCCAGGAACGCGCCGCTCGCGAACAAGCGCAACAGCAGCAGCAGCAAACTCGACCTGCACAGCCGTCGCAGCAGCCCGGCGCCGGTTCCCCGGTCCAGAAGTTCCAGCAGGCATGGCCGATGATCCTGGAGCAGCTGCAGGGCAATTCCCGCGTGCTGCACTCGATGGTGGCAACCTACGGATCCGTGGCCGGCTTTGATGGCCGCACGCTCACCTTGGCTTTCAGCAATACCGGGCCCATCGTGAACCTGCGCAATCGTCCGGATTTGATGAACACCTTGACCGGGGTTGTTTCGCAATTCGCCGGGTCACCCATAGAAATAGTGCTCACCGAAGGCGGATCCAACCCGGCTGGCGGTGGTTCCCCAAAAGGTGAGCGCCGGCCACTTCCGGCGCAAACCCCAGCACCAACCAAGTTCACTAAGCCTGTAACTTCTGCTGGGGTAGCTGCGCGTGCCGCGCGCGCGCAAGCTGCCGCCCCGGCACCAACTGCCAGTCCTTCATCCCCGGCTTCTTCGCCTGCGGCATCGCCTCCGGCGACGCCGCAGCCGCGTGCCACCGATGGATACGTCAGCTCCTACGATGATGTGCCGCCGCCCTATGACGAGCCGTTCATGGATGAACCTCCGTTCCCGGATGACCCGTACTATTCCCCGGAACCGGCAGCGCAGCGCGAGCCGCAGCGCCAGCCCGAATCAGCTCAGCCTCACGAGACTATCGAGCGGCCAGATCAGGCGGCCCAGGCCGCTTCGTCTCCCGAGCCACGCCAGCCCAGCGCGCCACGCAGTTTTGGCGGCCCTCCGGTAGCGCCGAAGCCTCGCATGACCGCAGGGCTCAGCGCTCGCCAGGCGGAAGTCGGTACGCCGAATATTCCGCGGCCGGTTTCGAGCACCCCCTTGCACCCGCAGAGCACCACGGATTCGTTCCAGAACCTGGCCGTGCGCGACACCGCGGAACCGGCGCCGCAGGTCCACAAACCGGCAGCCTCGCAACTTCCGGCTGCTTCGGCACCGGTGGTTGCGCCAGCAGCGCAAGCTCCTGCACCCGCCGCGTCACAGCGGCAGGTCCAGGCCACGGCCCGGACTGAAGCTCCAGTCCAGCCGGCACCACCCAGGCCCGAGCCGGCCCCGGAAGCCGCCCCTGGCTGGGGTGCGCCTCAGCAGGAGCAGGCCGCCGCAAGCGAGCCGGCTGCACCAGCAGCCGGCCAGCGCATGAGCCGCTATCAGCAGCTGATGAACCAGGCCAAGAGCTCTCCGAGCGCACCGGCGCCACCCCAGGCCGCCGGCGGCTGGGGCGGCCCTTCCGCTTCGGCAAGCCCCGTACAGCACCAGGAACCTGAGGAGTTCGTCCCGAGCGATGACGACATCGAGGTCGAGGATTCAGCGCTCATCGGCGTGCCCGCAGTGGAACGCCTGCTCGGTGGCATGGTGATTGAACAGCGGGATGTGAACGGCAATGTCGTGGAGATCAAACGCAGCCTGTAGCTCACACCACGGCATGCTGTCGGGGTGAGACACTAGGGTGTAACACGGAAGATTTCCACAGGTTTCCAGCAACGCAGAAAGAAGGCGCACGTGTACGAAGGTGCTGTACAGGAATTGATCGACGAGCTCGGTCGCTTGCCTGGCATCGGCCCGAAGTCGGCTCAGCGCATCGCTTTCCACATTCTTGACGCCGACGCCGAGGATATGACGCGCCTGGCCGCGTCCATCCAGCTGGTCAAGGAGAAGGTCAAGTTCTGCGAGATCTGCTTCAACATCTCGGAGCAGGAGATCTGCGCGATCTGCCGCGATGGGCGCCGCGACGGAACCAAGATCTGCATCGTCGAGGAATCCAAAGATGTCATGGCCATCGAGCGCACCCGCGCCTTCGGCGGCAAGTACCACGTGCTCGGCGGCTCGATCAATCCGTTGGCCGGCATCGGCCCGGAGCAGCTGCACATCCGCGAACTGGTCACGCGCCTTGCCGATGAATCCATTACCGAATTGATCCTAGCAACGGACCCGAATCTCGAGGGCGAAGCTACGGCCGTTTACCTGGTGCGCGCGCTCGCTCCCCTGGGCATCCGGATTACCCGCTTGGCCTCGGGCCTGCCGGTCGGCGGCGATCTGGAATACGCCGACGAGGTGACGCTGGCTCGCGCCTTCGAGGGCCGCCGCACTGCCGGTTCCAGCGCGTCGAACGCGCGTCGCCCGGCGCCTGCTTCCGATGATTCCGCCGCGCCGCAGAAGCAAGACGCTCCGGCGGATCAGGCTTCGAACACTGCGCCAAAGCTCTTCCGGGCCGTTGACCCCGAGAAGACCCCCAAAGACGAGACCGACAGCCCGTCGCATCCAGTGGTTCCCGAGATGGATAACCACCGCAGCCGATAAGCAGTTCCTGGGTGAATCCCGCATTTTCCTTTTGGCAGGAAGGTGCGGGGTTCCTTGGTTAATGCATCGGTGTGCGATGGAACACCTTAGTTGATAGTCGTCAACCATCGCCGTATGGTTGATAACAATCAACCAATCGGGCCCTCCTAGCCTGACCCTATAATTTTTTGGAGCTTCAATGACCGCAATCGCACCGGTCGCCAAGCCCAAGATGACGCACCGTGAAATCCTCACCGCCCTTACCGGCATCCTCATGGGCATGTTCGTCTCGATCTTGGCCAACACCGTCGTATCCAGTTCCCTGCCAGTGATCGTCTCCGACCTCAACGGCAGCCAGACCTCCTACACCTGGGTAGTCACCGCCACTCTGCTGGCAACCACCATCTCGACTCCGATCTGGGGCAAGCTCGCCGACCTCGGCAACCGCAAGCTGCTGCTGCAGATCTCGCTGGCGATCTTCGTCCTGGCATCCGCTGCAGCCGGTTTCTCGCAGAGCACCAGCTTCCTGATCGCCATGCGCGTCATCCAGGGCCTGGCCGGCGGTGGCGTCGGCGCCTTGGCGCAGATCGTCATGGCCGACTTCCTCTCGCCCCGCGAGCGCGGCAAGTACATGGGCCTGTTTGGCGCTGTCATGGCCATTGGCACCGTGGGCGGACCGCTGATCGGCGGATTCGTCACCGACACCATCAACTGGCGCTGGAACTTCTTCATCGCCCTGCCTTTCGCCATCGCCGCTGTCGCGCTGATCCAGCGCACCCTGCACCTTCCAGCCATCGCCAAGCGCAAGGTCAAGATCGACTACTGGGGCATCCTCCTGCTCTCCGGCGGCGTCTCGCTGCTGCTGATCTGGATGTCGCTGGGTGGCTCCGAATTCGAATGGGCTTCCACCACCAGCCTGCTGATGGTCGTCGGCGCGGCAGTCCTGCTCGCCGCTTTCATCCTGGTGGAAATCAAGTCCTCCGAACCACTGCTGAGCATGTCGCTGTTCAAGAACCGCACCTTCACCTTCGCGGTGATCGCTTCGCTGGCAGTTGGCGTGTCGATGTTCGGCACTTCGGTCTTCCTCAGCCAGTACATGATCATGGCCCGTGGCGCTTCGGCCACCATGGCCGGGCTCATGACCTTCCCGCTGATGGGAGGGCTGCTGGTCATCTCCACCATCGGCGGCCAGATCATTTCCCGCACCGGAAAGTGGAAGCCGCTGGTGGTCCTCGGTTCCGTATTGATCGTTCTCGGCCTGTTCCTGCTGGGAACCATCCACTACAACACCAACTACGCGCTGGTTGCCTCATTCATGTTCATCCTGGGCGCCGGCATGGGCCTGGTCATGCAGAACATGGTGCTGGTCGTGCAGAACTCCGTTGACATCAAGGAACTGGGCGTCGCGTCCTCCTCGGTCAACTTCTTCCGCACCCTGGGCGGCACCGCCGGCACCGCCGGACTGGGCGCCATCCTGGCGGCCACCATTCCGAATATGATTGCCGACCGCCAGGCGGATCTGATGCAGGCCATCGGATCGCTGGGAGCGAAGGGCCAGGAAGTCGCACAGGTGCTGTCCTCGGGCAACCTGCCAACCATCTCCACCCTGCCTGAGCCAGTGCGCGTCATCTTCGAATCGATCTACGGTGACGCAGTGCCATCGCTGTTCACCTTCGCCGCTCCGCTGTCGCTGATTGTCGTGATCGCCGTCTGCTTGATCCCCAACCAGTCGCTGACCACTCAAACCGCTTCCGAGCGCATGCAGGAAGTCGACGCAGAAGCTGCTCTGGGCGCCAACGGCTTGGCTGCCGGCAATGAGAATGCCGACGCTCAAATCCAGGAGCAGGTTGCCGCCAGCAACCAGGCTCCGGGAGCATCGACGAAGTCGACCGGCAAATAGGAGCACCCCAGTGGATACCACCAGTGCGGATGCTTCACACTGCGCCAAGGATCGCGCAGACCGCTATTCATTGGCAGAACAGGAACTGTTTTCGCTGATTGCGGTCACCGCACGATTCAAGCGCGAGCTCGCCCATCGGCTCAACGGACAGTTGACGCCAGGCTACTTGCCGGTTCTCGGGCTCATCTTGCGCAACGGCCGGATCACCCAATCAGAAATTTGCGAGAAGCTGCTGGTCGACAAGGCCACGCTCTCCCGCATGATCTCCAAGCTCGAACAGCTTGATCTGGTGGTTCGCGAAGTCAACGCGGAAGACCGCAGGGCTTCGGACTTGCTGCCCACCGAATACGCCAAGGAACGGTGGCACAGCGGTTTCGAAGAGTGGCGCCACGAGCTTCGTTCACGCATGAGCAACTGGGCTGACGATGATCTGGACACGCTGGTGGAACTGCTGGGCCGGCTGAATCTGGAAATCCAGGCGATCTAGCCTCCATCAATAGATCGGTGCGACAGGCCGGGCATCACGGAAAACCGTGACGCCCGGCCTTTTCCGCCCTTCTGATGCCCGAGATGCCTAGAATTCACTTATGGGAATCAAGAACAGCAACACCTCAGCCATCGCCAATGCCACCTCAGTACCTTGGCCGACCTGGGGCGCCCAGCTCGACGAAGCCAAGGCCGGCGAAATGACGCATAAGGAAATCGCTGAACTCGCTTACTCCCTCATGCCACAAGCCGTGGAGAACCCCGGGTGGTGGGCGCAAGCGGTGGCCGTCGCCTACGAGCAGCAAATTGGCCGCCGCCTTCCCGGCCAGGCCCAAGACGGAACCTTCCAAGGATCGGTCAGCGCTACCGTTGCCGCCGATCTGGATGCGGCCTTGGCGCGCTGGGAGGAACAAGTGGACAGCATGGAAATGTTCAATGGCCAAAGGCTGGCCGAGCCAGCGCGCACCAGCGGCTCCGAGCGCTGGCGCTACTGGCGAGCCAGCTTCAGCGATGGCACCAAGGCCCAAGTGGACATTGGGCTTAAGGGCGACAAATCCTCCGTTGCCATTAACATTACTAAGGCTGAAACACCTGATCAGGTGTCTGAATGGAAGAGCTTTTGGCGACAAATATTGGCTGAATTCAAGCAATAGCCCGCGCTTTTCAACAACAGCCACTAATCTTCCTAGGCAATATGACCAATGTTTACCGCCACAAGTAGGAGAAGTTGCCCAGTAGCTGTCACAATATTTATTTGGTAGATGCCTCGTATTGTGCCTTGCGCCAATAACGAGTCACAGCTTTCAACAGGTGGAGTGAGTGCCCATGGGCCTAATTGTTCAAAAATTTGGCGGTTCGTCAGTTTCAGATGCCGAAGGCATCAAGCGTGTGGCGCGTCGAATTATTGACACCAAGTCCCAGGGACACGACGTTGTTGTAGTTGTCTCTGCGATGGGCGACACCACCGATGACCTGCTGGATCTGGCAGGCCAGCTCACCGACGATGCGCCGGCACGCGAAATGGACATGCTGCTCTCCGCGGGCGAACGCATTTCCATGTCCCTGCTGGCCATGGCCATTGACCAGTTCGGCGAACAGGCTGCTTCCTTCACCGGATCGCAGGCTGGCCTGATCACCGACTCCACTCACGGAAAAGCACGCATCATGGAGGTTTCCCCCCAGCGTGTCCGTCGCGCCATCGACCGCGGCTTCATCGCGATCGTTGCCGGCTTCCAGGGCATGAGCAAGGAATCGAACAACATCACCACCATGGGACGTGGCGGCTCGGACACCACCGCAGTGGCTTTGGCTGCCGCTTTGGGCGCCGATGTCTGCGAAATCTACACCGATGTGGACGGCGTCTATACCGCCGACCCGCGCGTTGTCGCTTCGGCGAAAAAGATCGAGAAAATCACCAGCGAAGAAATGCTGGAGATGGCCGCCAGCGGATCCAAGATCCTGCACCTGCGTTGCGTGGAATACGCTCGACGCTTTGGCGTGCCATTGCATGTGCGCTCTTCATTCAGCACTCACGAGGGCACCTGGGTGCTCCCGAACCCCGACGACAAAATCACGATTCAAGAGGGAGAACCCTTGGAACAGCCAATCATCTCAGGTGTCGCCCACGACCACTCCGAAGCCAAGGTCACCGTCATCGGCGTGCCTGACATCCCTGGCAAGGCAGCCCAGATCTTCGGCGTGATCGCCGCGGCCCAGGCAAATATCGACATGATCGTCCAGAACATTTCGACCCATGGCTCGGGCAAAACCGACATCTCCTTCACCCTGCCGATGACCGAGACCAAGAACGTGCTTGGCGCATTGAACACCGCCAAAGGCGAGATCGGCTTCGAGGACATCGAGCACAACGACGAGGTCGGCAAGCTGTCGCTGATCGGCGCGGGCATGCGCTCGAACCCGGGCGTTTCCTTCACCTTCTTCGAGGCCCTGCACAACGCTGGAGTGAACGTGGATATGATCTCCACCTCCGAGATCCGCATCTCCGTGGTCACCGATGCGGACAAGCTCAACGACGCGGTTCGCGCCATCCACACCGCGTTCGATTTGGACACCGATGTGGAAGCCACCGTCTACGGCGGCACCGGCCGCTAAGACCACGCTCCACTAGAGAGCAGGCCTGCGGCGCTGGATTATCCAGCGCCGCAGGCCTGCTCCTTTAACCTGTCGCTATCGGCTTATTTCACCGGCTCCAGGGTCTTGGAATAGACCGTTTCGCCCAGCCCGTTGCGCAGGCTGACGGTGAACATATCCTGCTCATCAAGATCCACATGTCCGAAGAACTGGCTCTTGCCATCACGCGGCGACTGATTGGCGACGGTACCGGCCAAGGCAAAATCCACCCGCGGCCCGAAGGTCCCGTCCATCTGGTTCGGGCCAAATGATCCAGCATTGACCGGGCCCGCCACGAATTCCCAGAACTCGTTGAAGTCGCTGAAAGCGGCTCGTTCTGGCGAGTAGTGGTGGGCGGCGCAGTAGTGCACATCAGCAGTCAGGAAGACGACGTTCTTGATTCCCTTGTCCTTGATGGCCTTGAGCAGCCGTGCCAGTTCCAGTTCGCGGCCCAGCGGCGCACCGTGATCTGCATTGGCAATGGATTCCTGCGCCTTGCCATCGGGCACGATGATGCCCAAAGGCAGGTCGTTGAGGATGACCTTCCAGGTGGCCTTCGAGGCGCTCAGCCCGTCGACCAGCCAGTTCAGCTGCTCTTTGCCGAGGATCGCGGTTTCCTTGCTTTCCTTGCCGTCGGTGTTTTCGGACTTGTAGGTACGCATATCCAAAGCGAAAAGATCCAAGGCTGGTCCCCGGGAAATCTTGCGGTAGATTCGAGCTGCTTCGAATCCGGTGCCGCCGCTCATGGCCCGCGGGTCAGCGATCGGCTGGTATTCTTGCCAGGCCTGGCGGCCACGGGCCGCGAGGGTATTGATGTCGCGCACGGTGTAGCGCTCATCGGTGATGGTCTCGCCCGGCCACCAGTTGTTGTGGGTTTCGTGGTCATCCCATTGGGCAATGACCGGAACCTCGGCGTACATGGCGCGGACGTTGGCGTCCATCATGTTGTAGCGGTGGCGTCCGCGGTACTCGTCCAGGGTCTCGGCGACCTTGGCGACTTCCTCGGTCACCAGGTTGCGCCAGATCTGGCCATCCGCTTCTTCGACCTCGGCAAGGATCGGGCCGTCGGCGTAGATCGTGTCGCCGCTGTGCACAAAGAAGTCGGGCATGGTGGCGTGCATCGCGGCGTAGGCGCGCATGCCGCCGATCTCCTCATTGATGCCCCAGCCCTGGCCGGCCGTATCTCCGGACCAGACAAAACTTTGCGCTCGGTCAGCCTCATGGTTACGTCGCCCGGTTCCCGAAGGCGCAGTGCTGAACCAGCCCTGCTGGCTTTCGCCAACGATTCCGTTCTCATCCTCGAAGCCGATGCTCACCGAGAAGCGTGTCCCCGCTGGCAGGTGGGCAGCGCTGATTTTGGCGGTGAAGTCACTCGCCTCGGTGGCTTGGGCACCGCGCAGGGTGCGGACGAAGGATCCTCGCCCGCGGATGATCTGGCCGGCTTCATCCACCGCGCGTAGTTGCGCGCGCACTCGGCCTTCGCCCGAACTGCGGGCCCAGAGCACCGCGCTGTTGGTGGAGACATCTCCCATGGAGAAGCCGCTGGTCAGTCCCAAGCGTGAGCGGACCAGGCGTGGGCTGCTGGAGGCCAAAGCGGCACCGGTCGGGCCAACAAGGCCGAGGGCTCCGGCGCCCAAGGCGCCGGTGAGCAGGTTTCGACGCGAAATACTAGTCATGTCTCCCACTGTGGTGCCTGAGCTTAGCCAGCTTATGGCACCGAGATGAACATGAAGAAAAACCTGGCGGACTCGGTTGCCCGGCAATCCACCTAGCTGCTGGCATGCTGGTTCAATGAGCGATGAACGAGTCATCTCCGGCCCGCCTCCCGCCGGCTTCCCGATCCCGGAAGCGGTGCGCTTAGCGGCCGTCACCGAAGCCATCGAGGGCGTGTGGCTCAACGCTCTGGGCGGAGCCACTTACCGAATTGGGCACGGACCGGACAGCCGCTAGGCCAAATGGCCGCCGGGCCCGATAATCCACCCGGAGATCGATCTACGATCCGAGGCCCAACGCCTGTGGTGGGTCGGAAGCTACATCCTCCTCCCCGAGGTGCTGTCCTTCCAGCAGTATCCTGAAGGCCAGCTGCAGCTCACCGCGGCTTTGCCGGGATTCAGCGCTGTGAGCGATCAGGGCAAGAACGACCCGGAGCGTTCAGCCCATACCGTCGGCCAGGGAGAGAGGCAGCTGCAAGATTTGCTGTCGGCAGGCTCAGGCCCGTTCAGCTGGGACCTTTTCTCCCGCATCGCTTCCCTTCCCATCGGCCAGCAATCCGCTTTGCTCGCCGATGCTCCGCCGATTGATGCTGTGGTGTGCCACGGCGATGCTTGCCTGCCCAATACGCAACTGGATGCGAACGGCGGCTTCTTCGCCCATGTCGATCTGGGTAAATTGGGTGTTGCAGACCGGTGGGCTGATCTTGCCATCGCCGCCTGGAGCACCAAGTGGAACTACGGTTCCGGCTACGAGCATCGCATATATGCCGGTTACGGAATAGATCCTGACGAGGAAAAATCATCTTCTATCGGCGCATCGGGGATGCCACCTGCCAGGGGTTTCTAGCGTGCGACGTAACGGTGCTCCGGGCGTCCCCGGGTGCCATAGCCCAGCTGGAGTTCCAATGATTCGTTGGCCACCAGCGCCGCCAGATAACGCTGGGCCGTGGCCCGGGCGACGCCCACGGCTTCTGCCACCTCGGCCACGCTCATCGGTTCCGCAGCTTCCTTGACACAGCTGAGCACTGCCTGCTCGGTAGGAGCGGCACCGACCGCCGGAGCCGCTTCCTCGCCACCTTGCAGCGCCCGGAAGAGCCGATCGACTCCCTGCTGGTTGAACTCCGTCATCCCGGTCAGCTGCCGCCGATACCGCGCCCAGCCCTTGAGCTTTGCGCTAAGCGTCTTGGCGTCAAAAGGCTTGATGATAAAAGCCAGCGCCCCGTGACGGATGGCCTTGGCGATATTCTTCGGCTCGGTGGCCGCCGAGATCATGATGGCATCCACATCCAATTCACGCAGCAGCTCAATGCCGCTGACGTGCGGCAAATACAGGTCCAGGAGCAGCAAGTCGGGCTTGAGCGTGCTCACGAGCTTGGGCACCATGCGGGGATCCTGGACAGGTTCCAAAGCCTGGAACCCCGGAATGGAATTGACCATCTCTGCATGGAGGGCGCCAACACGGAAGTCATCGTCGACGATCATGACCTGGTAGTTTCCGGTAGCGGTCTCGCTCACGGCTTTGCTCCTTCGATCTCGTTGTTCTCGAGTGCAGTTGGTTCAACCAGCACCGCTGGCAGCCGGGCGGCAAAAACTGCGCCATCGCCGCCGGTGCCCGGATCGGCAATCCAGACATCTCCGCTGCGTGCCTGCGCCAGCCGCTTGATCAGCGGCAATCCCACTCCCCGGCCGTGCTCATGGCCCAGATGGGACCCGGTGCTGACATCCCGCGCGAAAATGTCTTCGCTGGTGGTGATCCCTGGGCCGGAATCCGCCACCGCCAGGTGCAGGGTGGTCGCTTCGGAGAGCAAGTCTATTTCCACCCAGGGTTTGCCCTCGCCCCTCAGTGCGGCGGTAAAGGCGTTGTCCAGGAGATTGCCGAGCACCGCGGTGGCGTCCTGGGCATCGTGGGCCGAGGCGATCTGCCCGAAGAGCATCGACTGGCTCGATACCCGCAATTCGATGCCCTGCTCATGGGCACGGACCGCCTTGGCCGAGATGAACGCTGAAAGGTAGGCGTCCTGGATCGCTTCCAGCCCGGGCACCTGCGCAATCTTCGGCCCGGTTTCCATGACCTCGCGCAAATAGGCTTCGGCCTGCTCGATCTTGCCCAGGTCTATCAGGCCAAGGACCGCGTGCATGCGGTTGGCGAACTCGTGGCGCTGGGCACGCAGGGCATCTGCCATATCCTGGACGGCATCCAGCTTGGTGCCCAGCGCCTCGATGGTGGTGACGTCGTGGAGCAGGACCACCTGCCCCAGATCAAGCCCGTCGCGGTTCACTTCATTCACTCGCGCAATCAGCGAATTCCCGTTCGCTTCCAAGCGCACCGGGGCCGGATCGTGTTCCTTGATGGCCTTGACCAGTCGCTGGTCGAGTCCCGCGGATTCAAAATGCCGGCCAACGACGTCCTGCAGCTCGGTGCGGTGCGGCAGGCCCAGCAGTTGCCGGGCAGCCTTGTTCCGCACGGTGATCCGCCGGTCCGCGCCAATGCCCATCACCCCTTCGGTGACGCCATAGAGCACGGCTTGCTGGTCGCGCACCAGCTGCGCGATTTCGGTGGGCTCAAGTCCGAGGGTCTGGCGCTTGAGCCGGCGCACGGTCACGCGCCCGGCCACCGTGGCCAGCCCGGCAGCCAAGAGCGCGAAGAGCACGATCCAGCTGAACGATTGCAGCAGCGCCCCGGTCAGCGATTGGGTGGTCACGCCCACCGACACTTCGCCGATGATCTGCCCGGATGCGCCACGGATCGGGACCTTCGCGCGGACCGATTCGCCCAGGGTGCCATGTTCCCGGGAGACAGCCTCGATGCCATCCAGGGCTACCGGATCAGTGGACACCATCTGGCCGATTTCGGCGGGGTTCGGGTGGCTCAGCCGCAGCCCCCGGTCTTCGGTGATCACCACGAAGTACGCCTGTTCTTGTTCCAGAATGGCGTTGGCCAGCTGCTGGAGCTTTCCGTTGGAGATCTCTTCTTCATCGAGGTCTTCGATGGCCGCGTAGCGCGTGACTTCCTCGATGACTTCCGGGAGCACGGCGACGGATCGGGCGATGGTCAGCGAGGTGTCTTCGGCCCGGGAATAGACGCGGTCGTAGCTGGCATAGAGCGTTCCTGCGGTGACCAGCACGATCAAGATGCCGATGACGAGGAACTGCAAGCGCATGATGCGCGATGCGAAATGCCTCGAGCGCGGGCCGGAACGGAACATGCCACCCAGCATAGACGCACTGCCCGGACAACGCGATTTTAATGAGCAAAAAGATGGCAAAGAACTTAAGCGTTCAATAATCAGCACAAGGCGCGCAACGTGAGCCTCGCCACGTACCTTGAATGAGTGCCCTGGAGTACTTGGGTGACACAACGACGTACACTCACCGAAATGGAGGTCGGGGCAATGCTAGTTGCACTCGGATTCCTCATGGTCGCTACCTTTATGGCGCTGATCATGACCAAACGCATGACGCCACTTCTGGCATTGATTCTCGTCCCAACCATCTTCGGGCTGTTCACCGGCGCAGGCTTCGGACTGGGCGACATGATCATGGACGCCATCAAGGACATGTCCGGCACAGCAGCCCTGCTGATGTTCGCCATCATGTACTTCGGCATCATGATCGATGTCGGGCTCTTCGACCGCCTGGTTGCCGGAATCCAGAAACTGGTCGGCAACGACCCGGCGAAGGTCGTGCTGGGAACCTCGCTGCTCACCGCGGTCATCTCCCTGGATGGCGACGGCTCCACCACCTTCATCGTGGTCACCGCAGCCCTGCTGCCGATCTACCAGCGCCTGGGCATGAGCCCAGTGGTGCTGACCTGCGTGGCCGGCTTGACCAACGGCACGCTGAACATCGTTCCCTGGGGCGGTCCGACCGCTCGCGCCGCTGCGGCGCTGCACGTTGATGCCGCGGACGTCTTCGTTCCAATGCTCCCTTCGCTGGGCATCGCACTGGTCGTCATCGGCCTGTTCGCATGGCAGCTGGGTGTTTCCGAACGCCGCCGACTGCAGCGTGAGCGCCCGGAGCTGTGGGGCACCGAAATGGGCGGTGGCAACATCACCTCCCCCACCGGCGGCACCTCTCCAGCTGGCGCTTCGCCAAAGGGCGGCAACCTGGCCGTGCTGGAAGCTGTGGCTCGCAAGGGCGACGGCACCGAGGCCGCCACCATGGATGGCACCGTGCTGGATCCGAACCGCGAAACCCTGCGTCCAAAGACGTTCTACTTCAACCTGGTCCTCACCGTAGCCATCATGGTGCTGCTGGTTCTCGATGTTCTGCCGCTGTCCTACCTCTTCATGGTCGGTACCGCCATTGCCCTGGTCGTGAACTTCCCGAAGGTCTCCGACCAGGTGAAGATGATCGCAGGCCACTCCAGCGAAATCATCGCCGTGGTGTCCATGGTTCTCGGCGCGGCCGTGCTGACCGGCGTGCTCTCGGGCACCGGCATGGTTGATGCGATGAGCCAGTGGCTGGTCGCCATCATCCCTGACTCGCTTGGCCCGTTCATGGCAGTGATCACCGGCTTGATCTCCATCCCGGCCACCTTCCTGATGAGCAATGACGCCTTCTACTTCGGCATCCTCCCAGTGCTCACCGAGGCCGGCGCGCACTTCGGGGTGCCCGCCGTGGACATGGCCCGTGCTTCGATCACCGGCCAGCCGGTGCACATGCAGTCTCCGCTCGTTCCGGCCATCTTGCTGCTGGTCTCGCTCTCCCGTGTGGATCTGGGCGATCACCACAAGAAGGTGCTGTGGCGTGCTCTGGTGGTATCCCTGGTCATGCTGGCCTCGGGCGTACTGCTGGGCGCGATCCACATGGGATAGCCCCAGGACCTGGCCTTTGGCCCTCGCCAGACCTCCGCACTGGCTGCCGCATTGCGGCAGCACGGTGCGGAGTTCTGCGTTAACCAGGGCGGTGCCGGCCGCCAGCCCTCCGGCAGCACCTTCTACGCGCGGACTAGACCTTGGCGGTTCCAAAGCTGTGGGCCAGCTCGGCCTCGATGCGCTCATTGCGGAAGTTGTGGCCTGCGTCCAGCAGCTTGCGAGGTGAAATCCACTGGTCCGCCAGCGCAAGCAAGCGCGCCCCCTCGGATCCGAGCAGGACTTTCGGAGCCGCCGCCGGCACTGGAATAATTGCCGGGCGCTTGAGCGTCTCAGCCAGCACCTTGGTGAATTCAGCATTGTCCACCGCATAGGGGGCCACGGCATTAACCGGCCCCGATAGCTTCGCATCCCACAGGGCGCGATGGTAAATATCGACCAAATCATCAAGCCCGATCCACGAGAACCGCTGGCTCCCGCTGCCCAGCTTTCCGCCCAGGCCAGCGGTGAACAGCGGCCGCAACACAGCGAGCATGCCTCCTCGCGGGCTGAGCACCACCCCCGTTCTGATGCACACGGTGCGCAGGCCCGCACCCCCTGCTCCTGCGGCGCGTTCCCATTGCTGGACCACCTCGGCCAGGAAATCTGCAGGAACCGTGCCCTCGGCCGCGGATTCGTCCAGGGCATCGGGCCCAGTAGACGTCCCGTAAATTCCAATGGCCGAAGCGCTGACAAAAGTGGAAACCCCCGAGTGCGCTGCCAGCTGGGCCAAGGCCCGGGTTGGTTCCACGCGGCTTCGGAGCACCGCTTGGCGATGCTCCGGCGTGAAGCGGCCGAAAATGCTGGCTCCCGCCAGATGGATCACCGCGTCGCACCCTTCAAGCAATCCCTGCGCCGGATGATCCGGGTCCCAGAACCGCTCGTCAGCGGCCGTCGGTGCGTGGCGCACCAACTTGATCACCCGGTGACCGCCGGTGGACAGGAACGCGCACAGCGCCGTACCCACCAGTCCGCTGGAACCAGTCACCGCGATCACTTGCGGCTGCAGGCCCGCGTGCGCGGCGCGCTGATGCGCTGCGAAATCCGCGGCCAACTGACGGTGCCGATAATCGAGCATCGAACGAATCTGCGTTTTGGGCAGGTTCGATTCGACGCGGTCTCGGAGAGTTGTTTCGCCGCTGGCACCGGCCTCGAACAGATGCTCATGCCTCCATCGCACCGCCTTGAACGGCAGGCCACGCAACCCTTCGGGTTCAAGGCGGTCGACAAACTTGCGATCCTGGGCAAATTCGGACCCCTGGTGCCGGGCCCTCCAGCGCAAAGCGCCCGGGAATCCCAGCACAGCAGTTCCGTCCCGAAGCGAAGCTGCCTGCTCAATCACCGTCACCGGCAGCCACGGCGGAAGCAGCCGGTGGATGGCTCCCGGCCGGGAGAACCATTGGAAGACTGACGGGGAACTGGCCTGCAGTACACTGGAGCGTTCAATCATCATGGGCTCATGATAGATCGTGAACCTTTTTCCATTCCGGCAGCGCTTTTCCTACTGGGGAAACTCACAGCGTCATTGATGCATCGGCGTCATCACATGTCGCTTCCGATTCCGCTCCGGCCCCTGGAACGTGCATAAGCTTGCGGCGCCAGGCTCCGGATCGATGTGAGTTGGCGTACCAAAGTAGCCTGCGGAGCTGATGAATTGAATAATGAAGAGTATGCCCGATACCGCCACCGTTCTGGACGCCTCCCAGTGGATGCCGCTGGCCACAGACCATGAGGCCCGGGCGCGTGCCTTCGGGGATCCCTTCGTCGAACGGCGCATGCAGGGGCGCAGGCATCCGATTGAGGATTTCCTCTTCACCTATTACACGCAGAAACCGGGACAGCTGTATCGCTGGCACCCCGGGGCTGATATCGTGCTCACCGGAGAGGCCGCCCAGGAGCGGACCGGCTGGAAGTTCTACCGGCAAGTAGAAACCGTGCAGGGCCCGGGATACGAACTCGATGTCCAGGCCTTCGCCCAGGCCCGGGCACGCGCCATCGAGTTTGCGCGCATCATCCTTTCCAGAACGGCGCAGCGTCAGGGAAATTTCGCCTGCTTCGGACTGCACGAATGGGCCATGGCCTACAAATCCGAAGTCAACGGCATCCGCCATGAATATCTTCCCCTGCGGCTGGGGGCTGGAGGCACCGACGCCGTGGTGGAGTCGGAGAGAATCCGTTGCACCCACTTTGACGCCTTCCGCTTCTACACGCCGCAGGCCGTGGACCTCAATGAGCTGCACCCGACCCGCGAAACGCAACCGGATATGGAACAGCCTGCGTGCCTGCATGCCAACATGGACCTCTACAAATGGGCGTACAAGCTCTCACCCGCTGTTCCCAGCGACTTGGTGATGGAATGCTTCGAACTCGCTTGGGATATCCGAACGATGGACATGCGGGCCTCGCCCTATGATCTCGGCGACTGGGGACATCAGCCAATTCGCATTGAAACCCCTGCTGGCAAGGCTGAATATGTCCGCTTGCAGAAGGAATTTGCCACGCGCGCCGATGAACTTCGGCTTCGCCTGCTGGCTGTTGCCAACGACCTGCCGTGCGCTGAATAGCCCTAGCCGTCGGCCGTGAAGCGGTGCACAATGGCCACATGGGCATCTATCACAGTACGCGTCGCGGGTTAGTGTGCGGTGCTGTCGTATCGCTGGCCGCAGCGCTGTCGTCCTGTGCGTCGCCGCCTGCCGGGACCGCTCAGACATCACTGACGATCACCATCAAGGCTGATGGCAGCAAGGTTTCCGCGCAGCATACCTTGGAATGCTCCGGAGACCAGGCTCTGGAGGCGAGCACCTTGCCCTCCGCCGACCAAGCTTGCGCAGCATTGAACCAGCAACCGGCAATAGTGACACCGTCGCTGGATCCCGCCGCGGCATGCACCGAGATCTACGGTGGGCCGCAACGTGCCGAGGTGTCGGGGCTGCTCGCGGGAGAGCCAATTCAAAGCGAGTTCTCGCGTTCCAACGGTTGCCTGATCAGCCAGTGGGAGCAGGCAGAATTGCTGCTGGACTCCGGCCTCTAAAGCAGCCAATGATCAATTTAGTTGGGTAAATCAACTACTATTAGAAGACTATGGATTTTTTCCTGCTGGTCATCGGATTATTGTTCGCCACTATTCTGATCGTTGGCATCGGTGAACGCATTAAGTTGCCCTATCCCATCCTGATGCTCATTTTCGCGACGCTGGCGGGCTTCCTCCCGTTCATGCCCGAAATGCATATCGAGCCAGAATTGATCCTGCCGATCTTCCTGCCGCCGTTGCTCTTTGCCACCGCGCAGCGAAGCAGCTGGTCGGTCTTCCGATTCAGATGGAAGGCGCTGATCCGGCTTGCGGTAGTTCTCATCGTGGTGACCGCCGGCACGGTTGCCGCCACCGCGCTGGCCTTCTCGCCCATCGTTTCCATCCCCTTGGCACTGGCCCTTGGAGCCATCGTCGCGCCGCCTGACCCGGTGGCTGTTGATGCCATCGCCACCAAGGTGAACATGCCACGCCGCTTGACATCGCTGCTGGAAACCGAAGGCCTGTTCAACGACGCCATGGCCATCGTGATCTTCCAGCTGGCGGTCCAGGCGACCGTCAATAATTCCGAAGTCGGACTGGAGATCATCCCGCAGTTCCTGATCGGTGCCGCTGGCGCCGTGGTCCTGGGTTTGGCCATGGGTTGGGTTATCGGTGCCCTGAACCGCTTTGTTCCCAACCTCGCCGCCCGTTGCGCCGCCACGCTGGTGGCCCCCTACGCGGTCTACATGATCGCCGAGGAAGCCCATGTCTCCGGGGTGATTGCTGTCGTGGTCACCGCCCTGGAAATGGTGCGCCGGGATCGCCCCCAGGACTCCGCGGAGCGCCTGACCCGCCAGGCCTTCTGGGAGGTCCTGGAACTGCTGGCGACCGGGCTGGCTTTTGGCCTGATGGGGATCGAAATGAATCAGGTGATCCAGGAGGAAGGAAGCAACCTGATTGGCTACATCCCTGGCATCGCGGCGATCTGCTTCGTGGTCATCGCGGTACGTGCCCTGTGGATGCTGGGAACCTACTACCTGCCGAATCGCCGCAAGGCGAAGATTCCGGCCCGCAAGGACGCACTCGTGCTGACCTGGTGCGGCATGCGCGGATTGGCGACCTTGGCACTGGCCCTGGCGCTGCCGCATGCCACCGCCGACGGGACGGTGATCGAGGAACGCAATTTCGTGGTGGTGGCCGCCTGCTCGGTGCTGCTGTGCACCTTGGTGGTGCCGGGCCTGACCCTGCCGTCCTTGATGCGCGTGCTGAAACTGCGCAACAACGAGCAGGACACCAAGCGCGCTCGTCGCGCGCTGGCCCGCCGCGCCGAAGCGGTGGCCATGAACGCGTTGCGCAAGAATGTGGAGCTGCAGGAACTTCCGGAGAATTACCAGCAGGCAGTGCGCCGGCGCATGAATTCCCTGCATTCGATCCTGGCCAAGGATCCGGATCCGCACGATGCGATTTCCGATGAAAAATACACCCAGATCCGTGCGGTTATCGCCAAGGCCGATTCCATCCAGGCTATCGCCCTGGAAGCGGCCCGCGACGAGCTGCTCAAGGCTCGACGTGAACCGAATGTCGACCCGCATCTGGTCGATGAGATCGTTGTCCGGCTGGACCGGCGCACCGCGACCCTCGACCGCTAGGCGACGTTGCGCTCCAGTTTCACGATGACCTCGTAGTGGTCGGTCTGCGGGAACATATCCATGACACGGGCCAGCTGCGGGGTGTAGTTCCCGAGGCGTTCAAGATCGCGGGCCAGGGATGTGGCGTTGCAGCTGGAGTAGATGACGTGCTGGATATCCGAATCATTCAGCCACTTCGATAGCTCGGCGGAGATTCCGCGCCGCGGTGGATTCACGATCACCGCATCCGGAGCCCAGCCTGCGTTCAATGCGAATTCGGTGGCGTCCTGGGCAACAAAGTGCGCGTCTGCCAGGCCCAGCGAATCGGCGCTGGTCTTCGCGGCAGCCACGGCTTCGGTGCTCGTTTCGATCCCGTATACAGTGCGGTCTTCTCCGGCGCAGTGCAAGGCAAAGCCGCCCACTCCGCTGTAGAGATCCCAGACGCTCTCCGGATTCACATCGTCAATCCATTGGCGCGCCTGGCGGTAGAGCGCGGCGGCGATCTCCGTATTGGTCTGGAAGAACCCCTGAGGGCGCAGGTGCATCGGCACGCCGTTGAGCCCGAATTCCAAGGTGCTGCGGCGAGTCAGGATGATCTCTTCCTCGCCCTCCAGCACCGCCTTGTGCTCAGGCAGGAAATTCACCGAGACCACGCTGTGGCGGGGCAGCTGCTCAAGGAATTGCGGCAGCGAGTCGCGCAGCGCGACAAAATGCTTTTTGGTGCGCAGCACCCAGCGCACCATCACCGCTCCGGTATCGGACAGGGTGAGGATCACATGCTTGAGTTCGCCCTTGCGCTTCGGCACGTTGTAGGGAATGAGCTTCAGCTCTTTGATGAAGTGTTCGATCACCGGGAACAGCGAGCGCAGCGCGGGAGCGATGACGCCGCAATTGCGCAGATCCACCCCGTGCCCGTCGGCGTCAAGGATGCCGATGGTTGGCTCCCCGGTGGTCCCGGAGATCACCATCTTGGCTTTATTGCGGAAGCCCTGTTCGTTGCTGGCTTGCGCCGGAAGGAATTTCAGCGAGCCAAAGCCGGAGAGCTGGTGCTGGCAATCCTCAACTTTTGCTTGCAGCTGTCGGGCATAGGGAACCGTCATTTGCGTGCACGAACGGCAGCGGGAGGCAGAAAAGTAGAGGCATTCCATGGTGTCTACGATTTTAGCGAAGTTCTCTGGACCCGAACGCCAAGAACTTTTGGCGCTGATTGACCGCAAATTTTCAGCTTGAACAGATAAGCTCACATGTGAAATCAAAAGTTCCAAGCAATATCCCTTGTCAGCTTTTATTGCCATGGGGATCGGGTGTTGAAACCGCGAAAGGACAGATGGCACTTCGAACCGGGCTCACCACGCACCGTCGTGGCATCGCGTTAATTGCGCTTCCGTTGGCCGCCGTCATCGGCGCCTGCACTGGTTGCGCGGCTTCCTCACCCCAAGCCCTTGAAGCTCCGAGCAGCAGCCCTGCGGCAAGCCCTACGCCCAAGGCTTCCGCTACTGCCGCTCAAAAAGCGCCTGCAACCCAAGCATCAACTCTTCCAACGCCTACGGTCCAGTCTTCGGCCCCCGTTGCCTCTTCCCCGGTCCAGAGCAGCACCGCGGCGACGAGCGACAGCCCCAGCAGCCCTCCGAGTGCTACGACGTCAGCGTCCACGCTCTCCCCGCTAGCCTCCGGGGCCGCCTCCGGCGCATCGCTGAAGGCCGTGGCTCCGGCTGCCCCGGCGCTGCCGGCGGCATCCCGCAAGCTCTTTGCCGCGATCGAATCAGGCAATCTCAAGGACGTCAAGAAGTCCCTGAAGTCCGACGCTGATCTCAGCGTCCAGGATGATGCCGGACGAACCCCGCTGATGCGCGCGGTGATCCTCAAGAATGAACAGATCGCCAAGGCGTTGCTGGATGCCGGAGCTGACCCCAACGCCAAAGATGAATACCAGGAGTCCCCGTTCCTGCGGGCCAGCGCCAACGGATTGACCGGGGCCTTGAATGCCTTTATCAAGAATGGTGCCAACGTCCACGAACTGAACCGCATGGGCGGCAGCGCGCTGACGGTAGCCAGCGAGAACGGGCAGGTTGCTGCCGTGCGCATCTTGTTGCGCACCGATATCAAAATCGACCACGTCAATGACCTGGGCTGGACCGCCCTGCATGAAACGATCGTCCTGGGCCAGGGCACCAACAGCTCGGTGAACATCGCGCAGATGCTCATCACCAACGGCGCGGACCCGCGGCTCAAGGACCGCACCGGCGCCGATGCCTTCAAGATGGCCCGCGACCGCCAGCAGACGCAAATGCTCAATATGCTGGTTCAAGCCGCGAACAACCGCTAAGGCCTAGAGGGCGTCCAGGTAGTACCAGGCCCCGTTTTCCCGCACGAAGGTGCTGACCTCGTGCTGCTGCGCTTCACCCGGCCCTTCGAGGTAATGCGCCGCGAACTCCACCACCCCGCGATTCGCTTCCGCGCCACCGCTGCGCGTCGTGATGATTTCCAGCCCCATCCAGCGCATCTGCGGGTCCAGTTCCAGCTCTTTGGGCCTGGTGCTTTCATGCCAGGTAGCCAGCAGGTAGGGTGCCAAGCCCAGCACAAAGGCGCTGTAGCGCGAACGCATCAGCTGCTCTGCGGTTTCCGGCAGCGCCGAGCGGTCTGCGCGCCCGTCATGAAAGGGCTGGCAGCACTGCTGGTAGGCCAGCTTCACGGAGTCCAGTTCCCGGCAGTAACACGGTGTTTGACCAGAGTTTTTCACGCTTTCAGGATACGCGTTGCGGATCATTCAAGTGCCCGTGAGCCAAAGATCACATGACTTATAACCAGCGATATCTGGTGCTATGGCACACAGGCACGTCTGGCCTATCACATTCACGGGTAGACTGTTAGGGCAAGCTCGCGGAGCGCCAAATCCCCCTGGTGTGAGACGGCATCTCCGTGTGGCATTTAACTTAACCTCGCCAACAGGAGATATGCCGGATGCCCCGCATCGTTGTAGATGTCATGCTCAAGCCAGAAATCCTTGACCCTCAGGGCAAGGCCATCGCGGGAGCACTTCCCCGCCTAGGCTTCACCTCCTTCGAAGCTGTCCGCCAGGGCAAGCGCTTTGAACTTTCCGTGGACGGCGAGGTGACCGAAGAAATCCTCGCCCAGGCTCGCGAGGCGGCAGAAACCCTGCTTTCCAACCCGGTGATCGAAGATGTCGTCAACGTCGAGGTAGTCGAAGACTAATGAGCACCGAACTCCCCCTGATTGGCGATTACTCAACGCCAACAAATGAATTGTCAGGAGCGCGCATCGGCGTGGTGACCTTCCCGGGCACCCTCGATGACCGTGATGCCGCCCGTGCCGTGCGCGCCGCCGGCGCCGAGGCCGTGTCCCTGTGGCACGCCGACACCGACCTGCAGGATGTTGACGCCGTGGTGATCCCCGGCGGCTTCTCCTACGGCGACTACCTGCGTGCCGGAGCGATCTCCCGCTTCGCGCCGATGATGTCGAAGATCGCCGACGCCGCGAACTCCGAGGCCAAGCTGCCGGTGCTGGGAATTTGCAATGGCTTCCAGATCCTCACCGAGTCGCACCTGCTGCCCGGTTCGATGATCAAGAACGACCACCTGAAGTTCATCTGCCGCGATCAGCTGCTGCGCGTGGAGAACAACCAGACCGCATGGACCAATGGGTTCGAGGCTGGCCAGGAAATCACCATCGTGCTCAAGAACCAGGACGGCCAGTACGTGGCCGATGAAAAGACCCTGGATGAGCTCGAAGCCGAGAACCGCATTGCGTTCTCCTACGTGGGCTGGAACCCGAATGGTTCGCGCCGTTCGATCGCTGGCGTGAGCAACAAGGCTGGCAACGTGGTGGGCCTCATGCCTCACCCGGAGCATGCCATCGAGGTCGGCTTCGGCCCCGATGCCCGCGGCACCGACGGCCTGAGTTTCTTCACCAGTGTTCTGACCCACCTTGTCGGAGGAAAAAAGTGAGCCAGGAAGCCACCAAAGAATTCAACATCGACACCGTCGACAACGCCGCCGGCACCCCGGATGTAGAGCTGCCTTGGGCAGAGCTGGGCCTGAAGGACAACGAGTTCGCCGAGATCGTGAAGATCCTTGGCCGTCGTCCGACCGCTGCCGAATTGGCCATGTACTCGGTGATGTGGTCCGAGCACTGCTCGTACAAGTCCACCAAGAACCACCTGCGCCAGTTCGGCGCGAAGGTCACCGATGAGATGAAGAAGGACCTGATGGTCGGCATGGGCGAAAACGCCGGTGTCACCGACCTGGGCGACGGCTGGGCCGTGACCTTCAAGATCGAGTCGCACAACTCGCCTTCCTACGTTGAGCCATACCAGGGTGCCGCTACCGGCATCGGCGGCATCGTGCGTGACATCATCTCCATGGGCGCCCGCCCGATCGCCGTGATGGATCCGCTGCGCTTTGGCGCAATCGACCACGAGGACTCGCAGCGCGTTGTGCACGGCGTGGTCTCGGGCATCGGCGGCTACGGCAACTCGCTGGGCCTGCCGAACATCGGCGGCGAAACCGTCTTCGACCCGATCTACCAGGGCAACCCGCTGGTTAACGCTCTTGCTGTCGGCGCGCTGCGCCACGAGGACCTGCGCCTGGCTAACGCCTCGGGCGTGGGCAACAAGGTCGTGCTCTTCGGCGCGCGCACCGGTGGCGATGGCATCGGCGGCGCCTCGGTGCTCGCTTCGGAGTCCTTCGACGACACCAAGCCTTCCAAGCGCCCTGCCGTGCAGGTCGGCGACCCGTTTGCCGAGAAGGTGCTCATCGAGTGCTGCCTGGAACTGTTCAAGGCCTCGCTGGTCGAGGGCATCCAGGACCTGGGCGCCGCAGGCATCTCCTGCGCCACCTCGGAACTGGCGTCCAACGGCGAAGGCGGCATGCAGGTCGAGCTGACCAACGTGCTGCTGCGCGACTCCACCTTGACCCCGGGCGAAATCCTGATGTCGGAGTCCCAGGAACGCATGATGGCCGTAGTCACCCCGGAGAACATCGAGGCGTTCGAGGCTGTCATGGCCAAGTGGAACGTGGAGTACTCCTGGCTGGGCGAGGTCACCGACACCGACCGTTTGATCATCACCTGGGATGGCGAAGTCATCGTGGACGTTGACCCGAAGACCGTCGCCCACGACGGCCCGGTCTACGACCGCCCGTACGCCCGCCCCGAATGGCAGGATGCCCTGCAGGCTGACACCTTCAAGTCCTCGGAAGCCGGCAAGAACCTGCCAGCGACCGGCGATGAGCTGAAGGCCGCCGTGCTGGAACTGATCGCCAGCCCGAATATGTGCGACAAGTCCTGGATCACCAACCAGTACGACCGCTACGTCGGCGGCAACACCGCACTGGCTGCCCCGGATGATTCCGGCGTGGTGCGCATCGATGAGTCCACCGGTTTGGGTGTTGCCATCGCTACCGATGCCAACGGCCGCTACACCTTCCTGGATCCGTACGCCGGCGCCCAGCTGGCGCTGGCCGAGTCCTACCGCAACGTCGCCACCTCCGGTGCGATCCCTGCGGCTGTCTCGGACTGCCTGAACTACGGTTCCCCGGAGAACCCTGATGTCATGTGGCAGCTGGCCGAGGGCATCCGCGGTTTGTCCGACGCCTGCATGGAGCTGGGCGTTCCGGTCACCGGCGGAAACGTCTCGCTGTACAACCAGACCGGCGACAAGCCGATCCACCCGACCCCAGTGGTTGCCACCTTGGGCAAGTTCGATGACGTCGCTCGCCGCACCCCTTCGGGCTGGCGCGAAGAGGCCGACGGCCAGGCGATCTACCTGATCGGCACCACCAAGGACGAGCTGGACGGCTCGGAGTTCGCCAACCTGCGCGGCCACCTCGGCGGTGTACCGCCGGTTGTCGATCTCGCAGCGGAGAAGGAACTGGGCGCGATCCTGATCAACGCCAGCCGCGATGGCATGATCGATGCAGCTCACGACCTGTCCGAAGGCGGCCTGGCGGCCGCCCTGTCCGAGATGGTCCTGCGCTTCGGCGTGGGCGCTCGCGTGGCGCTGGATGAGATCAGGGACCGTGACGGCATCGATTCCTTCACCGCCTTGTTCTCCGAGACCCAGGCTCGTGCCGTGGTTGCTGTTCCGCGCAGCGAAGAGGTTCGCTTCAACGACATGACCGGCGCCCGCGGCGTGACCGTGGCCCGTTTGGGCATCGTTGATGCGCAGTCCGGCTCCTTGGAAGTCCAGGGCGAATTCACCGTCTCGGTGGATGAACTTCGCGAGGCTAACGAAGGCACCATGAAGAAGTACTTCGGCTAGGCCTTGGCCCACGCCTGAATGGCGGTTCTCCTCATTGAGGAGAACCGCCGTTTTTTGTTCCAGCAGGGCTATTTGGCGCTGAGCACTTCCTCAAGCTTTTCGCCGTTGACCAGGATCTGGGCCTGGTCGGTACCAGCGGCGGTCATTGCGGTGTATTCGAGTTGCCCGATCATGCGAGGATCGTCGCAGATGCCACCGGAGCTCAGGGTTCCGCTCAACTCAACGCTCACCGAATCGCCTTTCACCGTTGATGAAACATAGTCGAGGTCGGAACTGGCCAAGGCATTGCGTAGTCCGGAACCTCCTAGTTCCTGTTCATCATCGTCAAGGAGGGCGATCATCGAGGCTTCGATCTGGTTGGTGAATTCCGCGGGCCCGGCTTCAGTTGCGACCAGCGAATCGCCGCAGCCGATCTTCGGGCCGGATTTCCCCTCATCGCCTACGGCAACGTAGAACAGGGTCAAAGCACCTGTCATCGGGTCCGCTGAGCTTCCAGTTGCCGCAGAACTCGCTGGCATGCTTGCTGCGGCAGAACCTGTCGCCGGTTGCGTGCTTTGCGCAGGAGCCGAATATTCGCCTGCCGTTGGAGAGGCCGGGCTTTCTGACGCTTCGCCGCCAGGGCTTGAACTGCAGCCGGCGATTGACAGCAGCACCCCAAGAACAAGCGCCATCTGCACCGCAGAGGATTGCTGAGCGCGCATAATGCCCTCCTTATGATTCCCGTACACCGGGTTTTTCTACCGTAGGCCTGCTTGGCAAGCCCAATCCAGCAAAAATCCGTTGCAGTTCAACATCTTTTGCGATATCAGCGGCGACCGCCGAGGTACGCCACCCAGAATTAATTGACACGTCAATAACATCCGATATAATTGATGTATCAACTTATTTTTGAAAAGGGAGCGGCCATGGAAGCCATCGAGAATATCGAATTCGGCATCGACACTTTCGGAGATGTGCCCAGTGCTGAATCCGGCCAGCTGCTGACCCAGGCGCAGGCCATCCGTGCCACGGTGCAGGAGGCCATCGTTGCCGATCAGGCAGGCGTGGATGTTATTGCCGTCGGTGAGCACCATCGCCCGGAATACGCTATTTCCAGCCCGGAGACGGTGCTGGCCGGCATCGCCACCGCAACCGAAAATATTCGCCTTGGCTCCGGCGTGACCGTTCTGTCATCCGATGATCCGGTACGCGTATTCCAGCGCTTCGCTACGGTGGATGCACTATCCAACGGACGCGCCGAAGTCATGCTGGGGCGCGGCTCCTTCACCGAATCCTTTCCGCTGTTCGGCTACGACATGGCCGACTACGAAGTCCTCTTTGAGGAGAAAATCGACCTGTTCCACAAGCTGCTCGATGAGAAGCCGGTAACCTGGCAAGGCACCAAGCGTGCACCGCTCACGGATATGGACGTCTTCCCCAAGACCGAATCCGGGCGACTGCGCACCTGGGTCGGCGTAGGCGGTTCCCCGCAATCAGTGATCCGCGCAGCGCATTACGGTTTCCGCATGATGCTGGCCGTCATCGGCGGATCCCCGGAACGTTTTGCACCCTACGTGGACCTCTACCGCCGGGCCAATAAACAGTTCGGGCACCAGAGCACACCGGTGGGCTTGCATTCCCCCGGCTTCGTGGCTGACACCGATGAACTGGCCCGTGAATACATGTTTGACGCCTACAAGGCACAGCGCGACAGAATCGGCGCCACGCGCGGCTGGCCTCCGATGAGCCGCTCCGAATTTGAGCACGAAGCCAGCGAAGGCTCGCTCTACATCGGATCCCCCGAAACCGTGGCCCGCAAGATCGCCCACACCGTGAAGACGCTGGATATCGGCCGCTTCGATTTGATCTACTCCGGCGGTGCCGTAGAAGCCGGTGCGCGGCTTCACGCCGTGGAGCTCTACGGCAACAAGGTCATCCCGCTAGTCCGGGAAATGCTCGCCGAGCAACCGGTCCCTGCTGGACGATAAGCACCTGCGAGGAAATGAACATGGCACAACAAAAAATTGGCATCCTTGGCGCCGGGAAGATCGGCACCGCATTGGCACGTCTGGCTCTAAAGGCGGGCCACGAGGTGCTTATCGCCGGATCCAGGGACCCCAGCGCGATCGCCTTGACCATCGAGGTTCTGGCCCCGGGAGCGGTGGCTGTTGATGCGGCGACCGCTGCCAGTGAAGCTGATGTGGTCATCCTGGCCCTGCCGCTGGGCAAGTACCGGACTATCCCTGTCCAGCAGCTGTCGGGCAAGCTGGTGGTCGATGCGATGAATTATTGGTGGGAAACCGATGGCATCCGAGATGATCTGAACGGCCCGGAGGTCTCCACCAGCGAATTGATCCAGGACTTCCTCGCCGGCGCGCGCGTGGTCAAGGCTTTCAACCACATGGGGTACCACGACCTTGAGGATGAAGCCCGGCCGGAAGGCAGCGAACGCAAGGCCATTGCCATTGCCGGAAATGGCGCTGCGGATGTCGATGAGGTGGCCCAGCTGGTAACCGGCTTCGGCTTCGATCCGCTCCGCATCGGGCCCTTGGCTGAAGGCGTTCGCCTGCAGCCGGGCCGGCCGGCGTTTGGGGCCAACCAGCCCAGGGCCCAGCTGTCCGAACTGATCAGCTTGGCCACTTCTTCGGTCTAGCTGGCAATGCACCACGTCCAAGCTGGAGGGCATGGGACAGATTTGGCACGCATCCGTGCATTCCAATGCTCTCGGTGCTTCACGAGGTGGCCGAAGCGGTGAAATCCAGTCTCCTCGCACCGCTCTGGTCGACGTCGAGACTCAGGTCTTTGCTTCGGAGACCGGCACTTCTGGTACAGGCCCCGCAAGGCATTTGCGCAGAATGCTCAACGGCGGCCGCCACGTTGCCTCCCTCACCGCGCCCAGTGACGATGGCTTGAGCCAGGCATCCCACAGAAGCGCGGGTCAATGCTTGAGGGGCACTGCCAGGTCAGGAAGCGCCCTTTAAAGACCGAAGCAGCCCGCCTCCGAAAGGAGAACGGACTGCCATCAACCAGCAAACACGACCCTAGATCTTCTTGACGATGGAGGACTTCAGTTCCATCTGGCCAAAGCCATCAACCTTGGCTGCGATGTCATGATCTCCAGAGCCAGGAGCCAACCGGATATTGCGCACCTTGGTGCCGGCCTTCAACGCGCTCTGGGCGCCTTTGACCTTCATGGTCTTGGTAATGCTGACGGTATCGCCGTCCTGCAGGATGTTGCCCACTGCGTCCTTGATGACGGTTTCAGTTGGCTCGGATTCCTCGGTTTCCGCGTTCCATTCGTGAGCGCATTCTGAGCAGACCAGCAATGCGTCAAGTTCGTAGGTGTACTCGCCGGAGCACTTAGGGCACGGTGGCAAAGAATCAGACATGCGGCTAATTTTAGTTACTTCAAACTGCTATTGTCGAATGAATCGAATATCGAATAATCCTTGTCAGAGATGGCAATTCTCGGCGCTCCGGCCAGCTCCCTCGAACCGAATACACAGCTTTAAAACCACTTGTTTTGCCCACCGTCTTTGACTCATACTCAGGCATACGAGCTGATTCTCGCGACAGTGAAGCTAAGGGGCACATCATGTCTAAGCACCACAAGCACCGCGGCTACGGAGCGCAGTTTTCCATCTCACCCAAAGAGGGTCTGACCTTGGAAGTTCTATCCATGGCAGAGAAAGCCGGGGCTAAAGCCGGATACGCGGTGGCCAAAGAAGAGCTATACCGCAGCATCTCCTCCAACCAGTTCCTCAATGAGCAGGAAACCGATGAACTGCTTGCCGCAGCGCAGCGCGCCGGATCGGCAGCCGCATTGGCCGCGGCACGCAAGGTTCTGGACAAGGCACTTCGCACGTCCTTCAGCCATCACCATCGGCCCGCAGATTCCGGCACCGAAGGAACCACACCCCCGGAACCACTGGCGAACACTTACGAAGAACCCCTGACCAGATACTCGCCACCTCTGGGATTGCTGGATACGCCCCAGACCAGAGCGGACCAGCATGTTTTGACAATCACTCGTGTGGAACGGCTCAACAATCAGATGGTGCGGCTC
Source organism: Glutamicibacter sp. JL.03c (assembly GCF_025854375.1). Lineage (NCBI taxonomy): Bacteria > Bacillati > Actinomycetota > Actinomycetes > Micrococcales > Micrococcaceae > Glutamicibacter > Glutamicibacter sp. JL.03c. The sequence goes on along the minus strand of NZ_CP107575.1, from coordinate 365,828 downwards.
ATTGCCAGCGCGCCAGGCCTCGCTGGGTACCGTTCCAATTCCGCACTTGACGAGTATGTCAAAGTGTTCGTCGCCGACCCCGCGCTGGGCCTCGTTCCCCCCTACGACGTGCGATCCCTGCGACATCGCTTGCCGCGCGAACAAGTGCCTCGATCCAAGTCCTACACCATCCGTTGGGTCGACCCGGTGCTCAATGAATTGGCGATAGATTTCGTGGTGCACGGCGAGCCAGGAACCGTTGGCCACTGGGCCGGATTGGCTCAACCCGGCGACCCACTGGTCATCTCCCCTGCTCGCAGCAAAGCCTCTCTAACGCTGAACGCCAGCTACTATGTACTTGCCGCGGACGAGGCCGGCTTGCCTGCAATCGCCAAAGCCCTAGAAGCACTTCCGGCCAACGCCGAAGGGACCGCGCTCTTTGAAGTGGCCGATAACGATGCAATGTTTGACGTGAAACATCCAGAAGGCGTTGTTTTACGATGGCTTTCACGAGATTCAATGCCCGCGGGCAAAAGCAGCGTGCTCCCCTCGTCCTTCCAGTCTCTGGCTCTGCCAGCCGGACAAGTTGGCGTCATTGCCCATGCCGAACGATCCACTATCAAAGCCATTAGCCGGATTACCGAGTATTGGCACCTGAACAAGCACTCCTCGAACATTTCTTCGTACTGGACCCTGCGCGAAGGCAGGTTGCGCCGATAACATCCAAACCCATCAGTGACCGTGATCCATGCTCAGGTCAAAAGGCGATATTCCAGGATGACTATCCTCCACTACTCCTTGCAGGGTCCTCGATGGCTGGATCCAGGTTCTTCAGCTCTGCGGCTCGTCTATTCCCAGGTGTGCTGCTGTAATCCAAGGGATTATTGCTCCTGCTCAATTCGGCGAGCGCCATTCAATAGATCATCTGGCTTCTTTCGGCTGGCCTGTTGCTTATGGGGCTCCTTCGATTCCTTGAGATGCAGGACAACGCATCACGCCGCGTGCCGGTCTTTGTCGCCGGTTTCTTGCTGATTCTCAGTGCCGTTGCCTTAACCTTGGCCAAATCAGCAAGCTTGCCGGTTCTGGCGCTACTTCTTTCCCCAGCACCATTTTTTTCAGGGTCGCTGCGAAAGCTCTCGGCCACGGGCTGAGCGAATTGCTTGAGCAGAATTCCGCGCCAGCGCCCAAGTGGCTCCCTATATTCCTTTCGCAAAGCGCCAGCGATTCGCTCGTTGCGCTTTCAATGCAACGTAATTTGCCCAGGCGTCATACCCGCACGGTGCACAGATTGGTTATGCGGAATACCCAGGCCTGGACCAAATGCCGTCAGTGGGCGAAGGATAGGAATTAAGCCAGGATCTTGTCAGAATCAATCAGTCGCCCTTGGAAGGAGAGGCCGCCTATCGAACGACGGCGTCTTAGTGTGGAAAATGATCTTCAGCACGCAACCAGCACCCACCCCAGCAGAATATAGACTGATCAATGAAGGATTTCATAGTCTCTGAAGACCGAAGGTCCACAAGATCATCCAATACCGTGGTGGACTATGGAACTCGTTGTCGGGTTCTTGATCGACACCATGCAACAAGCCAAGGTCAGGGAGTAGCGTCAGTGCATTCAATTTTGCCCAAGGCCGCTGGCCTCATCCTAACCTGCTTTCTCGCGCTTTCTTTGGGCGCTTGTACCTCTGCGCCAAATCCTGAAGCCCGCGAAGCCAGCACCGCCACTGTTGAAGCCGACGGCTGGCCGCGAATGGTCACCGACGAAACAGGGGACCTCATCAAGATTCCGTCCAAGCCCGAACGCATTGTCTCGACCTCGGTATCAGTGACCGGCACTTTGCTATCCCTCGATGCACCGGTAGTTGGCACCGCGGTTGCCCCGCAGAGCCCAGCCACAGACAAGCACGGATTCCTGAGCCAGTGGGCGGACGTCGCTTCAAAGCACTCGGTCGACGCACTCTATGAAATCGGGAGTTTCGATCTTGAAGCCATTCGGGACCGCAAGCCTGATTTGATCCTGGTCTCCGCTTCAGGAGCGGATTCCGAATTGGAGCACTTGGACCAGCTACGGGACATCGCTCCAACACTTCTGGTTGATTACACCGAAGAGCAATGGACCTCGTTGAGTGCAGACCTGGCCAAAGCTACCGGGACCGAGGCCGCATCAACCCGAAATAACGAGATCATCAAGCAACGTTTTGCCAGCCTCAAGGAATCGTTAGCGATCCCATCTGGCACCACCGCGTCGATTCTTTCCTATCATCAGGGAAATATCTCTCCGGTGGCGCAGAGCACCGGTCCTCATGCGCAGCTATTCGAGGCACTCGGTTTCACCGTGGTGGATCCTCCGGAAGAATTTGATACTTCCACTCAGGAACGCGAGGATTTCTCCTTCACCAGTTATGACGGTCTAGCGAAGTCGCTTTCCGGAGATGCAACGTTCCTGCTATCCTCCGACCCGGAAATCTTGCAGCAGTTCTCCTCCGATGAAACCCTGGCGCATATACCTTCCATCCGCCAGGGAAACGTCTTTGCCCTTCAAGAATCATTCCTCATGGATTTCTATTCGGCACAGGAAATCCTGGATTACTTCGACAGTGATTACCCCGGGCTGAAGCCCGAAACTCAAACCCAGGATTAGCTGCACTCAAGTATCGCTGTTTGCGGGACACCCAACCCAAGATTTCCGCGCAGGGTCGCTGACTCGTAGCTGGTACGGAATCTGCCGCGTCGCTGCAGCTCCGGAATGACCAGCTCGACAAAGTCCTCTAACGCACCCGGCAGCGACGGAGGCATCAAGTTGAACCCATCCGCGGCGCCTTCATCGAGCCAGCGCTCTATCTCATCCGCAATCATTTCCGGTGTTCCCACCATCGTGCAGTGCCCGCCGCCAGCGGCCAGCAGGCCAAGCAGTTCACGGACCGTCGGCTGATGCAGCTCTATGAGGCGCAAAATGGTGGTGTACCTACCCGCCGGTCCGGTGAACTCTTCCAGGGGCGGCAGCTTCGGAACGGGCTGGTCCAATGGCCATGAGCTGGTGTCCTGCTGCAAAAATACACCCAGTTGGCGCAGTGCATCCTCGGTGGGCAGCAACTCGTTGAGCGTGCGCTGTTTAGCTTGGGCTTCTTCCAGCGTGCGCCCCACGTAGGTAACCAATCCCGGCATGATCAGGGCTCGGTTCTCCGTTCCTCGCAGGTCCTTGGTGCGGCGCGAAATATCGCGGGCGAATTCGGCTGCCATGCCGCGGTCGGCCGCTACCGAGTAGATCGCTTCGGCATGGGCGGCGGCTAGTTCACGTCCGGCGGGCGAGGATCCTGCTTGGAAGAGGACCGGTTCGCCATATTGGGAGTTGGGCATATTCAACGGACCCCGCACCGCAAAGTGCTCCCCTTCGTGATTGATTTCCTGGAGCAGGGATGCATCGGTGAAGTTCCCCTCCCTGTCAATCCGGACCGCTTGCTGGGGGTAGGAACCCCAGAGCTTGTGCAGAACATCAATGAATTCACCGGCCCTGGCATATCGTTGCGCGTGCGCGGGCAGTTCGCCGAGCGAGTGGTTCTGCGCTTCAGTGTCCCACATGCTGGTCACCACGTTGATGCCGGCACGCCCCTGCGAGAGATGCTGCAAGCTGCCTAGCATGCGAGCAGCATGGAACGGCGAGTAGAAGCTGGCGGAGATGGTGCACACCAGTCCGATGTTCGTGGTGCATTGGCTGATGGCAGATAGCAGTGTCACCGGTTCGAAGAACCAGGTGGGGCCAGCCTGCGCGGCACTGGATGACACCGCTTGCCCATCGGCGAAGAACACCGCATCGAGCAGTCCCTTTTCGGCCAGTTGCGCCAGCTGGATGTAGTACTGCGTTTCCGAAAGCTGCTCGGCGGCCGAGTCCACGGCCCGCCAGGCTGCTTGGTGATGGCCGGCGCCATAAAGGAACAAGTTCAGGTGCACTTGTTTCTTCTGGCTCATCCTTTCACCAGCCCGCCGTCAACGATGAGGTTTTGGCCGGTCACTCCGCGAGAATGCGGCGAGGCGAAGAACAGCACGGCATCAGCCAGTTCTTCAGGCGAAGTGACCCGCCGCAATGGTGTTCCAGCGGCGATCAGGTCGAATACTGCCTCGGGCGTCGCAGCGGAGGCGTCCGTGGTGCGCAAAAGTCCGCCGGAGACCATGTTGACGTTGATCCCTTCGGGGCCGAGATCATCGGCGAAGGTACGGGTCAAGGACAAGAGGGCAGCCTTGGTGGCGGTGTAGTCATGGTACGGCACCACGGGGTGCTGGAACAGATTGGTGCCGATGTTGATGATGCGTCCAAAACAGGCTTCACGCATCCCCGGAAGTACTGCTTGGATAGCTGCAACAGGGGCTAGCACCGATCCGGCAAACTGGGCGCTCAGTTCTGCCGCTGAAATCGCTTCCGCCCTTGAACGCGCGTCGCCGTTGAAAGAGAAATCCACCAAGGCGTTGTTCACCAGCGTCGAGACCGGACGCCCGAAGTGGTTTCTGATCTGGGCCGTCATCGATTGCAGTGCGTCTTGGTCGCGAACGTCGGCGCGGATGGCAACGGCGGTGTCCGGGTAGAGCGCGACGAGCTCTTCAGCAGCCTGTGCCGAAGAGCGGTAATTAATTGCGACTTTCGCGCCCGCTTCGAGGAACGCCCTGCTGATGGATGCGCCAAGTCCTCGCGCCCCGCCGGTGACCAGAATGACCTGATCTTCGAGTGGAAGGGCAACTGTGTGTGCTGACGTTCGGGTATCCGTGCTCATCGTGCTTGAACTCCTTGACGGCGTCTTGGGCGAACGGAACCTGGCCAAGGACGCGAACGGTTCAACCTACAGGGTGCACACATGCGCTGAATCTAGGACATTCCCTTCGCCAGTACTAACTGGATCAGGTTCAACGGGTTTTCTCTCAGCCGCCCTGCGGCACCCCGTGTCACTGCTCCCATTTGTAGCACATCCAAGTCCTAGCCGTAGAACATTACTTCATAGATCCCGCGAGTTTCGGGGGTAGGTTCTTGGACAATCCAAGCTTCCCCGCCCTGTGGAACGACGAACTCCATGCTTATTTCATTTGCCGGAATCGAGCACCGTAGTGACTTCTCGGCAACCACTTGTCCATCCTTTTGCGCAACAAGTCGAACGGCGCCGACCCCCTGGCACGCGAACTGTACCAGATTTTTCTGTCCAGCCGTGGTCTCGACGGTCAAATGATCGCCCAGAGCTTCCCCTTCTTCATTAGCGGAGTAAGTATTTGCTGAACCTGCTCCCGAGCTGAACCCATTCTTTTCAAGAAAATCGGATTCTAGTTCTTCACGTGATCCAGTCAGACCATCATGGTTCATGATCACGGCGCCAAAGCCGATCATCGGCGGGAAGAGATCGGTGATGTCATCAGAACCGTACTCCGCTTCCCCTGATGTTTCTTCCCCAACGCCCCCTGCCCTAGTGTCCGAAGTTGATTCTTTTGGAAGTTTCAATTGAGAAACCGGGGTGGTGCACGAGCACAGCCCAAAAATCAGAACTAGGACCAGCGGCAGTTTCCGCTTCACAGGCACTCCAATATGGCTGAGGATGAACTTTATCATTGACCTTATGTTAGGAACCTGAATTAAACAACGCACGTCAAATCATAGAAACGGTATCGTTATACAAGCTTGAAATGCTGGATGAATCGAATTCACACCGATCTCACACTCAAACACGTGTCAGGTGCAGCTAATCGGTCCACCCCTGCTCATATAGTTTTCTAGGGGCATGGCCCCTTGACCCTCTTCCACTTCCTAGGAGCCGTACCACCGCATGCGCCTGCTGCGTCGCACCCTCTCATTTGCACTCATCGCCTCATCCCTCGTCCTCACGGGATGCTCCACCCTCGATTCCATCGAGCAGCACCGCGTTCCCGACGCGCAGGCTGACACCACCTGGGACAGCGCAACGCAACGCGCAAGCTACTCCGAGTCGCTTGAGCTGCTCGCGAAGATCGATATCAAGGGCCGCGCGCCGAAGACCGGGTATGAACGCGAAAAATTCAGCAAGGGCTGGAAAGACCCAGACCACAATGGCTGCGATGCGCGCAATGACATCCTGGCTCGCGACTTGGAAGACGTGAAATACAAATCCGCTTCCAGGCCCTGCGTGGTACTCAGCGGAACCTTCCACGACCCCTACACGAATACCACCATCAACTTCGTTCGTGGCCAGGGCACCAGCACCGCGGTCCAGATTGACCACGTCGTCGCCCTTTCGGATGCATGGCAAAAGGGAGCGCAGCGCTGGGAAGAAAACGCCCGGTTCAAGTTCGCCAATGACCCGCTGAATCTCATGGCCTCGGACGGTCCGACCAACGCGGCAAAGGGCGACAAAGATGCCGCTTCGTGGCTTCCGCCCAACAAGCGTTTCCGTTGCGAATATGTCTCCCGCCAGACCCAGGTCAAAGCGAAGTACGGGGCTTGGATGACCAAGGGTGAGCACGATGCCATCGAGCGAATCCTGAAAAACTGCGTGAAGCCAGCATAATGTCGCAGCAAAAGATCCTCCTTAAGGCTTATCGTCAAATTGATAGATTTGTGGCACTATGGATATTAGTCAAGCCAATAGCCATTATGTTCACTGACTGCTGGCAAAATTCTCAGCTGCAAAGGCTTAGTGATGAAGACACGGTTGTCGGGAGCTCTCCTGTTGTTTACCAGCGTTTGCCTCTTCGGCTTTGCCCTGAACACAGCTCATCGGGATACCGCCATGGCCTGCTGGGTACTGTCCACGATTTTCTTCATTCCAGCAGCCATGCTCATGCTCGGAGCTATCGTTGGCGCCTCATCGGTCACCGCCGCCAAAACACGCCAGAACCGACAGCGCTAGCCTCCTGACGATATTTCAAAGCAACGCATCAACTGCAGGCTGGTGCGTTGCTTCGACTATTTAACCGCTAGTTTTCGTTGCCCTGAAACAGCAATTTAACCTCCAGGCATCGACAGGTTCACCTAGATGCGATAGACATAAGTCTTGTCACACTCGTCACTTTTAGGAGTACCCATGTCTGCATTCAGGCAGATGAGAAAGCTCAGTCTTGCCTCCCTGGCTACCCTCTCGCTGGTAGCCACCGGAACCGCCATGGCCCAGGCAACGTCCACCGAGGAATCAACCACCAGTGCCTCCCCTGCGGCAGCAGATGCTGTGACCCTGGACCTGGTTGGCATCAATGACTTCCACGGCCGGATTGCTGCCGATAGGGATTCCGCCGGCGCAGCAGTCCTCGCAGGGGCCGTTGATCAATTGCGTGCAGAGAACCAGAACACGCTTTTCCTCTCGGCAGGCGACAATATCGGAGCGTCGACCTTCGCTTCCGCGTCCCAGGAGGACACTCCAACGATCGATGCGCTCGGCGCCGCCGGACTGGATGTTTCCGTCGTAGGCAACCACGAGTTCGACAAGGGCTTCGAGGACCTGACCACGCGCGTCACCGACCGCTACGCGGCAGCCACCGGCCAGTCCGGCGAGGACTACGCACTGGGTGCCAACGTCTATAAGGCCGGCACCAAGACTCCTGCGCTCAAAGAATACGCAATCCGTGAAGTCGGTGGACTGTCTGTTGGCTTCATCGGCACCGTCACCGAAGATGTCCCATCGCTGGTCTCCCCCAGCGGCATCTCCGGACTGGACTTCGGCAGCGAAGTCGAAGCAGCTAACCGTGTAGCCAAGGAGCTTAGCGACGGCGACGACGCAAATGGCGAAGCCGACGTGATCGTCCTGCTGACCCACAATGGCTCGGCCAGCGCCGACTGCTCTGCCATCGCCGGAGAAACCACTTCCTACGGGGATCTGGTCCGCAATGCCAGCGGCGATATCGACGCGATCTTCTCAGGCCACACGCATTCTTCCTACGACTGCTCGATCGCTGGTCCTGACGGCGAACGCCCGATCATCCAGTCGCACCAGTATGGAACGACCCTGGGCAAGGTCAGCCTCAATGTTGATCCAACCACCGGTGAAGTCCTGAACGCTTCCAGCACCCGCTTGCCACTGGCCACCGAGTCGGCCGACGGCGAATGGACCGCCAACTACGAAGCCAGCCCAACCGTTGCAAAGATTGTCGAAGAGGCCGAAGCAGAAGCTGAAGTTGTTGGCAGCGTTGAGGTTGGCAAGATCTCTGAAGATATCTTGCGCGGTGGCGACGTTCCCGGTGCGGACCGCGGCGTCGAATCAACGTTGGGCAACACGGTAGCTGATATCCACCTGTGGGCTACGTCCAACGACGATTTTGCCGGTGAGCCAGCCCAGATTGCCTTCATGAATCCTGGCGGCCTTCGCTCAGACCTGCTATATGGAGAAGACGGCACGGTGACCTATAAGGCGGCGGCCGAGGTCCAGCCGTTTGCCAACACGCTGATCACCTTCGACCTCACCGGAGCGCAAATCCGCGAGGCACTGGAACAGCAGTGGCAGCCGGAGGGTTCCGAGCGCAGCAAGCTGCACCTGGGCATTTCGGATGGCCTGTCCTACACCTACATCGAAGACGCGGCAGCGGGTGAGCACATCCAGGAGATCACCTTCAATGACGAACCATTGGACGAGTCGGCTACCTTCCGCGTCGCCGCCAATGCGTTCTTGGCTACCGGTGGCGATAATTTCACCGCCTTCGCTGAAGGCGCCAACCACGCCGATTCAGGCCAGATCGATCTCGATGCCACTGTGAACTACTTCAAGGCCCATGACGTGGTCGAGCCAGCACCGCTGGGGCGCGCAGCAGCTATCGATCCTGAAGCACCGTCGGAATCGCCAAGTGAGACTCCAACGGAATCGCCAAGTCAAACCCCGGACGAATCGCCATCTGCTTCACCTTCCGAGTCGGCCAGCGAGGACCCAAGCTCGGATGAGAGCAGCTCGGCAGAGCCTACCCAGTCTTCAAGCTCCTCAGCGGAGCCAACCGAAGATTCCTCGGATGATTCAAACCAGCAGGATAACGAAGACCTAGCAGACACCGGTTTCAGCGCCAGCTGGATCGGCATTGCCGCAGGTGTCATAGTCCTGGCTGGTATCGTCTTGCTCCTGATTCGCCGCTTCGGAAGCAAAGCCGGCCGCTAAGAACAACAGGGCATATAACAAGGGGCATCACCACGGAATATCGTGGTGATGCCCCTTGTACGTAGTGGGAACTAGTCGATGACCAATTCGCCCATGCTGTCCCAGCCTTCGCCTTCGACCTTGCGCGAAACGATCTTGGGAGTGGAGACCAGCAGCGGGCGCATGGATTCCAAGCCTGCTGCGAAGTGTTCGGAGTTAACGTGGGCAGAAGCTGCCTCGTCATCACGGAAGGCTTCAACAAGTACGAACTCGTTGGGGTCCTCCACGCTCACGGACCAGTCGAACCAGAGGTTACCTTCTTCGGCGCGGGTGGCCTTGGTGAACTCTGCAACGTGGTCCATGAAGTTCTCGGTGATTTCTGGCTTTACCTGATATTTAACAACGATGAAGTACATGGTTCTAGTCTAGGGCTGATTGGCTGATGGTGCTTTGCAATCGGATGTATTCTTTATCCCGCCGTGGCATGCCATCGACCACAAGATCATAGGAATCTTCAATCAGTTCCAGCAGCAATTCCGGGTCCAACCCTGCGCGGATGGAATTCCAGTGCTTCTTGTTCATGTGATAGCCAGGAGTGATTTCCGGATGCTCGCTGCGCTGCTGATCAGCGAGGGCAGGCTCGCATTTAAGATTCAGCACCAGCTCTCCGCGCACATTCATTAATAGGCCAAACATCTTGGCCTTGTCCCTATCCCTGCCGAAGACCTTGAAAACCGTGCTTTCCGGTCCAAATGGATAATCGACGAAGGCGCAGGGCATGCTCAGGCACAACTGCGCCCACTGCTGTTCGAGGGGTTCTTGGCTCCCTTTATTATTCATTCTCACCTCGACTACCGAAATGGGTATTCAATTTTCGGACACGTATTCATCACGACGTCCAGCCCCGCATCCTTGGCACGCTGGGCCGCCTCATGATCGATCACGCCCAATTGCATCCAAACGGCTTTCGCCCCAACGCTGATCGCTTGATCGATGATGTCTCCAACCTTCGATGAATTCACAAAACAGTCAACCACGTCGAGGGGACCGGGGATATCGGCTAAACGCGCATAGCCTTGTTCCCCCATCACGGTCTGGGCGTCCAATGAGACCGGAATGATCTGCATGGATAACTCATCACGCAAGAACCGCGCAATGGACGGGGCCACACGCGACGGGTTGTTGGTCAGGCCAACGACGGCCCACCGCCCCGGTGTACTCAGAAGTCGTCGGATCACCTGCGGATCATTGACATGGCTGTTCTCCATGCACGACACCTTACTCGGTAAAAGCTGCAGATGCCGCCACGATCTAAACCCGGCAGGGACGGAGGAGAGCTTTGATCTCCACCGTCCCTGCCTGAATCATTTCCCTAGCTCTGCAGCTGGGTTGCCGTCTCGGTATTGGCCGCGCTCAGCTCGGAAAAAGCACCGCGGAACTGAGCCGCAGGATGGTTTTCCGGCAGGTAATCACCACGGCCGAAGACCTTCTGCCGCAGGCTTCCCTGATCATATTCACTCTGCGCCAGCCCGCGGCGCCGTAGCTCAGGCAGAACGCCTTCAATGAAGTTGTCGTAGGACCCCGGAAGCACGTGGTTCATGATGTTCAGACCATCAATCCCGGCGTCCTGCCAGCGTTCGAGCTCATCAACGATGCTTTCTGGCGTGCCAACAATCTGCTGGGCCTTCGCACGGTAGTAGGCCAGATCCTTCAAAGTCGGATTGCCGCCCGGCACCGACGCCTTGACCGCTTCCAGCACTCCCTGGGCTCCCTGAGTCTGGATATCTCCCAGTAGGGTATCCAGATCCAGTCCGCCAAGATCCACCCCGAGTCCGCCACCAATATGCGCGACAATCGCATCCAGGTCCAGGTACTCATCGTATTCGGCTTCCAACGCCTTGGCTTCCGCCTCGGTCGAACCCACCACAAAGGACAAGCCGGCGAACACCTTGATATCGTCACGCTTGCGGCCAGCAGCTGCCAGATTCTCGATCAGCTGTGCGTTCTTCTTCGCCACATACTGCGCGTGCGGGGCAAAGAGGAAAGTCGCTTCGGCATGCGTTGCCGCGAATTGCGAACCACGGGCCGAGGAACCGGCCTGGAAAAGAAACGGCGTGCGCTGGGCGCTTGGCAGGGCCAGATGCGGGCCGTCGATCGAATAGAAGTCGCCACGGTGGTTGATCTTGCTGACCTTGCTCGGGTCAGCGTACAGGCCGGATTCCTTATCGGCGAGCAGCGCGTCGTCTTCCCACGAACCTTCCCACAGCTTGTAGGCGGCTTCAACATATTCTTCGGCCCAGCCGTAACGGTCGTCGTGTGCAACCAGATCCTTGCCGCCAAAATTGCGGTGGGCGTTTTCCAGCACGCTGGTGACGATATTCCACGCAACGCGTCCCTGGGACAGATGGTCCAAGGTGGAAATCTGCCGCGCAAACTGGAACGGGTGGCTCTGGATCACCGAGCTGGTCATCGCCAAACCGATATCCTTGGTCCCGGCGGCCAGCGCGGAAAGCAGTACCAGCGGATCGTGGCTCGGAACCTGCAATCCCTTGCGCACATGGGAGGCCCAACCGCCCTCGTGATCTCCGTAGAGGCCAACCACATCGGCGAAGAACAACGCATCGAATTTGGCGTCCTCCAATTTCTTCGCCAGGTCCACCCACAAGTTCAATTCATTAAAACGGTGTTGTTGGGCTTCTGGGTGGCGCCACATGCCGCCAAGGATGTGGCTGGAGGTGTTCATCAGGAATGCTGAGAGCAGCAAGCGCGGTCGTTCTTGGAAAGTTGCCATGATTATTTACCTGCCTTAGCCTCTCCGATGGAGTTCAGCCCGGTGGGTACCGTGCCATTGATGAAGTAGTCCCCCACCGAGCGAGCTTTGAAGGCCACCGGATTGTGGGTTGCTACAGTGCGCGCATTGCGCCAGAAACGATCCAGCGATTTGGAGGAGGACACCGCGGAAGCACCGGTGACGTCAAAGAGCTCGCTCGTGGCATCCAGGATCAGCTTGGGTGTTGCCACGTGGGCCTGCTGGACCGCCAATTCCGCGCGGAGATAGGCGGCATCCGGTTCAAGCCCCAATTCCGGGTCGAGCGCTGCATCCAGTTCCCGGGCTGCAGTGACGACAATGGATTCCGCGGCAAAAACGTTGGACGCCAGGCGTCCGACCAGTTCCTGGATCTGCGGGTCATCCTTGAACAACGCCCCGGAACCGGTGTTGAAGGTACGGGTTCTGGTGGACACGATGCCGGCTGCCTCATTGCGGGCGGCCTTGCCGATGCCAACGAGCACTGAGAGCAGGCACAACTGGAAGAACGCCGGCTCCAAAGTGGAAGCCACCTTGCGCTGGATGATGTTTTGCGGGTCCACTGCGACATCGTTGAAGATGGCGGTGCCGGTTCCGGTCAGTGGCTGGCCGAAGCCGTCCCAGTCATCCAGGATCTGCACGCCCTGGGCATGGCGATCAGCGATGGCGTACTGGCGGCCTTCCACGCCTTCGGTGGTCGCCATGACCACAACCCAGTCCGCGAAAATCGATCCGGTGGTGTAGTACTTTTCACCGCGCAGCACCCAGCCTTCGGCCGTCTGGACCAGTTTGGTATTGGTGGTGCCCAGGGCATTGCCGCCGCGCTCGGTGGCAGCATTGCCAAAGATCTGTCCCCGCAGCACCTTGGGGAACCAGCGGTCCTGGAAGTCCGCTGGTTGCAGGGAAATGGTTTCGACGAAGGAGAAATGGCTGCGCAGCAGATGGGCGACATTGGAGTCCGCAGCGGCCAGCTCTATCAGCAAGCGGAACAAGTGTTCGTGGCTGATCGGCGACCCGCCGTGGCTTTCCGGAACACGCAGGGTGGTGAATCCGGCGTCCTTGAGCCACTGCACCTGCTCGAAGGGCAAGATGCGATTTTGTTCTCGCTCGCGGCTGCCTTCGGCAATTTTGGCGAAGACAGGGCTGAAGCGATCCATCAGCTGTTGGTAGCGGGACTCGGTTGCTGCCGTGGCGATAATCGTCATTGGTTCTCCCTGCAGAACATCGATGATGTGAGTTGTAGATCAAAAAGTGGCGGCCCCACGACGCTGCGATGCACCGTCGTGGGGCCAAAGGCCTACTTGTTCCAGGTGGCGAAGTCTGCTTCCAGATCCCGATCCCATGGGGTGCCCAGAGCGCCGTCCAGGTAGTTCGCGTACCAGTCGCGCACCTCGTCGGAGTGGTATGCCTCTTCCAGTGCCTTGCCCTTTTCGGTGTCCGTGAAGCCTGGCTTGGCTCCGATGATGTTGATGTACGGCAGTGCGTCTTCTTCCTCCTCGAAGAGCAGAGCGTCTTGCGGGGTGAGGCCGATTTCCGCGCCAAGGCGGGCGAAGAGGAATCCTGCATCCACGTCCGGGAGCGTCTTGGACAGCGACTGCTGATCCACTTCAACAAACTTGAAGTTCTTGGGGTTCTCCAGGATGTCGTTCTGCGACAAGTGGATGACGCTCTTGCCCTCGGTGACCGTCAGCAGCCCTGCTTTGTCCAGCAAGGCCAGCGCACGGCCGTTATTGGCGGTGTCCACCGGGAGCGCGATGGTCGCGCCATTAGGCAGGTCCTTGATGTCGTCGTACTTCTTGGAGTACACGCCGGCCGGCGAGCTGTACATGTAGAAGGCAGGCTCCACATCGACGTTCTGGTCCTTCTTGAACTGCTCAAGGTAGGCTCCGTGCTGGAAGAAGTTTGCGTCGTATTCGCCGTTGGAGACCACATGGTTTGGCTGCACGATATCGGTGACATACGTGGCTTCAAGGGTCCAGCCCTTCTCGGCCAAGAGCTTCTGGGCGATCTTGGTTGGTTCCTGGGAAGGTGCCGATTCGGTGACGATGACCTTGATGGTCTTATCGCCAGAGCCGGCTGCCTGGCCGCCCATCAGGCCGCATGAGGTCAAGGCGAGGACCGCGGCGGAACCTGCGGTGAAGGTCAAGAAGGTGCGGCGCGATAGTGCCATGATGTTGTCCTTTGATGAAATGCGAGTTGAATAGGTTCAGGGATTAGCGTTTGTCAGCGGCACGCGAGAGCCGGGTTCCGAAGAACTGGACCGCATGGACCAGCAGGATCATCAGAACGATGGCCAGCAGCATTACCCCGGTTTCATAGCGATAGTAGCCATAGCGGATGGCGAAGTCGCCGATTCCGCCGCCACCGACCAGGCCGGCCATCGCCGAGTAGGAAATGAAGCTGACGGTCATGATGGTGATGGAGGATAGCAACGCCGGTTTTGCTTCGACCAGCAGCACCTCGCGGATGATCTGCCCTCGGGTCGCACCCATGGCTTGCGCGGCTTCTACGACGCCGTTGCCCAGCTGGCTAATGTTCTGTTCCACGAAACGTGCGAAGTATGGGATGGCGTTGATGGTCAGGGGCACGATGACGGCCGCGGTACCGATGGTAGTTCCCACGACGAACCGGGTAAACGGAATGATGGCGATCAGCAGGATCAGGAACGGGAAGGAACGGATGGTATTGACCAGTCCGTCAACTACCCGGTGCAGCTTGGGACGCGGACGCAGCCCATTGGGCGACATTGAATAGAGCCAGATGCCCAGCGGGGTTCCCAAGAGGATGGCGATGGGGATGGCCACCAGCAGCATCGCGAAGGTCTGTGCCATGGCGACCCAGATTTCCGGAGCCAATTCGGCAATCCGGTCAAAGCTGAAAGCTGCCGCGGAGCCGTTGCTCGTGGCAAGCACTACTGAAGTGAAGTTCATTGGTAATCCAGGTTCTCTATACGCGGGCTACGTTGGCAGCGAGGTGGCTCGCCTGCCTAGGCTGCCGATTCAGCGTGATTTCATCGCTGATCAGGTAGCGGCCAATGGGCGTAATCGGTTCAAAGCTTGGTTCTTGCAGAGAGCTCAGCGCAAATTCTTCAACCACCGCGCCGTCTTCCATGACCGAGACTTTGTCGGCGATGGCCTTGATGACGTTCATCTCGTGAGTGACGATGACGGTGGTAATACCGAGGCTTGCGTTGATGTCGCTGAGGTACTGCAGCACCGAGGTGGTGGTTCGCGGATCCACGGCGCTGGTTGGTTCATCGCACAACAGGACCTTGGGCTCGGTCACCAGCGCACGGGCGATGGAGATGCGCTGTTTCTGTCCCCCCGAGAGCTGACCCGGGTAGGCGCTGGCCTTGTCAGCCAGGTCCACAATGGCCAGTGCTTCCAGCGCGCGTTCGCGTCGTTCTTTCTTTGGCACTCCGGCGAATTTCAGGTTCAGTTCGACGTTCTGCTGCGCGGTGCGGTTATTGAGCAGATTAAAGTGCTGGAAGATCATTCCTATGTCATGGCGCTGCTTGCGCAGCTCGCCTTCGCTGAGCCCGGTGAGCTCTACGCCGTCAACAAACACCTGGCCAGAGCTGGGGCGCTGCAGCAGGTTGATATTACGCAGGAGTGTTGACTTTCCAGCGCCGGAGAATCCGATAATGCCATGGATGCTGCCGGCCTGGATATCGAGTGAGACATCCTTGACGGCGGTGAATAGCTCTTGGCCTTTGCCGAAGGTCGTGGTTACGTTCTCAAGACGAATCATGATCGCTCCCTTGATGCTTGGTTATGCGGAGCGTACTTAGCGAAAAACCATCTGCGGTGAGCAGATATGTGGATCGCGAAGTGAAAGTACTCCATCGGTCCTGGCTGTAGCACCGCTCCCTCTCGGGTGGTTGCTGCGACGTCGTTGAGCCAGATCTCTCAGTCGCTCTGGATGGTGTGTGTTCGGTTGTACCGCCCGAACAATTCAAGTCTGTGCTCCATGGCCTCAGGCCGACAAAAGTTACGTAAACCTGCGTCATCAAGTCACGTTTACGCGCGACTCACGCGATAAACCCGCAATAATCGACGTAATAATCCGAAATATTTCTCTTGTTACTAGTTTTATGACGTCATGGCTTGAAGCTTGCACTGATGCGCCTTTGAATCTCGCGCGAAAGCTGAATGGGGAATTCAGCGGTGACCACGATGGTTGTATGTGATTGCAGATCAATCGAGAGGACATCATGAAGATCGCAATCACCGGTGCCACCGGACAACTGGGCCAGCTGGTCATCGACGCGCTGCTCGAACGCGGGGCCGACCCAGCACAGCTGGTAGCCATTGGCCGTTCTGCGCAGAAGCTTGAACCGCTGGCAGGCAAGGGTCTTCAGACGCGCGTGGCTGACTACAACGCGGAAGCTTCCTTGGTCACCGCGCTGGAGGGCGTGGACAAGCTGTTGCTGATTTCAGGCAGCGAAGTCGGGCAGCGAGCCGTCCAGCATGAGAACGTCATCACCGCGGCCCAGCGCGTCAGCGTCAAGCTCATCGCCTACACCTCCGTCGCCAATGCGCTCACCGGCAATATGAAGCTTGCGCAGGAACATATCGCCACCGAGCATATGCTGGCTGCTTCAGGCATCGGCTACGTCCTCTTGCGCAACGGCTGGTACACGGAAAACTACACCGATCAGCTGCTTGGCTACCTCAACAGCGGAGTTGTCCTCGGCGCGGCCGGCGACGGCAAGATCAGCGCCGCGACCCGTGCGGACTACGCGGAGGCTGCAGCTGCTGTGCTGCTCTCGGAATCTAACGAAGCAGGGAAGATCTACGAATTGGGCGGAGACAAGCCCTTCACCCTCAGCCAGCTGGCCGGGGCCGTCAGTGCGGCCGCAGGGCAAGATGTCGCTTACCAGGACGTCGACCCTCAGCAGCTGGTGGCGATCTACACCGAGTCCGGTGTCCCCGAGGTTTTCGCTGACATCCTGGTGGATACGGACCTGCGAGTTCGCGAAGGGGCTTTGGAAGTGTCTTCCGGGGATCTGGCCAAGCTCATAGGCCGCGCGCCGACTTCCCTTGGCAAAGCCATCAAAGACGCTCTCGCAGGCTAGAAGAGCATAAGTTTTCCGCAGCGGAGGCAATCAGCCAGGACGATGACTCGTCCGCTGATTGCCTCCCCCTGTTTAATGTCATATCCAAACTTATTTCTTCCACATGGGCGAAAATACAACGAACCGGAGAAGATGGCGCGTGTCACTTCATCGCGGAATCGAGCGTCTCCCGTAAATTCACGCATACCTTCATCCCCACCTTTTCAGGAGATCAAAGTATGCAACGATCAAGTGTGCGCGCACTGGCTGGTGCCGCAATCCTCTCCCTGGGATTGGGCGCCTTCAGCGCGATTCCGGCGAGCGCCGAGCCACGCCAGACCGAGAAGACCCCTACCGCCACGGGCACCGGCGGCGCGGTCTCTTCAGTTGATCCGGAAGCTTCCGCAGCAGGCATTGAAGTCCTGCGCAAGGGAGGCAACGCCGTGGATGCCGCGGTTGCCACAGCAGCGGCGCTCGGCGTGACCGAACCCTACAGCGCCGGTATCGGCGGCGGATACTTCATGTACTACGACGCTGCCTCCGGCAAGGTCAATACCATTGACGGACGCGAAACCGCGCCTGCGGCCACTCCGCACGATGCCTTCATCGACCCGAGCACCGGCGAACCGTACAACTTCACTCCGGAACTGGTGACCAGCGGTGCTGCCGTAGGCGTTCCAGGCACCGTCGCCACCTGGCAGCGGGCCTTGGATAATTGGGGTTCGCAAAGCCTGAAGCAGGTTCTGCGCCCGGCAACCCAGGTCGCTTCGCGTGGTTTTGTCGTTGATGAGACCTTCCGAGAACAGACCCTGGATAACAAGGAACGCTTCGAAGCATTCGCCTCCACCAGCGACCTGTTCCTCCCCGATGGCGATGCACCACAGGTCGGGGCCATCTTCAAGAATCCCGAACTGGCAGACACCTACCGTTTGCTGGCCAAGGAAGGCCCCAAGGCGTTCTACCAGGGCGACCTAGCCGCCGAAATTTCCCAGACGGTCCAGACCCCGCCCAAGGTCGAGGACACCAAGCTGCCTGTTCCCGCAGGCTTTGTCAGCACCGATGACCTTGCAAACTACGAAGTGGCTGAGCAGAAGCCAACCACGGTGAACTACCGTGGGCTCGATGTCTTCGGCATGGCTCCCTCCTCCAGCGGCGGCACCACCATGGGTGAATCGCTGAACATCCTGGGCAACTACGACCTGTCCTCGATGGAGCCGGCTGACGCTTTGCACCACTATTTCGAGGCCACTGCGCTGGCCTATGCTGACCGCGGCAAGTACGTCGGTGATCCTGCCTTTGTCGATGTGCCGACCAAGACGCTGACCAGCAAGCTCTTCGGTAATGACCGCGCCTGCGCGCTGAACCCGGAGCAGGCGGCAATCAAGCCGGTGGCACCGGGCGATATCGAGAATTTTGATGGCCAGTGCCCTGCGGCAACTACCGAGCCTGCCGTGGAGCAGGATACCGAGAACATCTCCACCACCCACCTGTCAGTCGTGGACCGCTGGGGCAACGTGGTCTCCTACACGCTGACCATCGAGCAGACCGGCGGCTCGGGCATGGTCGTCCCAGGTCGCGGCTTCCTGCTGAACAACGAGCTCACGGACTTCTCCACTGTCTATGATCCAGAGGATCCAAACCGCATCGAGCCAGGCAAGCGCCCGCGTTCTTCCATGGCGCCGACCATCGTCCTGCGTGATGGCGAGCCGGTGCTGGCTATTGGCTCCCCGGGTGGTTCCACGATCATCACCACGGTGCTGCAGACCCTGATCAACCGCTTTGACCTGGGCATGGACATCAGCCAGGCGATCGCCGCCCCACGCGCCTCGCAGCGCAATACCGCAGCGGTGACCGCGGAGCCGGAATTCATCTCCCGATACGGCTCGGCATTGGAAGCTTTTGGCCACAAGCTCACCCCGGCCGGGGGTTCCTTCACCCCGCAGGCAGAGATCGGCGCGGTGGAAGCCGTGGAGATCCACGCTGATGGAACGCTGACCGCAGCGGCCGAACCGGTGCGCCGCGGCGGAGGCTCCGCCATGGTGGTGGCTCCCGCGAGGTAAGTCCGGAGAGCAACGCCGGCTCCGTCCACCTGTGAGGGTGGACGGAGCCGGCGTTGGTTCTAGGTCGAGGCTTCTTGCCCGCTGATCAGCCCTGGGTGGCCAGGCGGCTGGAAATCTTGAACTGCGCCGCGCGGTGGGTATCCTTCACCCGGTCGCCGGCGCCAAAGAGCTTATTGCGCAGCGATCCTTGAGCATATTCGGTCTTGTAGGCCCCGCGAGCTTGAAGCTCGGGAACGACGTATTCGACGACGTCCTCGAAGGTCCCGGGGGTCACCGCATACGCCAAGTTGAAGCCGTCCACGTCGGTGTAGTCGACCCACTCAATAAGCTTCTCTGCCACCTCAGCTCCTGAGCCGACGGTGATCGGCCCGAAGCCTCCCACGCCCACCCACTCGGCCAACTGGCGGATGGTCCATGGATTGCCATCATCGCCGCTGGCCTTCTGGAAGGTTTCCACCGACGATTGGATGGCGTTGGACTTCACGTTGGAACCCAGCGGTTCATCCGGATCCAGTTCGGACAGGTCTACGCCCATCCAGCCGGAGATCAGCACCTGGGCGCCTTCAATGTCGGCGTAGGACTTGTAGTCCTCGTACTTGGCCTGGGCCTTCTCCGAGGTCTCATCGGTGATGATGGTCTGCATCGCGAAGATCTTCACATCGTAGCGGTCGCGGCCTGCGGCCTCGACGGCGTCACGGATCTTGGTGACGGTGGCCTTGAGGATTTCGCGGGTCGGGCTGGTCACGAAGACCGCCTCGGCGTTTTGCGAGGCGAACGTGATGCCCCGCGAGGAGGCACCGGCCTGGTAGATGACCGGGGTGCGCTGGGTGGAAGGCTCGGTGATGGCGATGCCCGGCACCTTGAAGTACTTGCCTTCGTGCTCGATGTCGTGCACCTTGGCCGGGTCGGTATAGATCCCGGTTCCCTTGTTGTTTTGCACCGCGTCGTCTTCCCACGAGCCTTCAAGCAGCTTGTAGACCACTTCGAGATACTCATCCGCGTGGTTGTAGCGCTCGTCGTGCTCCATCTGGTCTTCCTGGCCCATATTGCGGGCGGCCGATGGCAGGTAACCGGTCACCACGTTCCAGCCCACACGGCCGTTGGTCAGGTGATCCAGGGTGGCCAGGCGGCGGGCGAAAGCGTAAGGATGCTCGTAGGCGGTGCCCGCGGTAACGCCGAAGCCGAGATTTTCGGTCACGGCGGCCATGGCGGAGACCAGCATCATCGGGTCGTTGACCGGGGCCTGGGCGCCGGAACGCAACGGGGATTCGTTGGTGCCGTTGAAGACATCGTAGGTGCCCAGCACGTCGGCAATGAATAGCCCGTCGAATTTGCCCTTTTCCAGCACCTTTGCCAGGTGGGTCCAGTAGCCGATGGTGTTGTAGGTCGAAGCCTTGTCCTCCGGGTGGCGCCAGAGGCCCGGCGACTGGTGCACCACGCAATTCATATCGAATGCGTTGAAGAGAATCTCGCGCTGCTGGCTCATTCTTGTTCCCCTTGCCATGGTTGGGTAATAGTGAAGTCTGTTGGGCGGCGTTCAGGCGCCGTAGCCCCGGTGGTTGCTGTCTTCGCCGGTGACCGAAAGCCGTTGCGGCTGGACAGCATTGATTTCGTAGTCACCTACGATGCGGGCCTTGTAGATGGCCGGGTTATGGGTGGCGATGGTGCGGGCGTTGCGCCAGTGCCGGTCCAAGTTGCAGACGACGCTGGTGGCTGATGCCCCAAGTCCATCGAAGAGCTTGCTCGTCGCGCCGATCACCAGTGGCTGGACGATGGTTTGCGCCCGGTTCGCGGCGAGTTCGCATACCGCATAGCGTTCCTCGTCGTTCAGCCCCGGATCCACCAGCGCCGCT
Organism: Glutamicibacter sp. JL.03c; assembly: GCF_025854375.1. Lineage (NCBI taxonomy): Bacteria > Bacillati > Actinomycetota > Actinomycetes > Micrococcales > Micrococcaceae > Glutamicibacter > Glutamicibacter sp. JL.03c. The sequence goes on along the minus strand of NZ_CP107575.1, from coordinate 345,013 downwards.
TCGACTTCAAGGACCGCTCCAATCACCACCGAATCGGCGGCAAAGGATTCCGCGGAGACCTCGCCGACCAGTTGGAGCACCTGCGGTTCGCGGTGCACCGGCACGCCGGTTCCAGTGGTGAAGATTCGGGTCCGGTTCTGCACCGAGATGCGCAGGTCGTTCAGGGCTGCCCGGGCAATACCTGCCTGGACGGCCATGAGCACCAGCTGGAAGATCGCAGCCTCGGAATCGTTGGATTGCTGTGGAATGAACGAGTCCACCGGGACTTGATGGAATTCGGTGGTGCCAGTTCCAGTCAGACCTTGGCCAAACCCGTCCCAGTCATCAAGGATCTTCACGCCGCTGTGCTGGGTGGAAACCACGGCGATCTGGCGTCCGGGCAAGTCCGGATGGGCTACGGCTACCGTGGTCCAATCCGCGAAAATGGTGCCGGTGCAGTAGTATTTTTCGCCGTTGACCAGCCAGCGGTCGTCCGCGGGGCTCACCTTGGTGTTCAGGGTGCCCAGGGCATTGCCGCCGCGTTCGGTGTAAGCGTTGCCGACAATCTGCCCTGCGGCGATACGGGCAATCCACTTGCTGCGCAGTTCTTGGTCATCAAGGACCAGGACGTTTTCAACGAAGGCGATATGCGCACGCCACAACTGGCCCACATGGGAATCGGCTTCCGAGAGTTCGATGAGCAGACGGAACACGTCGACCAGACGGGCACCGTAACCGCCATCCGCCACCGGGATGCGCAACGCGCCGAAACGCTCGCGGTTCAGCAGTCCCACCTGCTCGAAAGGCAAGACCCGATTGCGGTCGCGGTCCTTTGCGGTGGCTGCGATCTGGGCGAAAACCGGGCGGAAGACTTCGGCCAGGCGGTCGTATTGCTCATCCGCGCTGGGACCGGGGGTGACTTTCAGCAGCTGCCGGGTGGGCAGCTGCTCTTGAAACTCGTCGAGCTCCAGGGCGCTGGCCTGCGAAGGGTCGCTGAGCTGGTTGAAGTCCACGCCGGAGGTGTTTGGCGACTCGCCAAATGACATCAGAAGTCCTCAATTCTTTCCATCGGTCCTGGCGGTAGCACCGTCCCGCGATCCGGGTGGTTGCTGCGGCGTCGTCGAGCCAGATCTCTTAGCCGCTCTGGATGGGTTTTCATTCATTTGTAGCCGTAACAAACCGGTGCTTCCAAGCCGCGAAGTCACATTTCGTCGCCGTGACGCACCAGATTGACAGGCAGGTCGCACGGCCAATGGCCGTTCATGCCGAAGATGACTTGATCATCAACGCCCATCATCGATCAAACAGGCATTCAATAAAATAAATAACGAAATATCCCGTGCATGTGACGCAGTTATCGAACATTTTTCATGTTACGCAAGATTTGCATTCAAATCCTTCGAAACCCTGTAATGGACGTGTAACCATCCCGAGCGGCCGAGAGATCTGGCTCAATGACGCCGCAGCAACCACCTATGGATGACCAACCATTCCATAGGCCGGTGCTACCGCCAGGACCGATGGAGATGAATATGGCACTGAGCTTTGCACAGCCCCGGGCACACGGCCCGGCCCGCACCTCGACGGCACTCGGTGTCGACTTCAGCGAGGTATCGCGCACCTTCAGCAGCAAGAAGGAAAACCGAACCGTACTATCCGGAATCAACCTGCAGATCCCTGCAGGGCAGGTGGTCGCGATCCTTGGTGCCAGCGGCTGCGGCAAGTCGACATTGCTGCGTGCAGTCTCTGGCCTGGACACCCCGACCACCGGAAGCATCCACACCGGCGATCACGAAGTGCTCGGAATCAACGAACTGTGCGCGGTGGCCTTCCAGGAACCCCGGCTCCTGCCGTGGCGTTCGGTACGCGAAAACATTGCGCTCGGACTCGCGCCCGGCACTGGCAAAGCCGACGGCGAACAACTCATTGACGAACTCATCGAACTTACCGGCCTGAGCCATGCAGCCGATTTGCGGCCGCGCGAGATTTCCGGCGGCATGGCCCAGCGGGTTTCGCTGGCTCGCGCGCTGGCCCGTCGCCCGGGCGTCCTGCTTTTGGATGAACCATTCGGCGCTTTGGACGCGCTCACCCGTCTGAAAATGCAGGACCTGCTGCTCTCCATCCATGCTTCCTTGCCCACCACAGTGCTCATGGTGACCCACGACGTGGACGAAGCATTGACCTTGGCTGACCGGGTCATCGTCCTGGGCCGCAACGGAGCAGACACCGCGGCCACCATCATCGAAGACCTGGCAATTGGCGCTACCCACCCACGCCAACATAACGATGAACAATTCATTGCCCACCGCGCAGGGCTGCTGCGCCTGCTCGGCGTGGACCCGACCAATCACTGACTTCCAACGCGCCTAGCGTGTCAAGAACCACCACATCGACGGCAGTACTGCCGCACCCCCGCACGCACCGATTAGAGGATTCCCATGCTTTCACACCGTTTCACTCGTCGCACCGCACTCTCTGCCGCAGCGCTGATGCTCGGCACAGCGGCCCTGACCGGTTGCGCCGGCGAGAACGCTGCCGCTTCCGGGTCAGATAAGACATTGTCCATTGACTACGCCACCTACAACCCGCTGAGTCTGGTCATCAAGGAAAAAGGATGGCTGGACGAGGCGGCCAAGGAGCAGGGCGTCAGCGTGGAATGGATCCAGTCCGCTGGCTCGAACAAGGCCAACGAAGCATTGCGCGCCGACGCCGTTGACGTCGGATCCACGGCAGGTTCCGCCGCGCTGCTGGCACGCTCCAATGGCTCGCCAATAAAGACCATCGACCTGTATTCTCAGCCCGAGTGGTCGGCACTAGTCGTCGGCAAGGATTCGAAGATCAGCTCCGTAAAGGACCTGAAGGGCAAGACGGTCGCTGCGACCAAGGGCACCGACCCGTACTTCTTCCTGCTCCAGGCACTGGAGGAAGCAGGATTGAGCGAGGAAGACATCACCTTGCAGAACCTGCAGCACGCCGACGGACGAACCGCTCTGGCCAATGACTCGGTCGATGCATGGAGCGGGCTGGACCCGATCATGGCCGCCGCCGAACAAGATGGTGCCAAGCTGTTGTACCGCAACCTGGACTTCAACACCTACGGTGCATTGAACGCTCGTGAGGACTTCATCGAGCAGAGCCCTGAACTGGCGCAGCTAGTAGTGGATTCCTACGAAAAAGCCCGCGAATGGGCTGTCGATCACCCGGAGGAAACCGCCGAGATCCTCGCTGACGTCGCCGGCCTGGAACCGAAGGTGGCATCCACCGTGATCGAGGAACGCTCCAATCTGGATGTTCCAGCAACCCCAGGGGCCGACTACACCAAGGTCCTGGGCGCCATCGCTCCGACCCTGGTGGCCAGCGGCGATGTGTCCAAGCAGGAATCGGTCGACAATGCCCTAGCCACGATCGTTGACGACCAGTTTGCTTCCAAGGCCGACGCGTCAAAGATTTCCGGAGAATAACCAGCCATGAGTTCCCCCACCGTCACCGAAGCAAAGAAGAAGATCAAGCCCGGAATTGCCGACACCATTCTGCGCGTTCCCCGCTGGCTGCTGTCTCTGTTCCTGCCGGTCGTAGCCTTGATCGCCTGGCAGGTCGTGACAGTCACCGGAGTGGTAGCGCCTTGGACCTTGCCTACGCCAGGTTCCGTGGTTTCGGCCGCCGTTGAGTTGCTCGGCGACGGAGATCTCGGCAAGCATATTGGCATCTCCACCCAGCGAGTACTGCTCGGCTTCTTCTTCGGTTCTCTCTTGGGCTTGCTGCTCGGTGCACTGGTGGGCCTCTCCAAGCTGGCCGATGCGCTCTTGGGGCTGAGCATCAGCGCGCTGCGCGCGGTACCGTCACTGGCATGGGTTCCCCTGCTGGTCCTGTGGATGAAGATTGGCGAGGATTCCAAGGTCACGCTGGTCATCATCGGCGCTTTCTTCCCGGTCTTCACCACCGTGGCCTTGGCGTTGCGCCACGTGGATGCCCATCTGGTTGAAGCCGCACGTTCTTTCGGGCTCAACGGCGTCAAGCTATTGCGCACGGTCCAGCTGCCCGCAGTGGTTCCCTCGATTTTCTCCGGCCTGCGCCTGGCGCTGGCCCAGTCGTGGCTCTTCCTGGTCGCAGCAGAATTGCTCGGGGCTTCCATGGGCCTGGGCTTCTTGCTCACCGATTCGCAGAACAACGGCAGGCTTGACCGGCTGATCATGACCATCATCTTGCTGGCCATCTTCGGAAAAATCACCGACGCGCTGCTCTCCATCGCCGAACGCTGGGCCATCAAGCGCTGGACCTAGATCCGGCGCCTCGCTAGAACCATCAATTTCATCAATACTCTTCAAGGAATTTTCTGTCATGACCATCGACTCGGCATCCGCATCAACTCTTGCCTCGGAGGAAGCACGCCAAGCATTCTGGGATGAAGCGGCACGCCTCCTCGATTGGGACACCTACTGGCACACCACCAGCCAGATCCTCCCAGCTGATCCAGCTGCCAAGCGCGGCCCGCAAATCTCCTGGTACCTGGGCGGCAAGCTCAACGCCGCAGTGAACTGCGCCGACCGACACGTAGCTGCCGGGCGCGGCGAGAAAGTGGCACTGTACTTCGAGGGCGAGCCCGGCGACCGGTTAGCTGTCACCTACAAGAACCTCCAAGAACGCGTCAGCCAAGCGGCTAACGCGCTGGAATCCCTAGGTGTCGTCAAGGGCGACCGCGTGGTCATCTACCTCCCGGTGCTCGTTGAAACCATCGTCATCACTCTGGCCTGCGCCCGCATCGGAGCGATCCACTCGCTGGTCTTCGGCGGCTTCTCCGCCGAAGCGCTGAAGTTCCGCGTGGAAGACACCAAGGCCAAGGTACTGGTCACCACCGATGGCCAGTTCCGCCGCGGCGCCTCGGTGCCGGTGAAGGGCAACGCCGACGAAGCGGTCTCCGGCGAAAACGAAATCGAGAAGGTCCTGGTCATTCGCCGCACCGGCGATGAAATCCCGTGGACCGAAGGCCGCGACGTGTGGTGGCACGATGTCGTCGACAACCAGCCGACCGAGCACCAGGCTCAGTTCTTCGACTCGGAAACCCCGCTGTTTATCATGTACACCTCCGGCACCACCGGACAGCCCAAAGGCCTGGTGCACACCACCGGCGGGTACCTGACCCAGGCCGCCGCCAGCTACAACATGCTCTTCGCCAACCCGGATCCTTCCCAGCGCGATCACGACGTGCACTGGTGCACCGCGGACCTGGCCTGGGTCACCGCCCACACCTACGAGATCTACGGTCCGCTGGCCAACGGCGTCACCCAGGTGATTTATGAAGGCGTTCCCAACGCCCCGCATCCAGGACGCCACTTTGAAGTCATCGAACGCTACAAGGTCACCAGCTACTACACCGCACCCACCCTGGTCCGCTCGCTGATGGGTTGGTTCCCGGAGGGCATCCCCGCGCAGTACGACCTGTCCTCCATCAACACCGGCGGCACCGTGGGCGAAGCAGTGAACCCGGAAGCGTGGAAGTGGTTCCGGGAGCAGCTCGGACGCGACACCCCGGCGGGCCTGCCCATGGTGGATACCTGGTGGCAGTCCGAATCCGGCGCGACCATCCTCTCCCCGCTGCCGACCGACGACTACTTCAAGCCGGGTTGCGCTGCCCGCGCCTTGCCGGGAGTCTCGGTGGACATTGTTGATGGCCAGGGCCAACGGGTGGAGCCGAATACCCAGGGCAATATCGTCATCACCCAGACCGGGCCGTCGATGGCGCGTACCGTGTGGGGCAACCCGGAACGCTACTACACCAGCTACTGGGAGCAGTATGTCCAGCAGGGCTGGTTCCTCGCCGGTGACGGCGCGCGTTTTGACGAGGATGGAGATATCTTCATCCTGGGCCGCACCGATGACGTGATCAACATTTCCGGCCACCGGCTGTCCACCATTGAAATCGAGTCCGCGCTGGTCACCAACCCGGGTGTCGTGGAGGCCGGGGTGTGCCCGACTGCGGATGCGAAGACTGGCCACGCCGCGACGGCTTTTGTGGTGCCTTTGGACAAGTCGCTGATTGCCGAGAATCCTGATGAGCAGCTCGCTGCGCGCCAGGCGAAGTTCATCGCTGAACTGCGCTCCACGGTCACCACGCAGATTGGCCCGATCGCCAAGCCTCGCGACGTGGTGCTCGTTCCGGATGTGCCCAAAACGCGTTCGGGCAAGATCATGCGCCGGTTGCTCACCCAGCTGTTCGAGGGGACCACGCTGGGTGATACCACCAGCTTGCAGAATGAACCGTGCATTCCCGAGATCAATGCGATCTGCCGGGCGCGCAGCTAGTCCCACCTGCTAGCCCCGATTAAATAGTTGAAGCCACGTCCCGCGAGACGTGGCTTCAACTATTTGCTGCTAGGAATCCTTGGACTCGTTGGAGTCCGATGGATCTTTCGCATCAGCTTCGGTGACGAAGATCTGCGCGGATCCCGAGTCACCAGCTTCGGGCCTGTCAGCCGGTTTGATGATTGGAATCTCGGTGGTCATCAAACTGAACTGGCTGCCTTCATGCCGGTCCACGCCCTGGGTCACCGATTGCTCCAGCACGGTACGGGCGACCTTGCCGCGCAGGATCAGCGGATCCCGGCTCAGGTCCTTCCACAGCGCAACGCACAGCAAAAGCATGACGATCACGAACGGCAGGGCCGAGACAATCGTGATGTTCTTCAACCCGTTCAGCGCAGCCGCCGGATGATCGCCGCCAGCCAGCAGCATGACCGCAGCCACGGCACCGGTGGCAACGCCCCAGAAGACCACGGACTTCTTGGTCGGCTCTTCCGCGCCTCGCTCGCTTAGCGCCCCCATCACGATGGAGGCCGAGTCGGCGCCAGTGACGAAGAAGATCGCGATCAGCACGACCGTCACCACCATCAGGACCGTAGCGATCCAGCCAGAGAGCGGCAGCTTGTCGAGCAGGCCGAAGAGGATCAAATCGAAGTTGATGTCCGGAGCCCCGTCCGCCATCTTAGCCAGCATGTCGCCGGTGTTTCCAGCACGCTCAGCGCGCTCCTGCAGGCCAATAGCACCGCCGCCGAAGATCGAGAACCAGATCAGGGTGACAGCAGAAGGAACCAGCAGCACGCCGGTGACAAACTGGCGGATGGTGCGCCCGCGCGAAATACGCGCGATGAACAAGCCTACGAATGGGCTCCACGAGATCCACCAAGCCCAGTAGAAGACGGTCCACGAGGACAGCCAGCTGGACATGGTGCTGTCGCCGGAGGCGGCGGTGCGCGAGGCCATCTCAGGCAAGTCGCCGATGAATGAGCCCACTGCGTTAGGGATGACGTTCAGGATGAACAGCGTCGGTCCGCCGATGAAGACGATCAGCGCCAAGATCACTGCCAGAACCATGTTGATATTCGACAGCCACTGGATGCCTCGCTCGATGCCTGAGACGGCCGAGGCGACAAACAGTGCGGTCAGAATCGCGATGATGACTACCAGGACACCGGAGCCGACCTTTTCCATGATGCCGGCGGATTGGATGCCCCCGCCAATCTGCAGCGCGCCGAGTCCCAGGGAACACGCGGAGCCGAAGAGCGTGGCGATAATAGCCAGGATGTTAATGGTGCGGCCACCCCAGCCGTGGACGATGCGCTCTCCGAAAATCGAGGAGAACATCGCTGAGAACAGCTGCGGTCGGCCCAGTCGGAAGCTGCCGTAGGCCATGCCCAAGCCGACGATGGCGTACATCGCCCAAGGGAACAGGGTCCAGTGGAAGAGCGTGGTGCCCATCGCGGTGCTCAAGGCGGCGTCGGTAGATCCTTCAACGGTGCCTGGTGGAGGCGACATGTAGAAGAACAGTGGTTCGCCAACGCCGTAGAACACCAGTCCGATGCCCATGCCCGTGGCAAACATCATGGAGATCCATGAGACCGTGCTGAATTGTGGTTTTTCGTCATCCTTGCCCAGCGGGATGCGCCCGAAGTTCTTCGCGGCGACCACGATGACAAATATGGCGAAGACCGAGGCGGCGATGATAAACAGCCAGCCGGTGTTGGTGATGACCCAGTCAAGGGCCACGTTGGCGGCTTTACCCAAGCCTTTTGGGGTAACGAAACCCCATACGATGAATGCCAGCGCAAGGGCGCCGGCGATACCGAATACCCAATAGTCGGTTCCTGAAGCCGCATATTTCTTTGGTCGTCGTTGCCGAGCTGAATGCAGCTCGCCGACGAGGTCTTCAAATGATTGATCCGTCTGCTTCATTGCTTTCTTCCTTCACTGGTTAGGCACCGCGGCTGAAAAGATCGCGCGGAGCCCGACGGGCAATCCTTCGTCGAGGACTCGATTGCCATGCAGTGTGCTTGATTGCGAATTGCTTATCGGTTTCGATTCACTGAATCCAAAACTAGTGCCAGCAGGCGCTGATTCGTTCAGCTGGCCTGCCAAATGTCATGAGAATTCGTTCGATGACGCGACACTATTTCATCTCGAATTGTCACAATAAATCCTAAATAGTCCTTAATAAGCATGGTCGGGCGTCAATCGTTGGTCAAACTAGAAGCCCGATTTCCCGCCGTTTCCACCCCTCCAGCACCGCTCCTTGGCGTTGATTCCTTAGGCTATTCACAGCTATGTGAGCTTCCTCGCGTCAGGTTGATTCCAACCGCATGCAGGAACAAATTCCCGGATCCCGCAAAGAATTCCGGGCCCGAATTCGGGTGCGGATTTCCCGTCGGGCGCTTTCGCCAGCGACCCGCCTTGGCCCAGGCATCTGTGGTTCCGAAAATATGCCTTATGCGGAATATTCACGGAATGGCAACCGGCGCTCGAGGATTCTGTCGATTAGCCGCGTCGTAACCCGAAATACATTTCGACTTATCTTGACTCATTCAAGATAAGCGGTCATGCTGAAGGTATGACATCCATGGACGGGATTGAGCGAGTGCTCAAGGCGGCTTCAATGCGAGTCACTCAGCCACGCGTTGCTGTGCTCGCTGCGGTTGCCGCGCACCCGCACGCGGACACCGAAACCATTATTTCGGCGGTCCACGATGAGCACCCTACGGTGTCGCACCAAGCGGTCTACGATTCGCTCAAGCTTTTCACCAGCTTGGGCGTCATCCGCCAGATCCAGCCTCAAGGCCACATAGCACGCTACGAAACCCGCGTCGGCGACAACCACCATCACGTGGTCTGCCGTCAATGCGGCAGCTTGGCAGACGTCGACTGCGCTGTCGGTGGTGCGCCTTGCCTGCATGCTTCAGATGATCACGGCTTCAAGATTGATGAGGCTGAAGTCATCTATTGGGGCACCTGCCCCGAGTGCCAGGCCAAGAATCTGGGCGGGTAGCCGCACACCGTTGTTGGAGCCACAAGGCCCCGACGCATTCCCATCCAGCGGGGCCTCCCGCGAGATGGACCTTGAACCCTATACCCCTAAAAACCGCAAAAGGAAGAGCATATGTCTGAGACGACAGCAGGACAATGCCCAGTAGTGGGAAATGCCGGACTGGTACACCCTACTCAGGGCAACGCCAACACCGCATGGTGGCCTAACAAGCTGAATCTGAAGATTCTCGCAAAGAATCAGGAAGCCACTAATCCCCTGGATGCGGACTTCGATTACATCAAGGCCTTCGAAGCCCTGGACCTGGCAGCAGTGAAAGCCGACCTTGCCGAGCTGATGACCAAGTCCTACGACTGGTGGCCAGCCGACTTCGGCCATTACGGCCCCTTCCTGATTCGCATGGCGTGGCACTCCGCCGGCACCTACCGCTCGCACGACGGCCGCGGTGGCGGCTCCGCCGGCCAGCAGCGTTTCGCGCCGTTGAACTCGTGGCCGGATAACGTCAACCTGGACAAGGCCCGTCGCCTGCTGTGGCCTGTGAAGAAGAAGTACGGCCAGTCCATCTCCTGGGCCGACCTGTTCATCCTCGCCGGCAACGTGGCTCTGGAAGACATGGGCTTCAAGACCTTCGGCTTCGCCGGCGGTCGCGAGGACGTTTGGGAGCCAGATGACGATGTCTACTGGGGCCCTGAGAAGGTCTGGCTGGATAGCGAACGCTACACCGGCGCCCGTAACCTCGAAGCACCTCTGGCAGCAGTCCAGATGGGCCTGATCTACGTGAACCCAGAAGGCCCGGACGGCGTTGCTGACCCGCTGGCCTCGGCAATCGATATCCGCGAAACCTTCCGCCGCATGGGCATGGACGACGAAGAAACCGTCGCCCTGATTGCCGGTGGCCACACCTTCGGCAAGACCCACGGCGCCAGCGCCGAGTCCCACAAGAGCGGCGACCCGGAAGCAGCTCCACTGGAAATGCAGGGCCTTGGCTGGAAGTCCGACTTCGGCACCGGCCACGGTGATGACACCATCGGCTCCGGTCTGGAAGTTACCTGGACCTACCACCCGACCCGTTGGGACAACGAGTTCTTCCATATCCTCTTCGCTTACGAGTGGGAGTTGTTCCACTCCGAAGCCGGCGCACAGCAGTGGCGTCCGAAGGACAATGGCGGAGCCGACATGGTCCCGATGGCGCACAACCCATCGGTTCGCCGCGAACCACGCATGCTCACCAGCGACCTGGCACTGCGCGTAGATCCTGCTTACGAGAAGATCTCCCGCGAGTTCAAGGACAATCAGGAGAAGTTCGCTGATGCCTTCGCTCGCGCTTGGTTCAAGCTCACCCACCGCGACATGGGCCCGAAGTCCCGCTACTTCGGTCCAGAGGTTCCGGCAGAAGATCTGCTGTGGCAGGATCCGCTGCCAGCCGCCCCGGAGACCACCCTGGGCGCTGCAGAGGTTTCCGCCCTCAAGGACCTGATCAAGAACTCCGGCCTGTCGGTACAGCAGCTGGTTTCCACCGCCTGGAAGGCTGCGGCAACTTTCCGCAGCTCGGACAAGCGCGGCGGTGCCAACGGCGGCCGCATCCGACTTGAGCCGCAGGTTTCCTGGAGCGTGAACCAGCCAGAGCAGCTGAAGCCAGTCATTGCCAAGCTTGAAGAAATCGTTGACACCTTCAACGCCACCTCTGCAGTGAAGACCTCCTTCGCTGACGTTGTGGTTCTGGCTGGCAACGTAGGTGTTGAGCTGGGCGCTGCCGCTGGCGGCCAGCAGATCGAGGTTCCTTTCACCCCAGGTCGCGTTGACGCAACCCAGGAGCAGACCGACGTTGAGCAGTTCGCATGGCTGGAGCCAGTAGCTGACGGCTTCCGCAACTACGACTCGGGCTTCTTGAACCTGCCTTCCGAGTACCTGTTGCTGGACCGCGCCAACCTATTGGGCCTGACCGCGCCAGAGACCACCGTGCTGCTCGGCGGCCTGCGCGTACTGGGCAATAACTGGGACGGTTCGAACACCGGCGTGTTCACCGAGACCCCAGGCGCACTGACCAACGACTTCTACGCCAACCTGCTGGAACTGGGCCTGGAGTGGACCCCGGATGCAGAAGAGAAGACCTACGCAACCACTGACGGCCGCTGGGTCGGCAGCCGCGTAGACCTGGTCTTCGGCTCGAACTCCGAGCTGCGCGCACTGGCCGAGGTTTACGCTTCGGACGACGCCAAGGAGAAGTTCGTCAAGGACTTCGCCGCAGCATGGGCCAAGCTCATGGATGCGGACCGCTTCGAGCTGCGCAAGTAAGTAGCCCTAAGCGCAAAACCGTGGCCGCGGCCTTCCAAATGATTTGGAAGGCCGCGGCCACGGTCGTTCTTACCCTGCTTAGCGGGACATGTTGTGCATGACGTGTTTGGTTCTCGAATAGTCATCCAAGGCATAGGCAGATAGATCTCGGCCGTACCCCGATCCCTTAAAACCACCCCATGGCATCTCGGTGGCCAGAACCAGGTGCGCGTTGACCCACACGGTCCCGGCGTCGAGGCGTGAAGCCACATAGTGGCTACGCTGAGCATCCTTGGTCCACACCGACGCGGCGAGGCCGAAAGGAACTTCATTGGCGCGAATAATGGCTTCTTCCTCGCTGCTGAAGGTTTCTACCGAAATCACCGGGCCAAAGATCTCTTGCTGAGTGCATGTTGCTCCCTGCGATGCCTTGATGACCGTGGGCTCGATGAAGTATCCCTTGGTTGGTAATGCTTGTCCGCCGGTGACAAATTCATTGCCTTCTTGCTCAGCAAGTTTCAGATGTTCCAATACGCGCGAGTAATGAGCGTGGGAAATCAGCGGACCGATTTCCACCTCGTCTCCTGCGCCCGGCTCCCCCACAACCAGGCTGGAAACCGCGTCAGCCAACTTCGAGGTGAAGACTTCGGCGATGGACTCATGCACCAGTACACGGCAAGCTGCACCGCATTCCTGGCCGGCATTCCAGAAACCGCCGTTCCGTAGCCCTGCAACCGTCGCATCAATATCCGCGTCCTCAAAGACCACAGCGGGTGCTTTGCCGCCCAATTCCAGATGGACCCTTTTCACCGAATCCGCTGCGGCAGCGGCTACCGATTGGCCGCTACCCACCGAACCCGTCAACGCGATCATCGCAACTTGTGGATGCGATGCAAGCCGGTCTCCGACAACCGCTCCACGACCCGTCAAAACGTTAAAGACACCTGCTGGTAAGAGGTCTGCAGTCAGTTCTGCGAACTTGAGCGTGGTCAGTGGCGTCGTTTCCGAGGGTTTGATGACCAAGGTGTTCCCCGCTGCAAGAATAGGCGCGATTTTCCAGACGCCCATGAGTAGTGGGTAGTTCCATGGAGTCACCGCACCGATAACTCCCAAAGGTTCGCGGATGATCACGGAGGTGTGGTCTTTTGCGTATTCGCCGGCCGCCAAGGTGGTGCCTGCGCGCAATGCTCCAGCCATAAAGCGGAAGGAGTCAATTGCCGAATCTACGTCATCCTCGGCTACTGCTTGAGGCTTACCGGTATTGAGCGATTCGAGCTCTATTAACTGTGTGCGTTCTTGCTCCATGCGCTGGGCAATATTGAGAAGTACCGTCGCGCGTTCAGCTGGAAGGGTGCGGCCCCAGCTTGCGAATGCTTGGTGTGCTGCGACAACGGCACGATCAACGTCTTGGGCACTGGCGCGAGGAACATCAATAATGTTCTCTTCGGTGCTCGGGTTGATGACCGTGAACGTCTCGGCATTCTCACCGGCGATAAATTCTCCGTTAATAAAGAGGGCCGCCTGAGGCAAAGAGGGAGTTGGACGTTCTTGCCCGCTTCGACGAACTTCCACTGTGCTTTTGGTTTCCATGTCTGGTCCTTAGTTCTTCGCCGAAACCGCACGTTCGGCCAGCTGTCCTAGCAAGTTCTTGATGCGTTCAGTCGTTTCTTCACTGGCAGGATGGATTGGCAGGCGTGGCTGGCCGAAGTCTTGCCCCTGAATCTTGAGAGCTGCCTTGATGGCTGGGATAAATGGTTCGGTGAGCAGGCCATCAATGACTGGATAGACCTGGTTCCACAAGGCGCGAGCCTTAGCCAGATCATTGTCTTTCACCGCCGCGTAAACGTCAGCAAGCTCGCGAGGCACCACGTTGGCAGCGCCAGCGACGATTCCAGCGGCACCTTCCAGCAGCCCTGCAAGGGACAAGACATCCCAGCCGATGTAGGTTTCAATTTTGTCCCCCAGATGATGAATCAGCTGCAATGCCTGTTCCATGTTTCCGCTGGAGTCCTTGATGTAGCGGACGTTTGGAATTTCAGTGACAAGTCGTTCCACCAGGGCAGGGTCGAGGTTGATGCCGGTGGCTGGTGGAATGTTGTACAGCATGACCGGCAAGGCCACTGAAGCGGCGACGGTCTTGAGGTAGTCAACTGTTTCTTCCTCGCTGATCGGCTCGTAATACGGAGTCACGATCATGACCACATCTGCGCCCACCTGTTCGGCGTGGCGAGTCAGCTCGATGGCCTCGCGAGCCGTAGTGGCTCCCGTCTGCGCGACTACCGGGACGCGCCCAGCAGCCGCTTGGACGACAACTTCGACGACACGCTTCCGTTCCTCGTGCGTCATTGCGCTGAATTCACCGGTGGAGCCACAGGTCACCAGCCCATTCACGCCACCGGCAATGCTGCGTTCCACGAGATTCTTGAGGCCTTGCTCATCCAATGTGCCGTCGCTGGCAAATGGAGCGACAAGTGCAGTGAGGATTCCATGAAGATTGACAGACATGCTGGGTACTCCTTAAGTTGATGATTTGGTTTGCGCCAGGTGCTTTTTGGTAGAGCAATTGCCACCGGCGGCTGAATTGTTTGATTCCCTCACGGCAAGAGGGGACTGCGATGGTAGGCAGGATCGTGGATGCATCCATGCGTTCCGATGTAACGGCGATCTCATTTAACAGTAATATGTGATCACAAATCACACAAGGGAATAAAGAAATGCACTCGATTCCCTGGTCCGAAGGGCGCCCGGGAGTCCCCGCCCTAGTTCTGCGTGGTTGCGGGTAGCGCCTGACGGATTCGTTCCATCGCAGCCAAAATGGACTGGTCCGTAAGCTCGGCTATCAGTTCTGCATCCTGGGCCTTGACTGCTTTAAGAAGCTTCGACTGGAACTCCCAGAGCAGTCGCGACTTGCCTTCGGCCACTGCGCGTCGGGCGCCGATCAGCTTATAGGCACGGCATTGAATCCACAGGCGTTCAATAGACTCATGCAATACCGGATTCCCGGAGGCCAGGTAAATGGTACTCAGGAACTTCTCGTCAAACGCGAGACATGCTGCCAAATCGCCTGCCGCCAGCGCGGCCTTCATTGAATCGTACTGGTCCTTCAGGACCGCCATCTCGGACTTGCCTACGTGCGCTACGCCGAGCTTGGCAGCTTCGACCTCCAGGATCCTGCGTACGGCGTACACATTGAGCAATTCGCGCGCGGTAAAGGCGCGCACCACTGCCCCGCGGTATGGAATGGTCTCAACAAGTCCACTCTCTTCCAAACGGCGAATCGCGTCGCGAACCGGCATGACACTGGTGCCAAGCTGATCGGCCAGATCCCTGATCCGGAGGCGTTGCCCCGCCGCGAGATCACCGTTGGTGATTCCCTGATGGATCGCGTCGAATACCTGATCGGCGATCAGGGCACCTGGTTCGAGTTTGCTCAAGGTCATGCCGATATTCTATCGATGGATGTGATCACGAATTCAATATCTGACAATCTTGATACTTCATGCCGGCTGGTGCTACTTCGTGAGTGATTCCTTGTTTCCGGTTTCAATCCAGAAGTCGGCGCCATCGATGCCCAGCTTGGTCGGATTGAATGTGGGATTCAATCCAAGCTTCCGTTGCCGTTCGTAGTCCGCGTGGATCTTGCGAACTGTAGGGAACAGCAGGGCCAGGCAGATCAAATTGACCCATGCGATCAGTCCCAAGCCAATATCGCCAGCGGCCCAGATTAGTTTGGCGTCGGCAATCGAGCCGATGAAGACAATGGCCAAGGTACCCACTTTGAGCACGAGCTTCCATCCGTGCCCAGGCTTGCCGTCAAGAAGGAACAGCAGATTCGAATTAGCCACGTAGAAGTACGCGAGCAAGCAGGCGAAACCGAAGAGCAGCACCGCAACCGCGACGAACCCGGCGCCCCATCCAGGCGCAACGCTGTCAATGGACTCCTGTACCCAATTCGCTCCCGCGGCAATATCAGGAACATTATTGACCAAGAAGCCGCCGGCCCCGTCGGATACGTTGTACTTGCCTGAAACGACCATCATCAGGCCCGTGGCCATGCAAATGAGCAGAACATCGATGTAGATGCTGAAGGTTTGCACCAAGCCCTGCTTGGCCGGGTGCGACGTCCGGGCCGCGGCCGCCGCGAAGGTTGCTTCCCCGAGCCCATTGGATGAGGCAAATACCGCACGGCGCACCCCCCAGGCCACGGCCGCACCGGCAACGCCGCCCAGCAATGGATGAATCCCGAGTGCCGATTGCACGATAAGCTTCAGTGCTGCAGGCACTTCAGAGATATTCAAGGCAATGACCACCAGGGCAAGAATCAGATATCCGACGGCAAGAACCGGGACGAGAAGCTGGGTGACCTTGACCAGGCGAGTCGTGCCGCCGAAGATCACCCCGGCGATCAGCACGGTCACCAGGATTGCCGGGATCCATGATGGGATATTGAAAGCAAGTTCTGCACTCGCAGCAATCGTATTGACCTGGAATCCGGGGAAGACCACACCGTATCCGACAACACCGAGCACCCCGACAAGAGCGCCAATCTTCGGCAACTTGAGGCCGTACTTGATGTAGTACGGCATGCCGCCGATGTCTTCGTTGGCCTTCTGCCGATCTTCATCCATCACCCTTCGCTTGAAGGCCTGGGATAACGTGGCCTCGGCATACCCGACGGTGCAGCCCACCAAACCGGTCACCGCCATCCATAGCAGTGCGCCCGGTCCGCCAGCAAAAATTGCGGTGGCGACACCGGCGATACTGCCTACGCCGACGCGGGAAGCCAATGCCAGGACCAAAGCCTGGAAGGACGACAGGCCGCCTTGGCTTCCGTCATTCTCGCGCAATTGGCGAAACATGTCCGGGATGCGGGTGAACTGCACCCCCTTGGTCGCTACGGAGTAGGCAATGCCCAACCCCAGTACAACGTACGCCATAGGTCCCCACAGTGCGTCGGAAACCCGTGACAAGAGCTCTGCGAAGTCAAAATTTTCCATTTTGCCCTGCTCTCTTTCCTTGTCGTGAATCGTGAAACTTGGTTCTTGAACTCCGCGATCTAAGATGCGATGTGCCGCGGTCTTTCGTGATGAGCGCTCGACTCGCTGGTGGCTATACCGCTTCCCGGACCTCTAGCCTGGGGCTTTGCCGATGGGTGGCCAGCACGCTGGCGGCATTCTGGGCTGCTGAGAAACCAGAGGTCACCGAGGATTCCGTGTACAAGGTGCCCATGAAGTCACCGGCCAGGAACACCCGATCGGTACCTCGCATCAGGGTGCTTTGCAATTTAGCGCGGCCCGGGAAGGAATACGGCGAGGCAACCTTCCAGCGTTCAGTTTTCGCTTCGATGACGGAATCGGCAAACTGTCCGCCCAGCACCTCATCCAGATCTTTCAGATGGGTTTCGATGACTTCGTTGTCGGGTTTCTCCAATAGCGCTTGGCCAAGGTCAGCCGGGGAGAAGGTCATCATGCTGCCACCGGGCTGGCGGGAGGATTCACTTCCGCGCACGATGCTGGCTTGGTTCAGCGCAATGGCAAAGGAACGCTTGGGTGCCGCAATGGCGTAGATGTCATCCCAGTGCCGTGCCGAAGTTTCATCGGTGAGGAAGGCCGTACTCACGTGCGGGCCGTACTTGATTTGCGACAACGCGTCCTGCAGTTCGTGCGGCAGGTCGACACCGATCCGATGCGAAACATCTGCTGTAGTGGCAAGGATGACGGTGCGTGCTTCGACCTCATGCATCTGCCCGGATTGCTGGTATCGCACCAGAACGGAATTGGGCTTATGGACCACTTCTTGGACTCTCGCCCCCCGCTCAATCCGGCCATCAAGCGCCGCCGCGATGCTTTCAGTCAAGGTCGAGGGGCCGCCGACGATCCCCTTGTTCAACCCCTGCCCGAAGCCGAGAACCAGACTGAAATAGCCAATGCCCGCGCCCGCAGAAATCTGGTCCATGGTTCCGGCCGAACGTGTCACCGTGGTCTTGAAGAGCGAAGCAGGATCCTGGGGCAAATCGCCGATGAAGTCCTGGAATGTACGCTCATTCTCGAAGTCGTAGATTCGCTGCTGCCGCGACGCGCCAGACTCGCCGGCACGCTTCCTGACCACCGAGGTGTATTTTGCGACCCCGGCAACCACCTTGAGTCCGCCCCTGAACGTGGCGATGCGATCGCTCAGGCTCATCGGCAGCCGCAAGGGGTAGGTGGCGATATGCCCGTTCTTGAGGAATTTCCCATTCATCGACATGGCCTGCAGCGAGCCGGGGATATTGACCGCGCTCACGCCGACTTCATTCAGCAGCGACTCGGTCGAAGAATTTTCTCCAGCGAACACATGGCCGCCCCAGTTCAGCCAGTAGGCGCCTCGCCGCTCGGACTTGATTCGACCGCCCACCCGGTCATCCGCCTCCAGCAGCAGCGTGTCCCAATGGCGCAAACGCCACCCGGCGGAAAGACCGGCAAGGCCTGCTCCAACAATTACAACGTCCTTCATGAGAACACTTCTCCTTAATTTCAGGGTCGACAAACAGCACGCGGAACGCGCGAGAAAATGTGTGGGGACGCAGGCTGAATGCCGCAACTACACTGCGGATCAGTTGTTCGCCAATGAACCGTGTGCCAACTTCGCAATCGCATTGCCAATGAATGTCGAGCACACATTCAATGTAACGCCACTCACAGTAACTGTAATTTGTGATCACATATCACGCAAGGGGTTTGCCGATAATTCTCGCCTGGATCCTGCTCCCGACCCCAGCAACAGGGGATCCATCCAGCAGCCCATTCGTTAGTCAGGTGCGTATTTTGCACGTCCTACGACTGCCGGAAACACCCGAAGCGGCGACAGCGGATCAACGCCGGAAAGCGAATATGGCTGCTGCTACCCTAAGAAATCGGATAGCAGCAGCCATAGTCCTGCTGGCATGCGCCAAGAAGGTCATGCTCTCAAGGAACAGGGTTGCCCAGTTCCCGCAGATCAGTCTTGCTGGTTTCGCGAGCCCAGGCAGCGCCAATCATCGCCAGGACCGAAGAAGCTGCCACGATCCATGCGGCAGGACCCCAATTGGCCGTCACTCCGCCCACGAGAGCAGTGGCCAGCATCGGGGTGAAGCCGGCACAGAGGATTCCGATCTGCAGTCCGATGGCCATTCCCGAATAGCGCACCTTCACATTGAACAGCTCGGAGAACCAGGCCGGGTAGACCGAGTTCGAGGCGGCGTAGGTTCCTGCGGTGATCAGCATGCTGGAAACGAAGATCATGGCCAGGCTTCCGGTGGAAATCGTCAGGAAGTACACAAAGATCATGGCCCCGGATCCGATGACACCGGCGATAAAGACCTTCTTGCGACCGAAGATGTCAGAGAGCCGCGCGAAAAATGGCTGGCTGGCTATGGCAATGATGTTGCCGGCGATACTCACCCACAGCATGGTGGCCGCCGGAACTCCTACGGACACGGCATAGGCCAAGCCGAAGGATTGCATGAACGTATTGGTCACGACCTGGAAGGACATCAGCGCGACCTGGACGAATTGCGCCGGGTGGGTGGTGATCATCTTGGTGAATGGCAGCTTGAGGGTGGCGTCGGCTTCCTGCTTCTCCTCGAAGACCTCGGGCTCTTCCAGGGAACGGCGCACCAGGTAGGCGGCAACGAGAACCAACAGCGAGAGCCAGAATGGAATTCGCCAGCCCCAGGCCAATCGCGCCGATTCTTCCATCGCCGCCACCGGGAGGAACGCGAGCGAAGCGAGGACGATGCCAAAGGAAATGCCGCTCATGGCAAAGCTGGCGAAAAAGCCCCGGCGGCCTTCGGGCGCCTCCTCGGTCGACAGCGCCGAAGCCCCGGCCGTTTCCGCGCCCGCAGACAATCCCTGCAACAAGCGCAGGATCACCAGCAGCGCCGGCGCCCAGTATCCGGCGGTCGAGAAATCAGGGAGCACGCCAATGAGAAAGGTAGCCGAGCCCATCAGGACCAGGGTCATCACGAGCGTTGCCTTGCGTCCAAGCCTGTCACCGAGATGTCCGAAGACGACTGCCCCGAAGGGGCGGGCAATGTAAGCGACGCCGAAGGTGGCGAATGAGGCCAGCAGCGCAACGGTTGCATCCCCGGCCGGGAAGAAAATCTTGGAGAAGATCAGCGACGCCGCGGTCGCGTAGATGAAGAAGTCGTAGTATTCCAACGCACCGCCAAGGAATCCTGCGAGCGCCGCTTTCTTGGCGCGCTTGAGCTTGCGTTGCTGATCCTCATCGAGGCTCACGCTCGTCCGGTTGGTGGTCATGCTCATGGGGGTGTCCTTCCACAGCAGCGGGGATGCTTCACGTCCTGCACTCATGCTTTTGTACGTAATGCGCACATCTGTGCGATATGCGACAATAGATAAGGTACAGCAAAGGTGAGGCGCATCACAAGATGCTTATTGGCCCGCGTCATCAACACTGCTCCGATTCGTCTCGGAAGGACAACTATGAGTTACGAGGACAACGCAACACGACTATTCATCATCGGGTCCCACGCCTCCCACACCATGTCGTCCGATCTCTGGAATCCGGTATTCGAAGAACTTGGCAACTGCTGGACCTACCAGCCTTGGGACGTGCCCGCGCAAGGCGAAATGCAAGATGTCCGCAATGGATTGCTCGCCGCGGATGTCATTGGCGCCAACGTGACCATGCCCCACAAGCAGTGGGCCGCGGCCATCGCGGACGAACGCTCAGAACAGGTCAGCCTCAGCGGCGCAGCAAACCTGTTGATTCGGCAGGACGATCAGCTGTCTGCCTACAACACGGATCTAATCGCCGTTGAAACCGGACTCGCCACCAAATCCCACGACCACGTTTTGCTGCTCGGCGCAGGTGGCGCCGCTCGCGCAGCGCTGGTTGCGCTCAAGGGACGCATCGGCACCATCATCATCACGGACCGACACCGGGATGTCGCCGAAGAGCTGCTGACCCTGGCAAAAGGCATGGGAATCCCGGGCAGGACCGTAGATTTTTCACAGGTTGCCGAAGCCGCCACTCAAGCCACGCTGATCATCAACGCCACACCCATCGGCAAGGATCCAAAAGACCCGGCACCTTGGGGCAAAGCCCGGCTCAGGCCTGGAACTTTTGTCTATGACTTCGTGTACTGCGAGCACGTCACGGGAACAATCCTGTCGGCCATTGATCAGGGTCTGGAATATTCCGACGGCTGGGAGCACTTGCTGCTTCAAGCCGAAGCGATGATTCCACTGCTGGGCTTGGGGGAACAGACCGCAGCCCAGCTGCGGCTATCCCTGAAGCGCATCCGCGATAGCTACTGAGCTATGGCTTAGAACAGGGTGCTCATTGCGCCACCGAACTCTGGATTCTCCAGCTTCAGCAATTGACTTTTCGTTTCCAGCCCGCCCAGGTATCCACCGAGTGACCCATCGGTGCGCAGCACCCGGTGGCATGGCAGGACAATGGGAATCGGATTGGTCGCGCAAGCTGAACCCACGGCCCGCACCGCCTTGGGGTTGCCGATATGCTCTGCCATCTGCGAATAGCTCCACGTTTGCCCGTAGCCAATTTCGCCCAGTTCTAATTGCACCTGGCGGCGGAAAGCAGTGGAGAGCTTCAGATCCAAAGGCACATCGAAGTTGTGCCGGGTTCCGGCAAAGTACTCATCGAGTTGCCGGACGACAGTATCAAGTCGCGAAGGGTCTTCGAAGATTCGCGGGCTGAGTTTCTGGCTCAGTGCCTCAAGAATCTTGTCGTGATCTTCGCTCTCGAAAGCCACCCGCACCAGACCAGCTGGAGTACTGGCCAGCAGGAGCGAGCCGATGGGGCTATCAATCACCCGGTAAGAAACATCCATCAGGTCCGCCGCCTTCGCTTTCACCCGAAGTTCTTTTCCAAGCTGTGCCAAAAGCTCAGCTTCCTCTACGGTCGCCGATGAGTTGGGTTTTGCCTGCGTCATGACTACTCCTGCCACAGTGAGTCATCGCCGAGTATTCGGCGAAGGTTTTTGATCCCGTCGCTGCCTGCACGTCGTGCGGAGGCCTCGCTGCCAGAAACTAGCTGGGCTATCTGCGTGTAGCTCAGACCGCCGAGATACCTGTAGCCAACGACCATTCGTTGCTTCTGCGGAAGTTTTGCCACTTCCTTCCACAGCTGCAGGTTGTCCGCTTCTTTACCGAGGTTCACCTGGTCATCAGCATGTTCCCACTGCAGATGGTCATCTAGAATTTCCGGCTTGTTCTTGCGCAGCTCATCGATGGCCTTGTTCCGGGCGATGCGCACAAGCCAGGCTAATACGTTTGCGTCCTCAGCAAGCTGCGGATAGGCCTTAAGCGCGGAAAGAAACGTTTCAGACCAGGCATCTTGTGCACGGTGTTCATCTAGCAGAGCACGGCAAATCCGCAATACGTTCAGCCCATAATCCTGGACTATCCGCTCAAACGGTACTTGCATGGCTCTCCTGAAGATTGGCGCCGCAACGGGCTTTCACCATGTAAACGTAGTGCACAGCAAAAGTGTGAGGTTCCAGGGAAGAAAAATTTTCAGCGCCTAGCAGCTGACCAAATCGAGTTCTTCAGCCAATTCGTTGAGGCGCTGGATATTGATCTGGATGATCTCGCCGTTCTCCACGCCTCGTGGCAGCTTGGTTCCAGCCAGTGCATCACGGATGGCGCGCATGGTTGCGCCATGGCTCACCACGGCCACCTTCTTCCCGGCATGTTCCACCGACAGGTCAATCAAAGCGGGAACCGCCCGGCGCAGGATATCGTCGATGGGTTCCAGCTGGGACTGCAACGACGCTGATTCCTCGTCGGAGACCTCGGCCATGATCCGGCCTTCCAATGGCCCGAAACCGCGCTCGATCAGTTCCGGGACCGGCTGGCCGGTTCCTGCGCTTAATTCCTCGGCAATCAATGCAGCGGTTTCCCGGGCACGGCCCAGAGGCGAAGCGAGGATCAAGGAGAACCCCTGGCCTTCCAATTCGCGGCCGACACCGCGGGCTTGCTCGCGTCCGGTGTCATTCAGTGGAATGTCGGTACGCCCTTGGAGGCGGCCGGCCAGATTCCAATCGGTCAGTCCATGTCTGATCAACACCAGCGCAGTTTCCATGAGTCCAGCGTACCGGCGAGCATGCATATCGAAGAATCTCCGATATTACGTCCAATACGCAACGTTAAGACTCATAGTTAGGTCACGAACGGTCATGTTGCGAAGATTGTTACACCATCCCGAGCGGCTGAGAGATCTGGTTCGATGAAGCCGCAGCAACCTGCCACATCCGGTGGTTACGGTGCTACCGCCAGAAACGATGCAGCCGCTTTTCCTGTTTAAGCAAAACAGGAAGCGACATTGATTCCGGGATTCCTGCCTCGATCGCGCCACCGCCTGGCGGTGAATCGCGAAAACCCAATCGACAAGGAGTCGTAAGCCATCATGGCAGATCATCAGTTTGGATTCCGCACCCGCGCATTGCACGCCGGTGGCACCCCCGATGCCGAGCACGGCGCCCGCGCAGTGCCCATCTATCAGAGCACCTCATTCGTCTTCAAAGATGCCGATGATGCAGCCAACCTTTTCGCATTGCAGAAATACGGCAACATCTACTCGCGCATCGGCAACCCGACCGTCGCCGCTTTCGAAGAGCGCATGGCTTCCCTGGAAGGCGGCATCGGCGCAGTAGCCACCGGTTCCGGCATGGCCGCCGAGTTCGTCACCTTCGCCGCCCTTGCCCAGGCCGGGGACCACATCGTGGCCTCCTCCAAGCTCTATGGCGGAACCATCACCCAGCTGGACGTTTCGCTGCGCCGCTTCGGCATCAACACGACCTTCATCGACTCCAATGATCCAGCCGACTTCGAGGCCGCCATCCAGGAGAACACCAAGGCCGTCTACACCGAAGTGGTAGCCAATCCTTCGGGCGATATCGCCGACCTCATAGGCCTGGCCGAGGTGGCGCACCGCCACCTGATCCCGCTGGTTGTCGACTCCACGCTCACTCCCCCATACATCTTGCGCCCGATTGAGCACGGTGCCGATATCGTGATCCACTCGGCAACCAAGTTCATCGGCGGCCACGGCACGACCCTGGGCGGCGTGGTGGTGGAGTCCGGCAAGTTCAATTGGGGCAATGGCAAGTTCCCTGCCATGACAGAACCGGTGGCCAGCTACGGCAATGTCTCCTGGTGGGCCAACTTCGGCGAGTACGGCTTCCTGACCAAGCTGCGCAGCGAACAGCTGCGCGACTTCGGCCCGGCGCTCCCCGCCCAGTCGGCGTTCCAGCTGCTCCAGGGTCTGGAAACCCTGCCGCAGCGCATGGACAACCATCTGGCCAATGCCAAGCAGGTTGCCGCATGGCTCGCAGCAGACCCGCGCGTCACCTATGTGAACTACGCGGGCCTGGAATCGCACCCGCAGCATGCCCACGCCCAGGAACTGCTGCCGATGGGTGTCGGCTCGGTCTTCAGCTTCGGCGTGAAGGGCGGACGCGACGCCGGCTCCAAGTTCATCGAAGCCTTGCAGCTGGCCAGCCACCTGGCGAACATCGGCGATGCCCGCACCTTGGTGCTGCACCCCGCTTCCACCACCCACCAGCAGCTGAGCGCCGGCCAGCTGGTTGCCGCCGGCGTTCCTGAAGACCTGATCCGCTTGTCGGTAGGCCTGGAAGATGTCGAGGACATTATCTGGGACCTCGACCAGGCATTGACCGCTTCGCAGGAAGCTGCGGCTGCTTCCGCCGAAGAATTTGCGGCACCCACCTATGACGGTGCCGCGTGCGCCATTCCTGCAGCATCGAAGGGAGCCAACTAATGAGCACCACCGAACGAACCTGGGAGGGTCCGGGCGCGGCCGAGCGTCTGGGCATCCTGCGCGACACCAAGACCATTGCGATCGTGGGCGCTTCCAATAAGCCCTCGCGGGCCAGCTACTTCGTGGCGACCTACCTGCTGTCCTCGTCCAAGTACAAGGTGTACTTCATCAACCCGGTACTTGATGAGATCTTGGGCCAGCCGGTCTACAAGTCCCTGGCAGATCTGCCAGAGACCCCGGACCTGGTGGAGGTCTTCCGCAAGCACGATGACCTGCCCTCGGTTTTGGACGAGGCCTTGGCAGCGGGCGCGAAGACCCTGTGGCTCCAGCTGGGTTCATGGCATGAAGACGTGGCACGCCGGGCCGAAGCGGCCGGGATGAACGTGGTGATGGATCGTTGCGTCAAGATCGAGCATGCCCGTTTCCATGGCGGGCTGCGCCTGGCCGGCTTCAATACCGGCGTGATTTCATCCAAGCGCCAGGTGCTCGCCTAGACCCGGCCCGGAACGGCAACGGCTGCGCCGCCCTCGCATGCGCGAGGGCGGCGCAGCCGTTGCTGCTATCGGATGAGGCTACTTGACCAGATAGCCGCGCAGATCGTCGAGAACCTGATTCGCGCCGGTTGGCCCCAGGCCCAGGAACCAGACGTCGTCGTTCACGCGGATGGCCTGGTTGTTCTTGACCGCCTGCAATTGGCCCCATAGCGGGCCCTCGACCGCGGCTTTCTCTCCGGTGGCTTCAGGGGTTCCGTAGGAGGTGTAGAACAGCCAGTCGGAATCGGCATCGGCCAGGTTCTCCGCGGAGATTTCGACGGCCAGATCGTCGATGTCCTGGTTATCCGGACGGGAGAACCCGGCGTCGGCCAGAATCACGCCGATCAGCGACTTGTTGGCGTACAGGCGGATCTTCTCCGGCATGAAGCGCAGCAGCGAGATCTCCGGGTCCCCTTCGACATCCTCGTTCAGCGCGGTGGCCTTGGCCTGGTAGTCATTCAGCACCGAAACGGCCTTGGTCTCCTCGCCCAGCGCCTCACCGGCCAGCAGGAAGTTCTCCTTCCAGGGGAAGCCTGGGCGGATGGAGAAGACCGTCGGGGCGATCTCGTTGAGCTGGCTGTACAGCTTGTCCGCGCGCAGCTGGGATCCGATGATCAGATCCGGGTTCAGCGCGGCAATGGCCTCGAGGTTCAGTTCCTGGATGGTGCCCACGGTCTTGGCGTCCTTGACCTCGTCGGCCAGGTAGCTCGGCACCGAGTTCGCGCCCTCGGTGGAGGGGATGCCCACCGGGGTGATGCCCAGGGAGAGCACCGCATCCAGCTCCCCGGTGTCCAGCACGACGACGCGCTGCGGCTTGGCCTGGATCTCGGTGGTGCCGTTGGCGTGGACCACGGTGCGGGGGAACTGGCCGGCTTCGGCCTCTGAGCCGAATTTGGCGGTTTCCTCATCCGCGGTGGTGAAGCTCTGGCCGCCAACGGCAACGTCCTTGTTGCCGGCGTTGGCGTCCGGAGTGCTGGTGGCTGCGCCGCAGCCGGCGGTGGCGGCCACTAGGAGGGCGGCGGTGGCGCCGAGAATCGTGCGGCCCCACGAAGTACGAGTGTTCAATAAATTCACAACGCCAATATACCGTATTAGCGGGTGTTCATTGATAGGCAAGCATCATCTATTACGGATCCGCGATAAGGTGTTCCAGTCACCGTTCAAAGCGTGAAAGTGCGATCCCCCTACCGTGAAGACCTTATTTCCCCCCGATGAGCTGCAACACAGCAAGCCGCTGGGCAAGCATGTGCTGATTCTCGGACTGCTGGCGGTGCTGCTGGCCACGCTGGCCGCCGTATCGCTGGGCATCGGGTCCAAGACCCTGACCCTTGAGCAGCTCCATGCGGCGCTGGCGGATTCCACGCAATCCGTGGATCGCAGCCTGATCCTGTCCTCGCGCCTGCCGCGCGCCCTGCTGGCGATCCTCGCCGGCGCCGGGCTCGGTGCGGCCGGCTTACTCGCCCAGTCGCTGACCCGCAATCCGCTGGCCGAACCGGGCATCCTGGGCGTGAATGCCGGCGCCTCGCTGGCCATCGTGACCGCGGTCGGATTCTTCGGGGTCTCGGGGTTCTCCGGCTATGCCGCCTTCGCCTTTCTCGGGGCGCTGTTCACAGCGGGCCTGGTCTACCTGATCGGCCGCCCCGGGGCCGGGGCATCGGACCCGGTGCGCCTGGTGCTCTCGGGGGTGGCCATCGGCGCGATCTTCACGGGGCTGGGCACCGCCCTGTCCCTGGTGCGGCCACAGGCTTTCGACCAGCTGCGCGCCTGGACCATCGGCTCGCTGCAAGGCAGGGATGCCTCCATCCTGGTGCCGCTGGCACTGCTCACCGGCGCCGGAATCCTGCTTGCGGCGCTGTGCGCGCGGTCGCTGGACGGTTTGGCGCTGGGCGACGACGCGGCCACCGCGCTGGGCATCAACGTGCGCGCCACGCGCATCCTGGGGCTGATTGCCCTGACCCTCTTGGCCGCCTCTGCCACCGCTGCGGTGGGCGCGATCGGCTTCATCGGCCTGATGGCTCCGCACGCCGCACGCCGGCTCGCTGGATCCTCAACCCCCTGGGTCCTGGCCTACACCTGCCTGCTGGCGCCGATGCTCCTGCTGGTCGCGGACGTGCTGGGCCGCGTCATGCTTCCCGGCGAACTCCAAGCCGGCGTGGTCTGCGCGTTCATTGGCGCGCCGCTGCTGATCGCGCTGGCCCGCAGCCCCAAGGCGGCGTCCCTGTGAGCATCGTTGCGCCCCCCACGACCCGCGGGCCCAAGCGCCCGACCCGTGCCCGCTCGATCGGACTGGCCTTGGCGGCCGCCGCGCTGCTGGGCACCATCCTCGCGGTGTCCGGCGGCGAGTATGCGCTCAGCCCCTGGCGGGTCGTGCAGATCCTCTGCGGCGGCGGCGAGGGGCTGGAGATCACCGTGGTGTGGCAATGGCGCATGCCGCGGGCGGTCGCCGCGCTGCTCTTCGGCGCGGCCTTGGCCGTCTCCGGCGCGGTCTTCCAGACGCTGACCCGCAACCCGCTGGGCTCTCCCGATATCATCGGCTTCTCCACCGGCGCGTACACCGGTGCACTGGTGTCGTTGACCGTGGCCGGCGGCGGCTTCCTGGCCACCAGCTTCGGTGCGCTGGCCGGCGGACTGCTCACGGCTCTCGTGGTGTACCTGCTGGCTTGGCGCAACGGCACCCACGGGTTCCGGCTGATTCTGGTGGGGATCGGCGTGTCCGCGGTGCTCGCCTCGTTCAACCACTATCTGGTGCTGCGCGCGGAACTTGATGTGGCCATGGCCGCCGCCGTGTGGGGCGCCGGAACCCTGAACGGGGTGACCTGGGCCGGAGTCGTTCCCGTGGCGCTTCTCGCGCTGCCTTCCCTGGCTGCGGTATTGCTCGGCTCGCCATCGCTGCAGATGCTGCAAATGGGCGATGACCTGGCCAGCGCCCTGGGCATGAGGGTCGAGCGCGCCAGGCTTGTGCTGGTCGTGCTGGCCGTAGCGCTGGTATCGGCGGTGACCGCGGTGGCCGGCCCCATTGCGTTCGTGGCACTGGTGGCCCCGCAGCTGGCCCGGCGCCTGGTCGGCGGGGGCGGGTTGAACCTGATTCCCACGGCCCTGACCGGGGCCTTCTTGCTGGCCTGGGGAGATCTGCTGGCCCAGCGCCTCTTCGCCCCCATCCAGCTGCCCGTCGGGATCGTCACCGTCTGCCTTGGCGGGATCTACCTGGTGTACCTGCTCAACCGGGGCACCCGGCGGGTGCGCGGGTAGCACCGGATCCTCTGATGGGCACGCAAAACCCACGCAAACACAGATAAACCCAAAAATTCTCCCGCATTTCACTTGACCCAACCACACAATCGGGCATAAAGTCATGGAAACACAGATTCATGTGGTGCACGTCATGAGGAATCCCGGAGGCAGGAAATGTTCGCCGAAGAACGACACCGGCTGATCGTCGAGCAGCTTGAGAAGGACGGGAAAGTCACCGTCGCCCAGCTCGCCGAACGCTTTGAAATCACCCGGGAAACGGTCCGCCGCGACCTCGCCCAACTCGAATCGGAAAACTTCTTGCGCCGTGTCCATGGCGGAGCGGTCACCACCACCGAAGCCAGCACCCGCGAGGAAAGCCACTTGGTGCGCACCGCCATCCACGCCGATGCCAAATCCCGCATCGCCCAGCGTGCCCTGAGCCTGCTGCCGGTTTCGGATGCCTCGGTCATCATCGATGCCGGCACCACCACCGAATTCCTCGCAGAGCGCATGCTGCGCACCAACGCCAGCGCCGGTTTGGTCGTCATCACCCACGCCCTGCCCATCGCCTCGGTCTTGGTCCAAAGCACGGCGGTGACCCTCGAACTGATCGGTGGACGCGTCCGGGGACTGACCGGAGCCACCTCCGGAGCGCAGACCGTTGAGGAATACTCCCGCCACCGCGCAGACATCGCTTTCATCGGCACCAACGGACTGCATGCAGGCTTCGGCCTGAGCACCCCCGATCCGCTGGAAGCCGCCGTGAAGCGCACGCTGGTCACCAGCGCACGCCGCGTGGTCCTGCTGGCCGACAGCTCCAAGTTCGACCAGGAAACCCTGGTCCGCTTTGCCGCCTTGGATGCCATAGACACCCTGGTGACCGATCAGCAGCCCGGTGAAGAACTTGCGGCCGCCCTGGAAGCCGCCGATGTAGAAGTGGTGATCGCATGATTGTGACCCTGACCGTCAACCCGGCACTGGATAAGACCATTGAACTGGGCGAACCGCTCTCCCACGGCGCCGTGCAGCGCGCCACCGCCAGCCATGTGCAGGCAGCTGGCAAGGGCGTGAACGTTTCCCGCGCCATTGCCGCGGCCGGCGTCCCGACCTTGGCCGTGCTGCCCGGGGCCAGCACCGACCCGCTGATCACCGCGCTGTCCAGCGACAAGCTGGCCCACCGCACCCTGTCGATCACCGAGCCGCTGCGCACCAACATCACGCTGACCGATCCTGATGGAACCACCACCAAGATCAACGAGCCCGGGCCGAGCCTGGATGCCGGCCAGCTGGCCGAGCTCAGCGCGCTGGTCGCCCAGGCGGCCGCCGAAGCCAACTGGCTGGTGCTGGCCGGGTCGCTGCCGCCCTCCGTCCCCGCCGACTTCTACGCGCAGCTGACCGCACGGCTTCGCGCCGAGCTGGGCGAGAAATGCCCGAAGATCGCGGTGGACACCTCCGGCGCTCCGCTGATCGAGCTCTTCGCGCACAGCGCGCAGCACATCCCGGACCTGATCAAGCCCAACGCCGAAGAACTGGCTGAACTGGTCGGCGGCTGCGATGAGGAAGCGCTGGAAGGCTCGGTAGAGCTGGCCACCGAATGCTCGCACAAGCTTTTGGCCAAGGGCATCGGCGCGGTCCTGGCCACCCTGGGTGCCAAGGGCGCCCTGCTGGTCACCGTCGATGGCGCCTGGCACGGATCGCACACCCCGATCACCCCGCGCAGCACGGTGGGGGCCGGCGACTCGTCGCTGGCCGGCTACCTGCTGGCAGATGTTGCAGGGGCCAGCGCCCCTGAACGGCTGAAAAACGCCGTCGCCTACGGGGCTGCCGCCACGCAGCTGCCAGGCTCCACCATCCCGACCGAATCCGATCTCACCGTTGACGCCGTCACCGTCCACGAACTTACTCCAACGCAAGGAACCGAGTCATGAGTGAACTAATCACCGCAGAGCTCGTGCTGCTCGATGCCGATCTGGGCAACAGCACGAGTGAAGTCATCGAAAAGCTGGCCTCGCTGGTAGCTGAACAGGGCCGTGCCACCGATGCCAGTGCCCTGGCCGCCGACGGCAAGGCCCGCGAAGCCAAGACCGCCACCGGCGTTCCCGGCGGCATCGCCATCCCGCATTGCCGTTCGGCCGCGGTGACCGAGCCGACCCTGGCCATGGCCCGCCTGAACCCGACGGTCGACTTCGGAGCCAAGGACGGCGAAGCTGACCTGGTCTTCTTCATCGCCGCCCCGGATGGCGCCGACCAGGCCCACCTGAAGCTGCTCTCCAAGCTCGCCCGCGCGCTGGTGAAGAAGTCCTTCACCGGCGCGCTGCGTGAAGCGCAGAGCGCAGCGCAGATCGTGGAACTGGTCCGCGAGGTTGTTGCCGACAAGCCGGCAGCCGCTGCTCCGGCTCCGGCCGCCGAGGAAACCGCAGGCGCTCCGAAGAAGAAGTCGATCGTTGCCGTCACCGCCTGCCCTACAGGCATCGCCCACACCTACATGGCCGCCGACTCCTTGGCGCAGACCGCCGAGGACATGGGCGTGGACTTCGCGGTGGAAACCCAGGGCTCCTCGGGCTCGACCCCGCTGGACCCGGCAGTCATCGATGCCGCCGACGCCGTGATCTTCGCGGTGGACGTGGATGTGCGCGACCGCGGCCGCTTCGCCGGCAAGCCGGTCATCCAGGTTCCGGTCAAGCGCGGCATCGATGAGCCGGAAAAGCTGATCAACGACGCCATCGCTGCCTCCGAGGATCCGCAGGCGCGCCGCGTTCCCGCAGGCGCCGCGGCAAGCACCGAGGAGAACAAGGACAACGAGTCCTTCGGCGCCGGGCTGAAGCGCGCGCTGCTCACCGGCGTCTCCTACATGATTCCGTTTGTGGCCGGTGGCGGCCTGCTCATCGCCCTCGGCTTCCTCTTTGGCGGCTACGACATCACCGATGCGGCCGACAAGTACCTGGCCGAGAACACCCTGTTCAACCTGCCAGATGCCGGCTTCATGGCCTATATCGGCGCGGTGGCGTTCAAGATCGGCAGCCTCTCCATGGGCTTTTTGATCCCGGCGTTGGCCGGCTACATCGCCTACGCCTACGCCGACCGTCCGGGCATCGCCCCAGGCTTCACCGCCGGTGCGGTGGCAGGCTTCATGGGCGCCGGCTTCATCGGCGGCATCGTCGGCGGTTTGATCGCAGGCTTGGCCTGCCGCTGGATCGGCTCCTGGAATGTCCCGCGCTGGATGCGCGGCCTGATGCCGGTAGTCATCACCCCGCTGCTGGGCTCGATCATCGCCTCGGGTCTGATGTTCCTCTTCCTTGGCGGACCGATCGCCAAGCTCACCGAAGCGCTGAACAGCTGGCTCTCGGGCATGTCCGGCGCCGCCGCAGCAGTGCTCGGCCTGATCCTTGGCCTGATGATGGCTGCCGACCTCGGTGGCCCGATCAACAAGGTGGCCTACTCCTTCGCCGTGGCCGGCCTGGGCACCGCCTCGCTGGCAGATAACCCGGCCCCGATGATGATCATGGCTGCCGTGATGGCCGCCGGCATGGTTCCGCCGCTGGCCCTGGCCCTGGCCACCACCGTCGCTTCCAAGCTGTTCACCGAAGCCGAACGCGAAAATGGCAAGGCCGCCTGGCTGCTGGGTGCCGCATTCATCTCCGAAGGCGCCATTCCTTTCGCCGCAGCCGACCCGCTGCGCGTGATCCCGGCTTCCATGGTGGGCGCGGGCGTGACCGGTTCGCTGATCATGAGCTTCCACGTGATCAGCCAGGCCCCGCACGGCGGCATCTTCGTCTTCTTCGCCATGAACAACACCTGGCCGCTGTTCCTGCTGGCCACCTTGATTGGTACGGTTATCTCAGCAGTGTTGGTCATCGTTTTGAAGAAGTACGTACGCAAGGCTCCAGCGGGAGCCGCTGAACCGGCAAAGGTCGCAGCATGAGCAAGAAGTTCACCGGAGTAGGCGTGAGCGCTGGACGCGTCATCGGACACGTCCGCCGCATGCCTGAACCAATCCTTCCACCGGCAGATGGCGCGCCGCTGCCGGCGGGCGTGAGCCCGGAGGAAGAAACCCAGCGTCTGGCCGAGGCTTCCAAGTCCGTGGCCACCGGGCTCAAGGAGCGCGCAGCGCTGGCCACCGGAGATGCGCAGGCCGTGCTGAAGGCCACCGCATTGATGGCCAGCGACCGCTCGCTGATCAAGTCCGCCACCAAGCTGGTCGCTGGCGGCACCTGCGCCGAATCGGCGATCTGGGAGGCCGCTGACGCGGTCGCCACCCAGCTCACCGCGCTGGGCGGCTACATGGCTGAACGCGCCGGCGACGTGCTCGACGTGCGCGCCCGCATCGTGGCCGAACTGCGCGGAGTCCCTGCTCCAGGCATCCCGGATTCGGATGAGCCATTCATCCTGGCCGCCGTGGATCTGGCACCAGCGGACACCGCCACCTTGGACCCCGCCAAGGTGCTGGCCCTGGTCACCTCCGATGGCGGACCGCAGTCGCACACCGCGATCATCGCCCGCTCGCTGGGGCTGCCGGCCATCGTTGCCGCCCCGGAAACCACCGAGCTGGCCGACGGGGACTATGTCTTTGTTGACGGCATCGACGGACAGGTCATCACCGACCCCAGCGAAGCCGAAGAGCACCTGGCCACCACCTACGCCAACCGCGAGGTCCTTCCGGACTTCTCGGGCACCGGCGAGCTGTCCGATGGCTACCGTGTTCCGTTGCTCTCCAACGTGGGCAGCGGCGACGATGCCCAGCTGGCCGCCGAAGCCGGCGCCGAGGGCGTGGGCCTGCTGCGCACCGAGTTCTGCTTCCTGGGCAAGGAAAAGGAACCAACCCATGAGGAGCAGGTTGCCGCCTACGGCGCTGTCTTTGCTGCCTTCGGCGGCAAGAAGGTGGTGGTTCGCACCCTGGATGCCGGCGCGGATAAGCCGCTGCCTTTCCTGACCGACTCCAGCGAGCCGAATCCTGCGCTGGGTGTGCGCGGCTACCGCACCGACCTGTCCAGCCCCGGTGTGCTGGAGCGCCAGCTCAAGGCCATCGCGCAGGCGGCCAGCGAGCACGAGGCGGATGTCTGGGTGATGGCCCCGATGATCTCCACCCCGGCCGAGGCTGAGGATTTCGCAAAGATGGCTCGGGCCGCTGGCCTGGCTACCGCTGGAACCATGATCGAGGTTCCTTCGGCCGCAATTCTGGCCGGCCAGATCCTGCAGCGCTGTGACTTCGTCTCCATTGGCACCAATGACCTGACCCAGTACACCATGGCCGCGGACCGCCAGCTGGGCACCTTGGCCGAGCTCAACGACCCATGGCAGCCAGCGGTGCTGCACATGGTCGCGGCCACTACCGCGGGCGCGCAGAGCGCCGATGGCAAGCCGGTGGGCGTGTGCGGCGAGGCCGCAGCCGACCCTGCGCTAGCCGTGGTCCTGGTGGGCCTGGGTGTCACCACCTTGTCGATGAACAAGCGCGCGTTGGCTCCGGTCTCCGCAGTACTGCAGACCGTGGACTTCGCCAAGGCCCAGCGCCTGGCCAAGCTGGCATTGGATGCGCCGTCTGCCGAGTTGGCCCGCAGCGCCGTGCGCGCCGAGCTGAGCGAGCTGGACCGCTTCGGCCTGTAGGCCACTAGAATTTATCCTCAACGACCGATCACAAGATCCTGAAGGAGCCATCATGGCAGAACGTAAAGCAATCATCGGCAGCCGCGTCGGCCTGCACGCCCGCCCGGCGGCCATCTTCGCCGAAGCGGCAGCAGAGCTTCCGGTAGAGGTCACCATCGCCCTGGAAGGCGAGCCAGCGGACGAGGCCATGGACGCTTCGAGCATCCTCTCGCTCATGGGCCTGGGTGCCGAGCACGGCACTACCGTGGTGCTGCGTGCCGAGGGCGAGGGCGCAGAAGCTGCCCTTGACCAGCTGGTCACCATCTTGGAGACCGACCACGACGCTGAGTAATTCTTAGCTCAAAAATCCGGGGAACAAGCTACGGCTTGTTCCCCGTTTTTGTGTCTAAAATACTGATTGACAGAACCCAATCACTTGGCGGATGATGATATTCACGCACTAACGTAGGAGTTTGCATGAGCGCGCTCAAGACCTCTGCGCTGCGCCTCATCAAGCCCTTCGCCATCCGCGATTACGCCCTGCTGGCCAGCGCCCTTGTTTTCTCGACCTTTGCCGCGGGCATGTGGAGCGTGGCCATGGTCTACCAGGTACGCCGGCTGGACGGCGGACCGGTAGAACTGTCCATGGTCGCCACCGCCAACGCCGCGGGCCTGCTGTGTTTCGTGCTGTTCGGCGGCATCATGGCAGACCGGCATTCATGCCGTCGCATTGTGCTGCTGGTGGAGACCTTTTCCTTTGCCCTGATGAGCATCACCGCGATTCTCGCAATTTCCGGCGCCCTGGAACTATGGCATCTGATGGTGGCCGGATTCTTCATGGGCGCCGGATCAGCATTCTTCTATCCGTCCTACTCTGCATTGCTGCCCAAGATGCTGCCCAGCGATCAGCTTCTGGCCGCCAACGGGCTGGAAGGGACCGTGCGACCCGTGGTGCATACCGCGCTGGGTCCCATGGCCGCCGGATTCCTCGTCGCTGCACTGTCACCGGCCCACGCCATCATCGGCGTGGCCTTGGTGCATTTGTCCGCCTTGCTGATGCTGCGCAGGATTCCCAACCGGGAAGCCTACAACGCCGTAGCGGTCGCTGATGGCGAAGCGAAACCGGGCATTGTCCGCCAATTGCGCGAGGGTGTCGGCTACACCGTGCACACCCGCTGGCTGCTATGGACCTTGTTGTTTTCGGTCATCTCCGTATTCACCTTCATCGGTCCTTTCGAAGTGCTGTTGCCCTTTATCGTCAGCGACCACCTGCACGGCGATGCGAAACTTTTCAGTTTCGCCTTGGCGTTCTTCGGCATCGGATCAGCGCTCGGTTCATTGCTGATTGCCTCGGCTAAATTTCCGCGCCGCTATCTGAGCTTGATGACCGCTTGCTGGTGCCTGGGCACCCTGCCCTTGGCCCTGGTCGGCTATGTTGATGAAGCATGGATGCTGTTCATCATCCTCTTGGCCTTCGGCATCACCGATGCGGTGGGCATGGTCATCTGGGGAACGCTCTTGCAACGCAGGGTGCCCAGCCGGTTGCTGGGCCGGATTTCCAGCCTCGACTTCTTCGTTTCGCTGGCGTTGATGCCGCTGTCCATGGCGGTCGCAGGACCCCTCACCCAGGTTCTGAGCCTGCCGTCGATATTTGTCATCGCGGGCCTCGCCTCGCCAGTCTTCGGAATTATCGCGTGGTGGGCTGGAAAGTTCGCTCGCGACGAAGTGGAACATCCGCTGGTAGACGAGCCCTTGCCCATTAGCGAGGGGTGAACCCGGGCCATTGCCGAGGTTCACTCCTCGGCTTGCTCTCGCATCCCCGCGCACCGCAGTTGAACGGTTGGGGAATTTTCGGCCCAACCGCTGTGGCGCCCTGTACCAATCTCGCCACCTCGGATAACACTAGAAAGATGAGCCGACAACTTTCCCGCTGGATCATGCTTGCCATGGCACTGCTTGGCGCCACAAGTGCCGCGTCCTGCTCTGCCCCCACCGGGGCAGAGCCGCAGGCCCAATCTCCCAGCCAGTCCGCCAGCGAACAAATTGATTGTTCCGTGCAGAGCTGCGTCGCGCTCACATTTGACGATGGCCCGGATCAGTTCACCGATGAGTTGCTGGATACGTTGAAGGCCACCGAAACCCCTGCCACGTTCTTCCTCATTGGAAGCAAGGTCCAAAAGCTCCCCGGCACGCTCCAGCGCATGGCAAATGAAGGCCACCAGATCGGCAGCCACACCTGGGACCATTCGGATATCACCAAGCTGTCAGCCCAACAGCTGAAACAACAGCTGGAACGCACCGATGCAGCCATCAAAAAGGCGACGGGACGGAGCCCCAGCGTTTTCCGGCCGCCGCTAGGGCATCACGACACGGCTCACAATCAGCTAGTCCCTTACCCACTGGTGCTTTGGGACATCCATTCCCATGATGGGCGGTTGAAGGATTCCGAAAAGATCGTGAAGGTCACGATGGATGCGGTCCGGCCGGGGTCCATTGTCCTGATGCATGATCCTCGCAAGACCACCGTCCAGGCCATTCCCGAAATGGTGTCGCAGTTGCGAGCCAAGGGCTATGCCCCGGTGACTGTGGACCAGCTCTTCGCTGGGGAAATGGAGAATTCCGTGGTGTATTCATCGGCTCCGCACGATCCGGCGCAGCAGTAGTGATCAGGGTGCTTGTTCAGCATAGAGACGCAGCTGGTCCAGCTTGTCCCCCTCGCTTTCGCGAACGTTCGCCGCGAGTTCTTCACACTGTTCCACGCTCAAATCAGGATTGATGATCGCCACTTGCAGCACCACCTCGGTGTACCCCGCGTCGTCTTTGAGATCGTATCGGTAGGACAGTCCGTCCGGATTTTCTGAGGTGTGGAGAATGAGCAATCGATTATCGATGAGTTCATGAACGCGGTAGGCCCGTTCGTGGCCTGCGACTCTATAGACCAGATTGGTGCCCACCTTCAATTCGGGGTCATCTGAATGCATGGAACCAATCCCATGGATCCACAAGGGAGCTGCTGCCCAGTCGGTGAGCAATTCCCAGACGCGGTGCACCGGAAGATGTATGAGAACGGTGCTTTCAAAAA
The DNA here is from genome assembly GCF_025854375.1 of Glutamicibacter sp. JL.03c. NCBI lineage: Bacteria > Bacillati > Actinomycetota > Actinomycetes > Micrococcales > Micrococcaceae > Glutamicibacter > Glutamicibacter sp. JL.03c. Next base: position 308,238 of record NZ_CP107575.1, on the reverse strand, counting down.
CACTGAACTGGCTCATACCGGAATCGTTGCACTCTCGCCGGTTAATGGGAATAGCTTTCAGAAGATTCGGGTAGACAAAAACCGGCACCAAGCAATTCTTTGCCTGGCGCCGGTCAATTGCGCTACTGGTGTTTACCAGTCTTCTTCGTCGTCTGCCTCGGAAATGCCCAACTCCGGTTCTTGCTCAAGGTCGAAGTTGTACCAGGCTTCAGTGAAGTCAGCCATTGAATCCAGCGCGTCCTGCGCATCTCCGTCCAAGACCTCCAGGGCCTCAGGGCTGTTAAGCACTGCAGTCACCGCAACGAATGGGTGATGCTCAAAGTAATCGGTGGGGGTGGCATCTTCGTTAAACGTCAGATTCTCGCTCTGCGCAAAAAGTTCGACGTACTGAGCCACTGCCTCGGGCAGACGGCTCAGGTTGATGCCAGTCAAGGACTCATTGTAGATTTCAGCGGTTGCGTCAGCCCACTGCTCAATGAGCTCTTCGCTCATCATTGCCATCTGATTATCCACCTCGTGGTCGGGGTTTTTGCTTCATGTAATTCGGTAGCAATTCATCTTATTTCTTCAGGGCGAGCATGCCAAGACAGAAACTTCGGTTGGATTGTGATCTTTTCGACCGCGCGATTTCCGGCGGCTGCTACTGATCCAGAGAAGGGACGTCGAGCAGATCAGGCATAGGTGAAAAGCTGAAGTCATCGAGCTTCGGTGCAGGTGATCTGGTCAGCTGGTCAAGCTGTTCGGGCGTCAGCTCGACCGGCCCGCCAGGCCCATCGTCCACGGGGCCGACTGAATCCTCTGAGGGCTGAGGGATGCCACCGAGCAGCGTGAGGGACACTGCGAAGGCGATGAGCCCGAACACCAAATGCACGGCAATGAAGTACAGTCCGCCCAGGTTGCCCCGGAGCAAGGCGAATCCCCTCGATTTTGCTGAGGAGCTCACCGCGAGCCCGTACGCGAAGGCGTTATCCGTGAATCCCAAGCGGAGTTGGCAATATGCCAGGACTGCGCCGATGACCAAGAGGCCAAGTCCTGCCGATCCCAGGGGCACTGCGGCCAGCTGGCTGGGATGCGCCATGCATACGCCAAAAAGAATCAGATGAGCCAATACCAATAGGACACGTTTCCAGAACCCAGCAGCGTATCCACCGCTCAGGCGCACCAGGTGTATCCGGCGATCCTCAGGGTCCTGGCGATCTTTCGGAGGGCCCGAAATCTCCCGGTAGATCAGCGCCGCGCCTACCCGGCCCGTCGCGGCACCAAGAATCATCATGATCGCTCCCGCCACTGGAGCAAAGCAACCTGCAACCGCTCCGATGACGGCTGCGCTCCAGCTGATCTGGTATGCGCGGGTGGCTTTGGGCAGGCTCGGAAAGCGGGCATGAATATCTTTGATATATCCAGCTGGGAGGGACTTCACGGTCTTCTTGAAGGTGCTGATATTCCACCAGGCAAAGAGCCCGGCGCAAAGTGACACCAGCGCAATAGCGATAAGGAGCACCGGCAGGCTGGCACCAACCCCGAAAGAAGAGACGGCCGCAAGAAGAGGAATGAACAGCCACCAACGGTTCGCATAAACCGCCTGCTTGGCGAGGAAGTTCACTGCGTAGTCCTCGTGCAGCTTTTCATTCATGGGGTCGCTGGCCAGCATGCCACGCAGCAGTTGGCCGTGGTCCCCCACGATCTTGTGGCCTTGCTCGATGCTTCCGGCTGAACGCAGAAGGCCCCAGTGATGCGGGTCGATGCGCAGTCCTGCCTCGAGGTGCTTCAGCGCGCTGCGCTGGTCCCCGGCCATATCGGCTGCGAGTGCGGCGCCTTGATAGAAGTCAGGGTTTTCCGGCTCCAGCATCAGCGCATGTTCGGTGGCCTGGCGTGCCAGGATCCGCTCGTCATTATTCTGCACATTTCCCAGCAGGATCATTCCCAGCAGGTGATGACCACGAGCATACTCCGGTTCCACGGCAATGACCTGCTGGATCGTCGCCAAGGCTTCATCGCGGCGGTGCAGCCTGGAGAGCGCGACCGCCAGTTGTTCTCCGGCTACTGGATGTTCAGGGTTCAGCCCTAACGCCGCCCGTGCGGTGGCCTCGGCTTCGTCCCACTGTTCCATATTCAGGTGGCAGGCAGAATAGAGCATCCAGAATCCGGCAACCTGCTGATACTCGTTGAGATTATCCTTAAGCAGGCTGATGGCTTCGGCTTCCCTGCCAGTCGCCAGGTAGTGGCTGATTCTGGTGTAGAGGACGTCAAATTCCATGCGGCGCCTTTCCTGCTTGGGCTAGAGCAGTTTCCTGGCGACCAGGTAATCAGCCAGCTCGTCATATCGGCCGTTCTCGTTGCTGAAGCGCACGACATTGCGAGCCGATTCCAGCCATGGCAGGGTCGATGGCTTCACTTCTTTCATGGCTGTGTGGATATGCGTCATATCCACGGGCAGCACTTCATTGCGCTCGATGGACTGCATCATGGCTTTCTCGGCCGCGGTGGTGCACAAATGCTCCAGGTCCGCTCCGGAGAATCCGTCAGTTTGCTCGGCAATCCATTTCAGATCAATACCGGCGATCGGGCGGCGCTCCAGGTGAAAGCGCAGGATGGATTCACGCGCTGGCAGGTCCGGCGCAGTGACCAGCACGGCACGGTCCAAGCGGCCAGGACGCAGCAAGGCCTCATCCAAATCCCAAGGATGGTTGGTCGCGGCGAGTACGTAGAGCCCATCATTATTCGAGGAGAGCGAATCCATCTCCAGGAGAAGCTGGTTGACCATCTGGCGTAGCCACGAGGCGCTGCCGGTCAAAGACCCCCGGCGCAAGCCCAGGGCATCTACCTCATCAAGGAAGAGAACGGTTGGCGAATTGCTGCGGGCCTGATCGAAGATGGCCTTGATGTTCTTTTCGGTTTCTCCGATGTGAGAATCGAGAATGTCGGTCATGGTGACAGCCATGAAGTTGGCTTGGAGCTCGCCAGCCACAGCACGGGCCACAAAGGTCTTTCCGCACCCCGGAGGACCATAGAGCAGCAGCCCGCCGCGCAGGGATTTGCCAAAGGCCTTGGCGATGGCGGCGTTGCGCATCGGCGCCAGGAACGATTCATTGAGCCGGTCCTTGACGTTCTGAAGGCCGCCTACATCGGCCAGGGTGATGCGCTGGCCCGTCGGCTCTACCGGGGCAACGGTTTCCGTGCTCTCGCCCATCCGGATTGCGGGTTCTGCAAAGGGCGCTGGCACGGACTGCTCGAATTGCTGCGCCGCCGCGTCCCAGTCAAAGCCTGGTTGCTCGGTGTTTTGCGGCGTGGCTGAAGCCGGTTCGGGAGCTGGTTCTTCCCTCGCGCCGCCCATGAGCGCTGCGCTGACTTGGCCGAGCAATTGCAAGGCGGCAGCATTTCCGGGGTCGTTTTGGACCACGATGTTGATATGCGCCAGAGCCTCAGCGGCACGGTTGGCCCGATGCAGTTGCTGGGCCAGATGAAGGCGCAATTCGTGTTCCCCCGGCGCCGCTTCCACGGCGCGCAAGAGGCTGGCGATCAGGGGATCATTCATGATGCGAGAGCTCCACTCTTGCGAGTTGTTGCTGGCGGACTTCATCTGACCACTCTGCCACTTAAAGCATCCAACGGGTACCGCATAAACGATACCCATTGGAATTACATGTTTGCTTGCAGCTTTGCCCTTAGTAGGCCTTGACGCCCTGCTCCACGATCAGGTGGATCAACGCAAAGGTCTTGTTCTCGTCGATTGCCTTCACCGCGGCATCCAGGGCTGCTGGAACATCGGCGTCCTTTTCCACCCGGACCCCGAAGCCGCCAAAGGACTGGGCCATCAAGGCGAAATCAGGATTTATCAGCTGAGTGCCGGAAACGCGTTCAGGGTACTGGCGTTCCTGGTGGGTGCGAATGGTGCCGTATTGCTGGTTGTCCATGATGACCACCAGTGGCGTGGCGCCGTATTGGGTTGCCGTGGCCAGTTCCTGGCCATTCATCAGGAATTCTCCGTCACCTGCGATGGTCACTACTCGGCGCCCTGGGTAGTTCAGCGACGCAGCCACTGCCGATGGAATGGAATAGCCCATGGAGCCATTGCGCGCCGAGAGCATCGAGGCATATCCGTTGGTCGGGAAGTAGCGGTGGGCCCAGTTGGTGTGCTCGCCAGCTCCGAAAGTGACCATGGCGTCCTCAGGCAACGCGTTGACCAGATTCGACATCAGGGTTGCCATCTTGGCTGGCCCATCGGCCGGCACCGGGGTTGGCAGCGCTGCGAATTTCTCCTGCTCGCCACGCATTCGCGAAGTCCATTCTTTCCAGGAGTCCTTCACCGGCAAGTCCATCAACAGCAAGTCGCGGACAAACACATCGGGCTTGGCCACGATCTGGTGCGATACCGGACCGGAGCGTCCGCGCAACGAAGGATCGATGGTGACCAGGAAGTTTTTCTTCTCCCAGTTCTGTCGGACATTGAATCCGTCGGTGATCACGTCGCCCGGCACAGTCCCAACGAAGATCAGCAGATCGGTTTCTTCCAGCAGGTCATAGGTCGGCTTGGGACGCCCGTAGCCGATGGGCCCAACGTAGGAAGGCGAGTTGAACGGGACGGTGCCTTCGCAACGCCATTCGGCGGCGGCCGGGAGGTCATGCTCTTCGAGCCAGCGGGTGAAATCGGCTGCGCCCTGCGGCGACCAGTCGTTGCCGCCGAATATGAACAGCGGCTTGTCCGCTTCCTGCAAGGCGGTGTTCAGCGATTTCCAGTCCGTCACGGTCATGCCGCCGGTGGCGACCGGAATTTCCGGGTGCAGTTCGGCAGAAATCTCGTTGCGGATGATATCTTCCGGGAGGCCGACTACCACGGGGCCAGGACGGCCGGACATGGCTGCGAACATCGCTTCGGCGACGACTTCGCTGGCGCGATCCGCATGGTCCAGGATCATGACGCGCTTGGCTCCAGTGCCGAACCAGGCCTTCGGGTCGAATTCCTGGAAGGCTTCCTTCTCGCGGTGCTCAAAAGGAATCAGGCCGACAAAAAGCACCAGCGGAGTGGAGTCCTGCCAAGCGGTGTGCAGCCCGACGTGCGCGTTGGCGGCGCCCGGTCCTCGGGTCACCATGGCGATGCCGGGACGCTGGTGCATCTTGCCTTCGGCTTCAGCCATGTAGGTAGCTCCGCCTTCGTGGCGGCATACGACGGTCTCAATGGATGAGTTGTGCAGTCCATCGAGGACATCCAGGTAGCTTTCGCCCGGAACAACGTAGGCTCGTTCAACGCCGTGCGCGGCAAGTGTATCGACAATGACATGTCCGGCTGACTTCTTTGTCAGGCCTTGGGCATTTTCACTCATCTGTAGGCGTCTTTCTGGTTGCGGGAAATCGTCAGACGCAACGGCAATTGATGGCACTCAAGCCAGTGATTCAACGTTGCGTTGTCGCAAAACAGTACTAAAGATGACCCAATTGCGCACCGTGAATGCCTATTACTACGCAACTATGACACCATGCACGCTGTGATGCATATTTCTAGGCAAATTGTCTATATTTTTCAGAACTGTAGAACAGTAATGTTTATCACACCCATCAGCGGGCCAGCTCACAGACATAAACCCGGGAGGCATTGATCTGTCGTAGCTCGCACAAGTAGCCTATTGAGAAATAAAAGTTTACTGATAGTAAGCATTCTCACTCGCATCGGGGAAATCCATGGAAGTCATCAATGGGACCATTGTCGCGTTATATCTCGCCGCAATGCTCGCGTTCGGATGGTGGGGCAAGTCCCGCACCAAAAACAGCAGCGACTATCTAGTCGCCGGCCGCCGCCTCGGTCCGTTCCTCTATACCGGAACCATGGCCGCAGTCGTGCTTGGCGGCGCCTCCACCGTGGGCGGCGTGGGCCTGGGATACAAATGGGGCATCTCAGGCATGTGGCTCGTGGTCGCCATCGGCGCCGGCGTCATTCTCCTTTCGGTGTTCTTCGCGCCAACCTTGCAGAAGCTCAAGGTCTTCACCGTCTCGCAGATGCTCAGCCTGCGTTACGGCAGCGCGGCGGCTACCAACACCTCCGGCATTGTCATGCTGGCCTACACGCTGATGCTCTGCGCAACCTCGACCAGCGCCTACGCCACCATCTTCGTGGTGCTCTTCGGCTGGGAAAAGTGGGTAGCCATCGCCATTGGCGGCCTGATCGTGGTGGTCTACTCGACCATCGGCGGCATGTGGTCCATTACCCTTGCCGACCAGGTCCAGTTCATCATCAAGACCATCGGCATTTTCGCCCTGATGCTTCCATTCTCCATGCACGCAGCCGGCGGCCTGGACGGCATCCGCGAACGCGTGGATGCTGAGTTCTTCAGCTTCACCGGCATCGGCTTGCAGTCGATCATCACCTACTTCGTGGTCTATACCCTCGGCCTGCTCATCGGCCAGGACATCTGGCAGCGCGTCTTCACGGCCAAGACTCCCAAGGTAGCTCGCTGGGGCGGCATGACTGCTGGCATCTACTGCATCATCTACGGCGCAGCAGGCGCGTTGATCGGCATGGCCGCAAAGGTAGCACTGCCTGAGATCGCTGGCGCCGCGGACAATAAGGACGTCGTTTACGCAGAGGTCGCAACGCAGCTGCTGCCAGTAGCTGTGGGCGGCCTGGTGATGGCCGCGGCTGTTGCCGCCATGATGTCCACGGCCTCGGGCGCCTTGATCGCCGCAGCCACCGTGGCACGCACCGACGTGACTCCATTTGTGGCTAGCTGGTTCGGAAAGCAGATCCAGGTCAACTCGAATGAGAACCCTGAGCACGACGTCCGCGCGAACCGCATCTGGGTCATGGTGCTAGGCGTCGTCACTGTCACCTTGGCCATCCTGGTGGACGACGTGGTCGCCGCACTGACCATCGCTTACGACATTCTGGTGGGCGGTTTGCTGGTGGCAATCATCGGCGGCCTGCTGTGGAAGCGCGGCAACGGTGTCGGGGCCACGGCCTCCATGGCTGCTGGCTCCCTGGTAACCCTGGGCGCGATGATCATCTTGGAGATCCAAGCCGAGAACAAGTTCGATGGCGTCTACGCCAACGAACCGATCTACTACGGCCTGATCGCTTCGGCAGCAGCGTTCATTATTGTTTCGCTGCTGACCAAGACCACGAACCGACAAGTGATTGACCACTGGAACCTGCGCGTTGCCGGCAAGGCCCAGGATGCCCCGGTGAATGCAACGGCACAAGAGCCTACGCTCTGATCCGCTAGAAATACCGAGTCGGACCCAAGAATCCGAGCCCTGTGCCCAGCGGTGCAAACCGCTGGGCACAGGGCTCGAATTGTTCCTTGTGCATTAGTTCTTGGACCCTGTGCTCGATTCGGCTGCCGGAGCCTGCCGCACGGACAGGGCATCCAAAAGCGCTTGTGGTTCACTGGCCACCACCGGCGAGTCGCGGAACTGCAGGTCTTGGACCCCCTGGCCATGCCTGCGATCCAGCATGCTCCGCAATGGCTGCCAGAATCCGTCGACGTCCAGAAAGGCTACTGGTTTCGCATGGTTTCCCGGCTGCCGCCAGGTCCCTACTCCACAGAGCTCGTCCAAGGCCCCGGCACCATCTGGCAAGCCGACACAACCATCGGCCAGTTCCGGCATGCGGCGCTTGCGTGCATGCATGTCCGGCACAACTTCGAGTCTTGTTAGCCCTGGATGCGCCAGTTCGCCATCAACCAGGACCTGCGGCATATCCCCGAAAACTTCTCCGCCGGCTGTTCTCGCCGCATCAGCGATAGTTCCCATCAAGCCCACGCGTCCACCGCCATAAACGATGGCTCGCCCCGAATCCGCAACAGCACGTGCGAAGTCTTCTGCCGCCTGCTCATAAACAGGTAAGGTGCCCGATATACCGAGCCGGTGAACACTGCCAGGCTCTGAATCTTTCGAGGGCCAGCGAATAAAGCCGGGAAGACCACGTCTTTGAGCAACGGAGCAAGCTCATTCAGTTGCGCGGCAGGGTCGGTCCACTGCAGCTCTTCGATTTCAGACAGCGGCTCACCAACCGGTACCAAAGGATGGTGAAATACGGTGGCTTCGACGTTTCGACCGACCTCATTGGCTGCCGGGGCAGTGAAGGTCCCAAAACGGCGGAGCAAAGCTGGATCCAAACTGACACCCAGCTCTTCGCTCTCTTCTCGCACCGCCGTGTCGATAGCCGACTCTCAAGCTCTGGCTTGCCACCGGGGAACATGAATAATGCTGCATCTCATTTGCGGATCGTCAGAACCTGTCCCGCTTCGTTCCTGATGATGACGGCGCTGACGGTGATCTGTTCTGGCATTCGGGGTCTTTCGCGTTCCATCTGCATGCTGATTGCTTCAGCCCGGCACAACCTGCCGGCGCCATTCATTCTTAGCGTTGTCGTCTGGGCTGGTCCGAATCTCACGACCAATGTGGCAAGGAAACCGGCGCACAAAAAGGAGCCACTGCCACCCATCAATTACTGGGTGGCAGTGGCTCCTTTTTGCCCGGGATCTAGTCCTGGATCAGATCGTGGCGCACGATGGTCTGATCGCGGTCCGGGCCCACGCCGATGGCGGAGATCCGGGTGCCGGAGATCTTCTCCAAGGCCAGGATGTAGTTCCGGGCGTTCTCCGGAAGATCTTCCATGGTCTGCGCGCCAGAGATGTCCTCGGTCCAGCCCGGGAAGTACTCGAAGATCGGCTTCGCATGGTGGAAGTCGGTCTGCGTCATTGGCATTTCATCGTGGCGGACGCCGTCTACGTCATAGGCCACGCACACTGGGATCTGCTCGATGTTGGTGAGCACATCCAGCTTGGTCACGAAGTAGTCGGTGAAGCCGTTCACGCGCGAAGCGTGGCGAGCCAGCACCGCGTCGTACCAGCCGCAACGACGTGGGCGGCCGGTGTTCACGCCGAACTCGCCACCGGTCTTCTGCAGGTAGATGCCCATCTCATCGAAGAGCTCGGTCGGGAATGGACCGGCACCCACACGGGTGGTGTACGCCTTGATGATGCCGATGGAGCGGGTGATGCGCGTCGGGCCGATGCCCGAGCCTACCGATGCGCCGCCAGCGGTTGGGTTCGAGGAAGTCACGAACGGGTAGGTGCCGTGGTCCACGTCCAGGAAGGTGGCCTGGCCGCCTTCCATCAGCACCACCTTGTCCTCGTCCAGGGCCTTGTTCAGCTCGTAGGTGGAGTCGATGACCAGCGGGCGAAGGCGCTCAGCATAGGAGAGGAAGTACTGCACGATTTCCTCGACCTCGACGCTGCGGCGGTTGTAGATCTTGACCAGCAGCTCGTTCTTCTGCAGCAGCGCGCCTTCGACCTTCTGGCGCAGGATCGACTCGTCGAAGACGTCCTGCACGCGGATGCCCAGGCGTCCGACCTTGTCCATGTAGGCCGGGCCGATGCCGCGTCCGGTGGTGCCGATGGCACGCTTGCCCAGGAAGCGCTCGGTGACCTTGTCCATGGTCTGGTGGTACGGGGCCACCAGGTGCGCGTTGGCCGAGACGCGCAGCTTCGAGGTATCGGCGCCACGGGATTCCAGGCCGTCGATCTCGTCAAAGAGGGCTTCAAGGTTCACCACGCAGCCGTTGCCGATAATCGGAGTGGCGTTGGGGGAAAGGATGCCGGCTGGAAGGAGCTTGAGCTCGTACTTCTCGCCTCCGACGACCACGGTATGCCCGGCGTTGTTGCCGCCGTTTGGCTTGACTACGTAGTCGACCTTGCCACCGAGCAGGTCGGTAGCTTTTCCTTTACCCTCATCGCCCCATTGGGCTCCGACGATCACGATTGCTGGCATGGGATCCTCCCCCTTGCTTATAAGCAGCGGTTGCGGCGTGCTTAGCGCCGTCCCGGCACGGTGCCGGGCAAAAAATATGCCCCTGTCCTGCTCGCTGAAACCCGAAGGTCCGTTGCAAGAGTTAGGGGCTCTTACGACCAAAGTTTACCGAAACGATTAGTGAATCTCGAGTTGTACGTCACGGAGTCGAGCTTAAACATGGATATCGGCGACTTTCTGACGCAGACTTGACCCTGACACAGTGTGAGGGCGGAGAACTGAAGAATGCTATCCATCGGGATGTTTGCCCAGATCGGCCAGGTCACCCTCCGCATGTTGCGGCACTGGGATACTGCCGGCCTGCTCAGACCCGCCCATGTGGACCCGTTTAGCGGTTATCGCTCCTACGACCCTTCCCAGCTTCAGCGCTTGCATCAGATTGTTGCCTTGCGGGATCTGGGATTCGGACTCGAAGAAATTTCTTTGATCCTGGATCAAGGTGCGAGAGCAGAAAAAATTGCCGGCCTGTTGCACATTCGCCAGGCTCAGGTTGAGGCCGAGCACCCGCTGGCCACGCAGCGCTTGGCTGATGTGCAGCGGCGTCTGCAACTCATTTCCAAGGAGAACCTCATGTCACGCATTGAAATCATCCACAAGCCGCTGCCCGCGGTACGCTTGGCTGCCGGCCGCTTCACGGTGGCCGAGCAGCCTGAAATCGCCGGACGCATCGGCCCGCTTTTCGACAGCATCGCGCAGTCTCTCCAAGGCGAAAGCCTTGCCGCACCCATTGCGCAATACAACGGTACCGAGGATGGAGTCGAGGTCATCGCCGGTTACGCCACGAGCGCCCAGAACCTAGCCGATGTCGAGATCATCGAGCTTTCCGCGGCGCCCGAAGCCATCTGCGGAGTGCACCTTGGCTCCATGGACACCGTCCATGAAAGCTGGCAAGCCGTGCACGAAGAAGTCCTGGCCCGCGGTTTAGTCCCGTCCGGTCCGTGCCGTGAAGTCTACGTGCGCGCCGTGTCCGATGACCAGGCGGATTGGGTGACCGAACTTCAGCAGCCGGTCGGCACTCCCTAATCCACCAGCCGGTACGGAGCCTCCAGCAGGTCCCCCACCACGCTGCGCGCAGCACCGACCAGTGCACCGGTTTGGCCCAGAGGCGAACACAGCAACTGCGCCTGTTCGGCAATGCTGGGCGCATGCACCTGGAGGCTGGCTTCCATCGCTGGACGCATCCATCGTTCAAGGGCGGCGAAGTGCCCGCCAAAGACGACGGTGGAAACGTTGTAGAGGCGCAGGGCCGAAGCCACGGCGATTCCCAAGGATTTTCCGGCCTCGGCTACCGCGTTCACCGCGGTTTCAGTTCCGGTTTCCAGTGCCTGGTAGAGCTGGCTGATTCGCTCTTGACGCGGTGCGCTGTCGGCGCCAGCACCGAGGTTGGCGGCGGCCAGAATGGCCTCCTGCCCGGCAATGGTCTCCAGGCAACCGCGTCCGCCGCAGCTGCAGATTTTGCCGTCGGGTGCGATCACCACATGGCCGAGTTCGCCGGCATGGCCTTGGGTCCCGACAAAGAGTTCAGCGCCGATGATCACTCCGCCGCCAATGCCCACTTCCCCGGAGACGAAGAGGAAGTCGTTCTCTTGCGCGTCCATCAATTGCTGTTGGGCCAGCGCTGAGGCGTTGGCTTCGTTAAAGAGCCGGAAGCGGGTTGGGGGTTCGGGCAGCAATGCTGCCACGTCGAGTTCCTGCTGGATCCAGCCCAGGTTTGGTGCCTGCAGGACGGTGAAATGTTCTTCGTTGACCAGGCCGGGAACGGCCAACCCTGCACCGAGGATCATCAGGCCCTGGGCTTGGGCGGCAGCTTGGAGCCTCTGGCTCAGCTCCCCCAGCGCAGCCAGCACCTCACCGGCTGTTGAGCTGTGATTGGCGCGGGGCAGGATCTCGTGAGCCAGCAGTTTGCCGCTGAGGTCCACCAGCCCGGCGGCAATGTAGTCAACGTTGATTTCCATGCCCATGACACAGCGTGCGGGATTCAGCACCAGGCCCACCGAGGGTCGGCCGCGTTCCCCGTCGCGGTGCACGCCAATTTCAACGACCAGGCCGGCGGCCAGAAGGTCGGCGACCAAGCTGGAGACCGAGGCCTTGGTGAGCTGGCTGAGTTGCGCAACATCGGCGCGCGACAGCCGCTGGTCTTCCCCTGCCGCTGCGATTGCCGACAGGACCCTGGCCAGGTTGGCTTTGCGCACATCGCCAACATTGCCCGGGGCCGAAGATGCTGCGGCTCGGGAGGTAGTCGCTGGCTGGCGCATGCCTTCTCCTTGGGAATTCTACGGACGAATCGTTCACTGCTCGCTATTGACTCTAGCGCATCTCCGACCATATAGTTCAGGAAATAAACTAAATGGCGTCGGCCATTCCGAACGATCCGAGGATGTATCACCATGAGCGTTGCCCCGACCCCTGAAGACCACTTCACCTTTGGCCTCTGGACCGTTGGCTGGACCGGCGCCGACCCATTCGGTGTCGCCACCCGCAAGAACCTGGACCCGGTAGAAGCCGTGCACAAGCTCGCTGAATTCGGCGCCTACGGCATCACCTTCCACGACAATGACCTGATTCCTTTTGACGCCACCGAGGCTGAACGCGAAAAGATCCTGGCTGACTTCCGCGCAGCCCTGGAAGAGACCGGCTTGAAGGTCCCGATGGTGACCACCAACCTGTTCAGCCACCCGGTCTTCAAGGACGGCGGCTTCACCTCCAACGACCGCTCGATCCGTCGCTTCGCACTGGCCAAGGTGCTGCACAATATCGATTTGGCCGCCGAGATGGGCGCCGAAACCTTCGTCATGTGGGGCGGCCGCGAAGGCAGCGAATACGATGGCTCCAAGGACTTGGCCGCAGCACTGAACCGCATGCGCGAAGGCGTGGACACGGCAGCCGGCTACATCAAGGACAAGGGCTACAACCTGCGCATCGCGCTGGAGCCAAAGCCGAACGAACCACGCGGCGACATCTTCCTGCCAACCGTCGGCCATGGCCTGGCGTTCATCGAGCAGCTGGAACACGGGGACATCGTCGGCCTGAACCCGGAAACCGGCCACGAGCAGATGGCTGGCCTGAACTTCACCCACGGCATCGCCCAGGCGCTGTGGGCCGAGAAGCTGTTCCACATCGACCTCAATGGCCAGCGCGGCATCAAGTACGACCAGGATCTGGTCTTCGGCCACGGCGATTTGACCAGCGCCTTCTTCACCGTTGACCTGCTGGAGAACGGGTTCCCCAACGGCGGGCCAAAGTACACCGGCCCACGCCACTTCGACTACAAGCCATCGCGCACCGATGGCTACGAGGGCGTGTGGGATTCGGCCAAGGCCAACATGTCCATGTACCTGCTGCTCAAGGAACGCGCCCTGGCCTTCCGCGCAGATCCAGAGGTACAGGAAGCCATGAAGACCGCGGGTGTCTTCGAACTGGGCGAAACCACCCTGGATGCCGGAGAAAGCGCAGCGGATCTGATGACTGATTCCGCGAGCTTCCATGGCTTTGATGCCGATGCTGCCGCACAGCGCAATTTCGCCTTCATCCGCCTGAACCAGCTGGCCATCGAGCACCTGCTCGGCTCGCGCTAGGCCCTGCCAGAACCCACCGTAGAAAGCAGCCACACTCTATGACGCTTGTAGCCGGCATCGACTCCTCCACCCAGTCCTGCAAGGTTGTCATCCGCGACGCCGACACCGGGGCATTGATCCGCTCCGGACGCGCCAGCCACCCGGATGGCACCGAAGTGGACCCGGAGTTCTGGTGGACCGCCCTGCAAGAAGCGATCGGCCAGGCAGGCGGCCTGGATGATGTGGCTGCGATCTCGGTGGGTGGGCAACAGCACGGCATGGTGGTGCTGGATGCCACCGGTGCGGTGATCCGCCCTGCGCTGCTGTGGAACGATACCCGCAGCGCGCAGGCGGCCCGCGACATCATCGCCGAGGCCGGCGACGGTGACAGCCAGGCCGGCGCCGCCTACTGGGCAGGTCGCACCGGCACCCTGCCAGTCTCGTCAATCACCCTGACCAAGCTTCGTTGGCTCAAGGACAATGAACCGGAGAATGCGGCCAAGGTCGCCGCGGTCTGCCTGCCCCACGACTGGCTGTCCTGGCGCCTGGCTGGCTACGGCCCGGGCAGCGGCGCAGAGGGCTTGGCCGCACTGCACACCGACCGCTCCGATGCTTCGGGTACCGGGTACTACCGGGCTGCCGGGAATTCTTATGACTTGCAGGCCCTGCAGCAGCATCTGGGGCACAACCCGGTCCTGCCCATAGTCGCGGGCCCGCTGGAAGCCATTGGCCGCACTGCCACCGGCGCGCTGATCGGTCCCGGTGCGGGCGATAACGCCGCCGCCGGATTAGGGGTCGGCGCCGCCGTGGGGGACGTGGTGATGTCCCTGGGCACTTCCGGCACGGTCTTCGCCGTCGCCGATGCCCCGTCGGCAGACACCAGCGGGCTGGTGGCCGGGTTTGCCGATGCCACCGGAAACTACCTTCCGCTGGTGTGCACGCTGAATGCCACCCGGGTCTTCGATGCCACGGCCAACCTGCTGCAGGTGAGTCTGGCAGAGCTCAACGACCTCGCCCTGTCAGCAAACCCGGGCTGCGATGGCCTGACGCTGATCCCCTATTTCGACGGCGAGCGCACCCCGAACCTGCCAGATGCCACCGGTTCGCTGCATGAAATCACCCGCGCGAATTACACCGCACCCAACGTGGCACGCAGCGCGGTGGAAGCAATCGTCTGCTCGCTGGCCGATGGGCTGCGCGCGCTTGAAGCCCAAGGGGTCCACGCCCAGCGCATCATCCTGGTAGGCGGCGGAGCCCAGTCCGCAGCGGTGCAGCAGATCGCAGCCCAGGTGCTGGGACTGCCAATCCTCGTTCCGGCCCCGGGCGAATATGTGGCAGATGGCGCCGCACGGCAAGCCGCCGGGGTGCTGGCCGGAGCATTCCCGCAGTGGACCCAGGACTCCACCGAAATCCCCGCAGCAGAGACAACACCGCACGTTCTGGAACGGTACCGTTCGCTGGTTTCCAGCCAGTGGCTAGAGAAGTAAGGATCGGCCGTGGAGCCAGAGACCAAGGAACTCAATTGGGCAGGAAACCGTGAGTACCGGACCAGCGAACTGCTGCACCCCACCAGCACCGAGCAGCTGCAGGAACAGGTGCGCGCCGCCAGCAAGGTGCGCGTGCTGGGTTCCCGCCATTCCTTTAATGACATTGCCGATACCAGCGGAACCATGATCTGCCTGGCCAAGATGCCTGCAGTCATTGACATCGATGCGCAGTCCATGAGCGTGCGCGTCAGTGGCGGGACCACCTATGGCGCGCTGGCCGATGCGCTGCACGCCGCCGGTTTTGCGCTGCAGAATCTCGCTTCGCTGCCGCATATCTCGGTGGCCGGCGCGGTATCCACTGGTACCCATGGTTCGGGCGAAGCCCACGGCAACCTGGCTACCGCCGTCAGCGCGATCGAACTCGTGCTGGCCGATGGTTCGAAGCTCTCGGTCAATCGAAACGCCCCGGAATTCAACGGTTATGTGGTGTCCCTTGGCGCGCTAGGCGTGATCACACATCTGACCTTGGATATCGTTCCGAGCTTTGATGTGCAGCAAACCGTGTATGAGCAGCTGTCCTGGGACAAAGTTCTGAACAACTTTGATGGAATCCAGGCCTCTGCCTACAGTGTCAGCCTGTTCACCGATTGGAGCGGGGACGTGGTGGGCCAAACATGGCTCAAGCGTCGTGTTGGCGATGCACTTCTCGATGATATTGATCAGGGAAAATTCGGCGGTCTGGCGGCGAGTGTTCCGATGCACCCATTGCCCGGAGCCGATGGCGCGATCTGCAGCGAACAGCTCGGGGTGGCTGGGCCTTGGTCGGATCGTCTCTCGCATTTCCGCATGGACTTCATGCCCAGTGCCGGTGCTGAGTTGCAGACTGAATATCTGGTCCCACGTAAATACGCTGTTGCGGCCATGACCGCAATGCGCGAGCTTTCCTCGGTAGTCACCCCGATGCTGCTGGTGGCAGAGGTACGGACCATCGCCGCCGATGAGTTGTGGCTCAGCGGCAATTACGGCCGCGACGGCATTGCCCTGCACTTTACGTGGAAGCCGCAGCAGCAGGCGGTCGAGGCAATTCTTCCGCAGGTTGAATCAGCTCTCGCAACTTTTGCCGCTCGTCCGCATTGGGGCAAGCTCTTTGCCGCCACGGCAACCGAACTGGAGAAGCTGTACCCGAAGTTTAGTGACTTCATTTCGCTGGCACGGCGCTTGGATCCTGCTGGCAAATTCCGCAACGAATTCCTTGAGAGCAAGATTTTTGGTGCGTAGGCACCGAACACGTCACTCGCCCACACCTCGGGCTCCACACCAATAAAATCAGTACCGCAACCGCTATCAGCGCCATACCTGACCAACCTGCGATTCCCAACCGTTCATTGAGTAGACCAACGGCCAGCGCTGCTGCGACGGCTGGTTCGC
The DNA here is from genome assembly GCF_025854375.1 of Glutamicibacter sp. JL.03c. Classification (NCBI taxonomy): domain Bacteria; kingdom Bacillati; phylum Actinomycetota; class Actinomycetes; order Micrococcales; family Micrococcaceae; genus Glutamicibacter; species Glutamicibacter sp. JL.03c. Next base: position 291,965 of record NZ_CP107575.1, on the reverse strand, counting down.
TGAGCGTGACGGTAGTAGCGGTACTCGCCGGCACCTTGGCCAGCGCCATACCAAATATGAGATAGCCCAGAAACATTGGAATGACCGCCAAATAGGTAGCGACCATCAGATTATGGGTGCTGGAAAGCAAAGGTCCTCCGGTGGCGACCAGCACCGGCATGAGTAGCAAGCCACCAACCCCGAAGACGGAGCCCACCGCACTTTGACGGGCAATTCCGGTTCTCAGCAATCGTCCGGTAGCCCATGAATAACAGGCATAACTGCCCCCGGCAACAAGCCCCAGTAGGCAGCCCGCTACCACTTCAGAGCCTCCGCTGCCACTATCCGTCGCACGGGAGAAACCTAGTAAGGTGCTGCCCAGAATACCTAGGGTCGCCGCGAAGTACCAGCGCACCGTCAACCGGGCGCCGTCGGCCAGGCGTTCTAGGATTCCGGAAAAGAGCGGCGCCGTCCCCAGGGAGATGACAGTGCCCAGCGCAACTCCGCCTAGGGACATTGAGCTGTAGAAGGCCAGAGGGTAAATCATGACGTTCACCCCACCAAAAAACACCATGCCCTTGTTTTTGGCTAGTAAGTATCGGCTCCCCCAGACTGAGCGTGCTCCCACTAGGCACTGCAACAGTCCGCCGATTCCCAGTGAGGCCGCACCAATGGCAAGTGGTGATACCTCGGGTGCCTGAGCGGCCACGGTGCCTGTAGTCCCCCAGAGGATGGAGGCGACTAGCAAGAGGCCTATCGCTGTGCCCGCGCCATGGTTGCGCACCTGGTTCACAGCGCTTCGACCATGCCGCTAATCATCGCCCGAGCTCGCAAAAGCAGGGTGCTGTTGCCCTCCAGACCGGCACGAGATATCGCGCCTTCAAGCAGGAAAGATATTTGCCCGGCCAAGGGCGCGGCCTGTTTTTTCGTCGTCAGTAGTTCCAGATGGCTGGCAAGAAGCTGCTCTACCTGGAGCTTGTGAGCCGCAACGATCGTACGCCCCGGGTCCCCCGCTGGTAATTCAGCAGCAGCATTGAGCAGTCCGCAACCCCGGAAGCCATGTTCATAGCCAGCTTCGGCGTGATCAATGTATGCATCGACCACCGCTAGTACCCCTCCAGCGCCAGCACTCGCCTTTTCCAGGCGCGCCTGATAGAGATCAAGCCATTCTTGATGACGGGCCTGCAGATAGGCCATCACCAAACCGGTTTTTGATTCGAAGTTGTTGTAGAGGCTCATTTTGGCCACGCCTGCCTTGGCAACCACCGCATCGATCCCGGTAGCCGATATCCCCTCGGCATAGAAAAGCTGGGCAGCTGCGTCCAGCAGCTTCGTGCGGACCGCGACACGAGGTGACATGACAACTCCAAACTAGACTGATCTGTCTAGCTTAAGAGGCTAGTAAATTTATACCGATCTGTCTAGTTAATTCGGGCTTGAAGCTCCGCCTCAAGTAAGCACTGCTGGAAGACCTGGGCCGCAGGATTCGGGGCACCCATCCCCGCGTAGAGTCTGGTCTTTGGCTCGCCGGCCAACGGGTGGAACGACACTTCGGGCATTTGGAAACGCGATACCGAGGAAGGCAGGATTGATACGCCCAGCCCGGCAGCAACAAGCCCAAGAATGGTCTCCTGATGAATGGCTCGTTCCACAATCCGAGGTGGCGTGCACCCGTCGAATAATGAGTGCACCAGGGAATAGAAACCACTCATGTACTTGTAGGGGAAAAGAACAAAGTCTTCATCAGCAAGATCTTCTGCCTTGATCTGCTCCTTGGCACTCAAACGATGGCCTGCCGGAAGCGCCACCACCAGTGGCTCCGAATGGATCTCTTGCAGCTCAACTCCTGGCACTCTCGTTGGGTCGCGCAGAATTCCGAGATCAAGATTATTTTCCAGCAGCTTTTCAATCTGCTCGTCGGTAGTCAGCGGGTGCAGCGCCAGCTCCACGTTTGGCCGCAGTTCGCGAAACCTGCGCAGCGCCGAGGGCATGGTGGCATAACTAGCAGAACTGACAAATCCGACGTTGAGTCGTCCGCGCAGCCCCAGCCCCGCCTCGGTGAGTTCCTGATTGGCTTTATCCAGGTCCGCCAACAATGGCTTGATCCGTTCCAAGTACATTCGCCCCGCGGGCGTGAGCATTACGCTACGGGTCGTGCGGTCAAAGAGTTGCACGCCCAGCTCTTGCTCCAGCTTTTTCACCGCGACCGTCAATGGCGGCTGCGACATGCGAAGTTCTTCAGCGGCACGTCCGAAGTGCAAATGCTCGGCAACAACGAGGAAGTAGTGGAGGTGTCGGAGTTCCATGCATTCAATCTTTGCACAGAAACTAATAATGTCTAGGTAAAAAGTATTGGACGCGCTAATAATATTCGTGGGTTACTAGAGATAGAACAACAAAGATGCCCACATCAGGAGCAAACCATGAGCACCCCGACCCTGTCACCCTCTGCAGAATACGTTGTCATCGGAGCAGGTCTCGCCGGCTCGTCTGCAGCATGGAGGTTGGCCCAGCGAGGCCATGAAGTAGCTCTGCTGGAGCGCAAGGTCCCTGCTGCTGATGATGCCAGTTCGCACGGCTCAGCACGCATCTTCCGCTACGCCTACCCCAACCAGCTCTACACGGACCTTGTTGTTCAGGCGCGCAAAGCCTGGGATGAACTCGAAGAAGCCAGTGGCAGTCAGCTGATCAACCCCTGCGGCTCGGTGGACTATGGGCCCTTGCGCAACCCACGCCAACTCGCAGGCGTTCTCGCGAACGCCGGAATAGAGCATGAGCTGCTCTCCGCCACCGAAGCTCGCAACCGCTTTAATGGAATCAACTTTGACACCGAAGTTCTCTGGCACCCCGGTGCGGGAGTGCTTGATGCTGAACGTTCAGTACAGGCAATGGTGGCTCAAGCCCAGGCTCACGGGGCCCAGGTAGAAACCCAATGGCCGGTCGCTTCCGTCGAAGCCACCGCTAACGGATATAAGCTGACGTCGGTAGACGGACGCACCTACTTCGCATCGAAAATCATCGTTGCCGCGGGCGGCTGGTTGCCGGAATTGCTGGGCAACCTGCCGCTGCCAACAGGCTTTGTGCACAGCGTTCCAAAGATGAATGTTTATCAAGAGAACGCCTACCACTTCTCCTACCGGGACCAGGATCCAGAGGCCCGCCTGGCGTGGCCCACCTATATCCACAAGGATCCTGCCTTCAAGTCCTACGGTCTGCCTGGGGGACGTGATGCCAACTTCCGCGGACAAAAGGTTGCCGAATACATGGCGGGGCGACGCATGGATACGGCCAGCCAGCAAAATGGCCAGATCGACCCGGCCAATCGCGAACGCGTGGTCGAGTACGTGAAAAAATACCTACCAGGCCTGGATCCCACCCCCTATGCCGAGACCACCTGCATTTTCAGCTCGACTCCCACCGAAGATTTCATCTTGGACGAAGCAGATGGCATCACCATCCTCTCCCCTTGCTCGGGCCATGGAGCCAAGTTCGGCCCGTTGCTCGGCGAATTGGCTGCCGATCTTGCCACTGGGGCGCGTGAAACCCCTGAGCTTTTCCGCCTCGCATCCCACGCCAAAGTCATGGCTTAACAGCCCGAGCAGAAGACCTTTCGGAGAATCCCATGTTCAATATTCCCCTAGACCTACCCACGACGACGGTCACCGAGCTCATGGCAAGTATTGCCAGCACCGGTCAAGACCAGTTGCGAGGAGGCTATTCCCGTCCGGTATATTCCAGCGCCGAAATTGATTTGCGCACCTGGTTCATTGAGCAGGCCACCAGGCGCCAACTGAGCGTTGAACAAGACGGCAACGGCGCGCTCTGGGCCTGGTGGGATCTGCCGACAGGAATCCGCACCAATGCCGTTGTCACCGGCAGCCACCTCGACTCGGTTCCCGGTGGTGGACCTTTCGACGGCCCATTGGGCGTAGCCAGCGCATTGGTTGCTATTGATTTATTGCGCTCACGGAGTTTAGTTCGCACTCGCGCCATGGCCATTGTGGTGTTCCCGGAAGAGGAAGGCTCACGATTTGGTGTGGCCTGCTTGGGCTCACGCCTGCTCACCGGAGCCATTGATCGGAACAAGGCTTTGAATCTGAGGGATCCCGACGGCAATAGTTTTGCCGACGTTGCCGTCAAAAACGGACTTGACCCACGATTTATCGGCCCAGACCGCCGCCTCTTAGGACAGATTGGTGTCTTCGTTGAGTTGCATGTGGAGCAGGGACTTGGCTTGGCCGATCTGGACCATCCGGTGGCCATCGGCGGTTCCATCCTTGGCCACGGGCGCTGGAAGCTGAGCATGCGGGGACAAGGCAACCACGCAGGAACCACGCTGATGTCCGACCGCAAGGACCCAATGGTAGCTGCTGCCCGGAGCATTGCAGCGGTGCAGCACATTGCCCGTTCACGGGATAACGCCCGAGCCACCGTGGGCCGCCTGCACCCGGTACCTGGCGGAACCAACGTCATTGCCTCACGAGTGGATTTCTGGCTCGACGTACGTCATCCAGATGACGCAGTCACTGCCAGCGTAGTGCAGGAGATCCATGAATCAGCGCGTCTCATCGCGGCAGAAGAGGGCTGCACCCTCGAATTCTCCCAAGAATCATTGAGTCCAACTGTAAGTTTTGATGCAAAGCTTTCAGGACAACTTGGGTTGGCGCTTCCCAACGCTCCGGTACTCGATACAGGTGCGGGGCATGATGCTGGAGTCCTGGCAGGGCACGTACCAAGCGCCATGATTTTTGTTCGCAACCCCAACGGCATCTCCCACTCCCCTGAAGAATATGTAGAAGATGCGGATGCGGAACTCGGCGCTGAGGCTTTGGCTGATGCCTTGTCAGCTTTGCTGATCTGATCCCACCTCGCAAAAACCGTCCGGGACAATGTAAGCATTCGGTTAAGTTCGACAGCTGTGTTGCGCCTCTAGCGCACCAGAAAATTCACCAGGCATATCCATATCGCTGGCAACTGCGATTAGCGATCTGGACGGAGTGGAAATACAACGACCACTTGCTGGCTGTCACTCGTTGTATTCGCGCATGCCACTTGACGACGGACGATTCTCAAGCGGGTTTCGGGCGCTAGGCAGGACGGAGCAACGAATGCCTCGGCAATCTGTCAGAGTTTACTTGTCCTTTCAAAAACAGTCGTTTTTGGCGTCCGTAAAAGGCCCCTTCACCGGGCATTTTCTCGGGCGGGGTTTACGGGACTCTGAAATCTTTGAAAACTCGGAGTTTCGAAAACATACCCAGTTAACGGATTAGGTGTCCCGTATGAGGACCGTCTTGCGGGACGATCTGCTGTCGAACATATGGATTACCGCTTTTGGGGACTTTGAGACTGTTCCGGTGGCAAAGAGGTGCTCTTTTGGATTCATTACAGTCCGGACCCGCAGTGCAGATGATTCGAGAATTCTGTGTTGCCACCGCCACACGGTGCCCAGAGCCTCAATAGATATTCACCATCGCTTGAAAAGCGATAGAAGAGAACGATGCCACGTGATGGAACTATTGTGGGTAGTTCCATCGCCACCAACCCGAATCCGCCGTACGAAACCTAGAAGGGCTCATGAACAAGCCATTGAGCATGACATATGACAGGGAAGCCGGTGCCGGATACATCGCGCTAACCGGTGAACCAAGCGGGGAGACAGCGGAAGTCGAAAACACCACGCTCCCATTCGGAGTCAATGTGGACCTAGATATTTTCGGCGAACCGATCGGGTTGGAACTGCTGGGGCAGGTAAACGGAACCGTCGACCAGTTCCTTGCCTCCGTCGCAGACGGATCGCTTCGGGAGGCTCTGTCCGCTGCAGGCTATGAAATTCGCAAACTTTCTGGTCATCCCGTGGTCGTTGTTTACCGCATTGCTTGATCAGCGCCGCAACAGATCTCCCGGACACAGACTGAAATCCCAGGCGAATCGCGCAACGTTTATCGCATTGAAGGTTCCGCATATGGAACGGTCTAACGCCGCTGCCCCTAGCCGGTCAGTTCACACTAAGGAGCGTTGACCATGCAACGTCGACCACGCATAACCCTTCGTCGGTCTCACGGTAGAAGACGTCTCCGGGATAGCGGATGCCAGGCACTGCGTCCCCAGGGAGCCCTTCCAGATTGATGCTCCACTGAGGGTCCAGCGCCACCTGGTCATCCCAATACTCCGGGGTAAACTTTTCCGGTTCACCCACAGAAAGCCCTGACCAATCACTGGGCGCGCCTAGGTCCGCTACGGAGTCAGTGCAGACAATGACTGATGTTTTGCCCGAAGCTAAGTCGCTCACAAACTTCTCGGTCGTTTGAATCACCTGGGCGCCATCGCCTCCCCAGATCAGTGTGTCAATTGAGCATCCAGTCAATAGGGCAGCGAAAGCACCTGCTGAAAGTCCGTATACAGATCTGCGAATCGGTGTCATGACCCAAACCTACCGCGCCACCTCCCTGGCCTGTGTATAAAAGCTAGACGACGACTTTACTGCCCGATAAAGGTTCCTTATACGAACATGGGCTTCGACCTCCCGTGCCTTATGTTTGAAAAATCCGGCTCAGCACCGGTTCCAAGCTAGCGCGCTGAGATCGCCGCTTTGAGCGATTCAAGATGAGTTCTGCTGGATTTGGCAGCTCTAGCACAGTCCTGATCCGCGATGGCTTCCACAATTGCTTCGTGGGATGCGTGATCAATGTCAGCTTGGGGCGGCTTGCCGATACGGAGCATCTCGATCATGGATTGGCGCAGCCTCGGAACAAAAGTATCGAAGAGTTCCAGTAGAACGGGGTTGTTGGAAGCTTCGACCACGGCACGATGAAACCTCATGTCGGCATCGACATACTCATCTCGAGTACCTTTACACTCCTCCCTTTGCTTGAGCATGCGGCGAATCAAGCGCAGTTGCTGAGCCGTTCTCTTCGCACCAGCGAGCGATGCTGCTTCTGACTCAATCGCGATACGAGCCTCGATCACCGAGGCAATATCGGCCCGGCGCAGCACGACGTCCCAGTCTTCGCTTGCGTCCAAAGCTACAACGAAGACCCCGGCTCCTTGCCTCGTCTGCAGGACCGATTTGCCGACCAATTGGCCGATTGCCTCCCGAACCGTGGAACGCCCCACGCCGAGCTGCGGGGCCAATGTCGTTTCGCCCGGCAATTTCGCACCCAGCGGCCATTCGCCGGAGCGAATGCGATCGAGTAGAAGTTCTGCGGCTTGATCGGCCAGCGGAGTGCGTTTAACTTGAGCCAATTGTGAACCTTGCTTCGCTACTTGTCTGAGGAGTTGTGTATAGTCTATCCCACCGCGACCCAACGCGGCACCCCTGCAGCCTTTCTGCTGCGGGTAAACGGGCGAGGCGAAAAGGTCGTGGGAGGTATTCATGTCTGATGAGCGCACCCCTCTGCGCGCATGCTCCAATGCGCGCACGACTATGTAGCGCAAACTATTCCAGGAGATTCTCAGTGGCCTTATCTCGAACCGACACGAGAAGTCGAAGCAAATTACTGGCACTGACAGCCACGCATGCTGGTAACGACTTCTACACCGGAGCAGTCGCGGCATTGTTGCCCTTTTTCGTGCTGCATGCGCACTACACCTATGCTGCGGTCGCCGGGATTGCGCTGGCATCTACTGCACTGTCCAGCGTTGCCCAGCCTCTTTTCGGGTACCTCAGCGACCGCTACAGGTTGCGCTGGCTGAGCCTTGCAGGACTTATCCTCGCTGGTGTCGGAGTGGCTCTGAGCGGAATCTTCGTTGAGTCCTATTGGGCCGCCTGGGTAGTTATTGCCGCATCGGGCGTAGGCGTTGCCGCATATCACCCTGCGGCGACCATGGAAGCACGAGAAGCAGGGGGCGGTTCCAATAGCTCAATGAGCTTCTTCTCCGTAGGAGGCAACCTTGGGGTCGCCTTGGCACCTGCCGCCGTGGTTCTTGTCGTGGGCTGGTTCGGCCTTTCCGGAACGCTTTGGCTAATAATTCCAGCCATCATTCTCGGCCTGGTCTATATGGCGGCAACGTGGACCGACATCTCGTCGCCAGTAGCAATAATGATTCCTTCCCCGTCTATCCAGGCGCCCATTGTGTCCGATAGCTGGAGGTTATTTGCTTGGCTCACAGCAGTCTTGGCAACGTGGTCCATTGCCTATGTCGGGACATCAACGTTCATTTCCCTATATGCCACGGAAAAGTTCCAGTCCTCGACGGCGGAAGCCGCAGTGGCGTTATCGGTGTTCCCAGCAGCCGGCGCGCTCGGCACGCTCATAGGCGGCTTTTTCGCCGACCGCTTCGGTCGGTTGCGCGTCATCCGAGCAGGCTACTTGCTGGCAGCATGCTCAACTGCGGCGATGGTGCTTGCCCCAACCGAGCTGACACTCACGATCGCGACAGCTGCGCTAGGAGTCAACTTATTTATTCCCTTCGCTGCCCAGATCACGCTTTCCCACTCATACTTGCCCAATCGTATCGGCGTCGCAAGCGGCGTCACGCTGGGCCTGACCTTGTCCTTGGGTGGAGTCATCAGCCCGTTGTTAGGAGTGGTAGCTGACCGTTATACCGTGTGGTCAGTCTTCGTCATCATGACAGTCGTACTTATTGCTGGCTTCGCACTATCTTGGATCCTGACAGAACGACGCACCGAGCCTTCCCCCGTGGAGCCAACCCTAATCGAAGGAAATTGCTGATGAACGCCACAGAAGTGCTGTCCCTGCGAAGTGTCGATTTCATCCGAGAGTCCAGTCAGATCTTGTCCGACATCAATTTCACCGTAAATGCCGGAGAACACTGGGCCTTGCTCGGAGCCAATGGGGCGGGCAAGAGCACCATCTTGAGCTTATGTGGTGCGGTTAACCATCCGACCCGGGGTGCTGTTTACGTTTTGGGTCATCAATTGGGCCGTGTTGATATCCGCAAACTCCGTCATTCCATAGGCCACGTCAACCCCCGTCATCAGATTCGTTCACCACTGACCGTGTTAGAGGTGGTTCTCACCGGGGCCACTGGCAGCACAGAACTCGTGCCTCGGTGGGCTCCAGATCCTAAAACCCTTGCCAGGGCACACGAATTAATCTCCATGCTCGGCTTGGCTACCAAGATTGATGCACGATGGCCAATACTCTCTCAGGGCGAACGGGGACGCGCCCTGATTGCCCGAGCACTCTTGCCTAACCCTCCGTTGCTGCTGCTCGATGAGCCGTCTACCGGACTTGACGTGGCGGCCCGCGAACGACTCCTAGACACTATCGACCACCTTCACCACACTCAGCCCTTGCTGGCCACTGTTCTAGTCACTCATCATCTTGAAGAGCTGCCCAGCACGACCTCCCACGCGACGCTCGTGAAGGACGGCAAGATTCTTGCATCGGGATACTCTCGCGAGGTGCTGACTACCCACATGATCTCGCAGTGTTTTTCATACCCCATTCAGATCGAGCATCGAGGTAACAGGTGGCTCGCGCGGGCTGGAGACCCATCCGAAATTACGGCGAGATCCTAGGTACTCGGACGCAAGCAGCTACGCTATTTACAAGATATCCCGTAGAGGGTTCCTCTTACGGACCGACTTAAGGGACAGCTTTCTCTGGCATCGGGCAAATCCTTGAAAGTTCAAATCGGGTTGGTCGATTCAATCGCCGGTGGTTACCCAAGAGCTGGTGTGTTGAAGCATCGCCACGATTCTCTTGGCCGTGAGCTCGGGCGTTTCGCTACCTGTGATCATGATTTCAGTGGCCAAACTCCGTGTTCCTCGGTCATCGAGCCATTCTGCAAGAAAATCATGTCCTGAGCTGATCCAGTCCGTTGCTTTTGACTCCTGCGACCTGTTGCGCAGCGTGCTGAGTGCTTCGGCCCGGTCTGCCGAAGGCAAGACAAGTAATACCCAGGGCGCATCTTTCAATGCGTTCCTAACGTGTTGGAGATGATTCTCATTCTTGTACGAGGTGTGGCCCGCGCCCAAAGCAATAACCGCGTCAGGATGCTCTTCCAACTCGCGGCAAACAGCGTGTGCTCGGGCACCTTCCCATTCTCTTTCGGCGGCAACGCGTCCAACCACTGAACTTCTATGCGCAAGTTTTTCGAGGTTCCAGCCGGATTCCTCTTAGTATGGCTCGGCGATTTCATCTATATCGACAAATGGAACTGACAAATTGGCGGCAACTATTTCGCCTAGGGTCGATTTTCCAGTTGCGGCCGGCCCGATCAGAATTAGTGGCGTATCGAGGCTCATAAGGCAATTCTGGCATTGGGAGCGCTGGAGTAACACCTCGCCTTGCACGGAGATGGCATTAGTGTCCCGTAGAGCGTTCGGTGAATAACACACCCTCGGACAACTCGACCCGCCTGTGCCGCTCCGTAGCAGCATGCTTGAAGAATCGACGCCCGTCAGATTGTCTGGAAGAGTTGAGCCATGGATCTCACATGGCTACTCGTAGTTCTAATTGTCATGATCATGTTCGCAACCATAAGCATCGTTGGCGCGTTGAACAGGATCAGAAACGCGTGCGAAAAGGCGCTTGCACTTCTCGAAGAACAATCCACGCGGCAAGCTTCAGAAAAAGGTTCCCAATGAACGCTCCCCTTGCGGCCAAAGCAGCGTGGCACTGAGGAAAATCGGCAGCATATCTGAGAACTCCGGAAACTGTGAGCACTGCAGGATTCGAAATAGATTCATGTTTTTCTCAGACCGCCCGCATTACGAAAACGAACCACTGGTCTGGCTCCCACACGCATGCGCCATCGCACAGGTAAACTCATAGCCACTGTTGAACGTCTACGACCCGGGAATACAACTTCTTGGAATGCTCGTCGTTGAGACTGAGGTAGCTGGACGCGATGTGGATCGACCCGCCGGGCGCGTTGGGCAAACTTTAGCGACCACGACAGCCCTTCCACGACGCACGAGCTTTGTCCCCGACATGGCAGATCCCCGAACAGCGGCCACACTCCGCTTTTCGGGGATCTACGTTTATCCAGGTCCGGTTTCCCGGGTCCTAAATCCTTAGGCGAGCACCGGGGTCTGCCACAAATTCAGCACCTGGCCGATGTTCTTCTCCTCGGCCGACTGGTACAAATCGGTAGCCCAAGCCACATCTTCAATCGGCATGCCGCCTACAGAGTAGAGGATGATTTCCTCGTCATTGCGGCGAGCTGGAATCTTGCCGGTGGCAACGTCCGCGATCTCCTCCAGCTTGGATTCGGGGAGCTTGCCTTCACGCATCAAATCGTGGAAGTGCGTGCCCGGAATGCCCAGCAGCTGGTAAGCCTGCGTTCCATATTCCTCAGCCCATGCGTCATACAGACCGCGGGCGTCGAGGACCAGACGTGCACCGTTGATGATGAAATCATCATCAAAACGAGCAGCGGCTGGCAGCAGCAAGAGAGCTCCGGGCTTGATCGCGGCGGTTGGGAAGTAAGGGAAAGCCTCGGAGCCCTTGATGTCAGTGCTGGTGGTTGCCATGATGACATCTGCATCCTTGATGGCTTCTTCAATGGTTTCTGCGACCACCACCGAGGTCACCTGGGGGAAGTTTTCACGGATGTACTGTGCGAAGGTCTCCACGCCAGCAGCAGAACGACCCTTGATGGTCACGGTGTCAATGCTCGGACGCAGGGACAGGGTCGCATCAATAACAGACTTGGCGATGACGCCAGGACCAACCACTGCGGCCACCTTGGCATCCTGCTTGGCCAGGTGCTTCACGCCCACACCCGGAACAGCCCCGGTGCGGTAGGCGCTGAGCAAGTTGGCACTCATCACGGCCATCGGAGCACCGGTGTCGGTGTCATTCAGCGTGAAGAGGTGGATGGAACGAGGCTGCCCCTTGGCACGGTTCTCGGTGTTCGAGCCGTACCACTTCACTCCGGTAGTTCCGAAGCGGCCACCGAGGTAGGCCGGCATGGCCATGAAACGGCGGTCCGGCCCATCACAGGGCATGCCCTCGTGCTCTGGGTCCTTCGGGAAGGTGATCATCGCACCGTGCGAGTTGCCGTTTTCGCCGGCCATTCGGTAGTCGCCGTTGCGCAACAGGATCAGTGCCTCTTCCATGACGTCGGTGCATCGGGTGATGTCGGTGACGCCTGCGGCAATCATGTCCTGTTCGCTAAGGTAGCGGAAGTTGATAGTAGTCATGTTGAGCTCCTTCGTTGGATTCTTCTAAACGTTCAAACTTAGATGGCTGCTTCGCCGGTTTCACCGGTGCGCACACGGATGATCTGTTCCAAAGAGGAAACCCAGACCTTTCCGTCGCCAATTTCACCGTTTTCACCGGTCTTGGCAGTGCGGACAATAATGTCCAATGCCCGTTCCAGATCTGATTCTGAGACCAGAAGTTCCAAACGGATCTTGGTCCGGAACATCACCGAGAACTCCTGTCCTCGGTAGTACTCGGTGCGCCCACCTTGGGCTCCACGGCCCTGGACTTCAGTGGCCGTTACTCCCGAGAAGCCGGCCTTTTCCAGTTCGGAACAGATGGATTCGAGCCTGATGGGCTTGATCACTGCGGTAATAAGTTTCATGGCGGAGCCTTTCTGTGCAGGTCGCTAGAACTGACGGCTGTCATAGGCGGATTCGGCATGGATGGAGTTATCCAATCCAGCTTCCTCATCCGTCTCGCTGACACGGATCGGGGAAATCTTGTTCATCACCCAGGCGATGGCAAAGGTCATGGCGAAGCTGTAGACCAAGGTGGCGGCAATCGCGATCAGCTCGTGGCCCAACTCGGCGATGTGCCCGCCGAAGAAGATGCCTGCCATCTCGCCTGGCGCCTGTGGATTGGCGAAGAAGGTTGCAAAGAGCGAGCCGGTGATACCGGCGATGCCGTGCACGGCAAAGACGTCCAGCGAGTCATCAATCTGGTGACGTCGCTTCCATGTAATGGCCCAGGCAGCAGCTGCGGCGGCGAGGAAGCCCACCATCAAGGCACCGACGGGTCCCACTGCGTCGGCCACCGGGGTGATGCCGACCATGCCTGCAATAGCGCCGGTTCCCAAACCAAGCATGGTGGCATGCCCGTCACGAACACGTTCAATCGTGATGAATCCGAGCATGCCGCCGCACAGAGCCAGCAAAGTGGTGAGAATGACGTACTGTGCCATGAAATTCGCCCCGCCGGCGGTGCCGCCGTTGAACCCCATCCAGCCAGTAGCAAGCAAGCCCACGCCGATCATCATCAGCGGGAGGTTATGCGGACGGCCAGGGTGCATTTTGCGCTTGCCCAAGACCAAAGCCAGTGCCAGGCCTGCCGCGCCAGCATTCATGTGTACCGCGGTGCCACCAGCGAAATCGTGGAAACCGAGTTGATTGCGCATCCAGCCGCCGATCGTGCCGGCTTCTGGATTATCCAGGGCGAAGACCCAGTGGCCCAGCGGGCAGTAGACCAGGACGATCCATAGGGCCACGAAGACCAGCCAGGCGCCGAACTTCATGCGACCTGCGGCACCGGAAGCAACGAGTGCCACGGAGATGGCTGCAAAGAGGATGTAGAACGCGCCCCAGAAGGTTCCTCCTGCTTCATCGTCAGTCATGAAGTCGGAGAAGAAGGTGTACTCGAGAGGGTTCCCGATGATGCCCGCGCCCCCGAGCGAGTCACCAAGAACCAGTCCGTGGCCGATGACGACGTACACCACGCCGGTCACCGCCAGTGCGCTGAGCACCATCAGCATCATGTTCAGGACATTGCGTCCGTTGAGCATGCCACCGTAGAGCATTGCCAGACCTGGGAACATCAGCAGGACCATGGCGAATGCCGCCAGGAGCCATGCCATGTCAGCGGCTTCCATGATGGGCGCCCCTTTCGAAGTAGTGTTTGCGAGCAACCTCAAGCTATCGATGGAACATTCCGCTGTGCTTTCCGATCCGTTTCTATTAGGCAACGCAATGTTTCGTTTCACAGGTCAAATATCGGCCGTGTGAATTCTTTGTAAAAGGCCGGTCATCAGCTGACTTCTTGTTGGCGGTGCCGCTCGGCAGCGATATTCTGAATGGCAATTATTAGCTTCCGACGTGGCTTTATTAGCAAGTTGATATAGATGAACAGCTGGAAATATGCAGGAAACATCGATGATTTAGAAGAGAAATCCAGACCCCATACGATGGGGGTATCAACCTTCTCGGGCCATCGCTTCGGGCCCGCAAAGCACACGTTGGAGCTGGTCTTGGCACCTTTAGAATTCTCGGTCCTGCATATTCGCGAGTCTCGTCCGCACAATCCGCAATTCCAGTTGGAACTTGATGAGCTCAATGAGAACGTCGTCGGTCAGATCATCGGTGCCGGGCACAACGCCGCGCTGGTCCCCTGCAATGATCTAAGCCTCGAGCAGACGTTGCAGATCGTTGATGCGGCCGATGCCGTGATCATCATGGGCGGCGAAGACGTCGACCCGTCCCTCTACGGACTAACCAGCGCATACCCCGGAGGGGGCTCCCACGAGATAGCTTCGGACCGCAACCAGATTGCAGCCATCCAGCACGCTATTGGAACCAAGACCCCTCTGCTCGGCATTTGCCGCGGCCTGCAACTGCTGAACGTTGCGTTGGGTGGTACTTTGATCCAGCATTTGAGCAACACGGATGCCCATCGCGGCACTGGTAGTGATCCTTTTGTTGATACCCATCTGGATTCGATCATTTCCGGGCTCGAATACGATCTGTCTGCCAAGGAAAGCCACAAGTGCACTCATCACCAGGCAATTCACGAGCTGGGTGCGGGTCTGCAAATTGCCGCCATGTCGACCGATGACATTATCGAAGCTGTGGTGCATGAGTCCGCGCCCGTCACGGCAGTGCAATGGCATCCAGAGCACTCGCACACAGCTTCCGGTCAACTTCGAACCCTGATTAGCCGGTTGGAACGCCAGTGCGAGGATGCCTACGGCCCGGTTCCAGCGCTCAGCAAGGGCTAGCAGCAAGACATTTCACGGCCTGAGGCTAGACTTGATCACATGGCATTGACTCAGTTAATGGTCGTGGATACCGCGGTCGACATCCTGCAACAGTTCGGATTGGCTGACTTGTCAATGCGCCGCTTGGCCAAGGAATTGGATGTCCAGGTTGGCGCACTCTACTGGCATGTGAAAAATAAGCAGGAGTTGCTGGCACAGGTGGCAGCCAAACTGCTTAACACTCCGCAGCTCACGGTCAATGCCAGTCATTTCACCAGTCCCGAACTGGCAATTCTCCAGCTCGCCCGCCGGCTCTACTTGGCGTTGCTGCCGATCCAGGACAGTCCTGAAGTCATTGAAGTTGCCACAGCAATGCAGGCCTCCGACTTAGCGCCCATTGTCCAATTGAGAGAGCTTCTGGAAGCATCGGGTCTCTCCCACGAAAACGCCCGTCATGGACAGCAGCTCTTGCTCAACCATATCTTGGGGTCTGTGGCATTCCGCCAGAACCTCGTGCAGCTGGATCTTAATACGCCGGTTGCTGATGGGTTCGACTGGGGATTGCAAAGAGCGGTCGCTGGATTATTGACCCGATAGGCCAGGCGAGAGCCTTGTGCTGCGTCACGATGAAGCAGTCCCAGCGGCAGCGACCCCTGCCATCCCAGGGAGGTGCGGGCTTCCGGACTCCATCGTGGATTCCAGTTGCCTCTACTCTTGCTTGAAGCTTGAGCAGCAGGTCAGCAGGCTGACACCTAGCTCAGTTTCCCGCCGGAAACTTCGAGATAGCAAGAAGCGCACAACGACTCGTACCAGACATCTTCTCCGTCGATGGCTACCTGGTCCCCATCAAAGACCACGGCTTCGCCAACTCGCCGGGTATTGAACATGGCCTTGCGTCCGCAACGGCAGATGGTCTTCAACTCTTCCAATGAATGGGCAAGCTCCATCAAGCGGGCCGAACCTGGAAATGCGTGGGTGCGGAAGTCGGTGCGAATGCCGTAGGCCAACACCGGCACGTTGTCCAATACGGCGATTCGCAGGAGGTCATCCACCTGCTCGCGCGTCAGGAACTGGGCTTCATCCACGAGGAGGCAGGCCACAGGCGGGGCGTCCACATGCGGCAGCAGGGCATCGGGGTCATCGCCCAAGCTGTGCGCGGCAAATTGCCCCCGGACATGATCTTCAGGGCCGATGGTGAAATCGGCGACGCGCTTGATCCCCAGGCGCGAAACGATGGAGTTTTCGCCCTTGGTATCAACTCCCGGCTTGGCCAATAAGATTCGTTGGCCGCGTTCTTCATAGTTAAAGGCGGCCTGAAGCAAACTCGTGGACTTGCCAGAATTCATTGCCCCGTAGCGGAAATACAACTTGGCCACTATCGCTCCTTGAAGAATCGGGGTACCACCTAACTAGATGGCACCCTACGATCTTAGTGCCGGTCCAGTTTCTGGTCCGCGAGCCAACGCCGCGCAACACTAAGCAAAAAATGAACTCACATTGCGGTCCCCGAAAAAACGTTGTGCCTGGATTGAGAGTTTTTATAGCATGAAACCAGCTTCACGAGTTCTGATCGCTGAGACCACTAGATGCTGGCTTCAGCAAAGCTCCGACTGATCAGGCACCAACCCCACAGTTGTACGGCGGGTGGTTCGGATGAAGAAGCGGCCGCAAGCGCAAGAGCGCCTGGGCAAGAGCAACGAGCGAAAAGGCGATCGTCACCATGGCAGGCTTCATTGAACAACCCCTAACCCTTCCCCGAGGCGCTACACGGTTCGCTTCAGACTGGGTGAGCGCGCGATTCTGGATTGACCACCCTTCTGGCCAAGTGACGATTGCAGCTGACGGCGAACGTTGGATCCTGGAGCCAGAAAATCCGGTTCTTGTGGACAGAATATTGGATCCGTCTCACGTCATTGTCGGGGAGTTCAACGCAAATCTCCGGATATTGCTCGTTCCTGGTGCGCACGAGATTGCCGGGACTTCCTTTTTCCGCCTGCGGCATCCATGAACCACCCCACGGCGCGGTCATTGGCTCCTTGCGGCAAAAATTATTCGGTAGATAACCGTCAGGACAATCACAAAGGGAACGCCGAAAATCATCGTGTACTTGAACTGGGGAACAAAGAATGATGTGACCAGCAAGCCAGCGAGCAGCAAGGCCCCGAGGATCGACGCTGCCGGGTAGCCGAATAATTTGAATTCCAATGCCTCACGTTCCTGAGTCACCCTGCGCCGGAACGATACGTGAGTTAGCAGGATCATGAACCACGTAGCCAGAGCACCGAAGGTGGCCAAGGACAGCATGATGCCAAACCCGCCTTCAGGGACCAGCGCATAAACCAGCGCGGCCACTGCAATGCCCCCGGCGGACATCCACACCGCATGGATCGGCGCGCCGGCGCCGTTGGTCCGATGTGCAATACGCGGCGCATGACCCGAATCGGCCAGGGAATGCAGCATGCGCGTTGCGGCGTACAACTGGGCGTTCATCGCTGATAGGGCAGCAACAATCAGTACGAAGTTCAGCATGGAGTCGGCAAAGGGAATGCCGACCTGCGACATCACCGTGACAAATGGGGACCCCCCGGAAATCAACTCGCTAGTGGGCGCCACTGCCAGAATCAGCGCCATGGTGAATACATAGAACAGCAAAAGCCTCAGGAAGGACACCTTGAAGGATTTGCGCACCGCAACCTTCGGGTTATGCGCCTCGGCTGCCGCGATTGAAATTGCTTCAATGCCCATATAGGAAAAAATTGCAACGATTACCGCACTCCAGGTGCCAAATAATCCGTTCGCGAAGAACCCATTCTCAGCGCTGTAGTTATGTAGCCCGAACTGGTCTTGAGGATCATGGAAGACCAACCACAGCGCGATGATGATGAAAGCCAGCACGGCGAAGACCTTGATGGCGGAGAACCAGTACTCTGTGGTTCCGAAAATCTTCACGCTGGCAAAATTCACGGCCAAGAGCACTGCTGAGAAAATTCCTACCCACCATATGCCAGGGATCTGCGGGAACCAGTACTGCATATATTCACCGACGGCACTGACCTCGGTGCCCACTGCGAAAATCAGTGCGGACCAATACAGATACTTGGTCAGGTACCCGGCGAATGGACCTAGATAGCGTTCAGCGTAGACACCGAAAGATCCCGCCACCGGTTGCTTGACTGTCATTTCGGCGAGCGCGCCCATTACCAGCAGGGCAATTACCCCACCGACCACGTAGCTGAGGATCACCGATGGCCCAGCCATCATGATGGCCAGCTTGCTGCCGGCAAAAAGTCCGGTGCCAATGGCGCTGCCCAGAGCGATCATGGACATCTGCGCGGGAGTGAGTGATTTCTTCAGACCCGACCCGACGTCAGCGGCGCGTACCGGCTGCTTGCCCAACAATGCTCCTAAAACTCATACGAACAGCACGGCATCAGATCATGCCGTGCTGCGTATAAGCGTACTCTGGCCTTGGCAGGCCAGCATTGGTGCAGTTAAGCGGGGTGCTGTTGCTTTCCGGCTAGGTCACGGCATTTCGCACGGCGTACTCTTCGCGCTGCCATGCGTTGGTGTGCAGAATTTCACGCAGCTTCTCCACAGCATCCCAGATATCGGTGCGCGTCAGGTACAGCGGGGTGATGCCGAAGCGCAGGACCTCGGGTTCCCGGTAATCGCCGATGACACCTTGGTCGATCAGCGCGGCGATGATTTCATAGCCATGCTCGTGGCGGAAGCTCACGTGGCTGCCCCGTGCCGGGTGTTCGCGTGGGGTCACCAGTTCCAGCCCATAACCAACGCATCGAGTCTCCACCAGGGCAATGAACAGATCGACGAGTTCCAGCGACTTGGCTCGCACCTGGGCCATATCGGCTTCCAAGGCGATGTCGAGCCCCACCTCGACCATGGCCAGCGAAGTCATTGGCTGGGTGCCGCACATGAAGCGGCGGATGTCATTGGCTGGAGTGTAGCTTTGCGACATTTCGAAGGGCTTGTTATGGGACCACCAGCCCGACAGCGGCTGCCAGAAACGTTCGTGGTGGCGGGCGTTGACCCAGATGAAGGCCGGCGAGCCTGGTCCGCCGTTGAGGTACTTGTAGGTGCAGCCCACCGCGTAGTCAGCATCCGCGGCGTTCAGGTCCACCGGCACAGCCCCTGCGGCATGTGCCAGATCCCAGATTACCAACGCACCGGAAGCGTGGATCGCAGCGGTGATCGCATCCATGTTCCACATGGCGCCGGTTCGGTAATTCACGTGCGACAGTGCCACCACGGCCACACTGTCATCCAAGGCCGCGCGCAAGGAAGCCTCGTCATCGATGAGCTTCACCTCGTACGCGATGCCGGTCTCCTGGGACAGGGAGTTGACCAGATCGGCCAGGCCTTCGGCAATGTAGATGTCGGTGGGGAAATTATCGCGTTCTGTCAGGATCACTCGGCGCTGTGGTGCATCGGCTTTCTGCGTGCGCAGTGCCGAGGCCAAAGCTTTGAACAGGTTCAGCGTGGTGGTGTCGGTGATGGCTGTTTCATTGGGTTTCCCTCCAAGCAAGCTTCCCAGCTTGTCGCCCAGCTTCAGAGGCAGATCGAACCATCCTGCGGTGTTCCATGAGCGGATCAGGCCCTGTCCCCATTCTTCGCTCACCACCTGAGCGGCGCGTTCAGCAGCGCCCTTGGGCAGAGCACCGAGAGAGTTTCCATCAAGGTAAATGGTGTCCTCCGGCAAGATGAAACGGTCAGCGAAAGCCGTCAAGGGATCCACTGCGTCCAGCTGGGACAAGGCTTGGCGAGTCAACTCGGTAGACATTCTTCTCCTAGGATTTCAGTTCTCCACGCTGTAGTTATCGTAGAATCAAACACAAGATCATGCGACTGATTCCGAACTTTCATAAAGAATGAAACGAGATATCCGTGGAAAATTCCCTCTGGGAAGTGCAAGGCGATGCCGTGCCGAATCCTGTTCGCATTGATGCCACGGATCTAGCCATCCTCTCGGAACTAAGCAAAGACGCCCGGATTCCGAACAACCTTCTCGCTGCCACGGTGGGCATTGCTCCTTCGACGTGCCTCGGCCGGGTCAAGGCACTATCCACCGCCGGAATCATCACCGGATACCACACGGCGATCAATGAAAAACTGCTTGGCGTCACGGTCAACGCGATGATTTCTGTGCTCGTCTCCCCCTCGGCCCGGGACCGATTGCTTTCCTCGGCGAAGTCACTGCAGCAGCTGCCGGAGGTCAAGGAGGTCTTCGTGCTCGGTGGATCACCTGATCTATTGGTCCGGGTCGCCACCCGGAGCATTGATGATCTGCGCACCTTTGTCGCGGCTCATCTCGGATCGAATCGCGCGTTTTCTTCAACCCAAACAGTGATCATTTTTGAGCACCTGCGCTAGCTCTGCTTGCGCCGTCATCTAGTGGCATCTCTCATTTAGATCTCATTTGCATCCGGAACAATAGGTCGCATGGGAAAGGAAATGTTGCGCCGCATCGTGGCTTCCATCGCCGTGGTGGCGATCATCTGCTTGGGAGCCTTCGGGATCAGCCGCGCCTTGGGCGGCCCCTCGGATCAAGATCTAGGTGAAGGATTCATCTTCGAAGAAGAGTCCCCCTCCCCGACCAGCGGAGTACCTAACGGCCCAACACCAGCACCAAGCCCCTCCGCATCCCAGACCAAGAAGCCCACGCCATCCCCCACCCCCAAACCAAGCAGCTCTACGAAAAAGCCTGCGCCGAAGCCAACGCCAACGGTCAACCCCAAGCCAAAGCCGTCCGCTCCGGCTCCACCTAAGAAAACCGTCACCCCATTGCCACCGTCAGGGAACCAAAACTACGATGACGACGACGATGACGATTACGAGCCTGATGACGACGATGACGAGGCCGACGACGTAGATGACGATGACTAAAGCACCCGAACGCCGATGGTCCATCCGCGCACGCGTGCTTACCGGCATGCTGCTTTTGGTCGGCCTGGCACTGGTTGCCGCTGGCGCTGCCAGCTTCGCCGTGCAACGCCACGAGCTCAATGAACGTCTTGATGAATCGCTCTCCCGTTCCGTCAAGGAATTCGGCGTGCTGACCGAAACGGGTGTCGACCCGCGAACCATGAAACGATTCGAGCATGCCGAGGACCTGCTCTACATCGCCATGCAGCGCACCTTGCCCTCCCCCAAGCAGGGAATGGTCTCCCTTGTCGGCAAGGAGGTCCGTTGGACTGCGCCGGACATCGTGGGCACCCGGCTGGAAGACGATCCCGAATTCATCGACTGGGCCTTCCAAGTCCAAGACAGCAACCACATCCGGCTGGGCTCCATAAAAACGGATATCGCCACGTATCGTGCCGTGGTGGTACCGGTGAGATTGCCGGCCGATCATGAGCGCGGCTCATTCGTCTTGGCCTATGACTACTCGGCCGAATCCGTTGCCAATGACCGGAACTTCGTGATCTACAGCGCCGTGGGCGCTTCGGTCATGGCACTCTCGGCCCTGGCGGCCTGGCTGGTAGTGGGGCGAATGCTTGAACCGATTCGCAAGTTGCAGACTACTGCGCAGCAGATCTCTGAAACCGACGTCTCCCAGCGTATTGAAGTCTCCGGCAATGACGAGTTCGCAGACCTGACCGTCACGGTCAACGAAATGCTGGACCGCCTCGAGGGCGCGCTCAAGGCCCAACGCCAATTGCTGGACGATGTGGGACATGAGTTGCGCACGCCGGTGACCATCATCAACGGCCATCTGGAATTGATGGATCCTGATGACCCGCAGGATGTGAAGCAGAGCCGCGATATCGCCATGGATGAATTGGGTCGCATGTCCCTGCTGATCAATGACTTGGTGACGCTGGCCAAGTCCAATCGTACGGACTTCCTGCAGATTGAGCCGGTACAAGTGGGCAAGCTACTCGATGACATCCTGGACAAGGCCCGCGGTCTCGGCCAGCGTCAATGGCGTATCGACTACCGCACCGAGGCTACCGTCAAACTGGACCCGATACGCCTGACCCAGGCCATGCTGCAGCTATGCGCCAATGCCGTGAAATTTTCCGAAGATGATAGCCGCATTGCCTTGGGCAACGAGATCCTGCGAAACGGACATGGAGAGACCACCCTGCGTTGGTGGGTCTCCGACGCCGGCATCGGCATCCAAGCCGAGGACCTGGAACGCATCTTTGAACGCTTTGGACGCGGGCAGAACTCTGCACGTTCCTCGGGGTCCGGCTTGGGATTGAATATTGTGCAAGCCATCGCCGAAACGCACGGTGGCCGCGTCTGGGTAAACTCGGAGCCAAGCAAGGGTTCCACGTTCTATATTGATTTGCCGCTGTCGACTGGAAGCAAGGAAGCATGAGCCAAATATTGATCGTCGAAGATGAACCCCGAATTAGCTCCTTTGTCGCCAAGGGGCTGCGGGCTGCCGGGCTGACCTCCTCCATTGCCGAGACCGGCCACGACGGATTCACCCAGGCGCTCGACGGCGAGCATGAATTGATCATCCTGGATTTGGGCTTGCCGGATGAAGATGGATTCTCCGTTCTGCGTCGACTGCGGGCAGCGCAGATCACCACCCCGGTCATCATCCTGACCGCTCGCGGAAGCGTTGAAGACACTGTCGCCGGATTGCAAAACGGCGCGGATGACTACATGGCCAAGCCATTCCACTTTGATGAGCTGCTTGCCCGAGTACGGCTGCGCTTGCGGACCGAGGACAACGCCCCCGAAGTTTCGTCTTTGACCCATGAAAACCTGCACATGGATCTGCTGCGCCGAAGGGTCACCGTGGATTCGACCGAAGTGGATCTTTCAGCCCGCGAATTCGCCCTGGCCGAAGCATTCTTGCGCAACCCAGGCCAGGTGCTCAGCCGGGAACAGCTGCTTTCGCGGGTCTGGGGCTACGATTTTGATCCAGGTTCCAACGTGGTTGACGTGTATGTCCGCTACCTTCGCAACAAGCTCGGCTCTTCACGCTTCGAGACTGTCCGCGGCTTCGGCTACCGGCTGGCAGCCGCAAAATAGCTTGCCAGCGCAAGGTCTAGCTCAGGCTGGGATCCGGGACAAAGTTTTGCTGCAGCAGCCGGCTCCAGCGGTTTGCCGGCAGATGCGGATTGAGCAGAGCCACTCCGATGCAGTACTTGGACATGGACACTTCCCTAATTCCCAGCTCAGCCAGAGCCCGGTCAGCGGCTCCACGGCCATCGGCAGACTTCGTCTCGACGACAATCAAGTCTGGCCCGTTGATGTGTGTCTTGGAGTTGGCGTACCCCAGTTCGACATCGCAGGTCAATCGTTCGGAATCGATGGGGTTCACAAAGGTGGCACGCGTATAGGAGCTGTCTAGCACCGGTTGCAGTTCAGGGACTCCTTGGCCGTATTCGCTAAGCAATACGGATTCCAGGAACTGCAGGTTTTCTTCGGTCAGCTCGCCCGACCGATGCAGGTCCTGCTGGATCCGGTGTTTCACGGTTGCCCCGCGCAGGCCCTTGGTCTTGATCTCGAACATGGATAGCCCGGTATCAGCGTAGGTTCGAGAGCGGACCTTGTAGCGTCTGCGCCGCCCTTGCCGGTGCGCCCGATACTGGTCAAAGTCTTCGGTATCGAAGTACACGGATTCATAGCGGAAGGTGCGAAGGCCATCGATCTGCATGACCTTGAACTTCTCGCCTAGGCGTTCCGATAGTGCAGTGAACTGTTGTGGAGCGAGCAAGAATTTCTTATCAACACGAGTTTGAAGCGCGGCCTCGGACACGACTTCTTCCAGGCTGATCGGTTCTCGGCAGTCAACGGCTTGTTCCAATGCTTCGCGAGCCTTTGTCGCCTGGTCAGTTTGATTACGGCTATCGAGCGCAGGCATTAGGACCAGGACTCCTGCTTGGCTCCGTTCTGCACCGAAGAATTCTGGGAAGCGCTTTGCCCCTTGGCCAGTTCGTAGGTTCCTGCATAGTTCTCCGCCTTGGCGCAGTTGCTATCCGGCGAAGCGGCATTGATGCGGAAGCGAACGTCAACGATGGTCAGGTCACGAACCATATCCAGCTCGACGACCACGGTGCGCAGGATCTTTGCATCAAGCAGTTCTTCCAGAGCCGACTGGAGATCAGCCTTCTTGGGATAGGCCTTCTCCAAGGTCACCGTCTGGCGTTCGGTCCGCGGGGCGAAACTTGGGTGATCCGCCAGGAACATGACCAGCACCAGAGCCGCGGTGGCCGACGGTGCCAACCATGCCGGATCCGGATGCAATCCGTTGACCAAACCAATGGCCAGGGAAATGAAGTAGTACGCGACTTCTTCCTGGGTCAGCGTATCCGACCGAAGGCGGATGATTGAAAGGATGCCGAAGAGGCCAAGACCCAGCCCCATGCCTGCTCCGCTGCCGGAAAGCAGCAAGGTGACCGCGAAGATCCCCATGCTCAAGGCGATGTACGCAAGTACGAGGTCACGGCGGAAGTGCCGACGGAAGTACACGAAGTACACCAGCACGGTAATGCCGATGACGTTTGAGGCTAGTCCTGTCCAGAATGACAACATTCTTATCCCTTTCAATAGTGTGGAGTGATAATCCCTTCTAGGTGAACATTAGGTGAACAGAATGAAGGCAAAAGTAGAACAGGATGAGAATGCCCTCATATTACTGAATGAGACTTGACCTGCGCCTATATGTTTTCGCCTGTTGAAATAAGGTAACTTTCCGCTCACATCAGACTTCGAAACGCTCTTGAGCGGCGAACGGCGGCCCGCCTCTTCATGAGACGAGCCGCCGTTTGACGTCAGTTCCGGTACTTACTTGCCAGCTTCGATGTCAGCCTTGGCGGAAGCATCCGAATCGTTCAGGAACTTGCCGATGCGATCGACTTCTTCGGCTTCGCCGATGGCTGCGGCCGCACGGCCCAGCGCGTAGAGCGAGCGGAGGAAGCCGCGGTTAGGCTCGTGGCTCCAAGGCACTGGTCCCTGGCCACGCCAACCGGCTTTGCGCAACGAGTCAAGGCCGCGGTGGTAGCCCACGCGCGCGAACGCGTAGGATTCCACGGTGCGGCCTTCGCCGTGCGCCTCATCGGCCAGCAGCGCCCAGACCAACGAAGATGATGGGAACTGAGCGGCCAGATCAGTTGGCTCGTCTCCAGCTTCAAGGCGCGCCAGAACCTCCGACTCTTCGGGGAGCAGGGTTTCTGGAATGCCCAACAGGTTTTCGCCGACCATATTTACTTCAGCGACTTTCCGGCCGAGCCCAGCTGACGCGCAGCTTCAACGATGCGAGCTGCCATGGACTCTTCAGCCTTGGCACCCCATACGCGTGGGTCGTAGGTCTTCTTGTTGCCGACTTCGCCGTCGATCTTCAGCACGCCGTCGTAATTTCCCAGCATGTGGCCAGCGACCGGACGGGTGAATGCGTACTGGGTGTCGGTGTCGATGTTCATCTTGATGACACCGTAGGCAACCGCGTCTGCGATTTCCTGTTCGGAGGAGCCCGAACCACCGTGGAATACGAGGTCGAAGGGGTTTTCCTTGCCAATCTTGGCGCCAACCTGGGCCTGGATATCCTTCAGGATCTCCGGACGCAGCTTCACATTGCCTGGCTTGTAAACGCCGTGGACGTTGCCGAAGGTCAGTGCGGTGATGTAGCGGCCCTTTTCACCGGCGCCCAGTGCGTCGATGGTTGCCAGTGCATCCTCAACGGTGGAGTACAGCTTGTCATTGATAGCGTTCTCTACGCCGTCTTCTTCGCCGCCCACTGCGCCGATTTCAACTTCGAGGATCTGCTTGGCGGCAGCGGTGCGTGGCAGCAGCTCGGCAGCGATACGCAGGTTCTCTTCGAGGGTCTCCGCCGAGCCGTCCCACATGTGGGAGTTGAAGAATGGGTCGCGGCCTGCAGCAACTTCAGCTTCCGAGGCAGCCAGCAGTGGAAGCACGAAGCCATCCAGCTTGTCTGCTGGGCAGTGGTCGGTGTGCAGGGCGATATTGACGCCGTAGTTCTTGGCTACTTCGCGGGCGAAGGCTGCGAAGCCCAACGAGCCCGCGACCATGTCCTTGATGGAGGCGCCAGACCAGTAGGCGGCTCCGCCGGTGGAGACCTGGATGATGCCGTCAGACTCAGCTTCGGCGAAGCCGCGGATTGCGGCGTTCAGGGTCTGCGAACTGGTCACGTTCACTGCTGGGAAGGCGTAGCCGCCTGCCTTGGCAGCATCAATCATGGCATTGTACTTATCGGGGGTTGCGATAGGCATGCTTCACTCCTGGTGATTAGCGAGGTTTCGCGTCTCCATTGACGGCGGTTCGCCATCCATCCTATCGCCTAGGTCACTATCTCTACCTAAAATCTCATATCGTGACACGCTAACGAACCACTGTTCTCAATGGCAACGGCCGCCTGAAACGAGTGGAACACCCGTAGCAGACGGCCATCGGCCTGACAGTGGATATTTATTCGGTGATCGAGGCTGAAAGGCTCGCACCTTTGGTCGGGTCAAGCGTTATCCCGAGGAAAGAGGAACTCGATCCTGTCGGCGATTGCACGCTTCCGGTCTTGGTAGTCGACGGCTCATCGCTGGTATGTGGAACTTTGTTCGTTGTTGGCGCCGGGCTTGAAGGTTGCTGGCCATCCGGATCCTTGTCAGTTGATGGTGGAGGCGTCGTTGTGCCTTCTGGCGATGACGTTTTGGATGGAGCTTTCGTCGGCGTAGGCTTCGCAGTCGGTGACTGGTTGTTCGTCGGCGATTCGGACTCGTTCTCGGATGGCGAGGTCGAATCGCTGGGGCTCTTCGTGCCGGTTGGGCTTTCGCTCTCGCCCTCGCTCTGGCTTGGAGCCGGCTTGGCCGACTTCGTAGGCGCAGGACGCGGCGTCGGAGCAGGAATGTATGGGGTTTCGTCGTTCTCGGGAACGATGATGTCCGGATCAGGCGCATTATTGGACTGGCCCGAGTTCTGCGAACCGTTGCCCTTGGGTGCGGTATTCGCATTCACGGTCAGACGCTGCGAATCGATCATCGCCTGGCGCTGGCCTGGGATCAGCGGAAGGTAGTTACGGGGGTCGTGCCAGCGGCCATCGATGATGACTTCGAAGTGCACGTGGCAGCCGGTCGAGTTGCCGGTGGTGCCAGCCAGGGCAATCAGCTCGCCCTGCTTGACGCGCTGGCCCACCTTCGCGATGAGCTTCGAGTTGTGGCTATAACCGGTTTGGACGTTGAAGCCGTGATCAATGGTCACGCGCATGCCCGAATGGCCGGCCCACGCGGAAACCGAAACGGTGCCATCCTCGGACGCGTACACCGGGGAGCCGCATGAAATCGGGTAGTCCTGGCCGATGTGGATCTGGTTGCCTGGACCGGTCGGATTCGCGCGCCAGCCGTAGGGGCTGGAGATCCGACGCGTTGTCACCGGATGCATCAGTTGGAGATCGCCAGGAAGCTTGCCGAGTTCGCCAACGGTGCCGGCCAGCAACGCGGTGGATTCTTCTCCGCTGCCACTTGATTCGGAAGTCTCCGCGGCGCCCTCGATCATGCCCAGGGGGCGCCCATCGATGGCCAGATCTTTGCCGGAAGCGCCGAAGGCGTTCAGAGGAGCATCTGCGCTAACAAAAATGGGGCCGTCGGTAAGGGAGTAATCCGCGACGGCATCCATGGACACCTCGACATCGCCCTGGCGCGAATCGGCTGGCTGCGCGACGATGGGGATTGCCAACGCGCCGGTGAGCCCCAGTGCGGCAACGATAGAGGTCGACCAGATCACCACGGGGTTCTTGCGTCGAGGTAATCCGGGCAGCAATAAGTCGTGGTTCACTTGATGACGTCGTTTCACAGCCACTCGCTCCCAGATCACATTTTCATAACCGATTAACAGCGTAAGCGCAAAAATGTAACTAATCCAGATGCTCGACTAATACTCTTCAGTATTAATTTCTGCGTTAGCCAACTCGTTGCCCGAAAACATGCCTGCGAACCCACGCATGCATGGCAATTCCAGCCGCGGAAGCGGCATTAATGGACCGGGTTGATCCGAATTGTTCAATTGACAAGGTGTCCTTGGCAGCGGCGTGGACTTCAGGGCTCAAACCGGGTCCTTCTTGGCCAAACACCAATACGCAATCCTTCGGAAGGTCGTAGGTTTCCAGCGGCACGGAATCCGGGAAGATATCGATTCCCAGGATCGTGAGCCCCTCGGCTTCAGCCCAGGTAACAAAATCCTCCACAGTCGGATGGTGGCGCACGTGTTGGTAACGATCTGTCACCATTGCACCTCGACGGTTCCAGCGGCGGCGGCCAATGATGTGGACTTCCTTGGCCAAGAATGCGTTGGCACTGCGCACCACGGTGCCGATATTCATGTCATGCTGCCAATTCTCTATGGCGATGTGGAAATCATGGCGACGCTCATCCAGATCGGCGATGATGGCGTCCATCGTCCAGTAACGGTATTTGTCCGCGACATTGCGCCGGTCGCCGCTGGCCAGCAGCTCCGGGTCATACTTCGCTTCAGTTGGCAGTTCCCCTTCCCAGGGGCCTACTCCGATGACATGCTGCTCGCTGGGGTCGTTCACTGGCTCATGTGTTTCTTGATTCACGGTATTAAGCGTAGTTCTTTCTCATCGTGCCCTTGTTCACGGCGCAATTCCCCGAGGCTGTGTAGTCTTTTTAATAGCAGGGGAATCTTTCAACGCAGATAGCTCCCACCACAATTTCATCAGGGAGGACTTCACCTCGTGACGACTACCAACCGCGCCGCACGTACTGTCCATGACATCCAGTGCTGGCTCACTGATATGGACGGCGTTCTTGTCCATGAAAATCAGGCCGTAAAGGGTGCCGCAGAGTTGTTGGGGTACTGGCGTGAAAACGATCTGCGATTCCTCGTCTTGACCAACAACTCCATTTACACTCCGCGCGACCTCCGCGCCCGCCTGCTCGCTTCGGGCTTGGATGTGCCGGAAGAGAACATCTGGACCTCGGCTATGGCCACGGCAGAGTTCCTGGCCCGCCAGCGTCCAGGTGGCCGCACCTTTGTGATCGGTGAAGCGGGTTTGACCACGGCTTTGCATGATGCCGGGTTCATCATGACCGACCAGAACCCGGACTACGTGGTGCTGGGCGAGACCCGCACCTACTCCTTCGAAGCCATCACCAAGGCAATCAGGCTCATCGAAGGTGGCGCCAAGTTCATCGCCACCAACCCGGACGCCACCGGCCCATCGGCCGAAGGCCTCTTGCCTGCAACGGGCGCCATCGCCGCATTGATCTCTCGAGCAACCAATCGCGAACCATACGTGGTGGGCAAGCCGAACCCAATGATGTTCCGTTCCGCATTGAACCGCATCGATGCGCATTCGGAAACAACGGCCATGATTGGCGACCGCATGGACACCGACATTGTCGCTGGCATGGAAGCTGGTCTGCTGACCGCTCTGGTCTTCACCGGCATCACAGGCCGCGAAGATATGGACACCTTCCCGTTCCGCCCGGACCTGCAGTACCCATCTGTAGCGAACCTGCATGCAGAACTGTCCAAGGGCGCGCAGCCAACTGAAACTCCTGCAACGAAGAAGTAGTTCTCGATGCACGCTGAAGGCCGGGCTTTGCCCGGCCTTCAGCGTTTCCCGGGACATCCGTGAATCTGCGACCCGCGACGTATCCTGAAGCAGTGAGTGAACCAGCAGCCAATGAAGTTCCCGGTGCCCGTAAACGCGGACGCCCCAAGGGAAGTACCACCGGAGCAACAAAGTCCAAGATCCTCAAAGCCGCATCCAAGGAATTCGCCCATGCCGGCTTCGAGGGGGCGAGCCTGCGTTCCGTGGCCCGCCGTGCCTCAGTGGATCCAGCTTTGGTGCACCACTATTTCAAGGACAAGAGCGAGCTCTTCATCCAGACCATGCACCTTCCGGTCAACCCGGCAGCCATCATTGGGCAGGCGGTAACCGCGCCGCTAGAAGAATTGGGCTATTCGCTGACCAGTGCCCTGATCAGCACCTGGCGAAAACCAGCATTCCAGCCGCCTGCGATAGCCATGGTCCGAGGAATGATCTCCAGCAACAACGCCACAAAAATTTTGAAGCCGTTCATCCAGAAAGAGATCTTTTCCCGTGTGGGCGCTCGCCTGCCCCCGGAAACGGCAGAAGCGCGTGTTGCACTAGTGGCCAGCCAGTTCATCGGCCTGATTATCGCCAGGTACGTTGTTTCCTTGGAGCCCTTGGCCTCCATGGATGATGATGAGCTCATCGAACTTGTAGCACCAACAATTCAGCGCTACCTCACCGGGGATCTTCCTGCCCAAAAGCATTGACTTGTCCGCCAAACGCGTCTCTAATTCACTATATGATGAATAAATCAGCTTGCATCGACGTGCAAGAGCTCAACGTCAAGAGGGGCAAGAACCTGGTCCTGGACCAGCTGAGCTTCCAGCTTGAAGCAGGCAAGATCATCGGGCTGCTTGGTCCCAGTGGAAGCGGTAAGAGCACGTTGCTGCGCAGCATCGTTGGCAACCAGATCATCACCAGCGGCACCGTCACCGTCCTCGGGCTGCCCTCAGGGAGCAAGGCCCTGCGTCACAAAGTCGGCTACATGACCCAGGCAGCAAGTGTCTACGACGATCTGACGGTAAGGCAGAACGTCGCCTATTTCGCCAAAATTCTTGGGCTCCCCGATGAAGAGGTAAATCGTGTCATTCAGGGCACTGACCTAACTGAGCAGGCTTCCCGCCTGGTCATTGACCTCTCGGGTGGCCAACGCAATCGCGTCTCACTTGCCATCGCGCTGCTGGGCAGCCCTGAAATTGTCATCCTTGACGAGCCAACGGTCGGGCTTGATCCGGTGCTGCGCGCAGATTTGTGGGACCTGTTCGCCCAGCTGGCCGCCACCGGCTTGTGCTTGGTGGTGTCCAGCCACGTTATGGATGAAGCCATGCGTTGCGATCAAATCCTGTTGCTCCGAGAGGGAAAAATACTCGCGCAACTGACACCGTACGAACTCATGGAACGCACCGGCGCCACCGATCCGGATACCGCATTTTTGAAACTCATTGATGCAGGCGCCTCGAATTCACGCGACAATGCCACCCCTGCCCCTGATTCGGCACCCCGGCACCGTGCCAGCGCAGATGGGAGCAAATAATGCGCAGAACTTTAGCCACCACTGGCAGGGTGCTGAACCAAGTCCGCCACGACCCGAGGACCATTGCCCTGATGCTCGTGGTCCCCAGCCTGCTGATTGGATTAATTGCTTGGATATTCACCGATACACCTGCTTTTCAACGTATCGGCCCTTCCATGATTGCCCTGTTTCCCTTTGTCGTGATGTTCCTGGTAACCAGCATCGCCACTCTGCGAGAACGGCGCAGTGGCACGCTTGAACGGCTTCTGAGCATGCCGCTAGCCAAGGGCGAATTCATCTTTGGTTACGCACTGGCTTTCACCATGATCGCCATCGTTCAAACCATCATTGCCTCGAGCTTTGCCGTCTGGGTTTGCGGCTTGGAAATCTCGGGCAGTTTTTGGTTGATGTTTGCGGTGGCGGCGCTGGACGCCCTGCTGGGAATCAGCCTCGGGCTTATGGCCAGCGCCTTCGCCCATACGGAATTCCAGGTCGTGCAGTTCATGCCTGCCTTAATCGTCCCCCAATTCCTGCTGGCAGGAATCATCCTTCCCCGAGAACAGCTTCCCTCAGTCCTTGAATCCATCGGCGACTGGCTGCCGCTGTCCCATGCCATCGACGCCCTCTCTGATGTCGCTGCAGGAACCACGGATTCGGACACTGGATTCAGCATGCTGCTGATTGGTGCGTGGATCGTCGTGGCGCTGCTTGTCGGATCGCTGACCCTGCGCCGACGCACCGCGTAGAACTCATCCAAAGTACGTGATGGTGCGTATGCCATGGACTCCTGCGCCCCGATGACGCGGGCGGGTCTGCAAAGGAACCGTACCGAGAACTGTTGTTGATGCGCATTCCCGCCTGCCATAGGCAAACCCGCCATCCCGGAAGATCCGGAATGGCGGGTGCCAGGCAGGGATGTGGGCGCTGGCTACAGGCCCAGCTCATCCTTGCCGTAGGCGAACAGGTACGGCACCCCGGCTTCGGCCTCGATGCGCTCCTTGGCTCCGGTATCGCGGTCCACGATCACGGCCACGGCAATGACGTTGCCGCCTGCCTTGCGCACGCCTTCAACTGCGGTCAGCGCAGAGCCGCCGGTGGTGGAAGTATCCTCGAGCACAATCACGTCGCGGCCCTCGACGCTCGGGCCCTCGACTTGGCGGCCCATGCCGTAGGACTTCTGCGCCTTGCGCACCACAAACGCGTCAATCGCGCGATCCTTGGCACGTGCGGTGTGCATGATGGCGGTGCCCACCGGGTCTGCGCCCATGGTCAGCCCGCCCACATTGGTGAACTCCAGCTGCGCTTCATCAAGCAGCTCCAGCATGACCTCGCCCACCAGGCCCGAGGCCTCCTGGTGCAGGGTCACTCGGCGCAAATCGATGTAGTAGTCAGCTTCCTTGCCCGAAGACAGGATGACCTTGCCGCGCACAATGGCAAGTTCTTGGATCAGTTCTTTTAGTCGCTCACGGGCGCTGGTTTCGCTCATACCCTCGATTCTAGTCGGCATCATCGCTAGGCTGATTTTATGAACGCACAACGCCCCTTGGGTTACTGGTTGAAATTGGTGGATTCGCTGATTGACGAGCAGTTTGCAGCGACCTTGGAAGAACATGGCGTGACACGCCGGCAGTGGCAGGTGCTCAACCTGCTGGAGCATCAGCCCGCCACCGAGGCGCAGCTGAACGCCGGGCTCTCCCCGTTCTTCGCTTCCGAGGATGAGCCGCAATCGTTGAGCGAGCACTTGGCCGAGCTGGTGGAATCGGGATGGGTCACCGCGCAGGATGGCGTGTACTCGATCACTGACCGCGGCCATGTCTCGCTGCTGAAGCTCGGCGAGCTCGTGGAGAAGATCCGCACGCAGTTCGGAGAGGATCTAGACGGCTCGGAATATGACGCGGTAGTGCAGACCCTGGAAAAGATGGCCCGCAGCCTCGGCTGGAAACCAGAAGACGAGCAGGCGTAGCCACAGGCCATTGCTGCGTATGTTGAGAACAGATTAAATTTCGAGGCAAACGCGGCACCTGGCGCGCCGTGGCCATGCCAACTGCCTAGGATTAAAGACATGCGTGAATTGCAAGCAGAGATCATTGAAGAGTTGGGCGTGCGCCCGGAAATCGACGCCGCGCAGGAGATCCGCCGTCGTGTTGATTTCCTCAAGGACTACCTGTCGGCCACCGGTGCCAAGGGTTTTGTCCTGGGGATTTCCGGCGGCATCGATTCCACCCTGGCCGGTCGCCTGGCTCAACTGGCAGTCCAGGAAGTCCGCGAGGCCGGAGGCGAAGCACGCTTCGTTTCGGTACGCCTTCCCCACGGTGTGCAGCAGGATGCCGCCGACGCCGCCGCGGCCATGGACTTCATTGCCGCCGATGAGCAATTCGAGGTGAATATCGCCAAGCCGGTCGCCGCGCTCGATGAGGCGATCACCGATGCCGGGCACCCGAAGATCAGCGACTTCAACCGCGGCAACGCGAAGGCCCGCACCCGCATGATCGTGCAGTACGCCATCGCGGGCGACCGCGGAATGCTGGTGCTGGGCACCGACCACGCCGCCGAATCCGTCACCGGGTTCTTCACCAAATTCGGTGATGGCGGCGCCGATCTTTTGCCGTTGGCCGGCTTGAACAAGCGCCAGAACCAAGCCCTGCTGCGTGAATTGCAGGCCCCAGAACTGCTCTGGTCCAAGAAGCCCACCGCGGACCTGCTCGATGGCCAGCCGCAGCGCGCCGATGAGGACGAACTCGGCCTGACCTACGACCAGATCGACGATTACCTCGAGGGCCGCGAGGTTGCCGAAGCGGCCGCGGAAGCCATTGAAAAGCGCTTTGTCGCATCACGCCATAAGCGCGCGGTGCCAGCGACCTACTGGGACACGTGGTGGCGGGCCTGAACTGGCCCGTGATCCGCTGAGCACTGAGCTTTTAGCGGCCAGCTCCCCCCGCGGCTTCGCGGGGAGCTGGCCATTGGCTTTTAGGCGAACGCGCTGATCCCGGTGAGCGCCCGGCCCACGATCAGCGAATTGATCTCGTAGGTCCCCTCATAGGTGTGGAGGATTTCCACGTCGCAGAACACCTTCGCCATCTCGAAGTCGCTGACCACCCCATTGCCGCCCAGCAAGGCCCGGCCCAGCGCCGCCGATTCGCGCGCCAGACGGGTGGCGGTGGACTTCGCCATGGCCGCATCAACCATCTGCAGATCCCCCCGCTCCTGCTTGCGGGCGATATCGCTCATCATCGACAAGCACAGGCTCAGGTTCCCGGCGATTTCAGCCAGGGACTGCTGGATCAGCTGGAAAGAGGCGATGGGCTGGCCGAACTGCTGGCGTGTCCCGGCGTAGGCCCGGCAGATATCCAGGGTTGCCATCATCGCGCCAACAGCCTGCCAGCCGACCCAGGCCCGCGATTGCATCAGCAGGCCGTTGGCGGAGGCAAAACAGGTGGCGCCGGGAAGCTTATTCGCCACCGGAATGCGCACCTGCTCCAGGGTGATATCCGCATTCTGCATGATCCGCAGCCCGATCTTGTGCTCGATCTTGGTGGCACTGTAGCCGGGACGATCGGATTCCACGAGGTAGGCGCCGAGGTCCCCACTGCCCTCGTCTTTGGCCCAGATCAGTGCGAAGTCGCTGAAGGTTCCCATGCCGATCCAGCGTTTGGCCCCGGAAATCACGTACTCGTCCCCGTCGCGCCGGGCGGTGCTCTGCACTCCCCCGGCAATATCCGAGCCATGCTCGGGTTCGGTCAGGGCAAAGGCGCCGAAGGCTTCGAAGGCGGTGAGCTTGGGCAGCCATTGGGCCTGCTGCTGCGCGGAGCCGAATTCATGGATCATCCCGACCACGAGTTCATTGTGGATGCCCACCACCGAGGACAGCGAGATGTCGGCGCGGGCGATTTCGGCGTGGATCAATCCGCGCAGCAGATGCGAGCAGTCTTCCAGCTGCAGACTTCCCAGCCCGTGCCCGGCGAGCAGCGCTACCAGATCCTGGGGGAATTCTTCGCGGTTCCAGTAGGCGATGGACTGGTGGCGGATTTTGTCCTGCACCAGTTCCCGCACGTGAAGCAGGCGTTCATGTTCTTGAGCGCTGAGCTGTTGCGCCACTCCTAGTAGGTCCATGGGGGTTCTCCTTCCAAACCTTAGGATGTCCAAGTATATTGTTGGACTAGGTCTTCTTATGGGGGTATTTAAATGACTTCTCCGTTGCCGCGCGACCCGATTGCCCAGGCCCGGGAACAGTGGATTTCGCATGGCTGGACAGCCCAAGCTGATTCCATGGCCGCGATCACCGCGGTCATGCGCACTGCCTCGATCTTCCTGCAGCGCGCCGATACGATCCTCAAACCGCATGGGCTGACCTTTGCCCGCTTCGAGGTCCTGGCCCTCTTGGGTTTCTCCAAGCGGGGTTCGCTGCCGATGAGCCAGGCCAGTGACCTGCTCCAGGTCCACGCCACCAGCCTGACCAATTCGGTGGACCGCCTGGAATCCACCGGCCTGGTGCGCCGCATTGCGCACCCGACCGATGGGCGCACCCGATTGCTGGAGCTGACCGCCAACGGCCAAAAGGTCCTGGAGGCGGCCCGCGATGACCTCAATGAGCAGCTTTTCGCCCAGAGCAACCTTTCGGGCAAGGACGCCACCCAGCTTTTCGAGATCCTCGCCCGCTTCCGCAAGGCCTCCGGGGATTTCCTATAGGGAACCGTCGCGGATGGCGTTGATGATGCCGGAGAAGTCCGTTCCGGCATTGCCCTCGTCGCTGAACTTCCGATACAGCTCCGAGGCCAGGGACCCGAGCTGGGCATCCGTGTCGGTGTGCGCCAGGGCATTGCTGGCCAGCCCGAGATCCTTGGCCATCAGTGCCGCGGCGAACCCGGGCTGGTAATCCCGATTGGCCGGCGAGGTGGGCACCGGACCGGGCACCGGGCAGTTGGTGGTCACGGCCCAGCACTGGCCCGAGGCCGAGGAGATCACGTCGAAGAGCGCCTGATGCTCCAGGCCGAGGCGCTCACCGAGCACGAAGGCTTCTGCCGCGCCGATCATCGAGATGCCCAGCAGCATGTTATTGCAGACCTTGGCAGCTTGCCCGGCGCCATAGCCGCCGCAGTGCACGATCCGCTTGCCCATGTGCTCCAGGACCCCGGTGATCTCGGCCAGGTCCTCTGCCTGCGCACCGAGCATGAAGGTCAGCGTCCCGGCTTCCGCGCCCACGACACCGCCGGAAACCGGCGCGTCCGCGCTGCGATGGCCGGCTGCCACGGCCAGTTCCGCGGCCTGCCGGGCTTGGGCGACATCAATGGTGGAGCATTCCAGGAACAGCGTATTGGGCTTGGCGCTCTTGAGCAGATATTGATCGTAGGCATCAAGCACATGTTGCCCGGAGGGGAACATGGTCAGCACGATGTCCACGTCGACGGCGGCTTCGGCGCCGCTGGCCACCGTCCGGATCCCCGCCTCCCGCGCGGCCTGCACGGCAGCCGGAACCACGTCGAATCCCTTGAGCTGGTATCCGGCGCGATGCAGGTTGATGGCCATGGGCAATCCCATGTGCCCCATTCCCAGAAAGCCGATCGTTGGCTTGTCGCTCATGATGCACTCTTCTCTACTGCGCTTGCGCCGAGCATGGCGTAATTCAATTCGGCTCCCGGCAATGGACCCAGATGCCGTTCGGTTCGTTGTTCATGGCTCAACCCGGGCAGCGATTCCACCCAGTGCGGTGTGCGGTCCTTGTCGATGACCGCGGCCCTGATTCCTTCTGCGAAGTCGGGGTCATCCAGGCGATGCAGCGCGGCACGGAATTCGCGCTGCAGATCCGCGCGGAGATCATCCCCGGCGCGCCGGATGAGTTCGTTGGTCAGCCGCACCGAGCTGGGGCAGGCACCTCGCAGGGTTTCGACCATGTCCTGCGCCGCGGGCGCCTGGCTGGAGTGCAGCGAGAGCAATATCTCGCGCAGGTTCTCCCCATCGAAGGCCCGAACCCAGGGCTCATGCATGTAGCCGGGCGGCGGGGTTTGCCGGTGCCTCTCGATGACGGCCTGCGCTGATTCGCTTTCCAGCTCAACCAGCAGCCGGGCCAGCTGGTCCTCAGGCACGTAGTTGTCGGCCAGTCCGAGGAGGATGGCATCGGCTGCACCGAATTTGCTTCCGGTCAGGGCCGCCAATCGGCCGGCGGCATGCGGGGCCTTGGCCAGCAGGTGCGTGCCGCCGACGTCCGGGAAAAAGCCGATGCCGACTTCTGGCATTCCGCATTTGCTCGAATCGGTGACGATTCGGTGGCTGCCGTGCGCGGAGATGCCGATGCCGCCACCCAGGACGATGCCGCTCATCAACGCGATGTAGGGCTTGGGAAACTCATTGATGAGCACGTTCAGCTGGTATTCGATGCGCCAGAAATTCTCGGAGGATCCGGTCCGTTCCTTGATGTCCTGGTAGATGGCGACGATGTCGCCGCCTGCGCAGAGCCCACGATCCCCCGCGCCCTGAACCGCCACCTGCGCGATGTCGGGGTCATCACGCCAGGCAAGCAAAGTATCAAGAATTATTTGGCACATCGAGGTGTTCAAGGCGTTCAGCACCTTGGGGCGGTTAAGCGTGATCAGGCCCAAGTGGCCGCGACGTTCGGTCAGGATTTCCGGCACCATTGCCTCCTTGCAGTGATTGGCGTGACCTTCTGCACACGAATATACTCGGACTTCCAAGTAAATTGAAGTGGCACAGGTCGGCAAACTTGATAGGTTGAACTTGTGAAGATTGCAACTTGGAATGTGAACTCGCTGCGAGCCCGCGCCGACCGCGTTGAGGACTGGCTGCGCCGCACCGACGTGGATGTCCTGGCTATCCAGGAAACGAAATGCAAAGACGAGAATTTTCCGTGGGAATTGTTCGAGAACAACGACTACGAGGTAGCGCACTTCGGCGTTAACCAGTGGAATGGCGTAGCCATTGCTTCACGCGTAGGACTTGAAGATGTGCAGCGCACCTTCCCGGGCCAGCCGGAATTCGGCAAGGGCGGCAAGAACCCGATCCAGGAGCCTCGGGCCATCGCCGCAACCTGCGGGGGCGTGCGCATCTGGAGCCTGTACGTCCCGAACGGCCGTGCCCTGGACGACGAGCACATGGCCTACAAGCTGAACTGGCTCGATGAACTCAAGCAGCGTTCCGGGCAATGGCTCGATGAGAACCCGGAAGCCCAAATCGCCTTGATGGGCGACTGGAATATCGCCCCGAAGGATGGAGATGTCTGGGACATTGATTTCTTCCTGGAGAACAAGCTCACACACGTTTCGGCTCCCGAGCGCGCAGCGTTCACCGCTTTTGAAGATCTGGGCTTCAGCGATGTCGTCCGCGGCTACACCGAAGGCCAGTACACCTACTGGGATTACACCCAGTTGCGCTTCCCCAAGGGCGAAGGCATGCGTATCGATTTCTCCCTGACGTCCCCCGCGCTCACCGCGCGAGTCACCTCGGCAAGCATTGACCGGGAGGAACGAAAGGGCAAGGGCGCCAGCGACCACGCACCGGTCATTGTGGAGCTCGCGGACTAGCCATGACCTCTAAATTGACTGGGCCCACCGATGAACTCACCTCGGCCACGGCACACCTGCGCGTTTACGAGCCGCTGGATACCTTTGAAGACTGGGCCCAGTCGATCATTCTGCGCACACCGCAACGCACCGCCGCACAATGGGACGAGTTCGAAAATGAGCGGCTATGGCAACGCACCTTGCGCAGCGTTTCCGACCCTTTCCCGCACAATGAGCCCGAATTCTTCCGGGTCATCAAGACCCTTGATTACCAGGGCACCGAACACACCCGCTACTGCCCCGGGCAGCTGCAGGCGCGCAGCCTGCTCGCAGCCGAGCAGGCCGAAGAGGCCATCCGCCCAGAAGTCTTCGATCTCCTGGTCCCGCCGGCCTCCCGGAAAGCGAACGCGCAGCGGGTGGATCCCGATCGGCTCGCCGGGGATCTGACGCACCTTCATACCCGCACGTCTTCCTGGGGGATTCCACTGAGCTGGTTTGCGTTGTTCCGCGAAGATGATGAGCAAGAGGTCATCCATGAAGGCGAGCACCTCAAGACCGCGCGCATGTACATCGGCTTTGAACAGGCCGTGGAGCGGCTTGCCTGGGCTGTCCAGACGCTGGTGACCCATGCGCCCCAGTCGCAGCTTTTCGAAGAACTGGGCAGCTTGGGCAGTTGGCTGGAGTCCTTTGATAGCCGCTCGGTCATCGAGCTGGACTACGGTCTTTTGGCTGAGATTGTATGGCCTGACGATTCGCCCAATGACCTGCTTGATGGCCTGCAGGCTTTGGATGATGGCGACATGACCGGCGCTGCCGCGGCCTATCGCAGGCTGAGCAACCGCTGGCTGGGACCACGCCATTTGGGACGAGCCAACTAGATATCCGCAGATACAGCAAATGCCCCGGAAAACCGGAGCATTTGCTTATCAGGCGACCCTGACGGGACTTGAACCCGCGACCTCCGCCGTGACAGGGCGGCGCGCTAACCAACTGCGCTACAGGGCCTAGTGTTTTGAATAACTTTCAATACACACAGTAAAACCCTCGGTAAACCGAGGGCCTGCGTGGCTCCGACCGGCGTCGATCCGGTGACCTTTCGATTTTCAGTCGAACGCTCTACCAACTGAGCTACAGAGCCTGGTACCACTTAGTGGACACCAAATTTACTAATAGATTAGTAAATTGAGCGACCCTGACGGGACTTGAACCCGCGACCTCCGCCGTGACAGGGCGGCGCGCTAACCAACTGCGCTACAGG
This sequence comes from Glutamicibacter sp. JL.03c, assembly GCF_025854375.1. Lineage (NCBI taxonomy): Bacteria > Bacillati > Actinomycetota > Actinomycetes > Micrococcales > Micrococcaceae > Glutamicibacter > Glutamicibacter sp. JL.03c. The sequence goes on along the minus strand of NZ_CP107575.1, from coordinate 252,294 downwards.
GCCTTGCTTTCGCAAGCCAATGGATTTCTCCATCTGACAACTAATGAATTAGTTGCTTGTACCCCCAACGGGATTCGAACCCGTGCCGCCGCCGTGAAAGGGCGGTGTCCTAGGCCGCTAGACGATGGGGGCCTAAGTCGCTTCGGTTTCTCGCGTCTCCGTAGCGGACTCCAATAACTATACGTGGGGTTTTTGATTTCGCAAAATCGGCTCCCGGGCCATTTTTTCGATGCCAAAACCATGCTCCCCAACTAGGCTGAAAACATGCTTTCAGAGATCAGCGACGACGAGTTCGAGCAGCTAGTTGAGCAAGCGATCGACGCCATTCCCGAGGCGGCTTTCGCCATGATGGACAACGTTATCTTCTTCATCGAAGACGAGTACACGCCTCAGCCGGGAGAGCCAGAAAACCTTGAAATTCTGGGGCTATACGAGGGTGTAGCGCTGACCGAGCGGGATTCAGACTGGGGCATTGGCGCGCTGCCAGACCAGATTACGATCTTCAAAAACCCGACGCTGCGCGCATGCGAAACCAGGGACGAAGTGATTCGCGAAATCGGCATCACGGTCATGCATGAGGTGGCCCATCACTTTGGCATCGACGACGAAAAATTGCACGATCTAGGGTGGTCGTGAGCCCGAAAATCCAAAAAGTTCTTTTGAGATCCGTCTCACAAATCCTCCTGAATCCAGTGGCCAGAGCGGATTCGAAAGAGATGCAGAACACACCGGATTGCTGCACGAGCGGGCGCAGCTTGCCGCGGTTCCAAGACGCGGACTCCAAGCCGCTCAAAAACCGTTCCTTTTAAAGGCGGCTTTTTGATGCCAGATCTCCACGATCTCCAGCTGAGCCGATTGAATGCCTCCATTGCGTTACCGAAGCTTCATGATCAGTGCGTTCTGATAACGGCTACCTGGGCGTCTCCAAAAATTTTTCCAAGGTTTCTTTCAGGAAAATCGACTCGTACCATCTCGCGTTCCCCCAGATCACAGCGCAAAACTTCAAGTGAATTACATGTTTGGGATTCATGTGACTGGTGTGAATAGTGTTGCCAAGGGTATTGCAGTTGGCCTAATGTGCTATTTGGAGCCTTGTCCTAATCGTGATCTTTCCACCTCAGGAAGTCACGGTTTCAACGCTCTCTGTCATCCAAGAACTTAGTGAGGAACGATATGGCTACTCGCCACACGCTCGGTGTCGCCGCTAGCACACTGGCCTTAGCAGCATCTTGCCTTGTAGGTGCCCTGCCCGCGTCCGCATCAACTTCAGCTACGTTCCCTGCATCTGTCTCCATCGCAGCTGCACCAAGCGCTTCGGCCCTGCCAACGGATGCAGAGATCCAGGAAGCCAAAAAGAACAAAGACTCTACGAACGCCATGATCGCTCGCATCGAGGCATCCCTGGCCTCCAGCCGCGCTGAATTGCAGCGGGTTGAAACCGAAGCCGCCGAGGCACAGGAATCCCTGCTCTCCGCCGGCGAAGAACGCGACCTGCGCACCGCCGAAGCCGAGAAGGCAGTCAAGCAGCTGGATTACGCAAAGACCTACCTGGCACAGAGCCGCAAGGACTTAGGTGCCATCGCTTCGGATATCTACCGCAACGGCGCCGGCACCTCCACCCTGGGATTGCTGCTGGATGACAACAAGGAAGGCGACCTCTTCTACAAGGCTGCCACCATCGATGCACTGAGCGAACAGCAGGTCCAGTCGGTCAACACTGCCGCCGAGGCAGAAGCATTGGTCTCCGCGTGGCAGGAATACGCTGACGCAGCCCAGAGTGCCGCTGAGGAAGCCGCCGCGAACTACGATTCAGCTGCAGCCACCGCCAACAGCACCCTAAACACTTACGAATCCGCCGTGGAGCCGGAGAAGAAGCTCCGCAACGAGCTCATCGGCCACCTCGCTACCTTGCAGCAGAAGGAAGAAGCTGAAGTTCGCAAGGCAGTAGAGAAGAAGGAAGCCAAGGAACAGGAAGCCGCCCTCGAAGAGGCTATCGCCACCGAGGACACCACCGAAGTTCCCGAGGAAAAGCCAGCGGCCGTCCAGCCACTGGCCGTCGCAGAGCCGCAGGAACTGGAACCTACCGATTCGGAGGACGAGCCAACGGTCAAGCCCAAGGCTGTGGAGCTCGATACCCTGACTCCAACCGCGATGCCTGAGCCTCCGAAGGCCGAGCCGACCAAGACTCCGGAGCCCCAGCCTACCAAGACTGCCGAGCCTACCCCGGAGCCAACCAAGACCGCCGAGCCAAAGCCGACCAAGACCGCCGAGCCAAAGCCGACCAAGACCGCCGAGCCAAAGCCGACCAAGACCGCCGAGCCAAAGCCGACGAAGACCGCCGAGCCTAAGCCGACGCCCAAGCCGACTCCAAAGCCCGAGCCAACCAAGACCGCTGAGCCAGAGCCAGAGCCGCAGCCAGATACTGGCCGCAGCTACTCGGCAGCCATCGCCTGGGCCTTGAAGACCGCTGACGATCCAAGCAAGTACTACGTCTACGGCGGCAACGGCCCTAACGCGTTCGACTGCTCGAGCTTCTCGCAGCGCGCGTTCAGCCAGTCGGGCATCAGCCTGCCACGCACCTCGACCCAGCAGTTCTTCAGCGCTCCGCAGTACGTGTCGCTGAGCAACCTGCGCCCGGGCGACCTGGTGTTCTCCTCCTCCAATGGCGGCTCATCGTTCTACCACGTAGCGATCTACATCGGTAACGGCAACGTGGTCCACGCCCGCAACCCGAATGCAGGTATTTCGGTGACGCCATTGAGCTGGGTCAACAACCTGTACTCGAAGGCAGCTCGCTACTAAAGCAGCCACCGACAAACCGACAAGCAGAAGGCCACGCACCCATCGGGTGCGTGGCCTTCTGCTTGATCTGCTTGATCTGCTTGATCGTCCTCAGCGCTCCTGGCGCCTACTGCTCCTGGGCCCGGGTATCGAAGTTCTTCCGGTCCTCCAGGCGCGGATCCTCCGAATCGGGAACCACCATCACCGGCCCCTTGGAATGGTGCAGCACGCCCTGCGAGGTGGAGCCCAGCAGCATGCCGGTAAATCCGCCACGGCCGCGTGACCCGGTCACGGTCAGCACCGAATGCTCCGACTCGCGGATCAGCACTTCCACCGGAGGCCCGGAAACCACATCGGTTTCCATCTTCAGCTCCGGGTAGTGCGAACGCAGCCAGTTGGTGCCCACGCCCATCTGGTAGCGGACATCCTCCAGCACGGCCTCCTGGTCGATGGTCGCCGGCATCCACGCCAGCGCCGCGCCCACCGGCGGAACCGCGCAGATCAGGCGCAGGGTCAGGTCGCTGGCGATGGCCGCATCGGCGGCGGCAAGCACCGCGGAGCGGGCCCGGTCAGAGCCATCCACGCCGACCACGATGCACTTGCGCTCAACGGCCGCGTCGCCAGAGCTTTCCTGTTCCTTGGACATGCACAGAGGCACAACGACGGTCGGGCACTTGGAGTGGGCCGGCAGCGCGGAGGACACGGAGCCGAGCAAACGCCCCACGAAGCCACCGCGTCCGCGGGTGCCAACCACGACCAGTTCGGCGTCCCGGCTCAAATCCAGAAGCACCCCGGCCGGGTCCCCCGACTCGATATAGGTGCGGATCTGCGCCTGGCTGCCTTCAAGATCAGCCCGTGCCTGCCGGACGATCTCCTCGGCTCCCCCGCGGATCAGGTCATCATCCAAGGTCGAATATCCAGCATCCATGGAGGACGCGGCGAAGACCGGGATGGTGTAGGCGGAAACGATATTCAGCACGCTTCCGCGGCGCACCGCCTCGCGTTCAGCCCACCGCAAAGCGCACTTGCTCTGCTGCGAACCATCAACACCGACAACAATTCCTTCGATCTTTTCTGCTGCGACTGGCGCTTCATCACTCATCTGACTCGCTCCTTCATAACCTCAGATCAACACGGGTGTGATTTCCCTTACCTCCAATGTACTTGCTTTGGCAGTTACTAGGTGTGAGTTGGGTCTAAAGATTTCTGATTGTGCCTAGTTAGTCAGAAATCAGATATCGATAGGCAACAAAAACCACATAGAATTTTTCCATGTCCTCCTCCACCAAAACTGCTTCCGGCACGTCTGCGGCCGCGCGCATCGACCGGTACTTCAAGATTTCGGAACGGCGTTCGACGTTCTCCACCGAGGTTCGCGGCGGCATCGCCACCTTCTTCGCGATGAGCTACATCGTCGTCCTCAACCCGCTGGTGCTTTCCGGCGCCGATTCCTCGGGCGGCGAGCTGGGCATCCAGCGCGTTGCCGCGGTGACCGCCTTCGTGGCCGGCATCCTGACCATCCTGATGGGCATCTGGGCCCGCCACCCCTTCGCCATGGCCACCGGCCTTGGCGTCAATGCCTTCGTGGCCATCACCGTTGCCACCAACCCGGAACTGACCTGGGCCGACGTCATGGGCCTGGTGCTCATTGCCGGTGTGGTCATGTTCGTCCTGGTGCTCACCGGCTTCAGAACCGCGGTCTTCAATGCGGTTCCGGCCGGGCTGAAAACGGCCATCGTGGTGGGCATCGGCATGTTCATCGCGCTGATCGGCCTGGTCAACGCGGGCTTCGTCCAGCGCGTCCCGGACGCCGCGAATACCACCGTTCCGGTGGGCCTGGGCTTCGACGGAGAACTGATGGGCTGGCCGATCCTGGTCTTCATCATCGGGCTGTTGCTGACCATGGCCCTGGTGGTGCGCAAGGTCAAGGGCGCGATCCTGATCAGCATCGTCGTCTCAGCGGTGATCGCGAACATCCTGGAAGCCATCTTCCACATCGGCGAATTCGAAACCGGATCCTGGTCCCTGGTGGTTCCATCCATGCCGGAGTGGACCCTTCCTGACCTGTCGCTGATCGGACAGGTCAGCATCTTCGGCGCCTTCAGCAAGCTCGGCTTCACCGCCGCCTCGCTGCTGGCCTTCGTCATTCTGCTCTCGATCTTCTTCGACGCCATGGGCACCATGGTGGGCCTGGCCTCCGAGGCCGGCTCCATGGACGAAAATGGACAGATCGACAACGTGGACAAGGTGCTGATGGTCGACGCCGCTGGCGCGATCATTGGCGGCGGCACCTCCAGCTCCTCGGCGCAGATCTTCGTGGAATCCGGCGCCGGCATCGGCGAAGGCGCACGCACCGGCTTGGCCTCGGTAATCACCGGCCTTTTGATGATCATCGCGATGTTCCTGAGCCCGCTGATCTACCTGGTGCCTTTCGAAGCGGTAGCTCCGGCCCTGGTGGTCGTCGGCTTCATGATGATCACCCAGGTCTCCAAGATCGACTGGAGCGACTGGGGCATTGCGCTGCCGGCCTTCCTGACCTTCACCCTGATGCCTTTCACCTACTCGATCGCCAACGGCATCGGCGCAGGCTTCATCTCCTACGTCTTCATTCGCGCCACCCAGGGCCGCGCCAAGGAAATCCACCCGCTGATGTGGGTTGTCTCCGCGGCCTTCGTCCTGTTCTTCGGTATCGGACTCATCGAGATGTGGGCCGGGGTCTAACCACCGCGCACCACAGTGCACAGCCCGCCATGACGTTCTCATGGCGGGCTGTTTTGCGCCCTGCCAGCGCCCCAAGCGTGGCTAGGATAGGGACATGAGCCAAGAGCAGAACACCGCGGGAACCTGGATCCAAGTGGCCGCGGGACTAAAGAACCCGGGCATGCGGCAGCTGCTGGGAGCGGTCCTCTTAGGCGCCGGGCTCCCGGAACAGCCGGGCAAGACGCAGCTCAAGGACCTCGCTCGCTGGCAGAAGATCGGCCTGCTCGGCCAGGACGGGCAGTTGAACGAAGAGCTGCTGGATCAGACGCTGTCCTCGGCGAGCGCGGCGAAGGCGGACCGTACCGGCATCCAGCGGTTTTTCACCGGCCACCGGCTCGATACGCTGCCGGCCAAGCCCGCTGACCGGCATGAAGTGCTGGTTTCCATCCGCGACGCGGTGATCGGCGCCGATGAACCACTGCGCGAGGAGCAGGTCAATGAGCGGTTACGGGTCTTCCACCCGGATGTCGCCCTGCTGCGCCGGTACATGGTCGACCACGCGTTGCTGCTGCGGGCCGCCGATGGCTCCAGCTACCGGCGCGGGGAGGCATCCTAGGGAAGGATCGGCGATGCCCCGGCGGCAAAGCGCTGCACGCCTGCCCCGGAGACCAGCTGCGCCGGCAGCGGGGCGGTGCGCAGGTTGCGTTCGAACCCGGCGCCGAGGCTGAGCGGTTCGTCGCTGGCCAGGAAAACGATATTGCCGTAGCGGCGGCCCTTGAGCATCGGCGGGTCGGCGATCATGGCCACATGCTCGAAGACCTCGAGCAAGGTGGCGGCCTCGGCCCTGGCTCCGGCCAGATCCGCGGTGTCCCCGCAGTTCATGATGTACACGCCACCGCCATCCAGGACCCGTTGGGCCTGGAGGGCGTAGTCCACCGTGGTCAGTTCGCGCGGGGTGGTGCTCCCGGCGAATACGTCGCGGATGATCACGTCGCGGCTCTCTTCGCTCAGCGTGGGCAGCACCTGGCCGGCATCGCCCACCCGCAGGCGGACCAGCGGGGCGCGTGGCACGTCGAAGCTGGTGCGCACCAGTTCAGCGAGCTTCGCATCGAGCTCCACCACTACCTGGCGGGCGTTTTCGTAGCTGGCCGCGACCCAGCGGGCCATGGAGCAGCCTCCGCCACCCAGGTGCAGCACGCGCAGCTTGCGGGCGCGGCCGTCATAGTCCGCGGCCGGGAAGCCGTAGATGAAAATCGGCTCCATCCAACGCATGTACTCGAAGTCCAGGTAGGTCGGATCATCCAGATCCACATGCGATGAGGGAACCCCGTTGACCTTCAGGATGTAGCGGTTCCCTCCGTAGGGGTCGGCCTCGATGATGGCGGTTCCGGTATCGATCGGGAATTCGCCGAGCAGCGGGTCCTTCGTGTCCCTAGCCATGCGCGCGCACCATCCGTCGTTCGGCCAGACCCTGCCAGGTGCCCACCAGGGCTTCGGTGGTTCCGTCGGCGGTGAATCCGTGCTTTTCGAAGAAGGCCATGGCCCGATCATTGCCTTCCAGGACCCAGACCAGGGCTTCGCGCTGCCCGAGCACCACGTCCATCAGATGGGCGCCCAGGCCGCTGCCGTAGTACTCTTCGAGCACGTAGAGCATGCCCAGCTCGATATCGACGCCGGCATCGCGGTCTTCCTCGATGGCCGGGGTGCCACCGGCCAGCCCGATGATCTTGCCCTGCCGGTCTTCGGCGATGAAGAACTGCGCCCCGGAGGCCAGTCCTCGTTCCCACCACGCAACTTGCCCGTCGAGTTCTTTTTCGTGATGCGCGAAGAAGGACGGTTCGCGCAATTCGGCATAGGCCTCACGCCAGCATTGCAGCTTCATTTCCAGCGCTTGGCGCACGTCGTGTTCGGCAGCCAGTCGGATTCGGTAGTCGTTCATATGTGGCACATTTATACCCTACGGCAGTGCCCCAGGCTATTTCCGCCAACGCTCCACGTGGCCCTCCTACTTAAGTAGGATTGCGGACTGTCTAAGTGTTTGAAAAAATACTAGTCGAGGTTCAATCCATCCGGAGCAGAAAAAAGAGGCGAGGGCTTGCATCAAAATACGAAGTACGCGTGTTTAACTGCAGGACTAGTCGGCTCATTGACCCTCACCATCAGCCTGTCGTCCACGCTGTGGGTGATCTTGCTCGGATGCATCATCCTGGCTGCCGGCTTCAGCCTCTTATCCAAGCTTGAACGCTTTTGGGGCCCTGCGGCCCCGAAGCATTACTACTACATCATCCCGATGCTGGTGGGCCCGGTCGTCGCCGGGCTGGTGCGCAATACCGAGTACGCATTCTGGATTGGCGCGCCCGCGGCCATCCTCTGCGGGGTGGCGGTGCTGTATTTCATCATCAAGTCACCGCCGTTCATCCACGACGCCGACGAGGAATTCGAGCAGGAATACCGCGGCCACCACTCAGCGCGCTAGCGCCTACACCACCCGCGCGATCGCGAATCCGTCCCAGCCCTTGGCACCCAGGGTCTGCAGCGCGGTGGCCGACACCCTCGGGTTATCGCGCAGCCACGCCAGCGATTCCTGGACCCCGCGCACATCGGCTTCCTGGTTGCCCAGCTTTCCTGGATCTTCCAGGATCGCACCGCCGCGCACCACGTTGTCGAGCACCAGCACGGTGCCCGGATGCGACAGCGCCAGCGCGTGTTCAAGATAGAGGACGTTATTGCGCTTGTCGGCATCGATGAAGACCAGGTCGAAAGCCTCGGTTCGCCTGGCTATCAGTGAATCCAAGGTGCCTTCGGCGGCGCCCAGCTTGATCTGCACCCGGTCCGCAAGCCCGGCGCGTTCCAGGTTCTCCCGCGCTACCGAGGCGTGCAACGGCTCGAATTCGCAGGTGATGACCGTGCCCGCCGCGCCGACTCCGAGGGCAAGCCAGCTGGTCGAATAGCCACCCAGGGTGCCGATCTCCAAAACCCGGCGAGCTCCGATCATTTCGGCCAGCAGCTGCAGGAGCTTGCCCTGGCCGGCGCTGACTTCGATGGGCGGCAAGCCGGCAGCCCGCGCGTGCTCGCGGCCCTTTTCCAGGGACTCGATTCCAAGCCCGAGGGATTCCTCGAGATACTGCTCAACTACACCGGCCTCACGGTCAGTTGAATGGCGGATCATTTTAATGCACTCTCCTCGCTATCCTTGATAGCCTTTTCGAGCCGCTGGATCTTCCCGTCCAGTTCGCCTTCGCGTCCGGGGCGGATATCAGCCTTAATCACCAGCGAGATGCGCGAACCGAAAGGCGCCACGGCTTCGGTGGCGCGCTTGACGACGTCGAAGACCTCGTCCCATTCACCCTCGATTTCGGTGAACATCGAACTGGTGCGGTTGGGCAGGCCGGAATCGCGCACCACTTTCACGGCTTCGGCGACGGCATCATGCACCGAGCCATCGGGGTTGCTGCCGGTACCGGAGGGGGCTACAGAAAAAGCTACAATCATGCCTCTACTTTCCCACCACTGCCCCGGCTTGTCATCTGCCTCAGGCAGCCAGCCCGGTAGCCCGCAAGACTACCGCGGCCAGCGCCCCGACGAGCACCACTACAAGATAGGGTGCCTTGAAGATCAACGCGATCACGGCGGCCGCCAAGGCGCCGATGCGCGCATCGATCACCAGTTCCTGGCCCGAGGTGAAGGCGTTGACCGTGACCAGCGAGGCCAGCAATGCCACGGTCAAGGTCGAGGCCACATGGGCCATCATCGGTGAATCGAGCACTTTGCGCGGCACGAAGTAGCCGCAGAGCTTGATGGCATAGGCGGTGAGGCACGATGCCAGGATCCACCAGCTCAGTTCGCTCATGCCTGCTCCTCATCCACGCTGCGCAGCCCGCCATGTTCTGTTGCCGCTGGCTTTGTGCGCACGGTCATCACCGCGTAGAGCGCGGCGGCGACGGCGGTGATCAAAATGGGCAGGCCGGGTGCGCTGACGGGCACCGCCAGCGCGGTCAGGATCGCCGCCGCCACGGCAATCAGCGCCGGCTGCATGGAGGTGAGCCGAGGCCACAGCAGGCCGATAAAGGCCGCCACCGCCGCCCCGTCAAGCCCCCAGGCCGCCGGGTCCCCCATGCGCTCGCCCAGCAGCGCGCCGATGACGGTGAACAGGTTCCACAGCACGTACACCCCGATGCCTGCGGTGAAGAATCCGCGGCGCTTTTCCCCGATCCCAGCCTGGCTGAGGCTCACCGCGGTGGATTCGTCGATGGTCACCTGGGCCATCCACGGAACGTGCCGGCCGTGCGGGCGCAAGGTCTGCTTGATCTGCATGCCGTACACGGCGTTGCGCACGCCCAGCAGCGAGGCGGCCGAAAAGGCTGCCGCGCCTGCCCCGCCGCCGGAGACCACGCCGAGGAAGGCGAACTGCGATCCGCCGGTGAACATCAGGGCGCTCAAGGCCACGGTCTGCCAGAGGTTCAGCCCGGCGGCAATGGACAGCGCGCCAAAGGAAATTCCGTACAACCCGGTGGCGATCGAGATGGACAGCCCCATCTTGGTCGCCGGGGTCAAAAGGCTAGACACTATGGCTGGCCTCGTAGCGAACCTTGTACGCCCCGCGCTTGACCTTGGCCTCGCCAATGGTGACATCGCGCAGCTGGTCCACGTGGCTGACATGGGTGCCGCCACAGGGTTCGGCGTTGATTCCGGCAATGGTGACGGTCCGCCATCCGGCCTCGTCCATCACGGCGGTCACCGCCCCGCCCTGGGCCAGCAGCTCGTCGACGCGCTGCTGCAGCCAGGCCCTGGCGGCATCACGCTGGGCTGGATCGGCCAGCGGCAGGTCAATGCTCTGCGGGTCGAAGTCCAGGCGCGACTGCCCCGGGAAGTGCGAGTGGCCCTTGTGCTGCCAGCCGCGATCCTCGCCGGCAAAACCCAGCACATGCCCGGCGGTGTGCAAGGCCGCATGCTTCAGGCGCAGTGCGCGATCGATCTGCGTGTGCACCACGGCGCCCACCGGCTTGCTTCCGGCTCCGCGCAGGATCACCAGCCCGTCATCGGCGCGCTGCACGCTGGCTTCCTGCCCATCCACGGTGCCCGAATCCTCGGGCTGTCCCCCGCCGCGCGGGTGGAAGATATTGGGGCTGAGCGCCATCCACGGGCCCTCGTCGTCGCTGCCGGCGGCAATCACGGTGGCTTCGGTGCTGAAAACGTAGGTGTCTTCCAGATACAGGTTGACCTGTTCGCTGTTCTTCATGCCCATGGCTCTAGTGCTGCTCCAATTCCCTGCGAAGTTCCACCGGACGGTTGCTGGTCAGTTCCCCGACCCCGAGGTCGATCAAATACTGCGCGTCGGCGGGCCGATCCACGGTCCAGATCCGCGCTTGGCGTCCTTCAGCCACCCAGCGGCGCACCATCTGCTCATTGGCCCGGGTCCAGGCCACCCCGGATCCGATGATGCCGGCGCCCCCGGCGTTGATCAGCTCAATACCCTCGGCCACCGAGCGGTAGAGCACCGAGTAGACCGAGGCCCGCCCGACCTGCCCGGAGTCCAAGAGCTCCTGGATGTAGTCGGGATTCACCTCGGTCATCAGCTGGCACAGCAGATCGGTGTTCACCGTGCGCCCCAGATAGCGTAGCGCATCGGGTTCGAAGCTCATCAATGTCACCGCGATCTGCCCCTGGCTTCCGGCGCGGCCGGTCTGCGGGTCGAAGCCATGGGCGGCAAGCACCTGCAGCACCCGGTCTTCGAGCAGGTAGCCATAGGCGCTGGGGTGCTTGATCTCCACGGCCAGGCCCACCGGCTTGCCGCGTTCCTCGATCAGCGCCAGCAGCTCATCCAGGCTGAGCAGCTGCTCGTTCTCGGTGCCGTACTCGGCCGGCACCTCGGCGGGCACCACCCCGGTGAAGTCCATGGCCTTGAGCTGCTCGAGGGTGAAGGCCGAGACCAGGCCCGAGGCATCGGAGGTGCGATCCACCGTGGGGTCGTGGTGGCAGACCACTTGGCCGTCCTTGCTCAAGTGGACATCGCATTCGATCCCGTCGGCCCCCTCGTCGATGGCCTGCAGGTAGGCGGCCCGGGTATTCTCCGAATATTTATGGGAACTGCCGCGGTGGGCGAAGAAGAGCGTATCCATGGTTCCTACGCTACGCGATGCAGCCCATATTCCCGCCATCGGTACCATGGCGCAACGTCGCACAGCTGGCATGGAAATCTGCTCGTGACTTTGCCTCGTACCCGATGTGCATTGCAGCCGTCCATGCTTCTTGCCAGAGCGCCACAAGACAGAAGGAACTGGCGAAAGCGACCGCTCCATGCCCCCCCCGGAAACCTGCGTCGCGATCACTTGGACGGCACCGGCTTATTATTATCCGATGCATTCGCCTACTGCTCGGCTGGGCGCGCAGGACAGCAGCGGACCATTCCCGCTTGCCGCCTGCCAGTCGGAATCCATTGCACTGCCACCGCACCCACGGTGTTTCACCTCCCGGCGTCCACGAGGCACAGTCCGGAATCCTGCACAATGCCGTTGTCCGCCTATCCCTCAGCAAGCATCGGACCCCGTTGCTCCGCGCGCTGATAGCGGACAGCGATGACACGATTGCTGAGGATCTTCGTTTCCAGCAGCTCAAGCCGTCGGGCGCAGGCCAGGCCCTCGTGGAATAATCTGGGACCATGACCTGCGATGATGGGGTGGATCAAGAAGCGATACTCATCGATTAGTCCCAGCTGATCCAAGGACGAAGCCAGTTTGGTGCTGCCGAGCAGCACGCCTTTAGGGGTTTGCTCCACGAGTTCTCGTACCGACGCGGCTAAGTCGCCGTGAAGGTGATGGCTATTGTTCCAGGGAAAATCGGTGCGCGTTGAAGATACCACATACTTCGGCTTGGCCTGCAGCTTGATCGCCCATTCCCGAAGCGCAGTGGGGGCCTCTACTTCTCCGCTGGCCACCAGCGGCCAGTACTCTTCCATCATTTCGTACGTAGTCCGGCCCCAAAGCATTGCACCGTGCTGATCCATTAAGTTGGTGAAATAGTCATGGGTCTCGTCGTCGACGATGCCCACCCTATGGTCTATGCAGCCATCCAGGGTCACATTGATTGCGTAGGTTAGCTGCCCCATCTGCGGATTCTCCTCGGCCAACGACGATAGCGTGCGTTGACTCTAAATCTGCCTGCAGGAATGCGTCAAGCGATATCCCTCTTAAACAGGAAAAGGGGCGAACTGATAGCCCACCACCAAACTACTGGTTAAACAGGTGAGGCCCTGACACACACCGTGTGTCAGGGCCTCAAACCATCATCTCAAGTTAAGTCCGGCGGTGACCTACTCTCCCACACCCTCACGAGTGCAGTACCATCGGCGCAATGGGCCTTAGCTTCCGGGTTCGGTATGGGACCGGGCGTTTCCCCCACGCTATGACCGCCGTAACAATCACGAAGCACACAAACCAACTCTTGGTGAATGTGTTTTCGGTGCTACCAGCAAGACCACCAAGGGTCCTGCCTCAAACCTCATGTTTTCCGGTAAGAGGTTGTTGTCTCGTAACCGCATAGTGAACGCGAACAGCAATAATAATTGCTAGTAAAATATTGTTTTATTGTGTGTTGAAAGTCATCGGCCTATTAGTACAGGTCAGCTACACAAGTCTTCAGTCCTTGCTTCCACATCCTGCCTATCAACCCAGTGGTCTAGCTGGGGGCCTCACACACACAAGGTGCATGGAAATCTCATCTCGAAGCAGGCTTCCCGCTTAGATGCTTTCAGCGGTTATCCCTTCCCAACGTAGCTAATCAGCGATGCACTTGGCAGTACAACTGACACACCAGAGGTTAGTCCGTCCCGGTCCTCTCGTACTAAGGACAGCCCTTCTCAAATTTCCAACGCGCGCAGCGGATAGGGACCGAACTGTCTCACGACGTTCTAAACCCAGCTCGCGTACCGCTTTAATGGGCGAACAGCCCAACCCTTGGGACCTACTCCAGCCCCAGGATGCGACGAGCCGACATCGAGGTGCCAAACCATGCCGTCGATATGGACTCTTGGGCAAGATCAGCCTGTTATCCCCGAGGTACCTTTTATCCGTTGAGCGACGGCCCTTCCACGAGGTGCCGCCGGATCACTAGTCCCGACTTTCGTCCCTGCTCGAGCTGTCACTCTCACAGTCAAGCTCCCTTGTGCACTTACACTCGACACCTGATTGCCAACCAGGCTGAGGGAACCTTTGGGCGCCTCCGTTACATTTTAGGAGGCAACCGCCCCAGTTAAACTACCCATCAGGCACTGTCCCTGAACCAGATCATGGTCCGAAGTTAGGTGACCGGTACAGCCAGAGTGGTATTTCAACGATGACTCCACCTGAACTAGCGTCCAAGCTTCACAGTCTCCCACCTATCCTACACAAGCTGCACCGAACACCAATACCAAACTATAGTAAAGGTCTCGGGGTCTTTCCGTCCTGCTGCGCGTAACGAGCATCTTTACTCGTACTGCAATTTCGCCGAGTTCATGGTTGAGACAGCGGGGAAGTCGTTACTCCATTCGTGCAGGTCGGAACTTACCCGACAAGGAATTTCGCTACCTTAGGATGGTTATAGTTACCACCGCCGTTTACTGGGGCTTAAATTCTCAGCTTCGCCACAAGGGCTAACCAGTCCTCTTAACCTTCCAGCACCGGGCAGGAGTCAGTCCGTATACATCGTCTTGCGACTTCGCACGGACCTGTGTTTTTAGTAAACAGTCGCTTCCCCCTGGTCTCTGCGGCCCACACCCGCTCAAAGAAGCAAGTTCTCATCACGAGGCAGGCCCCCCTTCTTCCGAAGTTACGGGGGCATTTTGCCGAGTTCCTTAACCATGATTCTCTCGATCGCCTTAGTATTCTCTACCTGATCACCTGTGTCGGTTTGGGGTACGGGCGGACTGGGACCTCGCGCCGATGCTTTTCTAGGCAGCATAGGATCACCGAATCACCCGCCAAAGCGGGCGCCTATCAGGTCTCAGAACATATGAGCGGCGGATTTGCCAACCACTCTTCCTACACCCTTGGACCAGGTCAATTCCATTGCCTGGCTCGGCTACCTTCCTGCGTCACACCTGTTAATACGCTGACCTCACTGCATCGGTTCCCACCACACCACCAGCAACCATTCCCGAAGGAACACATCACCGGATCCGTCATGGTTAGCATCCACAGCTCAGTATGGGCGGTCCTTCGCCGGTACGGGAATATCAACCCGTTATCCATCGACTACGCCTGTCGGCCTCGCCTTAGGCCCCGACTAACCCAGGGCAGATTAGCTTAACCCTGGAACCCTTGATCATTCGGCGGACGGGTTTCCCACCCGTCATTCGCTACTCATGCCTGCATTCTCACTCGTATAGCGTCCACCGCTGGTTTCCACCGCGACTTCACCCGCTATACGACGCTCCCCTACCCATCCAAACACCCAATCGAAACCGGGCAAAAATTTGAATGACGCAACTTCGGCGGTGTGCTTGAGCCCCGCTACATTATCGGCGCGGAATCACTTGACCAGTGAGCTATTACGCACTCTTTCAAGGGTGGCTGCTTCTAAGCCAACCTCCTGGTTGTCACAGCAACTCCACATCCTTTCCCACTTAGCACACGCTTAGGGGCCTTAGTTGGCGTTCTGGGCTGTTTCCCTCTCGACTATGAAGCTTATCCCCCACAGTCTCACTGCTACGCTCTCACTTACCGGCATTCGGAGTTTGGCTAAGGTCAGTAACCTTGTAGGGCCCATCGCCTATCCAGTAGCTCTACCTCCAGCAAGAAACACGTAACGCTGCACCTAAATGCATTTCGGGGAGAACCAGCTATCACGAAGTTTGATTGGCCTTTCACCCCTACCCACAGCTCATCCCCTCCATTTTCAACTGAAGTGGGTTCGGTCCTCCACACGCTCTTACACGCGCTTCAACCTGGCCATGGGTAGATCACTTCGCTTCGGGTCTAGACCGTGCCACTCAAACGCCCTATTCAGACTCGCTTTCGCTACGGCTACCCCACACGGGTTAACCTCGCGACACAGCACTAACTCGCAGGCTCATTCTTCAAAAGGCACGCCATCACCCAGGAACAAGTCCCAGGCCCTGACGGATTGTAAGCGCACGGTTTCAGGTACTATTTCACTCCCCTCCCGGGGTACTTTTCACCATTCCCTCACGGTACTGATTCACTATCGGTCATCAAGTAGTATTCAGGCTTACCAGGTGGTCCTGGCAGATTCACACAAGGTTTCACGGGCCCCGTGCTACTCGGGTATCAACACTAGAACGGCAGACACGCATTACACCTACGGGACTATCACCCTCTATGGTCCGGCATTCCAACCGATTCACCTATACGCCTGCACCTCATCCCGCCAGCAAGATAGCACTGGCACATGTCAACCCCACAACCCCGATGATGCAACGCCTATCCGCTATCACACACCAACCGGTTTAGCCCCATCCGCGTTCGCTCGCCACTACTAACGGAATCACTATTGTTTTCTCTTCCTGCGGGTACTGAGATGTTTCACTTCCCCGCGTTCCCTCCACACAGCCTATACATTCAGCTGCAGGTCACACCACATAACATGGTGCGGGGTTCCCCCATTCGGAAATCCTGGCCTCAACGTCCGGTTATCGACTCCACCAGGCTTATCGCAGATTCCCACGTCCTTCATCGGCTCTTGATGCCAAGGCATCCACCGTGCGCCCTTAAAAACTTCAACACAACATCAAAGTCTCAAAAGTATGAGCAATAAAACAATCTAACAAAATCACGCAGACAAGACTCAAACACCAGGCAACCCCAGGAAAAGGGCCACCCGACTCATCTCATCCGCAAGATGCTCGCGTTCACTATACAGTTCCCAAACAACAACCCCGCACCCCCGCAACCACACCACCGGCAAAGGCAGCACGACCACGGCAAACACAGGACAAACACCGAAACACCAAGAACCCCACACCACAACAACAACCCCCACAAAAAAGGGGCCATCACCGCGGCCTGGAGGCTTGTTGCCTCAAAACCCAACAGCATGCCAAACCATACAAACCACACAACACCACCACCGCTTTTCCAACACCACAACAACCCCGAAAGATCATCATGCTGCGTACTCACCAGCAACAACACCATGCAGCCACAGCCAGTACCCCACACACACCACACAACCCCACAAAGGATCGAACAGCATGCATGCCTTCCAGTACTGAGTCCATTGATATTCCACCCATGAGCAACCCACCCGCACCACACTCGGGCACAGACATGGGCAACCAAAAATGGTTAGCTCCTTAGAAAGGAGGTGATCCAGCCGCACCTTCCGGTACGGCTACCTTGTTACGACTTAGTCCCAATCGCCAGTCCCACCTTCGACGACTCCCCCCACACAAGGTGGTTAGGCCATCGGCTTCGGGTGTTACCAACTTTCGTGACTTGACGGGCGGTGTGTACAAGGCCCGGGAACGTATTCACCGCAGCGTTGCTGATCTGCGATTACTAGCGACTCCGACTTCATGGGGTCGAGTTGCAGACCCCAATCCGAACTGAGACCGGCTTTTAGGGATTAGCTCCACCTCACAGTATCGCAACCCATTGTACCGGCCATTGTAGCATGCGTGAAGCCCAAGACATAAGGGGCATGATGATTTGACGTCATCCCCACCTTCCTCCGAGTTGACCCCGGCAGTCTCCCATGAGTCCCCACCACTACGTGCTGGCAACATGGAACGAGGGTTGCGCTCGTTGCGGGACTTAACCCAACATCTCACGACACGAGCTGACGACAACCATGCACCACCTGTGAACCAGCCCCGAAGGGAAACCCCATCTCTGGAGCGGTCTGGCACATGTCAAGCCTTGGTAAGGTTCTTCGCGTTGCATCGAATTAATCCGCATGCTCCGCCGCTTGTGCGGGCCCCCGTCAATTCCTTTGAGTTTTAGCCTTGCGGCCGTACTCCCCAGGCGGGGCACTTAATGCGTTAGCTACGGCGCGGAAAACGTGGAATGTCCCCCACACCTAGTGCCCAACGTTTACGGCATGGACTACCAGGGTATCTAATCCTGTTCGCTCCCCATGCTTTCGCTCCTCAGCGTCAGTAAATGCCCAGAGACCTGCCTTCGCCATCGGTGTTCCTCCTGATATCTGCGCATTTCACCGCTACACCAGGAATTCCAGTCTCCCCTACATCACTCTAGTCTGCCCGTACCCACCGCAGATCCGAGGTTGAGCCTCGGACTTTCACGGCAGACGCGACAAACCGCCTACGAGCTCTTTACGCCCAATAAATCCGGATAACGCTTGCGCCCTACGTATTACCGCGGCTGCTGGCACGTAGTTAGCCGGCGCTTCTTCTGCAGGTACCGTCACTTTCGCTTCTTCCCTACTGAAAGAGGTTTACAACCCGAAGGCCGTCATCCCTCACGCGGCGTCGCTGCATCAGGCTTCCGCCCATTGTGCAATATTCCCCACTGCTGCCTCCCGTAGGAGTCTGGGCCGTGTCTCAGTCCCAGTGTGGCCGGTCACCCTCTCAGGCCGGCTACCCGTCGTCGCCTTGGTGAGCCATTACCTCACCAACAAGCTGATAGGCCGCGAGTCCATCCCCCACCGATAAATCTTTCAACAACCCACCATGCAGTAGGAAGTCATATCCGGTATTAGACCCAGTTTCCCGGGCTTATCCCAGAGTCGGGGGCAGGTTACTCACGTGTTACTCACCCGTTCGCCACTAATCCACCCTGCAAGCAGGGCTTCATCGTTCGACTTGCATGTGTTAAGCACGCCGCCAGCGTTCATCCTGAGCCAGGATCAAACTCTCCATAAAAAACAAAAAGCCACCGAAACCCCTCGGAAAATAAGGGAGAATCAATGAAAAAATCCTGGCGAATAAAAAACACTCAAGAACACTGCACGGGGGTGCAATGCCTCAAGCAAATGTTATGTATTCACCAAATAAAATAATTCGGTATCAACAAACTTGGCACACTATTGAGTTCTCAAACAACAAACACTTACCGGTTCTCCATTGCACAGCAATTCAGGCAATGATTTCGTCCAGCGTTATATTCAAATCTTATCACCGCGAATTTCTGAAAGTCAAATCAATTGTTTGTGATTTGAAACAGTATTCTTGGTTCCCATTCTTTCATCGCTTTCCCACAGTGACCTGTGTGAAACCGTTGATTTTCTGGGGTTTCGCCGCTGTTTTGCATCCGGTTATTTCTTCCGTTTTGCTCTCGGCGACAAGGAAAAACTATACACAGGTTTGGGGGGCCGTGCAAATCGGGTGGCTGCTTTTTACGGGTGAGCGTCGACACTTAAATCATTGTGCACGCTCCCAGCCCCGGATTCATGCGAATTTCGCCCAAAAAACACCCCGCAGAGCTGCGGAAACTGAGGTCCGAAGTTCGTCGCGGGCTCACCAGCCGCCGGACAGCTCTGGGCCGTTGGCTAGTCTTCGACGATTTCTGATTCCAGAACTCGTGGGTCATCCAGCGGCAGCGCGCTGGGCACCACCGTGGGTATACCTGCAAAAGCCTGTTCGGCGTTTTCGATGACACGCTTTGCCATGTACCGGTTGCCAGCTCCACCGATCACTGCACCGACGCCGAAGGGCACCAGTCGTCCGACCACGCTAGCTGCCTGCGTGCCGATGATCTTATGCAGGAACTTCTTCTGCAAGGTGCGTTGCATCCCGGCGTAGAAGCTGGTGCTCCGGTTGGCTCCGAACGCCTGTGCCCACCCTTTCACCGGCCCGCCGCCGCGGCCCGCCGCCTGGGACGTGAGTCCGGCAATCATTGCACTGCCTTCATCTCCCATGAGGATCCCCATCACCAGGACTCGTGACTGTTCTGGGTCCTCCATGGCAATGCCATGCAGTTCAGCCAGGCTCTGGGCATAGAGGGCTGATGCCTCCAGGAATCCAAGGGTGGCAACCACCGAAAGCCCCAAGGCCACGCCCGTGCCGACGGCAGGCGCGGCCGCCGTACCTCCCACAGCGGCTCCCGAACCCGTGGATACCCGCAGATAGTCACGCTCGACCAGGGCCATCAACTCAGCGGTGTCAGCCTGGGGATGCTTCTTGCGCAGGCGGCTGATGTACGCGAGCACCAATGGGCGTTGCACGCCGATACCCTTCAAGATGGCCTGCTGCACGCTGGCACGGGGCTTGCCATCTTTGCCAATGAAAGTCATCGAGATTGGATCGTTTTTCATGATGCCCCCAGCTTATCCGCAAAACCCTGAGAGTTCCCTTGAGGAGGCGGGGGCCTACCCGGATGACGGCCAATGATTGGACGGCGTGGACTGGGGATGGAGACGCCGATCTGCGCCTGCCCGCAGAGATGCGAACGAATGACCGCACCTGGCGCGGACGCGCGGCGAGCTGCCGGTGAGGAGATCGGGCTGCGCGAACGGGCCGGTGCACGGCCACTTTGCTCCAGGGCCCTGGGCTCTGGCTAGAACTCGATGTCGGTCCAGATCAGTGATCCGGGTGCTTTCACGGTGCTCGGCACTGCTTCTTCCAGTGGAGGATCGCTCTGTTCGATGCGTCCCTGTCCGGTAACCTGCCACGAAGCATCCGGGATCAGATAGCTGCCGCTATCATTCAGGGCATCTTCTCGAGCGAGTCCCTTGAGGAATGGTTCAAGCCGGCTCTCGGCGGAATCCCGAAGATCCAAGGCGCCGGCAACAATGAACTTCTCATCGCCCACGCCCTCGGCCTGGCGGCCCTGATCCGTGCGCACGTAGTCCTTGCCAGCCAAGTAGTCCGTCATGACCTTCAGTTCATCAACGTGCCGAGCCTGCGAGATGCCAGGGTTCGCATCCTCAGGCTCGGTTTGAGTGGCGACCACGTGGACTTGCTGGCCGCCTACTTCAAGAGGAATATCCCACAGGCCGGTATTCATGACCGGAATCGAGGCAGCCAAGACCCCCGACAGGTCGGTATGGGGCAAGTGGCCGTTCTCTACGTCCTGCCATTTGAGCTTCGAAACAGCACTAATCTTTTCTTCATCCACAGGGTATTTGGACAGCAGCACGATCGATCCCTGCTCTTCAAAAGCGCCTTGGCCCCAGGCGTCCTCGGCGCTGCCGATCACGCCGTCAGCGTTTAGATCAGCACCGCTTTGCAAGCCCTTGGAACCAACAGCCAGATAGGAGTACTGGTAGTCGATATCGGTGCGGTGATCCGCCTCGTTGTTCAAGTACTGGTCCTTGAACGCATCCACGGCACCCTGTTCGGCATCCATATTGGTCAAGACCACAACGTCGGCGTCGGCTTCGGAAATGCTGTCGGCGACCTGGGCCGCCTGCGGGTTGGCACCGCCCATGAGTTTCGCCTCGAGCCCACCGGGGTTTTCGGCGGTGAGGTTGGCTTGGATCGTGGCTACACGCAACGAAGAATCAGAAAACAGCTGGGTCGGCGCCTCGGCCCGATCACCGGATCCAATTGGTACAGCAAAAGCGGCGGTCGCCGGGAGGACTAGAAGCGCTCCGAGGCTCAGGCTGGCTGTTCCAACTAGTATCTTGCGCACGGGTCAACCCTACGCCGTACCCCAACCGTTCTGCCAGCGCCTTAATCGGATTGTAATGCCAATGCCTTGGCCGCGATCTTGTTGGCCGCGAGCACCTCGTCCATATAAGGGGCACGCACCCGCGTGGTGACGCGGGCATCGACGAGGCACACGCCGCGCGCGCCGTCAGCCACCCATTGTGTGAGACCAGCCATATCCGCCAGCGTTTCCACCCGAACTCCGGTGGCTCCCATGGAGCGGGCGATGCCCGCGAAGTCCACGGTCGGGATCAGCATCGGGTCTTCGTGCAGGCCCATCGAGCCATACTGGTGGACCTCCGCACCGTAGGCGGAGTCGTTGTAGATGACGATCACCCCGCTGTCCACGGTGCGGATGATGGATTCGAGGTCGGCCAGGCCCATCAGGAACCCTCCGTCGCCGGCGGCCAGCACCACCGTACGGCCCGGCGCTGCTGCCCCAGCTCCCACCATGGAGGCGATGCCCAGACCGATGGACTGGTACGCGGTGCCCACGCAGGCCAGCGAACGCGCACCGCTCGTCGACCAGTACATCGGACCCCAGCCGATGAAGTGCCCGCCATCTTGGACCAGGACCCGGTTGGCCGGCAGGATCTTCTCCAGCTCGCTGGCTACCCGGCGAGGATCCAGCAACCCGTCCTCGGCCACGTCGTCGCCTACTGGGCGGCTGCGCAAATCGTCCAGGTCCAGTCCCGCGCACCAGTGGCCCTGCGCGTCCTGTACCGCATCGAGCAATTCAGCCGTGGCGCACTGGGCATCAGCGGTAGCGAAGATGTCCACGCGAGCGTTGGTGGCTGCCGCGCCGAGATCGATCTGGATCAGCGTCGCCGACTGGCTGACCAGGTCGCCGAAACGCATGGTGAATTGGTTCAGCGAAGCCCCCAAGACCAGCACCGTGTCGGCCTGGGCAATGATGCGGGCGTTCGCCTCGGTGGAGAATCCGCCGGTGATCCCGAGGTCGAAGTCATAGTCCAGCAGGTCGCGGGCCAGCAGCGTTCCCGAGGTGGTGGCATCCAGTTTCCGGGCCAGTTCCGCGATCTGTCCGGCGGCGTCAATGGCGCCGCGCCCATAGAGGATATGCGTGCGCTTCGAGGCATCCAGCTTCGCGACGAGCTGCTGCAGCGCGGTCGGATCGAGCCCCGGCTTGGGCGGTGTGCAGGCCAGTGAGGCGAAATCCGGGAGCACTTCGCCTGCGCTTTCGGCGGCCGCCAGGTCGTAGGGAATGGCCAGGACTACCGGGGTCTGCTCGCGCAGCGCATGGGCGGCCGCCTGCAACGCGATGCTGCCCGGGGTATGGCGATCCACGACGTAGCGAGGCGCGCGCACGCCGCCGTCGATCGCGGCCTGGTCCACATCCCAGCCGCGCAGCCCCGTGCTCGGCGCATCACCGGTGACAAAGAGCAGCGGCGTGCCGGCTGCTGCGGCTTCGGCCAGTGCGGTCACGGCATTGGTGTAGCCGGCACCGTAGGTGGTGCTGGCGATAGCCAGCTTGTTCGCAATCCGGAAGTACGCGTCGGCGGCCGAAACTGCTGCGGACTCATGGCGTACCGCGGTGTAATCGAATCCCGCGCGGACGGCGGCATCAAGGAAGTGGGCGTTGCCATTTCCCATCAGTCCGAAGATCTGCGGGGCAACTGGTTTTAGGGCATGGGCAATGGCTGCGGAAACGCTAGACATTATGGACTCTTTTCAAAGAATGGTGCTAAAGAAAATTCCATATATGTCTGCCGTTACCAGTTGCTGCATGGCAACGGGTATCGCCCCTTTTGAGAGCGCCGGAAACCACAAGACTGTGACTCCTGACTCATCGATGATAGGGCACGACAACCGTTTTGCGCCAGAGCAGCGGTGGCTGGGCCCGCACCCTGCGCGCCCATCCACCGCTTCCCCCCTCCATGCCTAGCCCTTGACGCACAGGATGGTGCGCAGGTGACCAACGACATCCACCAGATCCTTCTGCGCTTCGATCACCTGGTGGATGTCCTTGTACGCAGCGGGAATTTCATCCACGACCCCAGCGTCCTTACGACACTCGATCCCCATGGTCTGCGCCGCGAGATCCTGCGCCGAGTATCTCTTCTTCGCCGCGGTCCTACTCATCTTCCTGCCTGCACCATGCGATGCCGAGAAGTACGAACCCGGGTTGCCTCGCCCACGCACAATGTAGGACCCGGTTCCCATCGACCCTGGAATCAGCGCTAAGTCACCGGCACCAGCACGGATCGCGCCCTTGCGGGTCACCAGAAGCGTCTGCCCGTCGATCGTCTCCTCGTTGACGTAGTTGTGGTGTACGTTGATCGGCGCGTCAAAGCCCATATCGAGCCCTTCGAAGTGTCGCACCACCGATTCCTTGAAGAGCGCGAGCATCAGTGCACGAGACTTCGCAGCGTACTCCTGCGCCCACCACAGATCGTGCTTGTAGGCATCCATCTGCGGTGTGCCCTCGAGGAACACTGCCAGTTCCCTGTCCACCAACCCCTGGTTGTGTCCCAGCGACTTGGCGATGCTGATGTGCCGGTCGGCCAAGGTCTTGCCGATGTTGCGCGATCCGGAGTGCAGGGTAATCCATACTCGGTCTTCCTGGTCCAGGCACAATTCCAAGAAGTGGTTGCCACCGCCCAGGGTCCCCAACTGTCCCACTGCCTTATTGCGCAGACGATGCACCTTCTCATCCAGCGATTCAAACTTCCCGAACAGTCCATCTACACCGGCCTCCAGACCGAACCTTCGCAGATCTGGCAGTTCCTCGTGCGCGTTGAAGCCCACCGGAATGGCGGCCTCGACGCTGGCGCGCAGCATCTCAAGGCCCACCAGCTGGTCGGCCCGGATACTGGTTCGCACCGCCGCCACGCCGCAACCGATGTCCACACCAACCGCGGAGGGCGAGACTGCCTGATTCATGGCGATCACGCTGCCGATCGTTGCACCCTTGCCCACGTGAACATCGGGCATGACGCGCACTCCGTGCACCCAGGGCAATTGCGCAACCCGACGAAGCTGTGCCAGCGCTTCGTTTTCAACGTCCGCTTCCGCAGCCCACATCTGGACCCGGTCACGACTGCCACTCAGCGCTACCGGGAACGCTGTTGAATGACTCATAATTAACCTCTCTCTCGAAAGTTTTATTCGAGCATATTTGCGCCACTTATTATTTTTAGGCGCGACAATTAATCCCATGCAATACATTTGAATGGAAAATAAAAAAGGGAGCCAATGAACCAAGTTCATCGACTCCCGAAAGATTCGCTCACCCCTTCACCTCAGCCATCTCGCAAAGGTTGAAACTCAACCTCAGTTCGAGACCAATGAGATCAAGGAGTGATTTATCCGCTAGTTTCTGCGGGTAAGAGTCGATAGGTGCATAGCTTGCGGAACTCCAGCTCACTGTGATGCCGAGTCTCACGCTCACCGTTAAACAAATACTGGAAGCTGGTGGCTTGCTGCTCGTTCAGAGCTCGCTGAGAATTTTTCTTCAAGATCGCCACCCTCCTTCAGGATTTCTTGCGAACGACAATTACCTTATTTACAATAAAGCACTTTTAGGCAGAGATCCACTCGAAACCAAAACATTCCTAAACAAATATCGTTTCAATAACCACTGCTTAGCGCGAAACGGACTGCAGCCCCAGCTTGCTGGATACCGCGTCGATGAACTGCGCCGTCCCCACCGGACGGCCGCCGACCAAGACGGCCAGGTCCGCGGTCATCACCCCCTCAGCCACGGTCGCCCGGATGGCAGCGTTGATGGCTCCGGCTGCCTGGACCAGTTCGGCATTGGAGTCCAAGGTTCCACGATGCTCGAGGGCACGGCTCCAGGCGGCAATGGTAGCCACGGGATTGGCGCCGAGCTCTTCGCCCTGGACTAATCTCTTGTGGTGGCGGGCCACGGTTCCGTGGGCCGCCTCGAACAAGCAGGTTTCACCGTCCTCCCCAGCCAGAACCGAAGCCATCAAACCAGGTGAGCCGAACCCCTGGGCGACGATATCCGCTTGTACATCGCCGTCGTAGTTCTTCAGCGCCCACAAGAATCCACCAGAGCTCTTGATCGCAAAAGCCACCATGTCGTCGATCAATCGGTGCTCATAGCTGAGCCCCGCCTGGGCAAATAATGCCGCGAACTCTGACTGGTAGACAGCCTGGAACGCTTCAACAAAAACACCGTCGTAGTCCTTGAGCACTGTGTGCTTGGTCGAAAAATACAAGGGAAGCTTCAACCGCAGCGCCTGCCTGAAACAGGCCCGCGCGAAAGCCAGGATGGAATCGGTGTTGTTGTACATGCCCAGGGCCACGCCGCCATCACTCCCGAAGGTCGTGACCTCACGGACTATTGGCTCTGAACCATCGGCCGGGGTGAAACTCAGGGTGAGGCTTCCCGCGCCAGAAACCTTGAAGTCGGTTGCCTGGTATTGATCTGCGTTGGCATGCCGTGCAACGACAATCGGGGCCTTCCAGCCCGGCACGATCCGCGGCACCGAATCCAGCACGATCGGCTCCCGGAAGATCACGCCATTCAGGGCCTTGCGCAAGGTCGCGTTGGGCGATTTCCAGCGTTGGCTCAGCCCTAATCTTGCCACCTGCGCCGCCGTGGGCGTGATGGTCGAGCACTTCACCGCCACCCGATGTTCTTTCACGGCGGCGGCCGCCTGCAAGGTAATCGCATCGGCGGTCGCGTCCCTATTGGCCAACGACAGGTCAAAACTTTGAATCTCGACGTCAACGAGTGGTTTGATAATCCGTTCGCGCACCATGGTGAACATCTCGTTGGCGGCCTCGTCGCCGCGGATTTCCACGATCACCCCAGGCTTGTTGGCGTTGTTCATCGTGCAACCTCCTGAAATTGCGCCTGGGTTTTGGCCAGCAGGTGCGGAATGACTCCGCCTGCTTTCAGCAACGCCAGGTCCAGCTCGGTTTCGGCAGCCAGCCGGGCCTCGAATTCCAAGACTCCCCCGCCATGGAACTCAACCTTCACCGGCACGGCCCCGCGCACCGCCAGGGTGGTAGACGGCGCCGAGATCTCGATCCGGTCATCGGCGACAAGCTGCTGCAGCTGCGCTTTGACCTCCTGCGGGACCAGCAATGGCACCACACCCATGCCAATGAGGTTGGAGCGGTGGATTCGTTCAAAGCTTCCGGCAAGCACCGCGTGCACCCCCAGCAGCCGTTGCACCTTGGCCGCCCAGTCGCGCGAGCTGCCGGTTCCATAGCGTTCTCCCGCGATGACCACGGTGCTGTGTCCCTGCTCCCGGTACCTCTTGGCCGCTTCGGTCAGCGGAATCACCTCTCCGGTTCCGGCATGCACGGTATGGGCCACGGGCAGGTTCGCACCGAGCTTGTTCTCTAGGTTCTTGGCGTGGAATCCGCCGCGCACCATCACTTCAAAATTGCCGCGGCGCGAAGCAAAGACGTTGAGGTCATTGCGGTTCTCTCCGCGCGAGACGAGGTAGTCGGCCACGAGCGAATCGGCAGGGATCGCGCTGGCGGGGGAAATATGGTCCGTGGTGACATCATCGCCGAGCACCAGCAACGGATGGGCAACAAATGTCCCAAGCTGGCTTCCTTCATTCGCAGCGGCAAAAGGCGGGCGGCGCAGGATGTTGGAGTCTTCGTTCCACTGGAATCGGGCGCCGGTGGGCGCATCCAGCTTGGACCATAGGGGGCTGGTGGTGGCGAATTTGAAGTCGCGCGCGAAATCCTCGGCATCATGCCCCAGCTCCCATGCCGCTTGGACTTCCTCGCGCGTGGGCAGCAGGTCGGCGAGCTTCACCGGCGTACCGCCGGCTTGTTCCGGGGTGAATTCGTAGGTCAACAAGTCGACATCGGCACGGCCCACGAGCGCAAAGGCCACCACCAAAGGTGGAGACACCAAGAACCCCAGATCCAAATCCGGGTGGATGCGTCCGGCAAAATTCCGGTTTCCCGACAGGACCGCCACGGGCCTGATCGCGGATTCCGCCAGCTCTTGGCTGATCGGTTCGCTCAGCGGCCCGGAGTTGCCGATGCAGGTGGTGCAGCCGAAGCCCACCACATCAAATCCGGCGTAGCCCAGGTCTTCCAGGAGCCCGGCCCTGCGCAGGTAGCTCATGGCTGCCGGCGAACCCGGTGCCAGCGAGGTCTTCACCCAGTGCGGAACCTTCAGCCCGTACTCGCGGGCCTTGCGGGCGACCAGTCCGGCGGCGATCAGCAGTTTGGGGTCGGTGGTATTGGTGCAGCTGGTGATCGCGGCCAGCGCGATGGCGAAGCGCGGCAAACCGCCAGCGTCTTCTTCAACTCCGTTGGCTTCGCCCTCCAAGGCCTGCGGTATGTGCGATACGTCCATCAGATCCTGCGGACGGCGTGGTCCGGCAGCGCTCAGCCGGACCTGGCCCAGATCCAGTTCCAGCACATCGGTGTATTCCGGCTGGCCCTGCGGGTCGAACCACAGGCCGGCTGCCTGGTAGTAGTCCTGCACCAGTTGGATCTGCTCACTGGTGCGCCCGGTTTGCGCAAGGTAGTCAAGGACCTGCTGATCCACCGGGAAGTAACCGGTGCTGGCCCCGTATTCCGGCGCCATATTCGCAACCACTGCGCGCTCTCCGGCCGTCAGCGTGCTCACGCCGGGGCCGAAGAACTCGACAAATTCGCCGCTGGCTCCTCGTTCACGGATGATGTGGGTGATATTCAGCGCCAGGTCGGTGGCGGTGGCCCCGGCCGGCAATTGCCCGGTGAGCCGGAATCCGATGACGTCGGGGATGCGCAGGGTGGTGGGCAGGCCGAACATCACCGTCTGGGCTTCGAGCCCGCCGACACCCCAGCCCAGCACGCCCAAGGCGTTCACCATCGGGGTGTGGGAGTCGGTGCCGATCATCATGTCCGGCACGACCAGCGGATGCTCCAGATTTTCCGAGCGCTCGATATCCAGATGCGCCACGGTGGCCAGCTGCTCCAGGTTCAGGGTGTGCATGATCCCTGTTCCCGGCGGGTTGACGTTGACGGTTTCCATCGATTGCTGGGCCCACTTCAGGAATTTGTAGCGTTCCCGGTTCCGCCGGTACTCATGTGCCAGATTGCGCGGTGCTGCATCATCACGCCCGTAATCCTCTACGGCGAGCGAGTGGTCGATGGAGACCTCGACCTGCAATTGCGGGTTCAGCACGCTCGGGTCGATTCCGGCCTCGGCCAACGAGTCACGCATGGCGGCGATATCAACTAGGGCCGGGGTGCTGGTGGTGTCATGCATCAGTATCCGGTGCGGCCAGTATTCCAGTTCGGCTTCGGAGCGATGTTCGCGTAGCCAACCCTTGAGGTTGGCTACGGTCCTGGCGCTTTCTCCTGCGCTGGAGCGGCGCAGCGTATTTTCGGCCAGCAGCCTGAGCACGACGGGGAGCTGGCTGAATTCCGGGCCCAGGGCTGCCCGCAGATCCGTGGCTGAATAGCGGTGGCCGCCGGAGTCGAATGTCGTGATGCACGGCTGGCTTTGTGAAGGCATGCGCCTCTCCCTTCAGTTTTATAATTTATAAAATCGTACAACACGCATTCGTTCGACCCAAGGCTCCACCGGCTAACATTTATAAAAAGGACGTTGCACTCTATGAAATGTGCACCGCGGAAACCTGCACTTCGAGAAAGGCCACTCGTGAGCCAAGCTGCGCTGACCAAGAACGCCTACGCCTACCAGAGCGTCAGGGAACTGATCATGAGCGGGGAACTGGTTCCGGGCGAAGCCTTGGCGCAGTCGCAGCTTGCCGCCGACCTCGGCGTCAGCCTGACCCCCATGCGCGAGGCCTTGCGCAAGCTGGAAGCCGAAGGCCTGATCACCATCGACGCCCACCGCAACGCCAAGGTCGCGCCATTGACCGCCCAGGAAGCCACCAATCTCTTCCAGGTGCGCGAACGCCTTGATCCGATGGCCGCGGCCTTGGCCGCAACCCACCGCACCGATGAGGACATCACCCGGATGAAGGCCGCGGCCGAAAAGATGCGCCCGCTGGCACCAAACCCCGACCTCGCCGCGCTGGCTGCGCACCGCGAATTCCATCGCTCGATCTATACGGCCTCGCACAACGACCTGCTGATCAACATGCTCGAGTCCCTGTGGGACAAGGCCGACCGCTACCGCCAGGTCGGACTGTCCGTCCGGCAGGATTCAGCCGCGGACAAGAAGCGCGTGGCCGCCGAGCACGAGCGCATCCTCAAGGCGGTCATCGCCGGCAACGCGGCCAAGGCCGAAGAAGAAATGGCCAAGCACGTCCGAGGCAGCCTTGGCCGCCGGGCCATCGACGCACTGGCCCCGTAGGCCCAGCCCGCACCAGCACCCCCAGCGCCTTAGGCGCTGGGGGTGTTTTCATGCCTGCCTTCCGCGCCTTGACATGACTTGGATCACAACTTATGGTCATTAACTATAATTTATAATTTGTAACATCCAACGGCGTCCCGGCATCGGGCGCGAAAGGATCACAATGACTCTTGATAGCACCCGCCTGCGAAAGCCGCTTCGCGTCATGGCCATCCTGGCCGGCGCCGCAGTGGTCGCCGGGGCGGCCTTTAATGCGGCCAGCAGCGGCAGCGGCGATGACGCACGAGCCCAGCTGACCCTCATCGCACCGGCAGGCGCCGGTGGCGGCTGGGATGGAGCGGCCCGCGAAGCCCAGCAGGCCATGCGCGCGCAATCCATCGTCAACAACGCCCAGGTCGTCAACATCCCTGGTGCCGGAGGCACCATCGGGCTGAATAAGTTCGCCGGCATGGACGGCGAAAAATCCAGCCTCATGGTCATGGGCATCACGATGCTCGGCGCCATCAACATCAATGGCTCTCAAACCACCATCCAGGATGTCACCCCGATCGCCCGGCTCACCGATGACTACGACGTCCTGGTGGTCCCCGCCGACTCCCCCTATGAATCGGTGGATGAATTGGTCGCCGACTGGGCCAAAGACCCCAACGCCTTCGCCTTCGGCGGCGGTTCTCTGGGCAGCGTCGATCAGATGATCATCACCCAGCTCGCCCAGCAGGCCGGCCTCAAACCCACCGCGGTGAACTACATCGCGTACTCCGGCGGTGGCGAACTGGCCACGAGCCTGCTCAGCGGAACCATCAAGGCCTCAGTCTCCGGCTGGGTGGATTTCGCCGACCAGATCGAAGCCGGGAAACTCAAGGCTCTCGCGGTCTCGGCTCCGGAACCGGTCCCGGCCACCGGGGTGCCCACCTTGAAGGAATTGGGCTATGACATCGAGCTGACCAATTGGCGCGGCATCGTCGCCCCTCCGGGACTCACCGACGAAAACGTCAAAGAACTCCAGCAGATCGTCACCGAAACCGTCCAAACTCCCGAATGGGCCGACGCCCTGGAACGCAACCAATGGGCCGACGCCTTCCTGACCGGCCCGGAATTCGAGGAGTTCCTCGAATCCGAACGGCAAAACGTCGACGCCATCTGGAATGAGCTTGGCTACTAGCCACGAAAAATTGGAGAAACCATGACCATCCTGGTCGGATACACCCACACCGCCGAGGGCGCCGCCGCCCTGCGGCACGGCCTTGCCGCCGCCGAACTGGCCGGCACCGACATGGCCCTCTTCCCGCTCTTCGCCCTCAACGGCGAAGCCTGGCCGAGTCCGGAACTCGCCTCACAGCTGCAGCACAAGGCCCGTTTTGTGCAGCCAGGCGCGAATTCGCCACGGGCCGCTGAAGAACTGATCGACCTGGGCAATGAGCTGGATGCCCAGATGATCGTCATCGGGGTCCGCTCCCGTTCGCGGGTGGGGAAAATGCTGATGGGCTCCGATGCCCAAGCGGTGATCCTCGGGGCCAGCGTGCCGGTGCTGAGCGTAAAGGCCGATGAGAATGAGCACTGAAACATCACTGGAAGCTGCGCCCCGGACCAAACCCGGAATCGGGCGCAGCGGGCTGATCCTGCCGGGGATCCTGGTGCTATTGGGGATCTATCTGGGTGTCGGCATCATCACCATGGAAGTGCCCGACGGGGCCAAGCAGCCGGGACCAACATTCGTCCCGATCTTGATCACCATCGCGATCTTCGTCCTCGCGGCGCTACTGGCAATGCAACTGATCCGTACCCCCGAGCCGGTCCCCGCCGACCCGCAGGGCTACCGCAGCTATTCGGATTGGAAAACCGTGTCGCTGGTCGCCGCAGGTTTCCTGGCCTTCGCTTTGCTTTTAGTTCCTGCTGGATGGCTGATCAGCGCCAGCCTGCTCTTCTGGACCGTGGCCTTTGCCCTGGGCAGCAAGAACCGGGCCCGGGATCTGGGGATCGCCGTGGTTTTCTCCTCGGCCATCCAGCTGGCCTTCGGCGCGGCACTCGGCTTGAACCTGCCTAGCGGCATCCTGGAAGGACTGATCGGCTAATGGAATCCCTGAATCTGCTTCTTGACGGCTTCGGCCAAGCGCTGACCCCGATGAATCTGCTCTGGGTCTTCATCGGCGCCTTCCTGGGCACCGCCGTGGGGGTGCTGCCGGGCCTGGGTTCCTCCATGGCCGTGGCCCTGTTGTTGCCGATGACCTTTTCGCTGGACCCGGTCGGCGCCTTCATCATGTTTGCCGGCGTCTACTTCGGCGGCCTTTTTGGCGATTCCACCATGGGGATCCTGATGAATACCCCCGGCGGCTCCACTGCCATTGCCACCACCTTCGAAGGCCATCGCATGGCCAAGGACGGGCGGGCACCCCAGGCGCTGGCCACCAGCGCCATTGGCGCCTTCATCGGCGGATTGATCGCCACCACCCTGGTGGTGTTCTTTGCCCCCAAGCTGGCGGAAATCGCGGTGCTTTTCGGGCCGGCGGAATACTTTGCCCTGGCGATCTTCGCCTTCATCGCCACCGCCTCGGTGGTTTCGGACTCGGCGTTGAAGGGGCTGGCCTCGCTGCTGCTCGGCCTGGCCCTGTCCGTGGTGGGCATCGATGGCATTTCCGGGGCCTCGCGCTTCACCGCCAATGTGCCGCAGCTCTTTGACGGGGTGAGCATCATCGTGATCACCGTCGGCGTGCTGGCCCTGGGCGAGGTGCTGCATGTGGCCTCGCGCATCCACCGCGACCAGAAGCTGACCGCCATTTCCGTTGCCGGCCGCCCCTACCTTTCGCGCTCGGAAGTGCGCGAAGCGATCCCGGCCTGGCTGCGCGGCACCGCTTTTGGCGTGCCCTTCGGGGTGATTCCGGTCGGCGGTGCCGAGGTGCCCACCTTCCTGGCCTACGGCACCGAGCGCCAGCTGGACCGCAAACGCCGCTTTCCCAAGTTCGGCACCGGCGCGATTCGCGGCGTGGCCGCCCCGGAAGCTGCCGGCAATGCCACCAGCGGCACCGCCATGGGCGCGCTGCTGGCCCTGGGC
This sequence comes from Glutamicibacter sp. JL.03c, assembly GCF_025854375.1. Classification (NCBI taxonomy): domain Bacteria; kingdom Bacillati; phylum Actinomycetota; class Actinomycetes; order Micrococcales; family Micrococcaceae; genus Glutamicibacter; species Glutamicibacter sp. JL.03c. The sequence goes on along the minus strand of NZ_CP107575.1, from coordinate 219,945 downwards.
CTGCCCACCTCGGCCACGGCCGCGATCATGCTGGCCGCCTTCCAGCAGTATGGCCTGCAGCCAGGTCCGATGCTTTTCGAGCGCAATGCGGATCTGGTCTGGGCGCTGCTGGCCAGTCTCTTTGTCGGCCTGGTGATGCTGCTGGTGCTGAATCTGCCCTTTGCGCCGCTATGGGCCAAGCTGCTGCTGATTCCCAAGCCACACCTGTTCGCCGGCATCACGGTGTTCTGCGGGCTGGGCGTCTACGCCACCGGCGCTTCGGTGGTCGACCTGCTGCTGGTGCTGGCCATCGGATTTGCCGCCTTCCTGATGCGCCGCTATGGCTACCCGCTGGCGCCGGTGATGATCGGCGTGGTGCTCGGCCCGCTGGCCGAAACCAGCCTGCGCAATGCGCTGATGTCCAGCGGCGGCGAGCTGTCGATCCTGCTCGGTTCGGGCATCACCATCACCTTGTACGCATTGCTGGTGCTGATGCTCGGCTACACCCTGTGGCGCCGGATCGCTTCCCGACGCCGACAGGACGTCTAGCTACAGCGCCTTGGGGCCAATCTCGGCCAGGAGCTGGCCCGGGCCGGGATTGGCCTGCGCATCCGCGCCGCCCAGATGCTGCACCACGCCCCACAGGGCGTTCAAACCGGTGGTCACCGCGCCTTCGGCCCAGCCTGCGGTCCACGATACGTCATCGCCGGCCAGGAAAATGCCGCGGTGTTCGGCGGCCATCTGCTGCTGGTCGAAATGGGTGTACAGGCGCTGCTGGTAGCGGTAGTGGCCGGGCAGGTTGGCCTTGAACGCGCCCATGAAGTTCGGATCGGACTCCCAGGACACGGTGATCGGCTGGCCGACGATGTGGTTGCGGATATCCACACCCGGATAGATCTTCTCCAGCGAATGCAGCATCAGCTCCATGCGGCGTTCGGCCGAGAGCGAGAGCCACTTGAGCGCATCGTCGTTCCAGGTGTAGGAGAGCAGGATGACCGCTGGCTGGTCTTCGCCGTGATCCAGCAGGTAGGTGGCGCGGCTGAGCCGATCGGTGAGCGTCATGGACATCAGGTGCTGCCCGGTCACCGGGTCGCGGTCTTTCCAGAACGGGCGGTCGACCATCACAAAGGTCTTGGAGGACTGCATGTAGTGGCTGCGTTCGATCGCGGTCCATAGTTCCGGGGCAAAGAGCTGTTCATCGGTGTCGATCCCGGTGGACAGCAGCCAGGACTGCACGGTGGAAACCACGGCACCGAATTCCTGGGTGCGGCCGAAGCGCTCAGTCACCTCGATGGTGTTCGCGCCGTTGAACCCGGGGTTGCCCGTGCGGTACACCTTGGCCACCGCCCCGCGCGGGGCGCCGCCATGCAGCGAAGACAGGGAAGTGCCCGCCGGCCAGTGCGCCATCTTTTCGGGCGCATGGTTCCACAACGCTTCGGGCAGCTTGGCCGCTCCCCCGGTGATGCCGCGGTGGTAGTCGTCGGCGTCGGTGTAGACCACGCGCAGGATTTCCAGGATCGAGTTCGGGAAGTCGGTATCCCAGCCGCCAGAGCCGAAGCCCACCTGGCCGAAGGCCTCGCGGTGCTCGAACCCGGCTTCCTTGAAGGCCTTGGAGTTGGCGATGAAGCCGTAGAAGCTCTCCTCGTCGAACTCCTCGAGCATCGAGTCCCACAGCTGCTTGATGGTGCGGGTATCGCGATCGCGGATGGCCTGCTGCATCTGTTCGAAGTGGGCGTCCTCGCGCAACGCCTGCTTCCATGCATCGGCCACTTCCTGGTAGAAGACCGGCAGGTCAGCCGGGTCTTCCACGTAGATCTTCTGGCCCTTGAGCTCGATCACGGTGGAGTCGGTCGGCTCGGCCAGCGGGTTCGGGAAGTCGTAGGTTCCCAGCCCCAGCAGCTCGATGTAGTGGTACAGCGCCTTGCTGGAGACCGGGAAGCGCATGCCGCCCAGGTCGCAGGTGATCTGCGGAGCCGCGGCAAAGCTCGCAGTGCGCAAGCGACCGCCGATCTGGTCGGCCTCGTAGACCACCGGCTTCAGGCCCAGCTTCATCAACTCGTAGGCGGTGACCAGTCCGGAAAGCCCGGCGCCGATCACGGCCACCTCGGTGCCGTAGAGCGATTCCGGCACGGAGCCCAGGCCGGCGTCATTGGCCAAGTAGTGGTCGTAGCCGAACGGGAAGTCCGGGTTGAGCATGGTGATGGGGTTCAAAATGGCTCCTATTTATTGCCGAGGTGGCTGTCGATGTATTCCTGCTTGCCCAGCTGCCCAAGCACCGAGCGGCGGCGGCCATAGGCCAGGTACAAGATGATGCCCACGAGCATCCAGATCCCGAAGACCACCCAGGTGTGCCAGCCCAGCTGGCTCATCAGGAACAGGCAGGCGGCCACGCCCAGAATCGGGGTGATCGGGTAGAACGGGACCTTGAAGGTGCGCGGTGCCAGCGGCTGCTTGCGGCGCAGGTACATCACCGAGACGCCCACCAGCGCAAAGGCGAACAGGGTGCCGATGCTCGTGGCATCGGCCAGCGCGCCCAGCGGGATGAAGCCGGCAGTGATCGCCACCAGGATGCCGGTAATCAGGGTGCCGATCACCGGGGTTCCGGTGCGCGGGGAGACCTTGCCGAAGGCCGCCGGCACCAGCCCGTCGCGGGACATGGACAGCAGGATGCGGGTCTGCCCATAAAGCACCGTGAGCACCACCGAGGCGATCGCGAGTACCGAGGCCACCGCGAAGACCAGCACCAGCCACGGCTGCCCGGTGATTTCGCCGACGATCTGCACCAGCGCGGCTTCGGTTCCCTCGAACCAGGTCCATTCGCGCGCACCGATCGCGGAGACCGCCACCAGCACGTAGGTCAGGGTGACGATGAGCATCGAGAGCATGATCGCGCGGGGCAGATCGCGCTTGGGGTTCTTGGCTTCTTCCCCGGCCGTGGAGGCCGCGTCGAAACCGATGTAGGAGAAGAAGACGCTGGAGGCCGCCGCGGTCACGCCGGCAGCTCCCATCGGCAGCAATGGCTCGAAGTTCCCGGCGTTGAAGGCGCTGAAGGCGACGATCGAGAAGAAGACCAGGATGCCGGCCTTGATGATGACCACAATGGTGTTCACGATGGCCGATTCGCGCGCTCCGCGCACCAGAAGCAGGGTGGCCAGCACCACGACGATCAGTGCCGGCAGGTTTACTACTCCGCCTTCGGCCGGTCCTCCGGCCAGCGAGATGGGCAGCTCCATATTAAAGGCGCGCAGGGTCTCGTTGACGTATTCGCCGGCGCCCACCGCCACCGCTGCCACGGAGACCGCGTATTCGAGCACCAGGCACCATCCGCAGATCCAGGCGATGCCTTCGCCCATGGTCGCGTAGGAATAGGAGTAGCTGGAGCCGGCCACCGGCACCATGCCCGCCATTTCGGCGTAGGACACTGCCGAGAGCAGCGCGGTCACGCCGGCGATCACGAAGGAGATCCAAATGGCCGGGCCGGCGATCGGCACGGTCGCACCGAGGATCACCAGGATGCCTGTGCCCATGGTGGCACCGACGCTGATCATGGTCAGCTGCCACATGCCCAGGGTGCGGCGCAGCGCACCGCCCGATGAGCTGGGTTCTGCGTCGCCGATCATCTGCTGGATCGACTTGCGCCGCCGCAGCTGCGGGCCAAGGCCAGTGGCTGGTTTCTTCCTGGCGCTCGTGGTGCTGTTCATCTCGGGTCCTCGCTGCACTGTGGATTTTGCTGCACTGTGGTTTTTCTTCCGCCTTCAAGCCTAGATCTGTGACTCGGCTCTCAGGATGTAAGTTTTGAACTAAAATAGTTTCTCATGGGACATTCCGCACCACCGCAATCCTCGCCGGCACCCGTGGCTCCCGGCATCACCCTGCGTCGATTCCTGCGCCAGCTCCCCCCGGAGATCGCCCTGGTCCACGATGCCGGCGACCGGCCGCTGCGCTGGGTGGAAGCCAGCGACATGGACGATCCCACCGACTACCTGCTGGACGAGGAAATGATCCTCACCAGCGGTTTTCCGCTGCTCGGCCACGACCAGGACCCTGAACAGGTCCAGCAGTTCATCGCCCGCCTCTCCCAGGCCAAGGTCAGCGCGCTGGGCTTCGGCCTCGAACCCTATTTCACCGCCATCCCGCAGACGGTGATCGATGCCTGCCGCGCCCACAAGTTGCCTCTGGTGGAAATCCCGGCCAGCGTCCCCTTCGCCGCCATCGGCATCGCCTTCGCGCAGCTGATCGAGGCGGATAACGCCGCCCAATTGCGCGTCAGCGCCGAAGCCAACCGCGCCCTGATGCGCTGCATGACGCACCCCGACCCCGAAGCCCAGCTGGTCATGGTCCTCTCCCAGCGGCTCAAGGCCAGCGTCCGGCTGCTCGGCGCCAAAGGCCAGGTCCGCCACGAGGTGCCACTGGCCGAAACCGCCGATCTCGACGAGGCCCGCAAATCCGAGCTCTTCGAGAAGGCCGCCAGCGGAGCCAGCAACCAGCAGTTCGCCATGCATCGCGAAGATTCGCTGGTTGACTTGGCCTTCCCGATCCGTGCCAGCACCACTTCCGGCGGACGCGCGCCACTGCTGGGCGTGCTGTCCATCGGCTTCGCCCGCACCCCCTCGGCCTTCGACCACAACCTGATCACCACGGCGCTGGGCCTGCTCGATGTCCTCGCGCGCGAACGTGCCGCCAGCTCGTCCAGCTCAACGCAGCTCGCCACCACCTTGCTGTTCGCCTCGCGCTCCGCCTTCGACGCCGCGACCTTCGACCTGTTCTCCGAGAGCCTTGGCGGAGCCGCCGACAATCCGGTGCGCGTTGCGGTGGTTTCCCCGCTCGTCACCCCCGTCACGCAGCAGCCCTCACCGCATTTGACCCACCTCCAGGCGCTCCTTGACACCCGCCTAGTGATGCCGACCGACAACCACTTCGTCGCCCTCACCCGCGCTGAACCCACCACGGCGATGTTCGAACGACTTGAATCCTCCGGCTACGTTGCCGGCTTCAGCACTCCGGAACCCGCCGATCGCCAACTCGGAGAAAAACTCGCTGATCTCCAGGCCCAGGCCACCGGCCTGCTCCCCCAGATCCGCGAAAAACGCCAGAGCCTCGATGCCCACCGCATCCCTCGCTCTTTCCTCTCCCTGCTCCCCGCCCAGGCCGGGAAGCAGCTTGCCAAAAAGACCCTCGCGCCGATCCTCGATCTCCCTGAACCCCGTCGTGACCTCTACCTTGAAGTGCTCACCGGCTGGCTGGAAGCCAATGGCTCCTGGGATCAGACTTCGAAGAACATTGACCTGCATCGCAATTCCGTGCGCCGCCACATCGCCTCCATCGGCGAGATTCTCGACAAGGACCTGAACCGCGCTGACGTTCGCCAGGAACTCTATCTCGCGCTGAATTTCCTCAATGCGAGCTAACCGCGTCCCTTCAAAACTTTTCCACAATACTCGAAGACATATTCGAGATAGAGAAGTATAATTAGAGTACGTCCGAAGCAAAGGCGCACGGAGATGGCCTGCACCCGGCAGTGTCGCAAGAGGATTTCGAAACCCACTTGCTGCAACTGCAAGATGACCTGGCGTGGATTGAAGACCACGGCAGCACAACTGAACGCCTTCATGCCATCGCAGGCTTGGAAAGCTTGGCCTCCTCGGCGAACTACAAGCAGGCTTCCTTGTCATATCAGGTAGAAAAGGATGTAGTCCGCGACCATGAAGATCGCGGAGTCAACCTAGAAGATCAAACGCGTGGCGCAGCTTCTAGCGTGGCCATCGCACGCAGGCAATCCCCCAAAGGATTCCGCAATTACCTGACCAATTGCCGCATCCTCATGGAAGACACTCCGCATTTGGCAGCAGCATTCTCACACGGCGAATTTACCGAACGTCAGATCATGGCAATTCTTAATGAATTGCAGACGGTCAAGGCGCAACGTCGCACCGAATTTGATGACTTCTACGGCGCGAATTCTGACATGTTCGAGAACATGGGACCGAAGCTCATCAAAGACACTGTTCGGAAATTCACTCTTTCCTACAATTCTGACCAGGTATCCAAAGAGCAGAAGACGGTCGAAGAGAGCCGCTACGCTCGCATGGAAATTGATACAACGAAGGGTTGCATCAAGCTCACCGCGATGTATCCATTACTTCCCGGCATGGGGTTGAAGAACTATCTCGACAAGGAATCCCGGAAGCTCAAGAAAAAGGGCGACGAGCGAACCGTGGAGCAGATCAGGGCCGACATTCTCCATAGCTACATGATGGCCGGAGAGCCCTCACAGATGCCCATCAACTTGCACGTCGGAGTCATCATGACCGACCGGGCATTGTTCCAGGGCGAACGGGAACCTGCATACCTCGAGGGCTACGGCTACATGCCTGCGCAAGACGTTCGAGCATGGATCGGCGGACATCAAATCGACAACGAGCTAACGTTCGAAGAGATGGAAGCCAAGCTCACCCCGGAACATATCGAACAGGTCGAAGTGCTCACTGAACTGGCTAGGTTCTATACGGCGCCTGGAGATCAGGACCTGATAGCGATGGACTCCAAAGCCCGGATCTTCCCGGAGAAGCTCAAGAAGTTCATCAGAGTTCGAGACCGGCATTGCCGCACTCCATTTTGCGACGGAATTGTCGAAGAATCAGACCACGTCAAGCAGCATGCTAGGGGTGGCAAGACCAGTGCGTACAACGGCTGCGGTCGCTGTGAAATCTGCAACAAAGCGAAGGAATCCGCCGGCTGGTTTGAGTTGACGCTCATGAAGGGCCCTCACACCATGCTGATCAATCCGGTGTCCACGACGTCGTATAAATCAACGGCCCCGCCGGCCACCGGCCTAGTCCACAAGCCTTTCCCGCATCTCATGAGTGACTCAAGTTGGTTCGAAGAACTCAAAGGCAAACTCAGACGACCCGGTTTCCCGGAGTCCACGGCCGCCTGACTACAACCTCAGACCTCAGGATGCTTCTGCACGGCACCTTCGCCCGCGGAAGTACCCTAGGGGCTGGTTACTTCTCCCTCAACCATTGCGCATAGAGGTCTCTCCGCGCCTGTTCCAGATACGGAACTTCAGTTCTAATCCGCGGTAGCGAGCTCACATCGATATCCGCAGCAAGAAGCTCGGAACCCGCACCAGCCTGCGCCAGGATAGTCCCGTCAGCACCGGCGATGACGCTGGTGCCGGCCAATTCGAATCCAGCTTCCGAACCGCTGTGGTTCGCGTAGGCAATGAAAAGCTGGCTCTCCATGGCACGAGTTGGAACAAGGCGAGTGCACACCTGCTCGTATCCGCGGCCCATGGCAGTGGGAACAAGCAGCAACTGCACCGAACGTCGTGATGCTTCGCGGACAACCTCTGGGAATTCCACGTCAAAGCAGATCACCATGCCCAGCGTCAGCCCTGCATAGTCGAAGGACGCTGGCGGGTTGCTGCCTGCGATGAATACTTCATGCTCTTCAACGCCAAAAAGCTGCACCTTCTGATAATGCGCGAGCTGCACTCCCTGATCATCAACAAAGGTCGACGTGATCAGCCAACCGGCGTCGGTAATCTCGGGCAGGGAGTAGACCAGGGCGATCGCATGCTTCGCGGCGATGCTCGACAGCCGCTGGTGAGCACCCGACAGCAGGGAAATGTCCAGGGAATCGCGCAGGACGTAGGGCGCGTAGCCGACGGCGAAAAGCTCGGACGTGAGCAGGATTCTGGCACCATCGGCGGCAGCACGTTGCGCAGCATGGTCAATGGCGTCGAGATTGCGCTCAATTCCCAAGACTTCAGCTTCGTCCTGCATTACAGCGATGCGCATTTGGCTCCCTCCGAGCACCATGGATGACTAGGTTTAACCCTATTCGGAACAGCACTTCGCGCGTCTAGGGTATTTGGTACCGAACCAAGGCAGATAAGTGCTTTTCGCACCAACGTCGAAGCCACCCGGATGGAACATCCAGGTGGCTTCGCAGGAACTACTTCGTGGCTGCTTCAGCCAGAAGTTCGACCACGTGGCGGTATTCTTTTCCGGTCGCCCGAGACATCCCCAGTTCGCAGGTGCGGTTGCACGAAGCATGAGCCTGGGCATCAAGCGCCCGGACCTCTGCAGCCTCGCGGGCGGTGGCCGAATCCGTCAGTTCCGGATGCAGCATGCCGCGATCCCCCGCGAAAGCACAACAGCCCCAATTCACCGGGGTGTTCACGGTCTGCGCCACGGCCTGCGCGATCCTCTGCAGGTCAGGATTCAGGCCCATCTGGGTCGACGAACAGGTGGGGTGCAGCGTGAGCGAGGAGATCTTGTCGATCTCAGGCAGCCTATCCAGCAGGTTCCGGGTGGTGAAGGCCAGCAGATCGATGACTTCATACCCCTGTTCTTCGAGGGTGTGGGCAAAGCCTTCGGTGCAGCTGGACGCATCCGAGATCACCGGCAACTTCTTGCCCGGCATGGCCGAACGCACCTCGTCGAGGACTCGCTGCGCCATCACTTCGTGCCCGTCGGCGTAGCCCTTGGAGGTCCATGGCGTACCGCAACACATAGATTCGATACCCTGCGGAACGAAGACCGAAACGCCGGCCGCGTGCAGCAGCCTGGTGAAGGCTGACGCCACTCCTTCGCCCTCCCCGGCCGGGCCGAACATCGTATTCACGCAGGCTGGCAAGTAGATAGCCAGCGGCTCGGCGCCTTCAGCACCCAGGTTGCCGGCCAGCGGCTTGCGCGCGGCACCACCGGCTGGAAGATCATCATCATAGCGCGGCATGACATCGGTGCTCACGACTTTGCGCGCCATATCGGTGACGCCGCGAACCAGCGGAGCGGGGAACTTGCCGGCCACGCTCAGCGCCATCGAGCCAACCCGGGTGGCTGGGCCCCAGCCCTTGGCCGCGGCCTTGAATCCAGCGGCGAGCACCGGGTGCGCATCTTCGCGGCGCAGCCGCTTGACCATCAGCCCGGTGTTGATGCCGACCGGGCAGGCGGTGACGCACATGCCGTCCACCGCGCAGGTCTGCACGCCGTTGTAGTCGAAGTCGCGTTCCAGCTCGGCAGCCAGTTCGGCATTCCCTTCGGCCTCGGCCTTCGCGATGGCTCGGCGCACCACGATGCGCTGGCGCGGGGTGAGGGTCAAGTCCTTGGAGGGGCAGACCGGCTCGCAATATCCGCATTCCACGCAGCGGTCGGCCTCGACCTCGATGGTTTCGTTGAGCTTGATGTTCCGGATGTGCGCGGCGTGGTCTTCGTCGATGATCACGCCCGGGTTCATCATCAGCCGCGGGTCGCAGGCGGCTTTGAGTTCAAGGTGCACCTCGTAGAGTTCGTCACCGTACTGGGCGCGGACAAAGGGCGCCATGGCGCGGCCGGTTCCGTGCTCGGCCTTCAGGTTGCCGTCCTTGGACAGGACCAGCTGAACCATTTTGTCGTTGAAGGAGTTGTAGCGGTTCAGCGCTGCCTCGCCCTCGAAGCGGTCGGTGAGCATGAAGTGGATGTTGCCGTCCTTGGCGTGCCCGAAGATCACCGAATCCTCGTAGCCGTACTCGGTGAACAGCTCTTGCAGGCTGCCGCAGGTTTCGGCCAGCGACTGAACCGGGACGACGACGTCTTCGAGCAGGGCAGTGGTGCCCGAAACGCGGGCGCCGGCCACCGAGGCGTAAAGGCCCTTGCGGAATTTCCAGGCGGCCTGGCGGTTTTTGGCATCCTGGGAGAGCAGCGACGGGGCACGCAGCGCGGCTGAATCCAGCAGGCGCTGGCCGGCCTTCTGCAGCCCGGCAAGTTCTTCGGCGGTATCCGCGTGGTATTCAACAAGCAGCGCGGCCTGCTGGTCGACCTCGAAGCCCATCATCGCGTCGGGGACGCCAGGCAGTTCCTGCCCCACACGCAGCGAGGTGGAATCCATCAGTTCCAAGGTGGCCGCACCGGAGTCCAGGAGTTCGGGCAGGGCGCGGGTGGCCAGATCGAGATTGTCGAAAACCGCCAGGGTGGCGGTGGCCAGCTTGCGGATCGGCACGGTACGGAACACCGCTTCGGCGACAAAGGCCAAGGTGCCTTCGGAGCCGATGATCAGGTGGGCCATGAGCTCGGCCGGGGTATCGAAGTCGAGGAAGGCGTTCAGCCCATAGCCCATGGTGTTTTTCAGGGCGAAGTGCTTGTGGATCTTGGCGACCGACGCGGGGTTGTTGCGCACGCGAGCCAGCAGGCGATCCAGGGTGGCGACCAGCTGGGGTTCGGCGGCGGCCAGTTGGCGGTCGGCATCGGGATCGGCGGTGTTGATCATGGTGCCAGAGGGCAGCACGAAGGTCATCGATTCCAGGGTGCGGTAGGTGTTGAACTCGGTGCCGCAGGCCATGCCCGAGGAGTTGTTGGCGATCACTCCGCCAATGGTGCAGGCCGCTTCGCTGGCCGGATCCGGGCCGAGCTTGGTGCCGTAGACGGCCAGGCGCGCGTTGACCTGGCGGACCGTGGCGCCGGGCTCTACGCGCACGCGCGCCCCGTCATCCAGGACCTGGATGCCGCGGAAATTGCGGCGCACGTCGATCATCAGCCCGTCGCCGCTGGCTTGGCCGGCCAGCGAGGTCCCGCCAGAGCGCAGGGTGACCGGCTGGTTCTTGCTGGCCGCGGCGTGCAGCAGGGCGGCGACTTCAGCGGCGTCCTTGGCGAGGATCACCGCCTGCGGGGTGTACAGGTAGTGCGAGGCATCCGAGGCGTAGGCGACGCGGTCGATGGAACGGGTCTTGACGCGGCCCGGTTCGCCAACGAGGTCGAGAATACTGGGTGAAACCGTTGGTTCGCCGAGTGCTGGCGTGCTCAATGCCATGGTGCGCTCCTGTGTCGCGGGCAGGTGGTTACTGCCCAAGAAGAAAATTGTCTAACAAGTACACAACCAATGGTAGTACGATTCATGGGATACTTGTGAGGTTATTTTCTTGGCCCGAAAGGAAACACGTGGCAGCCCGATTAGGAGTGGTTTCGGTGGTGCAGGCCGTCATCGCCTCGCTGCGCACCCGCATCTTCAGCGGCGAGCTGGCTCCCGGCACCCCCTTGGGCGAAGTCGATGTGGCCACCCATTATGAGGTGGCCCGTCCTACCGCCAAGGCCGCGCTGGAGAACCTCGTGGCCAGCGGACTGCTCACCCGCAACGCCCATCAGAGCGCCCGGGTCACACGGTTGACCTCGGCCGATGCCCGCGACATCTACCGCACCCGCGCGATCATCGAGGCCGAAGCGGTCCGCCTGCTCGCCAGCACCGGGCAGGTTCCCGGTGCCGCGCGGGAAGCCAACGCGGAAATCACCGCCCTGAGCGAGGCCTCGCCGATCCAGATTGTCGATCCCGATGTCCGCTTCCACAGTGCGCTGGTCCAGGCCCTGGATTCCGAGCGCACCAGCGCGATCTACGGACAGCTCAGCGACGAAATCCGCCTGTGCATGACCCAGGTCCAGGACGCGACGCTGCTGGACACCGCCGATATCGCCAACGAGCATGCCCGGTTGCTGGAGAAGATCGCCGCCGGCGACCAGCAGGGCGCCGCCGAGCTGCTGGCCCAGCACCTGGAGAATGCCAGCACCCGGCTGGCCGCGCACCTAGACCGCCTGGCGGCAGGCCTCAAGTAGGCGCAGCCAGATTTCGCTCATCGTCGGATAGGCTGGCACCGCATGCCACAGCCGATCCAGCGGAACTGAGCCGACGATCGCAATGGTCGCCGCGTGCAGCAGCTCGGCCACGTCCTGGCCGACAAAGGTGGCACCGAGGATCACCTGGCGGTCCTGGTCGATCACCAGCTGGGCGCGCCCGGCATAGCCATCGGCGTGAAGGCCGGCCCCGGCCACGCTGCCCAGGTCGTAGGCCACGGTGCGCACCGCGAAGCCGGCCTCGCGCGCCTGGGCTTCGGTCAGCCCCACGGCGGCCACCTCGGGGTCGGTGAAGATCACCCGCGGCACGGCGTGATGATCGGCGGTGGCAGCATGCGCGCCCCATGGCCCGGCAGCCAGCTCGGTTCCATTCAGCCGTGCGGCGATCGCTTCCCCGGCAATGCGAGCTTGGTATTTGCCCTGATGGGTCAGCAGGGCCCGGCCATTCACATCGCCGGCGGCGTAGAGCCAGTCGGTGCCCGCCACCAGCATGGTGTCATCCACGCTGAGCTTCGCATCCAGGCCGAGGGCCTCCAGGCCCAGGTCGAGGGTGGCCGGGGCGCGACCGGCCGCCACCACCAGTTCGCGGCCCTGCACCGTTGACCCGTCATCGAGCCCCAGGGTGATGGTTCCGTCCTGGGCCCGGCACACCTTAGTGGGCTTGGCCCCGAGGCGAACTTCCACCCCGGCTTCCTTCAGGCCGGCGGCCACATGGTCGGCGACGAAGGGCTCCTCTCGGCCCAGCAGCGCCGAACGCGAGACCAGCGTGACACTCGATCCGAGGCTGGCGAAGGCCAGGGCCATTTCGGTGCCCGCCACCCCGCCGCCGAGCACGATCAGGGAGTCCGGAACTTGCTGCGCTGAGGTGATTTCGCGGGTGCCCCAAGGCCGCGCTTCGGCCAGGCCGGTGATCTCCGGCAGCGTGGGGATCGACCCGGTGGCCAGCGCTACGGCGCGGGCGCTGTAGACCCGCTCGCCGACCTGCACCTTGCCCGGGCCGGCTAACCGTCCGCGGCCGCGGATCAGGTCGATTCCGGCGGAGTCCAGCCATCGGACCTGCCCGTCGTCCTTCCAGCCGCTGGTGAATTCGGTGCGGCGCGCCAAAACGGCGTCGGCATCGAGCTTTCCGGTGATGCCCTGGCGTGCTCCGGGCAGCCGCTGGGCCGCGCGCAGCGCATGGCCGCTGCGCAGCAGAGCCTTGGAGGGCATGCAGGCCCAATAGGAGCATTCGCCGCCGACCAGTTCGGATTCGATGATGGCCACGCTCAGAGACTGCCGGGCGGCGTAGTCCGCGACATTTTCGCCGACCGGGCCGGCTCCGATGACGATCAGATCGTAGTTGTGGTTCTCGCTCATGCGTCGGCCTTTCTAAGTTTGATGCCCAGGGCGATGGCAACCAGGACGCTGGCCGCGGCCCAGTTCCATTCTGCGGTTTTCGATCGGCCGGCGTCGAAGGCCGGCACCGGGTGTGGATTCGATGCGGTGCTGGCCGCAGCTAGTGCCTAGGCGGGCGCCGGCAGGTGCCAGTGCCGAACAGAGCGGCAACATCAGCTGGGCGCTTGGCTCTCGCGGTTCTCCGGCTCATAGCCGATCAGCCAGTGCACTCCATGGCGGTCGCGCACCTGCCCGTCAACGGCGCCCCAGGGCTTTTCGGTGAGCGGGTCGATCACTTCGCCGCCGGCACTGAGCTTGTCGAACCACTGGTGCAGCACCTCTGGTTGCGCGGTGCCCAGCAGTGAGAGCATCATGCCCTCGGCGCGCAACGGGCGGTCCATGGCGGAGGCATCGGCGCCGCCGAGGCACACCTGCCCGGTCAGCTCCCCGTGGGCGATGGCCTGGGGATCCCCGTCGGTGCGGTTGAATTCCTCCAGGGTGTACAGGGCGAGTTCGCCACCGAAAATCTCCTGGTAGAAGTCCAGCGCTTGCCGAGCCGTGCCCGGGAAGAGGATATAAACCGTGGGACCAAGCATGAAGCGCTCCTAGCTGGCGGGGAACTCGATGATCTGGCTGCGAATCAAAAAGCGTTTGCCTTCAGGGGCTTCCACCGAGAACCCGGAACCGCGGCCGGTCACCACATCGACGGTGAGCTTGGTGTGCTTCCAGTATTCGAATTGCTCCTTGGACATCCAGAAGTCGATCTCGCCCAGGACACCCCCGGCACCGTCATCCAGCGGGAGCACGCCGAGCAGGATATCCGAGCCGCCGGTGCGGAATTCCCCGGCCGGATAGCACATGGGCGAGGAGCCATCGCAGCAGCCCCCGGATTGGTGGAACATCAGCGGCCCGTGAATGCCCCAGAGTTTGCGTAGCAGCTCCATGGCTTCGGGGGCGAACGCAACTCGCGAGAAACCTTCCCCGGGAATGGTGGCTTTGGTTTCGGTCACGGTGCTCATGGTTCGCTCCTGCACTTCTTCATGGGTTAACTGCATTGTGGCCAGTGTCCTCTTTTTAATCCCGGTAGTCCACGGTGGGTCAAAAACACGCCGCCCGGGCTGGAACGCCGAAAGAGGGCGGCCCCGGCCCGGGCGACACGGATGGGCTTACTTGCTGCCGGTGTAGTCGATCACGACGCGGCCATCGATCTTGGCATGGCGCATTTCGTCAAAGACGGCATTAATATCTTCGATCGGACGGGTATGGAAGGTCGGTTTGATCTTCCCTGCCGCGTAGAATTCCAGGGCTTCGATCATGTCCTGCCGGGTACCAACGATCGAACCTCGAATGGTCAGGCCCTTGAGCACGATGTCGAAGATCGGCGCCGGGAAATCGCCTGCAGGCAACCCGTTGAACACGATCGTTCCGCCGCGCCGGGTCATGCCGATCGCTTGGCCGAAAGCCTTTGGATGCACCGAGGTGACCAGCACCCCGTGCGTTCCGCCGACCTTCTCCTGGATCACTTCGGCCGGGTCCTGCGCGAAGGCGTTCACGGTGATTTCCGCACCGTGCTTGGTGGCCAAGGCCAGCTTGTCATCCGCAACGTCGATGGCGATCACTCGCATACCCATGGCAACGGCATACTGCACGGCAATGTGTCCCAGTCCGCCAATGCCCGAGATCGCGACCCATTGGCCGGGCTTGACTTCGGTCATCTTCAGCCCCTTGTACACCGTCACGCCGGCGCAGAGCACCGGGGCGATTTCGTGAGGGTCCGATCCTTCAGGGATATGCGCCGCATAACGGGCATCAACCAGCATGTATTCGCCAAAGGAACCATCCACCGAATAGCCGCCGTTGGCTTGCGACTCGCACAGCGTCTCCCAACCGGTACGGCAGTATTGGCAGTGCCCGCAGGCACTGGCCAACCAGGCGTTGCCGATGAGGTCGCCCACGGCGACTTCGGTGACCTGATCGCCGATTTTCTCGACAATTCCGACGCCCTCGTGACCTGGGATCAGTGGAAGCTTGGGCTTGACTGGCCAATCACCTTCGGCGGCGTGCAAGTCCGTGTGGCACACACCGGAGGCGATCAGCTTGACCAGCACCTGATTGGGGCCCGGTTCGGGGATGGCGGTGTCCTTCACGTGGAATTCTTCGCCGAAGCCTTCAACTATTGCAGCTTTCATCGTGCTCATGTACTTTGTCCTTTGCATGGGCTTCGAAGGTGCGAGGCATCGGGGCGTATCCGGGAATTGAGTCCAATCGCCTCCCGGATACTACTCTCCTCGACCCCGCACCTTCGAGGTCTACGTGATGTTGATGTTTTTTGGGGCAGTTTCCGGCTTAGAAGAAGCCGAGCTTGTCTTCCGAGTAGGAGACGAGCAGGTTCTTGGTCTGCTGGTAGTGGTCGAGCATCATCAGGTGGTTCTCTCGTCCGATGCCCGAGGACTTGTAGCCGCCGAAGGCCGAATGGGCCGGATAGGCGTGGTACTGGTTGACCCAGACGCGTCCGGCCTGGATGGCCCGGCCGGCACGGTAGGCCACGTTGCCGTTGCGGCTCCACACGCCCGAGCCCAAACCGTAGAGGGTGTCGTTGGCGATGGAAATGGCGTCGTCGTAGTCCTTGAACTTGGTCACCGCGACGACCGGGCCGAAGATCTCCTCCTGGAAGATGCGCATGTCATTGGTGCCTTCGAAGATGGTCGGCTGCACATAGTAGCCGCCGGAGAGCTCCCCGCCCAGGTCAGCGCGCCCGCCGCCGAGCAGCACCTTGGCGCCCTCGGACTTGCCGATCTCCATGTAGGAGAGAATCTTCTCCAACTGGTCATTCGAGGCTTGGGCGCCCATCATGGTGTCGGTGTCCAGCGGGTTGCCCTGCTTGATGGCCTGGGTGCGAGCCACCACATCGCCCATGAAGCGGTCGTAGATGCTCTCCTGGATCAGTGCGCGCGATGGGCAGGTGCACACCTCGCCCTGGTTCAGCGCGAACAGGGTGAAGCCTTCCTGGGCCTTGTCATAGAAGGCGTCGTCCTTGGCGGCGATGTCCTCGAAGAAGATGTTCGGGGACTTGCCGCCCAGCTCCAGGGTGACCGGGATCAGGTTTTCGGAGGCGTACTGCATGATCAGCCGGCCCGTGGTGGTTTCGCCGGTGAAGGCGATCTTGCGGATGCGCTTGTTGCTGGCCAGCGGCTTGCCGGCTTCTACACCGAAGCCGTTGACCACATTCAGCACGCCGGCTGGCAGCAGGTCGCCGATCAGCTCGAGCAGCACGAGGATGGAGACCGGGGTCTGCTCGGCTGGCTTGAGCACGATCGCGTTGCCGGCGGCCAATGCCGGGGCGAGCTTCCACACTGCCATGAGGATCGGGAAGTTCCATGGGATGATCTGCCCGACCACGCCCAGCGGTTCGTGATAGTGGTAGGCGGTGGTGTCGTTATCGAGCTGGGAGAGGCTGCCTTCCTGGGCGCGGATAGCGCCAGCGAAGTAGCGGAAGTGGTCCACCGCCAGCGGGAGGTCTGCGTTCAGGCACTCGCGGATGGCTTTGCCGTTATCCCACGTCTCGGCCACGGCCAGCATTTCGAGGTTTTCCTCGATGCGGTCCGCGATCTTGTTCAGGATGACGGCGCGTTCGCCCGGGCTGGTCTTGCCCCAGGCCGGAGCTGCAGCATGCGCTGCGTCCAATGCCACTTCGATGTCTTCGGCGGTGGAGCGGGCTACCTCGCAGAAGACCTTGCCGGTGACCGGGGTGACGTTCTCGAAATACATGCCCTTGGCCGGGGCGACCCACTGGCCGCCGATGTAGTTCTCGTAGCGCTCCTTGAAATTGACCAGCGCGCCGTCGGTGTTCGGGTTTGCGTAAACGCTCATGGCTACATGACTCCTTTGTCAGTGACTGATGCCGCGAATTCGCCTCCGCGGCCTCTTGAGTGTGACTGTAGTCACGCGAACGTTGCAGGCAGGTTGCATTGCGGTGCGGCGATTCAGGATTCGAGCTCCTGGATCTCGGCGACGATCAGCGAGCGGGCCGGCGACTCAGCCGGAAGTTCGCGCAAGGCCGCGCGCAGCAGACTGGAATCGGCCAGCTGGCGACCGAGGCTCAGCAGTTGCTGGGCGCTGCCCCGGTCCATGACCAACTCGCGCAGCGCTGCTTCGGCGCGGTAGCGCAAGGCAAGTACGCCTGGTGCCTGCGAGCGTTCGAGCATCCCCGGGGCGAATAGCTGAAGCGCCGAGCCGACATCGCCCTGTTCCAGAGCTCGGCGAAGCCGGCCAAGGGTTGTTTGAAGTTCCCACTGCAGACGGTAGGGACGCGAGGTGAGGGAACGACCCGGAGAGGCAGCCAAGACCTTGCGCAGCCGAACCATTTCGGCGCGAACGGTGCCTTCGGCGGCGGAGTCCGGGCGTTCGAAGAGCTCATCAACCAGCTGCGCGCTGGTCAGGCCATCGCGATGCTGGGCCAAAAGGGTCAGGATCTCGGCGTGGCGCAGAGAAACGGCATGGGATCCCAGATGTGCTCCATCGGGCCGGCTCAAATCCAGGTAGTCAGGGTCGGCCACAACTCCGGCGCCGGGAAGCAGGAGCTGGGTTTCGGCTGCCATCACGGCCGCCTGCAACAGCGGCAGCGAGTGGGTGGCAATGGCTTCCGGGCCGCCGGTGAGATCGATCGCTCCGATCACCTGGCCGCTACGCGGATCGCGGATGGGTACCGCCGAGCAGCTGTACTGCTGGGCCTGCTCATAAAGATGTTCGGCACCAGAAACCTGCGATCCCGAACCTGTAGCTAGAGCCATTCCGGGGGCCGATGTCCCCACTGACTTTTCTGCCCAGTCGGCGCCTGCCATGAAGCCGACGTGCTCGGCCTGGCTCATCGAGCTATTGCTGCCCGCAACCCACAGCAAGGTTCCGCCGGCATCGGCGAGGGCGACCAGAAGGTTGGCATCCGTCGCGGCCGGAACCAGCAATTTCTCGAACACTGGCCAGATCCGCTGGAGCTCGCTGCGCTCCCGGGCAAGGCGCAACCTGTCATCACTGAGTACCGGCGGGCCTTGAACCAGATCACTTTGCGCCAAAGATCGTTTCCAGGATTCGCGCACATCATTGCGCAGTGGCAATTCACCAAGTCCAGCTTCGCGTGCGGAAAGCAGCTCTCGCGCCTGCTGGGCGCGACGGGTTGCGTTGGACCAGTCGATAGCAGACGCGCTCATGCTCCCCCTTTTACCCCATTGAAAAGTTGGTTTTATGCAGTTCCAACCAGACTAGGCGAAGAGATCAGGCTTGAGAAGAGCCGAATTCCGCCGGCTGCTTCAACAGGTCAATCAGCGCCTCTTCGTGGGTCAGTTGCGGGTGATGTCCCGCAGCCGGCAGGCAGTGCAGTTCCACAGTCGTCCGCGACTCCAGGCGCCGGATTGCCGATGGCAGCACGGGGTCATCGGATCCCCAAACAATGCGCAGCGGACCTTCGTAGCGCTCGAGCAGCTGGCGCAATTCTGCGCGCCACCGCGGGGAGCTTGCCACGGCCAGGTGCTCGGCGACCGCTTTGGCGGTGCTTCGCTTCAAATCGCTGGCACTGGTGGCCAGGGCCGCAGAATGTGCGTCGCTTCCGGTCAATCGGGCAGAAAGCTGCGCCGCGGTGGCATGGCGCAAGAAGCTGCGAACCAACGGACGGGGCTTCACCGCCCGGTTGGCTGGCTCTTGCAGGAAGAACGGCGTGATCAGGGTCAATGAGTGGACCTTGTCCGGGAACCTGCCGGCCGCGAGCATTGCGGCCGCCGATCCAATCGAATGCCCGATCAAATCCACGGGTTCACCCTCCAGCAGGGCTTTGAGCCAGCGATCCCAATCTGCGATCCCGCCTGCTCCACTGAGGCCGAGTCCTGGAAGATCCACGACCCGGCCGCCCATCCCCTGTGCCACCTTGGCCCAGGTGTCCGCGTTAACCGGGAGGCCAGGCAGGAGCAACCGTCGCGCTTCCCGGTCGCCCAGCTCGAAGGTTTTCACTCCCCCGACATCTATAAAGCGGCGCGAATCAGCAGTCGCGGCTCCAAATCGGCGGGCCGCCAGATAGTCGGCCCACCGCTTCACAGAGGCATCGACATCGTGCATCCGGATTCCATGCCGGTCGGCGAATTCGATGGCAGGCCCGGTGGGATAGCGGTCCTCCGACATGAAATGGAGTGTTTCCGGATCAGCCTTGCTGATCCTCGACGGAAGCACCTTGATGAGCCCTGCCGGCAGGCGCAGCTTGGGAACTTTCGCGCCGAGGTGTCTGGTGGCCTCGGCCAGCAATTGCCCCAGGGGTGCGGTGTTGTCATCTAACAGCCAGTAGGCTTGGCCGATTGCTTCCGGAGCGATAGCCACAGCCGCCATGAACTCGGCCAAGTAGTCGACCGTGAGCACTGGCAGGAAAATCGAGTCGCCGGCCGGCAAGGCCGCTGCCTTGCCTTCCCAGAGTTGTTCGATAGTGCCTGCCAGGCCGATATATTGATCGGATTCCCCGGTGGCGCTGTGGCCGATGACGGTCGCCGGGTTGACGATGCTCCAAGGAATCCCGCGTTCATTGCCAAGCGCTTGGAAGATCGCGTCGGCCTCAACCTTGGAAGCTTCGTAGGCACCGAGTTTCCGGTAGACCCGATCGCGATGATCTTGCGCCCAAGGAATGAGCGCAGGGTCTTGCCCGCCGACGCGATATCCGGAAATATGAACCATGTGCTGCAGCGCTGGCAGTCCGGTGGCAAAATCCATGAGTTTTTCGACGATGCCCACGTTGGCACTGCGGGCTTGCTGGGCGCTCATGCCGAATTTATAGGTCCCGGCGCAGTTGTGGATTTCGGTGATATGGGGAAACGCTGTTGATCCGCCAGCGAGAATCTCCGGCGATTCGAAGTCGACGATCACGCAGTTGATCTGCTGTTCCACGCCGTGGCGTTGCAGCCAAGCGTTGGTCTTGGCCGCGGATTCGGCGCTCCGGACGGCGGCTGTCACCAGTGCGCCTGCCGCCAGGAGCGCAATGATCAGGTGCCGCCCGACAAGTCCCGACGCCCCGAAAACCAGCGCCTGGCGTGTATTGGCTTCTGGAATCATTTCTGGATCCCTGCGCCTTCGCAACGCAAGCCAATGAGCTCTGAGACGACGTCTGCCGCAGCGAGAAGCGGCTGGGTGCTTTTCATGGCGCGGGAAACGATGGCCGCCCCCTCGATGGTCGAGACGATCACGGTTGCAAGGGAATCAGCCTTGGCAGAGTCCATTCCATCGGCTTCGAGCAGGGCCGCGGTGGGGGCAATCCATGATTCGAATGCGCTGGCGCAGGCTTGCCGCAGGCGTTCGCTCGAATCCCCCATCTCCAGGGTCACCACCGAAACCGGGCAGCCCAGGCGAAAGCCGCTGTCACTGATGATGGCCGCCAGAGCCTGGATGGCGATCTTGGATGCTTCAGCGGCGCCGCCGCCGTCCTGGGCCGCTTGGATAATCATGGCTTCGAACTGCTGCTTGGCCAGTTCGATTGCGGCTAGGCCCAGTCCTTCCTTCCCTTCGGGAAAGTGGAAATAGACCGAGCCCTTTGGTGCTGAGGCGTGCTCGATCAACGCGTTGAGCCCGGTGCCGCTGTATCCGCTGATCTGGACGAGTTCAAGCATGGACTGCGCGAGCCGCGCCTTGGTGAGGTCCCCTTTGGAAGTAATGAAACTAGAAATAGACCAGTCTATATATTTTGGCAATCCGGCCCCTCAGGGCGTTCGCGGCGGGGATCGTTCTCGGGTGGGCGCGATGTCGCAACTTGCAATCGGCGCGCTTGAGCCATGGTGGATAAATCCACTCTTTTCCTTGAGGAAAATAGGTGATAAGTAGACTATCAATCACTTTTTTCATTCACACCCTTTACTTCCGCAGGGTTTCGGGCGTAACATACAACCAAATGGTTGTATATGAGTTGAGCGAAGAACAGACAAACAAGGTCTTCCGCGCCTTGGCAGACGCCACACGAAGAGACATCGTGCGGCGGACGCTTCGCGCCGAGGTAAGCGTTTCTGAACTTGCAGCAAGCTACGACATGTCGTTTGCGGCCGTCCAGAAACACGTCGCAGCATTGGAAGCCGCCGGTCTGGTCACCAAAATCGCACGTGGCCGCGAACGCATAGTCCGAGGCCAGCCGGACACCATCCGGCACGCACAAGAACTACTTTCATCCCTCGAAGACATCTGGCGCCAGCGCATCAGCCGGCTCGATGATTTCCTCGCCAATGGGGACACATAAGGAGCATTCCCATGCCCGTCACATCCGTTGTCAAAGATCCCGACTCACTCTCACTGACCGTCCATGCAGAATTCCCGGTCAAGGTATCCCGGCTTTGGGACGCCTACCTCGATGCCCGGCAGCTTGAAAAGTTCTGGGGACCAGTGGAATACCCGGCAACCTTCACCCGCCACGATGCCACTGCTGGCGGTCGCTCGAATTACCACATGACCTCCCCCGACGGCGAAGAATTCCATGGCTATTGGCTCTGGAACGAAGTCGTCGAACATAAGTTTTTCGAAGTCAGTGATGGCTTTGCCCATGCCGATGGGACCCCGAATACCGACCTGCCGCTCAACCGCATGGTCTTCACCTTCGACCCGACACCCGAAGGATCGAAGCTGACGATTACCGCGGTTTTCGATTCCGTCGAGGAACTGGAACAGGTCGTGGCCATGGGCATGATCGATGGCACGCGTTCGGCGATGAGCCAGATCGAACAGGTCCTGATCGACCTGCGCAACTATGCGCAGACCTTCAGCACCGAGGCCCAGGTCCTCTCGGATACCCAGGTGCGCATCACCCGATTGGTGCGCGGGACGCTCGCGCAAGTCTGGCGGGCCCACCATGATCAGCAGCTGATGAAGCGCTGGATGCTCGGCCCCGACGGCTGGCAGATGACCGAATGCGTCACGGCGCAGGAAGCCGGCGAGACCTACCGGTACTGGTGGGAACCGGTAGATGCCGATGCTGGGCAGGGGTTTGGATTCACCGGAACCGTAGTGGAATCCTTGCCGCAGTCCTATGAACGGACCACCGAGCAGATGATCGACACG
The DNA here is from genome assembly GCF_025854375.1 of Glutamicibacter sp. JL.03c. NCBI lineage: Bacteria > Bacillati > Actinomycetota > Actinomycetes > Micrococcales > Micrococcaceae > Glutamicibacter > Glutamicibacter sp. JL.03c. The sequence continues at coordinate 197,926 of NZ_CP107575.1, read as the reverse complement.
GACTACCCGGCCACCATCAGCGAACTCACGCTGACGCCGAACGACGGCGGAACCCTGCTCACCATGCTCATTACCTATCCCGACGCGCAAACCCGCGACACCGTGCTCGCCACCGGAATGACCGAGGGAATGGAGGCCAGCTACGCCCGGCTCGAATCGATTCTCTAGAGGGCGATTCGCCCCACATCCGGCGCCGAGGCGCGCGCAAATATGAAACACTTAGACCCATGAGTTCCCACAATGCGCGCGCAGGCCTGGACAAGCAGGCCGATCAGGTTCAGAACATGTTCGACAAGCTGGCTCCACGCTACGACTTGCTCAATACCTTGATGACCGGTGGCATTGTGAACTACTGGCGCAAGATCACCACCGAGGCCATCGCGCCCAAGCCCGGCGAGCGCATCCTCGACCTGGCGGCCGGCACCGGCACCTCATCGGTCCCGCTGGCCGAAGCCGGCGCAAAGGTGACCGCTTGCGACATGTCCAACGGCATGCTCGCCGAGGGCCGCAAGCGCTACCCGCACCTGGACTTCGTCTACGGTGATGCCCATGATCTTCCATTCGAAGATGGCACCTTTGACGCGGTGACCATCTCCTATGGGCTGCGCAATATCGATGACACCGAGAAGGCCCTGTCGGAAATGCGCCGCGTGACCAAGCCCGGCGGGCGGATCGTGGTTGCCGAGTTCTCCACTCCAACCGTGACCCCGATCAAGGTGGCCTACCAGCAGTTCCTGCCACGCGTGATCCCTGCGCTGGGGTACCTGGTTTCGCCCAACCCGACCGCGTATGCGTACCTGGCTGAGTCCATCGCGGCCTGGCCAAACCAGGAAGAACTCGGTGCCAAGTTCGTCAACGTGGCCTGGAAGAATGTGGAATACCGCAATCTGACCGGTGGCATTGTTGCGGTGCACCGCGCGTGGAAGTAGCCCTTCCCTAGCCTTGTTTTTCGGCCCGTGTCCATTGAAGGATGCGGGCCGAAAGTTCTTTAACGACGGGTTTGGAAACTCCTGTTACACTTTTTGCATGGATACCTACTAAGCCAGCCAATGACCCTGCGCCCGTCACCTGGGGCGCGACCTGTTCATTTTGGCTACCGGCTACGGTATCCCTTTTTTCTTGGCTCCCCTGTGGGTTGAGCCAGCTACCTGATTCCGCTAGTCGGCAGCCTCTTCACCGCATGTGGGAGGAATATATGTCTTTGGCTCCACCAATTACCCTGAATAACCTCAGTTTCGAATGGCCCACCGGCGAGCGCGCCCTGGCAGATCTGGACGGCACGTTCCCGGCCGGCCTGGTGGGATTGACCGGCCGCAACGGCAGCGGCAAATCGACTCTGCTCAAGCTCATCGCCGGCCTGCTGGCACCAACCAGCGGGTCCGTGGAAGCCAATGCCCGGATCGGCTACCTGCCGCAGATGATCACCTTGGAAAAAGACGCGACGGTGGCGCAGCTGCTCGGTGTGGAAAAGCCGCTGGTGGCGCTCAAGGCCATCGAGGCTGGCAGTGTCGACCCCGCTGATTTTGATGCGGTAGGAGATGACTGGGATGTGGAAGCTCGTGTTGATGTCGAGTTGAACCGCCTGGGGCTAGGGCACGTGAGCCTGGAACGCCGGATTGGTTTGCTCTCCGGCGGCGAAACGATGCTGCTGGCAGTTCTTGGCCTGCGCCTTGCAGGGAACGAGATCACCTTGCTCGATGAACCCACCAATAACCTCGATGCGCCCACCCGCGAGCTGCTCTACGAGCTGGTCAGGTCCTGGAAAGGGACGCTGATCGTGGTCAGCCACGACCTCGAGCTGCTGGAAATGATGGACCACACTATCGAGCTGCATGCTGGCGAGCTTCGGGTTTTCGGCGGGCCATACAGCATGTACGTTCAGCAGCTGGAGACCGAACAGCAAGCTGCCCAGCAGGCGGCCAAAACCGCGCAGGCGACGCTGAAAGTGGAGAAGCGCCAGCGCGTGGAAGCCGAGACCAAGTTGGCCCGGGCCAAGCGCAAGGGCCGGGCCGAACAGCTCGGCGGCGGCCTGCCGAAGATCCTGGCCAATAGCCTACGGCAGAAGTCCGAGGCTAATGCCGGCAAGATGCGCTCGCACCTGGATGGAAAGGTGGAAAGCGCGCAAGCCAAGGTTGATGATGCAGATCGCATGGTCCGGCAGGTGGAACACATCAATCTTGAATTGCCAGACCCTGGACTGCCGTCCAGCAAGAAGGTCGCGATCGTTTCTTCCGGGACGACTCAGCAGATTATCCAGGGGCCCGAACGCGTGGGGCTGATCGGCCCCAACGGTTCAGGCAAGAGCACCCTGCTCCGGCAGATGATTTCCCGCGAACCCGCCAGCGGTGAACTGAAAGGAGAAATCTATCTGGACCGGGTTGGCTTCCTGCCGCAACGTCTGGGCGGCTTGGATGACCAGCTCAGCGCGATGGACAATGTCGCTGCAGTAGCCCCTTCGGCAAGCAACGGGCAGGTTCGCAATATGCTCGCCCGGCTGCTGCTGCGCGGGGCAAGTGCTGATCGACGTTTGGGAATGCTCTCCGGCGGCGAAAGATTCCGTGTATATCTGGCAACACTGTTGCTGGCCGAGCCGACGGCACAGCTGCTCATCCTCGATGAACCGACGAATAATCTGGACATTGATAGTGTTCGCCAGCTGGCCGAGGCCTTGCAAGCTTATCGCGGTGCATTGCTGGTAGTCAGCCACGATCAGAGCTTCCTGGCCCAACTGAACCTGGATTACTTCCTGGAGCTTTCGGCCCGAGGAACGCTGAGCAAGTCCTATCCCAACCCGGTTTGATCGCCGGCAGGCGGTGTGCAACAGGTTTAGACTTGAGCAAAGCACACCGCCCTGGATCTCGAAAGCAAGTGGAACATGTCCTATCCCCAGCGCACCGTTGAAGTAGTAAACACCGGTCTGGTTATTGATCAGTCGGCGACCTTGCTCTGGGGCGATATCAAACGTGCTTTCATTTACGAGACCGAATCCGGGCAAGAAGTCCTCACCTGTGCCGAGTTCATGCTGGTTGAAGGCTACAGCGTGGAAATCAACAGCCAGATGCCGGGCTGGGATGCCGCCTTGGAGCACATCCCCCAGCGCATCAACAACCTCGTCGACGAACGCTAGATGACTCCAGGAGTACTCTCATGGCAACCATTGTCTTGTTCCACCACGTCCAAGGGCTCACTCCCGGGGTCCAGGCAATGGCCGCCGAATTGCGTGCCGCAGGCCATACGGTTCACGCCATTGACCTCTATGCGGGCAAGCTGCCCAAGGATTTCGAGGCTGGCATGCGCATGGCCAACAAACTGACCGAAGACAAGATCCAGGAACGCGTGGAGAAGCTCTTCAGCAAGCTCCCGGAAGAACTGGTGTACATCGGAACCTCATGGGGCGCCGCCCTTGCCCAGCAATGCGCACAGCAGCGGCAGGGTGCAGTGGCCGCCGTCTTGCTGGAGTCCTTTGTGGATCTTGATGCCGAGTGGAGCTTCGGCCCCTGGCCGCACAACGTTCCGGTGCAGATCCATGGCATGGACGAGGATCCCTTCTTTGCCAAAGAAGGCGATCTGGAATCCGCGCAGAACTTCGTAAAGGGCGAGGGTAAAGACATAGCGCAGCTATTCACCTATCCAGGGAACAAGCACCTGTTTACCGACAGCTCGTTGCGTTCCCATGACCCCGCAGCTCGCGCTTTGGTGATGGAGCGGATGATCAAATTCTTGGAGCCCTACGTTTAATTCGCAGTCGGCCCGGGCGAACATTTACGGCTGCCGAGCATCGAGTTCTCAGGGGTTCCATCCAAGAACTCCAAGAGCACCCTGATTACGGCAGCTGGTTTCCCGTCCACGAGAAAATGTCCAGCCCCGGCAATAAGTTCAAGGGGGTCTGCTGAGGGTTCGGTTGACACTTCTACCGCATAACCCAGCTATGGTTATGCTCAAACGAAGGAACAAAAAACCATGCCAAGAATCTTCACCGACGAATTCAAGAAGGACGCCGTCGCGCTCGTCGAATCGGGGATGCCCCAAAAGCAAGTTGCTGCAGACCTAGGAGTCTCCAAAACAGCTCGGCAAACGTGGGTTCGCGATGCCAGATTCCAATCCCACGGAATGACCCCAGCCTCTGATGCTGACGAACGCAAGGAAATGTCCCAGACGCTCAAACGCATCCGGGAGCTCGAAATGGAGAACGAAGTGCTGCGCAAGGCCGCAGTCTAGCTCTCCCAGCCGCATATTCGTTCCCCAAAATAATGGGCCCGCTCGTCCAAGAATTAGCCGCTCGAACAGGCAGGAAGCATATTCCTGTTGCGGTGACGTGCCGGGGCTTGGGATTCAGCACCCAGGCGTATTACAAGTGGCTGAAGAACCCTGTCTCTGACCGGGAAATCGAAGAGCGGGAGCTGATTGGCAAGCTGCACGAGCTTCACGAGGAGGACCCCGAGGGAGGGTACCGTGTGCTGGCCGATGACCTGGAAGACGCCGGCTACCAGGTCTCCGAGCGCCGAGTCTGGCGGTTATGTCGCAAGGCAGGGATCCGCTCAGTGATCAGCAAACGCCAGCGCAAGCACGTCCCGGCCGGTCCGCCGGTGCATGACGATTTGGTGAAGCGGAACTTCACCGCCGAGCGGCCTAACCAGTTGTGGCTGACCGATATTACCGAGCACCATACGACCGAAGGAAAGCTGTACCTGTGTGCGATCAAAGACGTGTTCAGTAACCGGATCGTTGGCTATTCAATTGACTCAAGGATGAAGGCCCAGCTGGCCGTCAACGCCGTGGAAATGGCAGTGGCGCACCGTGGCCACCCTCGTGGAGTCAAGGTCCACAGCGACCGCGGCAGCCAGTTCCGGTCTAGGAAATTTACTCAGGCTCTCGAACGCTACGGGCTGGTCGGTTCGATGGGCCGGGTCGGGGCAGCCGGTGGCAATGCGGCCATGGAGTCGTTCTTCAGCCTGCTGCAGAAGAACGTGTTGGACCGCCGCTGGTGGACGACCCGTCGGCAGTTGAGATTGGCGATCGTGACCTGGCTGGAGGGGAAGTATCACCGCAAGCGCAAGCAACGACGTTTGGGGAAAATGACCCCGATCCAATTCGAGGCTAAAGTGATCGAGTCTGTCGCTCTGGCAGCGTAAACCTTGGTGTCAACCAAACCCTCAGCAGACCCAGTTAGGCTTGCTCGGACCACTGCGTCTCATCAGTCCAGTAACCGATGGCTACGCACTGGGACTTGTCGACCCCGAGTCCTCTGAGGTGCTTCTTGAGGTGGCGGACTTGGGCTGTCTCGGCCGCGATCCAGTGGTACGACGCCGTCTCCAGGCCCGGCATCTGCTGGATGTGGTCGGCGAGGCGGCTGGCCGTGACGCCGTTGCCGGAGCCGATCAGCGGGACGAGGTCCAGGCGCGGGTGCGGCGGCAGGTAGTCGAGGTCACCCGGGGACAGCACCTCGGCGACGGCGGTGACGTCGATGCCCGGGTCGGTGCCCTCGAGGATGCGGGCTAGGGCGGGGAGCCCGGCGAGGTCGGCGATCAGGCAGTGGTGTCCTGAGGCTTCGGTTGGCGGCCGGTGCCAGGACCTCGCCCCGGCCATGAGCACCCTCCAGCCCGGTCGGGCGCTGTCGAACCAGTCGATGGCCACCCCGGAGGCATGGTGGGCGACGTCGATGGACATCGCGCCGGTGGCCGGGTCGAAGGCGCGCACGGTCAGGTTGCGCCTCCCCATGTTCGCCTCGTCCTCAACCGTCTCCCATCCGCCGTGAGCGCCGGGCACCGTCGTCTCGCGCGTGCCCAGGAGGACCCCGTCACGGGCGAAGTAGAGGCCAACGGATTCGTCCCCGACGCGCAAGGGCGAGTAGTCGTGCCCGGGAGCCACGGTGCTGATCTCGAAGTTGGCTCGGAAGATGTTCTCGGTGACGTTGTGCCGGTCGATCAGGGTCCCGGCGAATCGTGCCCATGCCATGGGTCTTCTCCTCGTGCTCGAAGTGTGGGGTGTGCGTGTGGGCCGGCAGCCGACCGAGCACCGGGGATGGGGATCGGTCGCCTGCCGGCTTGGTCGCCGGTCCGGTCAGCGCTGGGCGGCCTCACCGTGGACAGGGGTGGCCGTGGAGGTGTGGTGGAGCTCGTCGTCAATGAATCCGTGGCGTGAGGCGGCCAAGCCGCTGACTGCGGCGACCCCGACGAGGACGAACAGCAGTGCCAGCGACGCGGTCCATGCGCCGGTCCAGGCATGGAGCAACCCGAACAGGAGGGGGCCGGCCCCGGCGACTAGGTACCCGATGCCCTGGACGACACCGGAGACGGCGGCGGTCGTGGCGGGGGTGCGGGCGCGCAGTCCTATGAGGGCGAGGCTGAGCGAGAAGAGGCCGTTGCCGATGCCGAAGAGGATCATCCATACCCAGGATCCCGCCGCGGGCGCGACTGCAAGACCGATCAGGGACGCGGCGAAACACGCGGCGAGGACGATGACGACCGTGCCGAAGCGCCGCGGGTTGACGCGCGAGACGATAATCGATACCGGCATGCTCACGCCCGCGAGGACGGCGACCATGGTTCCGGCGACGCCGGCCTCGATACCCAGATCCTGCAGGTACAAGGCGAACCAGCCGAACGCGATGTACGCCAGAGCTGACAGGGAGGCGAAGAAGAAGGTCAGCGCGACGACAGTGCGGCTGCGAAGCATGCCCAGAGCCGACGGGCGTCGGGCATGGCGTGTGGGCTGGTCCGGTGAGGCGTGAGCCGGCCAGGGGCGGGCGAGCAGCCATGGGATCGCGGCCAGGACCGGCAGGATCGCCCAAACGGCGACGCCCCACCGCCATCCGTCCGACCCTATGCCGGCGATCGGGGCCGTCAGCCCGGCCGAGGCCATCGTGCCGAGGCTGAGTGCGACGACGTAGACCGAGGTCTTCTGCCCTACGCGGTCGGGGAAGTGCGTCTTCACCAGAGAGGGCAGGAGCACGTTCGCCACCGCTGCACCGACAAGCGCGACAGTGGACAGCAAGAGGAAGATGGCGAAGCTGTCAGTCAGCGCGCGAGCCACGAGGCCGAGGACCGAGACCGCCAATGCGATCAGCAATCCGCGGTGCGGGCCGATCTTGCGAGCGAGGAACGGGACGGCAATACCCGCCATGGCAAAACACAGGACGGGCAGCGTCGTAAGGAAACTCAGTCCCCCACTACCTGCGGAGAAGGAATCCTGGATGTTGCCCAGGACGGAGCCGAGGCTGGCGACCGCCGTGCGCAGCCCGAACCCGGTGACGAACAGTGCAACGGTCAACAGTGCGGCGTGTTTATTTGCTGGGGAGGTCTCCGGGCCGGGCGACGTGTCCACGATTTGGTCTAAATTCTTGTCCATGGTTCCAATCCTCCCCTTAGTCCATTCGGAGTTCTTCTGATATAAAGACATTAAGTATCGGAAATCTGCCAATAATCTTCGGCCTTCACGAAGAGTCTGGGAGGAGCACCATGTCCGTGAAGTCGCAGGCCTCCGACATCGACGCCCCAGTGCTGCCCGAGCAGCCTCATCGACCACACGTAGGCGCACGCACGGAGCGGTACCCGGACGGCGTGCATATCGCCTCACACTGGCACGACGAGGACCAGCTGGTCTACGTCAGCACCGGGCTGATGGCGATCCACACCAGTCACGGCGTCTGGGTCGCCTCCCCCGGCAGGGCGTTCCTCATCCCCGCTGGCGTCAAACACGAGCACCGCACTTACGGGAACACGCTCCTCCACCTCTTCAACTCCGCCGGCCCCGGCCTCGTCGCCCGCGGACTCGCGGGACCGGAGGTCGTGGCCGTCGATGCGCTGTTGCACGAGGTGCTCAAAGCCGTGACCGATCCAGCCTTGTCAGAGGAGGAAGTCGCACACCTCGAATGCGTCCTCAACGATCGGGTGCGACGAACTCCGGTGACCGGCCTGCGCCTGCCCCAGCCCAATGATCCGAGGCTGCGCGAGGCGTGCAGGCTCGTCCAGGACGACCTCGGGGACGTCTACACACTGCCCCGCCTAGCGAGATCCGTGCACGTCAGCGAACGGACCCTCGCACGGCTATTCAAAGCCGAGTTCGGGCAGACCTACCCGCAATGGCGGACCCGAGCACGCCTATTCGCCTCTATGGTTCGGCTCGCCGAGGGCCACACGGTCACCCAGGTGGCCCAGGAATGCGGATGGTCGACGCCCAGCGCGTTCATCGACACCTTCCGTCGAATCATGGGCCAGACGCCCGGCGCGTTCAAGGCCGCCGATTCGACTGACTGGTGACCCGGCATCGCACACCCAGCCACACCATGCCTCTCCCGGTGCCGAGACTCTCGCGCGTCGCGGCAGGCCCACGGCCCACCGTGACGCGCGAGAACCCCCGATCAGCGATCTACAGCGGCTCCCGCGCGGGCAGCAACCAGCTGCGCCGACGCGTCGATCCTGCGGGCACGGGCGATGAGCGCGACCAGTGCGGCACTGGAGACGAGCACGAGCACGGCAATGAACAGCAGCACGAGTGGGGCTGACTGGCTGCCCTGGTTCTCGATGATCCAGCCCACGAGACTGGGTGCGAAGGCCATACCGAGCATGGAGCCGGCAATGACGTAGGCGAAGCTGTTTCCGCGGCCGTATCCGCTGTGGGTCAGCCACGCCATCCCGGTGGGGAAGATCGGTCCGAGGAAGAGCCCGGCGACCATGTACGCCCAGGGTGCTGCCGCAGGCAGAAGCGTAGCCGCGACGGCGACCGCGAGTCCCAGCGAACTGATCGTAACCAGGGCACCCGCGGTAACGCGGTGGGCAAGGGCGGCCGCCGCGAAGCGGCCGAGCACCATCGCGGCCCAGAATCCGGTGACGAACAGGGTCGCGGTCGGGGCCGGAAGGCCAGACTGCTCCTGTAGGACGGTCGGGGACCAGTTACCGATCCCGGCCTGGACGGCGAAGTGCGTGAGGTAGAGGGCAAAGAAAGCCGCAATAGCGATCACGAACAGGGCGGGCCTGCGCAGAGGGGCCGTGTCGCCCGAGTGCGCAGCGGTGGTAACCTCGGCCGGAGTGGGACGCGGCTCGAGCCTCGTCGCCCCGAGTAACGCAAGCACCATGAGGGCCGAGGCCCCGGCAAAGATCCACGAGTAGTCCTCTGGCCCGACGAGGTAGACCAGGCCGGGGCCCGCGACAGTGCCGATGCCGAACCAAGCGTGGGCGATGTTCGCCCGGCCTGGTCCCTTCGCGCCGGACCCGACGAGAATCAGCTGGGTGATCATCGAGTCTACGCCGCCGAACCCGAGGCCGGCGACCGCTGTGCCGACGAGCAGCAGCGGCCAGGTTGGCGCGGCAGCGATGATGAGCCCACCGACGGCGATCAGCGCCATCGCGGCCATGATCGTCCAGCGGTTGCCGCGTGCTCGCAGGACAGGCTGCGCGATGAGCACGCCGATGATCGCGGCGAAGGACTGGGTCCCCAGCGCCGCGCCCACGGCAGCTGCGCTGAGGCCGAACCGCCCCTGGAGAACGGAGACGATGGGCCCGTAAACCGACATGAGTAGGCCGATCACCAGCATCGCGGCATAGCACCCGGGCAGACTCCATCCGCGGAAGATCGTAATGGGACGCATGTGTACCTCCAAAGAACATAAGAGCATCTCTATTAGTTTGATATTAAGATAAAGAGCATCCCTATGTCAATTGTTGAATTACATAGACCGGAGGCGCTGACGATCAGTAGGCTGCAACAAGCCCCAAGATCGCCACGGAAATCCACGCCGTCCCAGCGGCTCGCAGCGCCCCACTGATACTGCTCGGCGAGCCATCGGATCAAAGGTGTCGTCGACGGCGCTGCACACGACCAAAGCCTGTCCAAGCGGTTTTGCTGCGGCACATGCTGCACCAGAAAGAATCAACGACCCGTTGGCGCGCTCAAGAACTCGCACAGGGTGACGGCTAATGGCAACACCAACAGCACCACGCGCGCCCGCCACCCTAGTTCCATTGAGGCACCCTTGGTTAATGGCGCCGACCACACGGTCCCAGAAGCGGACCCACACTGGAATGCAGAGAAGTTCGCCAACAAACTCACCCTGCCCCTCGAAACGATTGGCTTCGAGGTTGCCGCTCAACTCTGCCGCAGCACTCCCACACCCTTATCCACCTCTATCGAAATGCACCACACCGCCACGTGGCAATAACGCGGCATAACCCCATTCCGACGTTGAGCGGGATATTACATCGGCGCTGGTGCTAACAGGAGTACCGTGCCGGAACGACCGCCACCCAACCCAACCAGCAAGCACCACCACAGACTAGACTCGCCTGAAAGGCAGCGTGGGTCAGAGGCCCCTCATCCCGAGTTGCCGTCAACCCAATTGTTATGCATGGCCACGCCGCCAAAATCTACGCTTTTGTCGTCGCTTCATTTCCCCAAACCGCAAGCACCACCATGCGAGCAGACGGCCCCTCTGACTCAAATTGATGACTTAAATCGATTCTGACGTGGCGCAGATCATATTACAGAAACGTGCGCATTTCTTGCCTGAAACCTGATAGAGCAGGATATTGAAACCGGCCGATGGATTTGTCCTATAAGGCGACGCCCGCATCCCTTTAAAGTGAATAGGTAAGCCATGCCTAAGTTGGAGGATATTCTCAAATGCACCCTACTAATCTCCGGATTTCTCGGCGACTCACTTTTGTTGGCCCCATTGTCGCAGGAATACTTGCCCTAGCTCTTGCAGGCTGTTCGACAACCACAGCGAAAAACGAGACTTCATCTCATAACGAGCCGTCCGGCACCTGGCCGATCACCATGCAACACCAGTTTGGCGAGACTGTCATTCCTGCCCCTGCAGAACGAATTGTGGTGACTGGAACCACCGACACCGACGTGCTCTTAGCCCTCGGAATTACTCCCGTTGCGTTTCCCCAGTGGATCTCGGATTGGGAACGAGGAGTAGGTCCATGGTCGCTCAATGACTTAGGCAGTGCAGATCCAAAACTATTAACTTTCCGGGAACTTAATTTCGAGGATATCGCTGCAACGAACCCTGACCTCATTTTGTCCACCGGAACCCAGCTGACCCAAACCGATTACGAAAAACTCTCGGGCCTAGCTGCAACCGTCGCACCTGTCGCAGGATACACAGACGCATATCTGGTTCCATGGGATGTTCGCACCGTTCAAGTTGGAGAAGCTGTCGGCAAGAAGGACGAAGCTCAGCAGCTCGTCACTCAGGCGAAGGATGCCTTCGCCGATGCGGTTACTGAACATCCCGATTGGGAGGGGCTCACTGCCGTCACAGTGATCTCGATGAACGGCGAGTTTGGGGTGTATGCGCCAACAGATAATCGGGGTCGTTTTATGGATTCGCTTGGTTTCGGAGCTACTAAAGAAGCAGCAGAGATCACCGGTGATGAGTTTTGGGGCGCTGTGAGCGAAGAACGCCTTGACTTGCTTGATACGGCAGATGTGATCGTGGTCTTGGAAGGTAACGACGCGGCGCAAGAGGCATTCGCGAACTCCAGCACTTTTCAGCAGCTCTCCGCCGTGAAAGAAGGACGCATCGTAGAAGTAACCGATGAAGACACCGTGATGGCGATGTCTGCATCAACGGTAACCTCGATCCCATACGCCTTAGAACGCCTAGTTCCAGAAATTGAGAAAGCCGTTCAGGGGGACTAAGTGCCAGCTTCGGTCTTGCAACCGATAAGACCCAGTATCCCCGGTTTAGCGCACAGCAAACCTAACTCATATTGGCGATATCGGTTGGTCTTTACGTTGGGTACAACCTCATTACTGCTTGCACTTGGAGTTTCTCTGTTTGTTGGAACCTCGCTTATCGGACCCGCAGAAGTCTGGCGCATTCTTATCGGCCAGGAAACCGGCTACAACGCAGAAGTAATTTGGAAACTGCGCATTCCACGAACCCTTATCGGCTTCACCGTTGGGGCAGCACTCGCGCTCGCTGGAGAGATAATACAGGCGGTGACACGAAATCCCCTAGCTGAGCCCGGAATTCTGGGGGTGAACTCAGGCGCCGCCGTCGCAGTGGTGCTAAGCATCGGCGTATTGGGAATTAGCTCTCCACGTGTTTATCTATGGTTTGCCCTGGGCGGAGCTGGCCTTGCAGCGATTGCCGTTTCACTGCTAGGTGGAGTATTAAACCGTTCTTCCAGCACGGCACGGTTACTGTTGGCTGGTTCCGCGATCTCCGCAGCATTAAGCGCGGGAGTTTCTGCTTTTGCATTGGCCGATCGTTCTACCTATGAGCAGTTTCGTTTTTGGGTTATCGGTTCCCTCAACGTTCCGACCCTAGAAATATTAGGTCAGACAGGACCTTTCTTGTTGCTAGGAAGCGTCCTTGCGTTCGCGCTTTGCCGTTCGATGGATGCCCTAGCTCTAGGAGAAGACATGAGCCGCGGATTAGGATCTCGCACCGGGTGGGTCCGCACAGGTGCACTGTTGTCGGTCACGCTTCTTTGCGGGGCAGCGACGGCCACCTGCGGTCCTATTGCTTTCGTAGGTCTAGCAACCCCTCATATCGCAAGAGCCTTACTAGGTGCAACCCATGCCCGAACGCTACCTTTCCAAGTGATTCTCGGACCAGTACTGCTCCTGACAGCAGACATTATTGGTCGCGTGATTGCCGCACCGGCAGAAGTGCAAACCGGGATCATCACCGCATTCATCGGAGCCCCTGCATTCCTCATCATCTTGTCCAAACGTCGGGTGGTTGCTCCATGAAAAACATACCCAATGTCAGTGCGATGCAACCTTCCACCCACGTGCGGACGAGCTTGCTCTGCGCAGTCCTGGTGATTCTTCTAACGATAGGTATTTTTACGCTTCTAGGTGGTACTGGACATCCTTTAACAGTAAAGCAACTGACATCCATTCTTTTTGGGTCTGGCAGTGGGTCTGAAAATTACCTGCTATTACAGTTGCGCCTTCCTCGACTGCTGTTAGCGATACTGGTGGGCAGCTGCCTTGGAATGTCTGGGGCTTTGTTTCAAGGGCTCACGCGCAACCCTCTGGGGAGCCCCGATGTAATAGGCATAAACGCCGGCGCCGCTACCGGTGCCTTGCTGGTGATCTTAGTTCTGCACGCAGGAGAAACTCAAACACCAACTGGCGCTTTGCTCGGAGGACTTGCCACCGGCCTCATTGTCTTTTCCATCGCTTCTAAGCACCGTATGAACCCGACACGATTGGTCCTGGCGGGCATTGCGATTGGACCTTTGTTGACGTCTGTCAATTCCTTCCTGTTGTTGCGCGCCGACGTGGATAACGCAGAAAACGCTGCGCGATGGCTGGTGGGAAGCCTCAATGGCGCAGATTGGGAACGAGTCAGTTATCTCGCACTGACCATTCTGCTTGTAGCACCCCTAGCTATGCTCCTCACCAAACCGCTGGTCCTCATGGGGATGGGCGATGACCTAGCCAGCGCGCTCGGCGTCAATGTGTCCCGTACCCGAATTGGCGTAACAGCCGTAGCATCCATTCTGGCAGCGTTGGCCACCGCGACTTCCGGGCCGATTGGATTTGTCGCCTTGGCCGCTCCCCATCTCGCAAGATGGATTGCTCCCGGCAACATCCACCCGATAATCAGCGCCGTTGTAGGTGCGGTTATGCTGGTGAGTGCAGATTTCCTTGCAACATATACCACGCCCTCTTTGAGCTTGCCAGTCGGTACAGTGACAGGGCTCCTCGGTGGAGCGTATCTAGCTTTATATCTAGGTTTGCAAGCGCGACGGACAAAACGCGGGATGAGCTTATGAGATTCCTCAGGCTGGATACATTGCCTCCGCAATTCCCCAGCCCTGAACACATGAGAAGACTACGACAACACACAAAATGCTCGGTCTCCTAAACGAAAACGTCCGTTGTTCCAATAGGTTCATCGGTGGCGCAACAAACAAGCACTTCGACATGTCAGCATGTCGCTGAAAGAAACTACTATGACTACAAATATCTCTTCCCGAAGCCATCTTGTCGATCTTCGGCCGCTCACCCAACGACCTGATTTTGCCCGTGTGTGGATTGGGTCTATGTTAGGCGGACTTGGCGGCCAACTAACAGTCACCGCGGTCATGCTGCATATGTATGCCCTGACATCCAGCACCCTGGCCGTGGCAATGATCGCATTCGCAGGCCTCGTACCAATGATCTTCGCTGGACTATACGGCGGGATGCTCTCTGATTATTTCGACCGCAGGCGCGTCGCACTGATCAGTGCCACCATTACTTGGATTGCAACCGTCAGCCTGGCCACCGTCGCATGGACCGGTCACGTGAACGAGGCATGGTTATACGGACTGTCCATCGTTATCTCGTGTTCAAATTCTGTGGTCTCTGCAGCCAAGACCGCGATGACACCAAAACTGGTTGGCCCCGAACTGATCGCCCCCGCAGCCGCATTAAATGGTATCTCTATAGGAATCATGGTTATGGCTGGACCGGCAGCCGGGGGCGCACTCGTTGCACTTCTTGGCTACCCTCTGACCTACACCATTGATGTGCTGCTAATGCTATCCCTATTCCTTGGCCTATGGACCCTTCCCCGGTTACTTCCTGGCGGTGTTACCACACGTCCGGGACTTGAATCGCTACGTGATGGACTGCGTTTTCTACGCACCGCGCCGAACTTGCGCGCTCAATTCTTCTTGGACATCATAGCGATGGTCTTCGGTAGCCCTGTGGCAATTTTCCCGGCAGTTGGAGTTGTATTACTCGGTGGCGGAGAAATAACGACCGGCATTCTCACCGCAGCAGTTGCCATCGGAACTTTTCTCTCCAGCCTTGTCTCCGGACGACTCTCCGGCATCACCCGCCATGGCATAGCAATTACCCGGGCAGTGCAGGCTTTCGGACTAGCCACGATGCTCTTTGGACTCGCCCTCTTGGGTGCTCACCTTGGTTGGTTTGCGCCGGAAACCGTGGATGCCACTCATCCGAATGTGGTGATGATCGTTGCCGCGTGTATCGCCCTCGCACTAACTGGCGCCTCAGACAACATCAGCAGCATTTTCCGTTCCACGATGATGCAACAAGCTACACCGGATGTTTATCGAGGTCGTTTACAAGGTATCTTCATGACTGTCGTAACTAGCGGACCTCGACTAGGGGCCTTGTACTTCGGAGTCCTCGCATCACTTTTCACGCTCTGGGTACCAGCCGTCGCGGGAGGATTGATGATCATGGCGATAGCTGGTGTACTGCTCCGGCTACGTCCGGGGTTTGGCGCTTACGATTCTCGTCACCCCCAGCCCTAGGCCACATTTCCAAAGTTCTCCGAATGCGCAGATGCACGGACGTTGAGTGGTCACAAACAGATTAGCTACGAAAGGATCTACAAGGAACTCCAGCTTAAGTGCGAGCTCACTTGAGGCGTCCGCAGTTCTCGTCCAACCACCGTTCTTATTTGGCGCCATAATTTCTGTGCGTTGGCCACGAGGTTCTAATCATTTCGTTTGCGGACTGGGATATGAATTAAAGGATCGATGAACCTCACCGAATCAAGAAAATTCCTGCAACGACTAGAAGCAGCAGACAATTTGACTTCGTTGAGCGGAAAAGGCCAAATAGCTTTCTGCTTTGATTTTCACCCTTCGGTATTGAGAAGTCTTATCATTATGCACCTCCGCTTAGCGCATCCCCGACCTGACGCAGGTGCACCCGCATGGCATGCTCCGCACCCTCTGGGTCTCGATCCTGCAGGGCTTTGAGTATCTGCTCATGCTCATGATGGTATTGACGTCGGCGCTCCGGCGTCGACGTCTGCCGCTTTCTCAGCCCCCATACTGGCAAGTCCCTCGCAGCGTTCATCACGTCAAACATCCGAATCAGTAGGTCGTTTTGGGTCGCGACCGCAATGGCACGATGTAATTTTGCATCCCAGGATTCGAAAGACTCAAAATCCGCAGATTTGCCACCCTCATTCAAGTATCGTTCCAGGGTTTCCAAATCGACTGCCGTCGCAGTCAGCGCGGCAGTCGAAGCTATCGAAGGCTCAAAGACCAGTCTGGCTTGCATAATCGTTGCAGGACTAGAATCCACCGGGACCGCATCAGGCGACATGGTACTGGTCAGGAAAGTACCACGACCCACCTGTCGAGTTATTAGTCCTTCGCGCTCTAGTTGCGATAGTGCCTTCCTCACGGACGGACGTGATGCGGCAAGCATCTCAACTAATTCTCGCTCGGTCGGTAGTTTGGCACCCGCACGAAAAGTACCGGCTGCAATACCGTCTTGAAGCATCGCTCGGAGAGCCTGATCCGCACCTGTCATAAGACTAGAATAGCAGGATGAACCAATTTGGACCAATAAGCTACCAAAAATTCCCAATAAAAAGGTATTGAATCCCACAGGCAAGGGGGGTTAGGCTTTTCATCGTTAGCTTTGGTTCAATTGGTAAGGATTGGTTCATTTTGAAATTTGTTTCATTCTCCGTCGACTCGGAACGCATCCATGTCGGCCTGGCAGACCCCATTCAAGGGGTCGTACACGATCTGAGCGACCGCCTACCTGAAGGCGCGGATCTGCTTCACGTCATTGAAGCCTGGTCTGGTCTAGAACAGATCGATGAAGACCTGGATTCATTGCCGACTTTCCCTCTAGACAGCGTGAGACTCTGTGCGCCGATCCCGGCACCTCAACGAAACATCTTCTGCGTCGGAAAAAACTACCGCGAGCATGTTGTGGAATTCGGCCGTTCCGGATACGATTCGCCGGACCGTTCAGAAAGTCTGCCTGAAGCTCCGGTTGTTTTCTCCAAGGCCACCACCTCAGTATCCGGTCCGTACGACAAGATCGAATCTCACCCAAACGTTACTAACGAGCTCGACTATGAAGCTGAGCTCGGCATCATCATCGGCCGCGGCGGCCGCGGGATTACCCGCGAAGAAGCTTTCGATCATGTATGGGGCTACACCATCATTGATGACTTCACCGCCCGTGATCTGCAGCGTACTCACAAACAATGGCTACTAGGTAAATCATTGGACACCCACTGCCCGATGGGACCGTACGCAGTCACAAAGGATGAAGTTCCAGATCCAGAAGACCTACGCGTGCAATCGTGGATTAATGGTGAAGCTCGCCAAGATGCTCACGTTCGTGACCTGATCTTTGACATTCCAGAATTAGTTTCGACCATTTCGGCTGGAATCACCCTATTCCCAGGCGACATCATCGCTACCGGCACACCGGTAGGTGTCGGCATTGGATTCGATCCTCCAAAGTTTCTTCAAACCGGCGATGTCGTCGAAATCTCAATCACAGGTCTCGGCACGCAACGCAACGAAGTTCAGTAATTCCCAACGAACGTATTTTTGATCGCGGGACACGATCATTAAGCAACCAGCAAGGAGCACTCAATGCCGATCCAATACATCCCCACCATCGAAGGCCTTTCGAAGTTTGGCGATTACTCACCCGTGGCCGTCGCCGACAACATCGTAGCCATTGCAGGTCAATTTGGTACCGACGGGGAAGACCCAGAAAGCCAAATCCGCGGCGCTTTTAAGAATCTCAAGACAGCGTTGGCTGCTGCGGACCTTGGCTTTGAGGACATTATCAAGTTCACTACGTTCGTCGTTGGTCGCGAGACGATTCCACATTTCATGAAGCTGCGAAAAGAGATCTTTGCCGAAATCTACCCTAATGGCATCTATCCCCCGAACACTTTGCTAATTGTGGCAGGTCTAGTGCACGAAGAGTTCGTCTTCGAAGTTGAGGCCATCGCTCAGAAGAAGAACTAGGCGTACCAAATCCCCACTTGTTTCTACGTCTTTACTGTAGAACTACAACAAAAAAGGCTATCTCCAATTAGAGTTCAGCTTTAGAGTGTATGGTCTCGCGCGAAATCATCCGGTAAGAAATCCGCGCGAGATCATGGGCCACTCCCCGCACCGCAGATTCCTAAGAAATAGATTTCACGAACGGACGACTCTGCATAGCCCTGGCTGATGCGTACAGATCTCAAGACCGAGTTATAAACAGACTTAGTCGCCATCTGAGCTGGCATCTCATTTTCCCTCATCACGCTTGGCACTAGCCTTCTCAAGACGCTCAGTAGCGTCACACACCTACAGCAGGCAAAGGTTATCCTTTGACTTAACGGATGGATATCTCATGACCACCACCGAACTGGAACTCGCTTCTAAGAAGAGCATGCAACGGCGTGCACGTTTCGGGAGCTTCGTCGGGACCACGATTGAATGGTACGACTTCTACCTTTATGGAACCGCAGCAGCTCTAGTATTTCCTCAGCTCTTCTTCCCTTCCGAGTCAGCCTTGACAGGAACTCTACTGGCGCTCCTAACCTACGCCGCTGGGTTCGTCTCTCGCCCTCTCGGAGGGATCATTATGGGGCATTTCGGCGACCGTGTTGGCCGGAAGGCCATGCTCGTCACTTCCCTGTTAATCATGGGTGTAGCTACAACCCTTATCGGAGCCCTCCCCACCCATCAGGCTATTGGCATGGGCGCTCCTTTGCTCCTTTTGACCCTGCGCATCATTCAGGGGATCGGACTTGGCGGAGAATGGGGAGGAGCAGTCCTGGTGGCCGTGGAGCATGCTCCGGAGGAGAAACGAGGACTCTTCGGCGCATGGCCTCAGGTAGGAGCTCCAGTCGGATTACTCTTGGCAAACGGCGTTTTCACTACGCTGAACTTTACCCTCACAGAGGAAGCCTTTATGGCGTGGGGATGGCGTGTGGGATTCTTGAGTTCCGCGGTGTTGATTGTTGTTGGTCTCGTAATCCGCCTCAAAATGGAAGAAACACCCGACTTCAAGAAAGTTCAGGAGCATGGAAAGGTCGCACGTTTCCCGCTTGTACAGGTTCTACGTCGGCAATGGCGACAGGTTCTTCTAGCAATCGGCATCAAGATATCCCAGGTCTCGCTCTTCTACATACTTACGGTGTTCTCACTGACCTACGTTTCAACTTCGCTTGGGCTTCCCCGATATGTTGCACTCATTGGGGTGCTGGTCGCCTCAGGTGTAAGTCTGTGCACAACCCTGTTGTCAGGCTGGTTCTCTGATGAGTTTGGACGTAGGAGAGTTTACCTAATTGGCGCAGTCCTCTCTGGAGTTTTTGCCATTCCATTGTTCTTTATGATGGACTCCGGCAGCGCGATCATCATTTGCGCCGCAATAGTTATCGGCATGATTTTTCACGACCTCATGTACGGTCCGCAGGCAGCTTTCATGACGGAACTCTTCGAACCTGAACACCGATACACGGGCGCCTCGCTTGGGAGTCAAGTAGCTTCCACTATCTCCGGTGGATTCTCCCCGGTCATTGCGGTGCTACTTCTAGACATGACCGGAGGAAAAGGCTGGGTAATTGGTTTATTCATCGCGGCACTGAGCGCCGTTACGATCGCGGCTACGTTCTTCTCTCCGGAGACTCATCGCGGTAATCGAAACCATACGAAGTGAGCAGTACCATACAGATTTTATTCAACAGCTAAGAACTACAGGAGATAAGGCATAGGCAGAATCGAATCTGCCTATGCCTTTCTTTGATTCCATCACTCATGTGCTCTTCGATACGAAAGGGTTCATTTCATCAAAGACCTTCGCACACCAGGAATAGCCTACTCATCGGTTGCGTAACAGACAGACGACATCGAAAACTACCCTGCACAAGCCTGGTGCTTGGTTCTCCTTCCAAAAAGTTGATTCTTACCCTTGCTTTTCCATTCGGTGGCCCATCCGAACAAGTCTGAATACTGTGCGTAGTCAATAAGGACTCGATCTCCAGCAACCAGTGCTAAATTATTAAGCATCCCTTTCCCTAGCTGGAGGCTAACATGTCGGAGACCCCCACCATGCCGAAACGTTCGACACTTGTCCCGCAGGTCATTGAAATTCTCCAGGAGAATATCAGTAGCGGGAGGTGGCCCATCGGTTCGCGGCTACCGCTAGAAGCCGAACTTTTGACACAGTACAAAATCAGCCGTGTCACTTTGCGCCAAGCCGTTCAAGCTCTTGTACATGTGGGTATGTTAGAAACGATCCAAGGCAGTGGCACTTTCGTCCGCGCATCCAGCGAGCTCAACACCGTCTTGAATCGTTATTTGGATAACGAACATCTTTCTTATGTTCTTGAAGCGCGTCTTGCCATCGAAGCTGAAGCAGCGGAGCTCGCCGCAACTCGCGCGACTCCAGACGACCTTAATGCCATGGCCGATCTCCTTGAAAAATCTCGTCATGCAGCCCTGAACAACGATGCCGAGAAGCTCAACTTATTCTCTGCCAAGTTCCATTTTGCCGTCGTGGAGTCGGCTGCCAACCCGGTGCTCTTAGAGCTGTATCGAGCCCTAGAAGAAGGTACCGCGAGATCTTTAAGAGAGATCTCAGATCATCAGCCGTTAGTCTCTTTCGTTGATGAGCACGTGGCGATTCTTGAATCCATCCGTGCTGGCGAAGGCATCAAAGCCTTGGCCGCAACAAGGGAGCATCTCACCGCGGTAATGACCCAACACGCCTCCCAAAGTGGTGCAGTCTCGGCGATCACCCGATGAAGAACGTCTCGTACACTTCCACTCATGCTGAAACATTTCCGACCAAAGACACATTGGTCCATACGGCACACTCGTATCATGAGTCAGACCTAGCGGCCCACGGGCACGAATTTGCTGAGATCGTTCTTGTCCGCGATGGGTCAGCACAACACATCACGCAGAACACTTCTCTGGTCTTGGAGCCCGGTTCAGTGCTGACGTTGGGGCCCAGCTCGTGGCATTCCTACAAAAACCACAGCTCTCTGCAATTATCACTTCTATACGTGTCGACCCAGTTGCTGCAACAGCACCTGCCCGCAAACAGCACAAACAGCACTTTAGATGAGATCCGCGCTCCCGGTCAGGTCACCAGTCGAAAACTAGGACGTTCAGAGTTCGCGGAGTTGTGCGATCTGGCTGATTCAAAAATCGCCTTTGGACGACAAGGTATTTTCGGGCAACTTAGCTACTTCTACCGCGTACTCGATGCACTAGATAGCTCTATCGCGAAGTCGAAAGATCGTTCTTCACTTGCAGGTCTAGGATCACCGTCGGCCGAGATATCGATAGTGCAGCAATTAATGCGTGAAAATCTGGATACGGCATGGACCATCGCGCGCCTAGCAAGTGCAGTCTCGTTCTCCGCATCCCATCTCACTCGTCTATTCCAACGAGACACTGGTTCTTCTCCGATGGCCTACCTAAACCAATTGCGAGCCGAACGAATGGCACTATTACTGCGGGAGCAGGGTATCTCAGTGGCGTCTGCTGGACGTGCTGTAGGTTGGCATGATGCATCCTACGCGACGCGTCGATTCGGCTCCCATTATGGAGTATCTCCCAGTAAGTACCGCATACAACATTGAAGTTTATTCGTCGCTTGGCCTCGGAGAGGTTCTGAAGGAAAAACTCCATCAACGAAGCCATGAGAATCACGACTGGCATGTCGAGCTTGTCATCTTTCTGAGTAACGATCGTTGAACTTCTCTAAATACCTCAAGCGGCAAAGACTAGAGAATTCCTTTCTCGCTGCCAATCTCTTCCAGAATCATCCAAGGACTAATCCTGCCATCAGCTGAATGTGGGATCTTCAGCTCGTAACCAAATCTCAATCAACTCCATCACCGCGGTAAGCGCCGCCACCCTCCGGGTGAAAGCCCTGTGGTGAAACACTTCGTTCTTGACCATCTAGTAGGTTAAATCGGCGGTCTACCCCTCATCAATCAGTTCGTCAACGAGCATCGCCCCTCCAGACCGCTTGGTGCGACGAAGGATGGCCAGTAGGTTCGAAGGCTTCCGGCGTACTCAGCGCAAGGGGTTGAGCAGCAGGTAGCCATCGACCCGGCAGAGGGACTCACTACCAGGGTCCTCCGGCAGATAGT
The DNA here is from genome assembly GCF_025854375.1 of Glutamicibacter sp. JL.03c. Taxonomy (NCBI): domain Bacteria; kingdom Bacillati; phylum Actinomycetota; class Actinomycetes; order Micrococcales; family Micrococcaceae; genus Glutamicibacter; species Glutamicibacter sp. JL.03c. Next base: position 176,070 of record NZ_CP107575.1, on the reverse strand, counting down.
GGCCGAGGCTCTGGGAGCGGACTTCGGCGATCCATTGGTCGTGCTGGTACTCGTGGTTGATGATCGCGGTGAGCATATGGCCGGCGACGACGGTGAGCTGATCGGTTGCTGCGACGTTTCCGGCTGCAATGGCGCCAACGCGGTCATGGACGCGTTCGGCGACAGTCTTGCGAAAGGAACGCAGACGGTCGATGGTAGGCAAGGTGCCCCGGAACTGCTCGGGGTTGGCAGAATCCATGATCCCGTCGAGCTCAGGGTCGGGACTCGGCTCGGCGGCGGTGAGGTTCCGGACCATGAAATGGGCGACATGAGCCTGGTGGCCAAGGTGCCAGCCAATCGCCGACGAGTTTTCATGCGGTCGCCAGAGGACCTCGTCAGGGTCGAGGTCTCGCCACAGATCCTCTGTGTAAGCCAACGCTCGATCGTATTCGGCGAGCAACTCGGACAGCGGCTTGAAATAGTTATGCAAGGAGGTTCTCTCTTTCATCGGGTGGCTGGAGGGAGTTAGATCGGCGGTTGGGCAGTACCTGAACCTGGATCGTTTCAGCGGCGCGAAGCCCTGCGCGGAGCGCGCCCTCGAGGTGGCCAGCGAAGGCAGTGGCCGTCTCGGTGGACGCCCAGTGAATGCTGCCGTGGACAGGCTGGCCATAGGCCGCATGGCCGTAACGGCTCGTATCGGCTGCGGCGATGCCCGTGGGCTGGGTGAATCGCTCGGAGCTCCAGTCGACGGCGTGGATGCTTCGCGGGTGGACGGCGTCAGGGCCAAAGAGCGTCGTCAGCTGGTCGAGGAAGGCGGTTGCTATGCCTTGCTGGTCGTGTTCCGGGAAACTGGCGGCCGGGGCGAAGGCGAAGATGGCCGCCGGTGTTCCCTCGGTGCCGCTGTGGTCGTGGAACTCGCGGAAGGGGCCAACGTGGCTAATGGCGGAACCGGAAAGTCCGGCCGCCCGCCAGAACGGCCGGTCGTATACTGCTACGGCCTTCACGATGCCGCCCATCCACACCGCGGTGTCCTCCGCGATCCGCCGGATGCTCTCAGGCAGCGGGGGCGAGAACGCGATCCGCTGCGCGGCCAGCGCCGGAGGCACTGCCAGGATGACATGCTCGCACCGGTACCCGCCCAGGTCGGTGCTCACGAAAGCGCCGCCCGCGTCGACGGTGATCGATGCGACGGGCTCTGCCAGGTGCAGGATCCCCTGCGGCAGACGGCGGACCAGCCCTTCCAGCATTCCCTGCGCGCCGGCGGCGAACCGCAATGCCGGGGCATCGACGGGGTTTCCGTCCAGGCGCTGGACCTGTGTGCCCTCGTACATCGCGTCGCCGTCCAGATACTGCGGAAACGTGCGCAGTCCCAGCTGCGCGGTCAGCGCTTGGATGCGGGGTTCGTTCGCCCAGAACCACGTGGCCCCGAGGTCGATCGCTCCCCCGGCAACTTCCATGGATCGGGCTCTGCCTCCCACGCGATCCCGTGCTTCGAGGACGACGACGGACAGCCCCGCTTGGGCCAGGGATACGGCGGCGGCAAGGCCGGAGGCTCCTGCTCCGACGACGACCACGTCGACGTGGCGGGGATCGTGTTCGACACTCATGGCTGGGCTCCCTGGTGCAGGGCGCGGGCGACGACCAGGACCGCGAGCGGGACCAGAGCGAAGATCGCGAGGATGGACAGGAACGGGAAGGACGTCGCGGCGAGCAAGGGGCCGGCGGCGAAGGCGGCGATCGCGCCGCAAAGGTTGGACAGGGCATCCACGCCGCCCTGGGAGGCCGCGCGCGCCTCGGAGGAGACGACGGAGCTGAACAACGCCGACCCGGCGACGTTGACGAACGACCAGCCCAGACCCAGCAGGATCAGCGAGGCGATGATCCCGCCAGTGTCGTCCGGGCGGGCTGCCCCGAGGAGGAGGGAGACCAGGAAGATCAGCAGGCCGATGAGGATGGAGGCACGGTGGCCGAGGCGGTCTGTGAGTTGGCCGACCACGGGCGCGAAGGCATACATGCCCAGGATGTGCAGGCTGATGGTCATCCCGACGATCTCGATCGAGCTTCCGTGGTGGGTGAGGTGGACCGGGGTCATGGTCATGATCGCTACCATGACGATCTGCGCGGACACGACGGCGAAGACCGCGTACCGGGCCGCTGCGTTGACGCGCAGCTCGGCCGTCAACATCGCGAAGGCACCGGGTTGGCAGTGCCCGGCAGCCGGAGCATCGGCATCCCGCTGGGACTCGAGGAGCGGATCCGGTCGTAGCAGCGCGAAGGAGACAAGCCCGGCAACCGCCATGCAGACGGCGGCGATGAGGAAAGCGCTGGCGTAGAGGCTGAGGCCGGTGGCGGCGGTGATGAGCCGTCCGGGCACGGCGAGATTGGGACCGAGGACCGAGCCGATGGTGCCGACCCACACGATGAGGGCCAGGGAACGGCCGTGGCGGCGCGGTTCGGCCAGATCGGTGGCGGCAAAGCGCGCTTGGAGGCTGACGGCCAGGCCGGCTCCCATGAGGAACAAGCCGATGAAAAGGGGCAACACGAGGCCGCGCTGGGCCGCCAGGACAAGCAGGGCACTGCCTGCAGCGGCGACCCACCACCCGCTGGAGAGCGCGAATCTGCGTCCGCGGCGGGCAGCAAGGGCTCCCAGTGGTACACCCATGAGGGCCGCTCCGAGCGTGCTTGCAGTGCGGGCGAGTCCTGCCCAGGCCTCGTTCTGGGTGATTTCGCCGGCGAGGAGGATGCCGATCGAGGGTGCGACACCGACGCCGACTGTGCCGACGATCTGCATGATGACCAGGACGGACAAGGTGCGTTTTTGGAGCCGGTCCCGTTGGTGGCTGCCCAGTGTTTGGATGGAGGTCATGGGCGTTCTCCCGCATTGTCGAGGCTGGTCTCGAGAACGAGGCGGAACCTCGCCCTTCCTTCACGCAGTGCATCAAGTGCACTCTGCGCTTGTTCGAGCGGGAAGGTCTGGGTGGTCGGTTGGATGCCGTGCCTCACGGCGAAGGCCATGGCCTGCTCAGTGTCAGCGGGGCTTCCGGTCAGATGCCCGGTCACGGACAGCGCGTGCACGACCATGGGGGCAACCGGCAGGTCGAGCGTGCCGGCATCGACGCCGACCAGGACGAGCCGTCCGTGCGGACGCAGTCCTGTGATCAGCTCCGCGACGGGCGCGGTCGACGAGGCGGTACTGATGATGGCGTCAACACCACCGACCTCACGCAGCGCCTTCCCCGCTGGCGTGGCTTCGCTGTCGATATATGCGGAAGCGCCCAGGGCGATCGAAGCTTGTTCCCGTTCGGGACCGCGCGCCACGGCGGTTACCTCGTGGCCCATGGCCGCTGCGAACTGGATCGCCAGGTGCCCCAGCCCGCCGACGCCGAAGACCGCTATCCTGCCGCCAGCAGGTGCATCAGCGCCCCGGACTGCGTTGAACGCAGTGACGCCTGCGCAGCCCATCGGAGCGGCGTCGACGAAGTCCAGGGCGTCTGGGATGTGCGCCAGTGCACTGGCCGGGGCGAGGAAGCGGCTGGCCCAGCCGCCTGGGTAGCTGACGCCGGGAATCCTCCGCTCAGGGCAGTGCACGACGTCTCCGGAAAGACAGGCAGGGCACCGCCCGCAGCTGCCTCCGAACCATCCCACGGCCACCCGGTCGCCCGCCCGCCAGCGTTCAACGCCCGAGCCCGTCTCGCAGACTACGCCCGCGACTTCGTGCCCGGGCGTGACAGGCCCCGAAGCGTGCTCTGCGGCTGCGGTGCCGAGGTCGGCGCGGCACACACCGCTGGCAACGACGTCGATCGCCACCCATCCTTCCGGAGGAGAACCGACCTCGACCCGGTCAGCGGCCAACAGGCCGCCGGGCGCATGGACGCGCATCATCGTCGCCGTGCATTCCACTGTGATCTCCCTCGGTCCAGAACTGCTCCACTAGAGCAGACTACGAGTCTTTGCCGGTCGACAGTAGACCACAAACGTGAATCCAGCGATAACATGTGTGTATGGCAGATAAATTAAGCACCGAAGGAATGCGCTATGTACGGGCAGTCGCGGAGACCGGGTCGTTCAGCGCTGCGGCGAAGTCCTACGGCGTCACCCAGCCAGCATTGTCCAACGGCATCGCCAAGCTCGAAGCGGCACTAGGGCAGAAACTGTTCGACCGCTCGCCTCGCGGCGTGACGCCCACTGCCTTCGGGAAAGCCATGCTGCCACGCATCGAACACGCACTGGTCGCGCTGGATGATGTGCACACCGAGGCCGGTCGCTGGAATACGCCTGCACCGGAAACGATCCGGGTCGGCGTCTCGCCCCTCATCGACCCAAAGCTCGTAGTCAGCGCCTACCGGGCGGTCTGCGACCAGCCGGAGCAGGAAGCCCGTCGCCAATTGGTCCTGCGCGAGGCGAATATGCGTGAGCTGCGCGAATCGCTCGTCGCTGGAGACCTCGACCTCATTGTTGTCCCTTCCGTCGAGCCCATGCCACGCTATGCCCACCGGGTCATCGACTCCGAGCCACTGGTACTGATCGAGCCCCGCCCCGGCGAGGGCCCCGCCCGCCTGGACGATCTCACTGGCCGGCAGCTGATCCTGCTGCCCGACACCTGCGGGCTGACGACTTTTACCCGCAGCCTCATTGCCGACAACGAGCTCAACATCTCCGCCTATCCCGGGGAGGCTGGAAGCTACCGGGTCCTTGAAGAATGGTCCCACCTCGGCCTCGGCTCAGCCATGCTGCCGAAATCCAAGCTCGCCTCCCCCAACGCCCCGCACCGGGAAGTCCTCGACGCTGACGGCAGCGTCCTGGAGATCTTCTACGAGACCGTCTGGAATCCTGCTTCCCCCATCGCCAACGAGCTCGAGGACCTCGCTGACCGGCTCGTCCAGCCGTCGGCCTGAAAGCCGACAGCCGCCTCTGGCCATACACATTCCCTATGGCTCTATTCGCTCTGCCCATCTACCGCTGAACCCGGCCCCGCTCGTAGCGTAGAAGCCATGCGGCATCAACAGGCCGCGGTCCACCAGCACGAAACGGAGCAAGCCTTGGCCTTCCTGCAGATCACCCTGGTCGTCGATGAGCGCGATCGCGCCACCGCCGCCGGCGTTTACGCCCGGTACAAGCAGCCCTTCCTCGACAATGTGCCCGGCGCCGCCAGCAAGGAGCTGCTTGTGCGCGACGAGGACGTCGTTGGGGCCTTGTCCCCGTTGCTGAAGGCCGAACCCGAGATCCGAATCTACGAGACCGCCTGAACCCCAGGCCCCGGAACCAAGGAGAACAACATGACTTTTGAAGGACGCAAGCTGATCGTGGTCGGCGGCACCAGTGGCATGGGCCGCGCAATTGCCGAGAAGGCCGCAGCAGAAGGCGCAGAGCTCGTCATCATCGGCCGAAACCAGTCCAAGCTCAACGAGGCCCGGGAGGCGCTGGCGAAGCACGGGCACGCAGTCCACGCGCTGGCCGCAGACCTTGCCGATGCCGAAGCAGTAGCCGAGCTGCGCAACCGGCTCTCATCCGACCACGCCGACGCCACGCTGCTGGTCAACGCAGCAGGAGTGTTCGTGCCTAAGCCATTCCTCGACTACGAGGCATCCGACTACGACTCCTACCTCGACCTGAACAAGGCGACCTTCTTCATCACCCAGACCGCCGCGGCGAACATGGCGGCTGGTGGAAAGGGCGGCTCAATCGTCAATCTCGGCTCGATGTGGGCACACCAGGCAATCGCTGCCACACCTTCCTCGGCGTACTCGATGGCCAAGGCCGGCCTGCATTCCCTGACCCAGCATCTGGGCATGGAACTGGCTGGGCACAAGATCCGGGTCAACGCGATCGCCCCTGCTGTCGTGCGCACACCGATCTACGAGGGATTCATTCCCAAGGACGAGGTCGACAAGGCCATCAGCGGCTTCGATTCCTTCCACCCCATCGGCCGCGTCGGCACTCCTGAGGAGATTGCCGAGATCGCCGCGTTCCTGCTCTCCGACGCCACCGGCTGGGTTACCGGCGCGATCTGGGACGCCGACGGCGGCGTCATGGCCGGTCGCAACTAACCACCACGCTCCCTGGGTCCACGCCATGTCGGCACAGACCCAGGGATTGCCAACCACCACGACAGGAGAAGCTTGCATGGCATACCACGAACACACCGACCACCAATACTTCCGCAACCTGCGTCAGGGAGCACCGAAGGCTGTCGAAGGATTCCAGGCCTTGGACAACGCCGTCTTCAACAACCCCGACGCCGTGATCCCGCTGAAATACACCGAGCTGATGGCGGTGGCGGTCGCATTGACCACCCAATGCCCGTATTGCATCGAAGCACACTCCACTGGAGCGCGGAAAGCCGGGGCCACCGAGGAAGAACTTGCTGAGACTGTCATGGTCGCCACTGCGCTGCGCGCAGGTGCCGCAGTGACCCATGGCTGGCAGGCCATGAAGTTCTTCACGCAAGCTCAGGAATCCAACGCCTAGACGAGAATATCCGGCTGGCCTTCATCACGGTGAACTCGTGATGAAGGCCAGCTGTCTTATGTGGCCAGTGCCGCCCCGGTCCCCGGCAAACGGAGCCGCAGGGCGTGGGCACCCTCAGGGCATCCCGCCAGGCGATCAAACGCCCATCGAATGACCGCCGAACACCAGCCAAGGAATCGGCATAGAAAAGAGGAATCGACGTGGATTTGCGCCAACTGACGTACTTCTTGGCAATCGTTGACCATGGTGGCGTCAACAAGGCAGCCGAGGCGCTGTTCGTCGCGCAACCCTCGGTATCGCAAGCCCTGCACGCCCTCGAACGTGATCTGAACAGCACGTTGTTCGTGCGTGTGGGACGCAAATTGGTGCTCACAACCTCCGGAGAAGCACTCGTGCCAGCAGCCCGCCATGTCTTGAACGGCATCGGGCTCGCCCGTTCATTGGTCGATGCCGCTGAGGGGCTCCGAAGTGGGCGGTTGCTCATCAGCTCCACGTCGTCGCAGTCGGCCCATCCACTGACGCCGCTGATCACCGGGTTCCAGCACCAGCACCCCGGAGTATCGGTGACCGTGCGCGCCGCCAAGCACCGCGAAGATGTCATTGCCTCGCTCTATACAGGCGATGCTGAGCTTGGGCTCATAGGCCGTCCCGAGCATGAGGCGATCCCCAAGGATCTCGACGCGCTGTCGGTCGAAAGCCAACGCTACCTCTGCATAGCGCGCGATCCCGGAGATTTGCCCTCGGTCCTTGGCACTGTCCGACCCGCGGACCTGGTCGGGGCGAGGCTGATCGTTGGCCAGAATGGCACAGAGATGCGAAGGGCCGCGAACCAGGTTCTGGCGATGGCCGAGGGAAGCACCATTGCCGTGGAAATTGAGCACCGCGAGGCGTTGATTCCGCTGATCCTCGCTGGAGCAGGAGTCGCAATCGTCACTGAGGCCTTCATGGATCTCGCTCTTGCCACCGGCTTGGCGTTCCGCGCCCTCGATGTCCCAGGACCGCTTTCGGTCGACCTGCTCAAGCGCCAAGGAACGGTCAGCCCTGCCGCCCAGGCCTTTTGGGACGCCGCGAAGCTGTGGACCCTCAACCACTCCGAAGGCTGCGCTAATCCATAGGCATTTGCCTATAAGAATGCCAGGTTCTACGTCTTAGACGATTATCTGCCGCGCGCATGTAATAGATCACATGATTACCAAACACCGCATTGCAATTATCCCGGGCGACGGCATCGGCGCCGAAGTCATTCCACCGGCCCGTGCCGTCCTGGAGGCCATTGGCCGTCGTCACGCTTTGGACTTCACATTTGACGAACTCGATTGGTCTTGCGAACGATACGCCCTCGAAGGATCAATGATGCCAGCGGACGGCCTGCGCCGAATTCGAAATCACGACGCGATCCTCCTGGGTGCCGTCGGCTGGCCAGGGGTTCCCGATCACGAGTCGCTGTGGGGACTGCTCATTCCGATTCGCCAAGAATTCAAGCAGTACATCAACCTGCGTCCCATAAAGGTCCTCGACGGCGTGCCAACCCCACTTCGCTCTGACATCGTCAAACAGGGAGTCGACTTCGTGATCGTCCGCGAAAACTCCCAAGGAGAATACTCCAACCTCGGCGGACGACTCAATTCCGGCGGCCCCGACGAGATCGTCATCCAGGAATCCGTCTTTACACGCGCCGGCGTGACTCGGGCCATCGACTTCGCACTGCGCACCGCTGCATCGCGCAATGGAACCCTGACCTCCGCGACCAAGTCGAATGCGATGGTGCATTCCATGACGTTCTGGGATGAAGTCTTCACCGAACGGGCAATTCAGCACCCCGACGTCTCTTGCAGCCAGGAACATGTTGATGCCCTGGCAGCGAAACTCGTTATGGATCCAACACGCTACGACGTGATTGTCGCCTCGAACCTCTTCGGGGACATTCTCAGCGACCTAGCCGCCGGAATCGCCGGCAGTCTCGGCATCGCGCCTTCTGGCAACCTGAACCCCGAACGGGAGTACCCATCGATGTTCGAACCAGTCCATGGTTCGGCCCCTGACATAGCCGGCAAGGGAATTGCCAATCCGCTGGCCGCAATCTGGTCAGCGGCGATGATGGTCGACCATCTCGGCCACCACGAAGCCAGCGCCGAAATGCTCGATGCAGCGTTCGGAGTGCTCGCCGACACGCCCATCCGCACGCGTGACCTTGGCGGAACGGCTTCCACCGTTGAATACACCAATGCGGTGCTGGACCGCATCGGCGTCAGCGCGCCCGCATAGGAAACCCTGCGCTTCAATTCCTGCATTGCAGCATCCGGTTAGCCCGCAGGGATCTTCGCAGCACCCCCGATGCCCGCTGAGGCACTCCCGTCAGCGCCAGGGCATTGGCGGCACCCCCAGTGCCCTGCGCGCCGACGCCATATCCCCACTCGCACCACAAGAGAGCCCCATTTGCCAGCGCTGGTTCCTTGCTGAAGACGGAATGCGCTCTTCCAAAACATGTGGTCTAGAACAGGTCTTCGAATGGAGTCATCATGAGCGACCTATTCATCATCAGCTCGGCGATCATTTCGATCATCGCCATCGTGTTCCTAATCCTCAAACTGAAAGTGGACCCGGTCATGTCCCTCGTACTGGGGTCACTGGCTCTGGTACTCGCCAACGGGAAAGGCCCTCAGGCGGCAATCGATGCCGTCATCAATGGTTTCGGCAACATCATGCTCGAAATCGGGCTCATCATTGGATTCGGCGTCCTCGCCGGAACAATACTCACCTACATGGGAGGCATCAACAAGCTCGGAGCGCTTCTGCTTCGCAAATTCGGAACGAAAGCGATGCCACAAGCTTTCGGGCTCACGATTGGAACGCTGCTGGCATCCTTGTACATCGATGTTTGCCTTGTCCTGACGGCACCGCTGGCCAAGGCGACTGCAGCCGACTTGGGGAAAAATGGTCTGCCCAAGATGGCTTCTGCCGTCATGACGGGCCTTATCGTAGGACTGACAATGACCGTTCCCGGCGTGGCGGCGTTGGCGCTGTCGGCGTTGCTGGGTGTTCCGCTCGGCTCCATGCTCCTCTTCGGCGTTCCAGTAGCCTGCGCAACCATCGCAACGACAATCGCTGCCATGAATATATTGTTCAAGTTCGGCCTCTGGAAACCGTCCATGGATGAAACCGATGCATGGTTGCGGGTTCGCGCTCTTGAGCAGCGAATCGAAGAGCTGGATCCCGCAGAGTCGTTGACTGGGAGTTCAAGTCTCCACCAATCCGGCCCAACATCGAGCTCTAACGAGAATTCACGCGCTGCCACCGCACTGCCTGAGCAAGTCGACGCCCATGGGACCATCCTCCTCAACGAAGACCGCCAGCCTCCACTCTGGTTGTCATTGGGGCCATTGCTTATCGGCCTTGGCCTGATTGCTGCTGGTTCAATTTCAGAGGTATTGGGCTTCGAATCTGAGGAATTCAAATTCCTGAGCAACCCCACAATTGCACTTCTAATCGTGCTTCTGGGCACCTGGGCCGTATGCAGGGTCCGAGCTGGCCACGCAGCGACAGCCCAGGCACTGTCACGCGGGTTCCAGGAGAGCGGAAGTATTCTGCTGGTCACCGGCGTCGGAGGTTGCCTCGCTGCCGCAGTGCAGACAATTGGGCTGGGAGACATCCTGACCAAGTATTTCTCGCCCGGAAGTTTCGCGCCCCTGCTCGTTGTATGGGGAATCGCTGCAGTGCTTCACATCGCCATTGGTTCCGTCACGACATCGGCTATTACTGCCGCAGGCATTCTCGCTCCAATCGTCGAACCGCTGGGTGTCAATCCAGTCCTCATCGCGCTAGCCGCCGCATCGGGCAGCATGCTTCTCATCCACGTGACAAGCAATACCTTCTGGTTAATGCAGACCGTCTTCGGGATTAGCACGCGAGGAGCGTTCAAGGTCTACACGTTGCCCGTTTCGATCGCAGCTTTTGCCGGCCTGGCATGGGTGCTTGTGCTGTCAATTTTCATCTAGTTGCACCAGCCCTCACTGATCTGATTATGGCAGCCTTATCACTTCACCTCATGTCAATCACCTTCAAGACACCCCGGGGCCAAGCAACCCCCTCGGTCCACTGGATCTGCGCATCAGCTGATGACTCAAATTAGGAGAGCCTGTATCAGGTGCTCCGCCAATCCTGATCTCACGAGAATGCGCTGTGAAACATTACTGCGCATCGCAAGGCAAATTACATGTCCAATACCATTCAATGCGATGCAAATTCCAAAAGCATCGGCCCGTGCGGCTTCGGCGATACGGTCGATCCGTTCTTGTGCAGCTGCAGTTTCCCTCATCTTGGCTTCATTGATCCGCTGTTGCTTCAGCTCTTCGTCGTCGCTTTGTCGTTGTTGCAAATTTTTGGGCGGGAATTTTTGAATAAGCAAGATGAACACTCGAAGTAGTAGACCAGCGCAGAGGGCGGTCACAGCAGAATGCGAGAAGTGATTTACCGGTGATTCCCAAGCGTCGATGAGTGAGATTTTCGGTAGACAGAAAAAGAGCAGAACCCACGCAGCAAAGGAAAGCGCGGCCGACCAGAAGTTGATTGCCTGTCGTTCTAACCAGGTCATTGGCCACCCAAGAATTGTCCGGCGGTCATAAGCGAGGCGTTCGTTATGATCGAAGAACAGTGCAGTGGTTTCCCGAAATGGCAGGAGATTGCTGTTCGTAGTTTCTCGTGGTCGATGGCGCTTGGCGCTGGTAGCCCTTGCTTCCGGCGTTTTTACTTCTGCCGCTGGTAATTGAGTGCCCGCCCAGCGATGTTCTCTGCCTCCTGGTATCTTCAACGATCATCCGGGAGAGCTCCTGAGCTTTCTTCGGGCTAGTCATGATCGGGGCCCTCAGTGTTCGGGTTGGCTGGTGGCTAGGCAGCTGTAACTAGGGCTGCTAGGCGATGCGTTGCGGGTGTCCAGAATTGCTAGTATCCGGCGTTGCCCATGTCTTGGGCGACATGGGTGACCAGGTAGCGGGGGCAGAGGTTTGCCGGATTGATCTCTTTGACGTGTATCTGGGTGAAGTTCGCTGCGATGCGGGCGATCTGCAGGCTGTGAGATGAGCCGATGGCATGTCCCTCATAAGACACGAGCCAGGATGGCCAGGCGTAGGGGTTCTTCTTGATCTTGATATGCGTGTACATGACGTTTTCCGTTCGTTGTGGTGGAGGTCGTGGGGTGAGTTTCATAAGCGGGATCGTGGGCCTGCTTTCTGTTGAAGGGTTAGTTGCCGGGTAATTTGTGCTGCTGTTGCTTCGGGTCCCTGGTGTCCTTTGATGGAGCTGCAGGGCGCCTTGCCGGTGCGGACTGTGTTCTGGATGGTGGCCTATAGGCAATAAGTGGTGTCTGAAAACTTGATTCTGCCCCAGCACTCCGGGGCAGAATCAAGTTGTGCATGGATTTCGTTCCCATAGGTGTGACCCTTAATAGAAAAAACACCCACCTATGTAGTATCTGCCAAAGTCCTCAAAAGAAGAACGGGAAACGCAACGGCAAAGTCATCGGCTGGCAATGGTGCGACCACGAAAAATCAGCTGCATGGATTGCGTTACTCAAACACTTCCCACAACCGAAAGTCGTTGTCACCGACGGTGGCTCAGGACTGCTCAATGCATTGAAAGCGCTCTGGCCCGGAGTGGAAGTCCAACGCTGCCTAGTACATATCCAACGCACCATACGCACGTACCTCACCCTGAAGCCACGATTGGAAGCAGGCAAGTCAATACGGCATTTGAGCTTGCAACTAACCAGGATCAAAGACCAGGACGAAGCCGCCCGTTGGGCGGCTGCCTTAGCTGAATGGCAGTCAAAGCATCAGCATCTGCTCGATGAGCGCACCTACGCCAAAGACTGGTCTGGGCCTTGGCCCAGAGGCATCAGTCAGTCCCGGAAGTCCTGGCCGACCCACGAGCGATTGCTCAAGGCCTATAACGCGATGAACTCTGTTTTGAAGCGTGGCCATCTGTTCACGTATCTGAAGCCGGAGCTCATTGGTCTTGGTGTCAGTACGACAACGAACATGATTGAAGGCGCGATTAATTCCGGGCTCAGAGAGATGGTCAGGCTCCACCGTGGCATGCCGATTGAGCATCGCCGGCGTGCGTGTGAATGGTTTTGCTGGACGCACGCGGATTCGTTGGAACGTCCGAAGCTGCCTTTGATCATCAAGGGATCAGAGGTCCTGCTGAAGGAACGGGAGGCGGCCAGAAAACCTGTTCCGGAGCTGATTGGTCCTGAGGTTTATGGCACTGCTTCTATTGCTGAGGATGGTCTTTATGCTCGGGCTGGTTGGGGCGGTCGTAGCCACTAAACACTGAATTCTGTGGGTTTGGCCCGGCGACACGCCAGGGCCAGACACCATTTATTGCCTATAAGCCCGGCCCAGCCCCGCAGTTAAGACGAAAATAGGATCCAGCTTGCAGGAGCAAGCTGGATCCTATTTCATTTTTTGTGCGCCCTGCGGGGATCGAACCCGCGACCAATGGATTAAAAGTCCAGTGCTCTACCAGCTGAGCTAAAGGCGCACGGCACAAGGCCAAAATCCATACTACCCGATGTCACCGCGTGAGTATTAATCGGCTGTTTTCGCGCTGGGGCTGAAGGCAAAAACAGCTGAATCCCGGGCAATATGTGGTGCAACACCTGTTAGCGAAGAACCAAGGTTCGGCGAGTATCCTAGAGCCCATGAGAGGTGCACGCGCAGGATCAAAAGTTGCCCAGGATGCGGGATTCCGCCATCACAAACCACGCCCCTTCGCTCCCGAGGAATTCGAACCCTACGAAGGCGGGGCCGATCCCGCGCGCGTTTCCGAAGCAGCCCACCTTTCAGCCCAGGCCTTCGTGCGCCGAGGCATCGAGAACAACGACCCGGAGATCTCCCGCCGGCTGATCGCCGTGGCGGAGAACGAGGGCCTGGAGGTGCTGGCGGAACTGTGGAGCGAGGCCCCGGCACACTCACTGCCAGGTGCCCTGTGGCGGCTGTACGCGGTGCGCGCGGCGACCATGAGCAAGCCCGAAGTGCACTCGGCCCGCTTCCTGGCAGGCGCGCATCGCGCGCAAGTCGAACGCATCGTGGCCGGAGTCGCCGAGCCGCCGACCGCGGAGGAGCTCAAGAAGATGACCGGGTCGATTCTCACCGGGGCCTTCGACGGGGATTTCGCCCATGCGCTTGAACGCACCGCGGCCTACTGCCGGGTACTGGTTCTGGGCATGACGGAGCACGCAGACGCCGCTGACCTGTCCAATTCCGATCGTGGCAGCAAGCTGACCCAGCAGGCCCGGGCCTTGAACAAGACCGCCGCCGACCTGGAAATTTGCGCGCGCCTGTGGCGCCAGGACGCGTTGGACTAGATCGCTGGGTGGGAGTTCTAGGATGGTTGAGGAACTAGTCCCGACATCTTAGGCAGGTACGTGTGGTCGCTGGATCGAAAGCGAACTCTTCGGGGATCATGCGTTGGCTCATCATCCTGGTGTCCACCGGGCTGCTGTCCCAGGCGGCGTTGAACCTCGTTCGACCGGTTACCACCTACAAGCTCATTTCCTTCGGCGCCGAGGCCTTCACCGTTGGCGCGGTGACCGCGGCCTACGCCGTGCTTCCACTGTTCACCGCCATGCTCCTGGGACGGGTCAGCTCCCGGATCCGACGCATTCGCTTCCTGATGGTGGCCGGGGTGGGACTCATTGCGCTGGGCGGCCTGGGCGTGAACCTCGCGCCGAATGCGCTGGCGGTGGCACTGGCCAGCGCCGTGCTGGGCCTGGGGCATCTCATGTTCACCATCGGCGGCCAATCCTCCATTGCCCGCTATTTCCCGGATGCCGACCTGGACAAGGGCTTCGGCTGGTTTACCGCCGCCTACGCGGCCGGGCAATTCATCGGCCCGCTGATCGCCGGCTTGGTTCTGGGCACCGGCACCGAGGCCATCTCGGCAGAACGAATCGCCGATATCAGCCTGTCGCTATGGATCGGGGCGGGTTGCGCACTGCTGGCGGTGCCGCTCTTGCTGCCAAATTTCCAGCCGCGTGTTGCCAAATCCGTGTCGGCTGCCCGGCCTCAGCGCTCTTCGGCGTCGATCGGCTCTATCCTGCGGATCAAGGGCATGGCCTCGCATATGTTCGCATCCATGATGCTGCTGTCGATGCTGGACATCCTGACCGCCTTCCTGCCCCTGGTTGCCGAGAAACATGACGTCACACCGACAGCTGTGGGTGTGCTCTTGGCCATTCGAGGGTGCGCCTCGGTAGTGTCCAGGCTGTTCATCCCCAAGCTCTCCGCGCACTTCGAGCGCCAGCATTTGCTGGTGGCCAGCCTCTACACCTCCGGCATCTCGATCGCGCTGGCTCCGGTCTTCATCGATGTGCTGTGGGCTTCGGGGCTCGCCCTGCTCATAGGCGGCTTCTTCCTGGGGCTGGGCCAGCCGATGACGATGACGATGATTTCCACCTCCGTGCCTCCGGTGGATCGTGGCGCCGCGCTGGCCGTCCGCTTGATGGGAAACAGGCTCGGACAAGTGGCTTTGCCGCTGATCTCGAGTTCCGTGGCCGCTGGAATGGGGCCAGCGGGCGCCATCTGGTTCTGCTGTGCGCTGTTGTGCGCGAGCGGTGTGGAGAAGACTCTGCGGCGCTAGCGTGAGAAAGTACACGCATCCCCCGCTGTGGTTGACAGCAGGGGCTTGGGGCGAGAACACTAGATAACGGTGTCGGGCCGCTGGTAACCCCGGGCTCCAAAATTCTGCCGCTTCGAGCGGCCTTCCGCCGAGAGGCGTTCCCGGTCCGGCATCATCAATGACCCGGTGTTAACTTCCACGTCGTAAACTGTTCTGCGTTGGTACCAAAAGCAAACGATCCGAATGGTGCGCCCAAAAAGTGAAGTTCCAGGTCTTTCCCTCCGCCTTGCGTGGCATTGAGTTGCTGCGCGCGCTGACCGCCACGATCCGTGGTTCTGTCGAGAGCGTGGCCGAAATGATCGGCAGCCCGGCAACGCGCGCGGACTGCCTGCGCGATCTGGCCACGGCCGAGGCCGAGGCATCGGACTTGCTCCATGCGGTGATGACCCACCTGCGCACCAGCTACGTCAGCCCGCTCCCGCGCGAAGACATGTATGCGCTATCGCGCTTTCTGCACGAAACCATGGAGCATCTGCGCGGTACCGGAGAGCTGATCATGACCGTCGGCTCCACCCCGCTGTCCGAGCGTTCCGCGGAACAGCTGGAATTGATCTCGCAGCTCGCGGAGCTGGCGTCCGACGCGGTGCAGCGCCTGAATAACCTTGACGACCTGGAAGACCACTGGCTGCAAATGCTGCAGTTCTCGAAGCGGGCCGCGCGGACCCATCTGGCGTGGGGCCATGAGATCGCGAATTTCTCCAAGGCAGGCACCATCCGCCGGCACCAGCTGGTAGCCGACCAGCTGATGCTCACCGCCAACACCCTTCGCCAGTTTGCCGACCACCTTGGCCGCGTGCTGGTCAAGGAGTCCTAAGGCCGATGACCCTCCTTTCCGTTCTCACGGCGGTTGCGATCGTCCTGACCCTGGCCTACGGGGTGCTCAACGGGCTTCGTGATGCCTCCACTGCGGTGGCCGCCTCGGTGCGCACCCGGGCGCTGCGTCCGGCGATCGCGGTGTCCGTTGCGGCGTTCTTCGCCTTTCTCGGCACCATGGCCACGTCCGGGCTGAGCGTGGCGCTGGTCCAGGAGCTGAACTTCAATGTGCCTCCGGGCGTTCTGGGACTGAAGCTGCTGATCTGCAGCCTCCTGGTGGCGGGGGCCTGGGGAATCTATTGCTGGTGGCGCGGCTTGCCCATCAGTTCCACCCATGCGCTGCTCTCCGCTTTGGTCGGAAGCAGCGGCGCCTCGGCCTTGATGGGCGATGACTCGGTGCGCAACGCCTGGTGGCTCTTGCTCTCCTCGGTGCTCTTTCCCATGGTGCTCGCCTCGGTCATCGCCTACACCCTGTCGTATCTGCTGGTGATTCCCGCGACCAGGATGCTGCGCCATAACACCTCGCGTTCGGTCAACGACGGTTCACGCGCAGGCCAGGCCATCGCCGCCGGGGCCGTGGCGCTGGGACTGGGGCTGCAGGATGGCCAGCGGACCGGCGCGTTGCTGAGCCTGGTCCTGATCACCGGCCAGGCCATGAATCCGGGACCGCTCACCCTGACCATCCAGCTCGCGGCGGCCAGCGCCCTGAGCTTGGGGGTGCTGCTCGGCGGGTGGCGCATCACCTATACCTTGGGCCGCCGCCTGGTGAATTTCGATCCGTTGCGCGGAATGATCGCCCAGGGCGTCGCCGCGGGGATGCTCTTCGTGGGTTCGCTCGTGCTGCATTTGCCGCTGTCGACCACGCAGTCGGTCACCAGTGGCATCGTCGGGGCGGGCAAAAACCAGGCCTTTGAATCGGTGGTGTGGCGCAATGTGTTCCGCGTCGTCCGGCACTGGTTGCTGACTCCCGTGGCCTGCGTGGCCGGCGGGGCGATTCTGACCTTGGCCGTGAGGCCGCTATTTGTTGCCAGCTAGCCTTCGTCGGGGATGAACAAGTCCTCGATGCGGCAGTCGAAGAGCGCAGCGAGCTTGAACGCCAGGGGCAAGGACGGGTCGTAGCGCCCTTTTTCCAGGGAGATGATGGTCTGTCGGGATACACCGAGCTGGTCAGCTAGCGCCTGTTGCGAGAATCCGCGTTCCTTGCGGTAGTCGCCGAGGTTATTCTCCATTAGCCCTCGGCTCGCTTATTCAATTGGTATCTGATCATGTAATCGAGCAGGGCGACCGAAATCAACCCCGCAAACAGCAATGCTACCGGCACGGAAAGCGGCTGGTCTGCCAGCTGCGAGCAAAGCGAGGCCGCGACGCAGCCAAGCCCCAGGAAAATGACCAGGTCCCGGTAAACACCCGCCTGGGCGCGGGTGCGCCAATCCTGTTCGACAGTTTGTTCCGGATTCTTCGCAGGTCTGGGCAGGGTGCTGCGGTCAACGAAGACGAACCACGCAATTGCGCTGGCCACCAGCCAGAAGGTGAATGCCAGGTTGATCCACGCTGGCCAGAATCCTTCGTCGAAGTCCACCAGCAAGCTGATCAGGGTGCTCAGCACGACGGCGGCAAGCAGGCCGCTCCCCAGGACCAGGGTGAGCATCAGCGCCTTTCCCCCGCCGAAACGGGAGCGTCCCAGCGCCAGGACGCGGGGTTCGATTCCTCGGTTGCCCATCAGCCCTCGACCTTCTTGATCAGCAGGTAGCGCACGGTGGTATCCACCGCGGCGAACATCACGACTCCACAGAGCACCATGACAGGATCGACGTCGATGGGCAGCAGGCCCAACGCCATGGCTCCCAGTCCGCACATGGCAATGAGGTCATGGAAAGTCCCGAACGCCGCCTTTTCGTACCACTTTCCCTCGATAGACGAATCGGGATCTTTCACGGCTCCGGCAAGAGTGTCCCGGTCGAGCATGATTACCCAGCACAGGGCGAATGCTGCCGGGAACATGACCAGCCCGGCGACTACAGCGGCCAGCGCCTTGCGCTGCGCCACAGCGTCCGGACCGAACTGCCAGATCAGCCATGCAAAGGCTGCCGAGAGGACCAGGCCTCCCAGCACGGAGAGCAGAATCAGCAGTGCTGGCGATCCGCCAAAACGCGCACGCCCCCATTTGCTCCGAGTTGCTGTTTTCATTTCCACACCATTGCCCCCTTTCGACTTGATGTAAACCTCACTTTACTGACAAGCATGCTTTACAGTCAAGGTTACTTTACACAAGGGCTTAAAAACCAACGGCGCACCAATACTGGTGCGCCGTTGGCGGTGATCCCCTCCAGGATCCCCGGAAGACCCCCCTTCCGGTTCGTCTATCGCCACTTCAAGAAGCGGCGATATCCGAAATCTTTATCCGAAGCGTCCGGAGACGTAGTCTTCGGTGGCCTTCTGCTCCGGGTTGGAGAAGATGGCGGTGGTGTCGTTGAACTCGATGAGCTTGCCCGGCTTGCCGGTGCCGGCAATGTTGAAGAACGCGGTCTTGTCGCTGACGCGGGCCGCCTGCTGCATGTTGTGGGTCACGATCACCACGGTGAAGTCGTTCTTCAGCTCGTTGATCAAGTCCTCGATGGCCAATGTGGAGATCGGGTCCAATGCCGAGCAAGGCTCGTCCATCAGGATCACGTCTGGCTTGACCGCGATGGTCCGGGCGATGCACAAGCGCTGCTGCTGGCCGCCGGACAGGCCCGAGCCCGGCTTGTCCAGGCGGTCCTTGACCTCGTTCCACAGGTTCGCGCCGCGCAACGACTTCTCCACCAGGTCATCGGCATCCGAACGGGAGATCTTGGTGCCATTCAGCTTCACCCCGGCGAGCACTTCCTCAAACGTACCCGAGTGGCTCGGCAATGCTCAAGATCATCCGCCGGTCCCTCGTTGCGTGAACCATATTTTCATCCGCTAATTGAGCTTGACGAGCATTGGTTCGGCGTGGTCCAGCAAGCACGCGCGGCAGAGGCGGGATGGCGGAGTGCATAGGGTCGCGATCGATCGTGTTCGCAGATCTGGACTCGGGCAAGAGACAGAATTTCGAGGACGGTACCGCGGTGCGGGTTCGGAGAATTGACAGCAGTTCTGGCCACGGCAGTTGCGCCGACGAGTCCAGTGCGTCGCGATAGAAGTATCCACGGAATTCCATCAGACGGCGCGGCCACATCTGCCGAAGGCAAAGTTCATCGCTGATCATTTCCATATGAGCCAACGAGTGAATTTAATAGTCAGGCAGGTGCGTCAACGCAGTTCCCACGAGGTTCGCAAACATAGAGGCAAGGCTAAGGATTCGACTCAAGAAATCCGAAGTCGATCACATTCAACCCGGAATTCCTCTTTATCAAGCCGAAAGGGCGGTCGAAGCTGGTGGCGGAACCCGTTCTTGGCCTCAAGGGCCTCTATGCGACCCAGGAACAGGGGGGCAGCTCCTGGAAGAATTGGATATATGCGGCTTTCAGTCTCACTGCCTTGCGCTTGAGCGGTGCGTACAACCCAACAGAATGTTCGAGGCGACGCCGTTTTCACGAATGCCGCTGCCCATGGCTGATGGAGGCGATGCCCTCCATGCGAATCAAGCTGACTTGCGCCCGCGACGATGCGGCGAATCCGTCGACTGCAAGTCTGAGCCGGAATTGCCACGGCCGCAGGAATCATGAACTTCACCGACTTCGGATACTCTCATGCATGCACGGGCCACTTCCCAGCTGAGCGCGTTGCACCACGCTCAACTCCTTCAAGCTGAGTGAGGACGAAAAACGGTCTGCGCCGTCAGTGGCAATAGGACAATCGCCGCAATTACCGTCAGTGTTGAGAAAGAAGTAAACATGAGCAACGGGCCAGCCACGAAGGCCGCTATGGCCCCACAAAGGTTAGATAACGCATCTACCCCGCCCTGGGCCGACGCCCGGGTTTCGTCGGAAACGACAGTTGAAAAAAGCGCCGAACCAGCAACATTCACAAAGGACCAGCCCAAGCCCAGCATAATCAAACTAGTCATGATCCAATTCATGTCGGTTGGCCACAATCCCCCGGAAATCAAGGATCCAGCGAAAAGTACCAAACCCAAAATAATGGAGATTCGGTGGCCGAACCGGTCCGTGATGTGCCCGACTACCGGAGCCAGCGCATACATGCCAAGAATGTGCAGGGAGATAGTGAATCCAACCAGAGTCACCGAGCCGCCGTGATGGGTAATATGCACAGGGGTCATAGTCATGACTGAGACCATGACGACTTGTGCGCTGAGGATCGCGAATACCGCATATCGCGCCCGTTTATTGATCTTGAGTTCTTGGAAAATCCGCTTGAAGCTTCCCTTTGATCGAGCAGGGACTGCCGCCGGGCGTGCTTGTAACTCGTGGCGCTGAAGCAGCATAAGAGGGTCCGGACGGAGGAACATAAAGACCAGTGCCCCAGCCGCGAACATGCATACTCCAGCAATTAAAAAGGCTCCGGCATAAACGTTAAGACCAATGACCGAGCCAAGTATCCTACCAGGAATGCCAAGGTTGGGCCCCAACACATTACCAATGGTTCCCACCCAAACGATCAACGCCAAGCTACGGCCCTTATGCGCGTCAGCAGCCAAGTCTGTCGCGGCGAAACGAGCCTGCAAACTGATTGCCGACCCCGAACCGATGAGCAACAACCCCACAAAAAGGAGGACAACCTGCTCATACTGGGCAGCAGGGACCAACAACAGACCACCCAGCGCTGCGATCCACCATCCACTGGTCAGAGCGACCCTGCGACCAAATCGAGCGGCAAGATTTCCCAGTGGCAACCCCAAAAGAGCTGCACCAAGTGTGCTCGCAGTACGGGCAAGTCCCGCCCAGGCTTCGTTAGAAGTCACTTCCTCGGCTAACAGAATTCCAATAGAGGGGGCGACGCCAACCCCCACTGTGCCAACGACCTGAGTAATCGCAAGAATCCACACGGTACGCTTCTGAATGCGCCGACGCCAATGATCGCCATCGCCTTTCAATTCTGACCCGTGTATTAGTTGCCTCGGTTCACGCATGATCTTTCGCCTTCCACTACCCTTCAGGACAAGCCGCTCGGAGTTAGGCCTGCATTGAACAGTCTAGACGAAACTGGGATACATCATGTATCCCAGACATGCCTAAAAATATAAACTCAGGCCCTGTAATGCCGGCTTGACCTGAGAGATCGATCATGTAGCGGCAGCCCTCGGGGAACCACTGTCTGCTTCATCACAATTGTCGAACTCAATCCCGCCAGCCCAGGTAATTTGCACAAAACTTCGTCATAGAGCTTCTGGTACGTTTCCCTGCTTTCAGAAACGATACGCAACATATAGTCAGGCGTTCCAAACAATCGCTGCGCCTCGATAATCTCGGGCACCTCGATTAGTGCAGCATCAAAATTCAACACATCATCAGGCTGCGACAATGTGGCAAAAGCTAGCACCTCAAATCCGAAGCCCACGGCAGCAGCGCTGACTTGAGCACCGTATCCAAGAATCACTCCACTCTCTTCCAGATCACGCACTCTCCTTTGGCATCGAGAGAGGCTTAGCTGCACACGTTTCGCCAGTTCCGTGAGGGTCATACGGCCATCCTGCTGCAGTGCGGCAATAATTTTTCGATCAATGCTGTCCATTCACACATTCCTTGCCATTTACACTCCGTTGCCACCCAAAAGACAACAACACCTTGCTCCAAATAGTACCTACAGTGTTACGCATCACAGAATGTTCACCGAAAGGACAACCAATGACCTCCCTGACCGAGCCACGAGAACATACGAAATCAGGACTCAACGTCTTCGATGAAGTAATTGACCGCGAACCCACAAATTCCATGAAGTGGGCTAGCGCGAAAGCAATGCTCTCAGCAGAGGAAGCCGCCGCAAACCCCTTGCCGATGTGGGTCGCAGACACCGATTTCAAGGCACCGAAAGAAGTCCTCGACGCTTTGCACCAGGCAATTGACCATGGTGTCTTCGGCTATCCGGCAGGCCCTACCGAAAGCTATACAAACGCAGTCATTTCCTGGCAACGTAAACGCTTCGGCTGGAACGTCATGCCGGAGTGGATTATGCAAGCGGCAGGGATCATCACCACATTGAAAACGGCAGTACAGGCGTTCAGCGCCCCCGGCGACACGGTCTTGATCCAACCTCCGGTTTACGCGCATTTCCATGATGACGTGAAACTCAATGGGCGCCATCTAGCCCTCGCTCCACTCGTTCGCACCGAAGTAGGGTACAGTTTCGACGCGAAAATTTTCGAGCAAGCCATCACGCCGGATACCAAACTTTTCATCCTGAGCAACCCCCATAATCCAACTGGCAATGTGTGGAGTGAGGAAGAACTGCGCACCATGGGTGATATCTGTGCACGTCACGGAATTATCGTGATTTCCGATGAGATCCATGAAGACCTCATCATGAACCCTGATAAGAAGCATATTCCCTTTGCGACCCTTGGCGAGGACTACGCACAGAACTCCATTACATGCACAGCGCCAAGCAAGACCTTCAACTTACCTGGGCTTCAGAGCGCAAACATCATTACCCCTAATGCCAGGCTACGCGCCGAGCTCCAGCGACAGTACGACCGCAACATGTTCCCGTTGGTCAACACGCTAGGCATGGTCGCAGCCGAAGCGGCCTACACCCACGGAGAGCCATGGCTGGAACAAATGCTCGATTACGTCCGCGGCAACCACGAATACTTCGCCCAGGCAATCAACTCCAGCATTCCAGAACTGAAAGTCCTGCCGGCTGATTCTCTCTATCTTGCCTGGATGGATTGTCGGGGTCTGGGCCTTAGCGCCGACGAGCTGAAGAAATTCATGCTTATTGAGGCTCGCGTCTGGCTCGATCAGGGGCAGAAATTCGGCCTGCAAGGACACGGCTACATGCGTGTCAACCTCGGATGTCCTCGAAGCATCGTCGAGGATGCCGTCAATCGAATCATTACCGCAGTTAACCGACTCAAGGAACGACCATGACCGAAACAATTACTCAACGTCTAGAGCAGCTGGATCTCGTGCTTCCAGAAATTTCCGCGGCATCGGCGGGTATCTATCGCCCCGCACTCAATACCGGCTCACAACTCTTCGTTTCTGGCCAGCTTCCACTCGAGAACGGATTGATTACCACACTAGGCCAAGTTGGCGGTGACGTGACTATCCGCGATGCGCAAGAAGCCGCGAAGCACTGTGCCATTCAGGTTCTCGCCCAGGCCAAAGCAGCATTGGGTTCCCTTGAAAAGGTAGAGCATCTGGCGAAAATCACGGTTTTCGTCTCGTCAGCCTGCGGTTTCTCAGAGCAACATGTGGTGGCCAACGCTGCATCTGAGCTTTTTACCAAAGTATTGGGGTCTATCGGTGAACACAGTCGTTCGGCGGTCGGTGTTGCCAGCTTACCATTCAACGCCACGGTTGAAGTTGAAGCAATCTTCAATATCGCCCCAACGCCAGCGGATCTTCAAGCCTGAACAGGAGCAGACCCATGGGCAGAAGCACACATTCCCCTCCTGAGTCAGGGACTACACCAGTTATCCGAAATCAGGACAACCTTAAACGAAGCATCACACTTGTTGGCGCCATCGGCATCTCGGTCAACCAGATCATTGGTGGTGGCATCGTCTCACTGACTGGCGTTGCTATCGCCATGACAGGTGGCGGTGTCTCGGTGGCTTACGTGTTGGCTGTTGTTGCTGTCATCATTAGTTCAATCCCCTATGCAGCACTCGCCGCGGCTTACCCTACAGCAGGTGGTAGCTACACCTGGACAGCGAGATTAATTCACCCCTCGGCGGGATTCTTACTCGCCTGGTTGCTGGCGCTCGGCAAAGGATCCTTGAGCCTGTATGGTCTGGCCGCAGGAGCCTACCTTCACGCGATCAACCCATGGTTCAATGAAGCCTGGGTAGCAATCTCCTTGGTCACGATCTTCTTCGTAGCCAACCTCGCAGGATCGGTCGTGTCAGCCCGACTAGGGGTGTTCATGATGATCCTCATGTTGCTCGGCTTTGGCACCTTTGCAGCTTTTGGGCTGTCGAAGGTCAATTGGGCGATCTATCCAGAGGTCATGCCAAACGGTTTCGTTGAACTTCTCAGTGCCGCAGCGCTCCTCTCCTTCGCAACGGCCGGGGCGTACGGCGTGGCCGAGCTCGGTCGTGAAATGAAGAATCCAGGACGCGACATCCCTCTAGCAATGATTGGCGGCACAGCGTTGGTCGGCTTGATCTATGTGGCAGTGGCATTGCCCGCAGCTGGAGTGCTTCCCATCGATCGGGTAGCCGGGGAACCACTGTCCACCGTCGCGGAGGAGTTCTTGCCCCATGGAATGTGGCTCTTCTTCATCCTTGCTGGCGCAATCGTCGCCATTATCAGCACAATGAACGCTGAACTCCTCTGGGGCACCAAAGCACTTCTGGCTGCGAGCGATGATGGATGGCTACCCAAGGGTTTGGGTTCAGTGAATAAGCGTTTTGGCACTCCACATTGGCTTTTGGTAATCCTCTACGTCTTGGGAATTACGCCGGCTGCCGTGGGAGTTGATATTTCGGTGATTGGTACAGCCGCATCAGTCTTCGTGCAGATTATGTTCGCTGTGCTGGTGGTGGCTTCGTTACTCCTGCGTTACAAGATCCCCAAACTATATGAGCGTTCACCGTTCAAGTTGCCGTTGACATTGCACGTGTCATTAGTGTTCGCATCGGTAGCGTTGAGTCTTTATCAGGGATATCTATTGCTTGGTGACTTCGATATTCGGGCTTGGGTCGCGGTTGCAGTTTGGCTGGCGATCGGTGTAGCTATTGCGTTGCTCCGTTATCCAACAGTAAAAAAGACACTCGCGGAAAGAGAAGTCCAGTTGCGTAATTCAGAATTACCACGACCATGAAATGAAACTCCTGCGGTGGATGTCGAAAAGCCGTAATTCCCCGCGGGAGTTTCATACATTTAAGCCGTTGTATATGTATCGATCTTCGCTGAAGTGCCCATTAGGCTCGCAGAGAGATTGCTCTCAACGCCTGCACGGATGGAGTCACAGAGAATGAACCTTCTCCAAGTCATTTGGGTGAACGCACAGTTAAAGCTGCTTGTGGTAGGCATTGTCGTGTTCCTTGCTGGCCTCGTCCTGTTTGCTTTCGTCTGCCAAGCATGCATGTATCCCGCGGCTGTCGAACCACCCACCAACAGATAAAGTTGCTTAACTGAGAGCCCCGCTGTCTGACATATGCTGCTTAAGCCGTGCGCCGAACCCCTCGATATCCTTCGATCTCATCAGCTCAACAAGTGCCCGATGCTCTGCAATAATCTCCGCGCAACGAGATTGCAAAGTTTCACCTGAAGCAAAGAGCGCGAAACGATGGCGGTCAGCCAAACGGTCGTAGAGTTCAAGACGAATACTGTTATTTCCAGCTTCGACAAACCCTCGGTGAAACCTGATCGTCAGATCTACAAAGCGAGGCAGATCTTCGTTTTTGAATGCTTGCAGTTGCTCTTCTATCGATTCCAACTGTCGTGTTGCAATGTCATCGCGCTGGGTATCCGTAGCGTCGGCAATTGAAACAGACTCCAGCAACAAACGAATATCCGCCAACTCTGCAATTTGCCGTTCATTTAGCCCTTTAACAAGGGCGCCGCGTTTCGGAAAAATCTCAATCCACCCCTCTTGTTGCAGCCGGCCAAGGGCCAGACGCACTGGAGTGCGACTAAGGCTAAATTCCCTAGCCAGCGAGGCTTCACCCACCATGCTCCCTGGCGCGTAAACACCTTCCAAAATCCCGTCACGAATCAACTGATAAGCACGCTGAGACGCACTAGGTTCTTCAATGGCTGCCACGAAAGGCCCTCCTTGCTTGTTCAGACCGACACGAGGGTGCTCTGTGCCATTCCCAGAATACTTGAGAACTTCTTTCAGTAGCACAACTAGAATTCTACTTGTATCCTAGATACTGTGCGTAAGATTCAGAACCTAAACACGGAACAAGCTGCAAGAAATTCATGGGCCAAACGGAGCCTGAGCATCATTCTTGTATGTGTTGCTCTGCTCATCGCGTTCTTGTCAGTCGGGCGACTGGCGCAGCAAACAGGACCTGATCCAGCTGCTACTGCGTCAGCAACTCCCGACTCAGAACAACCTGATGATCAAGCTGCAGAGATCTCACGGCGTACAGCCAAAGATCCGATGGCAATTGGGAACCTTGATGCCCCGATCGTTCTGACTGAGTGGACGGATTTGCGGTGCCCTTTCTGCGCCGCATTTCATCGTGACACAATGCCCCTCATTGAATCCGATTTCGTCGAGCAGGGGCTTGTTCGAATCGAAATTCGCGATGTCGCCTTCTTTGGCGAACAGTCCGAAAGCGCAGCTGTAGCTGCAAGAGCCGCAGGACGACAAGGAAAATACTTTGAGTACCTAGACGCTGTGTATCAGTCAGCTCCTGCGAGAAGCCACCCGGACTTACCCCGAGAAAAACTTGTTGAATTCGCGCAGCAAGCCGATGTCGATGATCTGGAAAAGTTCACCGCAGACTTATCAGATGACTCGCTACGCGCCGAGGTGCAACAAAGCACGACAGAGGCCCAAGAACTAGGCGTAAGTAGTGTTCCATTCTTTGTAGCAGGAAATACTGCATTATCTGGGGCGCAACCTTCAGAAGTATTTACAGACTTTCTTCATAACGCCGTAGATCAGGGGCGTCGATGAGCATTAACTATCTCTCGGCGTTCCTCGGTGGGATTCTAACCCTTTTCAGTCCTTGTTCAGTGATGTTGCTGCCAGCGTTCTTTTCATACGCGTTTGCCGGGCTCTCACAGCTCATCAGTCGCACAGGACTCTTCTATCTGGGACTGATCAGTACGCTTGTCCCTCTAGGAGCACTTGCAGGAACTCTGGGAGCGCTAGTCAATAAACATCGGGACCTTCTGGTCACTACCTCCGCCATCGTGGTGATCACACTAGGTGTAATGATGTTACTCAATCTCAATTTCCGGTTTCCAGGTAAGTCGACAAAGACCTCAACCACTCCACTTGCGGTTTATCTGCTCGGCACTATTTACGGCTTATCCGGGGTCTGCGCTGGACCGCTGCTAGGCGCTGCATTAGCCTATGCGTCATTTAGCGGCAACCCCATTAAGGGGGGAACCATGCTGTTGTTTTTCGCTGCAGGCATGGCATTGCCGCTACTTCTGTTGGCGCTGTTGTGGCGTCGTCTACCGATCATCCAACGCGTTATCCGTCCACGCAAGATTTCCTTGGGCCGGTGGCAAAGCACATGGACTACCCTCATCAGCGGTGGAGTAACTATTGCTCTCGGAATCCTCCTGTTGCTCAGCCGGGGAACCACAGAACTTGCTGGCCTTCTCGGAGCTTCCGATCAGATTGCGATCGAGTCCGCAGCTCGTGAAGCATCTGTTGCAGTCCCAGACTTCCTGACAGTTGGACTTTCCATGTTGCTTCTCCTGGCCGCATGGTTAATCATCCGCCGAAAACCCAAGAACCATCCAGTTCCTACCACTAAAGAGCCGAATAGTGACAAAAGTTAGTTTTACCCGAACGTCCATCACCACCGCCGACCGCGGAGAACGAAATAGAATCCTTGCTAACCCCATCTTTGGTAAGCACTTCACTGACCACATGGCAAGTATTAGCTGGACCAAAACCTTAGGATGGCATAATGCAGAAATATTGCCTTATGGTCCGATTTCTTTCGATCCTGCCGCGAGCGTTTTCCACTACGGACAAGAAATTTTCGAGGGTCTCAAAGCTTTCAAACAGCCCGACGGATCTATGGCGCTATTCCGTCCCGAATTGAATGCACGACGGATGAACGCATCAGCTCAACGGCTGGCATTGCCCCAAATCGATGAGCACCTTTTCGTCCAGGCCCTACATGAGCTGTTGCAAATTGACGCAGACTGGGTACCGGATGGTCCTGGTCAAAGCCTCTACCTACGTCCACTAATGATTTCAGATGAGACGTTTATCGGAATCCGTGCTGCTCACGCCGCGCGATTCTTGGTGATCGCCAGCCCTGCCGGAAATTACTTTTCAGCAGGCCTCCAACCCATTTCACTATGGCGTTCGGAAGAGCATTTCCGAGCAAGTTATGGAGGTACTGGCGCGGCCAAATGCGGTGGAAACTATGCCGCAGCAATGCTCCCACAACAAGAAGCTTCAGCTCACGGTTGCGATCAAGTCCTCTTCACAGACCCAAACACTGAAGACACGATTGATGAAGCAGCCAGCATGAACATTTTCCTTGTCACGCATGATCGTGAATTAATCACCCCGAAGCTGAATGGCAACATCCTAGATGGGATTACCCGACGCAGTGTCATTGAACTAGCAAAGGAACTTGGACTTCGAGTAAGTGAACGAGAGGTCACCGTTACTGAGTGGGTACAAGGCCTGAAAAACGGCCGAATCACCGAAGCATTTGCCTGCGGAACGGCCGCAGTAATCGTACCGATTCGTGAACTACGTAGTCGAGATTTCGTAGCAGATTTTGGGACCAATTCCCCAGGTCCAATAACGCTCATGCTGCGCGAAGAGCTCCTTGGAATCCAACGTGGAAACCGCCCGGACATTTTCGGCTGGTTGGACCATGTGGACAGCAACACTGGCTGCTGATGGCGTTTCCAATGACAAGTGAGCAACTCTAGATGTGCCGAACTCAGAATCGTACAACCTGAATCATGCTGCTTTAAGAATCTAACGCAATCCACGTGTAGCTAAACCCAGCGCGATACCTTGCGGTAAAAATCAATGCCGCAAGCATCAAATAGATCTCTGCGCTGAATTGGCAGAATCTTCTCTTCCTCGACCACCAAGGAGCAATATTCATGACCGGCAGCAAAGTCGTCGCTTTTGGCCACTTCCAGCCAGAGCGCATCGTGCCAAACACCGAGCTGGAGAAGCTCGTTGAAACCAGCGATGAATGGATCGTGCGACGAGTAGGCATTGAGGAGCGCCGTTGGGGCACCGGTGTTGAAACCGTGGATTCCATGGCTATCAAGGCAGCGAAGATGGCGTTGGAAAATGCCGAAGGCATCGACGCCGGAGACATCGACATGGTTGTCGTCGCTACCTGCACCGCCACCGATCGTTCGCCGAACATGGCAGCCCGCGTTGCCAACGCGCTGAACATGGATCAGGGGCCGGCGACCATTGACGTCAACACCGCATGCTCTGGCTTCGCGCATTCACTGGCTCTGGCGCAGGGTGCCATCGCCACCGGCAGCGCCGCCAAGGCACTGGTCATCGGCTCTGAGATGCTGACCGACTACACCGACTTCACCGACCGCACCACCTGTGTGCTGACAGCCGATGGCGCCGGTGCAATGATCGTCACCGCTTCGGAAACCCAGGAGATCTCCCCTGTGGTTTGGGGTTCGGTCCCTTCTCTGTCAGATGCTATTCGCATTGAAGCGGAGAACAACTCCAAGTTCGCCCAGAGCGGCCAGAGCGTCTACCGCTGGACAGTGACACAACTACAGGTAGTGTGCCAAGAAATTATCGAACGTGCTGGTCTGCAACCTGAAGAGATCGACGGCATCATCCTGCACCAGGCAAACCTGCGCATCATTGAACCACTGGCTGAGAAGATTGGTGCACCAAAAGCACGTGTCGCCATCGACGTGGTCTACTCGGGCAACACCTCAGCTGCTTCGGTTCCGCTGGCACTGTCCAAGATGATGGCTTCGGATGAGCCGCTGCCTTCGGGTTCCAAGGCTTTGCTGTTCGCGTTCGGCGGCGGATTAGCATACGCCGGACAAGTTATAACAATCCCCTAATTAAACGTAAAAGATCAAAACATCAATACTTGCTTCAATCTCCGTCCGACGAAAAACTTCACGTCAACTAAGTTGGGAAAAAGGGATTACCTTCGTAAACATTGCACTAAATCAGATCAGCTAGCCCGTGTATTTCATGAAGACCGGTAGTCATTAACTGACTTAAAAGATGAAAGGGTGACCTGAACTGGGAAAATGGGAGTGTCTAAGCTTCCGAAATCCGCGTTCGAAGGGTCACCTTTTCTTTAATGGTGTGATGTCTCAGGACATCGGTGACGCTTGATGTCTCAAGTCATCGGTAACAGTTCAACCACGCTCCTGCACGTTCTGAAACCTCGCGGTGGCATGCTTCAAACTCAAATACTTCATGCCCTCCGGAAAGGGATAATCGTATTTAGCGATCAGCTCACCATCCATGCTCAACACCATCAGCTCCGCCCGATCCCACAGGACTCTCACTCGGGTGGAACGCACCAGCTTGCCCAAATAGAGTTCCACCCCAGCAACACGCAGGGACTTATTCCTATTAGCCCAGCGCTTTCATGAACGTTCTGAAACCCGCCAACGCACGGCCTAAGCCACACGTTGGCGGTTTTCCCTATTCCAAGGCACCACGAACAGCGCCACTCACTGACGCACGCGCCGGCCACCACCCGCCGAAAAGGTATTGCTGTTGAAGGAATCAAGGACCAGGAACCAGTAGTTCAGGCTACTAATTGCCCGTGACGCCACCGTCCAGCCAGCATGCTGATCCGCTCTTGCAACAGCAGCACCAGACCCGCCTCTGGCGCGTTCTGGTTGACCAGGAGCCGCCGCTGGCGGCTGCCGGTGACCGGCTTCCCCGCCAGCGACCAGATGCGGTACCTCCACCGCTTCAAATCCCAACGTACGGCCGCATGCTCTGCTGGCAGCACCGCCAGCTGGAGCCATGCCACCAGGTTCAAGGCGAACATCGCCAGATTCGCCCAGGCCTGGTTCGCACCGAACGCGAAGAACGGCAACTTGCCTAACTCGGCAGCTTTCAGCGACTTGATCCGGTTCTCGCAGCGGCCCCGCGCTCGATGCCGTACGTCCAGGAACGCCGGGTCAAACCGTGGAGCATTGGTCAAGAATGCGGTGACCCGATTCCCGTCGGTATCGAACAGGTTGGCCTTCGCCCTTAGGATGCAGGGGCTCGGCACGCAGATAGATCCGGGTGCCCGGCGGATAATCCCTCAGCCCAAGATCTTGGTCGCGTCGATTACCCACGCGTCCTCGTGAATCTGCCCGTTGGCGGTGAGCGCCGGCTCCCAATACTTCTTCTCGTTGAACCACCCGATGAAGCGCTCATTGAGAACGGGCAGCGCGTACGAGGTGGAGAACTGCAAACCCAGGGTATGCAGGTGGTGCAAAAATTCGCGGGACGCCCCAGCTGAATCGGTGCGGACCAGGATCTTCTCACCGATCAGGCACCCATCCTGGTCATAGAAATCATCAGGCAGCTGGGCCAACGCCTCGGTGAGGATGCTGATATGGTCAGCCGCGGAATTCGCTCCCTTGTTTCCCGGCCGCAGGTGCACGGCCAACACTTCGCCAGTGCCGTTGGCCCTGCCGTAGTCAGCCATGGCAATCATCGGCGCGAACCCGTACCCGCGCTTATAGGTTCCTTTGGCGCCTTCCTTATCAGAGTGCACATGCACCAACGAAGCATCAATATCCACAATGAGCGGGTTGGTGCGGATGCCCGGACCGCTGGGCTGCGCTGGCCAGCGGCATCCCAGCGCCAGGAGCGGACCTCGCGCCGCGTGATCGCGA
The DNA here is from genome assembly GCF_025854375.1 of Glutamicibacter sp. JL.03c. NCBI lineage: Bacteria > Bacillati > Actinomycetota > Actinomycetes > Micrococcales > Micrococcaceae > Glutamicibacter > Glutamicibacter sp. JL.03c. The sequence goes on along the minus strand of NZ_CP107575.1, from coordinate 144,529 downwards.
AGGCGTAGTCGAACGCGCCGGGATGATCGGCGAGCCGGGTGAAGAACCGGCTGAACGTCGCCTCGGAGGCTACCTGCCCGAAAATGCCTGGGGCAACGCGTAGTGGGTCGGTATCGGTAACGTGCTCCCCGCCCGCGGCAAGCATCATGACCAGATCGCTGATCATTTTCCCTGGCCGGTGGGTCGCGGTGGCGGGGACGAACTGGCCGAGCCGGTCCTCGGCCAGTTGCCGGAATCCGAGGCTATTGAGCAGGCCGGCCAGCATGGACAGTCCTGCGTGGGACACCAGATTCTGGGATGTGGTGATGGTTGGGAGCTGGGGGTAAAGGCCGGTATGCTTGGTCACTGAAAGAGTGATCCTTGAGTGATCCTTGAACTCATGGAATTTTGGCTTAGACACCTTTATTTTCCCAGTTCAGATCACTCTTTCGTTTTTAATGACAGTTAATGACGGGGCTCATCATGAAACACCCGGGTTAGCCAACACGCGGATATCAGTCAGACCTTGTTTGTCGTCAAGACGTACCTGCACGATACCGGATTCGTGGTGGTACCAGAAGACCGACCTCGGACGCTTTTGAAAACGGTTCGAGGTCGGTCGTCTATGCCTATTGACAAGATTTGCTACAGTCCAGCTTCAGCAGAATATTGACTTGCTGTTCCAGAGATGGCGGCACGGATTGCTGGCTGCGTGAATTGGTAGTAGCTATTCCCTTGTTTCTTAGGTTTTGAAAGGCTAGTGTGGTCCGGGTGCGTGGAACCTGGCATTCAGCGTCGGTGGCTCAGGCACCCTTTGGCGCGGACTGAATCAGGAACGGCCGCCGAGAATCCATTGGTACGGGATTCCGGCAGCAGTTGGATAACTGCTGAAAGATCTGGGCTAGTCCCTATGAACTGCCACTTCCAGTGATATCCGTGGTTGAACTATGTTGTAATCATTCATGCGACCCTAAAACGAATCTGTGCGGACTGGTGAGGAAATTCAGCTCATATTGTGCATAATTCGTTTGGCAGCGCTTGACCCCGCACGGAGGGCACCTTCCATATGACCAGCGAATTCTAGGGCGGTTTCTGTCGATGCCCAATGGATGCGGCCCCACAATGGGTTCTGGAACCTTGAATCACCAAAAGTATCAGTGGTAGCGGCTAGCGGCTGTACCTGGCTGGTAAACCTCTGCTTCGCCCAATTAACGATATGAATCTTCGAAGGGCTAGGCATTTCGTTTCCAAAAAGACGGTTCAGTTGGGCAACAAATGCATGACTTATCGATTCATCATTCTTGTTCGAAAAAATTTGAGAGGGGGCGAAACCGAACAAGGCTGCTGGTTTTGCATTTTTTCCACTGTGTTCATGGATTTCCCGGAATGGACCTGCATAGCTGAAGGCAGAACCCGATAACCCAGCTGTACGCCAAAACGGTTCATTGAAAATGGCGACAGCCTTAACCATTGACCCCATCCAGACAGCAGTACGGGCCGCCAGTGACAGTAGATCGTCTGGAAGGTCTTGGCCGAAATCAATTGATTCAACGGCCAGTGCAGGAGGAAGGGCTACGATGACATGGTCCGCCAGGATAACGCCCTGGTCTGCACCCACCAAGATCTTGTCCTCGGCATATTGGAGCGAAGTGACGGTTGTGTTTGTTCGCAATACGTCCGCCGGTAAAGTCAGAGAAAGTTTTTCGGCCAGATCTTGTGCTCCGAGTGCAAAACGATACGACGGCGATTCAATTGGATTTCCTTGTAGAAGTTGCACGTTTTGCGAATCGGGTTCAAAGAGTGCATTTCCAGCAGTTGCTTGCGAAAAGACCTCGCATTTCAGCTCATGGCATAAAGAACGGATCTGGGGTTCATTAGGCCAAAACCATGTAGCGCCAAGATCAATAGCTCCCCCGCTAGTCATCACGGACTTCGCCCTGCCTCCAACCCTTGGTTGAGCCTCTAACAGAACTAATTTCACACCATGCTCAGTCAGTTCGCGGGCAGCGATTAATCCTGCCAGACCCGCGCCAATAATTACCACCTCAAAGTTTTGTAAGCCCGGGGCTGATTGCAATTTCGGTTCCCCTGTTTCCTCTTTGCCTAGTGCCGTTGCGTATTTTGGATTCACTACTTCGTGGTTCTCAGTGTTTTCGTCTATTTCACAGGATTTCTAGAAGATAGAAGCCCCTCAGTGGTGGTTTAGGAATGCGTTCGCTACGTTGTCATCCGCGTTTTCTCATGGGATTCGTTTACAAGGACGAGACGGAATCTCGCTTGACCTTCTCGAAGCACGATTAGGGCGGTCTGCGCTTGGACCAGAGGAAAGGTTTGAACAACCGGACGAATATTATTTCGTACTGCGAACTCCATGGCTTGTTCGGTGTCCGCGGGACTACCCGTAAGATGTCCTGTGATCGACAGCGCATGGGAAATAATCGGCCCCGCTGGAAGTTCTAGTGCCTCTGCGTCAACACCAATCATGACCAGGCGCCCATGAGGTCGTAGCCCATTCAATAGTTCGGCTACCGATTTGGTCGATGATGCAGTACTGATAATCGCATCGACACCCCCTATTTCCCTGAGCGCGTCTCCCGGAAGATTCTCGTTGCTGTCTATGTACATCTCCGCCCCAAGATTGAGGGCAGCCTCTTCTCGTTCAGGACCCCGGGAGATGGCGATTACTTGATGCCCCATCGCTGCAGCGAACTGAATCGCTAGATGTCCCAAGCCTCCGATTCCGAATACTGCAACTCTCGCACCAGTTGATCGCACTTCATGACGTACTGCGTTAAACACCGTGACACCCGCGCACCCCATCGGAGCGGCTTCCACGAAGTCAAGGCCATCAGGGATACGCGCAAGTGCTGACGCTGGGGCATGGACGCGGGTAGCCCACCCTCCTGGATAGCTCACCCCAGGTACTCGGCGTTCTGCACAATGCACCACGTCTCCTGTCCGGCAATGGCGACAATGACCACAACTTCCGCCAAACCATCCGACAGCTACTCGGTCACCGACCTTCCATCCGTTCACTCCCGATCCAGTTTCGGAAATGAATCCCGCGATTTCATGTCCAGGAGTGACAGGCTCTGATTTTCCACGCGCGGCAGCAGTCCCAAGGTCTGCGCGGCACATTCCACTGGCTACAACATCAATGGTGACCCATCCTTCAGATGGAGGGTCAAACTTAACTTGGTCAGCATTTAGGTCCCCATCCGTGGTATGAACTCTCATCATCGTCGTCACAGACATCGATGTCGACTCCCTCTATTGCTAACAATGTTTCTAGAAGAGTACGTGCTTTGGCAGCTCATCAGTAGATGACAATCAATTATCGACGGATAATATATGTGTATGGCTGAGCGTTTAAGTACAGAAGGAATGCGCTATGTTCGCGCCGTTTCAGAAACGGGATCTTTTAGTGCTGCTGCGAAAGCCTACGGCGTCACCCAGCCCGCTCTATCCAACGGAATTGCCAAACTGGAAACGACGCTCGGAGGAAAGCTATTTAATCGTTCTCCCCGCGGAGTGACACCAACCGCATTTGGTGAAGCAATCCTGCCGCGAATCGAACATGCCCTTGGAGCGCTCGACGACATTCGGGCCGAAGCCACCCGCTGGACTGGGCCCGCCACAGATACGATCCGCGTTGGCGTCTCCCCGCTCATTGATCCTAAACTTGTGGCGAGTGCTTATAGGGCCGTATATGATCAGCCTGAACAGGCTTCACCTCGGCAACTCGTCCTTCGCGAGTCAAACATGAGCGAACTGCGCACTTCATTGATCGCCGGTGACATCGATCTGATTGTTGTACCTTCCGTTGAGCCAATGCCACGTTATGCTCATCGCGTTATTGATTCCGAGCCGCTGGTACTAATCGAGCCCCAACCCGGACAAGGTCCGGTTAATCTTGATGAACTCTCGGGACGACAATTAATTTTGCTTCCTGATACTTGCGGTCTTACTACTTTTACCCGCAGTTTAATCGCGGACAACAAGCTTGATGTTACCGCCTACCCAGGAGAAGCCGGTAGCTACCGAGTACTCGAAGAGTGGTCCCTTCTCGGCCTCGGGTCCGCCATGCTCCCGAAGTCCAAACTCATCTCATCCCAGGCAACCCACCGAGAAGTCCTTGACTCAAATGGGTGCTTAGTAGAGATATTCTACGAGGCAATCTGGAATCCCACTGCCTCTACAGCGACAGAACTCGAGGGACTCGTCGAACGGCTCATAAAGGCGTCCAGCTGATCTCTCTGGCTGAATACTACTATTCATATCCCCTATAGCTGCATTCACTATACTCATCTACCGGAGATATCTTCGGGCCTCGTAGCCTAGGGAACGTGCGGCAAGATGTCGCCGCGACATATCTCTAACGGAATGGAGTATTCCATGGCATATCTGCAAATCACACTCAAGGTCGACGAAACTGACCGCATTGCTGCAGCCGGTGTATACGCCAAGTACAAGCAGCCATTCCTCGATACCGTGCCTGGTGCTATCAGCAAAGAGCTGCTAGCTCGAGACGAAGATGTCCAGGTCTTCCATGGATTCGACAACATGGAGAACGCAAAGGCCTATCTTTCATCCGAACTGTTCACGAAGGATGTCGTTGCCGGCCTTTCTGCATTTCTCAAGGCTGAGCCTGAAATTCGCATCTACGACACCGTCTAGTTGCTGGCTGAATGCTATGAAGAGCATCGTGAGCAGTGAACGACGCAATCTGCATGCCTACCAACGGCCTAGACACGGCACCCATCGCAGACCACGTCACTCCCTAGGCGCCTATTCACGCTGCCCACTAATGCCGACCCCAGCCTCTCTCGTAGCATGGAAGCGCTCGGCATCGGCAAACCACACGCCTGTTCCACACTCCGCTGGAATAGATCAAGCCATTACCAACCACCACGACAGGAGAAGCTTGCATGGCATACCACGAACACACCGACCACCAATACTTCCGCAACCTGCGTCAGGGAGCACCGAAGGCTGTCGAAGGATTCCAGGCCTTGGACAACGCCGTCTTCAACAACCCCGACGCAACGATCCCGCTGAAATACACCGAGCTGATGGCAGTGGCGGTCGCGCTGACCACGCAATGCCCGTATTGCCTCGAAGCCCACTCCAATGGAGCGCGCGAAGCCGGGGCCAGCGAAGAAGAACTCGCTGAGACTGTCATGGTCGCGACTGCGCTGCGAGCAGGTGCCGCTGTGACCCACGGCTGGCAGGCCATGAAGTTCTTCACGCAGCACTAGAAGGCAGGCGCCTAGCTGCAAATGCTCCGCTGGCGTTCATCGCTGTGGTCTCGTGGGGAAGGCCAGCTGCATTTTTTGGGGGTATCAGCGGGGGTCTCGGCCATGCCTGTTATCCGAAAAATGGATTCCTGAACCTGTCGTCAAGCTTTCTGCACTCGGTGATGAGCTCAGTGGTGTTATCGGCACACTGTGAATGTCGCTCCAACAACGCGCCCAAAGGTCGGCGAGCATACAATTCACGGTACCCCTGCGGAGGGATAGGACATAGAAATTGGAGATCAGCTCAAACTGTCCTTGCTGCATCTGGAAGAGAAAAGTTCTTTGGCCACCTGTTCTGGAGCAAGGCGTCACAAGGTCTGAATCGCGCTCCAATCAATGTGCGCGTTCCCACCATTGATAATCCACGCACTCTCAGGTGAAACGAAGAATGATGAACGTGGACTTATCTCTCTGAGAAATGCGCGCATGCTTCTGTTGCTCGTAACAAACGTGACCGTCAATTGTCTCGCTTGTCATTCGCTGTCAAGAAGTACTGCCGTCCCCCATCCGCTGTTAACGTCAGTAACTGTGAAAGATGTACAAGTTGCAATCATCGGTGCCGGAGTCGCTGGCCTTTGCGCTGCACGCGGTCTAGCTGAAGCAGGAATACCCTTTATAGTGCTGGAAGGCCGAGACAGGCTTGGCGGTCGAGTGCTGACCCTTAATGATGGGGGCGAGAGCCGGGCAGGTGGCTTCGATTTGGGTCCCTCCTGGGTCTGGCCAGCTACGCAACCGGCTGTGCAACGAGCAATAGCAGAGCTCGGGCTCGAAACTTTCACCCAGTACAGCGAGGGAGATGTTGTCTTCGAGCGCATGTCCCGTGAACCGTCTCGTCGCTACACAGCCACCGAAGACATCCCCGCAGCGCAACGGTCTGCACGCATAAAAGGTGGCACTTCAGCGCTGGTGCAAGGTCTGGCCGATGCTCTGCCCGCCGCTTCTCTAGTGCTCCAAGCGCCGGTCACACATCTGGAACTGACATCGGACGGGGTACACGTCACCTTTCTGAATTCATCCAAGGTTCAAGATAGCGTCCACGTCGATTTCGTGATTGCCGCCGCACCTCCACGGATGCTGGCTTCAAGCATCGTTTACGGTCCTGAGCTTGATCCGGAAACTGTAGGGTTGTGGCGCAGCACCCCCACGTGGATGGCGTCTCAAGCGAAATTCATTGCCGTCTATGAACAGCCATTCTGGCGTGAGGACGGCCTATCGGGAACTGTACAGAGTTTAGCTGGCCCGATGTCGGAGATTCACGACGCCACGACCGCGCATGGGCAAGCTGCGCTGATGGGGTTCCTCGGCATTGCGCCGACAGATCGCAGAAGCCTGGGCAGGGAAGCAATGACCGAAGCTTGCCTCGAACAGTTCACCCGGGTTTTCGGCCAGAAGGCCGCAACTCCTAGAAGCATTCTGCTAAAGGACTGGGCCGCTGACGAGCTGACATCTACTACCGAAGATTTGGTATCGTCCGGACACCCGGCTCCTGCGAAAGCTTGGACGCACGGTGTTTGGGCTGAACGCCTAATTCTAGGCGGGAGCGAAGTCAGCGATCATGAAGCGGGATACCTAGCAGGTGCTTTAGAAGCAGGCACAAATGCGGCCCATATAGCAACAGAACTTATCAGGAAGGATGGAGTAAAAAAATGACTCACAAAAAACGGCGAATCGACCATCTCGTTTTGATAGTGCAAGACCTTGATGGAGCTGCCGATTTCTATCGGAAGCTTGGCTTCACAGTCGGATCTCGCAACCGGCATCCGTGGGGTACGGAGAATTACGTGATTCAATTGGGTTCCTCGTTCTTGGAACTGATCACGGTGACAGCTCAAGATGGAATCAGTGAACACACCCCAGAGCGTTTCAGCTTCGGCGCTTTCGTGCGCGATTATCAGGCACAGGGCGAAGGTCTCGGAATGCTGGTTCTCGATAGTGATAATGCGGAAGTAGATGCGAAGCACTATGCGCAGTCCGCTATTGGCTCCTTTGAACCGTTTTCATTCGAGCGGAAAGGCACTGCCGCCGACGGCAGCGAAACTCATGTGGCTTTCAGCTTGGCTTTCGCCGTCGACGAACGACTTCCTAATTGCTCGTTCTTCGTCTGCCAGCAACATTTCCCGGAAGCTTTTTGGAGCCCGAAACTACAGCAACACGCCAATGGTGCCAGAAATGTGGCCAGCGTGCGCCTCGCCGTGGAACTACCTGAGGAACACGAAAAGTTCCTCAGTGCTTACAGCGGCGTTGCAAGCACCCAGAACGGCATGCACTACCCGCTGGCCGAGGGTGGCGACATAGATGTGGACGTTAGCGCCATCGTCAACGGCTTCACCGGATACTCGGTATCCGTCGCAAAGCTCGGCACAGTGCGGCAGTTGCTCGGCAGTAATGGCGTACCTTACATCGAGGACGACGGTCGAATCATCATCAAATCCAGACAGGGTTACGGTGCGCAGATCGAATTCGTGCGCCAAAAACGATAACCAGAAAGCGCGCCGCAGCCGATACCAGCATCTGCCGGCGGGTAACATGCCTTCCGATTAACAATGTGAATGGATAGAGCTGCAATGCCGCACAAGGATTGCTTAAGTCATTCGCACAGAATCATCGGAACAGCAGGCCGGTCAATTTCGGATGTCAACTTTGAGATGAGTGTGGAAGCGTGGCGATTGCTTATCAGAGATCGAGATGCCACGAACCTAGAAACCCCGGATGACCTGCATGCAAGAACATTCGAAGGGCAGTTTGCCACCCCTGAAGACACAATAGTACAAAGGCGCGCGAGCGATGATCACCACGAACGTGGACATCTTCCTCGGGCTGGAGGTCTTCATTTTGTCTCTCGTGTTCGCAACGTGCCTGGGAACAACAAGTGTACTTTCACCTTGGCCTGAGTCGGCCCGAGAATGGTCTTAGCGGACCGATCCGACGCTATCTTTGTGCTGCTCGCCACCGCGGCTTGCCACCTTGGTGTTCCGGTACCTCAGATTGCCCGGCTTCTCGATGCAGCGCAGCGCAGATATGAATCCAGAATCGGCGAAAACGGACGAATAAGACGAATTCAACGCCTAAGTCACAGCAGGCGCCATGCCGGTCTGCCCTCCGCAAGATCTCGATCTCTGGCCAGGATTAAGCCACTTCGGGCATGCGAGTGGATGCGGTTTGGGCCATTACTGCCGAAGCGCCAAAAAGGCGGAAGGATCATGGGCTACGTCGCACAGATCCGTCGCTACTTCGGCGGTTCCTCGGTCCCGGCTAGATCATGATGCCGTGATGGACCTCCTCACAGCATGGAGCTTGCCCAACAGCGTTGCAGAATACCCGCACAGCGCGGATTGAAGCGAAACTACTATCACGGCGCCCACCAGCCCACCGCTTGGGCATCGGCCAGCATTGTGCGCTGGATAGCAGACCCTTGCCCTCGTCGGCACAGACGACGGAAAAGTAGCGTTCCGGGATCCGGGCTGCGAAATGATGTCTTTGAGCACCCAACCCGTGGCCCCGGCTACTCATTTGAAGTCCCTCCCGCTTAGCCCTGCCCTGAACCTCTGAGCCGGGTTTCGCCCCTTTGAGCCACTGAAAATACCACGTCGCAGATCCCCGGCAACACCATAGCCACCGTCCCATTTCTAGGATCCTACGCAGGCTTGGTCTCCAACACCGCGACTAACGGGCGCTTCGGCGAAGTCCGATTTCGCCGGCCAAGGGAAGCACGAGCAGTAGAGACGAGCGCTGATCTGTTAGCCGCACCGACGGTTCCCAGTGCCGTTAGCAACGGTCCGCTAAGCGAACCACTTTCTGATGCATCAGAGCTGGACAGTGCTGACGTAGCGAATGGATCGCTCCCAAACCGGGTGATTCTTTCACAAGTCCACCCGCCACCGCACTGTTCCATCCAATCGCCGTCAACGATGCAGTGACCAGGAATTGAAACCTCTGCGGGAATTTCTGCCACTACGAACTGGCCCCCTTCCTCTGTTGAAAAACCCACAGAGTCGAAGCGCGCTCGGACGATAATGCGTTGCACTGACGGTTCCGACATGCAGCCAGATTAAAAACCAACGGCGCACCAATACTGGTGCGCCGTTGGCGGTGATCCCCTCCAGGATCCCCGGAAGACCCCCCTTCCGGTTCGTCTATCGCCACTTCAAGAAGCGCCGATATCCGAAATCTTTATCCGAAGCGTCCGGAGACGTAGTCTTCGGTGGCCTTCTGCTCCGGGTTGGAGAAGATGGCGGTGGTGTCGTTGAACTCGATGAGCTTGCCCGGCTTGCCGGTGCCGGCAATGTTGAAGAACGCGGTCTTGTCGCTGACGCGGGCCGCCTGCTGCATGTTGTGGGTCACGATCACCACGGTGAAGTCGTTCTTCAGCTCGTTGATCAAGTCCTCGATGGCCAAGGTGGAGATCGGGTCCAATGCCGAGCAGGGCTCGTCCATCAGGATCACGTCTGGCTTGACCGCGATGGTCCGGGCGATGCACAAGCGCTGCTGCTGGCCGCCGGACAGGCCCGAGCCCGGCTTGTCCAGGCGGTCCTTGACCTCGTTCCACAGGTTAGCGCCGCGCAACGACTTCTCCACCAGGTCATCGGCATCCGAACGGGAGATCTTGGTGCCATTCAGCTTCACCCCGGCGAGCACATTGTCCTTGATGGACATGGTCGGGAACGGGTTGGGGCGCTGGAAGACCATGCCGATCTGGCTACGCACGGTGACCGGGTCGACACCGGCACCATAGAGGTCGTCCCCATCTAGCAGGACCTGCCCCTCGACGCGGCCGCCGGGAATGACCTCGTGCATGCGGTTCAGGGTGCGCAGGAAGGTGGACTTGCCGCAGCCCGACGGGCCGATGAAGGCGGTGACGGACTTGGGCTCGATATTGATCGAGACGCCCTCAACGGCCAGGAACTTGGAGTAGTAGACGTTCAAATCTTTGACGTCGATGCGTTTTGCCATGATATTTCCTTGAAAAGTCTAGGTGGATCGGACCGGAGCCTTGGCTCAACGGCCCTTCTTGGGAGCGAAGATCGAGGCGACCAGGCGAGCAATCAGATTCAGCGCCATCACCATCAGGATCAGCAGCAGGGCCGCTGCCCAGGCGCGCTGCACCGATGGGTCGATATTGGTCGGGCTGGTCGGAGTCAGGATCTGGTAGTAGATGAAGGTCGGCAACGTGGACATCCAGTTGGCGAAGACGTTCAGGTTGATGTTGCTGGCGATGCCGGCGGTGACCAGGATGGGTGCCGTCTCGCCGATCACGCGGGCAATGGCCAAGGTGACACCCGAGGCAATGCCGGAGATCGCGGTGGGGATGACGACCTTCAAGATGGTGCGCCAGCGCCTGACGCCCAGGGCGAAGGAGGCTTCGCGCAGTTCATTCGGGACGATCTTGAGCATTTCCTCGGTGGAGCGGACCACGGTCGGGATCATCAGCACGCTCAAGGCCACGGCGGCGACGATGCCCATGCGGGCGTTGGGGCCCAGGATCATGCCGAAGAACGCGGCAGCGAACAGGCCGGCCACAATCGAGGGGATGCCGGTCATCACGTCAACGAAGAAGGTGATGGCCTTGGAAAGGGTCTTGCCCTGCCCGTATTCGACCAGGTACACCGCGGTGAGCATGCCCACCGGAACCGAGATCAAGGTGGCCCACAGGGTGATCAGCAAGGTGCCCATCACCGCGTGGTAGGCGCCGCCGATCACCGGCTCCCCGTTGGCCACGGTCTGGTTGTCGATGGCTCCGGTGACGCCATTCATCGAGGAGAACAGGAAGTGGCTGTTGATCCCGGGCAGGCCCTTTTGCAGCACGGTGAAGAGCACCGAGGCCAGGGGGATCAGCGCCACGATGAAGGCGGCGTAGATCAGGTAGGTCCACATCGCATTCTTGCCACGGCGCTTGCCCTCCACCATGGTGGTGATCACCGAGGCGGCGACCAGGAAGATGATGGCGGAGTAGATGGCGAAGGAGGCCACGTTGAAGCCGGTGAGGGTGGAGGCCGCGGCGCCGAGGACGATCGATCCGGCAGCGATGGCCCAGATGGCCCATCGTGGCAGCTTGCCCTTGGCCAGCGAATTGCGCTTGCGCACCGGCGGGGTGGGATTGATGCCGGCCTGGTGATCGAGGTTGGTTGTGGTGGCACTCATCAGTTAGCTCCCGAGAATTCCTTGTGGCGGGCGATGATTCCGCGGGCGATCATGTTCACTACCAGGGTGATCAGGAACAGGACCAGGCCGGCAGCGATCAGCTCCGAGAGGCGCAGCCCGAATGCCTCGGGGAAGTTCAAGGCGATTTCCGCGGCAATGGTCTGGTTGCCGGTCTTTATCAGCGACGGGATCAGGTTGCCGGTGGAGAGCACCAGGGCCACGGCCATGGTCTCGCCCAGGGCACGTCCCAGTCCCAGCATGACCGCCGAGATGATGCCTGGCCGGGCAAAAGGGATCACCGCGGTGGTGATCATTTCCCAGCGGGTGGCTCCCAGGGCCAGCGCCGCTTCTTCATGCAGCTTGGGCGTCTGCAAGAAGATTTCTCGGCTCAGCGAGGTGATGATCGGAAGCACCATGACGGCCAGGACGATGCCAGCGGTGAGCATGGTCTTGCCGGTCTGCGAGGCGGGACCCTCGAAGATGGGAAGGAATCCCAGGTTCGCGGCCAGCCATTCGTATCCCGGGACCAGGGCCGGTGCCAGCACCATGTAGCCCCAGGCGCCATAGATGACCGACGGAATCGCGGCCAGCAGGTCGATCAGGTAGCCGAGCGGGCCAGCAACCTTCCTGGGGGCGAAGTGCGAGATGAATAGCGCCACGCCGATGCCGATCGGGGTAGCTACAGCCAGCGCGATGGCGGCTGCGATGACGGTGCCGATAACAATCGGCCAGATGTAAGCGAAGAATCCTTGGCCACCGGAAATCTCCGCCGGATCAGCGAAGAACGTCGGTAGCGCTTGGATCAGCAAGAAGACCGCGACCGCGAAGAGCGTGATCAGGATCAGGACACCGGCAGCCAGCGCGGCGCCAGAGAAGATCTTGTCGCCTGCGCGGCCGGAAGTCGATGACTTGCTCGTCAAAGCATTGGTAGTCATGGCTAAAGCCTTTACGAAACGGGGGTGAAGCAGTATTCACTGCTGGGGGTGGAGGGGTGTTGCTGGTGCGGGTGGCTGAGTCACCACCCGCACCATGCACCGGTTGCCCGGCAGGAGTCCTACTGGGCGACGGTGATCGAGTCGATCGCCTTGGCAGCCTTCTCTGCGATGCTTGCCGAGATCGGCGCGTTGCCGGCCGATTCCTGGGCGGTCTTCTGGCCTTCCTCGGAAACTACGTAGTTGCCGAAGGCCTTGACCAGGTCCACGGTGGCCTGATCCTTGTAGCTGCTGCAGAAGATGTGGTACGAAACCAGCACGATTGGGTAGGTGCCCGACTCGGTGGTGTCGCGCTTCAGGTCCAGTGCCAGGTCATTTTCGGCCGCGCCTTCAACCGGGGTTGCGGCTTCCAGGGCCTTGGCAGCTGCATCAGCCGAGATCTTGGTGTACTCGTCGCCGACCTTGACGTTCACGGTGGACAGGCCGCCCACTGCGGAGAAGTCAGCGTAGGTGATGGCGCCGTTGGTGGAGGTGGTGGTCGAAACCACGCCGGAGGTGCCCTTGGCGTTCTCCGACTGGATGTCGCTTGGCCAGTCGCCGGAAACCTCGTAGCTCCAGACATCGGCTGCGGCAGCCTTCAGGTACTCGACGAAGTTCTCGGTGGTACCGGACTCATCGTTGCGGTGAACCACGGTGATGGCGGTGTCAGGCAGTTCCACATCCGGGTTCTGCGTGGCGATGGCCTCATCGTTCCACTTGGTGATTTCCTTCTTGAACACCTTGGCGATGGTGGCTGCGTCCATGTTGATCTCATCAACGCCTTCGAGGTTGAAGGCAACAGCGATCGGCGAAACGTAGGCCGGGATGTTGAAGGCACCGTCCGGGCCGCACACTTCCTTGGCCTTGGTGGCTTCCTCTTCCTTCAGGTAGGCATCCGAGCCGGCGAACTGCGCGCCGCCTGCCAGGAAGGCTTCACGGCCTGCGCCGGAGCCATCTGGCGAGTACTGCACGGTGGCGCCGGAGTTGGCGGCCTTGAAGCCGGTGCTCCATGCTTCCATTGCCGAATTCTGGCTGGAAGCACCGATGCCGGTCAGGGTGCCGGTGACGCCAGAGGCCGATGAGCTGCCTGCTGCGCTCTCGGAGCTGGCAGCGGTTGGGCTGTCTGAACCGCAAGCGGTCAGTGCGAGTGCCGCGACAGAAAGGACGGCAGCTGCACTGCCAAAGCGATTGAGCTTCACGAGATGTACTCCCCATGTTGAATACTAAATGTAAGAAACTTGCCAGCGGATTCTGTCCCGCTTCATCTACGACGTTAAAGAGCCAAGGTAACCAGTTCCCCCGGCGAAGGTGAACAAGAGGTTAACAGCTTCTGCATGGGCTGGTGATCCTGCTCACTGAAGCGATTTCGCCGCATCTTCATCGGCTTCGCGCCCAGTCCGTGGGAGACTGAGCCTATGGCTATTGGGAGTACTCAGAAGCGATTGCCGGCAAAGGTTGCCGGCTTCCTGGCTGCGCGAAACCGCGCCGGATTGCTCCGCGCGCGCAATTCGCTGCCTAGGATTCTGCGCATGACCCTGGGCGCCATCGGCGCCTTCTGGATTGCCGAGAGCATCTGGGGGCACACCCAGCCGATTTTTTCCGCCACCAGCGCCCTGATTTCCCTGGGCTTCGGCGCTTCCACCACGGCGCGCAAAACCGCCGAGGTGGCCCTGGGCTGCACCCTGGGCGTGGCCTTGGGCGATACCTTGATGCACTGGTTCGGCCAGGGCATCTGGCAGGCGGCCCTGGTGATGTCGCTGAGCCTGGTGGTGGCCCGCTACCTGGACTCAGGGGCGATCTTCTCCACCCAGTTGGGCATGCAATCGGCGCTGGTCGTCCTGCTGCCGGTCAGCGTGGACGGTCCCTTTGCCAGATCCATCGACGCGCTGACCGGTTCGCTGCTGGCCCTGCTGGTGATCATCTTCTGGCCCACCGATCCGCGGCGCACCCCGGTGGCGGCCCTGAGCGAACTGTTCAAGGAACTCTCCGAGGCCATCCTCGAATGCTCGTGGGCCATCCGCGATGATGACCGGCGCTCGGCATTCCACGCGCTGATCAAGGCCCGCGGAACCCAGAAGCACCTGGACAAGCTGCCCGGGGCTTTCAGTGCCTCCAAGGAAATCGCGATGATTTCCCCGGCCGGCCGCCGGCACCGCCACGAGCTGGCCCGGCTTTCCGAACGCTTCAACCACTACGACTGGACCGCCCGCAACCTGCGCGTCTTCGCACGCCGCTTGGCATCGGTGCTCAGCAATGGGGCGCTGACCCCTGAAGGGGCCGAGGCTCTGGCACCGCTGTTGCGCGAGGTCTCGGAGGCCGCGAACTCGCTGGCCCACTCGGTGCGCGAACAAACCGTGGCCGGGCAACGCAAATACGAAAAATCCGCGGTGCGCCAATTGGAGAACGCAGCGGCGCAGCTGGACCCGCGGGCGCTAGGGGTCGAGGGCCTGCAGGGCGAAGGCCTGGTGCTATTGCTGCGGCCGATGATCGTGGATCTGCTCGAAGCCGCCGGGCGCAATCACGACGAAGCCATCAGCGCGTTGCCCAAGCTGTCTTGAGCAATTTTGTCCGCCCGGCTCGATAGCATGGGCCTATGGCCAAAACCTCCACACGCAGCAAGTCTTCGCCGACATTCAAATGTTCTGAATGCGGCTGGACCACCATCAAATGGGTGGGACGCTGCGGCGAATGCCAGGGGTGGGGCACCGTTGAAGAGGTAGGGGTTGTCTCCGCGCGCACCGTGGCCGCCGCCAAGGTGGCCCACCCGGCCAAGCCGATCGCCCAGATCGATGGCTCCGAAGCGGCCTTCAGGCCCAGCGGGGTCTCCGAACTGGACCGCGTGCTCGGTGGCGGGCTGGTACCGGCCGCGGCCATCCTGCTTGCCGGTGAACCGGGCGTCGGAAAGTCCACGCTGCTCCTGGATGTGGCCGCCAAGGCCGCGCAGACCGGTCTTCGGGTGCTGTATTTGACCGGCGAGGAATCCGCGGCCCAGGTCAAGTCCCGGGCCGAACGCATCAACGCGATCGCCGACACCCTGTATCTGGCCGCCGAAACCGATCTGGCGCTGGCCCTGGGACAGATCCAGGAGATCGACCCGCAGCTGCTGATCCTGGACTCGGTGCAGACCTTCTCCTCGGCCGAGGTTGATGGGGCCGCCGGCGGCGTCTCGCAGGTGCGCGAAGTGGCCGCATCGATCATCAACGCCGCCAAGACCCGTGCGATGTCCACCATCATGGTCGGGCACGTGACCAAGGAAGGCTCGGTCGCGGGCCCCCGCCTGCTGGAGCACCTGGTGGATGTGGTCTGCCAGTTCGACGGCGAAAAGCATTCGAGGCTTCGCATCCTGCGCGCGCTGAAGAACCGCTACGGGGCCACCGATGAGGTGGGCTGCTTCGATTTGAATGAAGACGGCATCGAGTCATTGACCGATCCGTCCAAGCTCTTCGTCACCCGCACCCGCAATCCCGTGCCGGGAACCTGCATCACCGTGACCTTGGAGGGCCGGCGCCCACTGGTCGCCGAGGTGCAGACCCTGCTCTCGCGCAGCAACGCCCCGGCAGCCCGGCGCGCCACCAGCGGATTGGACGCGGCCCGCGCACAGATGGTGGTCGCGGTCCTGCAAGCGCGGGCGCATATGGACCTGTCCTCCATGGATTCCTACATCGCCACCGTTGGCGGGGTGAAAATCGCGGAGCCGGCCTCCGACTTGGCCTGCGCCCTGGCGCTGGCCTCTTCGATGAACGAGTTCCCCCTGCCCCAGGATTTTGTGGCCTTCGGCGAAGTCGGGCTGGCCGGGGAGGTGCGGCAGGTGCCGGAGATTTCACGTCGCATCACCGAGGCGCAACGCCTGGGCTTCTCCTTCGCGATGGCCCCGGCCACCCCGGAACCGCTGAAAAATATCCCCGACGGGATCCGCGTATTCCAGGTGGAAAACATCGCCCAGGCCTTGGATATCGCCTTCACCCAGCGGCAGAAGCCAACACGATAAACTAGAGTGCTGCCGCCCGCCGAAAGGACGCACGTTGAAAGCGAACCCATCCCCCGGATTCCTGGCCATCCTGGCCCAAATCGCCCCGGGGACCGAACTTGCCCAGGGGCTCGAGCGCATCCAGCGCGGCCGCACCGGCGCCCTGATCGTGCTGGGACATGACAAGGTGGTTGAATCCATCAGCTCCGGCGGCTTCAGGATCAACACCGACTACACGCCCACCCGCATCCGCGAACTGGCGAAGATGGACGGGGCGATCATCCTGGATGGCACTGCCCGCCAGATCCTCCAGGCCGGGGTGCAGCTGATGCCCGACGCGCAGATCGACACCCAGGAGTCAGGCACCCGCCACCGCACGGCCGAACGTGTTGCCGCGCAGACCGGCTTCCCGACCATTTCGGTCTCCCAGTCCATGCAGACCATTACGCTCTACGCCGCCGGCGAGCGCCACGTGCTCGAGCCGGCCGAACGGCTGCTGGCCCGAGGCAACCAGGCCATCGCCACCCTGGAGCGCTACCGCCACCGCCTGGACCAGGTCACCAGCGCCCTGTCCGCGGCGGAGATCGAGGATGTAGCTACCGCCCGCGAAGTCCTGGCGGTCTTGCAGCGCACCGAAATGCTGCGCCGGACCAGCGAGGAAATCTCCCGCTACGTGCTGGAGCTGGGCATGGACGGGCGCCTGCTGGCCGCGCAGCATGCGGAATTGCTCTCCGGGATCCAGGTCGATAACCAGCTGCTGATGCGCGACTACGCGCAGGCCGAAG
This sequence comes from Glutamicibacter sp. JL.03c, assembly GCF_025854375.1. Lineage (NCBI taxonomy): Bacteria > Bacillati > Actinomycetota > Actinomycetes > Micrococcales > Micrococcaceae > Glutamicibacter > Glutamicibacter sp. JL.03c. The sequence continues at coordinate 127,392 of NZ_CP107575.1, read as the reverse complement.
ACCCGGAGCTAGATATTGATATCGCTCTCGAGAGACTGCATGAGGTCTCCGATGCGCAGCTGATCGACCTTGAAGGGTTGACCAAGATCCTGTTCCCGCAGGGCAGTGTCGGGCCCGATGATCAGCTCACGCCCAAGGGCTACCGCCTGCTCTCGCAGATCCGCACGGTGCCCAAGGCCATCGGTGATCGACTGGTGGCGTCCTTTGATAATTTGCAGCTTTTGATGGCCGCCTCGACGACCGCGTTGATGGAGATCGAAGGGGTGGGCGAACAACGCGCCCGTTCCATCCGCGAGGGCCTGGCCCGCATGGCCGAGTCCTCGCTGCTGGATCGCTACATCTAGGAACTACTCCAGGGTGAAGCTCACCGGCTCGGATTCGAATTCCCCGATGGCCGCAGTGAACTTGTAGGTGCCCGGCCGTGGCTGGACACTCACGGCCTTGCAGCCCGGCGCCGAGCGGTCGCGGTTCCAGGTGAAGCGGGCGTTCTCCTTCTGCCCTGCGGCGAAGGCCAGCGGCACGTCTTCGCCGTTTTGCAGGCAGTCCACCGTGGAGAAGACCCGGTCGGAGCCGCTGGAGATCAAGAATTCCTGCATGTTGGTCCCGACGTTCACTTCGCACTCGCGCTTCGAGGTGTTTTCCACGCTCAAGATCAGCACCGGATTCTTGCCTGCCGGATAGCTCTTGGCGTCCGTGGAGGCGGTCACCTTCACCTCATCGGCCTTGCACTTCTTACCCGCGTCCTCTTCGGATTCCGCGCTCTGGGTCGGCGCGCTGGACTGCGCGGTAGGGGCCGGGGCTGCAGGATCCTTCGGGTCCTGCGAGAGCAATCCGGCAATGGCGGCAATACCCCAGATGATCAAGCCCACCAGCACCAAGGCCATCACCGCGACGGTGATGCGCCGGCGCCGATAGACGCTGGCTGGAAGCTTTCCCCCTGATGCATTGCTCATGGCTTAAGGCTAGTTCATTGCTGCCCGGGATCCGGGTAATGGCAGGGGAATCGAGGCAATGAAACATCGTTGGCTACAGTGGTGGGGTGCAACAAATCCATCACCTCATCAATGACTGGTACCAGAAGAATTCCCGGGACCTGCCCTGGCGCCGTGACCGCGTGAGCGGCTGGGAGGTCATGGTCAGCGAATTCATGCTCCAGCAGACCCCCGTGGCGCGTGTCCTGCCGGTGTGGGAACAGTGGATGCGCCGTTGGCCGCGGCCTCAGGACCTGGCCGCTGAGCCGCTCTCCGAAGCGCTGAAGGCCTGGGGCCGCTTGGGCTACCCGCGCAGGGCCCAGCGGCTGCATGCCGCGGCGGTGGAAATCACCACCGAATACAACGGCGAGGTGCCACGCACCGAAGAGGCGCTGAGGGCCTTGCCCGGGGTAGGCGACTATACGGCCGCAGCCATTGCCTGCTTCGCTTTCGGTGAGCGCACCGTGGTGGTCGATACCAATATCCGGCGGGTGCATGCCCGGCTCTTTGGCGGCATGGCCCTGCCCGAGCCCGGCCCGCGCGCCAGCGAATTCGCGCGCGCCCGGCGGGTGCAGCCCGAAGATGATTGCCAGGCGAATTTGTGGAATATCTCGGTGATGGAGCTCGGCGCGCTGGTATGCACCGCGCGCAGCCCGCGCTGTGATGCCTGCCCGGTCTTCGAGCAGTGCGCATGGATCGCCGCAGGCCAGCCGGCCCCGCACTACACTCCGAAGGGCCAGGCCTGGAAGGGCACCGACCGCCAGGTGCGAGGCGCGATCATGGCGGTCCTGCGCGAACATGAGCATCCGGTTCCGCAAGCTTCCTTCCTGGCCGATCTTGCCGGGCAGAGCCACGCCACCTATGTGGCGCTGGAAAAGCTGCAGGCTGAACCCGCGCAGCGCGAGCGGGCCCTGGCCGGCTTGCTCAAAGACGGGCTGGCAGTGCTCGAAGATGACGGCGTGCGCCTGCCATCCTAGCTATGCTTAGCGCATGAACGCTTCCGTTGATCCGGCCGCTGCCGCCCATCAGGCCGCACGGCACCCGTGGTTTGAACGCCTGGCCCGGCTCGGCTACATCGCCAACGGCATTTTGCACGGCACCATCGGGGTTCTTGCCGCGGTGCTCGCCACCGGCGGGCAGGCGCAGGCCGACCAGAGCGGCGCCATGCAGGCGCTGTCGGCACAGCCCTTCGGCGTGGTGCTGCTGTGGATTTGCGCCGTCGGCGCGCTATTGCTCGGTGTGTGGTCGCTGGCCCAGGTGCTGCTGCCGGAGAAGGAAGCCAAGGATCGGCTCAAGTTCGCGGGCACCGGCGTGGTGTTCCTGGCCGTGGGGTTCGCCTTCGGCCGTTTTGCCGTGGGCAACCCCAGCGATTCTGGCCAGAGCACCACGAGCCTGAGCGGCATGCTGATGAAGTCCGTGGCGGGGCGGGCCGCGCTGATCATCCTGGGCCTGGTGCTGCTGGGGATGGCCGGGTATTACATCTACAAGGGAGTGAGCCGCAAATTCCTTGATGATCTGCACCGGTCGAGCCGCAGCGAAATCTCCTCGGCGATCCGCTATTCCGGGATGATCGGCTACCCTGCCAAGGGGCTGGTGCTCGGGGCGCTGGGGCTCTTATTCATCGTGGCCACCATCCAGGGCGATCCCGAAGAGGCCAGCGGCATCGACGGGGCGCTCAAGGCCATCCGCGACCAGGCCTATGGCTCGGTGCTGCTGATGGTCATTGCCGCCGGCCTGCTCAGCTATGCGATCTACCTGGTCTTGCGCGCCCGCTATGACCGGATGGACTAGCCTGGACTAGTCCAGGGCGATGATCATGCGGGTATTTCCCAGCGTATTGGGCTTGACCCGGGCAAGGTCCAGGAATTCGGCTACGCCTTCATCCCTTGAGAGCAGGATTTCCTGGTACACCGAGGAATCCACTGCGCTCTGGTCGGCCATCACGCTGAAACCCTGGCGTTCGAAGAAGGCGACCTCGAAGGTCAGGCAGAAGACCCGGGAAACCCCGACGGCCTTGGCCCGGCGCAGCAATTCACCCAGCAAAAGGTGCCCGACGCCCATGCCGCGGACCGTATCGGAAGTGGCGAGGGTGCGGATTTCGGCGATGTCTTCCCAGATCACGTGCAGGCCACCACAGCCGACAACATTCCCGTGGGCGTCCTGGGCTACAACGAATTCCTGAATGGATTCGTAGTAGGTCACCGCTTCCTTATCCAGCAAGATGCGTTGTTCGGCCAAAGGTCGCACAAGATCGCGAATGGCCGGGACATCACTGGTTCTGGCGGAGCGGACGGTAAAAGTATTCACCTTCAAATCCTATGCCCGTTGGCAACAAGTTTCGAAGCCGTTGCCAGAAATGTCATAGTGTCCGGGATGCCGGTTCGATTGTGCAAAACTTAGCTAGAAGCACTGCGGAACAAAGCTGAGGATGAGGATGCCAGTCAAGGAAGCACGCCCCGGATTCGGGCTGCTGGCCATCCTCCTGGCGGCTGTGGGCATCGCGCCGCTGCTGAGCTACGGGTTGAACGCCACCAGCGATTTGGTGATCCGGGACCTGGGCATCACCGAATCGCAGTTCGGGCTCTTGGCCACGGCTTGCTTCGGCTGCGCGGCCATCGGCAATGTGGTGTTCGGGAGATTCTCCGATGCGCAGCCCGACTCCCGGCTGGTGCTGATCATTTTCGGAACCGCGTCGGCCGCCATGGCCCTAGCGGCGGTGGATGCAGGATATGTGCTGCTGCTGGTGGCCTCCGGGATCGCCGGCTTCGCCCAGTCCTTCCCCAACGGGGTGACCAACCGGATTCTGGCCCAACGCGTTCCTGCGGCCCAGCGTATTACCTGGACCGGCATCAAGCAGTCCGGGGTCCAGGTCTCGCAGCTGGTCGGCAGCCTTGGCTTTCCGCTGCTGGCTGCACTGATCGGCTGGCAGGGCGCTTCCCTGGCCGGGGCGCTGCTGGCCGCGGGCCTGGCCATCCTTGCAGTGCGCATAATCAAGGCCACCCCGGTGCTTGCCGCCCCGGCGCCAGGTGAGAGCAAGCAGAGCGGCACTGATAGCGGCGAGCCGGTAGCCAGCGCGGCTGCTTCCACCCGGTTCATCATCTACGCGCTGAGCCTGTTCGGATTCATCAACGGCGTGGGCGTGCAGGCCACGAATGTGTATCTGGCGCTCTTTGCGGTGCGCGAATTGGACTTCTCGCTGGTTGCCGGCGGGCTGACGGCGGCCGTGGCCGGAATTGTCGGGGTCAGCGCCCGAGTCGGGTGGGGGCGGATGATGTCGCGGGGAGTTGCCGCGCCGAAGCTCCTGCTATTGCTGGCGGTATTGGCCACCGGTGGCGGGGCGAGTTTCCTGCTGGCCCAGCTGCTGCACTCCCCGATCCTGCTCTGGCTTGCGGTCGCGCTGCATGGCGCTTCGGCCTTGGGAGTATCGGTGGTGCTGATGGCGGCGCTGCTTCGCGTGGTTCCGGCGAATCGCCTGGGCAGTTCCAGCGGCCTGGTGTCTGCCGGCCAGTTTGGCGGTTTCACTGTGGGGCCGCTGGCCATGGGATTGCTCGTGGGATCAGCCGGGGGCTTCGCCGCGGGCTGGGTCTGCGTTATCGGCGTGTACCTGTGCTGCACGGTGCTGGGAATCTTCCTGGTCCTGCGTTCGGCTCGGAGCCGGTAAGCCCATGGATACCCAGGCGCTGAAGGTCCTGGCGCATCTGCGCAGGGCCAAGGATCTAATGGATCAGCACTATGACCAGCCGCTGGATGTCCCTGCGATGGCCAACAAGGCGCTGATGTCCCCGGCCCATTTTTCGCGCGAATTCAAACGTGCTTATGGGGAGACCCCGTACTCCTACCTGTTGACGCGCCGCATCGAGCGGGCCATGCATCTTCTGCGTTCCGGGACTTCGGTCACCGACGCCTGCATGCAGGTTGGCTGGAGTTCCCTGGGTTCCTTCAGCACCCGCTTCACCGAGGTTGTGGGCGAGACGCCGACCGCCTATCGGGAGCGCGAGCATGAGGATTCGGAGCAGATCCCGGCGTGCATCGCCAAAGTCCTATTGCGCCCCTCAAGATTCTGAGCAGTTTTGAAGAAGCGCGGACCTGCTGCTCGTCCATAAGCTGTAGGCATGACACAGATTTCAGTTCAGTACATTCCAGTCACCGTCCTCGATGTTGATGAAGCCTTGGGCTTCTACCGGGACGGTCTGGGCCTGGAGGTAGTCTCCGATGTGGCCAATGCGGGATTCCGCTGGGTCAGTCTTGCGGTGCCCGGCCAGCCGGGGTTGAACCTGGTGCTCTCCGCCCCGGGGGCCGGACGTTCCGATGCCGATGCCCAGTCACTGGCAGAACTTGTGGCCAAGGGCGCCTTGGGCGGGCTGGTGCTCAGCGTCGACGCCCTTGACCCGTTGTTCGAATCGCTCAGCGCTTCCGGCGCCGAAGTGCTGCAGGAACCCATGGATCAGCCGTGGGGTCCCCGCGATTGCGCTTTCCGCGACCCGTCGGGCAACATGGTCCGCATCAACCAGGCGATGAAGGGGCAGGGAGAATGAACGAGGCAGAGCAGTCCGGATTCTCGGCGGCCGAGAAAGCGGCGATGAAGGAACGCGCGGCGGAGGTGCGGGCGCCGAAGAAGCGCATGACAAAAGCAGAAAAAGCCGCCCAGGCGCGCAAGGAGCTCGAAGAGAAGATCGCTTCCTTCCAAGGTGCCGACAAGGTGCTCGCTGCAAGATTGCATCAGATCATCACCGAGACCGCGCCGGAATTGGAGCCCAAGACCTGGTACGGCATGCCGGCCTACGCCTTGGATGGCAAGATCCTCTGCTTTATCCAGGACGCCAAGAAGTTCGATGCCCGCTATCTGACCTTCGGATTCAACGATGTGGCGCAGCTTGATGAGGGGACGCTCTGGCCAACCTCGTTTGCGATCACCGCGTTGGATAGGAAGCAAGAGCGCATGATCGCCCAGCTAGTCACCAAGGCTGTGGGGCGCTAGATCCCAGGTGTTAAAGCAGCAAGCCGCGGAACCAGTTTCATCTGGTTCCGCGGCTTGCTGCTGGTGATTATTCGAGCTTAGCTCTCCAGCGCAGCCGGTGCTGGCTCGCCTTCCAGCTGGCCGGTGCCGCCTTCAGCGTGGAAGACGAACTTCTGGTCCGCACCCTCGCCTTCGACATCCACGGTGACCTTCTGTCCGGCGACAATCTGGCCGAAGAGGATCCGCTCGGAAAGCTGATCTTCGATATCGCGCTGAATGGTGCGACGCAGCGGACGAGCACCCATGGCTGGGTCGTAGCCGCGCTGTGCCAGCAGGCTGCGGGCAGCCTGGGTCAGCTCGATGGTCATCTCGCGTTCCTTCAGGCGCTTGGCCAGGCGGCTGACGAACAGGTCGACGATTTCTTCGATCTCTTCCTGGTTCAGCTGCGGGAAGACCACGGTGTCATCTACACGGTTCAGGAACTCCGGGCGGAAGTGCTGACGCAGCTCTTCCTGCACCTTGGCCTGCATGCGCTCGTAACCGGTCTTGGTATCCGCGGCCGACTGGAAGCCGGTCATCACACCCTTGGAGATGTCACGGGTACCGAGGTTGGTGGTCATGATGATGATGGTGTTCTTGAAGTCCACCACACGGCCCTGGGAGTCGGTCAAGCGGCCGTCTTCCAGGATCTGCAGCAGCGAGTTGAACAGGTCGGCGTGGGCCTTCTCTACCTCGTCGAAGAGGACGACGGAGAACGGACGGCGGCGGACCTTCTCGGTCAGCTGTCCGCCTTCTTCGTAGCCGACGTAGCCTGGAGGGGCACCGAACAGGCGGGACACGGTGTGCTTCTCCGAGTATTCGGACATGTCCAGGGTGATCAGCGCGTCTTCCTCGCCGAAGAGGAACTCTGCCAGCGCCTTGGCCAGCTCGGTCTTGCCCACACCGGTTGGGCCGGCAAAGATGAACGAGCCGCCTGGGCGGTTTGGATCCTTCAGGCCTGCACGGGTGCGGCGGATCGCCTGGGAGATGGCCTTGATCGCCGAATCCTGGCCGATCACGCGCTTGTGCAGCTCCTCTTCCATGTTCAGCAGGCGCGAGGACTCTTCCTCGGTCAGCTTCACTACCGGGATGCCGGTGGAGTTGGCCAGGACTTCAGCGATCAGCTCTTCGGTGACCTCGGAAACTTCATCCATGTCACCGTTGCGCCACGCCTTTTCCTTGTCGTTGCGCGCCTCGATGAGCTTGGACTCCTTGTCGCGCAGCGAAGCTGCACCTTCGAAGTCCTGGGCGTCGATCGCTGCTTCCTTCTCCAGGCGCACGGTTGCGATCTCCTCGTCCATTTCCTTCAGGGCTGGAGGCGCAGTCATTCGCTGGATGCGCAGGCGGGCACCGGCTTCATCGATCAAGTCCACAGCCTTATCCGGCAGGAAGCGATCGGAGATGTAGCGGTGGGCCAGCGTTGCGGCGGCCTGCAACGCACCATCGGTGATGGTCACGCGGTGGTGCGCTTCGTAGCGGTCACGCAGGCCGCGCAGGATCTGCGTGGTCAGCTCAACGGTTGGTTCCTTGACCTGGATCGGCTGGAAGCGGCGCTCGAGCGCTGCATCCTTCTCGATGTTCTTGCGGTATTCGTCCAAGGTGGTGGCACCGATGGTCTGCAGCTCGCCACGAGCCAGCATGGGCTTGAGGATCGATGCAGCATCGATAGCACCCTCGGCGGCGCCAGCACCCACCAGGGTGTGGATCTCGTCGATAAACAGGATGATGTCGCCACGGGTGCGGATCTCCTTGAGGACCTTCTTCAGGCGCTCCTCGAAATCACCGCGGTAACGCGAACCTGCCACCAGGGAACCGAGGTCCAAGGTGTAGAGCTGCTTGTCCTTGATGGTTTCCGGCACGTCGCCGCGAACGATCGACTGGGCCAGGCCCTCTACGACGGCGGTCTTGCCAACACCAGGTTCACCGATGAGAACAGGGTTGTTCTTGGTACGGCGCGAGAGGACCTGCATGACGCGTTCCATCTCGTGCTCGCGGCCGATCACCGGATCAAGCTTGCCTTCGCGGGCAGCGGCGGTGAGGTTGCGGCCGAACTGGTCTAGCACTGCCGAACCTGCCGGGGCGCCTTCCTGCTGGCCGCCCGAGCTGACACCAGCAGATGCGGTCTCCTTGCCACCCTGGTATCCCGAGAGCAGCTGGATGACCTGCTGGCGCACGCGCCCGAGGTCGGCGCCCAGCTTCACGAGCACCTGGGCGGCCACTCCTTCGCCTTCGCGAATCAGGCCGAGCAGGATGTGCTCGGTCCCAATGTAGTTATGTCCCAGCTGCAACGCTTCGCGCAGCGAGAGTTCCAAGACTTTCTTGGCGCGAGGAGTGAACGGGATATGACCGGAAGGCGCCTGCTGGCCCTTGCCGATAATCTCCTGAACCTGCTCACGCACGGCTCCCAGCGAAATGTTCAGCGACTCGAGCGCTTTTGCGGCTACACCGTCACCTTCGTGGATTAGGCCGAGCAGCAGGTGCTCGGTGCCGATGTAATTGTGGTTGAGCATGCGCGCCTCTTCTTGGGCGAGCACGACAACTCGACGGGCACGGTCGGTAAATCTCTCAAACATCTTCGGCACACTCCTTGCTTACCAATAATTCGATGCTACGCATCAAGCGCCCGCAATTCTCCCTTGTTCGCCACGGGGATAACCGGAGAACTCCCCGGGAGAGGCTTCGCGCATTATATCTGGCCCGCAATTCCATTTTTTGTTGCTGCACAAACAATAATATATTCAACCAATTAAGTGGATAAATAGAGATGGCGGCATAAATAAATGAGCCGGCACATTCAATGTGCCGGCTCATTTGAAGCCTATCCGAGACCGATCGAATTACTTCGTGCGGTTGCGCCCGCCCTTGCGCATTGCAGCGTTGTAGGCATCTACAACTTCTGCATTAAGGCGCCCGCGGGCATTGACCTTAATATTGTTTTCTTTTGCCCAAGCGCGAATTGCAGGGGCTTCGCTGGATGCAGTCTGCTTCGACGAGCGCGCCGCTTCCACATACGGTTCAATAGCCGCATGGAATTGCGCGGCATGCTCGTCGTTCAAATCAATCTCGAAGTGCTGGCCAGCAACACTAAAAGCAATTGATTCAGTAGCTTCGCTGCCGTCAATATCATCAATTAGTGCAATTTGAACCTGACGTGCCATTTGGGGATTCCTCCGAGCTTGAATGTACTGAACTAGCCGGTTTCGGACCCACCAGTTGTATCAGTCTTCTAGAATATACAAATAGCAACTCAGAATTCTAATTCTGATCAGAATTCACACGATTCTTTCAGGAATACCCTAATTGTCGCTAGGCTGATTATTGGAATCTGAACCATTTTCAATAAGCGCGCCTGCTTCCGCTTCAGCTTGGCGCTCTTTTCGGTCCGCGTTAGTAATAGCCTTCATCACGTACCAAAAAAGCAACGCCAGACAGATAGTCGGAACAATTGCCTCGATATACGGCATTTCTATGCCTCCGGCTTAAGCAGTGGGAAGAGAATGGTTTCGCGGATACCGAGGTTGGTAAAGAGCATCACCAAACGGTCGATGCCCAAACCGATGCCGCCCATTGGCGGGGCTCCATATTCCAAGGCACGCAGGAAGTCTTCATCCAGCTGCATGGCCTCAGGATCGCCGCCGGCGGCCAGCAGGGACTGCTCGGTCAGGCGTTCGCGCTGAATGACAGGATCAATGAGCTCGGAGAACGCGGTACCGCGCTCCATGCCGCCGATGATCAAGTCCCACGCCTCGATAACCCCTGGCTTGGAACGATGCGGACGAGCCAATGGCTGAGCCAGCGGCGGGTAGTCGCAGACGAAGGTCGGGTCGATCAAGGTAGGCTCGACGATTTCGCCGAAGAGCTCGATAACCAGCTTCTGGGCACTCCAGGCCGGATCGATCTTCACTTCGTGCTTGGCCGCGACCTCACGCAGCACCGAAGCATCGGTGTCCGGGGTGATTTCCACGCCCACGGCCTCGGACAGGCCAGGGTAGACGCTCAACCAGCGCCATTCGCCGTCCAGGTTCGCGGTGCCTCGAGGGGTCTCGATGGTACGGCCGGCGCCAATGGCGTCCGCGGCGTTGAGGATGATCTCCTTCATGCGCTCGGCCATCACGTACTGGTCCGCGTAGGCCTCATAGCATTCGAGGGTGGTGAATTCCGGCGAGTGGGTCGAATCCACGCCTTCGTTGCGGAAGATGCGTCCGACTTCGAATACGCGGTCCACGCCACCGACAACACAGCGCTTGAGGTATAGCTCGGTGGCGATGCGCAGGGTCATTTCCTGATCAAAGGCGTTCAGGTGGGTCTTGAATGGCCGAGCCGAAGCGCCACCGTGGACCAGCTGCAGCATGGGGGTTTCAACCTCAACGTAGCTGTGGTTCTCCAGGGTGTTGCGCACGGCGCGAACGATTGCGGCACGCTTGTAGACCATCTCGCGGGCTTCGTTGCGCACGATCAAATCTGCGTAGCGCTGGCGGACGCGGGTTTCCTCGTTCAGGTCGGCATGCAGCACCGGCAATGGGCGCAGTGCTTTGGATGCCATGTCGAAGGTGTCGGCCATGATGGACAGCTCGCCGCGGCGCGAAGAGATGACCTTGCCGCTGACCAATACGTGGTCGCCGAGGTCAACCAGGGACTTCCACTGCGCCAGGCGCTCTTCGCCAACATTGGCCAGCGACAGCATGACCTGCAGGCGCACGCCCTCGCCCTTGGGGCCGCCCTCCTGCAAGGTGGCAAAGCACAGCTTGCCGGTGTTGCGCATGAAAACAATACGACCGGCAACGCCTACGACATCTTCGGTTTCTTCGCCGGCTTCGAGGTGCGCGTACTTGTCGCGGATTTCCAGCAGTGAGTGGGTGCGGGCCACACCCACAGGGTAGGCTTCCTCACCCTTGGCCAGGAACTGGTTGCGCTTGTCAGTGCGGACCTGTCGCTGGTCGTTGGGATCAATGGGCTGTGCGGAATTATTTTCGGAAGTCACAATAGTCCATTCTACGTGTCATTGCGCGCGGATTAAGCCCACCATGATCAGACTTACACCCCGAAGTCCGGCCGGATACAGGCCAGGGCACCGGAACGCTGGCTTTCCGGTGCCCTGGCTTAGCGCCCTGCTGGCTTACCAGATCTCAACGCGCTGTTCTGGATCCAGCCACATGCCGTCCCCCGGCTTGGTGCCGAAGGCTTCGTGGAAGGCAGCGAGGTTCTTCGGAACCTGGTTGCAACGGAATTCGCCCGGCGCGTGCGGGTCGGTCGTCACGCGGACTACTGCTGTTTCCGGGCGGATCAGCGTGCGCCAGCATTCGGCCCAAGCGTAGAAGAACCGCTGGTCGCCGGTGATGCCGTCGATGACTTCGTCCTCTTCGATTCCGCGCGCAGCCAGCTCGAGCTTGTACGCCTTGTAGGCGATGCCCAGTCCGCCCAGGTCGCCAATGTTCTCGCCCAAGGTGAGCGCGCCGTTGACCTTATGGTCTGGAGCTTCGGTGGGCGAGAGCGCGTTGTACTGGTCTACCAGTTTGCCGGTGAGTTTCTCGAAGGAAGCACGGTCCTCATCGGTCCACCAGTTGCGCAGCTGGCCGGTGCCGTCGAACTGCGAACCCTGATCGTCAAAGCCGTGGCCGATTTCGTGCCCGATAACCGCACCAATAGCACCGAAGTTGGAAGCGATGTCGCGGTTAACGTCAAAGAATGGCAGGCGCAGGATCGCCGCGGGGAACGCAATTTCGTTCAGCAGCGGGTGGTAGTAGGCGTTGACGGTCTGCGGGTACATGAACCACAGCTCCCGGTCCACGCCGTCGTCGATCTTCTTCAGTTCCCGGCGGAATTCGAATTCATTGGCCGAGGCCAAATTCGCAATGACATCGTGCTGATCGGTGGTGATGCTGGAGTAGTCGATCCACTCGTTCGGGTAGCCGATTTTCGGGCGGAACTGCGAGAGCTTGTCGAGAGCCTTCTCAATGGTTTCAGGGCTCATCCACGACAACTCGCTGATGGAAATCCGGTAGGCCTCGATAAGGCGTTGAACCAATGCGTCCATTGCGCTCTTGGCATCGGCGGAGAAGTTCTTGGCTACATAGAGCTGGCCGATATCCTCGCCAACCGCACCTTCGGTGAAGGCGACGGCACGCTTCCAGCGGTCCTTGATCTGCTCAACACCGCCGAGCTTGGCAGAGTAGAAGGAGAAATTCTCATTGACGAAATCGCTGGAGAGATACGGGGCAAAGGAACGCAGCACCTGCACGCGTAGCCAGTTCTTCCATGCTTCCAGCGGCTGGCTGTCGAACAGCTCCGCGAGGCCCTGCAGGTAGCTTGGCTGCCAAACGACAACTTCCTGGTAGTACTTCTCTTCAATGCCTGCTCCAGCTAGCCAGGTTTTCAGGCCAACGAACAGCTCGAAGAGATCAACACCTGTCATCAGGTTGTAGCGTGCCTGGGCGTCGCGAACCTTGACGCGGTCCCAGTGGTGTGAGGCGATGGCCTTCTCGAGGTCTACAACACTTGCGGCCGCAGCCTGGGCATCAGCGATGGCGCCCAGGGCCAGAAGCCGCTTGAGGTGCTCCTGATAGTCGGCAAGGGTTTCAGCGAACTGCTCCTCGCGATAGTAGGACTCATCGGGCAGGCCAAGTCCGCCCTGCAGGAAGGTCAGGAGGTTGCGGTCTGGATTGCCCGCATCATTGCTGGCACCGATGTCCAAGAATCCGCTGATGCCCTTGCGGTGGAATGAGCCGGTGACCTCGAGCAGCTGGTCGGTGCTCTGGATATCCGAGATGGCCTCCAAGAAACCGGCAACCGGTGTCGCACCGCGTTCTTCGATGACTGCTTCATTCATGAACGAGCCATAAAGCTGAGCAATACGCTGGGTTGCTCCGTCGCTGGCCGAACCGGATTCGTAGGCCTCGACCGTTTCTTTGATGATCGCGTGAACGGCATCTTCTGCCTGATCGCGAAGTTCCATGAAAGAACCGTAGATTCCCTGGTCACCTGGGATAGTGGCGGTTTCGAACCACTTGCCGTTGCTGTGCCGATAAAGATCGTCCTGGGGACGAATCGAATCGTCTCGGTAGCGCAGCGGGCTCGTTGTCTCGGTGGTCAAGGCGGGGCTCCCCCTAAATAGCAGATCTCGTTTTATCTACTACACACTGTAACCAGTTCACCGACGAAAAAGAGCGTCAGTGCCGCTGATGCGCGGACGGCTTAAACAGGTGAGGCCCTGACACACACCGTGTGCCAGGGCCTCAAACCATCATCTCAAGTTAAGTCCGGCGGTGACCTACTCTCCCACACCCTCACGAGTGCAGTACCATCGGCGCAATGGGCCTTAGCTTCCGGGTTCGGTATGGGACCGGGCGTTTCCCCCACGCTATGACCGCCGTAACAATCACGAAGCACACAAACCAACTCATGGTGAACGTGTATTCGGTGCTACCAGCAAGACCACCAAGGGTCCTGCCTCAAACCTCATGTTTTCCGGTAAGAGGTTGTTGTCTCGTAACCGCATAGTGAACGCGAACAGCAATAATAATTGCTAGTAAAATATTGTTTTATTGTGTGTTGAAAGTCATCGGCCTATTAGTACAGGTCAGCTACACAAGTCTTCAGTCCTTGCTTCCACATCCTGCCTATCAACCCAGTGGTCTAGCTGGGGGCCTCACACACACAAGGTGCATGGAAATCTCATCTCGAAGCAGGCTTCCCGCTTAGATGCTTTCAGCGGTTATCCCTTCCCAACGTAGCTAATCAGCGATGCACTTGGCAGTACAACTGACACACCAGAGGTTAGTCCGTCCCGGTCCTCTCGTACTAAGGACAGCCCTTCTCAAATTTCCAACGCGCGCAGCGGATAGGGACCGAACTGTCTCACGACGTTCTAAACCCAGCTCGCGTACCGCTTTAATGGGCGAACAGCCCAACCCTTGGGACCTACTCCAGCCCCAGGATGCGACGAGCCGACATCGAGGTGCCAAACCATGCCGTCGATATGGACTCTTGGGCAAGATCAGCCTGTTATCCCCGAGGTACCTTTTATCCGTTGAGCGACGGCCCTTCCACGAGGTGCCGCCGGATCACTAGTCCCGACTTTCGTCCCTGCTCGAGCTGTCACTCTCACAGTCAAGCTCCCTTGTGCACTTACACTCGACACCTGATTGCCAACCAGGCTGAGGGAACCTTTGGGCGCCTCCGTTACATTTTAGGAGGCAACCGCCCCAGTTAAACTACCCATCAGGCACTGTCCCTGAACCAGATCATGGTCCGAAGTTAGGTGACCGGTACAGCCAGAGTGGTATTTCAACGATGACTCCACCTGAACTAGCGTCCAAGCTTCACAGTCTCCCACCTATCCTACACAAGCTGCACCGAACACCAATACCAAACTATAGTAAAGGTCTCGGGGTCTTTCCGTCCTGCTGCGCGTAACGAGCATCTTTACTCGTACTGCAATTTCGCCGAGTTCATGGTTGAGACAGCGGGGAAGTCGTTACTCCATTCGTGCAGGTCGGAACTTACCCGACAAGGAATTTCGCTACCTTAGGATGGTTATAGTTACCACCGCCGTTTACTGGGGCTTAAATTCTCAGCTTCGCCACAAGGGCTAACCAGTCCTCTTAACCTTCCAGCACCGGGCAGGAGTCAGTCCGTATACATCGTCTTGCGACTTCGCACGGACCTGTGTTTTTAGTAAACAGTCGCTTCCCCCTGGTCTCTGCGGCCCACACCCGCTCAAAGAAGCAAGTTCTCATCACGAGGCAGGCCCCCCTTCTTCCGAAGTTACGGGGGCATTTTGCCGAGTTCCTTAACCATGATTCTCTCGATCGCCTTAGTATTCTCTACCTGATCACCTGTGTCGGTTTGGGGTACGGGCGGACTGGGACCTCGCGCCGATGCTTTTCTAGGCAGCATAGGATCACCGAATCACCCGCCAAAGCGGGCGCCTATCAGGTCTCAGAACATATGAGCGGCGGATTTGCCAACCACTCTTCCTACACCCTTGGACCAGGTCAATTCCATTGCCTGGCTCGGCTACCTTCCTGCGTCACACCTGTTAATACGCTGACCTCACTGCATCGGTTCCCACCACACCACCAGCAACCATTCCCGAAGGAACACATCACCGGATCCGTCATGGTTAGCATCCACAGCTCAGTATGGGCGGTCCTTCGCCGGTACGGGAATATCAACCCGTTATCCATCGACTACGCCTGTCGGCCTCGCCTTAGGCCCCGACTAACCCAGGGCAGATTAGCTTAACCCTGGAACCCTTGATCATTCGGCGGACGGGTTTCCCACCCGTCATTCGCTACTCATGCCTGCATTCTCACTCGTATAGCGTCCACCGCTGGTTTCCACCGCGACTTCACCCGCTATACGACGCTCCCCTACCCATCCAAACACCCAATCGAAACCGGGCAAAAATTTGAATGACGCAACTTCGGCGGTGTGCTTGAGCCCCGCTACATTATCGGCGCGGAATCACTTGACCAGTGAGCTATTACGCACTCTTTCAAGGGTGGCTGCTTCTAAGCCAACCTCCTGGTTGTCACAGCAACTCCACATCCTTTCCCACTTAGCACACGCTTAGGGGCCTTAGTTGGCGTTCTGGGCTGTTTCCCTCTCGACTATGAAGCTTATCCCCCACAGTCTCACTGCTACGCTCTCACTTACCGGCATTCGGAGTTTGGCTAAGGTCAGTAACCTTGTAGGGCCCATCGCCTATCCAGTAGCTCTACCTCCAGCAAGAAACACGTAACGCTGCACCTAAATGCATTTCGGGGAGAACCAGCTATCACGAAGTTTGATTGGCCTTTCACCCCTACCCACAGCTCATCCCCTCCATTTTCAACTGAAGTGGGTTCGGTCCTCCACACGCTCTTACACGCGCTTCAACCTGGCCATGGGTAGATCACTTCGCTTCGGGTCTAGACCGTGCCACTCAAACGCCCTATTCAGACTCGCTTTCGCTACGGCTACCCCACACGGGTTAACCTCGCGACACAGCACTAACTCGCAGGCTCATTCTTCAAAAGGCACGCCATCACCCAGGAACAAGTCCCAGGCCCTGACGGATTGTAAGCGCACGGTTTCAGGTACTATTTCACTCCCCTCCCGGGGTACTTTTCACCATTCCCTCACGGTACTGATTCACTATCGGTCATCAAGTAGTATTCAGGCTTACCAGGTGGTCCTGGCAGATTCACACAAGGTTTCACGGGCCCCGTGCTACTCGGGTATCAACACTAGAACGGCAGACACGCATTACACCTACGGGACTATCACCCTCTATGGTCCGGCATTCCAACCGATTCACCTATACGCCTGCACCTCATCCCGCCAGCAAGATAGCACTGGCACATGTCAACCCCACAACCCCGATGATGCAACGCCTATCCGCTATCACACACCAACCGGTTTAGCCCCATCCGCGTTCGCTCGCCACTACTAACGGAATCACTATTGTTTTCTCTTCCTGCGGGTACTGAGATGTTTCACTTCCCCGCGTTCCCTCCACACAGCCTATACATTCAGCTGCAGGTCACACCACATAACATGGTGCGGGGTTCCCCCATTCGGAAATCCTGGCCTCAACGTCCGGTTATCGACTCCACCAGGCTTATCGCAGATTCCCACGTCCTTCATCGGCTCTTGATGCCAAGGCATCCACCGTGCGCCCTTAAAAACTTCAACACAACATCAAAGTCTCAAAAGTATGAGCAATAAAACAATCTAACAAAATCACGCAGACAAGACTCAAACACCAGGCAACCCCAGGAAAAGGGCCACCCGACTCATCTCATCCGCAAGATGCTCGCGTTCACTATACAGTTCCCAAACAACAACCCCGCACCCCCGCAACCACACCACCGGCAAAGGCAGCACGACCACGGCAAACACAGGACAAACACCGAAACACCAAGAACCCCACACCACAACAACAACCCCCACAAAAAAGGGGCCATCACCGCGGCCTGGAGGCTTGTTGCCTCAAAACCCAACAGCATGCCAAACCATACAAACCACACAACACCACCACCGCTTTTCCAACACCACAACAACCCCGAAAGATCATCATGCTGCGTACTCACCAGCAACAACACCATGCAGCCACAGCCAGTACCCCACACACACCACACAACCCCACAAAGGATCGAACAGCATGCATGCCTTCCAGTACTGAGTCCATTGATATTCCACCCATGAGCAACCCACCCGCACCACACTCGGGCACAGACATGGGCAACCAAAAATGGTTAGCTCCTTAGAAAGGAGGTGATCCAGCCGCACCTTCCGGTACGGCTACCTTGTTACGACTTAGTCCCAATCGCCAGTCCCACCTTCGACGACTCCCCCCACACAAGGTGGTTAGGCCATCGGCTTCGGGTGTTACCAACTTTCGTGACTTGACGGGCGGTGTGTACAAGGCCCGGGAACGTATTCACCGCAGCGTTGCTGATCTGCGATTACTAGCGACTCCGACTTCATGGGGTCGAGTTGCAGACCCCAATCCGAACTGAGACCGGCTTTTAGGGATTAGCTCCACCTCACAGTATCGCAACCCATTGTACCGGCCATTGTAGCATGCGTGAAGCCCAAGACATAAGGGGCATGATGATTTGACGTCATCCCCACCTTCCTCCGAGTTGACCCCGGCAGTCTCCCATGAGTCCCCACCACTACGTGCTGGCAACATGGAACGAGGGTTGCGCTCGTTGCGGGACTTAACCCAACATCTCACGACACGAGCTGACGACAACCATGCACCACCTGTGAACCAGCCCCGAAGGGAAACCCCATCTCTGGAGCGGTCTGGCACATGTCAAGCCTTGGTAAGGTTCTTCGCGTTGCATCGAATTAATCCGCATGCTCCGCCGCTTGTGCGGGCCCCCGTCAATTCCTTTGAGTTTTAGCCTTGCGGCCGTACTCCCCAGGCGGGGCACTTAATGCGTTAGCTACGGCGCGGAAAACGTGGAATGTCCCCCACACCTAGTGCCCAACGTTTACGGCATGGACTACCAGGGTATCTAATCCTGTTCGCTCCCCATGCTTTCGCTCCTCAGCGTCAGTAAATGCCCAGAGACCTGCCTTCGCCATCGGTGTTCCTCCTGATATCTGCGCATTTCACCGCTACACCAGGAATTCCAGTCTCCCCTACATCACTCTAGTCTGCCCGTACCCACCGCAGATCCGAGGTTGAGCCTCGGACTTTCACGGCAGACGCGACAAACCGCCTACGAGCTCTTTACGCCCAATAAATCCGGATAACGCTTGCGCCCTACGTATTACCGCGGCTGCTGGCACGTAGTTAGCCGGCGCTTCTTCTGCAGGTACCGTCACTTTCGCTTCTTCCCTACTGAAAGAGGTTTACAACCCGAAGGCCGTCATCCCTCACGCGGCGTCGCTGCATCAGGCTTCCGCCCATTGTGCAATATTCCCCACTGCTGCCTCCCGTAGGAGTCTGGGCCGTGTCTCAGTCCCAGTGTGGCCGGTCACCCTCTCAGGCCGGCTACCCGTCGTCGCCTTGGTGAGCCATTACCTCACCAACAAGCTGATAGGCCGCGAGTCCATCCCCCACCGATAAATCTTTCAACAACCCACCATGCAGTAGGAAGTCATATCCGGTATTAGACCCAGTTTCCCGGGCTTATCCCAGAGTCGGGGGCAGGTTACTCACGTGTTACTCACCCGTTCGCCACTAATCCACCCTGCAAGCAGGGCTTCATCGTTCGACTTGCATGTGTTAAGCACGCCGCCAGCGTTCATCCTGAGCCAGGATCAAACTCTCCATAAAAAACAAAAAGCCACCGAAACCCCTCGGAAAATAAGGGAGAATCAATGAAAAAATCCTGGCGAATAAAAAACACTCAAGAACACTGCACGGGGGTGCAATGCCTCAAGCAAATGTCATGTATTCACCAAATAAAATAATTCGGTATCAACAAACTTGGCACACTATTGAGTTCTCAAACAACAAACACTTACCGGTTCTCCATTGCACAGCAATTCAGGCAATGATTTCGTCCAGCGTTATATTCAAATCTTATCACCGCGAATTTCTGAAAGTCAAATCAATTGTTTGTGATTTGAAACAGTATTCTTGGTTCCCATTCTTTCATCATTTTCCCACAGTGACCTGTGTGAAACCGTTGATTTTCTGGGGTTTCGCCGCTGTTTTGCATCCGGTTATTTCTTCCGTTTTGCTCTCGGCGACAAGGAAAAACTATACACAGGTTTGGGGGGCCGTGCAAATCGGGTGGCTGCTTTTTACGGGTGAGCGTCGACACTTAATTTCTGCATCGCTGTTTAGACCCCCGTTGCCCACCCAATAGCGAAGTACAAATGCACGTTTAGAGTCGCTCAAGGGGTCCCGGCTCTGCACTATGTACCGGACGTCTCCCCTTATTCCACTCTCTGAATCGCGAAGCAACGCGGTGGCCTCCCAGCCGCATCTACGAATGATGCCGTACCTGCGCAGTCGTACGTCTGAGCAACGGATATATACCGCAGCGAGGATCGAAGCTGAACGCGAGTGGCCTACAGGCATAATCCAGCCGGTTCAGGGACAGCAGAGCGCACGACAAGGCATACAGGCCAGGCAGTCCTCTCCTCGTGCCTGCGAGTGATTCTCTGCAGGTATCGCATTCAGCTACTGCGAAATGCGATGTGGCTGAGCTACAGGCCAACGTATAGTTCTCAATGACATCACTACTGTTCTTGGTGGACCGCCGGTAGCACATAGGAAGGCATGAATGACCTACACCGCGTTAGACCGCTACTGCCTCATCACTGGGCAGGCACACGGCGAAGTTATTCCCGAAGAGCAACAGAGCGATTACCAAGCCGGCATCGCTGAAATCGACGGTCAACTATGGCGAATAAGAACCGCAAGGACCACGCCAACGAAGTCTGGCGGCTTCGTAGCCATATGGCATCGCGATGAAACTGGATCCACCGCACCGTACGTTTCCGATGCAGAGCTGCACGGCGCAATGGTCTTTATCGAACAGTCCGAGTACTTCGGAGTCTTCCGCTTCACGCAGCAGCACCTCGAGCAGCTGGGCGCCTACGCATCAGCGACTGCTCCAGGGAAACGCGGCTTTCGCGTCTACCCTTCATGGGTCACTGGGCTCCATGGGCAAGCGAAGAAGAGCCAAGATGCCCAGCGGCCCGCATTCTTCGTGCTCGTAGACTGACAGCCGATACCTGGCTCTCTACTCCAGCTCCATCCGTCGGAACCTCAGTTCCCGTTGGGCACCGCGTAGTGGCGACCCCTCAAAGGGCAGCTCGTCGAGGTCTGCAGTGATTGCAGCCTTCAACGCGAGCTGGTTTGCCGACTGGGCAGCCCTATCCGCTAATCCGAGCTCTCCTGCAAGTTCGGCCCAGTGCTTCCTTTTCAGGTTCTTCGTTTTACCCGCGACAGTTAGAGCCATAGTGTCATCACCGTAGACCAAGGTACAGGGGACGTCGTATATCGGCGCGACATCGAAGCGTCCTTGCTCGTTTGCGAGGATCGAAACATTCTTTCCATGCAAGTCCCCGTTGCCGGTAAGCCAGGCGAAGACGAATTGGATGTAGAGATTCCGTCTAGCCAGAACCGGTGCCTGGCAGTGTTGAGATAGAGCCTGGATAACCTGCTCCGCGCTTACTGCATATTTGCTTGCCGGTGGAAGGTTGAGTACCTGCATGGCATCTTCCAACGGCAATCGTTCCGGTTGCGCCTCGAGCTCGACTGCCATGCGGTCAAAGCGCTCTACAAGCAGCCCGGGATTCGCCTTCGAATCCATTACCAGTTGATTCTTCGCGACCGGTAGTTTCAGAACTCTTGCTGCTTTGAGGTGCAGGGCCTCGTTTAACACCAGATGTGGATGGTCTCGAGGATCGAGCTTCAGCAGATAAGCACTGTTCTTGAATTCGACTGGTGTGGTCAACATGGTCGCGCTGATCTTGTCTTGAACACCTGGAATCGAATGGCGATCCAAAGTCCTTGAGAGCAGTGAGAAGTCGAGATCCTCCGTAGTGCTGAATTCAGCAACCACAGGTGTTTGCTCTAACTTCGATCCGGCCGGGATGACCCGGACATTGCCGGGGGTATCAGACCCGACGGCCATCAAGAGGGTCAGCTCGTCAGAGAGGCTCGTCTTCGTTGCATCTTTGAGAACGGTGAGTCGATGCCCCTCGGGTAATAGTCCTGAGAAGAAAGAAGGCAATGCGCCACCGGGCCCGACGTACGCGTAGCGGGCCGCCGGCAGGGATGTGGCTATGGCGGAGCCGCCATCGTGAAGATAGTGAACGTCGTAAGTGAAGGCAATGCTTCCGTCGTCTTGTCGGGTTAGGTACCCAGCCAAGTTGTCATTGCAATAGACATCAGCCTGGGCGACCAGCTTGAGTTCTTGGAGTGACGGAGTCATTTGGCCACTACGATTCTCAGGCCGAGTACGTCAGCCACGGAAAGTACGGCCTCTATGGAAGGGTTGCCGGCACCGCGTTCTATTGAACGCAACGTACGTTCAGAGATACCAGCCAACTCGGCGAGTTGTTCCTGAGTTAGACCATTTTGCTTTCTAGCGCGCTGCAATTCGGCTCCGAGCTCAGACACAGAATTCATAGATAGTCCTCTTCCGGCAGCATCTCGCCGATCAGCAACATTCCGCTCTCTATCATCCAGCACAAAAGAGGATTCGGCAAGAAATTACCGATATCTGCGATGAGTGGGGCAACTCGACCCGAATCGAACTAGAACGGCAAGATACTGCCGTGCAGATACGACCTAGCTAGAAATGTCGAGGCAGTCAGCAAGACATGCGAGCAACTACCCAGCCCCATTGGGCCGGCAATATCTGTTGTCGTCGATCCCGTTTCTGCCACGGTATTCCGGAAGAGAACTGACTTGCCTATGGGTGTTGGTTGCATTCACGGCGCCCTGTCGAAAACAGACCAGTTGCCCGGTTGGCTCTAGTTCTGCGCGCCCCCTATCGAGTACGCTCTCAAAATGGCCGAGAAACCGACTTCTTGAATTGGTCCCTGCCCCAAGTGATGTCATTTCCATAGTCCACAGGCTAGTAGAAAGCCGAAGGCCGAAGAACGATAGCCAGCGCGAGGCGCTATTTACTCAGCTTGGATTTATCTCGCGAATTAGCCAGGACAACCCCGATGAGCAATCCGCTCTCCGCATCAATCCCCTGGGCATTGGGCGTGGGAGCACTGTGCTCGGCACGTGGGGCACATACGAGGAAGACTTCCTTGATGTCACGCTTCATCTCTACACTTCAACAAACCCTGGGTCGGCCGAAACGCGGCAAGGTCTTCTTCAGATAAAGAACCAGTTGAGCGACCTCTATGGTCCAGCCACGCACCCCTGGGAAGATGAACAGCAGCCTCCATGCATATGGGAGTGGACTGGCTGGACGATCACTATGAATCTATTCAATGCTAGAGACAGTGCAGTAATGCTTACCGTCGAAAACACGGATCGAGCCCAACGCATAGACGCTGAAGAAGCAACCCGCTGATCTGAGCCCTTAAACAAGAACAAGGGGCGAGCTGATAGCCCACCCCGCCAACAACACCAGGCCAATCGCCGGCGGGCTTCGGCTGGCACCAACACCAAGCCGGCAACCAGCCCGCCACCAAACTACTGGTTAAACAGATGAGGCCCTGACACACACCGTGTGCCAGGGCCTCAAACCATCATCTCAAGTTAAGTCCGGCGGTGACCTACTCTCCCACACCCTCACGAGTGCAGTACCATCGGCGCAATGGGCCTTAGCTTCCGGGTTCGGTATGGGACCGGGCGTTTCCCCCACGCTATGACCGCCGTAACAATCACGAAGCACACAAACCAACTCATGGTGAACGTGTATTCGGTGCTACCAGCAAGACCACCAAGGGTCCTGCCTCAAACCTCATGTTTTCCGGTAAGAGGTTGTTGTCTCGTAACCGCATAGTGAACGCGAACAGCAATAATAATTGCTAGTAAAATATTGTTTTATTGTGTGTTGAAAGTCATCGGCCTATTAGTACAGGTCAGCTACACAAGTCTTCAGTCCTTGCTTCCACATCCTGCCTATCAACCCAGTGGTCTAGCTGGGGGCCTCACACACACAAGGTGCATGGAAATCTCATCTCGAAGCAGGCTTCCCGCTTAGATGCTTTCAGCGGTTATCCCTTCCCAACGTAGCTAATCAGCGATGCACTTGGCAGTACAACTGACACACCAGAGGTTAGTCCGTCCCGGTCCTCTCGTACTAAGGACAGCCCTTCTCAAATTTCCAACGCGCGCAGCGGATAGGGACCGAACTGTCTCACGACGTTCTAAACCCAGCTCGCGTACCGCTTTAATGGGCGAACAGCCCAACCCTTGGGACCTACTCCAGCCCCAGGATGCGACGAG
Source organism: Glutamicibacter sp. JL.03c (assembly GCF_025854375.1). Lineage (NCBI taxonomy): Bacteria > Bacillati > Actinomycetota > Actinomycetes > Micrococcales > Micrococcaceae > Glutamicibacter > Glutamicibacter sp. JL.03c. Next base: position 104,048 of record NZ_CP107575.1, on the reverse strand, counting down.
CCGACATCGAGGTGCCAAACCATGCCGTCGATATGGACTCTTGGGCAAGATCAGCCTGTTATCCCCGAGGTACCTTTTATCCGTTGAGCGACGGCCCTTCCACGAGGTGCCGCCGGATCACTAGTCCCGACTTTCGTCCCTGCTCGAGCTGTCACTCTCACAGTCAAGCTCCCTTGTGCACTTACACTCGACACCTGATTGCCAACCAGGCTGAGGGAACCTTTGGGCGCCTCCGTTACATTTTAGGAGGCAACCGCCCCAGTTAAACTACCCATCAGGCACTGTCCCTGAACCAGATCATGGTCCGAAGTTAGGTGACCGGTACAGCCAGAGTGGTATTTCAACGATGACTCCACCTGAACTAGCGTCCAAGCTTCACAGTCTCCCACCTATCCTACACAAGCTGCACCGAACACCAATACCAAACTATAGTAAAGGTCTCGGGGTCTTTCCGTCCTGCTGCGCGTAACGAGCATCTTTACTCGTACTGCAATTTCGCCGAGTTCATGGTTGAGACAGCGGGGAAGTCGTTACTCCATTCGTGCAGGTCGGAACTTACCCGACAAGGAATTTCGCTACCTTAGGATGGTTATAGTTACCACCGCCGTTTACTGGGGCTTAAATTCTCAGCTTCGCCACAAGGGCTAACCAGTCCTCTTAACCTTCCAGCACCGGGCAGGAGTCAGTCCGTATACATCGTCTTGCGACTTCGCACGGACCTGTGTTTTTAGTAAACAGTCGCTTCCCCCTGGTCTCTGCGGCCCACACCCGCTCAAAGAAGCAAGTTCTCATCACGAGGCAGGCCCCCCTTCTTCCGAAGTTACGGGGGCATTTTGCCGAGTTCCTTAACCATGATTCTCTCGATCGCCTTAGTATTCTCTACCTGATCACCTGTGTCGGTTTGGGGTACGGGCGGACTGGGACCTCGCGCCGATGCTTTTCTAGGCAGCATAGGATCACCGAATCACCCGCCAAAGCGGGCGCCTATCAGGTCTCAGAACATATGAGCGGCGGATTTGCCAACCACTCTTCCTACACCCTTGGACCAGGTCAATTCCATTGCCTGGCTCGGCTACCTTCCTGCGTCACACCTGTTAATACGCTGACCTCACTGCATCGGTTCCCACCACACCACCAGCAACCATTCCCGAAGGAACACATCACCGGATCCGTCATGGTTAGCATCCACAGCTCAGTATGGGCGGTCCTTCGCCGGTACGGGAATATCAACCCGTTATCCATCGACTACGCCTGTCGGCCTCGCCTTAGGCCCCGACTAACCCAGGGCAGATTAGCTTAACCCTGGAACCCTTGATCATTCGGCGGACGGGTTTCCCACCCGTCATTCGCTACTCATGCCTGCATTCTCACTCGTATAGCGTCCACCGCTGGTTTCCACCGCGACTTCACCCGCTATACGACGCTCCCCTACCCATCCAAACACCCAATCGAAACCGGGCAAAAATTTGAATGACGCAACTTCGGCGGTGTGCTTGAGCCCCGCTACATTATCGGCGCGGAATCACTTGACCAGTGAGCTATTACGCACTCTTTCAAGGGTGGCTGCTTCTAAGCCAACCTCCTGGTTGTCACAGCAACTCCACATCCTTTCCCACTTAGCACACGCTTAGGGGCCTTAGTTGGCGTTCTGGGCTGTTTCCCTCTCGACTATGAAGCTTATCCCCCACAGTCTCACTGCTACGCTCTCACTTACCGGCATTCGGAGTTTGGCTAAGGTCAGTAACCTTGTAGGGCCCATCGCCTATCCAGTAGCTCTACCTCCAGCAAGAAACACGTAACGCTGCACCTAAATGCATTTCGGGGAGAACCAGCTATCACGAAGTTTGATTGGCCTTTCACCCCTACCCACAGCTCATCCCCTCCATTTTCAACTGAAGTGGGTTCGGTCCTCCACACGCTCTTACACGCGCTTCAACCTGGCCATGGGTAGATCACTTCGCTTCGGGTCTAGACCGTGCCACTCAAACGCCCTATTCAGACTCGCTTTCGCTACGGCTACCCCACACGGGTTAACCTCGCGACACAGCACTAACTCGCAGGCTCATTCTTCAAAAGGCACGCCATCACCCAGGAACAAGTCCCAGGCCCTGACGGATTGTAAGCGCACGGTTTCAGGTACTATTTCACTCCCCTCCCGGGGTACTTTTCACCATTCCCTCACGGTACTGATTCACTATCGGTCATCAAGTAGTATTCAGGCTTACCAGGTGGTCCTGGCAGATTCACACAAGGTTTCACGGGCCCCGTGCTACTCGGGTATCAACACTAGAACGGCAGACACGCATTACACCTACGGGACTATCACCCTCTATGGTCCGGCATTCCAACCGATTCACCTATACGCCTGCACCTCATCCCGCCAGCAAGATAGCACTGGCACATGTCAACCCCACAACCCCGATGATGCAACGCCTATCCGCTATCACACACCAACCGGTTTAGCCCCATCCGCGTTCGCTCGCCACTACTAACGGAATCACTATTGTTTTCTCTTCCTGCGGGTACTGAGATGTTTCACTTCCCCGCGTTCCCTCCACACAGCCTATACATTCAGCTGCAGGTCACACCACATAACATGGTGCGGGGTTCCCCCATTCGGAAATCCTGGCCTCAACGTCCGGTTATCGACTCCACCAGGCTTATCGCAGATTCCCACGTCCTTCATCGGCTCTTGATGCCAAGGCATCCACCGTGCGCCCTTAAAAACTTCAACACAACATCAAAGTCTCAAAAGTATGAGCAATAAAACAATCTAACAAAATCACGCAGACAAGACTCAAACACCAGGCAACCCCAGGAAAAGGGCCACCCGACTCATCTCATCCGCAAGATGCTCGCGTTCACTATACAGTTCCCAAACAACAACCCCGCACCCCCGCAACCACACCACCGGCAAAGGCAGCACGACCACGGCAAACACAGGACAAACACCGAAACACCAAGAACCCCACACCACAACAACAACCCCCACAAAAAAGGGGCCATCACCGCGGCCTGGAGGCTTGTTGCCTCAAAACCCAACAGCATGCCAAACCATACAAACCACACAACACCACCACCGCTTTTCCAACACCACAACAACCCCGAAAGATCATCATGCTGCGTACTCACCAGCAACAACACCATGCAGCCACAGCCAGTACCCCACACACACCACACAACCCCACAAAGGATCGAACAGCATGCATGCCTTCCAGTACTGAGTCCATTGATATTCCACCCATGAGCAACCCACCCGCACCACACTCGGGCACAGACATGGGCAACCAAAAATGGTTAGCTCCTTAGAAAGGAGGTGATCCAGCCGCACCTTCCGGTACGGCTACCTTGTTACGACTTAGTCCCAATCGCCAGTCCCACCTTCGACGACTCCCCCCACACAAGGTGGTTAGGCCATCGGCTTCGGGTGTTACCAACTTTCGTGACTTGACGGGCGGTGTGTACAAGGCCCGGGAACGTATTCACCGCAGCGTTGCTGATCTGCGATTACTAGCGACTCCGACTTCATGGGGTCGAGTTGCAGACCCCAATCCGAACTGAGACCGGCTTTTAGGGATTAGCTCCACCTCACAGTATCGCAACCCATTGTACCGGCCATTGTAGCATGCGTGAAGCCCAAGACATAAGGGGCATGATGATTTGACGTCATCCCCACCTTCCTCCGAGTTGACCCCGGCAGTCTCCCATGAGTCCCCACCACTACGTGCTGGCAACATGGAACGAGGGTTGCGCTCGTTGCGGGACTTAACCCAACATCTCACGACACGAGCTGACGACAACCATGCACCACCTGTGAACCAGCCCCGAAGGGAAACCCCATCTCTGGAGCGGTCTGGCACATGTCAAGCCTTGGTAAGGTTCTTCGCGTTGCATCGAATTAATCCGCATGCTCCGCCGCTTGTGCGGGCCCCCGTCAATTCCTTTGAGTTTTAGCCTTGCGGCCGTACTCCCCAGGCGGGGCACTTAATGCGTTAGCTACGGCGCGGAAAACGTGGAATGTCCCCCACACCTAGTGCCCAACGTTTACGGCATGGACTACCAGGGTATCTAATCCTGTTCGCTCCCCATGCTTTCGCTCCTCAGCGTCAGTAAATGCCCAGAGACCTGCCTTCGCCATCGGTGTTCCTCCTGATATCTGCGCATTTCACCGCTACACCAGGAATTCCAGTCTCCCCTACATCACTCTAGTCTGCCCGTACCCACCGCAGATCCGAGGTTGAGCCTCGGACTTTCACGGCAGACGCGACAAACCGCCTACGAGCTCTTTACGCCCAATAAATCCGGATAACGCTTGCGCCCTACGTATTACCGCGGCTGCTGGCACGTAGTTAGCCGGCGCTTCTTCTGCAGGTACCGTCACTTTCGCTTCTTCCCTACTGAAAGAGGTTTACAACCCGAAGGCCGTCATCCCTCACGCGGCGTCGCTGCATCAGGCTTCCGCCCATTGTGCAATATTCCCCACTGCTGCCTCCCGTAGGAGTCTGGGCCGTGTCTCAGTCCCAGTGTGGCCGGTCACCCTCTCAGGCCGGCTACCCGTCGTCGCCTTGGTGAGCCATTACCTCACCAACAAGCTGATAGGCCGCGAGTCCATCCCCCACCGATAAATCTTTCAACAACCCACCATGCAGTAGGAAGTCATATCCGGTATTAGACCCAGTTTCCCGGGCTTATCCCAGAGTCGGGGGCAGGTTACTCACGTGTTACTCACCCGTTCGCCACTAATCCACCCTGCAAGCAGGGCTTCATCGTTCGACTTGCATGTGTTAAGCACGCCGCCAGCGTTCATCCTGAGCCAGGATCAAACTCTCCATAAAAAACAAAAAGCCACCGAAACCCCTCGGAAAATAAGGGAGAATCAATGAAAAATCCTGGCGAATAAAAAACACTCAAGAACACTGCACGGGGGTGCAATGCCTCAAGCAAATGTTATGTATTCACCAAATAAAATAATTCGGTATCAACAAACTTGGCACACTATTGAGTTCTCAAACAACAAACACTCTCGACACCACAACCACCACAACACGGTGACTGCTTCGCTCCGGAGCAACTTTTCTAGCCTACCATGTTTCGTGATCCGGTCAAAACCGGTCGAAACCCTTCGGTGAAAAGTGATTGGCTGCCGGGTAAACAACTCTTAGATTCCGTGTTGTTTCCGTTCCGGCAACAGATAAAAACTATACAGAGGTTTCCGCGATGTTACAAATCGGGGAGCCGCGTTCTAGGTCACATCGAGAAAGCTGTTCTACTCTGGGCACATGAGCGACTTGCAACGCCTGCTTGGCTACCGCGAACCCATCTTCAATGCGCCCATGGCCGGAGCTGCCGGAGGCGCATTAGCCGCAGCCGTTTCCCAGGCCGGTGGCATCGGAATGATCGGTGTCTCGGGATCACCTACTCCGCAGTGGATTCAGGAACAGGCAGGACATGTTGCCGCCTTGGATTCGCCTTGGGGTGTCGGCTTCATGGCGTGGTCCCTGGAGACTGACCTATCGCCGCTAGAGAGCTTCCTCGAATTCTCCCCCTCGCTGGTCTCGCTGAGCTTTGGCGATGTCACCAGAGGGGCGGCCTTGGCCCACGAAGCCGGAGTGCTCACCGCCATGCAGATCGGCAACGCGGCAGAACTGGAACGAGCCATGGAAGATGACATCGACATCATCATCGCTCGCGGCAGCGAGGGCGGCGGACACGGACGCAATGAATCGGGCACCTTGCCGCTAGTGCAACTGGCCACCGCGCAACAGATGAAGCCCGTCATCGCCGCGGGCGGCATCGGCACGGCCAACGGGGTGGCGGCGGTACTCGCCGCTGGCGCCCAAGCGGCCTGGGTCGGAACCCGGTTCCTCTCATCTGCCGAGTCCCTGGGACATGAGAATTTCAAGAGCGCCGTGCGCCAAGCCGGAATGGACGACACCACGTATACCCGGGCCTTTGATATCGCCCAGCAGCTTGCTTGGCCCGCCGAATTCGGCGGCCGCGCGCTGCGCAATGAATTCAGCGACAGCCACGAAGACCTGTCGGCGTGGGAAGCCACCAGCGAACTGCGGGAGGACATGGCGCGGGCCCGCGCCGAAGCGCAGCCGGCCATGGCCCCGGTATATGCCGGCCAGGCGGTGCAGTTCGTGCAAAGGCCACAGGCGGCGAAGGAGGTCATGGCCGACTTGGCTGGCTTCCGCCAGATCTTGAGCGAGACCGCCCGCCGCTTTGCCTAGGAGCTAGGCGCTGATCGGCTGATTGTCGATCAAACGAACCTTGCCCACGGTGGCGGCCACAAGGATCAGGCCCTCACCGGTGAACGGGGTGTCCTGGCAGTTGAAGGCCAGCTCCTGCAGTGTATTGGGGTCAACCACCACGAAGTAGTCCAGCTGGACCAGCGGTTCCATCTGGAACAGCCCGATGGCGTCCTCGATATTCAGCGGCTCGTTGCGTGCGGCGCGGTCGGCGATCAGCTGGATGGAGCGATGCAGGATCAGGGCCGCTTCCTTCTCCTGATCGCTGAGCAGCGCATTGCGGCTGGAGAGAGCCAGTCCCCTGGCACTGCGCACGATCGGCACCAGGCGCAGTTGCACCGGGTAGTCCAGGTCGGCGACCATGCGGCGGATGAGCACTACCTGCTGGGCATCCTTCTGCCCGAAATAGGCGCGGTATTCGCCCTGGCGCGGATCGGCCAGGTGCAAGAGCTTGGAGACGACGGCCAGCATTCCATCAAAATGGCCGGGCCGCGAGGCCCCTTCGTAGACCTCGCCCATGCTTCCGGACTGCAGCTGGATCAGCGGGAGTCCTGCGTGGTAGATCTCGTGGGCCTCGGGGGCGAAGATGATATCGACTCCGGCTTCGCCGGCCAGCTGGGCGTCTTGCTCGAGCTGGCGCGGGTAGCGGGCGTAGTCGTTGGCGTCATTGAACTGCAGTTCGTTGACAAAGATGGAAATGACGACCAGCTCGTTTTCGTCGCGAGCGGCTTTGAACAAGGAACCGTGGCCTGCATGCAGGGCTCCCATGGTGGGCACGAAGCCCAATGATCCCGGGTTGGCTTGGGCAATGGCAGCCTTCAACTCGGCACGGGTCTTGACGATCTTGGGGGTTTTCACGCTTCTATTCTAGAACTCGCAGCAGTTCCTGCAGCGTGCCCTGGGAGATCAGCCCCCGCTGGGCCGCGCGCAAGGCGGTGGCCCGCGAGAGGCTGCGGTAGGAATTATTGGTTTCGGCAGGATCCCCGGACAGGGCATCCAGGTGCGCGGCCACGGTGCCGATATCGCCGCGGGACACCGGTCCGGTCAAGGCTCCGGCACCCGAACGCAGGGCGTTATCGAGGCTGGCATTCATCAGCGCGCGCAGCGTATTGGCGGGGTCCTCGACACCGATGCGGCGCAGGATATCGGCGGACTGCGCGGTGATGGTGTTCAGGTGGTTGGCCGCATGGGCCAGGGCCGCATGGTAGCTGGCACGGTCGGCCTCCGCGATGACCACCGGCTCGGCCCGCATTTCCACCACGAGGGCCTGGGCTACCGGCAGCATGGCTTCCTCGGCGGTGACCGCGAAGACGCAGTCGGTCAGCCGGGTCAGATCCATGCTCATCCCGGTGAAGGTCATGGCGGGGTGGATTGCCAAGCCAAAGGCCCCGGCATCGAGAGCCGGCTGCAGGATGGAGGTGCCGTAGCGCCCGGCAGTGTGGGCGATCAGCTGCCCGGGCTGGATATGGCCGGCGGCGGCCAGGCCGGCAACCAGCTCGCCTAGCACGTCATCAGGCACCGCGAAGAGCACCAGCTCGCTGCGGCGAAGGATCTCTGGCGGATCCAGCAGCGGGGCCTGCGGCAAGAGCGCGTCGGCGCGCACCCGGGAGGCTTCGGAGACGGCGTGGATCCCGGTGATGCGGTGGCCGCTGGCGGACAGCGCGGCCCCCAGGACGGTGCCGACCTTGCCGGCGGAGATGATCCCGATTCCCAAACGTGGTGCGTCCACTTCTACCTCTCAACCTGGCGTGCGGCTTGGGCCAGGGTAAATTCCGCCGCGATTTGCGCATCAACCTGATGCAGGTAGCCGATGATGTTGCCTCCGGCGCAATGCAGCCGGACCCCGGCCAGCTTGCGCTTTTGCTCCCACGGCCCCTGCCTGTATTCGGTCCCCTGGACCCGGGAGTGCGGGACAAAGCTGGCGGTGCGGGCCAGCCACCCATAGCGGGAAATCACCGTGGTGGAGGTGGCCAGGAATCCCTGGTGCTTCCAGGCGCCCGGCGAGAGCTGCCTGGCTCGTGGCGGGGAGCCGACGAACCCGTGCTCGTAGCCGGTGCTCACCGCGGTGCGGAGCACTTCGCGCTGGTGGCCGACGCCCAGATCGGGCAGCAGGATGCCCATGATGCGGGCGACCGCTTCGAAGTCGCCCACCGGCAGCACCTGCAGGTTGTCCAGGTCGTCGTTCTTGGTGCCCAGGACGTTGACTTCCACCTTGTACCAGCCCAGCAGCCGCCACAGCAGCGGCGCAGTGACCGAGATGGCCTGCACCCGGCCGGTGGGGATGGAGTGCTGGCGGGTGTCGGCCAGGCCGTAGCTGATGCGCATTCCGGTATCCGAGGCGCTGGCGGTGTAGTTCCAGCCCTGGTTCAGCTGCTTGTAGAACCAGCTGCCGAAGCTGAGCAGGATCGGCAGGACCGCGGCGATCATGCCCTGGATGCCGCTGAGCCACAGGATCACGATCACCGCGCAGGCCGCCAGGCCGGTCATCACCGGCAGCTGGAGGAACAGCGAGGCCAGCAGCCGGGTGGCGGGCACCTTGGCCATCAGCGGCGCGGCCGGTTCGGCGCTGGCTTGGGGCGCGGCGGGGTGCGTTGGCGCTTCGCCTGCCTCTTCGTGCGGCTGGCCGCTGGCGCGCTGCAGGATCAGCTGGCGCAGGGCCTGCGCGTCGGTGGCGGACAGGAAGGCCAGACGCAGCACCGATTCGGAGGAGTCGGCCACGTCGAAGCGCAGTTCGGCCAGGCCCAGGAGCCGGGCGAGCAGTGGCTGGGCGATGTCGATGCCCTGCACCTTGTCGATCCGCGCCTGCTTCTGGCTGCGGAAGAGCATGCCGGAGTTCACGTAGACGTGGGTGGCGGTGAGCCTGTAGCGGGTGAAGTACCAGGAGAGGAAATAGAACACCAGCACGACGAGCAGCGCCGCGCCGGCCAGCACAACCGTCCAGACAAGCCGGTCTCCGGAGAAGCGTTCGGCGAAGGAGAGCTCGTCGGTATTCTGCCAGTAGATGTAGAGCAGGCCGACGATGGCCAGCCAGCCGCGCACGAACGGGCTGGCTGGATGCACCCGCTGCCAGTTCTCGTCCTGGTTCACAGCATCTTCTCTTCACCAGCGGCCACCAGGCGTTCGCGCAGCGCGTGGCCCTGGGCCTCGGACAATCCGTACACGTGGGCGGTGGCCCCGGCACCTGCGGTATTCAGCGTCAGCTGGCACAGCCCGTAGCGGCGTTCCAGCGGTCCGCTGTTGACCTCGACATATTGCATGCGCCCGTAGGGGATGACCAGCTGCTTGCGCCACATCACCCCGGAGCTCACCACGAAATCCTCCTCGCGCTCCAGGTAGCCCAGGGCGCGGACCTGGCGGCGCAGGATGCGCAGGATCAGCAGGGCGATCACCAGCACGAGCAGCGCCGGGATGATCGCCAGCCATGGCGGCACGCTGGCTCCAGTGGCCAGCAGCACACCCGGGACCAGGCTGGCAAGGAAGATCAATCCCCAGGTCAGAGCCCAGGTGGTGAGCTTGACCTTGAAATACGCGGGGTCGGCGGGGGTGAAGCTATTCGGTGACCACGGAGTCGTTGGCGTCATCGGTATCCTCCGGAGGTAGCTTGCACAGGTGCTGGACAATGTAGCCGATGATCACCATCAGCACCCCGGCTCCGGCCAGCACCAGGCCGCGGGTCAGGGTCGGGCTTTGCCCACTGGCCAGCACGAGGGTCACGATGGCCGGCACATGCCAGCCGGTGATGACCGCGCCGGCGTAGGCCGAGGCCTGGGCCAGCACCAGGGTGCGGGCCGCGGCGATCGGCTCGACATGGGATTTGCCCAGGGTGGAGCGCTTCACGCGGATGCCGAGGAAGAGGATGACCGCGCAGACCGCGCCCAGGGAGTACAGGGCCGAGTAGTCCAGCACCGGGGCGTAGCGGCCGGCGGCGGTGAGCACCCGCAGGACGATCCAGCCGGCGACGGCCCCGATCACCGCGCACCACAGCACCCACCGCAGCTTCAGCTTGCTCATAGCCGGATGATGTCCTTGGTATCGGCGGCTTCGGCAGCCAGCCGGGAGACCAGTTGTCCCTCGAGCACCGCGTCGGGATCCATCCAGCTCCACGGGGCCAGCACGAATCCGCGGATCGCGGCCCGCGGATGCGGCAGGGTCAGCCGTTCATCATCCAGGCGCAGCTGGTCGTAGGTAATCACATCCAGGTCCAGGGTGCGCGCTTCCCAGCGCACCTCGCGGGTGCGGTGGTGCTTGGCTTCGATGCTTTGGCACAGATCCAGCAGCTCGTGGGCCGAGCGCCGGGTGCGCACTTCGATGACCTGGTTGGTGTAGTCCGGCTGGTCCGGCGGTCCGCCCACCGGCTTGGTGATCGCCAGCGGCGAGAGATTGAGGATTTCCAGCTCTTCACCCAGGTCCTCGACCGCCTGGGCCAAGGTGGCCTGCGGGTCGCCGAGGTTGGCGCCCAGGGCGATGATCGCGGTGTGCTGCTTCTGCGCGCGGGTCAGCGAGATGGTGACATCGGTGAAGGGCACCGGAATCGGTGCCTGCGGCTTGTGCACCACCACGTCGATGTGTTGCACGCTGGGGTAGGCGGCGAGGATCGCGTCGGCAATCTCGCTGCCCAGCTTTTCGATCAGGTCCCAGGGACCGGCCTGGATCTGCTCGACCACCAGCTCGCTGACCTCGCCATAGTGCACGGTGTCGAGCACATTGTCGCTGGCCGCGGCGCGGGTGATGTCCACGTGGAGCACCACGTCGATGATGAACTCCTGGCCATCGCGCTTTTCATGCTCGAACACCCCATGGTAGCCGGTGGCAGAAATCCCGTAGATGCTAATGCGATCCATAGGCCTTCACGACTTCGATGGCGTCGCGGCTGCCCACCACGTCATGCACGCGCACGGCCCATACCTGGTCCTTGGCGGCCAGCACGGTGGTGGCCGCGGTGGCGGTGTCGCGTTCCAGCGGGGGCCGGCTGCTGCCGGATTCGGCCAGCAGTTCGCCCAGGAAGCGCTTGCGGCTGGTGCCGATCAGCACCCGGTGGCCCAGTTCCTCGATGGCTCCCAGGCTGCCCAGCAGCGCCCAGTTGTGCTCGGCGTCCTTGGCGAAGCCCAGTCCCGGATCGATGATGATCTGCTCCGGGGCCACGCCCTTGGCCACGAACTCATCGCGCAGGGTGCGCAGTTCGCCGATGACTTCGGCGGCCACGTTCTCGTAGTTCGCTTCGGCGACCATGGACTGCGCGGTGCCGCGGCGGTGCATCAGCACGTAGGGCACGCCGCTCTGGGCGATCAGCTCGGGCATGCCGGCTTCGTAGGTCAGCCCGGAGACGTCGTTGATGATGTGCGCGCCGGCGTTGATGGCCGCGCGGGCGGTGTCCACATGCATGGTGTCCACCGAAACGATGGCGCCGGCCTTCACCAGGGTCTCGATGACCGGGATGATGCGCGAGCGCTCCAGTTCCGGATCGACATCCTTGGCTCCGGGGCGGGTGGATTCCCCGCCCACGTCGATGATGTCGGCGCCCGAGTACAGCATCTTCAGGCCGCGGTCGATCGCCGCGTCGGCGTCCAGGTAGGCGCCGCCATCGGAGAAGGAGTCTTCGGTGATATTCAGGATGCCCATGACCAGGGTGCGGCCGGTAGGCAGGTCTGCCAAGGTCTTGACCTTGGACTTGCGGATCACGGGCAGGGGGCTGGTGTTCGGGCCGGTGCCCGGGATGGCGCCTAGCGACATGGGGTTCCTACTTTCCGAGGATCAGGCTCATGGCTTCGGCACGGGTGGCGGTTTCCCGCAGCTGCCCGCGCACCGCACTGGTCACGGTCTTCGCTCCGGGCTTTTGCACCCCGCGCATGGACATGCACATGTGCTCGCATTCGACGACGACGATCGCGCCGGCCGGGTTCAGGTGCTCCACCAGCGAATCGACGATCTGCGTGGTCAGGCGCTCCTGGACCTGGGGGCGGCGGGCGTAGACCTCGACGAGCCGGGCCAGCTTGGACAAGCCGGTGACCTTGCCGCCCTTGCCCGGGATGTATCCGATATGGGCGGTGCCGTAGAAGGGCACCAGGTGGTGCTCGCAGGTCGAGTAGAACGGGATGTCCTTGACCAGGACCATCTCGTCATGCTCGATGTCGAAAGTGGTCGACAAATGCTCTGCCGCGTCCTGGTGCAGCCCGGCGAAGAATTCCGCGTAGGCCTTGGCCACCCGCTTGGGGGTGTCTGCCAGGCCGTCGCGATCGGGATCTTCGCCAATGGCTTCCAGGATCTCGCGGACGGCTGCCGCGATCCGCGGCTGATCGATCTGTTCTAGTTCACTCACGCTTCGATCCTAGTCGGTCGAGGAAGCTGCGCGCTCCTTGGGGCTTAATACCGGGCCATCTGAGTGGACCGGACGCCCCTCATTGCTCAGCCACACATCGCGCACCTCGCGCTTTTGCAGATCGGAGAAGATCTCCGCGATTTCCTTCTGGTTCAGCGTCTCGCGCTCCAGCAGGGCCAGGGCGAGGCGGTCGAGCACGTGCCGGTTGGTCATCAGCGCCTGGTAGGCGTCGTTGTGGGCCTGCTCGATCAGCTCGCGCACTTCCTGGTCCACCAGGTGGGCCATTTCGTCGGAGAATTCGCGCTGGGCACCGCCCATCTGCTGTTCCGCCGCGGAGCCGGCCAGGCGCACCGCGCCGACCTTTTCGCTCATGCCGTATTCGGTGACCATCTTGCGGGCCGTGGCGGTGGCCTTCTCGATGTCATTCGACGCGCCGGTGGAGGGGTCGTGGAAGACGATTTCCTCGGCCACGCGGCCGCCCATGGCGTAGGCCATCTGGTCCAGCAGCTCGTTGCGGGTCACCGAGTACTTGTCGGATTCCGGAACCACCATGGTGTAGCCCAGGGCGCGGCCGCGAGGCAGGATGGTGATCTTGGTGACCGGTGCGGTCTGGTTCATGGCCGCAGCCACCAGCGCGTGGCCGCCCTCGTGGTAGGCGGTGACCTTGCGCTCGTGCTCGTCCATCAGGCGGGTGCGCTTCTGCGGGCCGGCCATCACGCGGTCGATCGCCTCATCCAGGGCGCGGTCATCAATCAGGTTGGCATTGGAACGGGCGGTGAGCAGGGCGGCTTCGTTGAGCACGTTGGCCAAATCGGCGCCGGTGTAGCCCGGGGTCTTCTTGGCCACGGCGTTCAGATCCACGGTGGCATCCATCGGCTTGCCCTTGACGTGGACCTTGAGGATGTCCTCGCGGCCGGCCAGATCCGGTGCTTCCACCGGGATCTGGCGGTCGAAACGGCCTGGACGCAGCAGCGCCGGATCCAGCACGTCCGGACGGTTGGTCGCGGCGATCAGGATGACGTTGGTGGTGGCGTCGAAGCCGTCCATCTCCACGAGCAGCTGGTTCAGGGTCTGTTCGCGCTCGTCGTTGCCGCCGCCGATGCCGGCGCCGCGGTGGCGGCCTACGGCGTCGATCTCGTCAACGAAGATGATGGCTGGCGAGTTGTTCTTGGCCTGTTCGAACAAATCGCGCACGCGGCTGGCGCCGACGCCGACGAACATTTCCACGAAGTCCGAACCGGAGATCGAGTAGAACGGCACCTGTGCTTCGCCGGCCACGGCCTTGGCGAGCAGGGTCTTGCCGGTGCCCGGAGGGCCGTAGAGCAGCACGCCCTTGGGGATCTTGGCGCCCACAGCCTGGAACTTGGCTGGTTCCTGCAGGAATTCCTTGATTTCGTGGAGTTCTTCCACGGCCTCGTCAGCGCCGGCGACATCCTTGAAGGTCACCTGCGGCATGTCCTTGGTGATCAGCTTCGCCTTGGACTTGCCGAACTGCATGACCTTGGAGCCGCCGCCCTGGGAGCGGGCGAGGATGAACCAGAAAATGGCGGCGATCAGCAGGAATGGGATGATCACGCCGAGCATCGAGAGCAGCCAGTTGCTTTGCACCGGCTGGTCGGTGAACTTGCCCGGCTCGGCCTTGGTGATCTCGTTGGCAACCTGCTGGGCACGCGCGGTGGAGTAGTAGAAGCTCACCGAATTGCCCTTGTCGACACCGTCGATCTTCAACGAGTCGCGCAGCTTCAAATCGACGCGCTGATCCGAGTCGAACATCTTGGCTTCGGTGACATTGCCACTGGTCAGCTGTTGCAGGCCTACCGACGTGTCGACCTTCGCAGAGCTATTGCCGAAAACCATCGGCAAGAAGAGCACCACGGCCAGCACGCCGAGTACAACCCACATGATCCAGCTATTAAAAAGCTTCTTCGTTTTCATTGATCCGCAAGGCCCCGCGCCTCACGCATCCCCCTCACGCACTACTCTGGCGTCCGGGTCACGCCACCTTCGATACTTCTCAACGCCAGACCGGCGAAAAAAGTTCCCTACTGGTAGATATGCGGAGCCAAGGTGCCCACGCAGTCCAGGTTGCGGTACTTTTCCGCGTAGTCAAGGCCGTAGCCCACGACGAATTCATTAGGAATGTCCATGCCGACGTACTTCACGTCGATCTCGACCTTGGCAGCCTCGGGCTTGCGCAGCAGGGCGCAGATTTCCACCGATGCCGGGCCACGGGATTCGAGGTTGGACTTCAGCCACGACAGGGTCAAGCCGGAGTCGATGATGTCCTCGACGATCAGCACATGCTTGCCCATCAGATCCGAGTCCAGGTCCTTGAGGATTCGTACCACGCCCGAGGACTGGGTGCCTGAACCGTAGGAGGACACTGCCATCCAGTCCATGGTCAGGTGGGAGTTCAAGGCGCGGACCAGGTCGGCCATGATCATCACGGCGCCCTTGAGCACACCCACGACGAGAATGTCGCGGCCCTCGTAGTCCTTGTCGATCTGCGCAGCGAGTTCAGCCACGCGTGCCTGGATTTCTTCCTTGGTGTACAGAACATGCGCCAGATCGGCTTTGACTGCAGTGGAATCCACGAGGGTTCTCCTGATTCTAGAGGTGTGGTACTTACCTAGAGTGCCACATTTAGTGACCTGTTGTTGAGCCGGTCCCCGTGAAAACGATCACCGGTCCGCGCCTGAAGGCGCTGATTTTGCCATCCAGTTGCACCGGACCAGCAGATTTGGACTTGGGCCCGCCGATTCCGGCCAGCGCGCACAGCGCCTGTGTTCGCTCATGGCCCACATTTTTCGCGCCGGCTTCGATCGCGGCTAGCCGCAACACTCTGGAGGCCACCGCCACCGGGAGGGCAGAGAGTTCGCGCAGGTTCAACCCCTGCGCGTCCTTGGCTTGCTGTGCCCATTGGTCCAGTGCCTGGGCATCAGCGGCCGCCAACGATGCGGTGCGGGCCAGGGCCTCGGGCAGATGCCCGCCGAGCCGTTCAGCCAGGAACGGCAGGATCTCATGGCGGATCAGGTTCCGCCGGTAGCCGGTGTCGGAATTGCTCGGATCTTCCCAATACTCGACCCCCGCGTCCTGGCAGATCTCTTCGGTCTGCTTCCGGGCCAGATCCAGCAGCGGCCTTCGGTAAGGTCCGCGTTCGGCCGGGATCCCGGCCAGGGATCGGGTGCCCGAACCACGGAGCAGCCCGAGCAGCACCTGCTCGGCCTGGTCATCACGGGTGTGCGCGAGCAGCAGCCGCTGGGCACCGGTGCGGCGCAGCGCCAGCTCGAACTGCTCATAGCGGGCCGCCCGGGCCGAGGCTTCGTCGCTGGCAGTCTGCACCGGATAAACCAGCACCGGATCCAAGCCCAGCTCGCGGCATTGCCCGGCGGCCCGCTGCGCGACCTGGGCGCTGCCCGGCTGCAATCCGTGATCCACGATCACAGCGCCGAAGGCGTCGGGCAGGGTGGCTGCCGCAATGGCCAGGGCCAGCGAGTCCGCGCCGCCGGAGACCCCGATCAAGGTGAGTCCCGGGCCGGCGACCCGGGCAATGGCGGTGCGGGCCGCGAGCAAAGCCTGGTTCATCGGGTGCGGGCCAGCCAGCGTTCAGGGTTGTCGAGCTCTTCGGCGCTGGGGAACAGTTCCCGGGAGCTGAAGACCTGGTTGAAGCCTTCGTAGCCGATCCCGTCCACCACATGGCGCACGAATTTGGCTCCGCGTTTGTACTGCAGGGCCTTGGCGTCCAGGCCAAGCAGCTTGCCCAGCAAGGTGGCCAGCACCGATCGGTTCTCGCCGCGTGCTTCAAAGCGCCGGCGGATGGTCTTGATGCTGCCGATGCTGGTCACATCGTTCATCACCACCATGGCGTGGCCTTCGAGCACCGACATGATGCTGGTCAATTCGCCCACTTCCGACTTCATGGATTTCAGCCGCTCGCCGAGCTGGTTCATCGAGCCCTCATTCTCCAGCGGCCCGAAGGCCTCGGCGAGGATGGACTTCATGACCTCGGGGATCCATGGAGCGTGCTCGAACTGCAGGCGGTGGGTCTGCTCGTGGGTGGCGATCCACAGATAAAAATCGCGGGCATTCAGGTTCAGTTCGCCGCGGATCTGGGTGATGGTGGGCGCGTTGAGCAGCAGTCGCGGGCCGACGAAGGGGTCGAACTGTCCCAGCACCCGGGTGCCCAGCACCGAGAGCACCGCGCCGAGCTCGGCTCCGGCGACCGCCGGAACCATTGCGGGGACGTTGACCTGGGCGGGCAGCATGGCCGCGAAATTCTGGCTGACGGCCTTGGCCCATCCGGCCCGGTCCACCACCAGGGTCTGCGAGGGCGCGGTGGAGGTCAGCTTGGAGATCTTCTCCGCCTCGGCCAGTCCCTCGCCGGCGGCAATGCGCAGTTCCTCGACAATTCGGGCGGCATCTTTTTTGAAGATCTTCGGCCCGGCAGGCATCAGCGTCTTGGCAGCGTTCGCGGCCAGTTTCCAATCAACAACCTGGTTCATATGCTGCTCCTGCTCCTTTAGCTCTGGCAGCCGCAACCGCGGATGGCGGTTACTGCTGAGTCGATAATCGGCTTATGCGGTGCGAGTGTTCCGCCCGGTTGATGGGCAAAAATCGAGAAGGCCAGCAAGCGCCCGTCCTGGGTGATGGTCATGCCGGTCAACGTGGCTACCCCGGTCAGCGAACCGGTCTTGGCGCGCACCAATCCCAGTGTGGACGACTGGCCTAGGCGATTCATGAGCGTGCCGTTATAGCCGGCGACCGGCAGGGAGTACACCAGTTCGCGCAGTTCCGGCTTGGGGCTGGTGGCTGCCGCGCGCAATACCGTGGTCAGCGCGGCCGGTGAGATCTTGTCCTGTGCGGCCAATCCGCTGGTATCGGCCAGCTGCGCGCCTTCGGCGCCGTGTTCGCTGGCCACGGCGGCGACCGCTTCGCCAGCTTGCTCCGGGGCCATGCCGCGTTTGACGGCGACGAGCCGTCCCATGGTTTCGGCGATGTAGTTATCGGAGACCAGCAGCATGTGCTTGATGATCTGGCGCAGGGGCGCGGATTTCACTTCCGCGATCTGCTCGCCGCCGTCGTAGGAGCCCCGGCCTCCTTCAGCGACCTTCAGGGAGGCTGAGAGCTCTTTGGCGAAGACCTTGCGGACCTGTTCGGCTGCATCGGATTGGTAGGCGGTGCTGGTGCTTTCGCCGGCCCGTCCTGCGTAGTGCGCGATCGGGTACACCTCGCCGATGTTATTCGAGGTGAACAGCGACTTGTCCCAAGCGGAATTGTTATGGGCATCGCCGAAGAGCGAATCATCTAGCCACAGCGAGACTTCGCTGACACCGCGGGATTCCAGTTCCTTGGCGGTCTGCTCGGCCAGGGTGGCCAGGCCCGCGTAGCCCTTGGGGTGCGCCGGATCCGACTTCCCGTCGCCCAACAGCACATCACCCCCGCCGCGCAGGATGAGGGTGTCTCCATCTAGCAGTACCGAGGTGGACAGCTGGCTGTCTCCGCCCAGGGTGTCCAAAGCGGCCAACGCGGTCACGACCTTCAGGCTGGAGGCCGGGGTGCCGCTGGTCTCTGCGTTGCGGTGATAGAGCACCGTCTGGCTGGCGACGTCGACAACCTGCGCACTGAAGCTCGTGCCATCGGAGGTGCCGGCGAGGACCGCATCAAGTTTGGCGGTGAGCACGGAGGTGTCAGGCATCGGGGCATCAGGATCGAGATCTGCCACCGTGGCTGGGTGTTTTTCAGCCTGCTGGGCACTGGCCGGGGTGTAGAACGCTTCGGGTTCACCGGTGAAGAATCGAGGTGCCAGCACCATGGCCAGAATGACTGCAACCACAGCCAGCACGGCCACCCCCAGCGTCAGCGCACGTCGGGCGGCAGTGTTCATATGGTTACATTCCTCTCGAAGTTTTATCGAAGGGGGCCTGCGGGGCGATACCCTTATTAGCGGATAACCCTAAGACTAGTTTAGGAGCGTGCTTTTCATGAGCCACGACGTGACCATCGAGATCCCAACCGGATCGCGCGTCAAGTACGAGATCGACCACGAGACCCACCGCCTGCGTTTGGATCGCGTGCTGTTCACCTCGATGCAGTACCCAACCCACTACGGCTACTTCGACGATACTCTGGGCGAAGATGGCGATCCATTGGACGCCATGGTGTACATCCCTGGCGTTGACCTGATCCCAGGCGTTGTTGTCGAAGCCCGCCCAATTGGCGTATTCAACATGACCGACGATGGCGGTGGCGATGCCAAGCTGCTGTGCGTTCCTGCCGACAAGCGCTTTGACCACATCAAGGAACTTGAAGACATCGACGAATGGCTGATCAAGGAGATCGAGCACTTCTTCACCCGCTACAAGGACCTGGAGCCAGGCAAGTGGGTCAAGGCTGAAGGCTGGGAAGGCCGCGAGGCTGCCGAAGCTGAGCTGGCTCGCTCCATCGAACGTTTCAAGGCCTAGCCTCTTAGACTTAAGCTGAATTGGCGGTGACCCCTTGCGGGGTCACCGCCAATTTTGATTTTAGGCCTCGGGCAGCAACCCGGAGAGAACATCTTCTTGAGCGGATACTTCCAGGGTCTGCACGTCTCGCAGTGTCTTTTCGAGAACACGGCTACGGGTGCCCGCCGCACTGACGGTGTTCTGCGCTGCCGAGAGCTGCTTGCCCAGCTTGTCCCAAACATCCCCGTATTTGCGGAATTCCTCCTTGGCAGCCGAGAGGACCTTCCACACCTCGCTGCTGCGTTTTTCGATGGCCAGGGTGCGGAAGCCCATCTGCAGCGAGTTCAGCAGGCTCATCAATGTCGTAGGCCCGGTAACTAGAACCCGATACTCCGTTTGGAGCTTGCTGGCCAGGCCGGGGCTTCGCACCACTTCGGCGAAGAGCCCTTCGGTAGGCAGGTACATGATCGCGAAGTCGGTGCTGTAGGGCGGGGCGATGTATTTGCTGGAGATCAGTTTTGCCTGCTCGATCATCGCCCGATCCAGCGCCTTGGCTGCTGCATCGATCGCTGATTTCTCTCCAGATTCTTGGGCGTCGAGCAGCCTCTCATAATCTTCCTGCGGGAGCTTGGAGTCAATCGGAAGGTAGATGGTCCCGGCCTCGCGTCCGGGCAGGATCACCGCGAATTCCACTACTTCGCGACTTCCCGGGACGACCACAACATTCTGCTCGTATTGATCCGCGGTGAGGATATCTTCCAGCTGGCGCGAAAGCTGGACTTCGCCCCAGGAGCCGCGGCTTTTCACATTGGTGAGCACGCGCTTGAGCCCGCCGACATCCTGGGCCAGCGATTGCATTTCTCCCAACCCCTGCTGGACCATCTCCAGCCGCTTGCTGACCAGTTCGAAGGATTCGCCCAATCGCCTTTCGAGGGTTCCCTGCAACTTCTCGTCCACGGTCTCGCGCATCTTTTCCAGCTTGGCTTCATTGCCAGTGCGCAGCTTCTCCATTTCCTGCTGCAGCAGGTGCTGGATCTGGATGTGGCGGTCGGCATTGGATTCGCTCATGGCGCGCAGCTTCGCATCAATCTCGGAGCGCACTTCTCCCATGCCCTGGCGCAGTTCATTGCGCTGGGTTCCCAGCTCCTGGCGAAGCTCTGAATTGGCGGACCGCACCGAGTCCCGGATCTGGCCATCCTCAGTGCCTTGGGTGCGTCGAACCAGCAGCAGGGCGATACATGCCGTTGTGAGAATATTGAGGATGACGAGGACAAAAACTGCGATAACCATGTGCACCTATTCAACGGAAGCATTTGAACCTAGATTCAATCTCTATCAGCACGCACCGACAGTTTGAGGACATAATGGGCTCATGCACATTTTGGTGACCGGCTTCGAACCCTTCGGCAACGACCAGTTCAACGCGAGCGGCGAGGCCGTGCGGCTGGTTCCCGACAATGCCGATGGCCATCGAATCACCAAGGCGATCCTGCCGGTATCCTTTCAGCGATCTGGCGAGGTTCTGGCTGCTTTGCTGCAGGAGCACCTGCCGGACGCTCTGATCTGCGTGGGCGAGGCTGGCGGGCGAGTTGAAATCAGCCTGGAGGTCCAAGGCGCCAATGAGGATGACGCCCGCATCCCGGATAACGATGGCGCGCAGCCGATAAAACAGAGCATCGTTCACCCCGGGGAAACCTACCGTCCCGCGAGCTTGGATCCGGAAATGATCCTCCGGGCATTGCATCAGGCCGGCCACGGTGCTTACCTATCCGAAGACGCGGGCAGGTTTGTTTGCAACCACATCGCGTACCTCGCCTATGGGCAGACAGTACCTGCGCTGTTCATCCATGTTCCCGCGCTTCGACCTACAGGGCAGAAGCCCCTGGTGGGCGCCGAGACGGACAAGAGCGAGGCTGCGCTTAGGGTTCAACCTCGGACTGGCTACACACTCCCGGTGCTTGTCGAAGCACTGACCGTGGTCCTAGCGTCCCTTTCCGAGCAAACGGAATAGACTGCTGACATGGATAATGCACTTGCTCTAGACCCCGTTGAAGCCTCCGTGCTGCTTCTTTGGGCCGTCGGAGTCATCTACGTGTGCTGGCGCTTCGTTCAGTGCCGTTCGGTGTACATGCTGATCCTGCTGGTGGGGTCTTTTTGCATCCCGGGGCTTGGCATTTGCTACGCTGCCGGTCAGGCAATTCGGAAATTCACCAATCGCGAGGGCCGGGTCTGAGGAATGAATAAACCTGAAACTCGCTGGCTCGTACCATTGGCAGTCATCATGGGTGCTCTGTTTGTTGGCACCTACGCCCTCATTGCCCCTGGAGTATTGGCCGCCTGGCTGGATTAGTCCACGGATTGCCCCATCATGCCCAAGGATCGGTTCAATCTCACGCAGCCACCTTGTGCCATGCCTCGGCAATAGCCGGAAGCGCCCGCTCCAGATCGGCTCGGTCCTGGGCAAATGGCAAACGCAGATAGTGCTCCAAGCCGTGACCTTCAACAGCGAAGGTGGATCCTGGGGCAAGCAACACTGACTTGAGCTGTCGAGCCAGCGCGCTGGAACGCGGCTGCGGCAGCTGGCACCACAGGCTCAGGCCGCCTGCAGGCTTGTTGGGCTTCCACTGCGGCAGCAATCGTTGCAGTTCAGCGATCATCCAATCCCGGTTGTCCCGCAAGCCATCTCGGGAACCCTGCGCAAGGCTGGCGCCTGCATTCAGCAGGTTGGCCAGCACCAGTTGCTCCAGCACGGGCGCCCCGAGATCCATGCTCATGCGCGAGCGCGCGATGGCGCCCGAGAGATGCCGTGGCGTTCGGATCCAGCCAAGGCGCAATCCGCCCCAGTGCGATTTGCTGGCGCTGCCCACGGTGATGAGGTTCTTGGAAAAGGCGGCCATCGGCAAAACGTCCGGCTCGGAGTCAAGCCACAGCTCGGCGCAGGTTTCATCGATGATGCCGATGGTTCCCGCCCGGTCCAATTCCGCAGCCCAGCGTTCTCGCCTTGCGTCATCCAGCAAGGTTCCCACCGGGTTGTGGAAATCGGGCAGGCACAGCATCACTGCCGGGGATACTGTGCGCAAGGTCGAAGCGATCTGTTCCATGTCGGACCCGTCCTGCCCGATGGGCACCGCAGCGGTGCGAGCGCCATGCGCCTTGAGCGCAAGCAAGGAATTGGGGTAGGTCGGTGACTCAGCCAGCACGCTCTGCCCGCGACCCATGACCGCGCGTCCGGCGGCCGCCACCGAGGACAGCGCACCTGAGGTGACAACGATCTGATCGGGACCGGTGGGCAGTCCCTTGCGCGTGTAGTAATTGGCGAGGGCCAACCGCAACGGCTCGAGCCCCAATGGGTAGTAGCCCATTGTTGCCGCATAGCGCGGAAGCTGTTCCAACGCTGCTTGGAATTCTCCAAGCATTCCAGTCGGGGCGTTGGGTGCCGCGCAGGTCAGATCGAGCGCGGTGCTTCCGGGCATTGGCCCGAATCCGCCGAGCGGCAGTGGCTCTGCTCCGCCGGCAACCGGCCCTCCGGGAATCTGGGCGACTGTTCCCGAGCCCTGGCGGGAGCTGGCGTAGCCGCTATCGCGAAGTTCTGCGTAGGCACGTGAAATGGTGGTGCGGCTCAGCCCCAGTCGGGCCACGACTTCGCGTTCGCTGGGCAGTACCGAGCCATGCAGGATGCGGCCATTGGCTATGAGCGAGCGCAGGGTTTCAAAAAGCCACCGGTAGGCAGGTTGGGAAGTGTCGGCGGCTCCCAGCATTCCGGCGAGCGCAGCGGCTGTGACACGGCCCATAAGTCCACCTCTTCAAAATTGGCTATTTTTTACATGGCCAATTTAGCGGATTATTTTATTCATGACCATCACTAACCTGACACCGCGCCAACAGCTCGCCAGCGGGCGGTTGCCCTTGCGATTCTTCAACCTCTTCGCAGGCCTGTCCCTCTACGCCTTGGCAATGGCAATGATTATCAGGGCGCAGCTGGGCGTTGATCCGTGGGATGTATTGCACCTGGGCATCGCCAATCATGTGCCACTGTCACTGGGCACCATCATTATCCTGGTCGGAGCGTTGGTCTTGCTCGCATGGATCCCGTTACGCCAATGGCCGGGCTTGGGAACCATCGCCAACACGCTGTACCTCGGCGTGGCACTCGACTTTTTCCTGCGCTTTCTGCCTGAAATCAACGGTCTTGGCTGGCAGATCCTCACCCTCGTGGTCGCAATCCTCATCAACGGCTTGGGAGGCGCCCTCTACATCGGCAGCCATTTCGGTCCCGGCCCGCGCGATGGGCTGATGACCGGACTGCACCTGCGCACCGGGCTG
The DNA here is from genome assembly GCF_025854375.1 of Glutamicibacter sp. JL.03c. Lineage (NCBI taxonomy): Bacteria > Bacillati > Actinomycetota > Actinomycetes > Micrococcales > Micrococcaceae > Glutamicibacter > Glutamicibacter sp. JL.03c. Next base: position 80,718 of record NZ_CP107575.1, on the reverse strand, counting down.
TCGCTGCGACTGATCCGCACCGCACTGGAACTCTCGGTACTGGGCATCGGCTGGCTGCTCGGCGGCCCGGTGGGCCTGGGCACGGTGGCCTACGCGGTACTCATCGGACCAGCCACACAGCTCTTTGTTGCACGCACCAGCGTGCGATTGCCGCAACAACAATAACGGCAACATCTCGGGCAGTACTCGCGACAAACCCGCTTGCACAGGCAATACTGGAAACATGTTTGTCGTTGCGCTCAGCCCCCGGCCCCGCTCGGTTACCGATGTTGCCGACGCCAGCGAGCAATTGTGGCATCAGCTCTCCCAGGTGGACACCCTCGCGCCCTTTACCGCGCTGAGCGGGCAACTGCTGCTGGGCGTGCCCAGGGATCCCGACGCCGCGGTGGATGCACTTATGCGGGTAACAAGGTTGAACTTCTGCAATATAGGCTTGGGCATCGGCAGCCTTTATGAGCCGGTGCCAACCGAGGCGGACCTGGTTGAAGGCAAAGCTGCACGCCGGGCACTGGGCGCGCTCGAGGCAGCAAGCCATCGCGGCGAACGCGTGCCGATCTGCGTTTCCTCCGGCGCCGATGAGATGGATTCGGAACTGGAAGGCCTGCTGCGCATGCTCGGCCAGTGGATCCGTACCCGCACCGAAGCCGAATGGTCCGTGGTGGATCTGCTCACCCCGGGCGTGCGCGGCCAGCAGAAAGCAGTAGCCGAGATCCTCGGAATCACCCCGCAGGCGGTATCTGCCGCGATTGTGCGATCAGGCTACAACGATGAGCTCGGTGCCCGGGCTGCCATCTCCCGGTTGCTGGAATTCACCGACCAGCTCTAGGACACGGCAGGCAGCAGCCACTATCCCTGCAATAGGACTAGCCCTGAAGCAGCCCCTCGAGGATGATCGCCAAACCGTCGTCGTCGACTCCTTCGGTCACAGCGTCGGCTGCATCCTTGACCTCGTCTGGCGCCTGGCCCATGGCCACACCGTATCCAGCCCACTGGAGCATCTCGATGTCATTGCGGCCATCACCTACGGCCAGCGAATCGGCCAGATCAAATTTGAGGATTGCTCGCAGGCGCTCCAACCCGCTGGCCTTGGTGGTTCCGTCTGCTGCGATATCCAGCCAGGCCGTCCACCCTACCGAGTAGGTCACCCCGGACAGGCCCAGGCCTTGCACCGCATGCCCGAATTCCTCGGCAGTGTTGTCGGTGGAGAACACCACAACACGCACTGCCTTGTTGCCTAGTAATTCTTCGAAATCCACCACTCTGGTTTCGACGCCAAAGCTGGCATCGCCAAAGGTCTGGTTGGAAAGGAATTCACCGCGCTCGTTTTCCAGCGCGTATTTGGCCTTGGGAAGCTGCTTCCACAGGGCCTTGAGTGCTATAGAAGGATCAAAGACTTCACGGTGGATCACTTCGACGTCCCCGTCGCTCACCTTGGCCAGCACGCCGCCGTTGCTGACAACCACATAGCCGTGGTCAATGCCCAGATCTTCCATGACGGGAAGGGCAGCACCAAGGGAGCGTCCAGTGGAGATGACCACTTCATGGCCTTGCTCCACCACTGCCCGGGCTGCGTTGCGTACCCGCTGGCTCATATGGCCCTGATGGTTGACGATGGTTCCGTCCACATCAAGGCAAATCATCATTTTCTGCTTATTCAGTCGGTCGTCGTTGCCGATCTTTGTCATGACTGTCATGGCTCAAGTTAACCATCACCGCCACAATTTAGCGATGACCCACAGCACAGGCTCACTTGAACAGCTGGTTAAAAGCAGTTGCCGGCCATCCCGGAAGGATGGCCGGCAACTGATTGAGCCCTGATTTACTTGAGGACTTCGAGTCCACCAAGGTATGGCTGCAGGGCCTTGGGCACGTTGACCGAGCCGTCCGGGTTCTGGTGGTTTTCCAGAATCGCAACGATCCAGCGGGTGGTTGCCAAGGTGCCGTTCAGCGTTGCCACCGCACGGGTCTTGCCTGGCTTGCCGTCGACGATTTCGCGTTCGCGAATGTTCAGGCGGCGGGCCTGGAAGGTGGTGCAGTTCGAGGTGGAGGTCAGCTCGCGGTAAGCGTCTTGGGTCGGGACCCATGCTTCGCAGTCGAACTTGCGGGCAGCGCTCATGCCGAGGTCGCCGGCGGCGGTGTCGATCACGCGGTACGGAAGTTCCATGCGTCCAAGCATTTCTTCTTCCATGGCCAGCAAGTTCTGGTGCTCGGCTTCAGCGTCCTCGACGCTGGTGTAGATGAACATTTCCAGCTTGTTGAACTGGTGTACGCGGATGATGCCACGGGTATCCTTGCCGGCCGAGCCTGCCTCGCGGCGGTAGCACGAGGACCAGCCGGCGTAGCGGATCGGGCCATCGGACAGATCCATGATCTCGTCGGCGTGGTAACCAGCCAAGGCCACCTCGGAGGTGCCCACCAGGTACATGTTGTCACGCTCGAGCTTGTAGATCTCGTCGTCGTGGGCCACATCGAAGCCGGTACCCTGCATAGTCTCTGGGCGAACCAGGGTAGGAGTGATCATCGGGATGAAGCCGCGCTCCATCGCCACGTCCAGAGCCATGTTCATCATCGCTATTTCCAGGCGGGCGCCGATGCCCTTGAGGAAGTAGAAGCGCGAGCCAGAAACCTTGGCACCACGCTCCATGTCGATGGCGCCAAGCTTCTCGCCGATCTGCAGGTGGTCCAGTGGTTCAAAGCCTTCGGCCTTGAAGTCACGGACGGTACCCACGTGCTTGACAATGGTGAAGTCGTCTTCGCCACCGGACGGGATGCCGTCGATGATCAGGTTGGGAATCAGGCGCTGCAATTCGGTGCACTTGGCAGAAGCCTCATCAGACTGGGCCTGGGCAGACTTGACCGAAGCGGCCAGCTCTTTGACCTCGGCCAGCAGCGCAGAGCGCTCATCGCCCTTGGCCTGGCCGACCTTCTTGGAGAACGCATTCTGCTCGGCACGCAGGCGTTCGTAGGTGGCAATGGTTTCACGACGTGCCGTGTCAGCTTCGAGAAGCTGATCAATTAACGACTCGTCGGCACCGCGCGCGCGTTGCGAGGCACGGTACAGATCCGGATTTTCGGTGAGCATTTTCAGGTCGATCACACATTAAGCGTAGCAATCATGAGTACGATGAAAGCACTATGCAGAAAAATCGTGTGATCGTTTTCTCTGCCGTGGCCGCCGCAGCTGCCGCCGCGGCAACCAGTTGGTACTCGGTGCGCAAGCTGTCGCACTACCGAAAGCCTTCGGTGCAAGAGCCTGTTGCCGCAGAACATGCCACCGCGAACAAGGTGGCACTGGTCATCAATCCCTCCAAGTCAGGTGCTGAAGAGGCGCAGAGAGCCGTGGAGCGTGTTTGCGCCGAAGCGGGCATCGAAGCGCCGCTGGTGCTGCACACCACCAAGGATAATGCCGGCCAGGCTGCGGCCCGCGAAGCCTTGGATGCGCAATGCGACACAATTATTGCCGCCGGTGGCGATGGAACGATTCGCGCCGTCGCAGAAGTACTTGAAGGCACCGATGCGTCGCTGGGAGTCCTCCCGCTGGGCACCGGCAACCTGCTGGCCCGCAACGTCGATATCCCCATCGATGACCTGCACACCGCGGCGCTCGTGGCAGTGCGCGGCATGGTGCGGCGCATCGACGTGGGGCATATGAAGCTGAAGCTGCTCGATGGCGCAGAGGCGGACCACGCATTCCTGGTCATTGCCGGCGTTGGCACCGATGCCGATCTCTTCGACGACACCAATGAGGAGCTGAAGTCCAAGGTGGGCTGGCTCGCCTACTCGGAGGCTGGCCTGCGCCAGCTGCCCGGGAAGCGCAAGAAGGTCAACTTCAAGCTGGAAGGGGACGAGAACTGGCAGACCCGCAAGGTCCGCTCGGTGCTTTTCGCCAACTGCGGCAAGCTGCAGGGCTTGGACTTCGTCCCGGACGCCAAGATCGACGACGGCGTACTTGACGCGGTGATCCTGTCGCCGCGCTCCGCCGCTGGCTGGATGTGGATCCTGCTCAAGACCGCGTTCCGGGCCAAGAACAAGATTCCGGTGATGAGCTTCTACCAGACTCCAGGGGTTGCCCTGCGTTGCACCGAGCCGATGAATACCCAGATTGACGGGGATCCCACGGGGCAGGTCAACGAGCTGGAAGTCAGCATTTCACCAAGCGCGCTGCGCCTGCGCACCCCTTAGCAAAGAGCCCGCTCCAGGCAAACGAAAAGCCCTGGTGTTCCGTGAGGAGCAACAGGGCCTTCTGCATACCAGCTAGAACCGATCGCGCAGCGACTGCACCCAGGTGCGGGCGTCGCTGAACGCGGCATCTGAATTATGCGTGTCCACGAAGGGTTCTACGCCCTGGGCCGCCGGGTAGGAACCGAGGAAACGCAGCTCCGGGGACAAACGGTGCAAACCCGAGAGTGCCGCGGCGACACGTTCGTCGGCGACGTGGCCCTCGAAGTCAACAGAGAAGAAGTACTGGCCCAGGCCCTGACCGGTGGGACGCGATTCAATACGCGAAAGGTTCACGCCGCGCGCAGTGAATTGCTCAAGGAGTTCCATCAGGGCACCGGGACGGTCTTCGGGCAGAGGCAGGATCAGCGTGGACTTGTCCACGCCGCTGGGTGCCGGGATCTTTCCCGGACGTGTAACCAGGATGAAGCGGGTGACCGCCCCGATATTGTCTTCCACCCCGCGCACCAAGACATTCAGTCCGCGTTCTTCAGCCACCAACGGGTTGCAGATCGCCGCGTCATGCTGCGGGTCGTCCTCGATGAGAGCCACCGCGGCGGCCGCGGTGGACGAGGCCGGGGTGAAGACCGCACCGGGGATATTCGCTTCTGCCCACAACCGGCATTGCGCCCACGCGTGCCCGTGGGTGGAGATGAGCTTGATCTGGTCCAGCGAATCGATGCCCGGGCGTGCCGCCAGCACGAAGGTGATGGGTACGAGGATCTCTGCGACAATCTGCAAGGACTGGCCCTGGGCAATGGCATCCAGGGTGGCCGAGACGCCGCCCTCCACCGAATTCTCAATGGGCACCATGGCGGCGTCAACGCTTCCATCACGCACCATGGCAAGGGCCACGTTCACGTTCGCTGCAGGGATGCGCTGAGCGTCGGGTGCCCCGGGAACCTGCAACAGCGCCGACTCGGTGAAGGTGCCGGCAGGTCCCAGATAGGCATATTTCATCGGACGGTTGGCTCCTGGCCATTCTCCGATTCCATCGGCAATCCGGCTTCAATCCACGAGTCGGATCCACCGGCAATGTTGAATGCGGTGTAGCCCATGCCCGTCAGCCACGATGCGGCCTGTGCGGAACGTCCGCCGGTACGGCAGATCACGTAGGTATCGACATCCGGATCCAGTTCGCCAACACGCTCTGGCAGGGTGCCGAGCACGATGTGGGTGGCACCGGTTGCGTGGCCAGCTTCCCATTCGAAGTCTTCGCGCACGTCAAGGATGAAGGCATCCTTTGGGACATCGTTGACCGAGACAGTCTCAAAATCGCTCACAGCTAGCATTCCTCACTTATAGGGTGTTTGCTTATAAGACTAGTCATTTCCTGCGTCGAAAGCTGACATGTTTCCCTCCAGTGCCTTGAAATTGCGAGACGAGCTGGCTCGTGGCGAGATTTCCAGCCGCGAGCTCACCGAGCACTACCTGAACCGCATTGAACAGCAGCAAGATCTGGGCGCCTTTGTGCATGTAGCCGAGGACGCCATGTCCGCAGCCCAGGCGGCCGATAAGGCGCAGGTGCGGGGCGAGCTCGGGCGGCTGCATGGGTTGCCGACCGCGTTCAAGGATCTTAATGACGTTGCAGGGATGCCGACCACTTATGGTTCGGCCGCCGTGGATCATCCGGTCGCCACCCGTGACCACTCGCTGGTCCAGCGTTTGCGCGATGAGGGTGTGGTCATTCTCGGCAAGACGCAGGTGCCCGAATTCGGGCTGAGCAGCCATTCGGAAAATCTGGTGGCCCCGCCCTCGCGCAACCCTTTTGATCCGCAGCGCTCTTCCGGAGGTTCTTCGGGCGGCCAGGCCGCCGCGGTAGCTGCCGGAATGATTGCGGTGGGCCCTGGGTCCGATGGCGGCGGATCGGTGCGCATTCCGGCTGCGGCCTGCGGGCTGATCGGGCTCAAGCCATCCCTGGGCCGGGTGCCCTCGGATGTGCAGGACGGCTATGTCGACCCGTTGGGTGCGCCAAAGCTCACGGTCTCAGGCCCGCTGGCCCATGATGCCCTGGACGCGGCAATGCTGCTGGATGCGATGCGCGGCAAGGACCACTATCTGCCGCTGCTGCAGGGAAGCTACCCGGACCGCCTGAACGGATTGAACATCGGATTCAGCGCCCATTCGCCCTTTGAATCTGTGTACGACATCTCCCTCTCCCCCGAAGCCCAGGCGGCTTTTAAGCAGGGCCTAGGGCTTCTGGGCGAACGCCACCGGGTGCAGCCGGCGGATCTGGACTATGCCACGGACTATCCGGAAACCTTTGCCACGGTGTGGACCAACGGGCTGAAGGACGTACCGATCAATGACGAGTCGCTACTGGGCGAGTTGGCGCGGGACTACCGTCGCCGGGCCGCCGGACGATCGCTGGAGCAGAACCTGCAGGCGGGGTCGAGGCTGAAGCAGATCGCCGCCGATTTTGTGCGCCAGTGGTCGGCCTTCGACGTGATTGCGACCCCCGCCATGGCGAGCATTCCACCGCTGATCGGGCACTATACACAATCCACGGCCGATCGCGATTATATGTTGCAATGCCAGTACACCCCGTACACCTCAATGGTGAACGTCGCCTCAGTCGCTGCCATCACCATTCCGGTCACGACAACCAGCGATGGGTTACCGATGAGTATTCAGCTGATTTCCCCGCGTTCTGACGAAGGACTCCTGCTGGCGCTGGCGGCCCAGATGCAGGTGTGAGCTTTCCCATATAAGTAGGTACTCGGGTAGGCAAAAGCGAAAAATATTACGTATGTCTACTGCAACATCGAGCACTTCTAGCACCGGAAGGACCTTCTTTGGTCACCCCGGTGCGCTCGCAAGCCTCTTCAGCGTAGAAATGTGGGAGCGATTCTCCTTCTACGGCATGCAGGGCTTGCTGGCCTACTACATGTACTACTCGGCCACCGAAGGCGGCCTGGGAATGGACCAGGGCCTGGCTCTGTCCTTGGTCGGCGCCTACGGTGGCGCCGTCTACCTCTCCACCATTCTGGGCGCGTGGCTCTCGGACCGCCTCTTCGGTTCCGAACGCGTGCTGTTCTTCTCGGCTATCGCCATCATGCTCGGCCACATCGGCCTGGCACTGCTGCCTGGCTACATCGGCCTGATCATCGGCCTGATCCTGGTCGCTGTCGGCTCAGGCGGCCTGAAGGCCAACGCCGTGGCACTGGTCGGTTCGCTCTACTCCAAGGATGATCCCCGCATTGATGCGGGCTTCTCCCTCTTCTACATGGGCGTGAACATCGGCGGCCTGATTGGCCCGCTGCTCACCGGTTGGCTGCAGGTTGCCTACGGGTTCCACATCGGTTTCGGCGCTGCCGCCATCGGCATGGCCATCGGCCTGGGCATCTACACTGCCGGTCGCAAGAAGCTGCCTGCTGGCGGCAACATCCCCAACAACCCCTTGCCTGCCAATGAGCGCAAGCGCTACGTGGTGATCTTCGCGGCTGTCCTGGTGATCATCATCGCCGCCTTTGCAACCAAGATCGTCACCCCGGAAAACCTCGCAAGCACCCTTGCCTACGTCGTGATCGCTGCTTCGGCCATCTACTTCGCGCTGATTCTGCGCAGCAACAAGGTCAATGCGACGGAGCGCAAGCAGGTGTGGGCATTCATTCCGTTCTACATCGGCTCGGCTGCCTTCTGGGCGCTGTTCCAGCAGCAGTTCACGTTCATCGCCGCATACTCGGATCAGCGCCTGGACCGCCACCTGGGCAGCTGGGAGATGCCGCCGAGCTGGGTCACCTCCATCAACCCGGTCTTCATCATCATCTTCGCCGGAGTCTTCGCTGCCATGTGGACCAAGCTGGGCAAGCGCCAGCCACATACTGCCGTCAAGTTCGGACTCTCACTGGTGATCGTAGGAGCGGCCTTCCTGTGCTTCATTCCGCTGGAATCCTTCACCATGACTCCGCTGCTGGCGCTGGTGGGCATCTTGCTGCTGTGCACCTTCGCAGAGCTGCTGCTCTCGCCGGTGGGCCAGGCCATCGCCACCAAGCTGGCCCCGGCGGCTTTCGGCACGCAGATGATCGCACTGTTCTTCTTGTCGGTATCCCTGGGCACCACCCTCTCGGGCGTGCTGGCCGGTTACTACACGCCAGGCAATGAGATCCCCTACTTCATCGCCATGGGCGGCACCGCAGTGGTGCTGGGTGTAGCCATGATGGCTGCAACCCCGGGGCTGAAGAAGCTGATGGGCTCGATTCAGTAGCGCCACGCGCCAACTCGGAATTGCTGGTCCCGTCTTTGCGGGGCCAGCAATTTTTTGGTTCTCGGGAAGTTTTTGCGCTGATTCGAGCTTATGAGTAGGTCATATTCTCGTAATAGGAATAGTCGCCATACTCGGAACCGGCCCACCAGATCATCCAGATGGCCAGTGCGTAGATGATTGTGGCTAGGAGCAATCCGATCCACGAGGTGATCAGACCGGCAATAGCCAGGCTCCTGGATTGCGGTTCGCGACGCCACGCAAGGTGCCCCGTGATGACTCCGGCCAGTGGAACGAGGATAATTGCAGCAAAGCCCAACATCGACAAGATGCCCAGCACGAGGGAAGCCACAGACAGCCCGGTGGACTCTCTCGGCAGCGGGTAGGGGTTTGGCGGATACTGGTAGTAGCTCATCACCTACTATTCTTCTATGAATTCGCATAAAGCGCATCAACCCGAGAGGCAATTTGTGGCACACCTTCGAACTGGCCAACCAGCAAACGAATCCGACCTGATTGATCTTCAGGAGGTGCTCGATGCCTACAGCAGCATCTTTCCTTCCAGCGACAATCCAGACCAGGCAGTCATCTTCGGCACCTCGGGGCACCGCGGCACTTCGCTGAACGGCACCTTCAACGAGGCGCATATCGCAGCCATCACCCAAGCCGTAGTGGACTACCGCGTCGCAGCCGGGATCACCGGCCCGATGTACGTCGGCAAGGACAGCCACGCGCTCTCGGGCCCTGCCTACCAGACCGCACTTGAGGTGCTTGCAGGAAACAACATCGAGGTCCTCGCCGAAGACGGACTGACTCCTACCCCCGCGGTCAGCCACGCCATCCTCGTGCACAACGCCAAGGGCGGCGATCAGGCAGACGGCCTGATCATCACCCCGTCGCACAATCCGCCAACCGACGGTGGCATCAAGTACAACCCGCCTCACGGCGGCCCAGCAGAATCCGAAATTACTGGACCCATCGCTGCCCGCGCCAACGAGCTGCTGGCCAGCGGAGAAATCAAGCGCGGCGAAGCCGCCGCCAAGCCTTTCGATTTCCGCGAGTTGTACATCACCGACCTGGCAGAAGTCATCGACTTCAAGGTCATCGCTGAATCCAGCATTTCCATCGGGGCCGACCCGCTAGGCGGCGCTTCGGTGCACTACTGGGGCGAAATCGGCCGCCGCTACGGCCTGAACCTGGAGGTAGTCAACGAATCCGTTGACCCGCGCTTCGGCTTCATGACCCTGGATAAAGACGGCAAGATCCGCATGGACTGCTCCTCCGCCCACGCCATGGCATCCTTGGTCGCCAACCGCGAAAAGTATGACATCGCCACCGGCAATGACGCTGATGCGGACCGCCACGGCATCGTCACCCCCGACGCCGGCTTGATGAACCCTAACCACTTCCTGGCAGTGGCCATCGACTACCTTCTGACCCATCGTGGGAATTGGCCGGCAAATGCCGAGATCGGCAAGACCCTGGTCTCCTCGGTACTCATCGACAAGGTCGTCGCCTCGCACAACCGAACCCTGCGCGAAGTTCCAGTGGGCTTCAAGTACTTCGTAGAACCGCTGGCCTCCGGCAAGGTGGCCTTCTGTGGCGAGGAGTCCGCCGGCGCAAGCTTCCTGGACTTCTCCGGCAAGGCATTCAGCACCGACAAGGACGGGCTGATGCTCGCCTTGCTGGCTAGCGAGATGCGCGCGGTCACCGGAAAGAGCCCGAGCCAGTTGCACGCAGAACTGGTGGAGCGCCACGGTTCCAGCTTCTACGACCGCTTTGATGCCCCGGCGAACCGCGAGCAGAAGGCCGTGCTGTCTCAGCTGGATCCATCGATGGTCTCCGCCACCGAATTGGCGGGCGATGCGATCACCGCGAAGGTGACCGAAGCGGCCGGATTCGCCATTGGCGGCCTGAAGGTTTCCAGCGAGCGTGCCTGGTTCGCGGCCCGTCCTTCGGGCACCGAAGACATCTACAAGATCTATGCGGAATCAACAAAATCACCCGAGCATCTGCAGCAAGTGCTCGCTGAAGCTCGGGTGATTGTCGACGCTGCCTTGGCTGGCTAGTTCAACTTCGCGGTCCATGGGTCGATGACCTCGGCTGGCTGCTTGCGAGTAGCCAGCCAGTGGCCCAGCCACAGCAAGAGGAAGATCGGCAGGCCGACATAGCTTGAGGCCATCTGCAGCAGATTGCCGTCCAAGACTGCCTGGTAGTTCTGGCCGGCGATGACCACCAGCAGGATGACAAAGGCAAGGATCGGGCCCAGCGGGAACAGCGGAGCCTTGTACGGCAGGTCGGCCAGATTCTGGCCGCTGGCCACATACGCCTTGCGGAATTGATAGTGGCTTACCGCAATGCCAACCCACGCGATAAAGCCGGACAGCCCCGAGACGTTCAGCAACCAGGTGTAGGCCTCGCCCTGTCCGATGATCGCGGTCAGGAACCCGAAGAGCCCCACCGAGGCGGTCAACAGCATGGCTGGGACCGGAACGCCACGCTTGTTCAAGCGTGCGAAGATCCTCGGCGCCTTGCCGTCCTTGGCCATGGAATAAAGCATGCGCGCAGAGGCATATAAGCCGGAGTTGCCTGCCGACAGGATGGCCGAGAGGATCACGGCGTTCATCAACGCGGCGGCGAAGGCGATGCCGGCCCGCTCGAAGACCAAGGTGAATGGCGAGGTGGCGATGTCAGATGCCTCGGACGAGAGCAGTGAGGGGTCCAGGTATGGGATCAACATGCCGATGACAAAGATGGCGCCGATGTAGAAGAGCATGATGCGCCAGAAGATGGTCTTAATGGCCTTCGGCACGTCGCGCTGCGGGTTTTCTGCTTCACCAGCGGCGACACCGACAAGCTCGGTTCCCTGGAATGAGAAGCCGGCAATCATGAACACCGAAACGATGGACAGCCAGCCGCCCACAAATGGCGCGTCGCCCTCGGTCCAGTTGCTGAATCCTGGCGAGGATCCGCCGATGATGCCGAAGATCATCGCGAAGCCGCAGATCAGGAATACGATGACTGTGATGACCTTGATAGCGGCCAGCCAGTATTCACCTTCGCCAAAGGCCTTGGATGACAGGGCGTTGAGCCCGGTGAGCAGCACCAGGAAGATGGCGGCCCAGATCCATCCGGGAACGTCCGGGAACCAGTAAGACATCACGATACCCGCGGCAACCAGCTCGGCGGCGACGGTAATGGCCCAGTTGAACCAGTAGTTCCACCCGATCGCGAAGCCGAAGTGGCGGTTGACGAAAACGGTGGCATAGGTCTGGAATGAGCCTGCCACCGGGAGGCGTGCACTCATCTCACCCAGTGACTGCATCAGCAGCAGCACCATAATGCCAATCAGGGCATAAGCGACGAGCGCGCCACCGGGGCCAGCTTCAGAGATCGTGCCGCCGGACGCGACGAATAGTCCGGTACCAATTGAGCCGCCAATGGCAATCATCTGCATATGGCGAGCTTTGAGGCCACGCTTCAGGCCGTCCTGCGACGGTGCGGGCTCAGTCATGCGTTACATCTCCTGATGCTTAGAAATTTCCAACCTTTCAATCCAAGCACTCTGACCAGTCGCAAAGCTATGAACCGCGCTACAGTAAGCGATCAATAATCTTTCGCTTAGCCCATGAATAAGGAGGATAAATTGCGCTCAAGGTATCAACCACCGTGGTTTTGTTGAGTTCCGAACGCATTTGCGAAAGCCGGTCAAAGCCATGCTTGCCGTGATATGAGCCCATGCCGCTGGCGCCCACGCCGCCAAAAGGCAGGGTGGGAATGACCATCTGGGCCAAGGGTGCGTTGTGCACAATTGCGCCAGCGCGCACCCGGTCCGAGAAAATCGACTGCAAACGAGGACTCTCGCTCATCAAGTAGGCAGCTAGCGGCGAGGGGCGCCGGGCAATGAATTCCAGGGCTTCCTCGAAGCTCTTGACCTCGATGACCGGAAGAATCGGGCCGAAGATTTCCTCGGTCATCAGGGTGCCGTCCAGCTCGACGTCGCGCATGACGGTCGGTGCAATACGCAGGGTCTCTTCGTCGTACTCGCCGCCGAACACCACCTCGCCCTGTTCCAGCATTGCGAGCAATCGTTCAAAGTGCTGGCTGCTGGCAATGCGCCCGAAGTCCGGGTGGGTAATGGGTTCCTTGCCGTAGAAGCTGGTGATTGCCTGCCCCAGGCGGTTGATCAGCGGCGTGGCATCTCCGATGCATAGGATGTAATCCGGTGCGACGCAGGTCTGGCCCGCGTTCATGAACTTCGCATAGGCCAGGCGCTTGGCGGTGGCTGGCGAATGGTTGTCCACGACCGCCGGCGACTTTCCGCCGAGTTCCAGCGTAGTCGGGGTCAGGTGCTTTGCGGCCGCCATGGCGACAATCTTGGCAACCCGCTCCCCGCCGGTATAGAAGATATGGTCCCAACGAGCGGCCAACAACTCGGTTGAAGTATCCACTCCTCCTTCAATGACCGCGAAGACTCGCTCATCAAGATAGAGCGGGAGGAATTTCGCCAAAGCGCCGGAGGTGGCAGGAGCTAGTTCGGAGGGTTTGATGACCGCGGCGTTGCCGGCGGCGATGGCGGCGACCAATGGCGCCAGCACGAGCTGCAGCGGGTAGTTCCACGCGCCGATGATCAGGACCACTCCCAGAGGGCGCGGCTCGATCTTGGCCATGGCTGGCTGCAGTGCCAGGGGCACCTTCACCCCGGTGCTGTCCATCCATTCGGCCAGGTGCCTCAGTGCATATTCGATTTCGGCGCGCACCACGTCGACCTCGGCGAATTTGGCTTCGGTGGGGCTTTTTCCCAGGTCATCGTTCAATGCCTGGAGGAAGTCATCAAGATGTTCCTCGAGCATCTTCTCCAAGGCACGCAGCTGCTGGATCCTAAAGCGGCGCGGATGGGTAATTCGTGCATCGGCCGAACGACGCAGATGGTTCAGCACCGTGGCGATGCGAGACGGATGCTCGTCCACCGGAGGGGCGGAATCGCCGACCGGCTCGGGCAATGGAGTAGAGGTAAACAGACCCATGAACTGAGCGTACGCCACCGAGCAGTATTTCCATCGGATAATTTGCAACGGGATTCATAATGTATCAAGCATTTGATACATTAAAGGTCTTCGGGAGGAACTCATGGAATCTCTGTCATCACAATTCGGCACGTTCGCGGTAGCTGCAATGATCGTTTATTTTTTGTTGCGACTCTATGGCCCAACCAATGACAGTAACTTGCTCAATAGCGCACGGAGGCATGCGTTTTGGTGCGCAATCATTGGCTACTTCGCCAGCAGCTCCTCAAATTGGTTCAGTGATGCCATCAACGTTCCCATTGATGAGCAAAGTACCCTCGATACCGCGGTGGGCATTGCGGTGGCAGCCACCCCGGGCGTGTGGATCGCCTTCATCTATATCGCCAGCCAGTACACCTGGCCGCGCAAATTAAAACCGCTACGCACCGCGACCCTCACTCCACGTTCCTTGACCAGTCCCATACCCAAGATGCTAGTGGCCGCGTTGCTCATCGTTCTGGTCTTAGCGTGCGTGAGCCTCTATTCGGTTCGGGATGTCACAGCCATTGCACCTGTACCCGAGCTTGAAATCAGCACCGATGACTATTATTCCAACAGCCCTTCGCAGGATGGTTTGCGCGCCGCAGGCGAGGTCCTACCGTTCCTCTACGCAAGCCTAGGGTTCCTGATGCTGGCAGCGGTGATCGCTTCCACTGTCATTCTTCGGCGCAAACCACTGCCGGGCATCTCACAGCACAATAACCAGCTGCTCCGCACCACATGGTTGAACCGCCTCTACCGCACTGTCACGGTGTCGATCACGGTCCAGGCCGGAGAAGCCCTGCACTACAAGGCCCAATGGTTTCATAATGAATCCTCACGCTATATCGATGGGACGGGTGCGGGTATCGATTTCATGGAAAGCATGTCCCGAATCGGCGGAACCTTGGATGCGACAGCAAATTACGCTGTGCTGGGCATTTCGGCAGTCATGCTGCTTTGGCGACCACCGACAGATTTTGAAAATGTCACGGTCAGGAAAAAAATTCAGTCCAGCAGGCTGCGCGAGCAGCTACTTTCACTGCAGTTCGCAACAGCAACGCTCACATTCATTGTCCTTTTCGTCGTTTGGCAGCTTCTGCCTGAGATTGATGAATACGCGATGCCTGCAGCCGAACGTGTGACCTGGATGTTGGTGATTCTCACCGGGGCGGCGCTGTTCTATCTTGCCCTCAATGCGCTGTACCTGGGATATGTGAATGTGGTTTCACGCCAGATTTCTGCCGCCAACAAACATTCGGCAAACCTGCCCCTGTGGCCATATATTTGCGCCGGATTGCTCGTCGCCACGAGCACATACTTCTTAATTTTTCCTCCGCTGGACTACCTATGGGGATTCGTTGCGCCCAAGAAAGTTACCGTCATCGCCCTAGTAGTCGTATTGATCATTGCGCACCTAGGATTCATCTGGTTCACGCGCAGAGCCAACATGGCATGGGATGTCTCGGCAGACGAAGAAATCTGGTACCGCCGAGTCTTGGAGCTTCGCTCTTTGCGGACCATTACCGCGGCTATCGTTGCCATGGTAGTTATCGGCTACGAATATCCTGTCCGACTAGAGTTCCTCGCGGTCATGGTCTTCTTGTGGCCTGCGGTCGTATTCCTTGAACGCCCCGTGGGCGGCGTAGCCAAGTCACTAAAGAAATCCATCACCTCATGAGCACGCAGATCACTGTGGATCTTGAAGCAGCCACCGCACCCTACGAACAGATCCGTTCGCAGATCGCCTCTCTCATCAACCTCGGCGAATTAGCCGCCGGGAGCAAGCTGCCGACCGTGCGTGCGCTGGCCACAGACCTCGGAGTAGCCGCCGGAACGGTGGCCCGCGCCTACAAGGAGTTGGAAGCTGAGGGGTTTATTTCTTCGAGGCGCCGCGCCGGCACGATAGTGAATGCCCGATCCGAACCCGTAGACACGCAGGAAGATCTGGTGGCAGCGGTCGACCACCTGTGGCAGTTGGCTGCCGCGCAACATGTGGATGCAGCGACGCTGAAGGCTTTGGTGGCGCGACGTGAACGGTAAGGATTTGTTCTAGGCAACCCTTCTGCGTACTCTCTAAATCAGTGACACGGGGTGTCGGAGAAGCCGACTGAGATGAAACCCGTCGAACCTGATCTAGTTCACGCTAGCGGAGGGATGTCGCATGACTCTGCCTACCGTTGCCCAAAAATACCGGCAACGCTCCCCCTTGGTTTTCTGCCTGACGAATACTGTCGTCACCAACTTCACCGCCAATGTCTTATTGGCTTCGGGTGCTTCACCGGCCATGACCAACCTGCCCGGCGAGGCTGGCGGGTTTGCGGCCCTGGCCTCTGCGGTACTGGTGAATCTCGGCACTCCCAGCACCGAGCAAATGATTGCCATGGAGGAAGCGGTAGCTTCGGCGAGCGCCGCCGGAACCCCCTGGGTATTGGATCCAGTAGCCGTGGGCGCCCTGTCCGTGCGCACCGATTTCGCACACCGTATCGTGCAGCAGCGCCCCACCCTGATCCGCGGCAATGCTTCAGAAATCCTGGCCCTGGCAGGCAAGGACTCCAGCGGCCGCGGCGTCGATTCGGCCGATACCGTCCAGGCGGCGCTGGATGCCGGACGCGAACTGGCCAGCGAACATGGATGCGTTGTCGCCATCTCCGGTGAAGCCGACGCCATCATCGATGCAAGCCGCAGCGTCCTGGTGCACACCAACGGCATCGGGCTGACCAGGATCACGGGCGGCGGATGCGCGCTAGGCGCCTTTAACGCCGGCATGCTCGCGGTACACGAGGACCCTTTCGAAGCGGCCATCGCCGCCCACGGTTTCTACGGCCTTGCCGCAGAAAAAGCGCTGGCAGCGAGCAACGGCCCCGGCAGCTTCGCCGTCGCCTTCCTGGACGCCCTGGCCGCCACCGAACCTGAAGAACTGCAGAATTTGAAGTACGAGGAACTGAACCATGGATAATATCGGCGCATACCTGGTTGCCAACACCGCCAGCTGCACTCCACGCACCACCCTGGAAGTCATTGAAGGCGCGGTGGCCGGTGGCATCGAGTGGATCCAGCTTCGGGCCAAGGATGAGACCGCGCGGGAGTTCTTCGAGCTGTCCTGCCTCGCGGCCCGGCTCACCGAGGGCAAGGCGAAGCTGCTGATCAACGATCGGATCGACGTGTTCCTGGCTGCCCGCGCGGCGGGAGCCGCGGTCAATGGCATCCATATCGGGCAGAAGGATATTCCGGTGCGCCTGGCACGCCAGATCATCGGCGAAGGCATAATCGGCCTGAGCGCTTCCACCGATGAACAGCTGGCGCAGGCCAATCTTGATGCCGAGGCCATCGACTACCTCGGCGTCGGCGCAGTACGCGCCACCCCCACCAAAAAGGACCATCCCACTCCGTTGGGCCTGGATGGTTTTGCGCGTGCCGCCTCGCTGACCGAGCTGCCCTGCGTCGCCATTGGCGCAATTACCGCTGAAGACGCCGGCGCCATCCGCGCCGGTGGCGGCTCCGGGCTGGCAGTAGTCCGGGCCATCTGCAATGCCGAGAACCCGCAAGAAGCCAGCGAACAGCTGGTCGCTGCCTGGGCGGCGGCCCAGTGAAAAACATTCTCTCGATCGCCGGCTCTGACCCCTCGGGCGGAGCCGGAATCCAGGCGGATCTCAAAGCCATCGCCGCCAATGGCGGATACGGCATGTGCGTGATCACCGCGCTGACCGCACAGAATACCCAAGGGGTGAGCGCAGTGCAGGCCATCGGCGGCGAGTTCGTGCTCGCCCAGTTGGAGGCCCTCAGCGCCGACGTGCAGATCGATGCGATCAAGATCGGGATGCTGGCCAACGCCGAGGTGATTCGCGCAGTCAATGGATGGCTCGATACGGTCGATGCCCCCGTGGTCCTGGACCCGGTCATGGTTGCCACCAGCGGAGACCGGCTCCTGGAGGACGAAACGGTGCTCGATTCGCTGTTGGACCGCGCCTCGGTGATCACGCCTAATCTGCTGGAGCTAGCCACTCTGCTGGGTGAACCGGCAGCAGCCAGCTGGCCGCAGGCCCTGGAGCAAGCGCAACGCCTGGCCGCCAAGCATGATGCACTGGTCCTGGCCAAGGGCGGGCACCTGGACGGAGAGCTCTGCCCCGACGCACTGGTCTCGAGCGAGGGCGTGCTGGCTGAGTTCAGCAACCCGCGCCTCGATACCAACAACACCCATGGCACCGGCTGCACCCTCTCCAGCGCCCTGGCCACCCTTTTCGCGGCATCCGGCGACTGGGTCGGCGCCCTCGAACAGGCCAAGGCGTATTTGTTCCGCGCGATCGGCGCGGCCGATGCACTGAACGTCGGCAGCGGGCACGGTCCGGTGAACCACTTTGCCGACTTCTTCAGCGACGCCGATCCGATGGATGGCTGGTGGCAGCAGATCCAGGGGCTGCGCGACTCGATCGACAATCTGGAGTTCATCACCCAGCTGGCCGATGGCACGCTGGCCAAGGCGGACTTCGAATACTATCTGGCCCAGGATGCCCTGTACCTGCAGCGCTACGCCCAGGTATTGTCCGAGGCCAGCTCCTTGGCCCCGGATCTTGAGGCGCAGCGCTTCTGGGCGAATTCCGCCAGCGAGATCCTGGAAGGCGAGTTGCAGCTGCATCGCAGCTATTTGGCCGAGGGCAGAGCGAACCCCAGCGCCATCACGCTGAACTACGTGAATCATCTGGCCGCGTCCGCCTCGAGCTATGCCGAGCTGATTGCCGCGATCCTTCCGTGCTACTGGCTTTACCAGGACATCGGCCAGCGCCTGGCCTCGGCCAACCACCAGGGGCACCCGTACAAGCAGTGGCTGGTGACCTATGCGTCCGAGGCATTCGACCGCGCCACCGAACGCGCCATCAGCATGGTGGGCGAAGCATGGAAGCAGGCTGATCCCGAGCTGCGCGAACGGATGCGGGTGGCATTCATGCGATCTTCAGAACATGAAGTGGCCTTCTTCGATCAGGCGCGGCAGAACCGAGTAGAATTTCCTACGGCCTGAAACGCGCGGGCCACGATCTGGAGGATTGCATGAGCTGGAGCATTCACGGCAACGGAAAGACCATCACCCCGGGCGAGGTCGTCACCCCGGAGGAACGGCTGCACTGGCCGCAAACCATTTCCATTGGCGCCCAGCACATCCTGGCGATGTTCGGCTCCAGCATCCTGGTCCCCACCTTGACCGGTTTCCCGGTCACCACCACCTTGCTGTTCACCGGCGTGGCCACCATCATCTTCCTGCTGATGACCAACAACAAGGTCCCCAGCTACCTCGGCTCCTCCTTTGCGATGATCGCTCCGGTCATCTCCACCACCCAGTCGCACAGCATGGCTGGCGCGCTGGGCGGCATCGTGATGACCGGCGCCCTGCTCTTCGTGGTGGGCCTGATTGTTCAGGTGACCGGCACCGGCTGGATCCATGCGCTGATGCCTCCGGTGGTGATGGGCACGATCGTTGCCTTGATCGGCTTGAACCTCGCCAGCGCGACGCTCGCTCCGATGACCGATGTCCCGCTGACCACGTTCCTGACGGTGATTTTCACGGTGCTGGCCACGGTGGCCTTCAAGGGATTGCTGGGCCGCCTGTCGATTCTTGTCGGCTTGGTTCTGGGCTACTTGGCGGCGTTGGCGCAGGGCCAAGTGGATTTCAGCGCGGTCCAGTCGGCCAGCTGGGTCGGCCTGCCGCAGTTCACCGCTCCGAGCTTCCACTTTGATACCGCGCTGATGTTCCTGCCGGCCGTCTTCGTGCTGATTGCCGAGAACATCGGGCACGTGCGCACGGTAGGCGTGATGACCGGGCGGGACCTGTCGAAGTTCAACGGCCGCGCCCTGATGGCCGATGGCGCCGCCAGTGTTGTTGCCGGTCTCGGCGGCGGTTCTGCCACCACCACCTATGCGGAGAATATCGGCGTCATGGCCGCCTCCCGCGTGTACTCCACCGCCGCCTACTGGGTGGCGGCCATTGTGGCGATGGCGCTGGCCTTCCTGCCGAAGTTCGGTGCCCTGGTCGGCACCATCCCGGTGGGTGTCATCGGCGGGTTGGGCATTGTCCTTTACGGCATGATCGGCATCGTCGGCGCCCGCTTGTGGATCGAGGCGAAGGTCGACTTCGGCAACCCGATCAACCTGATGACCGCGGGCACCGGATTGATTATCGCCATTGCCGTCACCAGCGATATCAGCTTCGGCCAGTTCCAGCTCGGCGGCATCGCCCTGGGTTCGATTGCCACCTTGGTGGTCTACCACTCGATGCGTGCCGTGGCCACGCTGCGCGGCAACGATCTCGTGGATCATTCGAAAGAATCCTGAGAGTTTAAAAGAATTTTTTCAGCCGGCCGGTTTTGCGACGTTATTCGCGAGACCGGCCGGCTTTTTGATGCAATCCCCGGCTGGTTAGGCAAGAGACGCAGGGGTAGACCAACAGCCTGGGTGAAACATGTAAGGACTCCTTCCAAAATGTGATTGTTCTCCCACCAAAATCTGAAAATTACGGATTTCCACCCCGGACAAATCGGATAGCATGGCAGATTGTGACTGCGACAACATCAGACGGAAAACTCTCCGCACGACTCATCTTCATCGCCCTCGGGGCGGCGTTGGGTGGGTTCGTTTTTGGATATGACTCATCAATCGTTAACGGCACCGTAGACGCTGTCGAGCACGAATTCGGGCTCAACGCGGTGACTATCGGTTTCACTGTTTCCTGCGCCTTGCTCGGTGCAGCTCTCGGCGCATGGATTGCAGGCATGGTCTCCGAACGCGTGGGACGCGTACGCACCATGCTTTTCGCCTCCATCCTCCTTGCCATTTCGGCCATCGGTTGCGGCCTGTGCTTCAGCGCGGCCGACCTCATCGTATGGCGCATCGTCGGCGGCATCGGCGTGGGCTTCGCTTCGGTGATCGCTCCTGCCTACATCGCCGAGGTCTCCCCAGCGGCCCATCGTGGACGCCTGGGCACCATGCAGCAGATGGCCATCGTGCTGGGCATCTTCGTAGCCTTCCTGGTCAGCGCGCTGCTGGTCTTCGTCATGGGCTCCGCAGATGCAACCGGCCTGTTCGGCCTGGCTGCCTGGCGCTGGATGTACCTCTCGCTGCTGGTTCCAGCAGTGCTCTACGGCGCGCTCTCGCTGCGCCTTCCGGAATCCCCTCGCTACCTGGTCGAGCGCGGCCGCTACGTTGAAGCAGCGACCGTGCTGACCCGTGACATGGGCATGAACGCCGGCGAAGAGACCGAGAAGAAGATCGAAGAAATCCGTGCCACCGTGCACGTGGAACGCCGCCAGAAGTTCAGCGACCTGCTGGGCCGCTTCGGCTTCCACCCGCTGGTGTGGGTAGGCATCCTGCTGTCGGTTTTCCAGCAGTTCGTCGGCATCAACGTGATCTTCTACTACTCCACCACCCTGTGGAAGTCCGTGGGCTTCGCCGAATCGGATTCCTTCACCATTTCGCTGATCACCTCGGTGACCAACGTGGTGGCCACCATCGTGGCAGTATTGCTGATCGACGTCTTGGGACGCAAGCTGCTGCTGACCATCGGTTCGGCCATCATGACCCTGTCCCTGGGCATGATGGCCATGGCCTTCGCGCAGTCGCAGACCATCGACGGCGCGGTGTCGCTGCCTGGCAGCTGGGGCATCATCGCCCTGGTCTCGGCCAACCTGTTCGTGGTCGGCTTCGGTGCTACCTGGGGCCCGGCCGTATGGGTGCTGCTCGGCGAGATCTTCCCGAACTCCATCCGCGCCATGGCCCTCGGTGTGGCTGCCGCCGCGCAGTGGATCGCCAACTTCGTCGTCTCCACCACCTTCCCGGCCCTGGCCGACGCAGGCCTGGCGCTGGCTTACGGCATCTACGCAGTGGCCGCGCTGCTCTCCTTGCTCTTCGTGATCTTCATGGTCAAGGAAACCAAGGGACGCACCCTGGAAGATATGAAGCTGTAAAGCAGGCTCGCCCCTAGCTGGGCATGGACGAGGCGGTGCGGAACCATTGCGGTTCCGCACCGCCCCACTGTTTAACCCCGGCTCGTTTAGCCCCGCCGGGAGCTACCAGGCCTTGCGGGGCACGTCCACCCCGGCCTCGCTTTGGACCTCGAGGACCTTGTCCAGGCTCGGGCGCCCCTCGCGCACCGGACCCTGATCGGCCAGCGGAACCACGATGCTTTCTCCCGGAACCAGATCCACCTGCTCCCCGCGTACCCAGATCGGGCGCGAGTGGGCGCCGTCCAAGGTGAAGGTGATGCTGGCGCGTTCCAGGCGGACCGCGATCCGCATGCCGTGCCAGGCCAGGCTGAAGCTGATCGAGCGCCAGGCCTCGGGCAGGCGCGGGTCGAAGCACAGCCGGTCGTCGTCATCACGCAGGCCCGCGAAGCCGTAGATCAGCCCGGACCAGACGCCGCCGGTGGAAGCCACGTGGACGCCGTCGCCGGTGTTGCCGTGCAGGTTCTCAAGATCGACGTTCAGCGCATGCTCGAAGTACTCCCAGGACAGCTCGCGGTACCCGACCTCGGCAGCCAAGATGGACTGCACCGTGGCCGAGAGCGTCGAGTCGCCGGTGGTCAGCGGATCGTAGTAGTTGAAGTCCGCGAGCTTCTGCTCGGCGGTGAAATCGCTGGAGCGCAGCCACAGGGCCAGCACCGCGTCGGCCTGCTTGATCACCTGGAAGCGGTAGATCACCAGCGGATGGTAGTGCAGCAGCAGCGGGCGCTTATCCGGCCCGGTATTGGCCAGATCCCACACCTCGCGGTTCAGGAAGTGCTCGTCCTGCGGGTGGATGCCCACAGATTCCGAATACGGAATATGCATGCAGTCAGCGGCCTTGAGCCACAGGGCGATTTCCTCGTCGCTCAACTCCAATTTGGCGGCAAGGCTGGCGTATGGCCCGGGGTGCTGCCCGGCCAGCTCGGTGAGCAGCTGGGCGCTGCGCCGCAGGTTAAAGCGGGCCATGACGTTGGTGTACAGGTTGTCGTTGACCACTGCGGTGTATTCATCCGGTCCGGTCACGCCATGGATGTGGAAGCGCTCATGGCCTTCCTGGCCGCGCCAGAAGCCCAGCGACGCCCACATGCGCGCGGTGCCCGCCAGGATCTCGGCGCCCCCGGCCAGCAGGAACTCGTCATCCTCCATCACGCTCAGGTAGCGGTTGAGCGAATACACGACGTCCGCGTTGATGTGATACTGCGCGGTGCCCGCCGGATAGTAGGCACTGGCCTCTTCGCCGTTGATGGTGCGCCATGGGAAGAGCAGGCCGGCCTCGTTCATGATGCTCGCCCGCCGCGTCGCCGCCGGGATCATCGCCACCCTGGCGCGCAGGGTATTACGGGCCCACTGCTGGTTGGTGTAGGTCAAGAACGGCATCACATAGATTTCGGTGTCCCAGAAGTAGTGCCCCGAATAGCCGTTGCCGCTCACGCCCTTGGCGCTGATGCCCAAGCCGTCGGCGCGGCCGGCGGCCTGGGCCAGCTGGAACAGGTTCCAGCGGATCTTGCGCTGCAAGCCGGCGTCGTCGCAGTCCACCACCACATCGCTGCGCTGCCAGAAGTCGGCCATGAAGTCGCGCTGGGTGCGGAAGTGCTCGTCCATGCCCTGCTCGACCAGGTGGTCCAGGGCGCGATCCGAGCGCTGCAGCATTTCCTGGGCGGGGTGGCGCCGCGAGCAGTTGTAGACCGCGTACTTCGCGACGCGGATGCCCTGCCCGGCCTCCAGGCGTGCGCTGATGACCTCGTCGGCGCGTTCATCGGAGGTCTTGCGATCGATGCGCAGTTGCTGGTCGGCGCCCCCGGTGGTGCTCACCTGATGCTCGACCATTGCCGCCACGGACATGCCGGAGCCCGGGACCGCGTAGGAGATCCCCAGGCGCGAGCCGTTGACCGTGTTCCCTGCCGGGTGCAGCGGATTCTGGCTGGCTTCTTCGCTCTTGCGCGGATCGGCCACCCCGGCGGCGGAGGCGTCAGTCTCCTCCGGCGATGCCACCGTGCGCGCTGAGCGGTTGCCCACGACCGAAGACTGCACGAGCACCCTGGCCGGGGCATCCAACAGGCGCACATGGACGTCCTGCAAGGCCAGGTGCCGGTCGGTGAAGGAAATCATCGTTCGGGCCATGACGGCTACGCGGTGCCCTTCGGCGGTCCGCCACAGGGTGCGCGCGCACAAGGTTCCGTCGCGGAAGTCCAGGCGCAGTTCATCGCGCAGCATCTCAGTGCGGCCGACTTCCAGCGCTTCATCGTTGATGAAGACGCGCAAGGTCCTGAAATCCGGGGCGCTGATCATGGTCTGCCCGGTTTCGGCCAGGCCGAACGCGCTTTCAGCGTGGCGGATCTGCCAGGCCTCGTGCAGGCCGTTGATGAATGTTCCGCCGCTCTGGTCGCCCAAGCCCAGCTGGGCGGCCCGGGCGCCGAGGAAACCATTGCCCAGGGAGAAGACGGTGTCCTGGGCGCCGTCGGTGTCGCGGTGCTCATCGCGCAGCAAGGACCAGGAGTCCATTTCCCAGGCCTGAACTGAATCCCCGGAGACGAGTTCTGCAAGATCCTCGATGACAAAATGCGCTCCGGCGTCCATCAGCTCGGCCGCGTTCTCCTCGCGAGCCACGCCGACCACGCCGAAGCCTCCGGCACGGGCTGCGGCCACGCCGCTGGTGGCGTCCTCGAAGACCACGCACTCTTCCGGGCGCCAGCCCAGATCCGCCGCGGCTGCCAGGAAGGTGTCCGGGGCCGGCTTGCCGGCCAAGCCGCGGGCGGCGGCTTCATGCCCGCCCATCACCAGCGGGAAGTGCTCCTCCAGACCCGCGGCAGAAAGCACCATGCGGGCGTTGCGGGAGGAGGAGACTACCGCTACGTCCAGCCCTGCTGCGAGGACCTGGCGCAAGTAGGCCAGGGAACCCGCGTAGGGTTCGATGCCGTCGCGCAGCAGCACTTCGGTGAACTTATCGTTTTTCATATTTCCCAGGGCGCAGATGGTGTCCTGGCCCGCAGGATCCTGGACGTTTCCCCATGGCAATTCGAGACCCCGCGAGGCGAGAATGGCTTGCACCGCGTCATAGCGCGGACGCCCGTCGAGCAAGTTGAAATAGTCCTGCTCGGTGTAGCCGGCCACGCCCGGGAATTGGTCAAAATAGGAAGAGAAAAGTTCATGCCAGGCCCTGCGGTGAAGCAGTGCCGTTGGTGTAATCACACCATCCAGATCGAAGAGGACGGCTTTGTAATCACGGTGTCGGTACTCAGGTCGATAAGCGTTCACGATCGAAATCCTTCGAAAGAGGAGCAAATTACTAGCCGTAGTCCATACGGTAGCAACTGAACGCGTTTGCATCGACATACTACGATAAGAACGTGGCACAGTGGATAGATTTGTTCAATAGCGATAACTGGCGTGAGTCGACCACCGAATGGATCGACGCGGCCTGCGAGGCGTACGGCATCCAGCGCACCGCCGATCCCGACTTCTGGCCCGCCCAATTGCACCAGATCCAGGCAACGGTGCAAACCGACGCGGCGGACCTGATCTTCAGCGCCAATGCCCCGGGGCTGGCAGCCGAAGCGGCCACCACCGTGGTAGCCGGCCAGATCCTTCCCGAGCGTTTCGTGATGCCTCTGGCGGTGGACCGCAGCGCCGGCTACATGCTCAGCCCCGACTTCGGACATACGATGGCGGATCTCGGGGATTCGGTAGAGAACTGGGAACTGGCCCTTGCCTCGCTTGGCTCACTGCAGGTGGCCTTAATGGGCCGGGAAGACCAGTTCTTCGACGCCGGAGTCACCGTTGTCGACCCGCAGTTCCTGCCAGAACAGTTCGAGCAAGCGTTGATGATGCATGTATCCCTGCCGCCCGAGCATCCCCTGCACATCGACGGGGCCCACGCCGATCACCTAGCGTCCCATATCGACGAGCTGACCAAGGCCTGCGCAACGTTGCATGAGGGTTCTGTTCCCCTGAGCCTGGAGCATGGAAACTTTGATCTCTCCCAGGTGGTTGTTCCGGCTGAATCCGGTACCCATGGGCGGATCCTGAACCTATCCTCGGCCCACTGGGCGCACCCCTTCTCGTCGCTGAACACCGCTCTGGCCGCCATGACCGAGGTATGGGATTGTGACACCAGCGATGAGCGCGTCATGCAGTCGCTGTTCGCTTATCTGGAACAGTTTGCAGCCTATGGCTCACCGGATGAGCTCTATGACCTGATCAGCCCAGCCTGCCTGGTGGCTCCACTATCCCAGCATGAAACATGGCTGCGATTGCTGTTGGATGCCAGCGACGAGCATCTGCGCGAGAACGCGCCGAGCGTGCTTGCCACCTTGGATCTTCAGTAGCTGTAGAAAATTCGAGGGACCCAGTTCAATGAATGAACTGGGTCCCTCAGTTTGCATGGACTACTGCGCTACAGCGGTTTCGATTTCCTTGAAGGCGTTCTGCGCGGCATCTGCCACGCTCTGGCGGTCAAAGAAGACTTCCATTTCGTAGCGGTATAGGATGTCCTGGACGGCGCTGAATCCCATGGGCGGAATAGGTTCAGTTCCTTGCAGCTCCGGTTCCAGGCTGGTGACGAATTCTGCCGAGGCGGTTTCAATCGAGTCAAGGTCGGCGACGACGCTCTTGCGGACATCGAGGTTGGCGGGCAACCCGCGGTCCATCTTGTTCAGCGCGCCGGCCTCTTGCGAATTGACCATGAAATCAATGAATTTCTTGACCTCATCCGGGTGCTTGGTACGGCCGTAGCCGGACATCATCATCGAAGATTTGTACCACAGCCCATTGTCCTGCGCCTTGCCGGTGCTGCTTGGCAAGCGCAATGGAACCAGATCAGATCCTACGGCTGCCGACAGGCCACCGAGCTGGTTGCTCCACCACATGCCGAAGGCTGCGGTTCCGGTGCCGGTCATCGAGCGGTCTGGTCCGGCGTTCTGGTTTTCTGCCAGCACCGAAGCCTTAGGGTATGACCCGCCGCTGAGCAGGTCCCGGTGGTGCTGGAAGTACCCGGTGAGGTCTTCGACGGTGAACCCGAGGGCGCCGTCGCTGCCGGTCAGGTGCTTGCCGTCCTGACGTAGCCAGGTCTGCAGGCCTGCAGGTTCATTCGGGGCTTCGGCGCCGTATTTGCCGTCGAGCTTCTCGCTCACGGTTTCGGTGATCTTCCGGTAGTCATCCCAGGTCCAGGTCTTGTCATCGGGAATTTTCAGCCCGGCTTCCTCGAGGACTTTCGGGTTGGCAGTCAGCGTGAAGGAATTGATGCCCGTGGTGATTCCGACCAGGCCGTCATCGGTGGTGCCGTTCTGGATGGATACCTCTTCAAACTTGGAGACATCCACGCCGGTCAGATCGAGCAACGCTCCGCGGTCCGCATATTCACGCAGGTACTTGTCGTCCATCTGGATGACATCGGGAGCATCATTGGAGGCAACCTGGGTAGCCAGCTTGTCCCAGTACCCGCTCCAGTCCGAGTACTCGCCCTGTACGTCGATGTCCGGGTTCTCGGCTTCAAAGGCTTCGATGATCTTGTTGGTGGCTTGGGCTCGCGAATCGGAACCCCACCATGAAAACCGGAGTACGGTCTTCCCGTCGGCGCTCTCAGCGCCGCCGCTGCCTCCGCAACCGGTCAACGCGAGGGCAGCAACCGCGGCAATGGCTACGGACTTGCTCAGGCGTGCACCGAACTTCTTTCGATTGTTTCTTGAGATGTCCTGCTGGTCCATGGGTCTCCTCCTTGAGTGGGCCGGTGAGTGCGAGGCTTCAACAATTGGCCGTGATTTTCAGTCTTTTGGAAAGCGCTTCCCAAACAATCTAATTGTGACCCCAGTCACGAGTCAAGAGGCAAAGTTGAATAGGTCAATAACTTTTGGCCATGGCATCGCGCACGCTAGGTCCTACCGATTCCCATCGCGCAATCGCGACGATTCGCGCAGCACAGTGGTGCCAGTAACCACCATTTTGCGCGCATCACCATGGCTGAGCACCATTTCTCCAGCCCAGCGGCCGATTTCCTCCAGCGGAAGGCGAGCGGTACTAACCGAAGGCGTGACGTCCTCAAGTGTTGGAATATCGTCAAAGCCCACCACAGCGATATCTTCGGGTACACGCAACCCGCTTTCCCTAATGGCGCGAATCGCACCCAGGGCCATGACATCGGATACGCAGAAGACGCATACTTGCTGGCCCGCCCCTTCGGGCTTTCGCGCCTGGAGGTAGTCGCTCATGGCCATGTAGGCACCTTCCCGGGAAAACGCCCCATGGACAACCTCGACGGCGGCAAGACCGGTGCGCTTGAGCTTCGAGAGAAAGCCTTGGGCGCGATGGCGGGAAGTCAGCAGATTTTCATCGCCTGCCAGCACAATAAACTTGCGATGACCTGCACGGATCAGATCTCCGGCCAGATTCTCGGAGGTGGTTTCGTTATCCACCTGGATACCGCCGGTACTGGCTAGCGGCTGGCCAATAACAACCACCTGCCCGCCATTCTCCTGGTAGTTCTCAATCAGCTTGAGCAGCCCGTCATCTTCAGATTGACCACGTGAGCCGGACAAGATGATGGCATCTGTCCGCTGCGACATGAAGGCCCTGACGGCCTCGATTTCCCGCTCCGGCTCGGAATCGGTGCTGGCCAAGAGCAACTGGGTACCGCTATCTCCCAGGCCACGCTGGACACCGCGCGCAATCGTGGAGAAGTAGGGGTCGGCGATATCGCGGACGACAAGGCCAATGAGCTTAGTCGATGCACGGGCAAGCGCTTGCGCTTGCGCGTTGGGAAAGTATCCGAGTTTTTCCGCAGCCGCGCGGACCTTATCGGAGATCTCGGCCGCTGGTTTACGTGCGGAACCGTTGAGCACACGCGAGGCAGTAGCCAATGAAACTCCGGCTTCATTAGCGACGTCAGTTAGTCGAATAGCCATCTGAAATCCTTTTCGTCCACTACAAGCTGGGACAAGCTTATCTTTCAATCCCCGTGATGGTTGACACCCCAATTCTGCATCACTATCGTGGAAAGCGCATTCCCAAGAATATTTCCCTCTCTCACTTCAGCCGAGGAGTCTCTCGTGACAAATACCAAAGTTCTCCGAATTGCCATGAACGGCATTACCGGCCGCATGGGCTATCGGCAACACCTGCTGCGTTCGATCCTGCCCATCCGCGATCAGGGCGGCATCACCCTGGCTGACGGCACCAAGCTCACCGTTGAGCCGATTCTTGTCGGCCGCAATGAAGATAAATTGCGCGAGCTCGCGCAAAAGCACCAGGTAGAGCACTACAGCACAGACCTCGATTCGCTGATCGACGACCCGAGCATCGACATCATTTTCGATGCCTCGATGACTTCGCTGCGGTACGACACCCTGTCCAAGGCCATCGCCGCCGGCAAGCACATCTTCACCGAAAAGCCGACCGCTGAAACACTGACCGATGCCATCGACTTGGCCCGGCAGGCCAAAACCAAGGGCATCACCGCTGGCGTCGTGCACGACAAGCTCTACCTGCCCGGACTCGTGAAGCTGCGCCGCCTCGTCGACGAAGGCTTTTTCGGAAGAATCCTCTCCCTGCGCGGAGAATTCGGCTACTGGGTCTTCGAAGGCGAAATCCAGGAGGCACAGCGCCCATCGTGGAATTACCGGTTAGCCGACGGCGGCTCGATGACCACCGACATGTACTGCCACTGGAACTACGTTCTGGAAGGAATCATCGGCAAGGTCAAGAGCGTCACCTCGACAACCGCCACCCACATCCCGACCCGCTGGGATGAACAGGGCAAACCATATGAAGCTACCGCAGACGATGCGGCCTACGGCATTTTCGAACTCGAAACCCCCTCAGGCGATCCGGTGATCGCACAGATCAACTCCTCCTGGGCGGTGCGCGTGTACCGCGACGAACTGGTCGAGTTCCAGATCGATGGCACCCACGGCTCAGCCGTTGCAGGCCTGAACAAGTGCGTCGCCCAGCAACGCGCCCACACCCCGAAGCCGGTCTGGAACCCTGACCTGCCGGTTACCGAATCCTTCCGCGATCAGTGGCTGGAAGTTCCAGCCAACGCGGATTTGGATAACGGCTTCAAGCTGCAGTGGGAAGACTTCCTCGCAGACGTCGCCGCCGGACACGAACACAAGTACGGCCTGCTCTCGGCAGCGCGCGGCGTGCAGTTGGCGTCCCTGGGCTTGCAGTCCGCAGCAGAGCGCCGGACCTTGGACATCCCGGAGATCACGCTATGAGCGAGAACAATTTCCCGGAACTAACCCTGATCGACGAGCACGGCCAGTCCTTCACTTATCGGTTGCAGGGTCCCGGAGACTTCCACCGCCCCGCCTCGCCGATCACCTCGCGCAAGGTTTATGCCGCGGCCCACGTGATTCCTCAAATGGGGGCGGACAATACTCCCGGCGCGCCAGCGGTGATCGACTGGGAGGCCACTATGGCCTATCGCCACGAGCTCTGGTCCTACGGCCTCGGCGTCGCCGATGCCATGGACACCGCGCAGCGCGGCATGGGCCTGGATTACCCTGCGACCTGCGAACTCATCAACCGCTCTGCTCAAGAGGCGGCAGCTGTCATCTCGGAAAACCGCTACCCCGCGCTCACCGGGATGACGGTGCGCGATATTGTCGCCTGCGGCGTGGGAACCGACCAGCTCACCATCGAATCCGTTGAACCGGGCCAGCTGCAGAAAGTCGCTGACGCCTATCTGGAAATGCTGCGCCTTGTCGAGGCCTCCGGCGCGAAGTCCATCCTGATGTGCTCGCGCGCGTTGGCCAAGGCCGCGCGGACTCCCGAGGATTACCTCCAGGTTTACGGCGACCTGCTGGAAGCAGCCCAGCAACCGGTGATCCTGCACTGGCTGGGCGAGATGTTTGATCCGCAGCTTGCCGGCTATTGGGGAACCACCGATCTTTCCGAAGCGACCTCGGTATTCCGGTCCATCTTGGAAAAGTACTCGCAGAAGATCGACGGGGTGAAAGTTTCCCTGCTCAACGCAGAGCATGAGAAACAACTCCGCTCGGCCCTTCCCTCAGGGATCAGGCTCTACACCGGAGACGACTTCAACTACCCCGAGCTCATCGACGGTGACGGCGAACTTCATTCAGATGCCCTGCTGGGAATATTCGCCGCCATCTACCCCGCCGCCTCGACAGCGCTGCAGGCGTTCGATGCCGCGGATTCGGTGCGGGGACGGGCCATCTTGGACTCTACCCGGGAGCTGGGACTGCATATCTTCAGTGCCCCGACCTTCTACTACAAGACGGGTATCGCCTTCCTTTCCTGGCTAAACGGCCATCAAAGCGGCTTCCAGATGGTGGGCGGGCTGCACGCTGGGCGCTCGCTGCCCCACCTGATCCGAACCTTTATTCTGGCGGATTCCGCCGGTTTGATCTTGAACCCGGGCTTGGCCGCTGAGCGCATGGAACAGCTCCTTGCGGTCTATGGAATCAAGGCAGCCAACCGATCACTGACAGGAGTGTCATGAGCTTCGAATTATCACTGAACACCGGCACCACCCCCCACCTCAACCTGCACGAGGCGGTCGAAGCGGCAGCCCGCGCTGAATTGACCCATATCGGCCCTTGGCGCCACTTGCTCGAAGAAGCGGGAGGGGCGCAACGCGCAGCGGACATCATCAAGGAAGGCGGACTGCAGGCAAGCACCCTGTGCCGTGGCGGATTCCTGACGGCAACTTCCAAAGAGGCGCAGAAGGATGCTTTCGATTCCAATAGGAATGCCATCGAGGAAGCGGCCACCATCGGGGCAGGAAATCTGATCATGGTCGTCGGCGGATTGCCGTCAGCCGCGCACGTTCTCGGAGGCACCGGAGATCCGCAGGATAAGGACATCGTCGGAGCTCGCGACCGAGTCGCGCGTGCACTGGACCAGCTGGTGCCTGTTGCGTTGGATCATGGGGTTTGCCTGGTTCTCGAAGCGCTGCACCCCATGTATGCCGCTGACCGGGCGGTGCTCTCGACCTTGGGCCAAGCCCTGGATTTGGCCACCGCGCACCCTTCCGAAGCCGTCGGTGTTGTTGTCGATACCTTCCACGTCTTCTGGGACCCGCAGTTGCAGCAGCAGATCCAGCGAGCCGGGCATGAGCGCCGATTGGCCAGTTACCAAATCTGCGATTTCAATCTGCCCATTGCCAGCAACGCCCTGCAATCGCGCGGCATGATGGGCGACGGGCATATTGATTTCACTTCCATCTCCCGCTGGGTGGCGAAGGCCGGTTATCGAGGCCCGGTGGAAGTCGAGATCTTTAACGACGAGATCAATAGCCAGGATGCCGATCTGACCTTGGCGGCCATGTCTGAGCGTTATCAGTCGCTTGTTTTGCCTCATCTTGAACAAGCTGCGGGCATCCAGCCGGCGAGCGCAATAAACTGATCTGACTTCAACGATTCCAAGAAGGGCACTATGAACCAGCAATCCACCGCAGCGACTGCCAAAGACGACAGTTCCGTTGCGCCGTCATCAGCGCCAACGGTGGTGCTGGTTGGCCTCAATGGCTTCGGACGCCAGCATCTGAGCAACATCCAGCGCTTGGCCAGCGAGGACAAGATCAGTTTCCTCGCCGGCATCGATCCTGAAGATCCGGGCAGCCTGGTTCCCGGGGACAACACGCGAATATTCACCACCCTCGATGAGTTCCTCGAATCCGGGCTGAAACCGGATATCATCATCATTTCGACCCCGATCAGCACCCACGCCGATTTGGCCATGAAAGCTCTGGATACCGGCGCGGACCTGTATCTGGAAAAGCCGCCAACGGCCACGCTGGAGCAATACGAGACCCTGCTCAGTGCCGCCCAGGCAGCTGGCGTTAACGTCCAGGTTGGGTTCCAGGCCCTGGGGTCGCTGGCTCTGACAGCGGTGGCCGGGTTCTTTGAAGAGGGCGCTGAGAACTCTCCCATCGGGGCGCTACGAGCGGTCGGTGCCAGCGGAAACTGGCTGCGCACCACGGGCTACTACAACCGATCTCCATGGGCGGGCCATCGCCAGCTCAACGGCGTGGATATCGCCGACGGCGTGGTCACCAACCCGCTGGCCCATGCGGTTGCCAGCGCACTGCGGATCGCCGGTGCCCAGCGTGCTGGTGATATTCTCTCGGTAGCCACGGATTTGTACCATGCTCATCGAATCGAGGCCGACGATACGTCCGTGGTGAGGATGCAGACAAACAGCGGCATCCCGGTCACCGCGGCCTTGACCGTTTGCGCGGCCGATCAGCAGGATCCGTGGATCACCATCTATGGGACCGAGGGCTCGGCCATCTTGTACTACACGCGCGATGAATTGGTGATCCGCCCCAATCCAGAATTCGGCAAGCCCGAGTCATCCCAGGTCTTCGGTCGCGTGAACCTGCTGGAGAATCTCGTAGACGTCCGTGCCGGTCGCGCGCCCGAGCTGCTGAGCTCGCTGGAATCGGCCGGCGCGTTCATGCGGGTCCTGGAACAGATCCGCACCGGTGCCGAGCCCATGGATATTCCGGCGGACTACGTGATCTCCACCGACCGCGGCGATCAGTTCCATCCGGTCATCCCCGATATCGAGCATTTCATCAACCGTTCCGTGGCCGCGCAGTCCGATTTTTCCTCGCTTGGCGCACCGTGGGCCAGCGAACCGGAGACCAGCGGAACATTCGCATTGG
The DNA here is from genome assembly GCF_025854375.1 of Glutamicibacter sp. JL.03c. Taxonomy (NCBI): domain Bacteria; kingdom Bacillati; phylum Actinomycetota; class Actinomycetes; order Micrococcales; family Micrococcaceae; genus Glutamicibacter; species Glutamicibacter sp. JL.03c. The sequence goes on along the minus strand of NZ_CP107575.1, from coordinate 47,637 downwards.
AGAATCCGTCCAACGCCCAAAAACAAGTCATCGCGAGGCTGCGCACGGGCCAGGATATTTCCATCACGAACTCGCCGCGACCCTTCTTGGATCAACTGACCACCATGGGCGGCGTGCACGTCAGCGACCAGCAGCCGCTGGACCACACATGGCATCTTGGGGTCTCGGTGGCCCTGCAGGACGTGAATGGAAACAACTTCTGGGGCGGGAGGACCTACACCCGTGCCGACTCGCGGTATGTATGGCGCCAAGACCACGGGCACATCCGCACAGTGGCCAATTCCTTTGCCCCGAACGGAAGTTCAGTGCGTTCCGAACTGGAGTGGGTCGGACATCAGCAGCGGGTGCTGCTGGACGAGCACCGCACCATTGATTTCACCGCCTTCACCCACCAGCCCACCTCGGCAACAGGCTGGATCATGGATTTCGCTTTCAGCCTGCGGGCACGGGAAGAATACGTATCCATCGGCTCCCCAGGATCCAACGGACGGGTCAACGGCGGTTATGGCGGATTCTTCTGGAGACTGCCCAAAGCCGAAAACACGCGGATATTCACCGACACCCTCTTGGGTGAGGAACAAGTCCACGGCTCCCGCAGCCCATGGATGGCATTCAGCTCCGACTTCGCCTCGGAAGCTGTCAGCTTGGCGCAACGAAGCACCGGCCACGGCGCGGCGACCCTCATTTTCTGCAGTGGCGACAGTGACCCATGGTTCGTCCGCAGTTCCGGCTATCCGGGTGTGGGAAGCTCGCTGGCATGGGATGCCCCGGTCGTCTTGGATCCCGGAGCCGCATTGACCCGTCGTGTGCGGGTGCTGGTGGCTGATGGCCACTGGGATCGCTCCGCAGTGTCGGCGCTCTTCCAAGAATTCGGTTCCCACCATTAGGACGCCGCCTCATGTCTTCTGCCGCCACTATTGAGTATTCAACAAAGCATGCCCAGCTCATTGAGCTCCTCCAGTCACGTGGAGCCCAGGCCATCATGCTCTCCACCCCCGCGTCCTTGGCTTGGTTCCTTGGTGGCGCCCGGACCCATGTGTCCCTCGCCGCACCGCCAATTGCCAGGGTCCTGGTTCATGCCGATGGCTGCGAACTGGCGACGTCCGTCAGTGAGGCGCAGCGCCTGCAAAACGAGGAACTCAATGCCTCGGATCAGATCAACATCCACGTCACCGCGTGGTACGAGTCCCTCGATGACGTTGGCTCGTGGTTTGGACAAGCCGCTGCATGGGAGATTCTCGACGAATCTGAGATCGAGCCGGAATTGCGTGCCTTGCGCACCGCATTATCCGCGGTGGAAATCGAGCGTTATCGCCAGCTATGCCAGGACACGGCTGAGATCATGACCGAGGTCTTGTCTGTCGTCTCCAGCGAGGACAGCGAATTTTCCGTCGCAGCCAAGCTCTCTGCCAGCGCCATGGAGCTAGGTGGTGAGGTGCTCGTTGCGCTCGTTAGTTCGGCTGCGCGTGGCGGCTACCGGCATCCCCTGCCGACGAGTGTTCCGCTGGGGCGCAAGGCCATGGCAGTGCTGTGCGTCCGGAGACACGGGCTGATTGCCAATCTCACCCGGTGGGTGCGTTTTGAACCAGCCACGGAGCAGGAAACCTCCGGGGAATCAGACATTCTCGGCGTCGAGGCGGAGATCCTTTCCGGCATTTGCGCGGGCACGATGCTTGGCGATCTTTTGTCTCGGATCCAACAGGCCTATCCGGCCCACGGTTTTGACGAGCAGGAGTGGACGCGGCATCACCAGGGCGGAATTGCCGGGTATAACGGCAGGGATCCGCGGCTGGCTCCCGGAGCGACTGACCGCTTCCAGGTCAATCAAGCGTTCGCGTTCAACCCGAGCGCGCAACGCAATGGGCTGACTTTCAAGGTCGAAGACACCATGCTCTTGACCGAGTCCGGCACTATCGAAGTTCTCAGCATGGATCCGCGCTGGCCGGCGATCATGGTGAACGGCTTGCCTCGGCCCCAAGTCCTGCAGCGATAGGCGTCCAACACAAAATCCGGTGGATGCGAGGTATATTTTCCTCGCTTCCACCGGGTTTTTGCCTCAAGGCTCAGACCTTTGCTTTGAGCTCCGTTCTCCAGCTTCGCTTGGGTTCCCAACCGATGGTTTCCCTCGCCTTGTCGATGCTGAAGGCCGGGCGGTCCCCCGTCAGACCGGTTGCCAGCGATGCGAGTTCTGGGTAGATTTCCGGAATGATTTCCGAGAGCGGCCGGGTTGCCATGGCATCCTTGGCTCCGACGAAAAATACCGAGCCGTTCTCAACTCGATCAAATCGCCCTAGGAGCAGCAAAAGGAAGTCAGCGACATCGCGTGCATCCACATAGTTGAATAGTGCCGGGGCTGAGAGCCCAGGATCCTTCAGGCGCTCGGCCACCGTGTGTCCTTGCTGCGTTGGAGCTCCGTCCCATTCTTCTTCGGCAATCACGAAGCAGGGACGGAATGAAGCGAACTTCACCGGGCTGCTGGGACCCATCTTTGCCGCGAACATGGCAGCGATCTGTTCAGCGACATATTTTGACAGCCCATAGGCGTGCCAGGGGCGTGGGGTTTCGTCTTCGTCCAAGGGAAGCTTCTCGGGAACCCAGCCGCCCGGAGATCCGTAGCCCATGATGGATGGGCTGGAGGCCAGCACCACGCGCGTCGCGCCGGACTCGACGGCGGCCGAGGTGACGTTGTGCGCGATTGTCGCGTTGGTCTTCAGCAGAACTTCCTCGGGAGCCATGAAAGGCACAGCCATCGCGGCTAGGGAAACCACTGCTTGCGGGGAGATTTCCTTGAATGCCGTGTGGGTAGCTTCGGCATCCATCAAATCAAGGCTGCGGTAGTCAACGCCGCGAACGCGCTGCTTGGGCAACTCCCGGTCCAGCGAGACGACCTCGTGTCCGGCCGCTGCGAAGCCATCGACCACTGCACGTCCCAAGCGGCCAGAGCCGCCGGTGATAATGACTTTTTCGCTCATGGAATCAATCACACCTGAACCTGTTGATGCAATGACAGATTAACCCCTAGTCCGGCCGATGCAACATCGATGAGGGCGCCGGTGTCCAGGGATTTGTTCCCGCAGATTCCTACGGCAATGGCGCGGACGCCGTCGAGGAACCCGGCTTGGCGTGAGTAGGCGTCTGCTTGGCGCCCTTCGAAGAGTTCTTCCAAAAGCAGCCTGTCGCCCCCTCCGTGCGATCCTTCCGAATTGATGATCGGGATTTCTTCGGCCCCTTGCCAGTGGCGCTGAACCACAAGGCGTTCACCCTTGGAACGGACGTTGCTGCTCTGCCCGTCGTCGCTGTAGGAGGGATCCACTGGCCTCCCGCCAGATGCCGGCAGAACTGCAGCGCGCTCGACCACGTCGAGTTCCAGTCGGCCTTCGGTTCCGTTAATGGCCACCCGGTAGCCTTCCCAGGGGCTGTGCGCGTTGAGCGAGTAGGAAAGAATCGGGCCTTTGTCGTATTGAACTGTCAGGCTCAGATTGTCTTCGATGGAAATCTGGCCGTTGAAGACGCCTTGGTCGCGACGGTACCCATCAAAATGCTCATTAGCCAGGTACAGTTTTTCCAGTCGTTCATCGCTGCGCAGATCAAGATCGAATGGCTCTTGGTCGCTGGTATCGTGCGTGCCGCGTTCGTGGGTCGCGAAGCCCCTGGCTTCGGCGTTCTTCGGGCCATAGAACTTCAGGCCTCCGGCGGCGAATACGCTGTGCGGCGAGTCATCAAGCCACCAGTTGACGAGGTCAAAATGGTGGCTCGATTTGTGGATGAGCAGGCCGCCGGAATTCTCCTTGAGACGGTGCCAGCGGCGGAAGTAGTCGGCGCCATGGACGGTGTCGAGCATCCAATTGAAATCAACGGAGGTGACCTGGCCGATCAGCCCGTCGTCAATGGCCTTTTTCAGTGCCGTATTGCGCGGTGAGTAGCGATAATTGAAGGCCACGATGACTTCACGTCCGGTCTCGGCAACCGCCTGGGCAATGCGCGCGGTGCTCGCGGCATCGATAGTCAGCGGCTTTTCCACAATGACATCAGCGCCTGCGTACATGGAGGTGCAAATCAAGGAGGCGTGGGTATAGTCCGGCGTCGTGATGATGACCCGATCAATCGCGTTCTCGCGGATGTACGCTTCAAGGTCTTCAGGGTCAAAGGACCCCAGCCTTTGGCCGAAGGTCTGCTCGACGACATCCTGGTAGTACTCGATGCGGCCTGGGTTGGTATCCGCCAAGGCAACCAGTTCAGCGACGCTGCTGTGATCGCCGAGCATGGAGGTGATGTACATTTCGCACCTGTTGCCGGCTCCGATCAGCACATAGCGCGTGCGTGTTGTTGTTCCCATGTGTTGTTTTCTCCTTAGCTAAGGGCCGCGGCCATTGGGTCAGTTTCAGACATGCCAATGGCCCGGGTTCTAATTCTCCGGGCCATTCGCACTTGGTTATTTGATGCCGGTCGTGGCGATGCCCTTGACCAGATACTTCTGGCCGAAGAGGAAGGCCAGGAAGACCGGGATAAGGGTGACTATCGACATCGCGAACAGGGCGCCCCAATTCGATTCGCCGGTGGAGTCGATGAACGCGTTGAGTGCTACCTGCACGGTGTAGTTGCTCGGGTTCGTCAGGTAGATCAGCGAGGTGAAGAAGTCGCTCCAGGTCCAGATGAAGGTGAAGATCGCCGTGGTGGCCAACGCCGGCACCATCAGCGGCAGGATCACCTGCAGGAAGATCCGCGGGTGGCCTGCTCCATCGATACGGGCGGCTTCGTCCATATCCTTAGGAATACCGCGGATGAACTGGATCATCAGGAAGATGAAGAACCCGTCGGTGGCCAGCAGCTTGGGGACAATAATCGGCCAGAAGGTGTTGACCCATCCGATCTGGGAGAACATGACGTACTGCGGAACGATGATCACGTGAATCGGAAGCATGATCGTCATGAGCATGAGAACGAACATGATCTTCTTGAACTTGAACTCAAGCCGGGCGAAAGCGTATGCCGCCATGGAGCAGGAGACCAGATTTCCGATGATGCAGCCCAAAACCAGGATGGCGGAGTTCATCAGGTACTTGCTGAATGGCTCTGACAAGGCGTCCCACCCGTTGGGGTAGTTGGTCCAGTCCACCTCGGAAATGACCAGGCCCGCTTCACGGAAGATCAGGTCATTGGGCCTGAAGGAGCTTGCTACCATCCACAGCAGCGGGTAGATCATCACGCCGGCTGCCAGGATCAGCAGGGCATGCTTTACGACTGAACGCAGTGGCGTACGCATCTTGGGTTTGTGCCCCTTGACCCTGCGGCCCTTGGAGTCGGTTCCACCCGCCGGTGGTTTCTGGCCCAGCATTTTCTCCTCGTCGAGAACCTGATCCTGCCGTGCCTGGTCAAGATCTGCTGATTGCGGTACCGAAGTTTGATTAGTCATCGTAGAACACCCAATACTTTGAAACTAAGAAGTTCACGGCGGTGAAAGCGCCGACTATGAGGACCAGGAGCCAGGCCATGGCCGAGGCATAACCCATGTCGAATTGCTTGAAGCCTTGCTGGTACAGATACAGAGTGAAGAACATCGTGGAGTCCGCCGGCCCTCCCGAACCATTGGAAACGATGAAGGCTTGGGTGAAGTTCTGGAATGCGCCGATGATCTGCAGCACGAGGTTGAAGAAGATGATCGGGCTGATCATCGGAAGGGTGATGCTGCGGAACTGGCGCCATTTCGTAGCGCCGTCAATGGACGCGGCTTCGTAGTACATGGCCGGCACCTGACGCAGTCCCGCCAGGAAGATCACCATAGGTGATCCGAAGGTCCAGACGTTGAGCAGGATCAGGCTTCCAAGCGATGTATTCGGATCCGAAATCCAGCCGATGCCTTGTATTCCTATAAGTTCCAGCATCTGATTGACCAGGCCGGTGGTGCCGAAGATCTGCTTCCACAGCACTGCAATAGCTACGGAGGATCCGAGCATTGAGGGCAGGTAGAAAACCGAACGGTAGAACGAGAGTCCGCGCATGCCCCGGTCCAGCAGGATGGCTACACCCAGTGCTACAGCCAGCTGAAGCGGGACGCCAACCAATACGTAAGTGAAGGTCACTCGCAGCGAATTGTGCAGTCGCTGGTCCTCGAGCATCCGCTGGATGTTGTCCAAGCCGGAGAATTCCGGCGACTGCAACAGGTTGTAATCCGTGAAGGCCAGGTACAAGGACATCGCCATCGGTCCCAAGGTAACCAGAAAGAGCCCAATCGTCCACGGAATCAGGAAGATATGAGCGGCCTTATTGTCTTTTGCAGAAACCTTCCGACCCTTGGTCTTACTCAGGCTTTGCAACTCGGCAATGGCACTCACTGGCCATCACCTCCTTTCATCAGAACGCTAAGGTGCCCCTTGCGAATCGGGACCGACATGACTGACTCCTTGCTTCAAGAACTGCTTCGCCAACATGCTTTGGAATGCGCTTTCCAATCTCTATTCCACAACGCTAAACTAAAGAGCAACGTGAGGTCAACCACATTGGCCAGATGAATAATCGCAACAGCATCACCGGCAGGACAGTCGCGGACACAGGCGAAATGACATCACCTCGGCGCACCAAGAACCTTCGAAAGGAAAGGCCAATTGGCACAGGTCAGATCCGGATTTAATGACACTATCGAGTCCATAGAACTCTATCTAGTTTCACTGCCCTTTGATGCGGCACGCAGAGAAGCGGAAGATTCCAATGTGGAATCAATCGATACTTTCAATGCATCATCAAGAACTTTCACCGAGATGGAATCATTGATCGTCAAAATCACCACGGCCCAAGGACTGGTCGGCTGGGGCGAGGGATTCGGGCACAAGGCGAATCCCGCCACATGGGCGGCTTTGGAAGACATCGTCGCTCCATTTTTCCTGGGGCGCACAACCGATCTGAATGACTGCCTCCCCGCGGCGCAGTATGCTTTCCATGCCTTCGGACGCACGGGCCCGATCCATTACGCCCTGTCAGCTATCGACATCGCTCTTTGGGACATCGCAGCCAAGCATGCCAACAAGACGCTTCGGGAATTCATCAATGCCCAGGCACGCCACGAAGTCCACGCCTACGCGTCCCTGGTGCATTATGCAGAGGATCCGCACGAGGTCTCGTTCCACCTCGAACGCGCCAGATCCCGCGGATTCAAGGCTTTCAAGCTGCATGAATCCCTCAAGCCGGCGATTAGTGCCGCGCGGGGCACCGTTGGAACTCTCCCGCTGATGGTCGATGTGAACTGCAAATGGGATGCGGCCCAGGCCCGCTCGGCCTTCGCAGACTTGGCTGACTTGAATCTGCTGTGGATCGAAGAACCGGTCTTCCCGCCCGACGACTCGCGGTCCTTGCACGAGCTGAATTCCGTCTTCAAGAATGTCTCCGGTGGCGAAAACCACTCGGGAGTCCAAGGCCTGATCCATGACATGGAGCGAGGAGCCCTTGAATTCGCGCAACCAAGTGTGGGAAAAATCGGCGGCATCAGCGCAATGCTGCAAGTGCGCGAAGCCGGCCATTGTCTCGGCGCGCACGTGATCCCGCATTGCTTCTACTACGGCCCCGCGCTGCTGGCCAGCGCGCAACTCATTGCCCTGGATCCCCCGGTGCAACTGGCAGACGGCAATCTCCGCCCGGAACTGGAAATCCCGTTCTTGAATTGGGAGGTGCAGCTGCATCCCTGGCACGCGCCGCATCAAAGCCTCATGGATTCCGAGGGCATCGTGCCACTGCCGAGCACACCGGGCCTTGGATTCGCCCCGGACGAAGCCGTCGTGGATCAATACACCATCAAATACAGCGCGTTAGGCGCAAGCTAGGATCCCAGCACCTTCATCAATAACTCCGCGTCATCGCTCATGATCGCGTCGACTTTGCGATCCTTGAGCAGTTTCATGGTCGGCTCGTCATTGACCACCCACACGTGCACCTGCGCGCCAGCACGTTGGACGGACCGGGTGAAACGACCGGTGGCCACGGGCAGCCAGCCCTGCTTAAAAGGGACCTGCACCGCCCAGAAATCCTTGACCAGCTTCTTGGGAACCCAGCCAAGAAGGTGGGCGCAGAGCCAAATCAAGATGATTTCACGCTGTCCCGGCGAGCGCCTGATCGGCGCCGACAGAAGGTGGCGCACCGCATGGCTGCGGGCGCTGGAGAATGAAGCCAAGGCGATCTGCTGATGCGCCCCGCGCCGCTCGATCAGCTCGGCCAACGGGCCAATGACGTGTTCGTCTTTGACATCGAGGTTCACGACCTGCGCCTGCGGGAAGGCCTCGAGCAACTGGTCGAGGGTGCACAGCGGCTCTCCGCCGGCGGTGATCTGCGCGAGCTCATCGTCGGTGCGCTCATTGAATTTTCCGCTGGCCTCGGTCACCCGGTCCAAGGTCTCATCATGGAACAGGTAGACCGTGCCATCAGCCGAGGCGTGCACGTCGGATTCCAGATGGAGCACTCCGAGATCCACGGCACGCTGGAAGGCCACCAGCGTATTCTCTTCGTCGGCATGGCGCACCCCGCGGTGCGTGAAAGCATACGTCATTTCAGCAAGTCCTCGATGACCTGGGCGACGCCGTCTTCGGCCAAGGACGGGGCACAGTAGCGGGCCGTGGCCAGGGTGGTGGGGTGCCCCGAGGCCATGGCGTAGCCGTGGCCGGCAAATTCGAGCATCTGGATATCGTTGGGCATATCCCCGAAAGCCATCACTTCTTCCGGGGTGATGTCCAAGCGCTGGCAGTATTCGTTCAGGGTCCGCGCCTTGTGGATGTCCACGTGGGCCATCTCCAACAGCGACACGTCAAAAGCCGAGTGGGTGATGGACACCAGATGGCTGAGCTTGGGTCTCACGGCAGCATAAAAATCATCGATCGCCAGGTGCTGGGAGCGCGCAAGGAATTTCACGATGCCCTCGCGGTCCATGGCATCCGAGGACAGGTCCATCACCGCCTGCACACCGAAATTATGGTGCCGGTCGGCGAAACCCTCGCCAAGGTGCAGGCCCTTGGTGGTCTCCGCGGCAAAGGTCGCCTCCGGTTCCACTGCGGTGATGATCTGCGCGGCTTCGCGTGCCGTGGCGGCGCTCAGCGTCCGGGACCAGATCACCTCGTCGCGCTCCAGATCATAGAGCACCGCGCCGTTGGAGCAGATGACGGTACCCAGGCCGCCAAAGGCCTCGATCACCGGGGTCAGCCAGCGAAACGGGCGCCCGGTGACAAAAACGATCTGGATCCCGGCCTGGCGGGCATCCAGAAACGCCTGGCGGGTACGCGCGGATATCGTCCCGTCCGGGGCGACAATGGTCCCATCCAGGTCCGAGGCGATCAGCTTGATCACGCTAGAGCTCCTCGCGCCGTGGCGGGTTGGCACCGGCACGCTGAACGGTCACGGCTGCCGCCTTGGCGGCAAATTCCAGGGCCTGGGACAGTTCGCTGGTCTGCAGCTGGCCCAGCTTCTCGCGGTTGGCAGCGCCAATCATGTCGTGCTCGGCCAGCCAGCACAGCAAGGCCGCCGTGAAGGTATCGCCGGCGCCCACGGTGTCGGTCACTTCCACCGACGGTGCGATGAATTCTGCATCCCCGGCGCGCACCACGCCCCAGGAGCCACGTGATCCGGCGGTGGACACGACGATGGCCGGGCCCATATCCAGCCAGGCCCGGGCCGACTCATGCACCGAACGCATCGGGTACATCCATTTCAGGTCGATGCCCGAGACACGCACGACGTCGGCCTGGCCGACAAAGCGTTCCACCTCGGCCACCGTCTGGGCATGATTGGTGACCAGCGATGGGCGCAGGTTCGGGTCATAGCTGATGGTCGCATGCGTGCGCGCCGCGGAGAGCAGCGGCAACAGCTCTTCCGGGCTGAACAGCGTGGCGATGGAGCCGGTGTGCACCAATTCCACGTCCTGCGGCAGCTCCGGGCCGATGGTCGGCATCTGCCAGAAGGCATTGAAGGCGAAGGCCGCACCGCCGGCAGGGTCGAGGATGCCGTGGGCGATCACGGTCGCCTCGTCATCGGCGCCGCCCAGATACTTGACGTTGTTGTCCTTGAGGTAATCCTCGATCTTCGCGCCCTTGTCGTCGGCGCCCCAACGGGAAATCAGGGTTCCGGGATAACCCAGGCGAGCCAGTGAGACCGCGACGTTCAGCGGGCTGCCGCCAACAAATTCCTGGGCTGGGGCAATGCCTGAGGCCAGGACGTCAACGAGGGCTTCGCCGATCACGGTCGGGTTCATGCTGCTCCTTTAATAGTGCACAGGGGACAGGGCACGCACGCAGGCGGCCCATTGGCTGCTGCGCGGGTCAATCCAAGTGTAATGATCGCCCGGAAACAACGCGAAGCGGTAGTCCTGTCCGAGGGCTGCTGCCTTGTGGACCGCCCGCTGGGCGATTTTCAACGGAACGTCGGCGTCCTCGCGACCATGAAAGATTACGACACGGGCGGGCATCGGCCATAATTCCACCGGACTATAGGCAGCCAGCGGCGCCCCGTCGAGCAGCAGATCCACTGCGGAATCGCTGAGCGCCTGCCTGCGCGCATACTCCAAGTCCAGCAGTCCGGCCTGGCTGATCACCTGGGTGACCCGCGGGTCATTGGCCGCCACCACGCAGGCCAGCTGCGCTCCGGCGGAGTGGCCGATCAGCGTAATCGGCCCATCCTCCTTGATCAGTCCCAGAGCCAGCCGGGCGTCGGCGAGCATCGCCGCGGCGCTGCCGGTCCCCCGCCGGTATTCCAGGTTGTAGGCCGGAATCCCGCGGGCCGCCAGATCCTCGGCCAGCGGGACGCCGAGCTGCGCAGTGTATTTCTCGCGCCAGTAGCCGCCGTGGATGATCATCACCGCGCCGCGGGCCGTGCTCTGCTCGGGTTCGAAGAACTGGAGGTGCTGGTCCGGGTGGGCCCCGTAGTGCATCACTAGTTGCCTGGGAAGTTCGGCGAGCGCTTTTCCACGAAGGCGGCCCGGCCTTCCACCGAATCATTGGTGGCAAAGGCCCGCTGGAAGGAGTCCGCCTCCACCAGCAGCGCGTCATGGGTGTTCAGCGCATCCATCTGCACCAGCGCGGATTTGGCGTTGGCCACCGCGGTGGGCGAAACGGCGGCGATCTCCTCGATGGTGGCCACTGCCTGATCGATCAGCTCCTCGGCGGGGACCACCCGGTTGGCCAGACCGATCCGCAGCGCTTCGGCGGACTTGATCCGGCGTCCGGTGAAGATCAGTTCGCGGGCCAGCGCATTGCCGACGCGGCGCGGCAGGCGGACCGAACCGCCGAAGCCGGGCACCAGGCCCAGGTTGACTTCGGGCTGGCCGAAGCTGGCATTCTCGGAGGCGTAAATGAAGTCGCAGGCCAGGGCGATTTCGCAGCCGCCACCCAGCGCGAAGCCGTTGACCGCTGCGATGACCGGAACCTGCAGGGATTCCAGCCGTTCGGTCACCGCGTGCATCTGGCGACCGTAGGCCAGGGCGGCCTGGGAGTCCATGGCGTTCATCTGCACGATGTTCGCACCGGCCACAAAGGATTTCTCCCCTGCTCCGGTGATGATGACTCCGCGGTATTCGAATCCGGTGGTTTCAAACCAGTCGATGAAGGCTTCGAGGTCATTGACGACCTCCTGGGCCAGCGCGTTCAGCGATTTCGGCTGGTTGATGGTCAGGACCAGTGCTGGGCCCCGCGAGGACAGGGCGAGCGTATCAAATTGCTTCATGGCTTCACTCTACCCATGGGATCTGGCCGGTTCTAGCGTTTCTTGCGCCCCTTGGAACCGCCTGGCTTGCCGGGCTTGCCCCCATTGCTGCGCGCCTGCTTCTTGGCCAGCTCCTTTTGGCGCTTGGCTGCGGCCAGGGATTTGGCCTTGGCTTCGGACTTCGCCTTGTCGTTGATGCGCTTGGCCTTCTGCTCATGGTTGCGCACCGAGGCTTGGCGGGAGGAATTCGCGCTGCGGCCGCGCACAATCCCGATGAATTCCTCCAAGAGCGTGGCGTCTTCCATGGAGGTCGCCCAGGCGATGCCCACCTGGGTTGGCGCGCCGTCCTCGACGAAGCGGGAGATCACGTCCTTGCGGGCGAACAGCCGGGCGATGCTCTGCGGCACGCGCAGCACCTGGGCGCCGGAGGCCACGACCTCCATGGCCACGCCGATGCCTCCGGCGTCTTCCGGGTAATCAGCCAGGTCCAGTTGCGGGAAGCCTGCGGCGACATCGGCTGGCACCGATTCGTCGTAGTATTCGATTTCGTGGTCTTTGGCGGCGCAGACCACTTCCAGTTCCTCGTACAGCGGGATCACGTGGCGGGTGGAGTCCTTGGGTGATTCGCCGACGTAGCGCACGAACACCGCGTCGGCCTGGTCCTCGGCCAGCAGGTCGAGGATTCCGCTTTCATCGTGGCGCCATGCCTGGAGCTCAACCTTCGGATAGCGCTCCTTGAAGCGGTCCATCCATTTGCCGGGGGTCACGCCGGTAGCGTAGGCGATTCGAAGAGTTTGCACGGGTTAAGCCTACGCTGTGCCGGGTGGAATGCTGCAGGCGGGCACCGTTGAACGGTACCCGCCTGTCAGTAGAAGCGCTGGGCTTACTTGTCGGTCTTCACAACCAATACGTCGCATGGTGCCGAGTGGGCTACCGAGGAGGCAACCGAACCCAGTACGCGGCCCAGGCCCTTCATGCCGACGTTACCCACGACGATCAGCGAAGCCTTGCGGTCTTCAGCGTCGGAGATCAGAACGTCGCCTGGCTTGCCGTGGCCCGCTGCTGCGGTGATCTTCACGCCTGGGACAGCGTTCTTCACGTCGTTGGCAACGCGCTGGGCCAGCTTGCGAGCCTGCTCTGCGTCGTCCAGGATCCAGGTATCGGAACCGATGGATACGACCTCGGTGTTGTCCGATGCGTGAGCGGTGACGACCACCAATTCGGCGTCGATCTTCAATGCCAATTCCGCGGCACGGCGAGCTGCTCGCTGTGCGGTTTCCGAACCGTCGACACCTACGATGATGGTTTCTGACATATTGCTCTCCTTATTGGTAAGTGATGCTATTAAGTGATGTATAACACCTTATGGCCTTCAGGCCACTTTATCCTGTAAAAAGCCGACGGCGCGTTCCCAAGCGATAACTGCCTGCTCAGGGTCGTAATTTCCGGCGGTGTTTTCGTCATTATGGAAGGCATGCTTGGCGTCGTAGAAGTAGTACTTCACGTTGGCGCCGGATTGCTCGCGGATTTGCTCCTCCTGGGCGCGGGCCTGCCCAGGCGGGTACATCTCGTCGAAGTTGGCGTAGTGGCCCTGGATATCGGCGCGGATTCCCGAGAAGTCATTGGGCACGCCCTGGCCGACTCCGTAGAACGGAACGGCAGCGGCGATCTTCTCTCCCTGCTGCGCGGCCAGCTGCAGCACGAAGCCGCCACCCATGCAGAAGCCGATGACGCCCAGCTTCTCGCTGGTGACATGTTCATTGGCCAGCAGGTAGTCCACGGCGCCAGCCAGAAGCTGGGCACCCTTGGCTTCGGGTAGCTCGGCCATCATCTGCCCGGCTTCCTCACCGTCGTGGGTGATGGATCCGCCGTAGAGATCCGGGGCGAGGGCGACAAAGCCGAGGGCCGCGAGGCGATCGGCGATATCTCGAATGTGGTCGGTCAGGCCCCACCATTCCTGGATCACGATGACCCCGGGGCCCTTTCCTGCTTCAGGCACAGCCAGGTAGCCGTGTGCTTGCGCACCCGAGGATGGGAACGTCACGTTCTGGTGCGGGGTTTTTCCTGCCATTGCGCCTCCTGATCTTCGTGTGATCCCAGTTTATGCAGGTCTGAGCCTAATTGGCATTGATGTGCCCCACATTAGTCAGATGTTGTTCATTTGGCGGGTGTGACTTCGCCGATGCGCTGCAGCGCGTCGGTCACCAGATTCCAGAAGCCGTCGTGGTCCAGGTCCACGGCCACCGAGGTGTTGCACTGCTCGCTGGCGGGGGCACGGAAGTCGGTGACCGTCATGCCCAGGGTCAAATCCCCTCGCAGTTCCACGTTGACCGGAGCCTTCACGGTGCGCACGATCTGCGGGTCGATGACGTAGGCGACCGCGCAGGGGTCGTGGACCGGCGGGGCATCGAAACCCTGGTGGTCGCGGTAGGCCTGGGCGAAGAAGTCCATGAGCTCGCGCACGAATTTCGCCGGGCCGGTGCCGATCTTCTCGATGCTCTGCACCACCTCGGTAGTGGCCAGGGCTTGGTGGGTCAGATCCAGGCCGACCATGACTACCGGCCAGCTTTCATTGAAGACGATGTGCGCGGCTTCCGGGTCTACCTTGATATTGAATTCGGCGACGGCGCTCCAGTTGCCGGTGTGGTAGCCGCCGCCCATGAGCACGACTTCGCGAACCCGGGAGACGATGCGCGGTTCCTTGCGCACGGCCAGCGCGATATTGGTCAGGGCACCGGTGGGCACCAGGGTGATTTCCCCCGGCTCGTGGCTCATCACCAGATCGATGATCACGTCCACGGCATGGCGGGGGTCCAGTTCGATGGCGGACTCTGGCTGCTGGGGCCCGTCCATGCCCGAGTCGCCGTGGACTTCTGCCGCGGTTTCCACCTCGCGCACCAAGGGGCGGGCGCAGCCTGCGGCAAAGGGAATTCCGGTGATGCCGGCAATGGTGCCCACGGCCAACGCATTGGCGGTGACCTTCTCCAGGATCTGGTTTCCGGCGACGGTGGTGACGGCCAGCAAGTCGATGGCCGGGCTTCCGTGCGCCAGGATCATGGCGACCGCGTCATCGTGCCCCGGATCGCAGTCCAGAATGATCTTGCGGGGCGTTGCGCTGTCCTGGGCCATGGTGCCATCCTTTTATTCCTCCGGCGGGCGGCCGGTCATTGATCGAGATGCGAAGATCTTCATCCTAGGCAATTCTTTCCTGTTCTCCAGTTTACGTCAAGCGCTTAACTTAGGAGTTGGCCGGGATAGCAAGCGACTACGATGGAGCCATGACGATTGCTGAGAAGACCGGAAATACCCGCGAACCACGCCGGGTCACCGCAGCCATGGTCGCTGCTCATGCAGGCGTATCCACGGCCACGGTCTCGTTGGTCGCCAACGGCAAGTCTTCCGGAAGGGTCTCGGCCAAGAACGAGGAGCGTGTGCGCGAAGCGATTCGCGAGCTCGGCTATTTTGTCGACAGCATCGGCAGCTCATTGGCCAAGGGCGTCAGTTCCCTGGTCATCCTGGTCGCCCCGGATATCTCCAACCCGTTCTTCGCCAAGGTCATCGCCGGCGTTCGCTCGGTCTTGGCCAGCGACTACCAGCTCATGCTCTCGGTCACCGATGCCGGCGTCTCCCCCAGCGCCAGCGAAACCCGCAAGATCCTGGGCCTGCGCCCGGCCGGCCTTCTAGTGCACGCGCCAAGCCAGGAATTCCTCGATGAGATTGGCGGCAACCTGCCCATGGTCGCCCTCGACGCTCCCGGCATCAGCCCGAAGTTCCCGGCGGTTAATATGGATGTCGCCCAAGGCGCCCGAGATGTGGTGGCGCATTTTGCCGTCCAGGGGCACACCAAGGCCGCGTACCTGGATGCCATCACCGGAACCGAAACCCTCGCGGTGCGTCGTGAAGCCTTCCTGCAGGCGGCCGGCGATTACGGCATCGAGGTGCTGCCGTCTTCCGTGGCCACCTCGATGATCGATGTCAATGCCGCATCCGCGGCCTTCAGCGAGCAGTGGGCCACCTGGCAGGAAGCAGGAGTGACCGCCCTGGGCTGCGCCACCGATAACCACGCCTTCGGCGTACTGCATGCAGCCCGAGGCCTGGGGATCCGCATACCGGATCAGCTCGCCGTAGCGGGGTTTGACGATCTGCCATACTCGGCCACCTCCAATCCCTCCATTACTTCGGTGCAGCTGAATGCGCAGGAAGGAGGGCGGCTGGCCGCTTTGAAGCTGCGCGCCTTGCTCGAGGGCAAGGACCCCGAGCCGCTGCAGAGCATGCTGCCTAGCTCATTGGTTGTCCGCGGCTCCACCGTGATCGGCGGGGAGCACTAGCCCAGGCTGTGGGGTGCTGCGGCCTACTGGATAAGTTTTCCGCTCTTGGACAGTTCCGGATTGGTGCAGGAGGACAGGTCGAAACAGCAGGGGCGGCGCTTGCCGTCGCGGAGCTTGGAAATGCTGACCTCGACGCGCCGCTGACGGGTGTCCGGGTTCTTGGTGGAACCGACCCAGCGGACCCATTCCCAACGAGCCATCGGAGTCAAGCCAACCCACGTCTCGTCCAGATCGCTGGCATCGCCCAGCGCTTCGGCCAGGTCAGCGGGCACTGCGGTTTCCGGCCAGCTGGAACTCGGCAGCACCGATAGCTGGAATTGCTGGCCTATCTCGCCTTCGAGTTCCGGTGCCTGTTCGGCGTGCAGATCCAGCCAGTGCCCGCGACGTCCATCGGGATCAATCACCACGGTCCGGCCGGAAAATTCCCCGAGAAGCTCGAGCGCCACTTGGCCCCGGCTGGAGAGCTGGTCGCTGGATTCCTGCTCGAGGCGGAGGATCCTGTGGCCGTTGACCAGGTCGAGGGTTCCGCGAATTTCGAACGGTTCTTTGGATGCCGCCACGATGTCCTGCCTTTCAAATCGTCAATGGAAGTCTAGTCCAGCCCCAGGGTGCCAACACAGTACTAGGATGAAAGTTATGCGTGAGGTCCCATTACTGGTCAGCTCCTGCCTCGCAGGCGTTCCCTGCCGTTATAACGGCAAGGCCAAAAGCGATCCGCAAATTGTTGAAGCCGTCGCCTCGGGCGCTGCGATCGCAGCCTGCGCTGAAGTTCTCGGCGATCTGCCAACTCCTCGTCCACCTGCCGAAATCCTGGGAGGAGACGGGAACGATGTCCTTGAAGGAAACGCCAAGGTACTCACCATCAACGGTGAAGATCTGACCCAGGCCTTTATCTCAGGGGCTCAAAAGGTCGCGGATCTGGCTGCCGAGAGCGGGATCACCGAAGCCATTTTGCAAGATCGCAGCCCTTCCTGCGGCTGCGGAGCCATCTACGATGGATCGCACAGTGGAACTTTGGTCGAAGGCGACGGGGTGCTGGCGGCCCTGCTCAAGCGGCGCGGATTCTCCGTTTCGACTCGCCGCGGGCAATAGTTATCAAAAAGATGCAGATCTGGCGACGGCGGACTTAAACAGAAAATAACCCCTGATCTGAACTTCAGTTCATTTCAGAGGCTATTTTCATTTTGTGCGCGAGGGGGGACTTGAACCCCCACGACCTTGCGATCACTGGCACCTGAAGCCAGCGCGTCTACCAATTCCGCCACTCGCGCATATGTAATTCTTGTTGCTTCGTGCTTTTGCAACAAGAAATAGCTTACACACACATTTTCAGTTCACCTAATCGAAACCCGTCTATGTGGCCAGAGACACAGCGTTCGCGCCCTGACCTCTATGTCGGTAAGGCTGATCTCTGTGGATCACCCAAGGATTTTTCGGCATTTGCACAGCTGAAAACAGTAAGATCGAATATGAAGTTCTGTGTTCACTGCTTTTTAGCGCGAATGCGGGACACTAAGACAAACAATGGACCCTTGAGGAAGGAGCACGAATAATGGGCTTTCTCGACAATGTCGAACGCGGCTTAGAGAAGGTCGTCACAAGCTTCTTTCGTGGAACCAGCACCGCAGACCTCAAGCCGGTAGAACTGACTACCGCCCTGCGCAATGAAATGGACCGCGGGATTCTGCCAATTAGCGAAGGACGTAGCCTCGCTCCGAACGACTTTGTCGTCTCGTTGAGCACCAAAGACTTCGAAACCGCTAAAAGCTGGGGGCGAGCAGTCGTTAATGAGATGGCTAAGGTCACCGCAGAGCACGCCACCAACCAGGACTACTCCGTCCATGGTGATGTCATGATCCACTTCGTCTCCCAGCAGGACTTCAAGCCTGGGGAAATGGAAATCAACGGCACCGTCAAGGAAACCAGCTCCCATGTTGTGGCTTCGGCACCGGTGAAGACGCCGACCGCACGCCCCGTGGACCAGTCATCGCCGCGCACCACTGCGCAGCCGCGCCCTAACGTCCGCCCGGTCAATGAGATCCCCAAGGTGCCAACGCAGAAGCAGGCCATCCTCGAAGTTGCCGGCCAGCGTTTCGCCCTGAACCACCGCTCGGTCGTCCTGGGCCGCTCGGCGAGCACCGATATCCCGGTGGATGATTCCGGCGTTTCACGCCAGCACATCCGCGTTGAGACTCGTGGCAAGACCAATTTTGTGGTGTCCGATTTGGGTTCAACCAATGGCACCTACGTCGACGGCAAGAAGATTTCTGCCGAAACCCCTATTTTTGACGGTTCGATCATCACCATTGGACAGACCAAGATAGTCTTTCGGCTAATCACCTCGAACAACGGAGGCCGCGCATGAACGATCTGGTTCTAAGCCTGTTCCGACTGGGCTTCCTAGTACTCATCTGGCTGCTCGTCTTGAGCGTTGTCGGATCGATGCGCCGTGATTTGGCCGTGGGATCACGAGCCCGCACGGGCAAGCCCAGCAAGCGCGCATTGAAAAAGAACCCTGAACTGGCAGAACCAGAAGCGCCAGCGCGCAAGGCCGCAACCTCCCTGGCTATTGTCGAAGGCCCCCTGGCCGGCAACAGCATCCCGCTGAGCGGACAGCCGATCATGTTCGGCCGCGCACAGGACGCCACCGTAGTACTGGACGACGACTATGCATCAGGACGCCACGCTCGCCTGTTCCCCCAGGGATCACGCTGGTTCATCGAAGATCTCGGTTCCACCAACGGGACCTTCGTCGGCGATAGCCAGCTGACCCGTGCGCAACCAGTGGAGCCAGGGCAGCGGATCCGCATCGGAAAGACTGTCCTGGAATTGAAGGCCTAGCCTATGGCCCTCAAACTCAAATTCGCCGCGAAATCCGACGTTGGCCGGATTCGCAAAAAGAACGACGACTCCGCCTACGCCGGTGAATACCTTGCCGTGCTGGCCGATGGCATGGGTGGCCACGTTGGTGGCGATGTGGCTTCCGCGTCCACCGTCTTGGACCTGGTGCACCTGGACCATGCAGATATCGACGATCCGCAGAACGCCCTGCCCGATGAAATCCAGGCCGCAAATCTGGTATTGAATGAACTCGTAGGCGCCAACCCGAAACTGTCGGGAATGGGAACCACGGTGACATCCCTGCTGCTCTCAGGCAGCACCTTGCACATGGCCCACATCGGCGACTCCCGCGCCTACCGGCTCAAGCACAACAATTTTGAGCAGATCAGCCGCGACCACACCTTCGTGCAACGCCTGGTCGACGAGGGACGGATCAAGCCAGCCGAAGCCGAAGTCCATCCGCACAAGAACGTGCTTTTGCGCGTCCTCGGCGACTCCGACGCCTCCCCGGAACTCGATGTCCAGCAGATCGACGCCGAGCCCGGGGAACGCTGGATGCTGTGCTCCGACGGCCTGACCGATGCGGTCCCGCTGGCGATCATCGAGCAGATCATCCGCACTACCGCCGACATGGATGAAGCCGTCAACGACCTGGTGGCCACCACCTTGAAAAACGGCGCGCCGGATAACGTCACCGTGGTGATGTTCGAGGTCATCGAGGATGACGCGGACGAATTCAGTGAGCCATCTGTCCAGGAACCAGCTCCGGATACCGCGCAGCTGGCCATTGCCGCAGAAGGCGACGTCGAAGCCAGCGCCTCCTTGCTGCGCCACGAGATTTCCCAGCGCCCGCACCTGCTGGTCGGCGCGGCCCAGTTGGCTACGCAGACTGGCCAGATTCCGGTGGTCACCCAGCACACCGGCGAACGCCGCGCGGCTGCGCTGCTCACCCACCGCTCACCGGCTGCCGGCCAGATCCTCGATCCGCTGGAAAGCCCGACCGCCCACCGGCGCTGGATGATGCCGATCCTGCTCACCTTGGCGTCCTTCGTCGTGGTGGCCCTGGCCGTCTGGGGCTACATGTGGACACAGACCCAGTACTTCGTTGGCACCGTGGACAACAAGGTCGCCATCTACAAGGGCGTCCCGCAGGAGCTTGGACCGATTTCGCTCTCCGAGGTTGATACCGTCAGCAAGGTTCCGCTCGAAGCCCTGCCGGAATACTCGCGCCAACGCGTTGAAGCGACCATCTCGGCGGATAACCGGGAACATGCACAAATGATCATCCAGGAACTGCTGGTCACCGCCAAACAGAACTGTCCGGTGCAAGTTCCCGGATCCAAGGAATCAACAAGCAACAGCCAAACCCAGCTGCCAGCCTACTGTCAGGAGATCATGCAATGACCGAAGTGCAGACCGCACCGGTACCACGGCGCAATCTCGAGCTGCTGCTGATTGTCTTGGCATTGTGCGTCGGCGGCGCAGCATTCTTCCTGGTGGGCAGCACCACCGAGGATGTCGACAATACCGACTTCTATGTCCAGATGAGCATCATGGCGGTACTCGCCCTGGCTGTCCACGTATTGCTGCGCATCTTCGCGAAATATGCCGATCCAGTAATACTTCCAATCACGATTGCCCTGAATTCCCTGGGCTTGGCCATGATTCACCGCATTGACTTGGCTAAAGGCAGTTCGCAGTCAGCTCGGCAGCTGCTTTGGACAGCCATCGCCATCGTCATTGCCGCGGCGGTTCTCTGGGCTGTGAAAGACCACCGGATATTGCGCCGCTTCACTTACATTGCCCTCTTGGCATCTATCGTGTTGCTTCTGCTGCCCTTGATTCCGCATCTCGGCGTGACCATCAACGGTGCACGCATTTGGATTCGCGTCGGCTCTTTCTCTCTGCAACCTGGTGAGCTTGCCAAAATCACCCTGTCGATCTTCTTCGCCGGGTATTTATCGTCCAACCGCGACCTGATCCTGCTGGCCGGGCACAAGTTCGGCCCGCTGCAGCTGCCGCGTCTGCGCGATATGGCGCCAATGGTCATCGCCTGGTTGCTGTCCATCGGTGTTCTGGTGGTCCAGCGTGACCTCGGTTCGGCAATCCTGTTCTTCGGCCTGTTCATCGTGATGGTCTATGTGGCCACCGCGCGCATCTCCTGGGTGCTCATTGGCCTGCTCATGGTGGTTGCCGGCGGTCTAGTCGCAGGGCTGACCATGAGCCACGTGACCCGGCGTCTGGATGTGTGGCTCAACGCCTTCGACCCCGCCATCTACCAGGCCAAAGGCGGCAGCATGCAGATCGTCGAAGGCCTGTTCGGCATGGCTGACGGCGGCCTGTTCGGCACCGGTCTGGGTGCCGGATCCCCCTACCGGGTGCCGCTGGCCAACTCGGACATGATCATCGCCTCCTTCGGCGAAGAGATCGGCCTGATTGGCCTGACCGCCATCATCCTGCTCTACATGCTGCTGGTCTCCCGTGGCCTGCGCGCGGCCCTCGGTTCCCGCGACACCTTCGGCAAGCTGCTGGCCGCCGGGCTGTCCTTCACGCTGGGCCTGCAGTGCGTGGTTATCATCGGCGGAGTCACCCGGCTCATTCCGCTGACCGGTTTGGCCACCCCGTTCATGGCCGCTGGCGGTTCCTCGCTGCTGGCCAACTGGATCATCATCGCCCTCCTGCTCTTGATTTCGCACAACTCGCGCCGGCCGAAGTCCGGCGTCTCAGGACCCACCGATGAAATTGCAACACCCAGCAAAGCCCCAACGACCAGCACCAAGGTGGTGAAGAGCAAGTGAATCAGGCCATCAAGCGAGTCTGGGTAGCATTGACCCTGCTCTTCGTGATCTGCCTCGGCGGGTTGAGCTACATCCAGTTCTTCGACGCTGACCAGCTCTCCGACAACGCCCTGAACAAGCGCCAGCTGTACCGCGAATTCGATCTGCCGCGCGGCGCCATCCTGGTTGACGGCAAGCCCATCGCCGAATCGGTTCCCACCGATGACGGCCAGTTCGAGTACCAGCGAAAGTACACCGATCCGGAAACCTACGCGCACCTGACCGGATACTACTCGCTGGCTAACGGCACCACCCAGCTGGAGTCCTCGCTCAATGATTGGCTCACCGGCACCAGCTCGGATCTGCTCTATGACCGCCTGCTGGCGATGTTCACCGGAAAGAAGGCCGAAGGCGCTTCGGTGGAGCTGACCATCGATGGCGACCTGCAAAAGACTGCCTTCAACGCCATCCCCGATGGCGTGAAGGCGACCATCATCGTCACCGATCCGAAGACCGGCGACATTCTGGCGATGGCGTCCAAGCCGAGCTACGACACCAACGACCTGGCGGTGCATTCGACCTCCAAGGCCGCGCAGAACCTGAAGAAGGTCAGCGACATTGAGGGACTGAGCCCGTATCAGAACCCAGCCATCAACAATCTGAGCTTCCCGGGGTCCTCGTTCAAGATCCTCAGCACGGTCGCCGCCTTGGAGTCCGGAAAGTATGATCTGGACACCGTGATCGACAATCCGACCTCGGTGAACTACCCGAACTCCACGACGCCAATGCGCAACTTCGAGGAAGGCATCTGCGCCCGTGAACCACGCGCCCGCCTGGTCTTCATCTTCGCGCAGAGCTGCAACACCCCATTCATGGAAATCAGCCAGACCGTCGGCAAGGAAGAATTCGCCGATGTGACCGAGCGCTTCGGTTATGGCCAGCAGCTGAGCATTCCGCAGAACGTTGTTCCAAGCAAGTTCCCGACCGCCGAAGCCGACGCCGCAGAATTGGCGCGCATGGCCATCGGCCAAGGCAACAACCAGGTCACCCCGCTGCAGATGAACATGGCTGCCATGGCCATCGCCAACGACGGCGTGATCATGAAGCCGAACATGATCGACAAGGTGATCGCCCCGGATCTTCGCGTGATCGAAGAACCGAAGCCGGAGAAGTTCTCCACGGCCACCAGCCCGGAGATCGCCGAGCAGCTCACCGAGTTGATGGAAGGCCCGGTCAAGAGCGGTACCGCCATGAATGCGGCGGTACCTGGCGTGGACTTCAGAGCCAAGACCGGCACGGCTCAGCTGGGCACCGAAGACGGCATCGCCTACGTGAATTCGTGGATGACCGGCTTCGCCCCGGCGGATGACCCGCAGGTGGCCATTACGGTCACCTTGCAAAACGTAGATTACAACACTGGTCACAATACGACCGGTGCACTGATGAAGACGATGTTAAAGGCGGTGTTCAACAAGTGAGGCCAGTAACCGGCACCACCTTGGGCGGTCGTTACAAGCTCACTGACCGCATTGCGATCGGTGGCATGGGCGAAGTTTGGAAGGCTCGCGACCAGGTCCTCGGACGCCTCGTAGCGATCAAGATCCTCAAGGAGGAATACACCGACAACGAGAGCTTCCTGACGCGCTTCCGCGTGGAAGCCCGCCACACCGCCCTGCTCAACCACCCGGGCATCGCTGGCGTCTTCGACTACGGCGAGGAACAGGGATCCGCCTACCTGGTCATGGAACTGGTCCCCGGCCCGCCGCTGTCCACCATCATCGAGCGCGAACGCAAGCTCGAGGTGGATCGCACCCTCTCGCTGATCGCGCAGACCGCACGCGCGCTGGCCGCCGCCCACGAGCACGGCCTGGTGCACCGCGATGTGAAGCCGGGCAACATCCTGGTCATGCCATCGGGCGTCGTGAAGATTACCGACTTCGGCATCGCCCGCCTGGCCGACCAGGTCCCGCTGACCGCCACCGGACAGGTGATGGGCACCGCCCAGTACCTGGCTCCGGAGCAGGCTACGGGGCAGAACGCCACCGGAAGCTCGGATATCTACGCGCTGGGCGTGATCGGCTACGAATGCCTTGCCGGGCGCCGTCCGTTCACCGGGGAGTCGCAGATCGCCATCGCCTTGGCGCAAGTCAATGACGCTCCCCCGGCGCTGCCTGACACCATCCCCGCGCCGGTACGCCAGCTGATCATGTCGATGCTGGCCAAGAACCCTGCCGACCGCCCCAAGGATGCCACGGCCCTTGCCAAGGCCGCCGATGCCCTGCGCGCCGGCGACACGAACACCGCCACCATGGCGGTGCCCGGCATGCTGGCCACCGGCATTTCCGAAGATGCCACGCAGGCGCTGAATATGGGCGAGGACGCCACCCAGGCGATGACCCGCCAGGATTCCGCCCCGACGATGACCAATGCCATGCCAACCGTAGTGGAGCCGGCGCGGACCGCCAGCGGTTTCACCGCGGCCAGCAGCCAGGGTGCCAACGGCTTTGATGACGAAGATGCCGATGCCCAGGATGCTCAGCCTGACGACTCGAAGCGCAGCCCCTGGCTGATCCCGCTGATCGCCATCATCGTCCTGGCCGTGGTCATTGCGCTCTTGGCCTGGCTGATCCCTGCCATGAGCAGCAACAACGACGACCAGCCCACCGCGACGGTCACCGAAAGCAGCTCCGGATCGCCTGAGTCCAGCGAGCCGACCGAAGAAACCACCGAGCCATCGGAGGAAACCTCGGAGCCTTCCGAGACCTCCGAGTCCCCTTCAGAGAGCGAAAGCGAGAGCCCTGAGTACGTCGAGGTCTCCTCCTCGCTCATCGGCCAGGACATCGACACGGTCACCGCCGAGCTTGAAGGCAAGGGCCTGCAGGTTGATGCGGTACCGCAGGAAACCGATGAGGCCGAGCCACGTGAGGTCATTTCGCTGAACCCCACCGGCAATGTCGAGGTCGGCGAGACCGTGACGGTCACCTACGCCATGGCACCGGAAACAGTTGAGGTTCCCGAGGTCACCGGCATGAGCTTCGAGGCGGCGCAGAAGCGGATCCAGGATGCTGGCCTGGCTGCCGCAAGGGGCGAAGAGCGCAGCGACTCCTCGGTCGCCGGCACCGTCCTGTCCCAGGACGTCTCCGCCGGCAGCGACGTAGACCCTGGTACCACCGTCACCCTGGATCTTTCGACCGGCCCTGAAGAAGACCCCGAAGAATCCGAAACCCCGACGGCCACGCCGACTCCCGCTTCCTCGCCCACTGCCTCGGAAACGGACCAGAGCAAAGCACCATGAGCGAAGTCGAAGCATTGCCGCCTGGCCTGCCGCGGATGATCAGCGACCGATATGAGATCCAATCGCTCATTGGCCGCGGCGGCATGGCCGACGTCTATCTCGCGCTGGACCATGTGCTCTCGCGCAAGGTGGCCGTGAAGGTCCTGCGCCCGGACACCGCCAGCAATCCCATGGTGGTCAACCGGTTCCGTCGCGAGGCCAAAGCGGTTGCGGCCCTGAGCCACCCGAATATCGTCGCTGTCTACGACACCGGCGAGCTTCCAGCCACCGATCAGCAGCACGAACGACTGCCCTTCATGGTCATGGAGTATGTCACCGGGAAAACCCTCAAGCAGGTGATTTCGCAGGACCGGATCGATGCCCCGTTCGCGGTCTCCCTGATCCGTGGCGTATCCGAGGCGCTGGATCATTCGCACGCCAATAATGTGGTGCACCGCGACGTCAAGCCGGCCAATGTCATGGTGACCGGCTCCGGGCACGTGAAGCTGATGGACTTCGGCATCGCGAGGGCCACGGATAACTCAGCCACCATGACGCAGACCGCTGCAGTGGTGGGCACCGCGCAGTACTTCTCCCCCGAGCAGGCTCGTGGCGAACAAGTGGATTTCCGCTCCGATATCTATTCGGCCGGGTGCCTGTTCTACGAGCTGATCACCGGCACGCCGCCGTTCACCGGCGATTCCCCGGTCTCCGTGGCCTATCAGCATGTGGGCGAGATCCCCCCTGCCCCGAGCGAGGTCGCGCAGGATGTCGATCCGATCTTCGACCCGGTCGTGGCCAAGGTGCTGTCCAAGGAACGTGATGACCGGTTCCAGTCCGCCGGAGCGTTCGCGCTGGCTTTGGAAAACGCCCTGAACGGGATTGAATTCCATGAGGACCAGTCCACGCCGGCAACCTACACGTTGCCGATCTACGGCACCCACGATTCCACCGAACCTGGTTTCGCGGCCCACGAGGCCGCGATGACCACGGAGCATCCGGTCTTCACGACACACGATGAACCGGTGGAAACCACCGGTCATCGCTCCAACCGCGGGCTGATCGTGCTGTTGTCGTTGATCGCCGTCGTGGCCGTGGCCATTGCCAGCTTCCTGGTGATCCGCTCGATCCAGGCCGATGCCGAAAAGCGCGCCCCGGTGGCCGTCCCCGACGTGAAGAACCTGTCGGAAGATGACGCCAGCAGCCTGCTGCGCGATGCGACCTTCAACGTCCGCGTTGAGCGTGAGTTCAATGAGGACGTGGATGAGAACAAGGCAGCTCGTACCGATCCTGCATCGGGCACCAAGGTGGCCAAGGAATCCACGGTGACCTTGTACATCTCCGAGGGCTCCGAGCAGCGGGTCATCCCCGAGGATTTGGCCAACCAGTCCGAGGCTGCCGCGCGCGATGCCTTGCGCCAGGCTGGCCTGGAGGTAGGCGAGGTCACCCGCGAGGATTCAGCGACCATTCCGACAGACTGGGTCGTTGGCACGAGCCCGGATCCGGGCTCCAAGGTCAAGGCCGGCAGCGAGATCGATCTGATCCTTTCCACCGGCAAGGTCGAGGTCCCTGATCTCTCCGGGAAGACTCCCGATGAGGCTGAAGAGATCCTCAAGGACCAGGGCCTGGAAAAGCTCTCGCTCAGCGCCAGCTCGGACACCGAAGTGACCGACGAATTCGCGCCGGGCACTATCGTGAGCCAAACTCCCAGCGCCCCGGGCACCATGGAACAGGGTGGCACCATTACCTATGTCCTGGCTGAAGCGCCAGCGGAACCGACCCCGTCCGAGACCCCCTCTGAAACCCCATCCGAAAGCGAGTCTTCGGATGATTCCACTGCCAGTGAATCGCCGAGCGAGACCCCTTCCCCGACGCCAAGCACGACTCGACGCGGAAAATTGCCCCCACCGGCACAACCCGGTGAGGGCAATTAATCAGCGAGCGATTATTCTCCGCTGAATAGCGGGCTCAGGGTGGCAGCCTTCTCGGCTGCCCCCTGCAGGCCCAGGAATTCCAGCCAGTTCCCCAGCATCTGGTAGCCCTGCTCGGTCAAGACCGACTCCGGATGGTACTGCAGGCCCCACAACGGTGCGTCCCGGTGGGCCAGGGCCATGATGACTCCCCCGGCGGTCTGGGCAATGATTTCCAGCTCGTCCGGGATGCTCTCGCGCACGGCGGCCAGCGAATGGTAGCGCGTTGCGGTGAATGGGTTGGCAACGTTATTGAACACCGGGTGGTTATCGTGATTAACCAGCGATGTCTTGCCATGCATCAGCTCTTCAGCATGGGTCACCGTTCCCCCATAGGCCTCGGCGAGCGCCTGGTGTCCAAGGCAGACACCCAGCATCGGCTTGCGCTGCCCACCGCACCACTTGATCAGATCAATGCTGACGCCCGCGCCGGCCGGGTCACCGGGGCCCGGAGAAATCAGCACACCGTCGTAATCGGCGGCCAGCTCGATAGCTTCCTGGACGCTCAAATCATCATTGCGGTATACCGCCGTCTCAGCGCCCAGCTCTTGGAGATAGCCCACGAGGGTGTAGACAAAGCTGTCGTAGTTGTCGATCACTAAAATCTTGGTGCTGCTCACGAGGTACTCTGGCCAATCGTTGAATCGGTGAAGGGGCTGATGTACTGGTTCAGCCACGGGAAAACATACACCATCAGTAATAGCACGATGGCAGCTATGAGAATCAATGCTTCAAAAATGCGAAGCCACAATGGACCGGGGAGATTCCTGAAAATCCAGGCGTACATTTTTCCTCCTAGCTCGTTGCGTCGATAACCATGTCGCGGATTTCCTTGGGTGGGCCTGCATCCAAGGGGCGCCAATCCGTGAGTTCGGAATAGGCGATCATGCGTTGTTGGGTCGTGTACTTCGGGTGGCAGGTGGTCATGGTCAAGATCGATTTTGTCGGTTCCACGCCCCATTGATGCGGGGTCGGCAACAAGACGTCGCCGTTGGAAGGATCAACAACTTCTGTGGCGTACCAGGTGTAGGTGTAATAGCCTTCAGCTGTTTGCAGGTAGATCTTGTCGCCCTTCTGGAGCTTGTCGATGTCCCAGAAGACCTGGCCATGGGTCTGGCGGTGGGCTGCGACCGCAAAATTGCCCAGCTCGCCCGGCTGCTGGGTTGTCGGGTAGTGCCCGATGCCCAGGTTGTCGATGACCCAGTCGTCAACGCCGCTGGTGACCGGGTGATGCGAGCCATGGCTGCCAAAGCGCGGGAAGTACATGATCCCGAAAGTCTCCCCCGGATCGATCTTTGTCACTGGCGCCGGCCCGTAGTCTTTTTCTTCGGCCTTTTCCTGTTCCTCGGACGGCTCATCGGAATCGTCCGGGATGACGACGTCGCCTAATTCCTGCACCAGTCCCTGTGTGGCCTGTTTCTGGGCCTGGGCGGAGTCGATATTGGTCCACCACAGTTCCCACACCACGTAGAGCATCAAGATAATGCCCAGGGTAATGAACAGCTCGCCAAGGAATCCCGCGATGACATTTCCCGCAGACCGTGGCCGGCGCTCCATGCGGCGACCTTGCACTGTGGCGGATCGGTTCACAGCTCTCGGCTCCTTTGGGGATTCGTAGATAGCGATCTGTCAATCAACGTACTCTGACCCAGCCCAAAACCCGGGAGTTACCGCGGATTGCGGCTAGGATGGAAGCAACGTAGGAATGCAGCAAGCAGTTCTCAGCATTCTTGTACCCAAGCCTACCGGGAAGACGTTCATGTCTCCCACATTTTCTACATTAAGCAGATGAAGCCGAGGGAGCATTCGAGTGCCGGAGTCAAAACCACGACGCAAGAACACAACACAGGCCCGATCCGAGCGCCAAAGCGCCCACGCTATCGATAAGCCAATGCCCGGATGGTACAAGCCGGTGATGTTTGGCCTCATGCTCTTGGGCCTGTTGTGGATCATCGTGTACTACATTTCCCAGACCCTGTTCCCCATCCCCAACATTGGCGGCTGGAACATCGTGATTGGATTCGGCATCGCAATGGTCGGATTCTTCATGACAACAGGCTGGAAATAGCGATTTCGCCGGTCCCATTGGGACCGGCGAAATCTCTTTTAAGAGTGTTGTTGCTAGTGGCTGACGGCCTTCAGGCCAATGACGCAGCCTACCAGTCCCAAGATGAAGACCATCTTCAGCACCGAAAAGGCTTCCTGCCCGGTGGCCATGGAGTAAATCACCGCGAGCGCGGCTCCGATTCCGACCCAAATCGCGTAGGCGGTACCCACAGGGATTTCCTTCATCGCGTACGCCAGGCCCGCCATGGAAACGATCAGGCCAGCAACGAAGACGATGGACGGGACAATCTTCGATAGTCCTTCGCTCATGCCCAAAGCGACAGCCCAGATGGCTTCGAAAACACCAGAAATAATCAGAACGGCCCAATACATGCCAGATTCCCTTCTCTGGCCGTCTTGTCGCTCTCCGGGTACGGCTCCCTCGTCCGGGTTCAGGCATTCATGGCCTGCAACATGCTCAGGCTATCAAATTCAGGCCACTGCGGCGGGCTGCTGTGACCAAGATGCCTTCGATCTTCTTGAGCAGGCTCGAGTCCACGGCCCAGCGTTGCAAGTACAGGGGAACGTCGGCAAACCATTGGTCGTGAATCGTCTGGATTCCGGCTGCCTGTGGCAATTGCAATTCAGGAATCATGCCCCAGCCCATGCCGGCTTCGACGGCACTGACGTACTTGAGGGAATCCGGAATATGGTGCACTGTTCCGGACGGACGGCGTCCTGCGCCTGCCACCCGCTCGAGCATGTCGTATTGCAGAGGATCTTCCCGGTCAAAAACCACCATGGGCGTTGTTGCCAGTTCTTCCGGGCTTTTGTGGTGCAGATACCGTTTGATGATTCGCGGCGAGGCGGCCGCCCGGTAGCGCATGGCACCCAGCTTTTTGCTGAGGCACCCTTGGAGCGGTTCCGGGGTTGCGGTCACCACTGCGCTGACGCGCCCGGTGCGCAGCAGCTCCAGTCCCCTGTTTTCGTCGGTGCGCAGTATCTCGACCGACAGGTCATCAATCTCTGCTAGCTGTTCAAAAACCGGGCCGAACCAGGTGGAGAGCGAATCGGAGTTGACCCCCAGGGCTATGGACAATGGCTTATCCGCTGCGAGCTCGCGGGCGAATTCCGCACTCAACAGCGACATTTGCCGGGCATAGCGCAGTACCTTGTAACCCTGTTCTGTTGGCACGACCGGGCGGCTGCGGACGACAAGAATTGCACCCATGCGGTTTTCCAGGGCTTTGATCCGCTGGCTGACGGCGGAGGGCGTAATCCCCAGATCAATGGAGGCATCGTCGAAGCTTCCCGCGTCGACGATGGCCAAAAGCGTCTCGAGTTGCTCAACATCGATATTCACATTAGGAACTCTAATCTAGATTCAGAAAGTTAAGTTCGACTAAGAAAAATCAATCTCATACGGTTTTCCCATGACCCCAGCACCATTTTTCTTCGGACTGACCACCGGACTGTCACTGATCGTGGCCATCGGCGCACAAAATGCGTTTGTGCTGCGCCAGGGCATCAGAAAAGAACATGTTTTCATCACCGCACTCGTGTGCTGCCTGTCAGATGCAGTGCTGATCTTTGCTGGGGTCAACGGCATGGGCGTCTTGGTGGAGCAGGTACCTTGGCTGCTGATCGTCGCACGGGTTGGCGGATTCCTGTTTTTGGCCTCCTACGCCATATTCGCTTTCCGAAGGGCGATTAAACCTGAATCCCTGAAGGTTTCGGGCACCACCCGGACGACGACCGCTTTATCGCTGATCGGAACCGCTCTGGCGCTCACTTGGCTTAACCCGCACGTCTATATCGACACGGTACTGCTCTTGGGCTCGGTGGCCGTTGCGCAGGGCGCTGGCGCGGGCTGGTTTGCCGTCGGAGCCATTGCCGCAAGTTTCCTGTGGTTTTTCGCGTTGGCCTACGCCGCTCGATTCCTTGCTCCGCTCTTCGCGAGACCTAAGGCCTGGCAGATTCTGGACTTCATCATCGGGCTCATGATGCTCTTCTTTGCCGTGTTGCTGATTTGGCCAGTTTTCACGAAGTAATCCACAGGTAGAGCTCGTTATCCACATGCAGTGTGCATAATTTCTATAAACAGTTGTTCACAAACTTATCCACAGGTGGGGATATTCACTGCAAAGTACGGGTAATTTCGCAGAATGGCCAAGTCAATAAGTATTTCCCAGGGGCGAATCACATGCGTGTAAGTTATTAACACTGTGGATCCAGGCTGTGGATAAAGGCTGTATTCACACCTATTGAGCGGAGTTCTGTGCTATCGGTTAAACTTTCGAACCTTAAGTTATTAACAAGCCGACGGTTCGTATATGCACTATCTACAGGGGTTGTTAAAAAGTTATCCACAACTGGGGACAAGGTTGTGAGTATTGGGTAACACGGCCGGAATACCCTTGATATCACGGGAATTGGCGCCTGTTAATATCTCCACGTGCCACCAAGTTACACGGATGTAAGTTATTAACAGTGTGGATATCCCGTGTGGATAACCGGTGGAGATGTTTTCGAACGGTCAGCCAGTGAACTTCACGGCCTGCGCGACAAGATAAACCGCTCCTAGAAGCAGCGCTGAAAGAGCAGCCAAAAGCAGGATCTGCGTTCGGGCACGTTGTGGATTACTTCTGGGTATCAACACAATGCAGCAGGCGCCCAGAATGCCCAGAATGGCACCACCCAAATGGCCCTGCCATGAGATTCCGGAAACCACAAAGCCCAAGACGATGTTCAGCACCAGAATGATGCCCATTTGGCGTAGAGCCTGCTTGTTGGAGCGGTAGACAACAAAGGTGGCCAAGAACAGGCCAGCCAAGGCACCTGATGCTCCGAGGGTGGCGCTCAACGGCGCACTCAGGAGCAAGATGCCAAGTGAACCACCGATCGCGCTGATCAAATACAGCCAGGCAAAACGCAGCCTGCCCAGCTTGGTTTCTAGCAGGGTGCCGAAGATATAAATGCCGTACATGTTCATGGCCAGGTGCAGGAACGATCCCATGGAATGCGCAAACGCGCTGGTGATCAGCCTCCACGGCTCATAGGCCGCGATAGCCGGGGCCAAGACCAAGGAATTGGTGAATCCAGGGATAATCCACTGAAGGGCATAGACCATGACGTTGAGTGCGATCACCGCATAGGTAATGACCGGTGCTCCGGCACGAAGCCGGCCGCCAAACTCGGTCTTCTGCTGGGGGATAGCCCTATTGGCTTGGGCCACGCAGTCGACGCATTGCACACCCACCGGAGCGGACACCTGGCATTCAGGGCAGATCGGACGCCCGCATCGATGACACGATACATAGGACACCGTCTGTGGGTGTCGATAGCATGTCGGAGTTGCTTGGCCCTGTGGGTTTACCTGCCCGTAGGACATCGGTACCTGCCTTGTGTAGTGGGAAAGTGCTTAAAGCTCGAGGCCCCGACAACACCATTGGGTGGATCGTCGGGGCCTCGAAGTATTGCGTCGGTGAGTTACAGGGTCTCGATATCGACCGAGTTGATGACGACGTCTTCCAGTGGCTTGTCACGGCCATCGGTTGCTACAGCGTTCAGTGCGTCAACGACCTTGCGGGAGTCTGCATCGACAACTTCACCGAAGATGGTGTGCTTGCCCTGCAGCCAGGTGGTTGGAACGGTGGTGATGAAGAACTGCGAACCGTTGGTTCCACGGCCCATGCGGATACCCGCGTTGGCCATGGCCAGCTTGTAAGGCTCGTTGAAGTTCAGTTCCGGGTGGATCTCATCATCGAACTGGTAGCCTGGGCCGCCGAAGCCCTGGCCCAGCGGGTCGCCACCCTGAATCATGAAGTCAGAGATGATGCGGTGGAAAATGGTTCCGCTGTACAGCGAGGTGTTGGTTTTCTTGTCACCGGACTCTGGGTGTACCCACTCCTGCTCACCGGTCGACAGGCCGACGAAGTTCTTTACGGTCTTAGGTGCGTGGTTGCCGAAGAGATCGACAACGATATCGCCCAAGGTAGTGTGAATCGTGGCTTTATGAGTTGCGTTTGCGGTCATGCCTACATTGTTCCATGATCAGGGCGCGAGCCGCTAAAAACTGACGTACGCGTTGAGTGAAAATTTAGAACAATCTCTGGTGGCTGGCCGATAAACACTGGTCTGAGGCGCTGTAACTGCATAAGCTTGAGCTGTCGGAGAGCTGGATCATCTGTCAGTCTGGAGCAATGCATGAGCAAGAAGAGCAAAGCAGGAAAAGTACTAGCCGTAGGCTTGATTGCTGGCATAGTCGCGCTACTGGTGGCTGTATGGAAGGCCTCAAAACCCATCGAAGATCCGTGGGAAAATGAACCCGAGCCAGCACAGCCTCAGCAGCCCGTTGAGTCTCGCGAAGCAAGCGTCGAAGAAATCCGCGAGATCATCGAAGATGACAAATAAATTCTAGTTACTCCCGAGTTTTCGGTTGGGCTTGTCCTCGGATCACGAGGGCAAGCCCAACGAGTATCACCAGCAGTCCGGCGTAGGTAGCCAATGAAACCACCTGCCCCAGGAACAATGCCGCCAGAAGGGCTGCGCCCGGGATCTCCAAGAGGATCAGCGTGGAAACCGTCAAAGGCCCCAGCACATTGAGCAAGTGATTCATCGCTGTATGCCCGAAGATCTGCGCGCACAACGTCAGCAGGATGATGGCCCACCAGCCTTGGGCGTCAAACCCCCAAATGGGCATGCCCGTGGCCAGGCAAAGAACCAATAGCGCCAGGGCCGTAATCGCATAGCAGCTCGAGGTGTAGGTCGCCGTCGCCATCGTCCGCCGCGCCATCGAACCTGCCAGCGTGTACACCGCGGCCAGCAAGCCGCCAGCCAGCGCCAAGAGGTCTCCGAGCAGCGCCTGTGAACTCAGCCCCATATCGAACCCGGTAATCAGGATCGCCCCGCCGAGCGATACAGCCATGCCAATGAATACCGGAGTCCGGTATTGCACGCCACGGATCACCTGGAAGACGGCGATCCATACCCCTTGGATACAGACCAAGGCGGTTCCAGCTGCCACGCTGGTCAGACGCATCGAGTACATGAAGCACACGAAGTGCAAAGCCAAGGCCAGTCCGGCAATGCCGGTGAAGAACCATTCGCGCCGGGTCATCGAAAGATAGACGCGGGGGTTCTTCCTCAGGGCGGGCACACTGAGCACGGCCGCGGCGGCTCCATTGCGCCAGAACGCCATTGATAAAACAGGAACGCCGGGGAACGCGGCGATAATCGGCCCGGAAGCCGAGATGCCGATGATCCCGACCAGGGCAAGTAGTAACGTCACTGACTTAGATTACCGGTGGTTGGCACCCTGTTTTCCCAGTGGCCTCATCACGTAGGCCCAGGGTGCTGCATTCCTCCAAGGATCATAATATTCCATATAAGGAATATATCGTTGCATCTGCTAGATTCCGGTCTTCTGAGGCTTCTTGCGGCGCCAGTAGGCAGCAACCAGCGCTCCGGACAAGTTATGCCAGACCGAGAATACAGCAGCGGGCAAAGCCGCCTCCGGAGTGAAGTATTGCTTGGCCAGTCCGCCAGCCAAACCGGAATTCTGCATGCCGACTTCGATAGCCATCGTGCGCCGTGCATCCTCGGGCACGCGCATCAAGACACCGACTCCATAACCCAGCAGCAGGCCAAGGCCGTTGTGCAGGATCACTGCGGCCAGCACAAGCAATCCGGCAGTCAGGATCGCCTGGGCGCTGCCGGCAACGATGATGGTCACGACGAAGGTAATGGCGATGACCGAGATCCACGGGAGCACCCCGGTCACCTTCAGGACCAGCCGGTTGAGCAGCATGCGGAGCACGAGACCCAGGATGACCGGAATCAGCACGATCTGCACGACGCTGACCGCCATGGACCCGGCATCTACCGGCATGTACTGGCCGGCCAGCCACAGGGCCAGGAGCGGAGTGAGCGCCGGAGCGATCAATGTTGAAACCGAGGTCATCGCCACCGAGAGAGCGACGTTGCCTCGAGCCAGGTACGACACGACGTTGGATGCGGTACCACCCGGTGCGCAGCCGACCAGAATCAGGCCGGCGGCAAGCGCTGGGTCCAGATGAAGGAGCTTGGCAACAAGCCAGCCCATTATCGGCATCACCACGAACTGGGCAACCACGCCGCCAAGGACCGGCAACGGGTTCTTCACAACCAGTGCGAAGTCCGGCAAGGTCAGGGTCAGCCCCATGCAGAACATGATTACCATCAGCAGGGGATTGATCCATCCTGCGAAGCCGAGGAAGGTCTGGGGGAGCAGCATGCCGCACAACCCGCCGAGCAGGATCAGCGCGGGGAAGAGCAGTACGGCAATGCGCGAGTCTTTTTCAATTTTTGCGGTGTCAGCTGCGCCGCGGACCTCGCTGGAATTATCGTTCAACACCTACGGTATCTTGCCACCAATGGCTGCTTACCGAAAATGGGAAGACAGAAGTTAATGAACTGACCCAGTCATATTTACTTTGATGTCACTGTTGATCCCCATGCTGAAAGGGTGAAGGTTGCTATCGTTGCTGAATCGTTCCTTCCCCACTTCAATGGGGTTACCAACTCTATTCTCAAGACGCTGGACCACTTGGCGCTTACCGGGCACGACGCGGTGGTCATCACGCCAGCAGGTTCCTTAGCTGGTGAACTGACGGGGCACGGCGTTCCCCGTCAGTACAAGGGCTTCGCGATCCATACGGTGCCATCAATGCCCCTGGCGAGTTATCCGGAAGTCCGGGTGGCCACCACCAGTGTCGGGCGCTTGCGCAAGATCCTGGCCCGCGAACGCGTAGATGTCGTCCATATGGCCAGCCCATTCATCCTGGGCTGGCAGGGACTGCGCGCCGCCCAGGAATTGAACCTCCCTACCGTAGCGCTCTACCAGACCGAAGTGCCAAGCTATGCCGAGCGCTATAAGATGCCGTGGCTGACTCAGCGTCTCTGGGATCATGTCCGGGCAATCCATACGGCAGCTGACCTTTCGCTGGTCCCTAGCACTTTCTCGTACCGCCAGCTGCAGGATCTGGGCATTGACCGATTGAAGATCTCGGGCAGGGGAGTAGATACCGCGCAGTTCACCCCGAGCCGCCGCAGCGAGCAGTTCAGGTCGGCGGTGGCCCCGAATGGCGAGGTGGTCATCGGCTATGTAGGGCGCCTGGCCGCAGAGAAGCAGGTCGCCGACCTGAAGGCCTTGGCGGATCTGAAGAACACCAGGCTTGTCATCGTGGGTTCTGGTCCGTTAGAGAGCGAA
The DNA here is from genome assembly GCF_025854375.1 of Glutamicibacter sp. JL.03c. Taxonomy (NCBI): domain Bacteria; kingdom Bacillati; phylum Actinomycetota; class Actinomycetes; order Micrococcales; family Micrococcaceae; genus Glutamicibacter; species Glutamicibacter sp. JL.03c. The sequence goes on along the minus strand of NZ_CP107575.1, from coordinate 11,485 downwards.
CTACGGGCTTTGCTGCCTACCGCCCACTTCACCGGATTCCTTTCGGGAGAGCGCCTGGCCGAGGTCATGGCCTCGATGGATGTATTTGTCCATCCGGGAGCCTCGGAGACGTTCTGCCAGACCATTCAAGAAGCCATGGCTTGCGGCGTGCCTGTGGTTGCCGTGGGCCGCGGAGGGCCGCTAGATCTGGTTGATTCTTCGCGCACGGGGTGGCTGTACCAGCCGGGAAACCTCAATGAACTGCGCAGCCGGGTCAGCGACCTGGCCTACGACGACGCGAAGCGCGTGGCCTTTGCCAGCGCTGCCTTGCGCAGCGTGCAGGATCGTTCATGGTTCAGCATTGGCGAACAGCTCTTGGCTCACTACCAGGATGTGCGGATGGCTTGGAGCAGCCGCTAGCAGCGCCAGAGCCTGGGGATCGAAAAGGACGGAAAGCATAAGCTTTCCGTCCTTTGACTGTGGAGCCTAGGAGAATCGAACTCCTGACATTCTGCTTGCAAAGCAGACGCTCTACCAACTGAGCTAAGGCCCCGTATTTGTTTATCTGGTGTTCCACACCGACCGATCCATTGCGGATCAATCAAAAAGAATTAGCGGAAAGCTGATGCTTTCCGCCACTCTCTTTTGTGGAGCCTAGGAGAATCGAACTCCTGACATTCTGCTTGCAAAGCAGACGCTCTACCAACTGAGCTAAGGCCCCAAAAGCTTTAGGAAACTTTATCGGCTACCTGATGCCAGGTTTCCTTTGTTTCCGAAGAAGCCTTCGCTTTCTTGACCAAGACTACCGCAGCAGTCGCAATCGTTGCGAGAACCAGGAATTTTTTCATTACTTCCTCTTTCTCTCCAGCAAGGTTTCCGTGGGCGTACCAAGACTTGAACTTGGGACCTCTTCGTTATCAGCGAAGCGCTCTAACCGCCTGAGCTATACGCCCTTGCTTTTGTTTGTTCCCTTTGGAACGAAATAAAACTCTACCGGGGATTTCCAGAAGATACAAATCGAGCCCGGGTGTCATGCATCACAGCATGAAACCCGGGCTCGACTAGGGGTGTTTCTAGTCGTCGGTGAGGGTCACTCCGACGCCGCCAACCAGCGAAGCAGCAATGTTGTACAGCACCGCACCCAGCATCGAGATGACGGAAATGACCACGACGTTCACCACGGCGATGATCGTCGCGTAGGAAGCCACCTGGCCAAGGGACATGCTCTGGCGAAGGTCGAAGCCGCCTTCAGCCACCGCGTCCTGGATCAGCTGGTTGAATGCGTCGAACGTACCCATCAGGTCCAGCAGGGCCCAGATGCCAACGGCCGCGACCACGGTGATCACACCGAAGGCTACCGACAGCAGGAAGGCCAGCTTCAAGACAGAGAATGGCTCAACCTTGGAAACCAGCAAGCGGGCCTTGCGCACCTTGGCCTTGGGAGCCGGGCGGACCAGGCGCTCCTGGCCATTAGCCGGACGCTGGGCGCCGGTTGGCCGCTGGCCGGCCGGGCGGGAACCTGCAGGACGAGCCTGGCCGGCGGCCTGCTTGGCACCTGCGGCGGCTGGGCGGCTACCGGTGCCAGTTGATGCCGGACGCTTTACCTGGGTAGGTCGCGGCGCTTCGCTCTTCGGGGCACTGCCGCTGGGGCGTGGCGTCGAGGGCGTGCTCATGCGTTACCTCCGTTAGTGGTGTCATCTTCCTGGGCGTCCGATTCGGTTTCCGGCGCGGTGGATGACTGATCGATCGTGTTTTCTGCGTCCAACGTTACGGCATCTTCCTCCAAGTTCTCCTCGAGCTGCGTCTCGGAGTTCTTGGCCACCGCAATAATGTGGTCCTTCTTATCCGGCTTGGCGAAGATGACACCCATGGTGTCGCGGCCCTTGGCTGGGACCTGGGCGGCGGCCGAGCGGACGACCTTGCCCGAGCCCATCACCACGAGCACCTCATCGGTCTCGTCGACGATCATCGCGCCGACCAATTCACCACGTTCCTCGTTCAGCTTGGCAACCTTAATGCCCAAGCCACCACGGGATTGAACGCGGTATTCAGCCACGTCGGTACGCTTCGCGTAGCCCTCGTTGGTCACCGTGAAGACGAAGGCGCCCTCGCGGACCACATCCGCGGCCAGCAGCTCGTCGCCCTCGCGGAACTTCATGCCGGTCACACCGGAGGTCGCGCGGCCCATCGGACGCAATGCGGTGTCGGTAGCGGTAAAGCGGACCGACTGGCCCTTGCGCGAGACGAGCATCACATCATCGGATTCGCTCACCAGCTGCGCGGAGACGAGTTCGTCATCATCACGCAGGTTGATGGCGATCACGCCAGCGGTGCGGTTGGTGTCGTAGTCCTCCAGCCGGGTCTTCTTCACCAGGCCGTTGCGGGTCGCCAGCATCAGGTACTGCGCGTCCTGGTAAGTGCGCAGATCCAATACCTGGGCGATGTGCTCGTCCGGCTGGAAAGCCATCACGTTGGCCACGTGCTGCCCCTTGGCGTCGCGGCCGGCCTCGGCCAGCTCGTAGCACTTGGTGCGGTAGACGCGGCCGTGGTTGGTGAAGAACAGCAGCCAGTTGTGGGTCGACGTGACGAAGAAGTGCTCCACCACGTCGTCACCGCGCAGGTTGGCACCCTTGATGCCCTTGCCGCCGCGGGCCTGCGAGCGGTAGTTGTCGATGCGGGTGCGCTTGACGTAGCCGCCGCGGGTGATGGTGACGACCATTTCCTCTTCAGGGATCAGGTCTTCGACGCTCATGTCGCCGTCGTAGCCCATGAGGACCTTGGTGCGGCGGTCATCGCCGTGCTTGTCGACGATTTCCTGCAGTTCCTCGGAGACGATCTCGCGCTGGCGATCAGGGGAGGCGATGATGGTCTGGAATTCGGCGATCATGCGCTCGAGCTCGGCGTGGCGGTCCTGGATCTTCTGGCGCTCGAGGGCGGCCAGGCGGCGCAGCTGCATGTCCAGGATGGCGCGGGCCTGGTCCTCGTCGATGCTCAGCAGTTCCATCAACCCGTCACGGGCCGCCTCGGTGGTGGCCGAACGGCGGATCAGCGCGATGACCTCGTCCAGGGCATCCAGGGCCTTGAGCAGGCCGCGCAGGATGTGGGCCTCCTCTTCGGCCTTCTTCAAGCGGAACTGGGTGCGGCGCACGATCACTTCGATCTGGTGGGTAACCCAGTGGCGGATGAACCCGTCCAGCGGCAGGGTACGTGGCACCCCGTCGACGATCGCAAGCATATTGGCCGAGAAGTTGCTCTGCAGCTCGGTGTGCTTGTACAGGTTGTTCAGCACGACCTTGGCCACGGCGTCGCGCTTGAGCACGATGACCAGGCGCTGGCCGGTGCGGCCGGAGGTCTCGTCGCGCATGTCGGCGATGCCGGCGATCTTGCCGTCGCGCACCAGCTCGGCGATCTTCACTGCGAGGTTATCCGGGTTGGCCATATATGGCAGCTCGGTGACCACCAGGCAGGTGCGGCCCTGGATTTCCTCGACGTTGACCACTGCACGCATGGTGATCGAACCACGGCCGGTGCGGTAGGCATCGGCGATGCCCTTGGTGCCAAGGATCATCGCACCGGAGGGGAAGTCCGGGCCCTTCACGCGCAGCATCAGCTCGGCGAGCAGCTCTTCGCGGCTTGCCTCAGGGTTCTTCAGATACCACTGCACGCCCTCGGCGACTTCGCGCAGGTTGTGCGGCGGAATATTCGTGGCCATGCCCACTGCGATGCCGGAGGAGCCATTGACCAGAAGGTTCGGGAAACGCGCCGGCAGAACCGTTGGCTCCTGGTTCTTGCCGTCGTAGTTGTCCTGGAAATCAACGGTGTTCTCGTTGATGTCGCGGACCATTTCCATGGCCAGCGGGGCCATCTTGGTTTCAGTGTAACGCTGGGCGGCGGCGCCATCGTTGCCCGGCGAGCCGAAGTTGCCCTGGCCCAGGGCCAGCGGGTAGCGCATGACCCAGTCCTGGATCAGGCGGACCAGCGCATCGTAGATCGCGGTGTCGCCGTGCGGGTGGTACTGGCCCATGACTTCACCGACCACGCGGGCGCACTTGTTGTAGGCGCGCTCGGGGCGGTAGCCGCCGTCATACATCGCGTAGAGCACGCGGCGGTGCACCGGCTTGAGGCCATCGCGCACATCGGGCAGCGCGCGGCCGACGATCACGGCCATGGCGTAGTCCAAGTAGGACCGCTGCATTTCGGTCTGCAGGTCGATCTGGTCGATGCGCCCGCCGTCATGGACCGGCTCGAGGACCTCGCCGTCCATGGGTTCGTTCTCAGGGGTTTGCTCGTCGCTCAATTTTTTCCCTTATAAGTCAAAAAGTCTTCGGTGGATATTCGATCGGCACGGCTGATCAGATATCCAGGAAGCGCACGTCCTTGGCGTTCTGCTGGATGAAGTTGCGGCGGGACTCGACGTCCTCGCCCATCAGCACGGAGAAAACTTCGTCTGCGGCCGCGGCGTCATCCATGGTGACCTGGCGCAGCGTGCGGAATTCAGGGTCCATGGTGGTGTCCCACAGCTCCGAGTAGTCCATCTCGCCCAGGCCCTTGTAGCGCTGGATGCCGTTGTCCTTGGGCAGACGCTTGTTGGAGGTCTGGCCGGCGAGCAGCGCATCGTCGCGTTCCTTGTCCGAGAACACGTAGTCGTGTGGCGCGTTGGACCACTTGATGCGGTACAGCGGAGGAGCTGCCAGGAAAACGTAGCCGTGTTCGATCAGCGGGCGCATGAAGCGGAAGATCAAGGTCAGCAGCAGGGTGGTGATGTGCTGGCCGTCGACGTCGGCATCGGCCATCAGCACGATCTTGTGATAGCGCAGCTTGGACATGTCGAACTCTTCGCCGATTCCGGTGCCGAAGGCGGTGATCATCGCCTGGACTTCGGCATTTCCCAGCGCGCGATCCAGGCGGGCACGCTCCACGTTCAGGATCTTGCCGCGCAGCGGCAGGATGGCCTGGGTGTGCGGGTCGCGTCCGCGCTTGGCCGAACCGCCTGCGGAGTCGCCCTCCACGATGAAGACTTCGCACTCGGAAGGGTTCTTCGAGGAGCAGTCCGAGAGCTTGCCGGGCATGCCGAAGGATTCCATCGGCGACTTGCGGCGGGCATTATCGCGGGCCTTGCGGGCTGCCAGGCGGGCCTGGGAAGCGAGCTGGGCCTTGCGGATGATGTCGCGAGCCACGTTCGGGTTGCGTTCGAACCAGTCGCTGAGCTCCTCGTTCACCACGCCCTGGACGAAGCCGCGGGCGATCGAGTTGCCCAGCTTGGTCTTGGTCTGGCCTTCGAACTGCGGTTCGGAGAGCTTCACCGAAATCACCGCGGTCAAGCCCTCGCGGGCATCTTCGCCGGTGAGGTTGTCGTCCTTTTCGCGCAGGATCTTGTTATCCCGGGCGTAGCGGTTGAGCAGGCCGGTCAGCGCGGCACGGAAGCCTTCTTCGTGGGTGCCGCCCTCATGGGTGTTGATGGTGTTCGCGTAGGTGTGCACGGATTCGGCATACGCGCTGGTCCACTGCATCGCGATTTCCACGCTGATGCCGCGAGCGGAGTCCTCGGATTCGAACGCGATGACCTCGTCGTGGACCAGTTCGATCTTCTTGGCGGCATTCAGGTGCTTGACATAGTCCAGCAGGCCATCCTTGTACAGGTAGTCCACGGTGCGCGGCTTGACTACCTGGTTTTCGATCTCTTCTTCGACTTCCGCTTCCGGTTCGGCGTTCACCGGGGTACGCTCGTCGGTCAGCGTGATGCGCAGTCCCTTGTTCAGGAACGCCATCTGCTGGAAGCGGGCACGCAGGGTTTCGAAGTCGAATTCGGTGGTCTCGAAGATTTCCGGATCCGGATAGAAGGTCTGGCTGGTGCCGGTCTTCTCGGTTTCCTCGCCCTGGGTCAGCGGGCTGGTGGTGACACCGCCGTTGCCGAAGCTGATGCGCCATGCGTGGCCTTGGCGGCGCACGATGGTATCGACCTTGCGGGAAAGCGCGTTGACCACGGAAATGCCCACGCCGTGCAGGCCACCGGACACGGCGTAACCGCCGCCGCCGAACTTGCCGCCGGCATGCAGGATGGTCATGACCACCTCGACGGTAGGCTTGCCCTCGGTCGGGTGGACATCCACCGGGATGCCTCGGCCATTGTCTTCACAGCGCACGCCGCCATCGGCCTGCAGGGTGACATTGATGGTGTCGCAGTATCCCGCCAATGCCTCATCGACGGAGTTGTCGACAACTTCGTAAACCAAGTGGTGAAGGCCTCGAGGGCCAGTGGAACCGATGTACATGCCCGGACGTTTGCGTACCGCTTCGAGTCCTTCGAGGACGGTAATATCCTGGGCGCCATAGGTATGTTCGACTTTGGAAGTCATCGATTCCGCGGGAATTTGGCTTTCTGCCGGATCCTGCGGTGAAGCATTTTCAGTAGGCACGGGTGCTACGAACTCCTCGAATTTGGCGCGCGATCACCGTTGGCGCCCAGTGGGGCATTTTTGGCGATCTTGGTCTGGAGGGACCCCATCGCAGGGCTTAGCCCGCGCTAAAGTCATTTCACTACCTCTAATTCTACCGCGTTGAGCAAAATAATCGGTGCTTCTGTGGCCTAAATCAGCCACATAAAGCTAGTAATTGACCATCTGAGGCAGTTGCGGAGCTCAAGTGAGGGGGGATCCATCCTCCGGGTCCGTTAGCGCGCCATATGCCGTATCAGCAATTCTTATCCATAGGTGTCCCGGGGACCCCGCCCCGCCACCGAACGCATGCCATGGCGCCATGAAGGGGCATTAGGACCGAGCACCCTGATCACGGTCACGATTCCCGGGCCTAGTTCGGCATCAAATTTCTTCAATAATTGATGGCTGAGTAAGCGCAACTGTGTTGCCCATGAGGTGGAATCGCAGCGCACGATCACCACGGTGTCCTCAAAGGATTCAGGTTTGCAGTGCGCGGCGATATCCTCGCCGACCATATCGTTCCAACGACCCAGCACCGATCCCACGGCCACTTGGGTATTCCAGCCGCGTGCCTTGGACAGGCGGGCAACCACTTCGCCAATGGCTCGAGGGTCCCGGATCGCACCGGGCTCAGGTGACCCGCCCTTGTCCATGAAGCCGCGCCGGGCTGCTTGGCGTTTGCGGACTTTTTCCATGCGTGCCGCATCAACGCGCCGCTCGCCGCGTTCTTCAGCGAGCTTGCGCATCCGGTTCAGCAGGGCCTTAGCGGCATCGAGCTCCGGATCAAAACGATGTTCGTCGCGTTCTTCAGGTTCACGCATCGACGACCTGGCCAGGGGATACCTGGAAGAAATGTCCCTTCAGCGCTTCGGGGACATCTTCCACAACAGCCGCGGTCACCAGGACCTGCTCGGCACCGGCAACAATATGGGCCAGCCGGTCGCGACGAGTCGCGTCCAGTTCGGCGAAAACATCGTCAAGGATCAAGATCGGTCCCGAACCCGGGCGAGGATCATCGTCGCCAAAGACCCGATAGGCCGCAAGGCGAAGTGCCAGGGCAAAAGACCAGGTTTCGCCGTGGGAGGCGTAGCCCTTGGCCGGCGTGGGACCCAAAATCAAGGTCAAATCGTCGCGGTGCGGGCCAAACAGGGAAATGCCGCGGTCCAGTTCCCGATTGCGGTTGGCCTCAATGGCGCTCAGCAGCAGATCCTGGATTTCGCCTTGGCTCAGGTCCTCGAGCGAGATGGCCTCAACGGTGTTTTCGTCGGCTTCACTTTCCAACGACGAGCGGTAGATCGCCTTGGCGTCTTTGGCGCCGTCGGCAAGATCAGCATAGGCCGCCTGCATATATGGCCTGATCAGCATAAGAACATCGAGGCGGCCACGAATGAGCCGGGCGCCGCAGGTGGCCAGCTGCAGGTCCCAGGCCTTAAGCGTGTTCTCCTGCGAGGAAGTGAGGTTGGATTTTCCACGGATCGACTTGAGCAGCGCATTGCGCTGTTTCACGATTCGTTCGTAGTCGTTCTTTGTCCCTGCTTCGATCGGACGCAAGGCGACAAGCAGCTCGTCCAGGAACTTCCGCCGGTGCGAAGGATCGCCCTTGACCAGCGCCAGGTCCTCGGGAGCGAAGAGCACGGTGCGCACCATGCCGAGAATCTCTCGAGCGCGCACAGGATTGGCCCGGTTGATGCGAGCTCGGTTGAGCTTGCCGCTGGTGATTTCGACTTCCAGCGTGGTTTTTTGGCTGCCTCGATGCAAAGTGCCGCGGATGAGCGCTCTTTCAGCGCCGAAATTCAGCAGCGGGGCATCATTGCTGACTCGATGGGACGCCAAATTCGCCAGGTAGCCAATGGATTCAACGATGTTGGTTTTGCCCACGCCGTTGGGTCCAATAAGCACGTTGATGCCAGGAGCCAGGTGCACGTCGGCCTGCGCATACGAGCGGAAGCTCGTGAGGGAAAGCTGCGATATATACACCGGGGTCCTGACAGAAACGAGGTGGTGGATGAAGAATCCATCCACCACGCAATTGGTTTAGTTCGAGTTTGGCAAGCGTACGGGCATCACGAGGTAGCGGTACTGATCCTGGTCGGCTTCGTCCAGCTGCTTCTGCCCGGTGAGCATTGCCGGCTTCGGCGCGCTGGTGAAGGAGAAGCGCACGAAGTCAGTAGTGAAGGAGTTCAAGCCTTCGGACAAGAAGGTCGGGTTGAAGGCAACTACGATATCTTCGCCACGCAGGGAAGCAACGATGGCTTCCTCAGCCTGGGCGTCTTCGCCGGTGCCTGCGTCCAAGGTCAGCTGTCCGTCAGTGAAAGCCATGCGTACTGGGGTATTGCGTTCAGCAACAACCGATACGCGGCGGACGGCTTCCATCAGCTCGCTGGTGCGCACCGTTGCATGGATCGGTGTGTCGCTTGGGAATAGCGAGCGGATCTTTGGATATTCGCCATTGATCAGCAATGAGGTAGTGCGTCGGTTGGAGCTTTCGAAGCCAACCATGTCACCCTTCTCACTGATAGCCAGTTTCAATTCGCCCGCACCGGAAAGGGTCTTCGCGACTTCGCTCAGGGTCTTTGCCTTGATCAGGAACGAAGTCGAGATCTCCGAAGAGTTCGGAGTCCAGTTCAGTTCACGCAGCGCCAAACGGTAGCGGTCGGTAGCCAAGAAGGTGATCAGATCGTTTTCAATCTCAACCTTGATGCCGGTGAGCACCGGAAGGGTGTCATCCTTGGACGCCGCGACGATGACCTGTGATACCGCAGCAGCGAAGGCCTGGCCGTCGAGGGTGCCGGCAATGGCTGGAAGCTCTGGCAGCGTCGGGTATTCATCAACTGGCATGGTGGCCAGGTGGAATCGCGAGCGACCACAGGTCAACGAAATCTTTGAACCATCGGTTTCCAAGGTCACCGTGGAATTAGGCAATGAACGAGTGATCTCAGCCAAGAGCTTGCCGGAGACCAAGATCGAACCTTGCTCAGAGATATCTGCAGGAATCTCAATGTGCGAGGAAATCTCATAATCAAACCCCTCGAGGCGAACCAGGCCTTCATGGGTAGTGATCAAAATGCCAGCAAGTACTGGTGAGGGTGGGCGTTGTGCCAGGGACCGGGCGGTCCAGGATACGGCTTCTGCCAATACATCCTTTTCAACGCTGAACTTCACGAAAATTCCGCCTTTCGGACACCCTTGAGTCTTAAGTCAGGCCAAGAAGGTTGTTCCCTCGCCAAGTTCTTAAGCATAGAGCAGGTAGTTGCACGTTCTCTCCATCTTAATCTTGCCACGTCCTGAAGATGCAAAGTCAGTCCTCAATCTCATCTGGTGAAGAGAGCTGCGGAAGAAAAGGATTTGAACAGGTTTGGCTCGAGGGTCAGGAGTGGACTCGTTATTTGGATGAATAAGTGTTTAAAGGAGGAGTGTTAATAACCCTTGTTGATACTGTGGATAAGCCCTAAATCTCCAGACCTGATGGCAATTGTGCATGTGAACAATCTGTGGTTGAAGCTGACACCGAGTTCCAAGGACTTGTTGAAACTCAGTTCCACGATTATTAACGTCCACACGGGCAGTATCGTTATCCGCAGGTAGTCACCAGATCGTCCACAGATTTATCCACACCTGTGGCTTCTTGTTATTTAGTGTTCCCGCTGGCTCTGCTTGATGCGGTTGGTTAGCTCGGTGACTTGGTTAAAAATCGCTCGACGTTCCGCCATGAGCTCACGGATCTTGCGATCTGCGTGAATCACGGTGGTGTGGTCGCGTCCACCGAGCTCGGCACCGATCTTCGGCAGCGACATGTCGGTAAGCTCACGCAGCAGGTACATGGCGATTTGGCGAGCCGTGACCAGGGTCCGGGTTCGCGACTTGCTGTTCAGCTCATCGATGGACAGCCCGAAGTACTCGGCAGTCTGCTTGATGATGGTCGACGGAGTGATCTCCTGGGCGCCGTCCTCGCTGATCAAGTCCTTGAGCACGGTTTCGGCCAGGGCCAGATCAACCGGCTGGTTGTTCAGGGAAGCGAACGCGGTGACCCGGATCAAAGCGCCTTCGAGTTCACGGATGTTGGTGGAGATGCGTGAAGCGATGTACTCCATGACGTCGCCTGGAGCCGAGAGATTTTCCGCATCGGCCTTCTTGCGCAGAATGGCGATACGCGTTTCGAGCTCTGGCGGTTGGATATCGGTGAGCAGACCCCACTCGAAGCGCGAACGCATACGGTCTTCGAAGCCTTGCAGCTGCTTCGGGGGCAGATCCGAAGTGATCACAACCTGCTTGTTGTGGTTGTGCAACGCATTGAAGGTATGGAAGAACTCTTCCTGGGTCGCGTCCTTGTTCGCCAAGAACTGGATATCGTCAATGAGCAGGATATCGACATTGCGATAGGTCTGCTTGAAGCTGGCGCCCTCGTCATCACGGATGGAATTGATGAAGTCGTTGGTGAATTCTTCAGAGTTAACGTAGCGAACGCGGATGCCTTTGTAGAGGTGTCGCGCGTAGTGGCCGATGGCATGGAGCAAGTGAGTCTTGCCCAGTCCGGAATCACCGTAGATGAATAGTGGATTGTAGGCCTTGGCAGGTGCTTCAGCGACAGCGACGGCGGCAGCGTGAGCAAAACGGTTCGACGAGCCAATCACGAACGTATCGAAAATGTACTTTGGATTCAGTCGTCCGAATTCTTGGGAATTCGATGGGGGAGTAGGCTGCGGAGCCGGCTGCGGCCGCGGGCCAGGAGTTTCGGTCACCGCAGGGGCCGCCGGTGCTGGTGCGCTGGCCTCCGGAACTTCTTCATCCATTTCGTCAGAGAGCGACAGATCGACACTCACAGCACAGCGAATGTCATCCTGGAATACTTCGCGCAACGCTTCATCCAGCGGTTCACGTAGCTGGGTCTGCAAAATGTCACGGGTCAGGTCGTTGGGGACTGCCACGAGCAGGGTCGTACCGATCAGCCCCTGAGGCTTGGCCAACGACACGAAGGCACGGTAGCGCGCTTTGACTCGATCATCGTCCTCGATCTTGCGAATGACCTGACGCCAGGAGCTACCAATGCTATTGGTCTCGTCGCTGCTCAC